>QXPY01000011.1 GCA_003583745.1 Rhodocyclales bacterium GT-UBC | reverse complement strand
CTGCCGCTCGTACCGATTGGCGCTCCGTGGGCAGATTCCATGTCGGCACGGGTCAAATAGAACCCACTATCGATGCCGGATATACGACTGCATGCGCTTTCATACAGCCAAACCTATCGATCAGTTTCCTTGCTTTTTGGGGGAGTCCATATACGGGATGTTAGCCACGCTGCCCACCTGTTTTGGGAATGATTTGGCTATCAAAGGGTTCTTGGGCTGATTTGACGTGTACAACCTTGAATGACACTTCGTCGCCAATCTCAACCCGTTTCTTTACCCAGCGCAGAACCTCTTCTGTCTCGTTATCCCTTGGGCAAAGACCCATACATTCAACTTCGCATTCGGGAACAGGCGTATCAGTTCGCGTGACAAAAAACATTGCGGTGAGTTGTTGAAATACCTCAGCCCCGCATGTGGCTTTCAGTTCTCCGTTATGGCGGATTTCGATGGCGATCATTTGTGGCTAACGTTGAAAGTGAGGGGCAGCCGGAGCGCGAAGCGCGGAGGGCACCCAGCGGCGCAGCCGATGGGCTGTCCCTTCGACTGACGGGTTGGGCCGCATGAGCCTATGAATTGGCATTGCGATTTCGATTGAAGCGACGAACGGCGCTAACGCTGACACTGAAAGCGGCAACAGGAACGCCAAGCATTAAAACGTAGTCACCAACGCCCACAAACACAGGGCTGATTAGGACCGAAAGAACCAACACTAAGGCTGCTGAAGTTGCTGCTACCCAGCAGAGGGGAAGAAAAAAGCGAACAGCAGATTGCCCCCAACTTGAGAGCGAGGCAACAAACGAACCGAGCGCTAGAACTGCACCAACAATTACAGCTATTGCTAAACCCCAAGCAGCATTCATGATGAGGCCCAACGTGGAAGCTCAGCCGACGGCAAAAAGCGCAGCTTTTTGACGGTCGGCTGGAGCGGATTGTTGGGCGGCGTGTTATGCATTGCTCGGGCCATTGCCTTGCAAGCACTCAAGTGCCTGAAATGCAGCAAGCACCTCCATTGCTGCGGCTTTTTGGGCCGGCTCAAGCGGAAGCCCTGCCTCCCACTCGATCATGCCCCTACCGAAATTAGCCAGGACTCCTTGTAGTACCGAACAGAGTTGGCGAATTGGCTCGGATTTTTTGCTTGGCGGAAGCGAATATGCAGCGTCATACGCCGGACTAAGCAACAGGCATAGTTGCTCCGCAACCTCTACGGTCAACACGAGAGATGGCTTTGACTGGCCGCGGACAGCTACTACTGAGCAGCCATCACGCTCATAGACGACTGTAGGACTGGGGGGGGTCATCAAGACGCCCAACGTGCTAGCTCAGCCGACGGCAAAAAGCGCAGCTTTTTGGCGGTCGGCTGGAGCGGGATGTTGGGCAGCATTAGACAAACCTCATAAGGGTACTGGAACCTGCAAGGGCCTTGGCTCCAAGCTCAAGAAGCCAACGGGTCCATATTCCGTCAGATGTAATATTTGCCAGCGGGCGGTCTGTAAAGGGCTCCGCAATTATTTCTCGTTGCCAAGGACCTGCGGTCGAAAAGGTCGCGACTTGCCGATAAATGTCTATTGTCAGCGTACCCACCTCAACCATCTCAGAGTTATCACCATTCCAGCCAGCCGCCAATACCTGAAACACTAGACTTTTTTGTGACCGCGACACTGGTTTGAGTTGCATATACAGACCACGAGTCATTTTTCTGATGCCCAACGTTCAGTAGACACCTATGCAGGTGTCTACTTCCTGCAGGTGTGGGGTATATAACAATAAATATGCTGATAGGATCATGATTCTTCTGACTTTGGAGAAAAGCGAAATGACTGGTGTCTCGAAAATTGCACCGCCTCCGAAATTGCTTGATCAAGTCAGAGACAGGCTCCGCGTCAAGCATTACAGCATTCGGACTGAAACACAATATCTGCAATGGATACGGCGTTTCATCCTGTTCCATGACAAACGTCACCCAAAGGAAATGGGGGCGACGGAGATCGAAGCATTCCTGACTCATCTGGCTGTCGAGGGTAGCGTCGCGGCTTCGACTCAGAACCAGGCGCTTTCTGCCCTGCTGTTTCTCTATCGCGAGGTTCTCGGCATCAACCTGCCCTGGCTGGATGGCATCGTCCGCGCCAAGCGCCCGCAGCGCCTCCCGGTTGTTTTGACACGACTGGAAGTCAGTGGCGTGCTGGACCGCATGCAGGGCTTGCACGGCTTGATGGCTCGCCTGCTTTACGGCACCGGCATGCGTTTGATGGAGTGCGTACGCTTGCGCGTCAAGGATGTTGATTTCGAGCGGGCTGAAATCGTGGTGCGCGATGGCAAGGGCGCCAAGGATCGGGTAACCATGCTGCCCCAGAGCCTGCTTCAGCCCTTGCAGGATCACTTGCGCTGGCGACGAAAACTCTTCGAGGACGATAAAAGCCGAGGTAAAGCGGCGGTTTATATGCCGGATGCACTGGATCGCAAATATCCCAACGCCGCGACCGAATGGGCTTGGCAGTACGTTTTTCCGGCGGCAGGCTTTTCAATTGATCCGCGCAGTAATGCCGAGCGGCGCCACCATATCGACGAAAAAACATTGCAGCGTGCCGTCAAGAAAGCGGTACAGGCCGGCGGGCTGAGCAAACCGGCGACGCCGCATACGTTCCGTCATTCTTTTGCCACTCACTTGCTGCAATCCGGCTACGACATCCGCACCGTTCAGGAGTTGCTGGGCCATGCCGATGTGGCAACGACGATGATCTACACCCATGTGCTCAACAAAGGCGGCCGGGGCGTCACCTCGCCGCTGGATGCGATCTGAAGCGGCCCGCCCGGCAGGTTCAGGCCAGGCCGATCAACAGCAATGCCAGCGCCGCCGGCAATGCCTGGATGAAGATGATCTTGCGGCTGGCACTCAGCCCGCCGTACACGCCGGCAACCAGCACGCAGGCCAGAAAGAACACTTTCACCGAGGTGCCTGCCGCACCCTGGCTCAGCCCCCAGAACAGGCCGGCGGCGAGAAAGCCGTTATACAAGCCCTGGTTGGCCGCCAGCACCTTGGTGGCGGCGGCTCGTTCCGCCGTCTGGGCAAAGGCGCGCAGCCCGGCCGGCTTGTCCCAGAGGAACATTTCGAGCACCAGGATGTAGACGTGCAACAAGGCAATCAGCCCGACAGCCAGATCGGCAAACAGCGTCATGCGCCCTCCTCCTCGAAAAATGATTGGCCGGCCCCGCCTGCCGGCCATCTGAGCGGTTAGAAAACCTCGTCACCCACTCCGGCCAGGGCGGCATCGCCGGCCTTGACGGTTTCGGCATAGGCAGCGGCTTGCGGCAGCATCTGGTCGGCGTAGAAGCGCGCCGTGACGATCTTGGCGCGGTAGAAGGCCTGGTCGCCCTCGCCCTTGTCCAGATAGCCGGCGGCGGCCAGCGCGGCCTTGCCCATGAACCAGCCGCCGCACACGGTAACGGCCAGGTGCAGATAAGGTACGGCGGCGGTGAGCACGCCGGAAAGCCCGGTCTTGGCATTGGCCGCCAGCCATTCGGTGGCCTCCGTCCAGGCCTTGAGGGCGACACCGAGACGGGCACCGATGACCTGCAACTCCGGCTTGCCGGAAGCGCCGAGCGCCTTGGCGGTGGCATACACCTCGGCGAAAACCAGCTTGGCGGTGGCGCCCTGGTCGCGCATCAGCTTGCGGAACAGCAGGTCGTTGGCCTGGATGCCGGTGGTGCCTTCGTAGATGGTGGTGATGCGCGAATCGCGCCAGTGCTGGGCGGCGCCGGTTTCTTCGATAAAGCCCATGCCGCCGTAGATCTGGACGCCGAGCGAGGTGACTTCAATGCCCATCTCCGTCCCGCCGCCCTTGACGATGGGAATCATGAATTCGGCGAGGTAGAGGTTGCGCTTCTTCTCTTCCGGATCGCTCACCGCGTGGGCGCGGTCGAGCAGGCCGGAGGTGTAGTAGGCCAGGGCGCGACATGCTTCAACGCGCGACTTCATCAGCATCAGCATGCGGCGGATGTCCGGATGCTTGTCGATGGTGACCAGTGCCTCGCCGGTCAGCGCATCGCGCCCCTGCTTGCGTTCGCGGGCATAGCCCAGGGCCTGCTGGTAGGCGCGCTCGCCCAGCGCGATGCCTTGCAGGCCGACGCCGAGACGGGCCTCGTTCATCATGATGAACATGTATTCCAGACCGCGATTGGCTTCGCCGAGCAGGTAGCCGACCGCCCCGCCGTTGTCACCGTAGGCCATGACGCAGGTCGGGCTGGCATGGATGCCGAGCTTGTGCTCGATCGAAACGCAGTGGGCATCGTTGCGCGCCCCCAGCGAACCGTCGGCATTGACCAGGAACTTCGGCACCAGGAACATCGAAATACCCTTCACCCCGGCCGGCGCATCCGGCAGACGGGCCAGTACGAGATGCACGATGTTCTCGGTCATGTCGTGGTCGCCATAGGTGATGAAGATCTTCTGCCCGAAAACGCGGTAGCTGCCGTCGGCCTGCGGCTCGGCGCGCGAGCGGATCAGCGCCAGGTCGGAACCGGCCTGCGGTTCGGTCAGGTTCATCGTGCCGGTCCATTCGCCGGTCACCATCTTTTCCAGGTAGATCGCCTTCAATTCATCGCTGGCGCAGGTCAGCAGCGCTTCGACGGCGCCGGTGGTGAGCAAGGGGCCGAGCGAGAAGGACAGGTTGGCCGAGCAGACCATTTCCTTGACGGCGATGCCCAGCGTGTCTGGCAAGCCCTGGCCGCCGAAATCGGCCGGTGAGGTGATGCCATTCCAGCCGGCTTCGCGGAAGGCGGTATAGGCCTCCTTCCAGCCAGTCGGGGTGGTGACGCCGTTCGGCGTCAGCTTGCAGCCCTCCTTGTCGCCCACGCGATTGAGCGGGGCCAGCACTTCGCCGGTGAATTTGGCCGCTTCTTCGAGAATGGCATCGGCCAGGTCCGGCGTTGCTTCCTCGTAACCGGGAATCTGGCTCAGCGCCTTGAAGCCGGCCAGTTCATCCATGACGAAACGCATGTCTTTGACGGGCGCACGGTAGTCGCTCATTTTTGTCTCCTTGTATTTTTGGTTGATGGCTCACCACTGCCGGGGCAGCGGCGGCGTATTGCGGATCAGAACGGGGTGTTGCCGAGCGCAGCCTTGGCGCTGCGGTATTCCTCTTGCAGGCGGGCGACCAGTTCGGCCGTCGGCAGCACTTCGCCAATCGTGCCGACACCCTGCCCGGCCCCCCAGATGTCCTTCCAGGCCTTGGCGGCGGTGCTGCCACCGAAGTTCATCGCCGTCTTGTCGCGCTCCGGCAGGTTGGCCGGATCGAGGCCGGCCGCTTCGATGCTCTTCTTCAGGTAATTGCCATGCACGCCGGTGAAATACGGCGTGTAGACCACGTCCGCGGCGGCCGAATCGAGAATGGCCTGCTTGTAACCTTCGGCCGCGTTGGCTTCCGGCGTGGCGATGAAGCGCGTCCCCATGTAGGCGAAATCCGCCCCCATGGCCTGGGCAGCCAGGATGGCGCTGCCGTTGCTGATCGAACCGGAAAGGGCAATCGGACCGTCGAAGAACTTGCGGATCTCGCCGACCAGCGCAAACGGGCTGAGCGTACCGGCGTGACCACCGGCCCCGGCGCAGACCAGGATCAGACCATCGACCCCGGCTTCGAGCGCCTTCTGGGCATGGCGGACGCTGATCACGTCATGGAAGACCTTGCCGCCATAGGCATGCACGTGCGGCACGATCTGGGTCGGCGCCGACAGGCTGGTGATGATCAAGGGCACCTCGTGCTTCACGCACAGGGCCATGTCGTGCTCCAGCCGCTCGTTCGAGGGGTGGATGATCTGGTTCACCGCGAACGGCGCCGCCTTCGGGTCGGCGGCCAGCTCGCGCTTGATGCGGAACAGCCAGTCGTCGAGCACTTCCTTCGGCCGGGCATTGAGCGCCGGGAAGGAGCCGATGACGCCGGCCTTGCACTGGGCGATCACCAGGTCGGGGTTGGAGACGATGAACATCGGCGCGCAGATCACCGGCAGCGAGAGGTTCTTGGCAAGTGAAGCGGGAATGGGCATTACGCTGCCTCCTTCAGGGCACGGCGCAAGATCTTGCCGACGTTGGTACGCGGCAGGTCGTCACGGAATTCGACATGTTTGGGGACTTTGTAGCCGGTCAGCTGGCTGCGGCAATGCTCGATCAGCATGCGCTCGGTAACGTTTGCATCCTTGCGGACGACGAAGATCTTGACCGCCTCGCCGGAATGCTCGTCAGGTACGCCGATTGCCGCCACGTCACTAACTCCGGGGTGCATCGCCACCGCCTCTTCGACCTCGTTGGGATAAACGTTGAAGCCGGAGACCAGGATCATGTCCTTCTTGCGGTCCACCAGGAAAACGTAGCCTTTCTTGTCCATGTAGCCGACATCGCCGGTGCGCAGGAAACGGCCGGGGTAGAAGACGTTCTCGGTTTCTTCCGGCTTCTGCCAGTAACCCTTCATGACCTGCGGCCCGCGAATGCAGATTTCGCCGACCTGGCCCTGCGGCACTTCGTTGCCGTAATCGTCGCGGATCGAAATCTCGGTCGAGGAAATCGGCAGGCCGATGGCGCCGTTGAATTCGTGCATGTCCAGCGGATTGATCGTCGCCGCCGGCGAGGTCTCGGTCAGGCCGTAAGCCTGCAGCAGAGGCACGCCCGTGGTGCGCAGCCAGCGCTCGGCGACCGGCCCCTGCACCGCCATGCCGCCGCCCAGCGTGACGTTCATGGTCGAGAAATCGAGCCTGGCGAAGTCGGGATGATTGAGCAGCGCGTTGAACAAGGTATTGACGCCTGTCACCACCGTCACCGGGTATTTGCCCCACTCCTTGATGAAGTTCGGGATGTCGCGCGGGTTGGCGATCAGCAGGTTGCGGGCGCCGATCATCAGGAAGGTCAGGCAGTTCGCGGTCAGCGCGAAGATGTGATAAAGCGGCAGCGCGGTGATGATGAATTCCTGCCCTTCCCGCACCACCGGCTTGATCCAGCTGTAGGCCTGCATCACGTTGGCGCTGATGTTGCCATGGGTGAGCATCGCCCCCTTGGAAACGCCGGTCGTGCCGCCGGTGTATTGCAGGAAGGCGATGTCGTCGTGATTGAGCTTGACCTCCTGCGTGCCGTGCCGACGGCCGGCGCGCAGTGCCGCCTTGAAGCCGATCGAACCGGGCAGATGCCAGGCCGGCACCATGCGCTTGACGTGACGCACGACGAAATTCACCAGCCGGCCCTTGAGGGCGCCCAGGCGCTCGCCGAGCGGCGTCACGATGACGTGCTTGATGGCGGTGTGTTCAATGACCTGCTGCAGCGTGTTGGCGAAGTTCTCGACGATGACGATCGCCGTGGCGCCGGAATCCTTCAACTGATGTTCCAGTTCACGCGGCGTATAGAGCGGGTTGCAATTGACCACGACGCAACCCGCCCGCAGGGTACCGAACAGCGCCACCGGGTACTGCAGCATGTTCGGCATCATCAGCGCGACGCGGTCGCCCTTCTTTATGCCGCGCGACTGCAGCCAGCCGGCGAATTCCTTGGTTTCCTGATCGAGCTGGGCGTAGGTCATCGTCCGCCCCATGCTGATGTAGGCCACCTTGTGGGCATAGGTCGAACAGGCCCGTTCGAACAGCGCGACCAGCGACGGCACATGGTCGATGCTGATCTCGGCCGGGACGCCCTTGGGATAGCTTTCTAGCCAGATTTTTTGCATTGTCGTCTCCTCCATGGTGCGTCAGCTGCCGAGCAGCGCCTTCTTCAGCGAGGCGTCAGCCGGCTTGTCACCCAGCCAGACCTTGAGCAGCGCCCGGGCAAACGCCGGGCCGGCCACCTTGCCGCGCGATTCCCCGTTCAGGCTGACGCTGACGCCATCGGCGGAGAAATCGATGGCAACGGTATCACCTTCCTTGAGCTTGCCGAAGCCCTTCATCAGCGCTGCGAACTGATCAGCAGCGGGTTTCAGGGCATTCAGCTCGTCCGGCGTGTGGTTGTTGGCCAGGCCATCGTCAAGCGCACCATGCAGGGTATCGGCCCCGATGTCGCGCAACAGGCGCAGGCTCATGCGGCGCGGTGCGGCGCTGTCGATCAGTGCCGCCGGCGCCGCCGACTTCTGGCTGACGTAGAGGGCGCCGACATAAAGCTTGATGAACAGCTTGCTGCGCAAGCCGGCCCCGTTGAGAACCAGCTCCTTGCCGCCGACGTTCTGCATCTCGTCGATGCGAACCCCGGCCACTTCGGCCGCCTGCAAGCCCGGCGCGGCAATCAATGCCGCCAGCAGCGCCGCCCGGCGAACGCTATGCGATGTAATCATTTGTCTCCTCCACCGCTCTTTAGTCGGTAGTAGTTTTTGTCGGCGATATAAACCGTCCGTTCGACGACGGTATGTACCGTGCCCTGTTTGTCTTTCAATTCGACCGTGTAAGTCCGCTCAAGCTCCGGGCTTTCGGCCAGTGCCGCCTTGATGGCCTGGACCTCGGCCTCGTCGAGCACGAAGTCGGCATACAGCGTCGAGTAACCCGGCTTGCGATAACGAATGCTCGCCGCCTTGTCCCAGACGATGTAGCCGTCACCCAGCGCTGCCATCAGCATCATCGGGTGAGCCCCGTCGGTGATCGCGAACAGCGAGCCGCCGTAGAGCGAACCGACGATATTGCGCGTCTTCCACGACAAGGGCAGGTGAATACGGATATGGCGCAAATCCTTCGCCACATGCACCACCCGCCCGCCGGTACCGCGAAAGGCCGGATGAAAATTGAAGCCCAGACGCACCATGCGCGCCCGCCAGGTCGGCGAAAGTCTGGCCAGCCAGGCGGGTTTCATGGCTTACAGGGCCTCGATCACGCCAGCGGCACCCATGCCGGTACCGATGCACATCGTCACCATGCCGTACTTGCCGCCGGTACGGCGCAGGCCATGCACGGCGGTAGCGATCCGGATGGCGCCGGTGGCGCCGAGCGGATGGCCCAGCGCGATGGCGCCACCGAGCGGATTGACCTTGTCCGGATTGATGCCGAGTTCCTGCATCACGGCCAGCGACTGGGCGGCGAAGGCTTCGTTGAGCTCGATCCAGTCGAGGTCGTCCTGCTTGATACCCACCTGGGCCAGCACCTTCGGGATAGCGGCAATCGGGCCGATCCCCATGATTTCCGGCGCCACGCCGCCCACCGCATAGCCGGCGAAGCGCGCCAGCGGGGTCAGGTTGTGCTCGCGCAGGATCTTCTCGGAAACCAGCATCACGGCGCCGGCACCGTCCGACATCTGCGACGAGTTGCCGGCCGTCACCGAACCACGGGCATGGAACACCGGCTTGAGCTTGCCCAGTTTTTCCAGCGAGGCATCGGCACGCGGGCCTTCGTCGAATTCGGCAATCCGCTCGCGCAGCTTGATCTGGCCGCTCTTCAGGTCGGGCAGACTTTCACGGATGGCATAAGGCGTCGTTTCGGCATTGAAGTGGCCGGCCGCAATCGCGGCGCAGGCCTTCTGGTTGGAAGCCAGCGCAAAGGCATCCTGCGCCTCGCGGCTGATCTTCCACTGCTGCGCGACCTTTTCGGCGGTGAGGCCCATGCCGTAAGCGATGCCGAGGTTTTCCTCCTTGGCGAAGATGGCCGGGTTCATCGACATCTTGTTGCCCATGATCTGCGGCATCACGCTCATCGACTCGGTACCTGCAGCGATCATCACATCGGCCAGGCCGAGGCGGATCTGGTTGGCGGCATCGGACACCGCCTGCACCCCGGAGGAGCAGAAACGGTTGATGGTGATGCCCGGCACGGTGATCGGCAGGCCGGCCAGCAGCGCGCCGATGCGGGCGACGTTCATGCCCTGCTCGGCTTCCGGCATGGCGCAACCGACGATGACATCACCGATCAGGGCCGGATCGACACCCGGCACCTGGGCGACCACCGCCTTGATGACGGCGGCCAGCATGTCGTCCGGCCGCACGTTCCTGTACATGCCGTTGCGCTTGGCCACCGGCAGGCGGGTGGCGGCGACGATGTAGGCTTCTTGAATCTGTTTGCTCATTTTTATCTGTCTCCTGACCCGATTAATTACGAAGTGGCTTCCCCGTTTCCAGCATGTGCTTGATCCGGGCCTGGGTTTCGGGGGTCTTCAGCAATTCGACGAACAGCTGGCGCTCGACGGTGATCAGCCATTCCTCATCGACCAGGCTGCCGGTTTCGACTTCGCCGCCGCACAGGGCGATCGCCGCCGACTTGGCGACCTTGTAGTCGTGGGCGGAAATCATCCCGCCCTCCTTCATGTTGACCAGCATCATCTCGAAGGTGGCGATGCCGTTCTTGCCGGCGACCGGGATGGCACGGGCCAGCGGCGGCGGGGCATAACCGGCCTCGGCCATGGCGCGGGCTTCCTTGATGGCGACAAAGAGCAGTTCGTGGGCGTTGAACAGAATGGTGTCGGAGGGCTTGGCAAAGCCGAAATCGATGACTTCGACGGCGCTCTTTGCCACCTTGGCCATGGCGATGGTCTGGAAGACCGGCTGCAGGTAGTTGAACACCTCGTTCGGCGTCGCCGATTGCGCCGCCCAGTCGGCAGCGCGCACGGCGAATTCCTTGCAACCGCCACCAGCCGGGATCAGGCCGACACCGGCTTCGACCAGCCCGACATAGCTCTCCAGCGCCATGACGCGCTTGCCGGCATGCATCACGAACTCGCAGCCGCCACCCAGGGCCATGCCCTGCACTGCGGCCACTACCGGCACCTGCGCGTATTTCAGGGTTTGCGAGGCACGCTGGAATTTCTCGACGGTCTTTTCCAGGATATCGAACTGGCCGGCCGCGCAGGCCTCACCGACCTGCTGCAGGTTGGCACCGACGGCAAACGGCGCTTCGTGCCAGATCACCACGCCATCGAGCGTCGTTTCGGCCTGACGCACGGCAGCAATCACGCCATCGAGCACTTCGTCGCCGATGGTGTGCATCTTGGACTTGAAGGAGAGGATGCCGATGCCGGCATCGACCGCCGGCAAGGTCCAGAGACGAACGCCGTCGTTTTCGAACAGCGTTTCGCCGGATTTTTCCGGGCTGGCCGCCACTTCGCCCAGCACACGCTCGGGGAAGAGCTGGCGCTGATAAACCGGCAACGCGGAACGGGCGACATAGGCGTTGTCGCGCGCCGAGTAGGAGCCTTGCGCGGTATGCACGCCGGTGCGCCCGGCTTCCAGCGCCCAGGCCGGCAGCGCCACGGCGCTCATCGCCTTGCCGGCAGCAATGTCAGCCGCGATGGCCTGGGCGATATCGGCCCAGCCGGCCGCCTGCCAGGTTTCGAACGGCCCTTGCGCCCAGCCAAAGCCCCAGCGCATGGCGAAGTCGAGATCGCGGGCATTATCGGCAACATGTTCCAGCTGCACGGCGGCGTAATGGAAGATGTCGCGGAAGATCGCCCACAGGAATTGGGCCTGCGGATGCGCCGAGGCACGCAGCGCGGCGAACTTTTCGGCCGGATTCTTCACTTTCAGGATGGCGGCGACTTCGTCGGCGATCTCGCCGGCCGACTTGCGATAGTCCTGCGCCGCCAGGTCGAGTACCTGGATTTCCTTGCCCTGCTTGCGGAAGATGCCGCAACGGGTCTTCTGGCCGAGAGCGCCCTTCCCGATCAGCGCCTGCAACCAGGCCGGATTGGTGAAATGGGCATGCCACGGATCATTGGGCAGCGTGTCCTGCATGGTCTTGACGACATGCGCCAGGGTATCGAGGCCGACCACGTCGGCGGTGCGATAGGTGGCGCTCTTCGGGCGGCCGATCTTCGGGCCGGTCAGCGCATCGACCTCGTCGAAACCGAGGCTGAAGGCCTGGGTATGGTGCATGACGGCGAGAATGGAGAAGACGCCGATGCGGTTCGCGACGAAGTTCGGCGTATCGAGCGCGCGAATGACGCCCTTGCCGAGGCGCGAGGTCAGCCAGGTTTCGAGGGAATCGAGCGTCGCGGCATGGGTGCTGCGGGTGGCGATGATTTCCACCAGATGCATGTAGCGCGGCGGATTGAAGAAATGGATGCCGCAGAAACGCGGCCGCAGTTCGGCCGGCAGGGCCTCGGCCAGCGTATTGATCGACAGACCCGAGGTATTGGAGGCGACGATGGCATTCGCCCCGATGTGCGGCGCGATCTTGGCGTAAAGGTCGTTCTTCCAGTCCATGCGCTCGGCGATGGCCTCGATCACCAGGTCGCACTCGGCGAGCAGCGGCAGGTGTTCGTCGTAATTGGCGGCATCAATGAACTTCAGCTTGCCCTTGTTGGCCAGCGGGGCCGGGTCGAGCTTCTTGAGGCCGTCGAGGGCCTTTTTGACGATGCCGTTCTTGTCTCCTTCCTTCGCCGGCAGGTCGAACAACACGACCGGCACGTTGGCATTGGCGAGGTGCGCCGCAATCTGCGCCCCCATCACGCCCGCGCCGAGCACGGCGGCTTTCTTCACGATCAGCTTGTTCAAGCGAGTCTCCTTTGTCTTTATGCGGCTTCGTTAATAAAACGAACGTTTGAATTATAGATAAGCAATACCTCGGGTCAACAGCTTTTTTGAAAAATATCGTGGCAACGTCACGATCAGGCCGTTTATTCTTGAACCGAAAGCCGTTGTCAGCAGCCCAACGGTCATGCGAACCGTCACGCCATGAGCAAATCCCAAGAAGCCATCGATTCATCGCCCCGTCCGACGCAGGAAACAGCCGCGATCCCCGGCCTGATCGCCGACCGCCGCGTCTGGTTGGTCTATTTGCTCCTCTGGGCGGCGATGGCGGGTTTTTCGCTACGTGCCAACCTGTCCGACATCGCGCATCAATCGGAAGAGGTCGCCACCGAAGGCGCCCGCGAAATGTTCCGGATGATTCTCCTCACCCGCGCCTGGAATGCCGAACACGGCGGCGTCTACGTCGCAGTAACTGAACAGACCCAGCCCAATCCTTATTTGCAGCATCCGCGTCGCGACTTGAACGCCACCGACGGCACGCGCCTGACCATGGTGAATCCGGCCTACATGACGCGCCAAATCAGCGAACTGGCGCAGCGCAACCACGGCACGCAGTTCCACATCACCAGCCTGAAGCCGATTCGCCCGGCCAATGCCGCCGACGAATGGGAAAAGCTCGCCCTGCAAGCCTTCGAGCAAGGCGTCGAGGAACGCTATGCATTGCTCCCTGACCGGGACGGCAGCGGCCGGCACCTGCGCTACATGGCACCGCTCAAGATCGTCGCGGCCTGCATGTCCTGTCATGAAAACCAGGGCTACCAAATCGGCGACATCCGTGGCGGCATCAGCGTCGACCTGCCCTTTACGCCAATCGAGGACGCAACGCGGCCGATCAGGCAACAAACCATCGCCTTCCACCTCACCGGCTTTCTACTGGTCGCCATCACCGGTGCGGCACTGCTTAGCATGCTGCGTCAGCGCTGGCTCAATCTGGCGGCGAGCATGCGTGCCGAATCTCAGGCCCGGCTGGCACTGGAAGAAAGCAACCAGGCATTGCGCCAGGCGCGCGATGCGGCCGAGGCGGCCAATGTTGCCAAAAGCGCCTTCCTGGCCAACATGAGCCACGAGATCCGCACCCCGCTCAATGCCATCACCGGCATGGCCCACCTGATCCGCCGCGGCGGCCTGCACGACAAGCAGTATGCCCAGATGGACAAGCTGGAAAGCGCCAGCCAGCACTTGCTGGCAACCATCAATGCCATCCTCGACCTGTCCAAGATCGAAGCCGGCAAGTTCGTTATCGAAGAAGCGGAAATCCATATCGAAAGCATCGTCGCCAATGTCCAGTCGATGCTGCACGATCGGGCGAAAAGCAAAGGCCTGCAACTTGCTGCCGACATCGCACCGCTGCCGCCGCACCTGCTGGGCGATGCAACGCGCCTGCAGCAGGCCCTGCTCAACTATGCCGCCAATGCCGTCAAATTCACCGAGCGCGGCAGCGTAGTCTTGTCAGTTCGGGTCGAAAGCCACGATGACACGTCGGCGCTTCTGCGCTTCTCGGTCAGCGACACCGGCATCGGCGTCCCGGAGGCCACCCTGCCCCGTTTGTTCAATGCCTTCGAACAAGCCGACAACTCGACGACGCGCCAATTCGGCGGAACCGGACTGGGCTTGGCGATCACCCGGAAGATTGCCGAACTGATGGGCGGCCAGGCAGGAGCGGACAGCGTCCCCGGCCAAGGCAGCACCTTCTGGTTTTCGGTTCGCCTCAAGATCGGGACAGGGCCGGGCTCCCCGCTCTGCTCCGCCCCGCAGGCGCCAGCCGCGCCGGACCGCCCGGCCTTGCACGGACGCATCCTGCTGGCCGAAGACGAACCGATCAACCGGGAAATCGCCACACTCCTGCTCTCCGAACTCGCAGCATGTGTCGATACGGCTGAAAACGGCGCGCAGGCCGTGGACATGGCCAGTCGATGCCGCTATGACCTGATCGTGATGGACATTCAAATGCCGGTCCTGGACGGTTTGCAGGCCACCCGCCAGATCAGGCGAATACCGCACGCGGCAACGACTCCGATCATCGCCATGACCGCCAATGCCTTTGCCGAGGACCGCCAGCATTGCATCGAGGCCGGGATGAACGACTTCATTGCCAAACCGGTCAATCCCGACGTTCTGGCGGCGACCGTCCGTCATTGGCTGGAACCGATCCCGAATGGAAGGGAATCGCGCTGAATAAGCGAGTTGTCGGTTAAGGAAGAGTTAACCTTTGCTGCCTACCATGGAACGGTCTGCTCAACGAGGCTGCCCATGCCCATCCTGCTCCCCGCCCTCCTGCTTGCCCTGGTCACGGGCCTGGCCCACGCCGAAACGCCGCTGCAACTGAACGCCGCACAGATCAAGGCCCTGGGTATTGAAACCCGTCGTCTCGACGATGCCGCCAATACTCGACCCGGAACCTTGCCGGCTCGCGTCGTCGTACCCAACGACCAAATGCGCATCGTTTCGGCACCGGTTGGCGGCCTGATCGAAATGCTCGCCGTGGCGCCAGGCTCCACAGTCAAACGCGGCCAGGTACTGGCCCGCCTGGCCAGCCCGCAAGCCCTCGAATTGCAGCGCGATGCGCTGCAAGCCGGCAGCCAGGCAGCCTTGCTGCAACAAAACCTGAAACGCGACGAACAGTTGTTTTCCGAAGGGCTGATCGCCGAATCGCGCTTGCAGGCAACCCGGGCCGCCGCCACGCAGGCCACGGCGCAAGCCAGCGAACGGCGCCAGGGACTGGCACTGGCTGGCGTCGCGCCCGGCAAGCTGGGCGGTCCGCTTGAACTGACTGCGCCGCTCGATGGCGTTGTCCTCGAACAAGGCGTCCAACTGGGCCAGCGGGTCGACGCCGCGACTGCGATCTACCGTGTTGCGCGCCTTACCCCGCTCTGGCTGGAAATCCAGGCGCCCGCGGAGAGTGCGACCGGTCTGCGCGAAGGCATGCCGATCCGCATTGCCGGCAGCCCGGTCAGCGGCAAGCTGATCGCCATCGGCCGGGCCGTCGAGGCGGCCAGCCAGACGGTTCTGCTGCGCGCCAGTGTAGGCCAAGGCGCCGACACCTTGCGGCCAGGCCAGGTCATCGAAGTCGAACAACCCGCCGGGGGCTCCGGACAAAACACGCTCCCCGCCTCGGCCATCGCCTATTTCCAGGGCACCAGCATGGCCTTCGTACAAACTGCGCACACCAAGGAGGGCGCGAGCTTTGCGGCACGCAAGGTACGTATCCTCGGCCAGGGCGGCAACCAGGTCGCCGTGGATGGCCTGAAGGCCGGCGAAGAAGTCGTCGTCAAGGGCGCCACCGGGCTCAAGGCAATGCTTGCCGGCGTTGGTAAAGAATGATGCTGGCCGCCCTGATCCGCTTCTCGCTCACCCAGCGACTGCTGCTGCTGGTTCTCACGACGCTGATGATAGGCGGCGGCATCATGGCCTTCCTCGGCCTGCCCATCGACGCCTTCCCCGATGTATCGAGCACCCAGGTCAAGATCATTCTGAAAGCGCCGGGCATGACGCCGGAAGAAGTCGAAACCCGGCTGGCCGTGCCGATCGAACAGGAAATGCTCGGTATCCCGCACCAGCGCCTGCTGCGCTCGACATCGAAATACGCGCTGACCGACATCACCATCGACTTCGAGGACGGCACCGATATCTATTGGGCGCGGCAACAGGTCGGCGAACGCCTCAACGGCGCGATGGCCAATCTGCCGCCCGGCGTGAGCGGCGGCCTGGCACCGATCACCACACCGCTCGGCGAAATGTTCATGTTCACCATCGAGGGCGATCTGCCCCTGGCCGAAAAACGCGCCTTGCTGGACTGGGTGATCCGGCCGCAGCTGCGCACCATCCCCGGCGTCGCCGACGTCAACAGCCTGGGCGGCGAGGTACGCAGTTTCGAGGTCATTCCCAACCCGCAACTGCTCACGGCACGCGGACTGGCGCTGAAGGACCTGCAGGCGGTCCTCGAAAACAACAACCGGAACGATGGTGCCGGCCGCCTCAATGACGGGGAAGAAGCCTTGCTGGTGCGGGCCGAAGGCGCCATCCGCGACCTCGATGACGTGCGGGCCATCGTCCTCCAGGCACAAGGCGGCAACATCGTCAGAGTCGGCGATGTCGCCGAGGTCCGGATCGGCGCCCTCACCCGCTACGGTGCAGTAACCCGCAGCGGCCAGGGCGAAGCCGTCGAAGGGCTGGTCCTCGGCCTGCGTGGCGCCAACGCGCAAAGCGTGGTCGAGGGTGTCAAGGCGCGCCTGGCCGAGATTGCCCCCAGCCTGCCCGAGGGCGTTCGCATCGAGACCTTCTACGACCGCAGCAATCTGGTCCAGCGTGCCGTCGGCACGGTCTCGAAAGCCCTGCTCGAGGCCATCGTCCTGGTCGTCCTGTTGCTTCTCGCTTTTCTCGGCAACCTCCGCGCCGCCCTGGTCGTCGCCATGATGCTGCCGCTCTCCGCCCTGGCCACTTTCATCCTGATGCGGACAGCCGGTCTTTCCGCCAACCTGATGAGCCTGGGCGGCCTGGCCATCGCCATCGGCATGCTGGTCGATGCGGCGGTGGTGGTGGTCGAGAATGTCGAAAGCCAGCTCGCCGATGCCCAGGACAACCTGCCGACCTTGCACCTGATCTTCCGGGCGGCTCGCGAAGTCGCCGCCCCGGTCACTTCCGGCATCGCCATCATCATCATCGTCTTCCTGCCGCTGCTGACGCTGCAGGGGCTTGAAGGCAAGATGTTCGGGCCGGTGGCGCTGACCATCGTCTTCGCCCTGGCCTCTTCGCTGCTGCTGTCGCTGACCGTGGTGCCGGTCTTCGCCTCCTACCTGATCAAGCGCGGCCAGCATCATGAGCCCTGGCTGGTACGCAAGATGGCGGCCATCTACGATCGCGTGCTCGATGCCGCACTGAGCCGCAGTCGTCAGTTCATCATCGGCGCCATCCTGGCCTTGGTCGCCGCGGCCGGTGCCTTCCTGCTGCTCGGCAAGAGCTTCATGCCGACGATGGACGAAGGCGACCTGATCATGCAGCTGGAAAAACTGCCGTCAATCGGCCTCGACCAGACCATCGCCATCGACAGCCGGGTACAGCAGGCCATCCTGGCCCAGGTGCCGGAAATCAAGGCCATCGTCGCCCGCGCCGGTTCGGACGAACTGGGTCTCGACCCGATGGGCCTCAACCAGACCGACACCTTCATGGTGCTCAAGCCGCGCGACACCTGGCGCAACCCCGACCCCGCCTGGCTGGCCGACCAGTTGCGGGCAGTCATGGCCGACTTCCCGGGCATCGGTTTCTCCTTTACCCAGCCGATCGACATGCGGGTTTCCGAAATGCTCACTGGCGTCCGCGGCGACCTGGCGATCAAGATCTACGGCAGCGACCTGCCGACCTTGAACCGCTTGGCCAACCAGGTGGAAGCCACGGTCAAGAAAGTGCGCGGCGCCGAGGACACCTTCACGCTGAAAAACGACGGCGTGCAGTATCTGAAAATTGCCGTGGACCGCCTCGCCGCGGGCCGCTTCGGACTCAATGTCGACGCCATCCAGAACGACCTGAAAGCCTTGCTGGAAGGGCGCAATGTCGGCACCGTGATCGAACAGGGACGGCGCACGCCGGTCATCCTGCGCGGCCCGGAAAGCTTGCGCGGCTCCCCCGCCGATTTCGCCGCCCTGCGCCTGTCGCTGCCCGACGGCGGCAACGTGCCACTGGCCAGCGTCGCCCGTATCGAACGCATCGATGGACCGGTCAAGATCGATCGCGAAAATGCCCAGCGCTACGTCGTCATCCAATCGAATGTCCGCGACCGCGACCTGGTCGGCTTCGTCGACGAGGCCAAGGCGGCCGTGGCACGCGAGGTCAAGCTCCCCGAAGGCTACCGCCTGGCCTGGGGCGGTCAGTTCGAAAACCAGCAACGGGCGGCGGCCCGGTTGATGATCGTGGTCCCGGTCGCCCTGCTGCTGATTTTTTTCCTGCTTTTCTCCACCTTCGGCTCGGTCCGCCAGGCCCTGCTGGTGCTGTCCAACATCCCGTTCGCGATGATCGGCGGCATTTTCGGCCTGCTCATCGCGGGAGAGTACCTGTCGGTTCCCGCCTCGGTCGGTTTCATTGCCCTGCTCGGCATCGCCGTCCTGAATGGCGTCGTGATGGTGACTTACTTCAACCAACTGCTCGGCCGCGGCCTGTCGCTGGCCGATGTCGTGGTCGAAGGCGCCCGTCGCCGCCTGCGACCGGTGATGATGACGGCCAGTATCGCCGCCTTCGGCCTGGTCCCGATGCTGTTCGCCAGCGGCCCCGGCTCCGAAGTGCAAAGACCGCTCGCCATCGTCGTCATCGGCGGCCTGCTCACCTCGACCGCCCTGACCCTGGTCCTGCTGCCCATCCTCTTCCGTCGTTTCGGCGTCAAACCCGCTGTTGTCTTTACCGAGGAACGTCATGGCTGATGTCCTGCTCTCGCTCACCATGCCCAACGATGTTGCCCAGCACGTCGAAGACCTGCTGCTCTCCCGACCCGATCTGGTAAGGGGCTTCACGGCCAGTCTGGCCGAAGGCCACGGCAGCGTTGTACCGCTGGTCGAGGCCGCCGAACTGGTCAGCGGCCATTCGCCCCGCCGCCAGATCCGCCTGGCCGGCAGCGAGGCGGCGATGCGTGCCGTGCTGTCCTTGATCAAGCAGCACCTGCCCAAGGCCAACGTCTTCTACTGGATCGTACCGATCATCGAAATGGGACGCTTATGAAACACCGCCGCCCCCCTGCACTGTGCCTGCTGCTGGTGCTGGCTTTGAGCCGGAGCGCCGGCGCGGCCGAGCCGGAAACGCCCAACCTGCCGCCAGCCGAACTGGTCGCTCGCGTCTTGCGGGCCTCGCCGATGGTACAGGCAGCCACCCACCAGATCCGGGTCGAGGAAGCCAACCGCGACCGACTCGTAGCCGGCAGCTACGAATGGAATCTCCGTCTCGGCAGCCAGCAACGCCGCAGCAAACCGGCAACCGGAACGGATGAGCGCTTCACCGAATGGAATGCGGCGATCGAACGGCCGCTCAGGTTACCCGGCAAATCGGCAGCCGATGCCGAACTCGGCGCCGCCAGCGTCAGCGTCGCTGAAACGGCACGCGGCGATGCCCTGCACGAAGGAAGTCGCAACCTGCTCAAAACCTGGTTTGCCTGGTTGAAGGAAACGACCGCCGCGAACCAGTGGCGCGAGCAGGTCGCCCTGCTGCGCAAGCAGACCACGGCGATCCAGCGTCGCCAGCAATTGGGCGATGCCGCCCGCCTGGAGTCGATTCAGGGCTCTGCCGCGCTTGCCCAGGCCGAAGCAGCCCTGGCCCAGACCGAGGTGCGCCAGCGCATCGCCGCCGACGACCTGCGTCGGCGCTTCCCCGGCCTGCCCCTCGACGAGCCAACGCGCATCGCCACGCCGCTCCCGGTCAACGGCCGTATCGAGGAATGGGTGGAGAGCATCCTCGAACACAGCCACGAACTGGAATTGGCCCGGGGCGAAACGCAGATCGCCATCCTGCAGGCCGGGCGCAGCCGCCGCGACCGGCTGCCCGACCCCAGCGTCGGCCTCCATGTCGCACGCGAGCGGGCCGGCGAAGATCAGATCGTCGGTGCCTACATCAGCATTCCGTTTCCCGGCAGCGGCCGGAGTGCCAGCAGCGCGGCCGCCCTGGCCAGCGCCGAGGCAGCGGGCAGCCGGGAACAGGCAGCCAACCAGAAAATTTCGGCCGAAGCGGCAGCGACTTTTCATGCAGCCGCTGCCGCCCTCGCCACCTGGCAAGCCGGCCGGGCCGCCGCCGAACAGTTGAACCAGGCGGCAGAAATGACGGCGCGCGCCTACCAGTTGGGCGAAGGCAGCCTCAACGACCTGCTCGTCGCCCGCCGTCTGGCCAACGAAGCCGAACTCAATGCCCGCCTGCTCCAACTGGAAGCGCTCGAATCCCGTTATCGCCTTATGCTCGACGCTCATCGCCTGTGGGTACTCGATGAGGAAAAGCACGCGAATGACTGAGCCCTGGCGAGCTTGCCATAGCTGATAAAAATACTAGAGAGCATCGCCGTTGCGTTAAAATGTGTTAATAACCATAAAAACCAGCAGGCTATTGAAATCATCATTCCAGGGGGAATGGCTGTGCTCGACAAACTCCGCTTCCGCACCAAGATCATCATTCTGGTCATTTCCGCCTTGATCGGCATGGCCATCCTGACCGGCCTCTCGGCCATGTCCACCAAACGCGACCTGATCGCCGGACGACAAGCCGTGATTCGTTCGATCATCGAATCGGCACACAATACCGCGCAGTTCTATCAAGCCCAGGAAGCGGCCGGCGTTCTGACCCGCGAGCAGGCCCAACGGGCCGCGCTCGACGTTTTCCTGGCCGCCCATTTTGGCGGCAAGGACGGCAAGACCGAGTACCTTTATGTCTATCAGATGGACGGGATCAATCTTGCCCACATCAAGAAGGAATGGATCGGGCAGAACCTGCGCGAACGGGTCCAGCCCATCATCAACGCCATCAGCGGCGCGCCCGATGGCGTCTTCATCAACCTGCCCTTCCCCCGGCCGGGCAGCGATACGCCGATCGATAAACTGCACTACGTCAAACAGTTCCAGCCCTGGGGCTGGTTTATCGGCACCGGGGTCTATATCGACGACATTCAGGAAGACTTTCGCAACCGCCTGATTTTCGACCTCGGCCTGGCCGCCTGCCTGCTCGGTCTGACGGCCCTGCTCGGCTTCTTCATCTCGCGCGGCGTACTGCGCCAGGTCGGCGGTGAGCCAGCCGATGCGATCACCTTGATGTCGCGTGCCGCCAACGGCGATCTCACCGTCCATATCGGCAACGCCCCGAAAGGCAGCATGCTGGCTTCGATGGACGACATGGTCTCGGCAATGCGCAACATGCTGGCAGAAATCACGCGCGGCTCGATCCGCCTCGGCGAAGAAGCCGAGAACATCAGGACGGCGGCACATCGCGTCTCCGACGCCTCGCAGCAGCAAGCCGACGCCACCTCGTCGATGGCTGCGGCAATCGAGGAAATGACGGTCAGCATCAATCACATTTCCGACCGCGCCAATGACACCGAACGTGACTCCGCTCACTCCACCGAACTGGCCGAAGCCGGTGTCGGCAAGGTGCACAAGGCGAACACGGTGATCAACCGGATTTCCGCCACCGTGTCCGATGCATCGACTCGCATCCGCAAGCTCGAAGAGGGCGCCAACCAGATTTCGTCGATCGCCAACGTGATCAAGGACATTGCCGGCCAGACCAACCTGCTCGCCCTCAATGCCGCGATCGAGGCGGCACGGGCCGGCGAAGAGGGGCGTGGATTCGCAGTCGTCGCCGACGAAGTCCGCAAGCTGGCGGAACGTACCTCGGCCGCAACCATCGAAATCGAGCAAATGATCTCCGGTATCCAGTCGGACACGGAAATCGCCGCCAATGTCATGGACGCGGCGCTGCCGCAAGTTGCCGAAGGTGCTCAGGAAGCCGAAGGCGCCGCCGAGTCCTTGCGACAGATCAAGGAAGGCGCCCAGATCACGCTGTCGCACATCCGCGAAGTCGCCGATGCCACCAAGGAACAGAGCATGGCCAGCAACAGCATCGCCCAGCGCGTCGAGGAAATCGCCTCGATGGTCGAAGCCACCAGCGCCACCATGCAAACCACGGCCGAAGCCGCCGAGAACCTGAAACGGATTTCCAGCGAACTGCACCAGCTGGTCAGTCGTTTCCGCTGTTAAGCATGCGCCGGACGGAGCCTCGGCCCCGTCCGCCGAGCCAAACCGGGGGCTGCCGACATTGCCTCATCGCCTGGAGTAGATTGTCTTGATTGCTGGTTTGGATGAATTCGGCAGCAAACTTCTGCGCGAGGCTGACATCCTGCTGCCGGGCCTGTTCAACTATGCGAAAACCGGCGTCTACGTCATCCAGGACAACCGCTTTGTTTTCGTCAATCGATACCTGGCAGACCTCTTCGGCTACACGCAGCAGGAATTGTGTGCGGGCTTCGGCCCGGTCGACCTGACGCATCCGCCCCAACAAGCGATGGCGCAACGCGAGATCGACCGTCGCCTGTCCGGCGAAATCAAGGCCAGCTTCTACGCTTGCCGCGGCGTATGCAAGGACGGCCATCTGATCGACGTCGAGGTCTATGGCGTCACGACCCAATTCGAAGGGCGCCCCGCGATCATCGGCATCCTCCTCGACGTCACCGAACGCTGCGCCGCCGAGCGCGAAATCGCCGATCAACTGGGCTTCATCCGGCAACTGATGGATACCATCCCCAGCCCCCTGTTTTTCAAGGATGAAGCCGGACGCTACCTGGGCTGCAATACCGCCTTCGAAAACTACATCGGGATAGCCCGTGCCGACCTCATCGGGCGCTCGGTCTTTGACATCGCCCCGCCCGACCTGGCCGACAAGTACCACGCCGCCGACCGCGAACTGTTCGACTACCCCGGTACCCAGACTTATGAAGCGGCCGTCACCTACGCCGACGGCACGCGACGCGACGTCGTCTTCAACAAGGCGACGTTTACCAAGGCAGATGGCAGCCTGGGCGGACTGGTCGGGGTCATCCTCGACATCAGCGAGCGCAAGCAGATGGAGCGCGCCATCTGGCATGAGGCCAATTACGATGCACTGACCGGCCTGGCCAACCGCCGCCGCTTCAAAGTCCGCCTGAACGAGGAAATCGCCGGCGCCGAACAGGCGTCGCAAAACCTGGCGCTACTGTTCATCGACCTCGATCGCTTCAAGGAAGTGAACGATACGCTCGGCCACGACATCGGCGACCTTCTATTGATCGAAGCCGGCCGCCGCATCTGCCGCACGCTGGGAAACAACGAACATATCGCCCGGCTCGGCGGCGACGAGTTCGTCGCCATCCTGCCCACGCCGGACGACCGGGAAAGCGCCCCAATGGCAGCGCAGCAACTGATCCGGGCCCTGGACAGTCCGTTTGAATTGAACGGCCACCTGGTCTACGTGTCGGCCAGCATCGGTATCGCCTACTATCCGGACGATACGCGCTCCGGCGAAACCCTGCTCAGCTACGCCGACCAGGCGATGTACGCTGCGAAATCGATGGGGCGCAATTGCTTCCAGCGCTTTACGCCATCATTGCAACAACGGGCCCGACAGCGCCTGGCCCTCAGCAACGACTTGCGCCGTGCCCTCGGGGAAGGGCAGTTCGAGGTCTATTACCAGCCGATCGTCGAACTGGGCAGTCGGCGCATCGTCAAGGCCGAGGCGCTGATCCGCTGGCATCACCCGCAACGCGGCATGGTCAGCCCGGCCGAGTTCATACCGATTGCCGAGGACATCGGCGTGATCGGTGAAATCGGCCAGCATGTTTTCGAACAGGCAACGACCATGGCGCTGCGCTGGAACACGCCCGGCATGGGTCAGCCATCGCCGGAAGAGAGCTTGCAGATCAGCATCAACATCTCGCCGCGCCAATTCGTCACCGGCAAGTGCGGCGACTGGATCGCCTACCTGCGGGAACGCGGTCTGCCCTCGGCAATGCTCAGCGCAGAAATCACCGAGGGCTTGCTGCTCGACGAACGGCCTGCCGTGGTGGATACCTTGCTGGCCTTCCGCGATGCCGGCATCCAGGTCAGCATCGACGACTTCGGCACCGGCTATTCGGCGATGTCATACCTGAAGAAGTTCGACATCGACTACTTGAAAATCGATCGTTCCTTCGTCCGCGACTTGACGACCGATCCTGGCGACCTGGCCATCGCCGAAGCCATGATTGTCATGGCGCATAAACTGGGCATCCGCGTCATCGCCGAAGGCGTCGAAACCGAGGCGCAATGCGCCCTTTTGCTGGAAGCGGGCTGCGACTACGCGCAAGGCTTCCTGTTTTCACCGCCGGTTCCAGCCGCCAGCTTCGAACGCCTGCTCGACCAGAACCGGGTGACCCGGGCCTAAGTGCGCGCCCGGACGGGACAACTAACGCATCACCTTGAGCAATTCGACCTCGAAGGTCAGCGTTGCATTCGGCGGCACGGCAGCACCGGCACCGCGCGAACCATAAGCGATCTCCGGCGGACAGGTCAGCTTGGCTTTGCCGCCTTCGCGCATTTTGGAGACACCCTCCGTCCAGCAGGGAATGACGCGATTGAGCGGGAAGGTCGCCGGCTGGCCGCGCTTGTAGGAGCTGTCGAACTCGCTGCCATTGGCCAGGGTGCCGCGATAGTGCACCTGTACATTGGCCTGCGGCGAGGCTTGTTCGCCGGTGCCGTCCTTCAGGGATTCATAGATCAGGCCGGAAGGCGTGTGCTCGGGGCCTGCGGCGTGTGCCGCAACGGCGGCGAAACCGACGAATCCGGTCAGGATGATTTTCTTCCACAATTGCATTGTTTGCTCCATGGCGAGTGCGATCCGATTGATCGAGGCCGGAACGCTACCGGGAAGACCGGCGGCCGACAAGCCCCGGAAATCAAACTGGTGCCGGAAACTGCAAGCGTACCCGCAAGCCCTGCGGTTCGCCGCGCAGCAGCCGCAATTCGGCGCCGTGCAAGTCGGCGATCTCCTTGACGATTGGCAGGCCCAGGCCGCAACCATTGCTCGGTGAACCGGGAATCCGGTAGAAACGCTCGAAAACGCGCGCCTGGAATTCGTCCGGAATGCCCGGCCCGTTATCTTCCACCTCAAGGAAGACGCCCTGCTCGCTGCGACCGCAACGCACGGTGATCACCCCGCCATGCGGTGCGTAACGGATGGCGTTGTCGATCAGGTTGGCCAGGGCCTCCTGCAACAACCAGGGAATGCCCATCGCCGTCGCCGGCGCCAGTTCGAAGCCGAGATCGATTTCCCTGGCCAGCGCGGCATCGATAAAAGTCGAGGCGGCTTTCTCGGCCAGTTGTTCCAGCGCCACCGGCTCCGGGATGCCGGTAATCGCACTCGAGGTCTCGGCCCGGGCATAGGAGAGCAACTGACCGAGCAGTCGGGCCAGGCGCCCCATGCCCTCCTCGATGTTCTGCCGGCGTCCTTCGGCCTGCGAAAAAGCGCCTTCGCTAACCGCCAGATCGAGCTGGGTCTGCAGCCCGGCCAGCGGCGTGCGCAACTGGTGAGCCGCATCGGCGATAAAGCGGTTCTGCGCCTCAGCCGCCTCGCGCAGCAAGGAGAAAAGCTCGTTGAGGCGGCGCAGCATGGGCTGGATTTCGCGTGGCGAACTGGCCAGATCGATCTCCCGCAAATCGTTGGGAGACCGTTCGGCGATTTCCTTTTCGACCGTCTCCAGCGGCAGCAGGCCGCGCCGCACCCCGAACAGCACGGCCAGCAGGGTAGCGAAGACCACCGCCAGATTGGGCAGCAACATCGCGGTCAGGATGCGTTGCCGGGAACGCTGGCGCTTTTCGGTAGTTTCCATCACCGTAATTTGCGCTTCGCCGCGCGGCGTCGCGATCCGGTGCATGGCGATGCGGACTGCAGCGCCCCGATGAACGCCGTCGGCAAAGCTGACGTCGCGGCCGACCGCGACGTCTTCACGGGGGATATCGGCATCGCCGGCGAGCAATTGCCCGGCATTGTCGCGAATCGAGAAATAGACCTTGTCCGGCTCGTTGCTGCGCAGCATGGCTTCGCTTTCCTGCGTCAGGTCGAGGTTCTCCATCGCCTGATGCTCGCGGATGTGGGCGGCCAGATCGAATACCGCGTCGGCCAGCGCTTGATCGTGGGCGGAATCGGTGGTCTGGCGGGCGACCCGGTAGTCCAGCCAGACACTGACCGCGAGGATCAGCAACAAAGGGACCAGCAAGGCCACAATCAAGCGCTGACGCAATCCGACGGCGTGGTTCATGGCTTAGTTTTCCGGCGCATCGACACGATAGCCGATGCCGCGAATGGTTCGAATGATGACATCGCCGGCGGCCAGCTTGCCGCGCAAGCGCGAGACATGCACTTCGACGGCATTGGGCGTGATGTCCTTGTCCCAACCGGCCAGGCTCTGCACCAGCTTGTCCTTGCCGACCACCGCCGGCGAGGCCATCAGCAGCAGTTCGAGAATGGCCCACTCGCGATTGGTCAGTTCCAGGGGCTGATTGTCCAGGGTCGCGGTGCGGCTGCGCGTATCGAGGCAAAGCTTGTTGTGGCGCAGACTGGCATCGGCCACCGCGTTGGAGCGCCGGATCAGCGCCCGGATGCGGGCGGCGATCTCGGGCAGGCGATACGGCTTGGTCATGTAGTCGTCGGCGCCGGCATCGAGTCCGCGCACGGTGTCTTCCATGCTGTCGAGCGCGGTGAGGACGAGTACCGGCAAGACCTCGCCCTTGGCCCGCAGGTTGCGAATGAACTGGAAGCCATCGGCGCGCGGCAAACCGATATCGACCAGTGCGATATCAAAGCGCTCGGCGGCGACGAAGCTTTCCGCCTCTTCCGCACTGCTTGCCACGTCAACCGTGTAACCGAGCTGCACCAGGCCCTGCTTCAGGCCCTGGGCAACCAGTTGTTCATCTTCGACGATCAGGATGCGCATGGTCATAGCCTCGTTTCGGACCCGGCCTTCACTCGGCCGCCTTTTCCAGTGCATCGGCCGGCACAAATCCGCCCTGCGGTTCCTTGTGGGCGATGCCAAAGTGACAGTCGATACAGGTCCGCTCGCCACCGGCCATTTTCTTGTGCTGCTTCTGCGCCGTCTTGCCCTGCTTTTCCGGATCCATCGCCGCCGTGTCGTGACAGTGACGACATTCGCGCGAATCGGTTTCCTTCATGCGCAGCCAGACGCGCTTGGCCAGTTCGAGCCGGTGCGCCTCGAACTTTTCCTTGGTATCGATCTTGCCGGTGAAGTGCTGGAACACGTCGTTGGCCGCCTTGACCTTGCGGATCATCGTATCGACCAGATCGTGCGGCACATGGCAATCGGAGCAAATCGCCTTCACCCCAGTACGGTTCCTGGCGTGAATGGTGTCCTTGTACTCCTCGAAATTGTTGTCTTTCATCTCGTGGCAGGAGGTACAGAATTCCAGCGTATTGGTCTGGTCGATGGCAGTCTTGCCGCCGGCAAAAAGCAGCCCGCCGAGCAGGATCAGCGCCAGCGATTCGATGCCGAACAAGGCGGCCCAGATTTTGTGCTGCAACACCCACTTGAAGATCGATCTCATGCTTGACTCCCGGCAATGGTCGCCGATCTTCGCCGGGCAATGCTTAAGAAAACCTGACGAGCCATGAGTCGGCCATTGCCGTTTCCGTCAGGGATTCGCAAGCTTCGCCGCCCGACAATCCAATGGTCTTTTATTGGAGAAGAAAATCATGCGAGCTTCATTAGCAAAGCGACTCTCGGGGAGTTTGAACTGGCGGGCCGTGCGCCGCCTGCTGGGCGCCACCACGCTGTTCGGGCTTTCTGCCAGCCTGGCCCACGCCGTGCCGAGCTATGC
Source organism: Rhodocyclales bacterium GT-UBC (assembly GCA_003583745.1). Classification (GTDB taxonomy): domain Bacteria; phylum Pseudomonadota; class Gammaproteobacteria; order Burkholderiales; family Rhodocyclaceae; genus Azonexus. Next base: position 201,333 of record QXPY01000011.1, on the reverse strand, counting down.
CCGGCAAACCGGTGCCGAATGCGCCGCCTGCCACGTCGGCGGCTTCGGCCCGCAACTGACACCCTACGGCATCAAGTTCAAGATCGGCGGCTACACCGATAGCGACGGCAAGGACGGCAAGCTGCCGCTCTCCGCCATGCTGGTCGCAAATGCGACACGCACTTCGAAGAACGTCGCCGACGGCGACAAGGTCGAGCACTTCGACAACAACAACAATGTCGCCATGCAGGAAGCCTCGGTCTTTCTCGCCGGCCGCCTGGCCGACAACATCGGCACCTTCATCCAGTCCACCTACTCCGGCGTCGAGCGCAAATGGGCGCTCGACCAGGTCGACCTGCGTTATGCCCGCAGCCTGCAACTGGGCGGCAAGGAAACCACCGTCGGCCTCTCGCTGAACAGCAACCCGACCCTCACCGACCCGTTCAACACCCTCGGCCAGTGGCGCTTCCCCTATACCACTTCGGATTTCAACACCGGCTTCGGCCCGAGCCCGCTGGTTGAAAGCCTGGGCGGCAGCGTCGCCGGCGCCAACGCCTATGCCTTCTTCGACAACAGCATCTATGCCGAACTCGGTCTCTACAACACGCCTTCCAAAACCGCACTGAACATGGTCAATGCCGGCGATGCAGGCAAGTTCAAGGGTGTTGGCACCTACTGGCGCCTGGCCTACTTCAAGGACATGAAGCGCGACAACTTCTCGGTCGGGCTGATCGGCTTCAATGCCGATGTCCAACCGGATCGCGCCGATCTCGGCACCGCCAACAAGTACCGCGACATCGGCGTCGACGCCTCCTACCAGTTCCTCGGCAATCGTCAGCACATCGTCACGCTGAACACCAGCTACATCAAGGAATGGCAAAAGCTGAACTACACCTTCGGCCGCCTCGGCGAAGCCGACAACCTAAAAAACAGCCTGAACCAGTTCCGCCTGGCTGCTTCCTACCACTATAACCAGACCTGGGGCCTGACTGCCGGCATCTTCGACACGCGTGGCAGCGCCGACAGCACGGTGTACGAGAAATCACTGAACGGGCGCCCGACCACCTCCGGCTACATGCTGCAGGCCGACGTGACCCCATGGGGCAAGGAAAGCTCGTGGCTGGCACCGTATGCCAACGTCCGCCTCGGCGTCCAATACACCGGCTACAGCAAGTACATGGGCGGGACCTCCTACACCGACGGCGATGGCAATGAGCGGCGGGCCAAGGACAACAACACGCTGATGCTGTTCCTGTGGACTTCCATCTAAACCGATACGGGAAACTGACATGACCAAGCTTTCGATCATCGCTGCCGGCGTCGCTCTGGGCGCGCTGTTTTGCCACCCCGTCTTCGCCGCCGGCGACGCCAGGAAAGGCGCCGACGTCTTTGCCGAGGAATGCGGCGACTGCCACAGCGCCGTCCCCGGCAAGAGCAAGAAAGGCCCGCCGCTGTTCGGCATCATCGGCCGCAAGGCGGGCAGCATCGCCGACTTCTCCGGCTACTCGGATGCCATGAAACAAAGCGGCATCATCTGGGCCAGCGACAAGATCGACGCCTACATCGCCCAGCCGCGCAAGATCGTCCCCGCCGGCAAGATGAAATACGACGGACTGCCCGAAGCCGGCGCCCGGGCCGATGTGATCGCCTATCTCTCGACTCTGAAATAAACACAACGGGGCAATCCACCGCCCCGGTCCGACCTTGCCCGCCCGTCACCGGCGGGCTTTTTTACGTCGATCGGTTCTCCGGAAGCGAAGTGAAATCGCCGCTGCGCTCGCCCAAGCGCCACACCACGATGCGTTACCCCTAAAATCAAATGACTAATTTTATAAATATGCTAAAATTAATAAACCTTGTTGCATAGTTTCACACCGGCTCCGGAGGGTCTGACGCTCATGAAAATTCGTACAAAAATTACCTACCTCAGTGCAGTAACCACGCTGGGTTTGCTGGCGATTTTATTCGTGACGATCTTCGGCTTGGGAAATATCCAGAGCAAGGAAGATGCAGCCCACCGACGCCAGTCGTATGTAGCGAACCTCCTTGAAATCAAGGCCAGCGCACTGTCGACAATCATGCTCGACCCAACGCAGCAGGAGACCAAGGATGTTTTCTCCGATGCGGAAAAAAATATCGCGAAGAACGGCGACATTGCCATCGGCGTCATCAAACGCGTTGAAATTCGCGACGAACTGAAGCGGATTCTCGACCAATGGCGCCAGTACGATGAAGCCTCACGGAAGCTCATCGACCTGGCAAAAACCAACGCCCAGGCAGCCAACGACGCGCTTGTTCCGCTCTATAACCAGCAGTTCAAGCCACTTCACGGTGCACTGGAAAAATTCATCGAGGCCCGACAAGCCGAGGCTGCCAAGGGCATTCAGGAAGCCAAGGCGGTCTCCGATCAGACATTCTGGGAAATCGTCATCCTGATCGCCCTGATCACCACGCTGAATGTCGGCACCGTGATGTTCGTCTCGACGTCGCTGAAGCGTGGCCTGGCTCAATTGTCGTCAGGCTTGGTGCCTATCAAGCAAGGCGATCTGACGCAAAGACTGGTCATGCATGGCAAAGATGAACTGGCTGATATTGCTTCGGATGTGAACGATTTTGTCAGCGATCTGCAGGCCATTGTTCAGCGAACCCATCAACGGTCGAACCAGCTTGCCAGCGCGGCAAATCGACTGGCCGACACTTCTTCAGGCCTGTTGCAAAGCACGAGCACGCAAAGTGATGCCAGTTCAACGGTTGCGGCTGCGGTCGAAGAGTTTTCGGTCAGCATCGACCAGGTCGCTGAAAATGCAAATCAAGCCGAGCACAAAGCCAACCAGGCGAATGAGCTATCTCAAACCGGTGGACGAGAGGTCAGTGTTGCCGTTGGCGAAATATTGCAGATCGAAACTGTCGTGGTTAAAGCCGCCCAGCAAATGGACGATCTGGGACGCCAGGCAACCGAGATTGGTAGCATTGTCAGCGTCATCAAGGAAGTGGCAGACCAAACCAATCTGCTGGCCCTGAATGCCGCCATCGAGGCAGCCCGGGCCGGCGAACAAGGGCGTGGCTTTGCCGTGGTTGCCGACGAGGTCAGAAAATTGGCGGAACGCACAACCAGTTCGGCCCAGCAGATCACCAACATGGTTCACTCCATCCAGGTCAGTAGCGACGCCGCCGCGAGGGCAATGCAGGAAAGCAATGACCTGGTTGGTCAGAGCGTCAGCCAGATCCGCAACGCCGGTGCATCGATGCAGAAAATCAACGATAGCTCGGCAGGCGTGATGTGTTCGATTACCGATATATCCCAGGCGCTCAAGGAGCAACGTATCTCCGGGGTCGAGATTGCCCAGAATGTCGAAAAAATTGCCCAGATGACCGATGCCGGCAGAGCATCCGCCAACGAAGTTTCGTCGGCGGCGCATGAACTGGCAACGCTGGCCAAGGCATTGGAACTGGAAGTGGCCAAATTTCGGGCTTAGCGCACTTTTGATCGAGACGCGGCGCAGGGTGAGTGCGATGAACAAAGTCCGTCGGGGCCAGATATCGCCAAGCTTCGAGCGCCAACTCTGGCCGCAGGCGCCTGTACCAAAACTGCGGCGCCTCTACGCAACCCGGGACGATTCATTCCGTCTATTCATCGGTTGGCGAGCTTGTCCGCAAAAAGTGCCACCGCATCGGCCAGCACGCGGGCGGGGGCCGTCTGGCGGCTCCAGTGGTGCCAGAACAGCGGCAAGCTGATCGGCTCGCCTGCGGCCAGCTCGCACAATACACCTCGTTCAAGCCCGTCTTTTGCTTGCGCCAGGGGAACCAAACCGTAGGCCAGTCCGGCGCACACGGCGCCAAAGAGTGCGGTCGAATCCGGAATGACATGACAGGGATAATCGCCCTGCTGCAAGCCCCAGGCCTCACGCAACCAGCGACGATGAATGCTGTCCTGCTGGCCGTAAACGGCGGCGGGCGCATCAGCCAATGCATCGGCGCCCAGCCCGGCAGGAAAACAGCGGGCGACAAATTCCGGTGTAGCCACCAGCACATACTGCATTACACCAAGGGGTATAACGCCACAGCCGGCTATCTGCTGGGGCTGTGTGCCAATACAGCCGAGTACCTCACCGGAGCGCAACTGGTCGAGCGTTTGAGCCTCGTCCGCCACCACACAATCGAGCAGAATCCGCGCCGCCTGCAGGCTGGGGGTGATCGCGGCGACAAGACCCAGCGCCAGGCTGTCCGCGTTCACGCCAATGCGCAGCGTCAACCAGTCTGAGGCAGCCGTCTCCAGCGTTTCCTGCAGTTCGGCTTCCAGCAGCCGTACCTGCCGCACATGCGCCAGCAGTTTCTGCCCCGCCGCTGTGGCGCGCACCGGAGTATCGCGCACCAGCAGCACCGTTCCGCTGCGCTCTTCCAGCTGGCGGATGCGCTGCGAGATTGCCGACTGGGTGAGGTGCAGGCGCTGCGCCGCGCCTTCGAAACTGCCGGCGGCCGCAACGGCATCGAGCGCTTCGAGCAATTTGTAATCGAGCATTAGCCAGCCTGCATGCCAATTAGAAAAGATCGTTTTACCACGGCGCGGTGGTTTGATTGAATAGCATCCCGACAAGAAACCGTGAGGAAATGAACATGAAGCCCGTCAATGGCCCGCAACTGGTGCAGATCGCCCGCGAATACGGCACGCCGTGCTGGATTTACGACGCTGCCATCATCCGTGAACGCATCGGCCAGCTGCGCCAGTTCGACGTGATCCGCTTTGCGCAGAAGGCCTGCTCGAACACGCACATCCTGCGTCTGATGCGCGAACAGGGTGTGAAGGTGGATTCCGTTTCGCTGGGCGAAATCGAGCGCGCTCTTGCTGCCGGCTTTTCTCTTGGTGGCGTGCACAGCGATATCGTGTTTACAGCCGACCTGCTTGATCGCGCCACCCTGGCGCGCGTGGTCGAACTGAAAGTGCCGGTGAACGCCGGCAGCCCGCAAATGCTGGAACAGCTCGGCCAGGCTAGTCCCGGCCATCCGGTATGGCTGCGCATCAACCCGGGCTTCGGCCACGGCCACAGCCAGAAAACCAATACCGGCGGCGAAACCAGCAAGCACGGCATCTGGCATGAGCACCTGGATGAAGCCTACGCACTGATCGAGCGCTATGGCCTCAATCTGGTCGGCCTGCACATGCACATCGGCTCGGGCGTCGATTACAGCCATCTCGCCGAAGTCTGCGATGCGATGGTCGCCCAGGTGAAGGCCAGCGGTCACGACCTGCAGGCGATTTCGGCCGGCGGCGGCCTGTCGATTCCGTACACCGTCGATGGCGAGCGCATCGATACCGCGCACTACTTCAGCCTGTGGGACAAGGCTCGTTGTGAAGTCGAAGCGCACCTCGGTCACCCGGTGACGCTGGAAATCGAACCGGGCCGCTTCCTCGTTGCCGAATCCGCCAAGCTGATCGCTGAGGTGCGCGCCAAGAAGGACGCCGGCAGCAATCACTTCGTATTGTGCGACGCCGGTTTCAATGACCTGATGCGCCCGGCGATGTATGGCAGCCATCACGAAATCAGCGTGCTGAAGCCCGACGGCGCAGCCCGCACGACCGATCAGCGCCCGACCGTCGTTGCCGGACCACTGTGCGAATCGGGTGACGTGTTCACGCAGGAAGAAGGCGGAACGGTCATTCCACGAACCTTGCCGACGGCGGAAATCGGCGACTGGCTGGTTTTCCATGATGCCGGCGCTTACGGAGCATCGATGTCGTCGAACTACAATACCCGCCCGCTGATCCCGGAAGTGCTGATTGATGGCGGTGAAGTCAGACTCATTCGCCGTCGTCAGACGGTAGCCGAACTGCTGGCATTGGAAAACTGTTGAAACGCGGGGTATTTGCTGAATCGCGTTGTGTTGATCCCAAAATCGCATCCGATCTGACCAGACGGAATCATCAACTTGACCAGCCCAAGCCGAACGATAGCAGCGGGTCGGGTGCCGTCTATCGGAATTCTGGAAGGCAGTCGTAGAGGCGAACATTGGCTGACGGGAAGTTGCGACCGGCTCTAGTCGGCCACAGCCGGACGGGAGAGTAATCCGGGCGCCGGAAATTCGAGAGGCTGCTCAACTCCGAAACCTGCCGGAGGACGACTCTGTGCTCATCGGCCAAAGCCGTCGTTCAGAGGTAGAACATTGAGAGGATTCTTACACAATCAAAACAGCCATTTAGGCGAGTTGGTTCTCAGGTACTTCTTCCCGACCTGAGCCCAAAGCAAAACACGAGACTGCCCAGCCCAAAAGTTGCGATGGTCAGACACATCGGAAACGGGGTGCCGTCAGCAAAGTAGCCCACGCAGGCGGAACCGAAAATCCCGGCGCCGTACTGCAGGGCACCGATCAGGGCGGAAACGGAACCAGCCCGATCCGGGTAACTTTCCAGGGCCCCCACGATGGCATTGGCGACGATGAAGCCCGTGGCCGAGGCAAAGAAGAAGAGCGGTACCACCAGCCCCAATAGCCCGCCCCAGTCATGCCAGGCATTGAGGGCGGACACGGCCCCGGAGACGGTTGCCAGTCCGGCACCAAAGCTGATCAGGCGATCAATGCCGAAACGGCGCACCAGACGGGCATTGAGCTGGTTCGCCACCATGATGCCGACAATACCGAGGGCAAAAAGCAGGCCGTAGTGCTGGGGCGATACCTGATGATGGGTGATATAGGCCACCGGAGTGCCCGCCACGTAGGCAAACATGGCGCCATAGAAACTGCCGCCGACCCCTGCATAGGCCAGCAGCCCGGGCTGTCGCAGCAGTTGGGCGTAACCCAGAAAGGCCGAGAGAATCGAGAGGGCGTTACGCCGTTCAGGCGGCAGGGTTTCCGGCAGCACCCTCAGGAACCAGAGGGTGAGCAGGCCAACGCCCACCAGCAGCCAGAAGATGGCTTCCCAGGAGGCCACACGGAGAATCAGCCCGCCCACGCTGGGGCCGATCAGGGGCGCGACGGCCATGACAGTCATCAGCACCGACAACATCCGGGCTGCCTGATGGCCCCCGTAGAGGTCCCGCACCATGGCCCGGGACAGCACCACATTGGCGCATGCCCCCACGGCCTGTACCAGGCGCCAGCCGATCATCATCGGCACGCTGGTGGATAGGGCGCAACCCGCCGAACCGACGATGAACAGGAGCAGCCCCAGGGAAATGGGCAGGCGGCGGCCATGGCGGTCGCTGATGGGTCCCCAGAAGAGCTGACCGATGCTGAAACCGATCAGGTAGCCGGAAATGGTCAGTTCCACCGAACCGGCATCCGCGTGCAGGGATGCCCCCATCGCCGGCAATGCCGGCAGGTAGAGGTCCGTGGAAATGGAGGCAAAGGACATCAGGACACTCAGGATGGCGAGCACCTTGATATCCCCCTCTGGCGTTGAACCCGCCAGCTGTCTTTGCTCGGTATGCACTGAGGCCTGTCCGGTCATTTTGATGTGCCGATCCGTGAACGCTATTGAGGGGCAAGTTCGCCGAACCGGTAGGCAGCCGTCACGCCCCCATCCATCAGGAAGTCGCTGCCCGTGATGAAACCGCCGTCCGGCCCCATGAGCAGCGCGGCCACATTGCCGACTTCGTCCGGCGTGCCGGCGCGGCCCACGGCGCAGGTTTCGATCATGCGGCGATAGCCCGCACCGCGCGGCCCGTTGAGTTCGTCCCGAGCCAGCGGCGTGATGATGATGCCGGGGCTGATGGTGTTGATCCGCGCACCACGCTGGCCCCAGCGCACCGCCTCAGCCATCACCCGCAGGGAGTTGCCACGCTTGGAAAGCTGGTAGGCATGCAGGGTGTCGGTAACCTGGCCGGGCTGCAGCATCTCCAGTTGCAACAAGTCCTCGGTGGGCGTGGTGGCCAGCAGGCGGTCCTGTTCAGGTGTCAGGGCCGGCAGTCGGTGACCGGACTGGGAGGAGATTACGACCCCGGAGCCACCACGCTCCATCATGTTGCCAAACAGTTCGAGCAACAGGGCCGTGCCGTAGAGATCCACCTTCAGGATGGTTTCGATGGGGGCCTGGGAAGGCGAAACCCCCGCCGCATGTACGAGCCCGGTAATCGCGCCGAGGGAAGCCGCCTTGTCCACCAAGGACTGCACCGAACTGCGAGAGGAAATATCCACCGCCATGGCACTGACCTCAAAGCCTGCGTTGGCCAGTGTCTCTGCCGCCTCGGCTGAGGCCTGCTCAGTGAGATTGGCAAGCAGCAGGTGCTTGCCTGTGCCGACACGGCGGGCGATGGCCTGGCCGATGTAACCGGCGCCGACAACAACAATTAGCTCTTTCATGTCCATTCTCCTTCAGCAGATTAAAGGGCGCGCTTCAGGATGTCGGCCAGCACTTCCCGGGTATAGGTTCCGGCCAGGCCAAACCACTGGGCATTGCCCTGCAGGTTGTCGAGGATGGCCGGCAGCTCGGCGGCGGTAATCCCCAGCTGGGACAGGCGGGTGGGGGTGCCGATCTTGTCGAACCACTTCTCCAGGGCGGCGATGCCTTCTTCTGCCGTCTTTAGGCCGAAGATCTGCTGGGCAAAGCGCTCGAACTGGGCCGGATTGCGGCTGTGGTACCACTTCATCCAGGCCGGCATCACCACCGACAGGCCGGCGCCGTGGGGCACGTTGAACAGGGCCGAGAGGGAGTGCTCGATCATGTGGTTGGGATAGCCGAAGCCCGAAGTGCCGGCATAGGTGATGCCATTGAGGGCCAGGGTGGCGGCCCAGGCAAATTCGGCGCGGGCGTTGTAGTCTTTCGGGTTGGCCAGCAGCAACTCCGTGGTCTCCATCACCGTGGTGATGACCGATTCCACCAGGCGGGACTGAATCTTCGGCTGCACCGTGGCAGTGAAATAGCCCTCGATGGAGTGGGCGATGATGTCGGCGGCGGAATAGACCAGGTAGTCCCGCGACACCGTCTGCATCAGGGCCGGATTGACGATGGAGACCTTGGGGAAGGTATGCACCGACTGGATGGCGAACTTTTCCTGGGTGGCCTCATTGGTGACCACCGCTCCGCTGTTCATCTCGCTACCCGTGGCGGCCAGGGTGAGGATGTCGAATACCGGCAGGGCGCTGTCGATGCTGGCCTTGCCGATGAACAGATCCCACACATCCCCATCGTAACGCACGCCTGCGGCAATGGCCTTGGAGCTGTCCAGCACGGAGCCGCCGCCGACGCTCAGAACGGCATCGACCTGCTGGCTGCGGGCCAGGGTGATGGCTTCGCGCACTTTGGAAATCACCGGGTTGCTGACGATGCCACCGCATTCCACGATCTGGATACCCCGCTCGCTCAGGCTCTTGCTGACGACGCTAAAGAGACCGTCGCGCTTGATGCGCTCACTCCCGTAGGTCAGCAGTACCTTTTTGACGCCATGCTCGGCCAGATGCTGGCCGATGGCCTGTTCCTTGTCCTTGCCGAACTCGACCTTGGTGGGATTGAAGAAAGTAAAGTTGTCCATGAATGTTCTCCTGAAGAAGTTGCGTCACATGCGATGACCGAACTTTAGTTTCCGAACAAACATCGAACTAGTGGCAAATAGTTTGTATTATTTACAACCAATAGATGCCAATTGAGCGCGCAGCCCCATGCCCATCAACGAATTGCGTTCCATCACCACCTTCATCCGCACCGTGGAGACGGGCAGTCTGAGCAAAGCCGCCGCCACCCAGCAGATTTCCCCCCAAGCTGCCAGCAAGGCCCTGGGGCAGTTGGAGCAGCATTTAGGAGTCCGGCTCTTTCACCGTACGACCCGCAGCATGTCCCTGACAGAGGAGGGACAGCGTTTCTTTGAAGCAGTCCAGCCATCGCTGCTTGGCCTGCAACAGGCGCTGAATGGCGCGCGCCAGACCCGGGAGGATTTGGCGGGACCGTTGCGCATCGTCGGCCCCCGTTCAGTTTCCCTGGCGGTCATTAGCCCTGTGATGGAGGAATACTGTCGTCTCTATCCCGAGGTACAACCGGACATTCAGCTGGACGATCGGCGCAGCAACTGGGTTGAGGAGCGTGTCGACGTGGGGTTTCGCCTGGGTTCTTCGCCCGAGGAGGGATTGATCGCCCGCCCGCTGTTTCCCATGCAGATGGTGATCTGCGCGGCACCAAGCTATTTGCGCAAACATGGCGCCCCGCGCAGCCTCGACGAATTGACCACCCACCGCTGTAGCGCATTTCGCCGTTCGGACAATGGTCGGGTCGTGCCCTGGCGGGTGCGGGTGAATGGCGGCGAGCAGGAGCACCCGATTCATCCGGCTTTTTGTACCAATGATGAACAATTGGAACTGCACGCCACTTTGGCTGGCGAAATCATCGCCCAAATCGCAGTACCCTCCGCCATTTCTATGATCCGCAATGGACGCCTTGTTCCCTTGCTGCTTGAACATATGACTGACAGCTACCAGATGTTCATCTACTACGGCAGCCGCCAGGCCCAACCGGCCCGGGTAAGGCGCTTTATTGACCTGGCAGTGGAGCGGCTTGAAAACAGCAGCGACTACGTACTGAGCCGGGATGAGTTGACGGCTGCGGCTGCTAATCAGCACATTGCAGCCTGATTCCGATTATTTTTGGAACGTCTGCAAAGGGTCGGGAGTTCGCGTTCACTAGCCCAGTAAGCTGACCTTTGGCACATCTCCCGGCTGCATGGCTGGTGACCGGCACATTGCAGTCCAAATCTGACCACCAGCCCAAGGTCGCCTCGAGCCGAACAGCTGAAGATCAAAAACACAAGGCCCGGCATTTGCCGGGCCTTGCTTATCTACTATCCGACAGATTTTATTGTTTCCGATGAAGGACGGTTAATTCCCGCTCAAGTTTCAGCTAATCGCGGTGATCCGTCGGCGTTGCATGCCGTCCCCGAACACGGGTTATCGCCGGCCCTGCCCGGCCTGCTCAAAAAAAACAGGCCGGATTCGCAAGCTCGATATGGCGCTACACCGTGAAGCATCGCCGCGATATCGCCCGCTGTGCCGCTTTCACCACCCGGCATCCATCGCCAGCAAAATGCGCGGCCCGCCGTTTGACGGGAGCAAGGGCGAACGATGGACGATGCCTCGCCCTGCGTTGCCTTGCCACAGGCTGCCTTTAAGCAGTGCAACCGAAAATGCCGGAATGGTTTCGATGCGATGCCCCTCCAGCAGCAAGCCGGAATGCTCATCCGGCTTGCCGCCCGAGGCGATGCCGAGAAAGCGCCGATCAAGCGACGCATCCTCAACCCATTCCGTGCCTGGACCGCGATAGGTGCACAGCAGCCGGATGCCGACGCGATCGACATGCAGACGCGGGCACATCGCCTTGCCCAGTATTTCCAGGCGAAAGCCGACATTTTCGGCGGCGAGCAATTCGCCCAGCATCTCGGCCAGCAAGGCGATGTCGCGCGCCAGGGCATCACGACCGGCCCCGGCCGGCCAATGCCCGAGGTCAGGCATGCTGCCCGGGGCCAGGACCTGGCGCATGCCGCTCCCCAGATCGTGCTGGTGAGCCGCCAGCCAATCGACGATAAGCGGTTCGGCTGGGCGTTGCCACAGGGCAAGCTGGATCGCCGGCTCGAAGATGCGCGTCAAGCCGAGCGGACTGTCGGAACAGGCGCAACAAGAGGCATTCGGACTCGGCCAGGGGGCGTTCATGCACGCCCCCTGCCCTGCCGCTGACAGCAACTGGAGATCCATTTCATGTTCGCTCACATCTTGATGTTGAGCGACAGGTAGCCCGAGCGGCCAGGCGCCGGCGAGAACATCGGGCGGTCGGCACCGCCCCAGAAGAAGTTGTCGTACCAGACGTAGGCGTAGTTGCGGTCGGTCAGGTTCTTGAGCTGCAGGTCGATGCTGGTGCTCGGCGAGATGCTGTAACGCACGCTGGCATCGAGCACGGCAAAGCCGCCGTACTTGCCTTGGGCATTCAGGTCGTCGATGTAGTAATCCCCTTGCGCACGCGCCTGCAGGCCGAGCCGCCAGTCGGCACCAAGCTGGTACTCTGCACCCAGATTGGTGATGTAGCGCGGCGTCGAAAAGACCTCCTTGCCGGCCAGCGACACGCCGTTGGCGGTATAGGCACTGACCACCTTGGCTTCCTGGATGGCATGCGAGAACCACAGGCTCAGCTTCTCGGTGAGGCGGCTGGAGATCTGGAAATCGACGCCCTTGCGCCGCGTCTGCCCGAGGCCGACCGTCGTGCCGGTACTCGGCATGTTCGCCACCTCGTCGTCGGCATCCTGTTGCCAGAGCGCGATACGGGCTTCGGTGCCGGCGAGCGGCTTGATTTTCAGGCCGATTTCCTTGCCGGTATTGATCGACGGGCTGTAGGCCGTCTGCCCGCCGATCAGGTAGGCCGGCGCGGTCGAGCCGGTCAGCACCTGGAAGGTCTTGCCCCAGTTGGCGTAGATGTGGGCATCAGCCGTCAGGTTGTAGACCGCGCTCAGCTTGGGCTGGTTGATCCAGCCGTAGTCTTGCAGGGAGCCGGTGGCGCCGCTGGTATTCAAGTGGGTATGCCCGGAGAAGCGATCGACCCGGAAGGCGGGGATGATCTTGAGGGCGTCGATCGGCTTGATGATGGCCTGGACGTAGGCACCGAAGTTGTTGAGCGTGTAGTTGTCGTCGTTCTGCACGCGGGCCGGCGTCGCCGAGAAATCGGTGGGAACGCGATAGTTGTAGCGGTCGCGCCGATAGCTATTGTCCTGCTGCTCGTAGTTGATGCCGCCATCGACGGTCAGCATCGGGCTGGCCCGCCAGGTCAGGGTGCTGATCAGGCCGGTCTGCGTTTCATCCCACTGGCGGCGTTGGCGCGGTGCATTGCCGACGGCGTAGCTGGTGAAGGTGATCTTGCGATCTTCCTTGTACTCGTTCAAATACAGCTTGTTGCTCCACAGCAGGTCGTCGGCGACCTGCCAGTCGGCATGGGCGGCGAACTGCTTCATGTCGCGTTCGCTGCCGTCGTTGGCGTTCTTCGCCGGCGACTGCGTGCGACTGGCCGCCATCTCGCTGGCCGTCAGGTAACCGGGTTCCTCGGCATCGTGTTCGTAGATGCGGGCGGTCAGCCCCATTTTCAGACGCCGGTCGTCGGTGGTATAGAACCACTTGCCGCCCAGCGAGTATTTTTCCGATTTCGAGTGATCGCGATAGCCGTCGGCATCCTGCTTGGCGATGAAGTAGTTCTGGGCGAAGCCGCCTGATTCGCGGCCGTAGGCGGCCTGCACCTCGCGCGTGTTGTAGCTGCCAACGGTAAGCCGCCCTTCGGCATAGTTGCCGCCCTGACGCGTGCCGACATTGAAGTTGCCGCCGATGTTGTGCAGGCCGTAACGGGGATCGTTGGTGCCGCGCACGACTTCGAGATAATCGATTTCGAGCGGGAAGATCATGTCGATGAAGCGCTGGTTGCCGCTATTGACGTTGCTCGGGATACCGTCGATCAGGACCTTGATGCCGTTGATATAGCCCTCGCCGTTGAAGGCGCGGAAGGTCGCCTTGCCGGATTCGGCCCCCATGCGGGTTTCGGTGAGCTGGATGCCGGGCATCTGGCCAAGCAGTTCCCAGCTGTTCATGACCTGCTTGTCTTCGATCTTGTCGGCGGCCAGGACGTCGACCGAGGTCAGGATGTTCTTGGTCAGCAAGGGCTCGTTCTGGGCGTTGCGGACCGTCACCTCGCCGAGCGTGATGGTCGATTCGCCGGCGGATTCCGCCTGCGACGCGGTGGAAAAGGCCGCCGAAACGGCCAGGGTGAGGAGTTTGATTTTCATGTCGTGGGTCAAACGTCAAAGGGAAAAAGATTCAGAAATAGCGCAGCCAGGGATAGCGACCTTGCTGCTTGAGGCGGCCGAACCAGCGGCAGGGCAGGTAAAGCATGGCCAGCACGGGCGGGACCATGGCCCAGATCATCCACACCTGCTCGAAGCCGAAACGCGCCGCCTGATTCGGGCCGAGGACGGCGGCGAACAGCAGGTAGAGGCCGTGCAGCAGATAGAGGTGGACGATGTAGAAAAAGAGCGGCACGCGCCCGATCAGCACCAGCATGCGGCCGCCTTGCACGCGCTCCAGCCCGGCCAGGGCGAGCAGACCGAAACCGAGGGTCAGCAGGCTGAAATGCAGCGAAGGTGGGTACTTGGTGATATTCAGGAAGGACATCAGGCTGGCCAGCGGCGTAGCGCCCACCTGCCAGGCGGCATCGCCATAGACGTTGAACCAGCGCAGCGCGAGGAAAGCGAGCAAGGCCGCCATGCCGAGCCCGACCAGGCCTTGCCGCCGCGCCCGAGGTGAGGCATCGCGGGCATACAGCGGCCCGAGCAGATAGCCGAACAGGATGATGCCGATCCAGGGCAGGACGGGATAAGAAGTCCGCGCGGCCAGGTGGTCGGTCAACTCAATGACGCTACGGGTGTGCAGGATGGCCCAAGGCGCGAAACCCGCCTCGCCGGCGGAGAAATGGATGCCGTCGAGCAGGTTGTGCGCGCCGATCAGCCCGGCCGCCAGCCCGATCTGGGCAGTACGCGGCAGCCAGAGCAAGAGAGCCAGCGCCAGCATGGCCAGGCCGATGGCCCAGACCACCTGCAGATAGATCATTCGCGGCGGGAAAGCAAAGGTCCAGGCGAAATTGACCAGGCTCAGTTCGAGCAGGATCAACAACAGGCCACGCTTGACCAGATAGGCGGCGGTTTCCCGGCGATGGTGCCGGCTGGCATGGAGCCAGGCGCCCAAGCCGGTGAGCAGGACGAATACCGGCGCGCACAGATGGCTGGCCAGGCGGGTAAAGAACAGTTCGGGCGAAGTCGAGGCGACATCCATCGGATCGGCGACCTGACGATGCAGAAAGAAGAACTCGCGCACATGGTCGACCAGCATCAGTACCATGACGGCGCCACGCAGGCGGTCGATGCCGTCGAGACGAAGCCCGCCCGGCATCTTCATGCGACGCGACTGCCACGGTCGCGAGCGGCGCAGAACATGGCGAAGGCCTGCTCGACCAGGGCTTGGGGCAGGTCGCGAACGATGAAGACCAGCCGGCTGCAGCGGTCGTTGTACGGCGCCTCGACCGGCCACGCGTCGAGGCTGGCGTAGGGATACATGACGTGCTGCACGCACTGGACGACGCGCGGCTTGTGGTCGCCGACGACGTTGAGCAAGCCCTTGATGCGCAGGATGCGGTCGCCCATCGCGGCCAGCAGCGTCGCTACCGCTTCGGCGAAAAACGCCCACTGCAAAGGCTGCTCGAAAGTCAGGGCAAAGCTGTAGACATGCGCGTCGTGCCGATCGACATCGTGGGCGTGATGCGCCTGCCCTGCCGCCAGGCGACGCGCTTCACGCACCTTTTCCTCGGCCAGCCAGCCTGCCACATCGGGACGCTTGCTGGCGGGATCGTACAAACCGCAGCCGACCAGTGAAGCGGCCGCCACTTCGCCCCGCCGGACGTAGACCTGGGCCGCCGAAGGATTCAGGCGGCTCAGTATCCGACTGACTTCGGCCAGCTGCTCGGCATCGGCCAGGTCGCACTTGCTGATCAGCAAGCGGTCGGCCATGGCGATCTGCTTGACCGGTTCGGGATGCTCGGCCAACTGCTGCCGGGCGTGCGTCGCATCGACGACGGTCACGACGCCGTCAATGCGGAAGCGTTCAGCGACGAAGAAGTCTTCCATCAAGGTGTAGATCACCGGCGCCGGATCGGCCAGGCCGGTGGTTTCGATGATGACGCGGCTGACCGGCGCCACTTCCCGGCGCAAGCAACGCATGAAAAGCTCGCTCAGGCTGCGGGTCAGATCGCCCCGCACCGTGCAGCAAATGCAGCCGGAGTCGAGCAGGATCAGGTCGTCGTCGATTTTGCTGACCAGGTGATGATCGACGGCGACGCTGCCGAACTCGTTGATCAAGACCGCCGCCGTCGCCATTTCCGGCTGGCCGAGCAGGTGATTGAGCAGCGTCGTCTTGCCGGCCCCGAGAAAGCCGGTCAGCAGGGTGACCGGGATGCGGCGTTCGCTATCCGGACGATTCATGGCCTGGACGCCCTATTCCCGAGCAGAGACG
The DNA here is from genome assembly GCA_003583745.1 of Rhodocyclales bacterium GT-UBC. Lineage (GTDB taxonomy): Bacteria > Pseudomonadota > Gammaproteobacteria > Burkholderiales > Rhodocyclaceae > Azonexus. The sequence continues at coordinate 185,352 of QXPY01000011.1, read as the reverse complement.
AAGCCGCGATAAGGCGCAGTTTTTCAGCCACGCAGACTACCGAACACGTTGTCGACAGGTCGCAAAATGGCCAATTGGGATGACCGAGGGCTTCTGGAAGTCGGGTTAACATAGAGACTGAGGAATCAAAAAATGCAATGTTATAACATTGCATTTCACCAACCAAGACCATGCCCACGAAAAACTCGACGCTCGACAACTCAGGCCCGCCGCCGGCTGGCGACCATACTGCGGCGCTGGATCGCGCCGATGCCGCCTGCCGGGCGCGCGGCGCCAGCCTCACCGCCATCCGCCGCGAAGTGCTCGAACTGCTTTACCGCAGCCCGACCGGCGTCAAGGCCTACGACCTGCTCGCCCGCATCAAGGAAGCGCGCCCCGGCGCCTCGCCACCGACCGTCTATCGCGCCCTCGATTTCCTGATCGAGCAGGGACTGGCGCACAAGATCGGCCGCATGAATCTTTTCGTCGCCTGCCAACATGCCTCGCATCCCATTCCCAGCCTGTTCCTGGTCTGCCCGAAATGCGCCGGCGTCACCGAGTTGCAGGAAAAATCGGTGATGAGCGCACTGTCGAACAGCCTGGCCGAAGCCGGGCATCGACTGGAAAGCCCGGAAGTCGAAATCAGCGCCCTCTGTCCGAAGTGCATCGAGAAATGACGGTCGACAGTGGCCATGAGCTTTACCAACCTCAAGCGCCAATCAAGGCATCGCCCGCTTTAAGCCTTGTCGCGGCAAGCGGCCCGACAAGGCATCAAGCCTCGGGCCGTTTAATCTCCGCTTAAGCTTCAACTAACGCCAGCTTAAGACTCGCTCCCTAGACTTGTTCTCCATGCTCACCCCATGGAGAACAACAATGCGAAGCCTATCCATCCTCGGTCTATTGCTGATCAGCCTGAACAGCCACGCCGCCCCCCTCAGTCCGCCAGCCCAACGCGGCGAAGCCTTCTTCCACCAGCGTTTTGCCGTCAACGACAAGATGCCGGCCTGTACCGCCTGCCATACCGACAACCCGCTCAAACCGGGCCAGCATGCGATCACCGGCAAGACCATCCAGCCGCTGGCGGTTAGCGCCAACGGCGAGCGTTTCAGCGACCCGGCCAAGGTCGAGAAATGGTTTGGCCGCAACTGCAAGGAAGTTGTCGGCCGGGCCTGTACGGCCGATGAAAAGGCCGACTTCGTCGCCTACATGCGCGAGGTTCGCTGAGATGAAAAGCCTTGCCCTGCTTGCCCTGCTCGCGGTTTCGCTCCCCAGCCTGGCCGACCGAATGCCGCTGCCAGCCGACACGCCGGCCAGCTACAAAAGCGAATGCGGCAGTTGCCACCTGGCCTATCCCCCTGCCCTGCTGGCGAAAAAGGACTGGGCGCGCACATTGTCGAGCCTCGACCGTCACTTCGGCAGTGACGCAACGCTCGACCCCAAGGCGCAACAGGAAATCGGCCGCTTCCTGGAGCGCTCTGCCGGCGATGCGAACAAGCTGGGCAGCGCCGGCGAGCCGCCACGGATCAGCCAGACCGCGCGCTTCATCCGCAAGCATGACGAGATTCCGGCCCGCTACTGGCGCGACCCGCGGGTCAAATCGGCCGCCAATTGCGAGGCCTGCCATCGTGGTGCCGCGGATGGTCGCTATAGCGAACACGACATCGCCATCCCGGAACTGAGGAGATAAGCCATGCAAAAGATACTTGTCTGGGACTGGCCGGTTCGCGTCGGCCACTGGTTGATGGCGGGCGCGTTCTGCCTGGCCTGGCTGACCGCCGATAGCGAAAGCTATCGCCTGGTCCACGTGTTCGCCGGCGCGGTCGTGCTCGGCGTGGCCAGCTTTCGCCTGCCCTGGGGCTTCATCGGGACGCGCTATGCCCGCTTTGTCGAATTCGTCCGCGGACCGCTGAGCGTGCGCGATTATCTGGCCGGCCTGCTTCGCCTCGATCCGGCCCATCATGTCGGCCACAACCCGGCCGGTGGCTGGGCCATCGTACTGCTGCTCGGCCTCGGCATCGTTACGGCGCTGGCCGGCTGGGCCACTTACAACGAAATCGGCGGTCACCTGCTGGAGGAGTTGCACGAAGGGCTGGCCACCACCATGTTGCTGGTCGTCATCGTGCATCTGGCCGGCGTCTTTTCCGGCAGCCTGCTGCATGGCGAAAACCTGGTTCGCGCCATGTTCACCGGCAAAAAGCAGGGGCATGCCGATGAAGCCATCGCCTCGGCCCGGCCGCTGGCACTGGTGGCCTTGCTGCTCTGGCTGGCCGCCGCCGGCTGGCTGGTTGCAAGCTGATAGAATCGATCCCATGCGCATCCTGCTTGTTGAAGACGATCCCCAGCTTGGCGACGGCCTGACCATCGGTCTGCGCCAGGCAGGTTTTGCGGTCGATTGGGTCCGTGACGGCCTGGCGGCCGACCATGCCCTGCATGCCGAAAGTTTCGACCTGGTCGTCCTCGACCTCGGCTTGCCCCGCCTGTCCGGCATGGAGGTACTGAATCGGGCCCGCCAGCGCGGCCAGAGCATGCCCATTCTGATCCTGACGGCACGCGATGCAACCGGCGACAAGGTCTCCGGACTCGATGCCGGTGCCGACGACTACCTGGTCAAGCCGATCGATCTCGACGAACTGACCGCACGAATCCGCGCCCTGACCCGGCGCAGTGCCGGACGCGCCGCTCCCTTGCTCAACCACGGCGCCATCGCACTTGATCCGGCGGCCCATACCGTGACCCTGGCCGGCCAGCCGGTGGAGTTATCGAGCCGCGAGTTTTCGCTGCTTCAGATGTTGCTGGAGAGCGCCGGCCGGGTCCTGACCCGCAGCCAGCTTGAACAATCGCTCTATGGCTGGCGCGACGAGCCGGACAGCAATGCACTGGAAGTCCATATCCACCATCTGCGCAAGAAACTGGGCAGCGACCTGATCCGCACCTTGCGTGGCGTCGGCTACACCATTCCCAAGTGAATACCGTCTGGTTCTCGCTACGCCGGCGCCTGCTCGGCCTGTTGCTCGGCGGCGTCGCGGCGGCCTGGCTGGTGACCATGGTTTTCAGCTACGCCGATGCCCATCACGAAGTCGATGAATTGTTCGACGCCCAGTTGGCGCAGGCCGCCCAAACCCTGCTCGCCCTCGCCGCCCACGATCGCGACCACGATATCGAGGACTTCGGCGACGCCGCCCACAAATACCAGCGCCGCCTGCGCTTCCAGATCTGGCGCCACGATGGAAAATTATTGATGCGCTCGCACAACGCGCCCGAACAACCGCTGACCAACGAGGACGGTTTCTCCGAGACGCGCGGCTTCGACGGACACTGGCGCTATTTCAGCCAATGGAACAGCGAACGCAGCCTGCAGGTTCAAGTCAGCGAGAACCACCACATCCGCGATGACCTGGTCGCTCACATTGCTTGGCGCCTGCTCCTGCCCGCACTCTTTGGCCTGCCCATGATCGGCCTGTGGGTGTGGCTGTCCACGCGCCACGGTCTGGCTTCGCTGGGCGGAGTTGCCACCCAGATCGCCAGTCGCGCCCCGCATCAATTGCAGGCGCTCGAACCGGTATCCGCGCCGGAAGAAATTCGCCCGATGCTGCTTGCCCTGAACGGTCTGTTTCAACGCGTCGAAGCCGCCCTGGAAAGCGAGCGGCGCTTTACCGCAGATGCCGCCCATGAACTGCGCACGCCACTGGCTGCATTGCAGGCGCAGTTGCAGGTTGCCATGCGCGCCCGTGACGACGATGAGCGGCAACGTTCGCTAGGCCAGTTGCAGAGCGGCCTGAGCCGCGCCTCGCATCTGGTTGATCAGATGCTGCAACTGGCCAGGCTCGACCCGGAGTCGGCCCTGCCCGATCCGCAAGCCGTCGATCTGGCCGCCATCACCGAAGCAGTCTGCGCTGAAATTGGCCCACGGATTCTCGAGAAAAATCTCGATTTCGATTTCTCGGGCAGTACCCCGGCCTGGGTTACCGGTCAGAGTGAATGGCTGCGCGTGCTGGTTCGCAACCTGGTGGACAATGCCGTGCGCTATACGCCGAGCAACGGCGAGGTACGCATCGAAGTCAGCGAAATAAACGGCTTTTGCCAACTCAGCGTCTGCGACAGCGGCCCCGGCATCCCGCCCGAAGAACGGGAACAAGTCCTGCGCCGCTTCCACCGCCTGAACCAGACGGACCTGCCGGGTAGCGGCCTCGGACTGGCCATCGTCAGCCGCATCGCCGACCTGCATGGCGGTCGGTTGACGCTTTCCTCGCCGATCAAGGGCAGCGGGCTGCAAGCCACCTTCACCCTCAAATCGCGGTCATAAAAAAACCCCGGACAAGCCGGGGTTGAAATGACGCAGGGAAATTGGATTCGATCAGAAAGCCAGCGACAACTGGGCGCCGAGAATCCAGGCGCTGTCCTCGTAGGTCCCCTTGACCGTACCGCGATTCTGGGCCGCCGTGGCTGAACTGGTCACCGTTACGCTCTGGTTGTTGTTGATCTCGGAGTCCTTGACGTACAGATAGGCACCGCCGATATCGACGGTCATCGTCTTGCTCGGCTTCCATTGGGTACCCAGACTGAACCAGGTGCGGTTGTTATCCGGCAGGGAAACCAGGCGGGTGCTCGGGTCCTTGACTGGCGACTCGTCGTAGGCAATACCCATCTTGAGCTTCCACTGATCGTTCAGGCGATAGTTGGCACCGACGGCAAAACGCCAGGTATCGCGGAAGTCGGTATGCAGGGTCTGTGCCGTCGTCCCGTTGGCAATGCCTGAGGTGCGGATGATGTCGATCTTCGGAATGGAGCTCCAGCCGGTCCAGGAGACATCGCCCAGCAACTCCCAGTCGTTGTTCAGCTTGTGGGTGGCACTCAGGATGAAGGTATCAGGCAATTTGACGCTGGCCTTGGTCGAGCTGGAAGCGCCACCGGCATTGAGGGCGGTCGCCGCCGGCCCGCTGATGCCGACATCACCATCCAGATCGTGCTTGATCGCCGAGCGGTAAGAAACACCGACCTTGGTTGCCGGCGAAAGCGTAAACAAGGCACCGGCATTCCAGCCCCAGGAACCGCTATCGGTCAGGTTCAGGGTTGCCTTCGAATTGGCCAGGGCGCTGCTGGTGACCGCGACGGCGCGGACGTATTCGGCTTCGAGGCGCTGGTAATTGAGGCCAAAACCGAGCGATACCCACTCTGTCGCACGCCAGGCGATGGACGGATTCAGGTTGATGGTCTTGATTTCAAACATCACCGACTGCGCCGCCCCCGTCCAGGGATGGTCGTATTCGCTCTTTAGCCCGAAGGGGGCGCCGATACCGAAGCCAAGGTAGATATCCTTGGTCAAGGCCCAGGACATGTAGGCATTCGGAATGAAGCCGAGAACACCGCCGTTGTTGTCGCCGGACAACACACCGGTAGACGAGCCGCTATTGTTGAACTGGTAGCTGGTCTTGATCACCGCGCCACCCAGCGAGACTTCGCGATCCTGCAACTGGGTCATGCCGGCCGGATTGAAGTACACCGTACTGGCATTTTCTGCGACCGCAGCCGAACCGGCGTAGGCGTTGCCCAGACCGCTGCCGTTCTGTTCCAGCAGTTGGAAACCGGCGGCCGAAGCAGTACCGGAAAATGCAACCGCGATCAGCGCCGGAATCAGGCGAAGGGTAATTTTTTCTTGCATTGGTTTGTCTCCAGGTTTTGATTATGTTGGGAATGATTCCCGGTACTTCTGCTGCGATTAAATCTCAAACAGGCGTTTGAAACCGTGTTTGACTTACAAAAAATTACATCAGTGTTGGAAATTCACAACAAGCTCACGCCTGGCTGTGGCGAAAGTTGAGTGGCCCGCCGGTAAAGGGTGCAAAGCCGGTGCCAAAAATTACGCCGGCATCGGCCAGATCGGCGTCCGCGACCACCTTTTCCGCCAGCAATTGCTCGACCCGATCAATCAAGGGCTCGGCCAGACGCTCGGCCAGACCGGGCGGAACGCTGGCCGCCGCCCCCTTGGTCGGCTTGCCATCGCGCCAGGCATAAAAGCCCTGGCCGGATTTCTTGCCCAACTGGTTGTGCTCGACCCGACTGATCAGGCAGCGCGGCGCATCGGCCCCACCGGCCAGTTGTTTGCCGGCCGCCATCGCGATGTCGAGGCCGACGGTATCGACCAGTTCGATCGGCCCCATCGGCATGCCGAACGCCAGCATCGCCTCATCGACCGTCTCGGCGGAAACGCCCTCATCCACCGCCCGCATCGCTGCCAGCATGTACGGCGCGAGCACGGCGTTGACCAGGAAGCCCGGTGTGCTGCGCACCGGCAGCGGCAGCTTGTCGATCTGACGGACAAAGGCGCAGGCGGCTTCGACCGCGCCCGGATCGGCGCCCTCGGCCTGGATGACTTCGACCAGCGGCATCATCGCCACCGGGTTGAAGAAATGGATGCCAACCAGGCGCTCCGGCCGCTGCAGCACGGTGCGCAGGTCTTCCAGTTTCAGGCTGGAGGTGTTGGTCGCCAGCACCGCCCCGGCCTTCAGGCGCGGCTCCAGAGCCTTGAACAAGGCATGCTTGGCCGCAACATCCTCGAAGATGGCTTCGATGATCACGTCGGCATGCGGCACGCCATCGCCGTTCACGTCGGGTATCAGGCGATCTGCCGCCGCCCTGGCCAGTAAGGGATCGCGCAGGCGCTTGGCAAACAGCTTCTGGGCCCGTTGCAGCGCCGGCACCATGCGCTCCAGGCTCTGGTCCTGCAGCGTTACCGTCATGCCGCGCAGGGCGCACCAGGCGGCAATATCGCCCCCCATCACCCCGGCGCCGATCACATGCACGCGCTGCGCCTTGAAACTCGATGCCTTGCCGAAAGATTTCAGGCGCTCCTGCAAATAAAACACCCGAACCAGATTGCGCGCCGTCGGCGAACTGATGATGCGGTCAATGACCTCCGGTGCGGCCAGCGCATTGCCATTGTGCTTTTGCCACAGATCGATGATGGCGTACGGCGCCGGGTAATGCTGCGGCCGCGCCTTTTTGACCACCTGCTTGCGGGCGCCGCTGGCCACGACCGCCTTGAGCGGCCCGTTAAGCAGGCGCTGCAGAGCCGGCAAGGCGCGCCGGGGCTGGCCGGAAAGCAGCAATTGCCGCGCCGCCGGTGCCATGACCCGCGGCGGCACGCATTCGTCGGCCAGACCCATGCGTTTGGCGCGCCGGGCATCGATGGTCTTGCCGGTCAGCATCATGTCGAGGGCCGCCGCCGGGCCGACCCGTTGCGGCAGGCGCAACATGCCGCCCCAGCCCGGGAAGATGCCGAGCATCACTTCCGGCAGCCCCATCTTGGTGCCCGGCTCGTCGACGGCCAACAGATAGCGGCAGGCCAGCGCCAGTTCCAGACCACCGCCGAGGCAATGGCCGCGCACCACGGCCAGGGTCGGATAGCGGACCGCCGCCAGCCGGTTGAACAGGCTCCAGCCCCGCTCGACCAAGGCCCGGCCTTTCTCCGCCGTATCGAGCTGGGTGAATTCCTGGATATCCGCCCCGGCGATAAAGCCGGCCTCCTTGCCGGACTGGAAGATCAGCCCTTTTGGCGCTTGCCGTTCGAAGGCATCGAGGATCAGGCCGAGCTCGGCCAGCACGGCGGCCGAAAGGGAGTTGGCGGATTCGCCCGCCTTGTCGAGGATGGCGGTGGCGACGCCTTCGGCATCCAGATTCACGCGCCAGTGTTGCAAATTCAGATTCATCGTTTTTCCTTAATGCAGGCTGTGTTTAGCCGCTGCGAAAGCGATCGAGAAGGCGCCCGGTCCGACGTTCACCGCCGCCGTCTTGCTCATCGGCGCGAGCAGCAATTGCACGCCGTTATCCTCGGCCACCTTGGCCAGTCGGGCATGCCCGGGCAGAACCGCCACCCGGGACAGGTCGCCACCGTAGCTGATGCAGACGCTGGGCGCCTCGATACCGGCCTGGATGCGCTGGCTGGCCCGCTCGCACAGGTGTTCGACACCGGCATTGAAGCCGCGCACTTTGCCGACCGTGCTGGTCACATCGCGATGGCAATGCAGGATCGGCTTGACGTCGAGCCATGAGCCCAGCGTGTAGGCGCCCCACCCGAGGCTGGTGTCGCCCTTCTTGGAAGCGCGTTTGTAGATATGGAAAAGATCGGCCGGGACCAGGTAGGTGTGCGTCTGCTCGATCAACTGGCGCAACCGCGCACCGATCTCGCTCGGTGAACCGCCCAGGCGGATCAGCCGCACCGCTTCGGCCACCGGAATGGCCTGGCCGGTGAACAGATTGCGCGTCGACAACACCGCCAGCCCAAAGCGCTCCGGTACGCCGGCCTCCCGACGGATCGCCTTGTACTGGGTGAGGATGGCGCGGGAGGCCTGTATGGCATGATCGAAGATCGGGCTGCGCGTGCTGGTGATGGTCAGGCAGAAGACGTAGTCGTAATCCAGCACCAGGCGTTCGAGAAACAATTGCTCGATCTGTCGTACCGAATAGGGGATCGATTCGGCAAAGTCCTCGCCCTTGCGGTCCAGCTGACGCGCATAGAAAGCCTGCGTTTCAGCCGGATCGCGCCGATCCTCGATCAACTGCTCGCCGAGACGCAGGGTGATCGGCATGACCAGGACGCCGTTCTGGTCGAGGAAATCGCGCGGAAGGTCGCAGGCGGAGTCGACCACGATGCCGATCCGCATTTCAGTGCAAGGCCTCGACCAGCATCGCACCGCCCAGGCCGCCACCAATGCAGATCGTCGCGACACCGCGCTGTGCCTGCTTGCGGCGCAGGACGTGCAGCAGGTGCAGCACGATGCGGGCACCGGAAGCGCCGACGGGATGGCCGATCGAGACGGCGCCACCATCGACGTTGAGGCGATCATCGGGAATGCTGCCGAAAGCGCCGGACAGCCCCAGTTGCTCGCGGCAATACTCGTCCGACTCCCAGGCCGCCTGACAGCCCAGTACCTGGGCGGCAAAGGCTTCGTTGAGTTCCCAGGCATCGATGTCATCAAGCCCCAGACCGTGGCGCTGCAGGATGGGCGTCGAGGCATGGACCGGCCCCAGCCCCATCTGGGCGGGATCGAGGCCGGACCACTGGCTGTCCACAATTTTGCCGAGCGGCTTGAGCTGCCATTTCTTGACCGCCTCTTCCGAAGCCAGGATCAGCCAGGCGGCGCCGTCGGTAATCTGCGAACTGTTGGCGGCGGTGATGTTGCCGTATTTTTTGTCGAAGAACGGCTTCAGCTTGGCCATGCCGGCCATGCTGGCATCGGCCCGCACGCCGTCATCCTCGGCATAGACATTGCCCGCCGCATCGACCACCGGCACGATCTCGCCCAGATATCCGGCCTGCCGGCTGGCCAGCGCCCGCTGGTGGCTACGCACGGCGAATTCATCCATCTGCTGGCGGCTGATGCCGAATTTCCAGGCCAGGTTCTCGGCGGTCTGCCCCATCAACAGGCCGACAACCGGATCGGTCAGGCCTTTCATCAGGCCGATCACCGGCGACAGCAGCGCCCCCGGCTTGAGTTTGAGGAAATGGCCGATTTTCTGACCGGCCGTCCGCATGCCCATCATGCCGGCGAACCAGCGCACCATGGTGTCCGAGTAGAGCAAGGGCGCCCGGGAGAGTGCATCGACGCCACCGGCCAGCACCAGCTCGGCACGGCCGCACTGGATGTTGGCGATGGCCGAGTCGATCGCCTGCATGCCGGAAGCGCAATTGCGCATCACCGTCCAGCCCGGCACTTTCTGGCCGCAGCCGAGACGCAGCGCCACCATGCGGCCGATATTGGTTTCATCCGGCGAAGGCGCCGCGCAGCCGAGGATCACCTCATCGAGATCGCTGGGCAGGAAGGGCTGGCGCAGCAGCAGGGCGCGCCCGGCCTGGGTGGCCAGGTCGGAAGCGGCGAACGCGCCCGGCCCTTTCTGCGCCTTGAGGAAGGGCGTCCTCGCCCCGTCCACCACGTAGATGGTTCGGCCGCTCATCGTCAGGCTGCCTTCCGGCACTCGGCCGGCTTGTTGGCGGTCGCAACGTTGTAGTCGAAGGGAAAATCATCGACCTGGACGACGATATCGCGCAGATGGTTGCGCCGCTTCATCACTTCGTACTCGGCTGCGTTGATCACCCCGGTTTCGAAAGCAACGATAGCGATATCGCGGACATTGGCCAGCGGATTGGCTTCGAAACGGCCTTCTTTCTCGGCGTTGCGAATCTTGGCCTCGATGCCTTCGGCTTCCAATGTCGCCTTCAGGGCCAGTTCGATGGCTCCGACCGGCTCGTTCTCGGTCAGCGGCAGGAAGCATTCGGCGGTCAGGCGATCCCGCGTCGCCGACGGCGCGATCAGCAGCTTGGCAACCTGGTGCCCGACGTCATCCGACGGCACGACATACGGATGACCCCAGGGGAAGATGGAACGATGCAGGAAGGCGGCAATGAAACGGACCGGGAAATTGGCGATCACGCCATCGAACGCCTCCTGAGCCTTGTACATGGCGTCCCAGATCGCCCAGTGAGCGAGCGGCGCATCCTCAGCCTTGCGGCCTTCTTCCTCGTAGCGCTTCAGCGTGCAGGAAATCAGGTACATCTGGGCCAGGATGTCGCCGAGACGGGCCGACAACTTCTCCCGGCGCTTGACGCTGCCGCCGAGCACCAGCAGCGAGATATCGGCCATGAAAGCGAAGGCGGCCGAGAAGCGGGTCAGTTGCTGGTAGTAACGCTTCATTTCCGGCGCCGTATCGACACTGACGCCAGCGAAATGCGAACCGGTCATGCCCAGCCAAAGGGCGCGGAAGCCGTTCTTGATGGTGAAACCGATATGGCCGAACAGCGCCTTGTCGAAAGCGACCAGCCCCTGCTTTACATCCGGGTTCTGCGCCGCCTGCATTTCGGCGAGCAGGAAGGGATGGCAGCGAATCGCACCCTGCCCGAAGATGATCAGCGAACGGGTCAGGATATTGGCCCCCTCGACGGTGATGCCGATAGGCACCTGCTGGTAGGCGCGGCCGAGGAAGTTGGACGGGCCAAGGCAAATGCCCTTGCCGCCGATCACGTCCATGCCGTCATTGACCACCTGGCGAGCCCGCTCGGTGACGTGGTACTTGGCGATGGCCGAGACCACCGACGGCTTTTCGCCGAGATCGACCGCACCGGCCGTCATCTTGCGCACTGCATCCATCATGTAGGTGTAGGCGCCGATGCGGGTCAATGCTTCCTCGACCCCTTCGAACTTGCCGACCGCCATCTTGAACTGACTGCGGACGCGGGCATAGCCGCCGACGGCGCGTGCCGTCATCTGCGCCATGCCGGTGTTCGACGAAGGCAGCGAGATCGAACGTCCGGCCGCCAGGCACTCCATCAGCATGCGCCAGCCCTGCCCCGCCATCTTCGGACCGCCGATGATGAAATCGAGCGGCATGAAGACTTCCTTGCCGCGCGTCGGCCCGTTCATGAACATGGCGTTGAGCGGGAAATGGCGGCGACCGGTATCGACGCCCGGATGATCGTAGGGAACCAGCGCACAGGTGATACCGATGTGCTTCTTGTTGCCGAGCAGGCCGTCCGGATCGTAGAGATGGAAAGCCAGGCCGAACACGGTGCATACCGGGGCCAGCGTGATGTAACGCTTGTCCCAGCTGACCCGCATGCCCAGCACTTCCTTGCCCTGGTAGATGCCCTTGCAGACAACGCCGGCATCGGGAATGGAAGCGGCATCCGAACCGGCCCACGGGCTGGTCAGCGCAAAGGCCGGCACCTCGATGCCCTTGGCCAGGCGCGGCAGGTAATGATTTTTTTGTTCGTCAGTACCGTAGTGCAGCAACAATTCGGCCGGGCCGAGCGAGTTCGGCACCATGACCGACACCGACAGCGCCGACGACCGCGTCGACAACTTGGTCACCACTTGCGAGTGGGCGTAGGCAGAGAATTCCAGACCGCCGTACTTCTTCGGAATGATCATGCCGAGGAAACCCTTGTCCTTGATGTAGCGCCAGGCTTCGGTCGGCAGGTCGTAGAGCTCGTGGGTCACCTTCCAGTCGTCGACCAAGCGACAGGCTTCCTCGCACTCGTTGTCGAGAAAGGATTGCTCTTCCGCAGTCAGCTTGGGCACCGGGTAGGCGTGCAGCTTCTGCCAGTCCGGCTTGCCGCGGAACAGCTCGCCTTCCCACCAGACGGTACCGGCTTCGAGCGCGTCGCGCTCGGTATCGGACATCTGCGGCAGAACCTTGCGGTAAGTGGAAAAAAGCGGCCGGCTGATCACCGCCCGGCGCAAGGGCCGGATGACGATCAACCCGACCAAAGCCGCCAGGGCGGCGCACCCGAGCAGAGGGATAAGGTTGTTGAACATGGTTGTCTCCAATTATGGTTTTCTGTGTTTGACCGCTTATTTGCTGTCGGCCACAGCATCGGAAAACTGCGGCAAAGGTGCCCGCAAGCCACCGAGCAGGAAGGACATCAAGCGCGGCACCAGACGGTCGAGGCGATCGATCGCGTCTTCCTCCTCGATCTGCCAGTCGGTCACCAGGCGCAGGGCGTCCGTCCCGGCAATGGCGTAGGAAGTCGCGCCCAGCATGAAATGGAAGCGCCAGACGATTTCGGCCTTGGGCACATCCGGCAAGGCACAGAACAGCGCCTCCTTGTAGCGGTCGACGACGACGGCGTACTCATGGGCCAGGAAGGTACGGATGAATTCGGACGGATCGGTCAGCGTCCGGCCGAGCAGGCGGAGGAAAGTCTTGCCGCCGCGCTCCTCGTCATCGGCCATGCGCAGCAAGGTGCCAAAGAAGCCGTCCACGATCTGCGAAGGCTTCAACGGCTTGCCGGCGGCCTCCCGCTCCAGTTCGTTGAGCACGCGCATCCGCTCCTCGTTGAGCCAATCGAGCCGACGCCGGAAAACCTCCTGCATCAGCGACTCCTTGGAACCGAAGTGGTAATTCACCGCCGCCAGATTGACGCCGGCCTCGCTGGTAATCTGGCGCATCGACGTGCCTTCGTAGCCGTGGGCCATGAAGAGATGTTCGGCGGCATCAAGGATGCGCTCACGGGTATCGACAGATCGGACTTCGGCCATCGGGGCCTCCTATAATTCATACGTTCGTTTGAATCATAGGAAAAACGCCAGCCCGATGCAAGCCTTTTTTCTTCAGCCGTTTCGTTCCCGGATAAACGCCAGCACTTCATCGGCCGGAACCGGGCGGCTGTAGAAGAAGCCCTGCACCAGGTCGCAGCCCTTGCTGCGGAGATAATCGAGCTGCTCCTCGGTCTCCACCCCCTCGGCAACCACCTTGATGCCGAGACTATGGGCCAGACCGATCGTGGCATCGCAAATGACTGCGCTGTCCGGCCCCTGGCCAATTTCCTGAACGAAGGAACGATCGAGCTTGAGGCTCTTGATCGGGAAAAGACGCAGATAACTGAGCGAGGAATAGCCCGTTCCGAAATCGTCAATCGCCAACCCGGCCCCCATGTCATCAAGCAAATCGAGAATACGAACAGTCTCGTCCGGCTGCTGCATGGCTACCGACTCAGTGATTTCGAACACCAATGTCGACGGTTCGAGCCCGAACGCCTCAATCGCCCCCTTGGCCAGAATGGGCAGGTTGCCATTGCGCAACTGCACGGCCGAAATATTGATTCCCATGCGCAGGCCACGGAACCCCAGTTCATTGAACTCGGCCAATTGGCGACAGGCCTTCCAGAACACCCATTCACCAAGCGGTTGGATCAAGCCAACTTCTTCGGCGATGGCAATAAAGCGGCCCGGAGGAACCATGCCCTTCTCCGGATGATGCCAACGCACCAACGCCTCGACCGCATAAACCCTGCCCGTCGCAACATCGATAACCGGTTGGTAGTAAAGCTCGAACTCGTCACGCGCCAGGGCTTGGCGCAGACTGTGTTCGATACTCAAGCGCTCCAGCGCCGCATCGTTCATTCGCGAATCGAAAAACTGGAAATTGTTTCTCCCTGCAGCCTTGGCGTGATACATCGCAGCATCGGCATTTTTCATCAGCGTTTCGGCATTTTCGCCATCGGTCGGGAATACTGCGATACCGATACTCGGTGTCGTATACAAGTCATAACTATCCACGACATATGACTCGCCAACATTGCGCACCAGCTTTTCGGCAATCATCGCCGCCGCTGCCAAGTGCTCGATACCTGTCAGCATGACCACAAACTCGTCTCCGCCCAAACGGGCTACGACATCACTGTCCCGCACACTGCCGCCAAGACGCCCGGCCACCTCGATCAGGAGCAAATCGCCAACGTGATGCCCCAAGGTATCGTTGATCACCTTGAATCGATCCAAATCGATAAACAGCACCGCCACCTTGCCACCTTCGCGCCGTGCTACGGCCAACGCCTGCTCCAATCGTTCGTTCAAACTCAAACGATTGAGCAAGCCAGTCAGCATGTCATGATGCGCCAAGTACTGGAGTTGCGCTTCCGCCGCACGCTCGGCAGAAACATCGGTGAAGTGGGCGACGTGATAAAGGATGCAGCCTTCGTCATCGCGAATCACCGAAACCGACATCCACTTCGGGTAGACACCACCATCCTTGCGACGATCCCAAATTTCACCCTGCCAGAAGCCGCGTTCGACGATCATTTTCCACATATCGGTATATTCTTCGCGGCTGGTCCGCCCGGCTGAGAGGAAACGTGGATTCTTGCCAACGACTTCGTTCTCGGCGTATCCCGTCAAGCGACAAAAAGCCGGATTCACCGTTACGATCTGATTTTGCCGATCGGTGATCAGGATCGCTTCACCGCTGTATTGAAATGCACTTGCCAGCAATTGCATCTCGGATTCCATCTGGTGCTGACCTGTCACATCCTGCGAGGTGCCAACCAGTACCGCGCCGCGCCCCTCTTCCGCAGCATGCAGTTCGCCGTTATCGGTCAAATACTTGGTCCGCCCCCCCGGCAGCAGCAAGCGATACTTTTGCGGCGGGAAGATGCCTTCGCTCAACGCCTTCCGAAAATGCTCCGCGACCATGGTGCGGTCCTCCGGATGCACCATGCCCAGCCAATCATCGAGCGCGACCTGAGCGTCATCGGAAACCAATTCGAATATCCGCAACTGTTCACTTGAACAGGAAAAAATGCGGCTGACAGGATCGAACTCCCAGCTGCCAATTTGCGCAATACGCTGCGCCGTTTCCAATTGCCCCCGCTTGAGAATGAGGTCCGCCGCCATCTGGGACTCGCCCCGCCTTATCCTGAACAACTGGAGGAATACCAACGCGATCCCGGCCAACAAAACCAAACTGATGACCACAATCGTCGATACTCGATTTAGCCAGATTGCCCTGACATCCTCTTCGGCAACACCGGCAAAAACGTAAAACGGATAAGCCTCAAGATGACGTGAAACATAGTAACGGGACACGCCATCGCCGAACGGCGGGATGAGGCGCCCCGCCCTGTATTGCGACGGGGTTGTGAAAGCATCACTTCTATAGGAAGAACTTTGCGAACTGATAACCAAACGATCGTCGTCACGACGGCATATTCCAACTACGCCTCCGGACCCAAGCTTGATCGCCAAAAACATCCGCTCGAAATACCGCATCTCAAGGGGCGCAATGACAACGCCGAGGAAATTGCGCTCCCCATCACGTATTGCTCGGGCAGCAACGATACTCGATTGATTGTTCAGTCGTGACACCAGGACCTCGGAGAAAACCAACTCCTTCTCCACCTGATCCTTCAAGGCGCGAAAATAGGACCGATCGGCAATACTGATTGGATCTCTGCCCGGCGACACATTAATGATCTCGCCTTGGGCATTTGCAATACGAAATCCCGCAATATCCGAAAAACCGAGACGAAATTGCTCCAGGTCGCGCTGAGTCGCCAACTGAGCGGCACTGTCGGCACGCCCTGTCAAGACATCCTTCGACACGCGTCCGCCAAGCAGAGCCAAATCGGCATCGACACGACTCAGGGTTGCCTCGAACCGGGCCTCCAGCAATTCCGCGTAATTGGAGGCAGTCGCCTCAGCCTCGACCTTCGCTTCCCGATAGGTTACCCAGAGCGCGTAACCCAGCAATAACAGTGCGCCGGAAAAAAGAACAATCAAGGCCCCCCACAACCGCTTGCCACTACGGGCATCGTACGCCGGCACTCGACTCATCAACTCTGCCTTTTTATTCGTTTAGTCGATTGTGCTAAGAGCAGACCAGTTTTGCAATCATGCAGGCAGATTATGCGGACAAGGTTGTTCGTACTGCAAAAAATGACAATCGACAAACTGGCCGGACTTGCGCTCCAGATAAGAGCGGACCTCTTCCTTGACGACCCGCCAGCGCGCCAAGGGGACACTCTCGGGAAACAAGGCATCCCCGGCATACTCGGCATCAATACGGGTCAAATAAAAATGGCGACAATAAGGCCAGGCCGCTGCATAAATCGAAGCACCGCCAATGACATAGACCGGCTTGCCAGTTGCCAACGCCGCCTTCAATGCCCCCTCAACCGAATCAACCTGGCGGCAGCCCGCCTTCAAATGCAAACCGGACTGACGACTGACAATGAACGAATCTTCCGGAACGACCTCCATCGATTCGTAGGTCAGCCGTCCGATAACGAGGGCAGCCCCTTTTACCTTGGCCTCGAAATACGCGAGCTCCTCGGGAATATCCCAAGGCAGCCAACCATCCAGGCCAAGCATGCCATTCCTGGCCACTGCGCCGATGGCTGCAATCACGCTTTCGCCTTTAGCCATTGTTCCCGGGTCATTGAAAGAGAAATTGCTGGCGTCCCCTGGCCATTGTAGACATGGGGTTTCTGCATGGAAATAAAGGCTGTAGTGACGATTGGAATACCGAAAACAGCATCCAGCACCTCCAAAATGCTCGATTCAAGACATTCGCAGTGCGCATTTTGTTCAAGCTTGCGAATGGCAAGAAAGATCACTTCGTAATCGACCACTTGCCTGATATCGTGGGGATTCGCCACCGCCTCGACCGGCGCCCAGGCATCAACATGCACCACTACCGCCTGCGGCCCATGCTTTTCCAAGGGATTGCAACCGGTCCGCAATTGGATGGTCGCATCCACAGAAGCACACCAATGATTGGCTAACACAGACCCTGCTCCTCGACTCATTCAAAAAGAGCCGCAAAGATACCAGAGCGTACCCCGGAGACCGAACTACAAGGCGGATAATTTGTGCTCGACGTCAGGCAGTCACATTGACCAAAGTACCAGTAGTCTGGCCCTGAGCATTGACTACTGAGGCGGCAACACCCGAAACGGCAGCCCCGGCTTTACCGTCCGACGCCACGGATGAAGAGGCTGTCGGCGCAAGATGCCGCTGGCTCAAAGACTCCTGAACCTTCCCAACTGATTTTGCAGTCTCGAGATTTAATTGCGCCGAACTCGCGTCCTGCTGCGCCTGATCTGACTGCACCTTGAGAGAACGGGCATTCTCTTTAGCTCGCTCGGCAACCGCCTGCGCCTCGCCGGCCTGAGCACGCAACGCCTTGGCTTTCTGATCAGCCTGACTGGCCAGCCTTTCCGCCTGTTGCTGTTGCAACTGTGCCCAAAGCCCGCCAGCCAATCCCGATGCCGCGAAAGATAATGATGCCATGGCCATACCTCCCCACATCACGCCGTCTGGCTAGCACAAGCCCACCGCTGCTAAGCCGTCACATTGATCAGGGTTCCAGTCTTTTGTCCATCAGCGTTCACGACCGGACGCTGAACCTCTTCCTTCCTCTCCGGGCGCTCCTGCGCAGCCACTTCACGCCTTTCAGTTTGCTGTGTCGACTGGGTCTGTGGGCTACCGGTCGTTGCCGAGGTGAATCCGGAAGATACAGATTGAATATCCACGATAGCCTCCTTGCGGTGATTGGATTATCTTAACTTTAGCCGAAACAGCGCGATCCGCCAGCAGAAATTCATCAAGTACCCGGATTTCTGTTTCGACACAAGCAACTATTTTCATGCACGATAACGTGCCTTACCCATATCAACGATGAACGCCGTGTTTACGATCAGCACTTTTCACTTCCTGAATGAATTAGCCCAAAACAACAGCCGGGCTTGGTTCGCCCAGAACGCCTGGCGCTACGAAACGCTGGTATGCGAACCGGCACTCAACTTTATTGAAGCGATGGCGCCCAAACTACGCGAATTCGCGCCTCATTTCCAGGCCGATGCGCGGAAAACAGGAGGATCCTTGCTGCGAATATTCAGGGACACTCGCTTCTCGCACGACAAAACACCATACAAGACCAATATCGGCCTTCTGTTCCGTCACGCCCAGGGCAAAGACATTCATGCACCGAGTTACTATCTGCATATCGCCAACGAGGAATGCTTCCTCGGCGCAGGCTGCTGGCATCCGGGCAGCCATGCTTTGCAAATGATTCGAACGCAAATCGCGGACTCCCCGGACAACTGGTTGAAAATACGGGACGACGAGAAATTCCTGACTGACTGGAAACTCGCCGGAGCAAGTCTGACGCGTCCACCGCGAGGTTTTTCGGCCGAACAGCCAGCCATAGAAGACATCAAGCGTAAAGACTTCGTGGCTGTCGCTACACTCACACCCAATGACGTCACCAGTCCTGCGTTCGCAGAACTTGTCGCCAAGCGTTTTGCGAGTGCAACCCCTTTGGTGAACTACCTTTGCCGAGCCCAGCAGATACGCTATTGAAGAAGTGCAAAACGAAAAAGCCCGTTGAAATAAATCAACGGGCTTTTGAATTGGCGGAGTGGACGGGGCTCGAACCCGCGACCCCCGGCGTGACAGGCCGGTATTCTAACCAACTGAACTACCACTCCAGTACTGCTTAAAACCTTGGCGTCCCCATGGGGATTCGAACCCCAGTTACCGCCGTGAAAGGGCGGTGTCCTAGGCCTCTAGACGATGGGGACCCGGACAATACAAACTGGATCGGTGTCTGGTGGAGGTAAGCGGGATCGAACCGCTGACCTCTTGCATGCCATGCAAGCGCTCTCCCAGCTGAGCTATACCCCCATTCGAGAGACAGCCGAACCATTTGACCTTACGGCCAGGACAAAAAGATTTCTCTTTTCACCCCTTAAGCCGGAAACCCGGCTTGAAAATTGGCGGAGTGGACGGGGCTCGAACCCGCGACCCCCGGCGTGACAGGCCGGTATTCTAACCAACTGAACTACCACTCCAGTACTGCTTAAAACCTTGGCGTCCCCATGGGGATTCGAACCCCAGTTACCGCCGTGAAAGGGCGGTGTCCTAGGCCTCTAGACGATGGGGACCCGGACAATACAAACTGGATCGGTGTCTGGTGGAGGTAAGCGGGATCGAACCGCTGACCTCTTGCATGCCATGCAAGCGCTCTCCCAGCTGAGCTATACCCCCGCCGCGAAAGAAGGCCGCATTATAGGGAGCGTTTTTGCCCTTGTAAAGAGCCTTTCGCGATTTTCAGAGATATTTTTTTAGCAAGGCCGCAACCTTGTCGCGACCAACCAACACAACGACGGCATCGACCGAAGGCGTCTGCGTCTGTCCAGTGAGAATCGCACGCAAGGGCATGGCAAGCTTGGGCATTTTCAAAGCGTGGCGTGCCACCACTTCCTTAATCAGCGCATTTACCGCAGAAACTTCCCACTCCACATCCGCAATTGCCGAGGCGAAATCAGCCAAGGCTGGACGCGACTCATCGGTAAGATGCTGAGCAAGCAAATTCGCATCAGGCACTACGTCCACATAAAAGACCTCAACCGAATCGGCGAGCACATTCAGTGTATTGCAACGGTCTACATATAACGCCACGGCCTGCTCCAGACAGCAACCCGCATCGACGTCGACGCCTCGCGCAGCCAGGCGCGGCTTGACCAGCGCCGCCAGATCGGCCGCCGGCAACTGCTTCATGTAGTGCTGATTCAACCAAAGCAGCTTTTCGGTATTGAACTGCGCCGCCGAAGCGGTGATGTGATCCAGGTCGAACCACTCGACAAACTGTTGCCGCGAAAAAACCTCATCATCGCCATGCGACCAACCCAGACGAGCCAGGTAATTGATCACCGCCTCAGTAAGGAAACCATCTTCGTCATATTGCATGACCGATACAGCACCATGACGCTTCGACAATTTTGCGCCGTCATCACCTAAGATCATCGAAAGATGGGCATAAGTCGGAACCTCGGCCCCCAGCGCATGCAGAATATTGATCTGACGCGGCGTATTGTTGACATGGTCGTCGCCACGGATCACGTGGGTAATCCCCATATCCCAGTCGTCCACACAGACGCAGAAATTGTAGGTCGGCGTACCATCGGCTCGGGCAATGATCAAATCGTCCAATTCTGCATTGGCGAACTCGATGCGCCCCTTTACCTGGTCTTCCCAAGCGACAACGCCATCCTTGGGGTTCTTGAAACGCACTACCGGCGGCACGTCGGAGGGCGGCAGCGGCAAGGTCTTTCCGGGCTCGGGGCGCCAACGACCGTCGTACCTCGGCTTTTCCTTTTTCGCTTCTTGTTCGGCGCGCAAGGCATCCAGTTCTTCGCGACTGGTATAACAATAATAGGCATTGCCGTTGGCCAGCATCTGCTGAATCACTTCCTTATAGCGATCCATGCGCTGCATTTGATAGAACGGTCCTTCATCATGCTCCAGTCCCAGCCACGCCATGCCGTCGAGAATGGCCTGAACGGCCTCCGGCGTCGAACGCGCGACATCCGTGTCTTCAATGCGCAAAACGAAGGTGCCGCCATGGCGACGGGCAAAGGCCCAGGAAAACAACGCGGTGCGGGCACCGCCAATATGGAGATAACCGGTTGGGCTGGGAGCAAAACGGGTACGAACGGGCTTCATGGTTGGGCTATCGGAATGAGACAAGGATTGCTATTCTAGCCGACCCTGTTTGACCCGTCGCCTGACATGTGGTTAAATGCGGCCCTCTCGAAATGGGCGGTTAGCTCAGCGGTAGAGCACTGCCTTCACACGGCAGGGGTCACTGGTTCGATCCCAGTACCGCCCACCATTTCGCAGCCATAAAAGCAAAGGGTTACGTTAGATAAGTCGTCCAGTCTTGGCAACGATGAAATTAACGTAACCCTTTATTTTTTGCACGCCGAGCCCGCTCGATCCCGCAGATGTAAAGCCTCACCCCGTGCCGACAACTGCTACCGCCCCCCCAGCAAACAAACTAAATCCGATCATCAAAGGCGCGCGCAACATACTCGCTTTGTTCGCCCTGCTATTTGCGGTCGGCTATATTGCCCACGAATACAGCCGGCAATCGGGCATCGCATTACTCAAGAACAGCGCCGCCAATCGCCTCGAAGGATTCAGGAAGAGCTTTTTTACGCCGATGGACAAGTACGACTACTTGCCCGACGTCACCTCGAATCATCCAATTGCCATCGATGCACTGGAACACCCGAATGACTCTGCCAAGATCCGCAAACTCAATGCCTTTCTAGAAGGCTTGAACCGGACGGCAAGAACCGAAGCCATCTACGTAATGGACAGCCGTGGCTTGACGATAGGCAGTAGCAACTGGCAGGAGCCGGTCAACTTCCTGGGCAACAACTACCTGTTCCGTCCCTACTTTCGCGATGCAATCGATCACGCCAGCGGACGCTTCTTTGCGGTTGGAACGGTCAGTCAACATGCCGGCTACTACCTTTCCCACTCGATCCGTGCCGACAACAAGCTCCTCGGTGCGATCGCGGTCAAGGTGGACCTGGGCGACCTCGATGCTGGCTGGGAACCCAGCGACGACGTCACCCTGGTCACTGACGAACACGGCATCATCTTCCTGAGTTCTCGCCGCGACTGGAAGTATCGCAGTCTGCAACCGCTTGATGAAGCAACCATCCGGCAACTTGAACAAACTCGACAATACGGCTCCCGCCTGCGCCCGCCCCTGCGCCTGATGGTCGAGACTCGTTTCGATGACGGTGACCGCATCGTCCGGGTAGACGAACATCACGGTGGTGGCCGCTATCTGGTCAGCACCGGCAAGTTGCAGGGCGTCAAATGGGAGGCCAGCGTGTTCTCGTCCCTCAACGAAATCGAAACGCAGGCCAGACAAACTGCCGGCATGATGATGGCCGGCTCAACCTTCACCATTTTGCTGATCATGTACCTGCAGCAAGCCAGGAAGCGAAAAAAGGAAAAGGAAGCGGCACAATCGGCCCTCGAACAGGCGCACCAAGCCTTGGCCGCCAAGCACGACGAACTCGAAGTTCTGAACGCCAGCCTGCTGCAACAAAGCACCCAACTGACACTGACCGTGTCCGAGCTTGAGCGGGCAAAGCTTGAAGCCGACACCGCCAACCAAGCCAAGTCTGCCTTCCTGGCCAGCATGAGCCACGAAATCCGGACCCCGATGAACGCCATCCTGGGCCTGACCGGCGTTGTCCTGAAAACCGAGTTAAACGCCAGACAGCGCAGTTATCTGACCAGCGTCGACGGCGCCGCGACGACCCTCCTCGGCGTACTCAACAATATTCTCGACTACTCCAAGATTGAAGCCGGCAAACTGCATCTCGAAAACATTCCCTTCGACCTCCACGCCACCTTCTCCCAGCTTACCGCCATCCTTGCAATGAGCGCCGAAAGCAAGGGCCTGGAACTGATCCTCCGGATTGATCGAACGATTCCCAGCGAATTGCTGGGCGACCCCCTTCGTCTAGGCCAGGTCCTGCTCAACCTGATCGGCAACGCCATCAAATTCACCGATCACGGCGAAATCGTGGTTCGCGTCGACAAACTGAAACTCGGGCCGGAACGTACCACCCTGCATTTCAGCATTCGCGACACCGGCATCGGCATCTCGGAAGTCGAACTGTCACGCTTGTTCCAGCCTTTCAGCCAAGCCGACCAATCAACCACGCGACGATTCGGCGGCAGCGGCCTTGGCTTGGTCATCAGCCAGACACTGATCGGCGCGATGGGCGGAAAAATCGATGTCGTCAGCCACCCGGGGACAGGTAGCACATTCAGTTTCAGCCTCGACTTCGCACTCGGTCGAGACGGCGCCGCCACCGCCGATGAAGCCCCCAACCTGGCCGGCCTTCGGGTGCTGGTCGTTGACGACAACGCCAACCAGCGCGACCACCTGACCTGCATTCTCCACGGCTGGTCGGCTCGAGTCAGCTGCCGCGATTCGGGTCACGCCGCCCTCGCCGCGCTGGCTGACCCGACAGAGACATTCGACCTGCTGCTCCTGGACAGCCGGATGCCCTCGCCCGATGGCATAGAGATAGCACAACACATTCGTGCCAGGCGCGACTCGACCCCGCCGCCCAAAATCGTCATGCTGATATCGCGCAGCGGCGACGACGCCATGCATCCTGCCAACGCAATCGGCGCCGATGCCCTCGTCGCAAAACCGGTCGACGCCGCCGCCTTGTTGACCGCCCTGCGCGAAGCACTGGCCAGCCCCCCGCAGCCACGCCCTCCTTCTGTGCCAGCCAGGAATGCCATCGGACAACTCGACCTGAGCAATTTGCTGCGCTTGACCGACGGACTCGATGCATCGCTCGCCAGCAATAACATCCACGCCGAGGAACAGGCTGAAGCATTGGGGTGCGCCTTGCAAAACGCCGGCTACGAGATTGAGCTGACCAGACTCGAGCAAGCCATCGATCGCTTGGACTACCGCCGGGCACGGGATATCCTTGTCCAACTTGTCGCCCGATTGCACAACGAGCGATCTTCCGCCAGCAATTGACACCATGCCTGCAGCCAAATCGAACTCGGTCTTGCTCATCGATGACGAACCCGTCAACATCAAGATCCTCTCGGATGCGTTAAAGAATGATTACGAGATCATCTTTGCGACCAGCGGCGAAGAAGGCATCCGTCTCGCCCAGGCCCACCAGCCCGACCTTATCCTGCTCGATGTGATGATGCCTGGCATGGATGGCTACGAGGTCTGCGTACGACTACAAAACGATGCACGCAGCGCGACCATCCCGGTGATTTTTGTTACCGCTCTGGGCTCGACGGCGCAGGAAGTGCGCGGCTTGGAAAGCGGCGCACTCGACTACATCACGAAACCGATCAATGCAGACATCGTCAAGGCCCGCGTCCGTAACCACCTGAAATACAAGGACGTTATCCTGGCTACTTCGGCGACATCTGCCACCCCAAACGCAGCAGGCGATCCGGAAGCCAACCTGGTGGCAGTAATGACCGACCGACAGCGCGAAATTTTCGAATGGGTCAAGCAAGGCAAGACCAACTGGGAAATTTCGAAAATCATCGGCTGCTCGGAAGAAAACGTGAAGTACCACATGAAGAACATTCTTCGTATCCTCGGTACGCAAAACCGGACCCAGGCAGCAGCGATCCAGTCGCGCCCCAAAGCCTGAACGGACGCCGTCCCCTCCCCAAAGCTAGCTGTTTCCGCCCGCCTTGCAGATCGGCGCCCCGAAGGCTGACTACTCGACTGGGGAGTCGCATATTTTCACCCTTTAACTATGATTTCCCCGCCCGGAAATCGACCTGTACGCATTGCCCCCCCGAACAAGGGTGACCTGCACACCACCCCGCCTGCAGCAGAGAAAATCAAGGCAGTACCTGGCGAATTAGAAGTCGATTCCATGCAATGAAACGTGACCGGCAGGCCTGACCTGAACGGCTCATTCGAGACAGCTGCATTATTTTTTGGAGGGGACTCACGTGAGTGCTTATTCAGAACTGGCCAACGGTATCGCTTTGGACAGTCCGTTCCCGGCCGCGAAAAACGGCCTATTTACCCGCTTGATGAATTTCAAAATCGGCATCCTGCCCTTGCCCGCCTATCTGGTGATCGCAGCCATCGTTTATGGTGCCTCGCTGGTCGAGGTCAAGAAAGGCGCCAACATCGTCTCCGCCCTCCCCGCCGACATGCTGGGTGGCTTCGCCGTCATCATGGTGATGGGTTGGCTGCTCGCCGAAATCGGGGCACGCATTCCCGTCCTCAAGGACATCGGCGGCCCGGCGATCCTCGCTCTGTTCGTCCCTTCCGCCATGCTTGCCTACGGCCTGTACAACCCGGCCATGAATGCCGCCACGGTGGCGGTGATGAAGACTTCGAACTTCCTCTACTTCTACATCTCCTGCCTGGTCAGCGGCAGCATGCTCGGCATGAACCGCAAGGTGCTGATCCAGGGCTTCCTGCGCATGTTCGTGCCACTGCTGGTCGGCACCATTGCGGCAACCGCTGTTGGTATCGCAGTCGGGCTCCTATTTGGCTACACGCCCTACCGCACCTTCTTTTTCATCCTGGTACCGATCATGGGTGGCGGCATCGGCGAAGGCATCTTGCCGCTCTCGGCCGGCTATGCCGAACTCGGTGTGCTCGGCAAAACACAGGGAGACCTGATTGCAATGCTGATTCCCGCTGCACTGATCGGCAACGTCGTTGCCATCGTGCTCGCCGGCGCGCTTGACCGGATTGGGCGCAAATACGAGCAATACAGCGGCAAGGGCCTGCTGGTGCGTAGCGGTAACGACAATGAATTGCTCAAGGAAATGGGCGAGGTCAAAGCCATCGAACTGCCACTGATGGGCTGCGGCATGCTGATGGCCTGCGGCTTCTGGATTCTCGGCGGCCTGCTCGCCCCCTACACCGGCATCCCCGGTCCCATCCTGATGATTCTCGGCGCCGCGCTCGCCAAGGTCCTGCGTATCGTTCCAGAACGCATGGAACTGGGCGCCGCCCAGATGTACAAGTTCATTGCCGGCAATCTGACCTATCCACTGCTGGTTGGCCTGGGTGTGCTCTATGTTCCCTGGAACGACCTCGCCAGCGCCTTCACCTTCGGCTACTTCTGCGTCTGCGCGGCATCGGTGACCTCGCTGGTGGTATCGGGCTGGTTCATCGGTCGCGTGCTCAACATGTATCCGGTTGAATCAGCTGCCGTCACCGCCTGCCACAGCGGCCTGGGCGGCACCGGCGACGTCGCCATTCTTTCCGCCTGCAACCGGATGGGCCTGATCCCCTTCGCCCAAATTTCCACCCGCATTGGCGGTGCCTTCATGGTCGTACTCGGCGTTTTTGCGATCAAGTTCTTCGGCTGAACGACAACCCTCCAGCCCAAAAAAAGCCCGCGCAGTGCGAACTGCGCGGGCTTTTCAATTGGCGGACGACAAGGTCCGCTGCCGCTTACTTTTCGACGAAGGCGCGTTCGATCACATAATCGCCAGCCACGCCGATGTGCGGCGAGATCTCGAAACCACGAGCATCGAGCATGGCAGCGGTATCGGCCAGCATGGCCGGGCTGCCGCAGATCATGGCGCGGTCGGTTGCAGGATCGAGCGGCGGCTGGCCGATGTCGGCGAACAGCTTGCCGGATTCGATCAGGTCGGTCAGCCGACCTTCGTTGCGGAAGGGTTCGCGCGTCACGGTCGGGTAATAGACCAGCTTGTCGCGCGCCCAGTCGCCAAAAAACTCGTGCTTGACCAGCTCTTCGGTGATGTAGTCGTGATAGGCCAGTTCGTTGGTCCAGCGGACGCCATGGATGAGGACGATCTTGTCGAAATTCTCGTAGGTTTCCGGATCGTGAATCAGGCTCATGAAGGGTGCCAGACCGGTACCGGTGGCGAACATGAACAGGCGCTTGCCCGGTTTCAGGTCGCGCAGCACCAGCGTTCCGGTGGGCTTGCGGCTGACGATGATCGGGTCGCCCGGCTGCAGATGCTGCAGGCGTGAGGTGAGCGGACCGTTCTGGACCTTGATGCTGAAAAATTCCAGGTGTTCTTCGTGGTTGGCGCTGGCGATGCTGTAAGCCCGGGTCAGCGGCCGGCCGTCAACCTCCAGGCCGATCATGACAAATTGCCCGTTGATGAAGCGCAGACCGGGGTCGCGCGTCGTCTTGAAGGAAAACAGCGTGTCGTTCCAGTGATGCACCGAAATGATTTTTTCTGTCGCAAGTGAGCTCATGATCAGCATCCGTTGAAGTTTATGAAGCGAATCATAGGCTTCACGCCTTACTTATAAAAGCGGATAATTTCGCTAAACGTTATCGATTTAATTGATATGAAAATCACTTTGCGCCAGCTCGAAGTCTTTGCCGCCATCGCGCGTAGCGAAAATGTCTCGCGCGCCGCCGAAACCTTATCGATGTCGCAATCGGCGGCCAGCAGCGCCCTGGTCGAACTGGAGCGGCAATTCGACTGCCCGCTGTTCGACCGCATCGGCAAGTCACTGCATCTGAACGCCACCGGCCGCGGCCTGCTACCGCAAGCCGAGGAATTGCTGGCCCGCGGCAGCGATATCGAAAGCTACCTGGCCGGCGGCACGCTCGGCCCGCTGGCGGTCGGCGCCACCTTGACCATCGGCAACTATCTGGCGACGCTGATCGTCGCCGAACACCTGCAGCGTCACCCGGCCTCGCGCACCCGCCTGCACGTGGCCAATACCCACAGCATCGTCGAGCAGTTGCTGCGTTTCGAACTCGACATCGGGTTGATCGAGGGCGAGGCGAACAATCCGGATCTCCTCCTCGAGCCCTGGCTGAACGACGAACTGGTCGTCTTCTGTGCGCCACAACACGCGCTCGCCAAACGGAAAGCGGCCGACAACGACAGCCTGCGCCAGCAAAAATGGATCGTCCGCGAGCAAGGCTCCGGCACCCGCGCGCTGTTCGACCGGATTATCGGCCAAGCCCTGCCCGGCCTCGACATCCAGCTCGAACTCGAACACACAGAAGCCATCAAGCGCGCCGTCGAATCCGGGCTGGGCATCGGCTGCCTGTCCCGCCTATCGTTGCGCGAAGCCTTTCGACGCGGCAGCCTGGTCGAGATCGCCACGCCGCAATTCAAGCTTGGCCGGCGTTTCTACTTCGCCCGCCACCGCCAGCGCCACGTCAGCCCGGCCACCCGCGCCTTTCTCGCCCTCTGCCGCGAAATGAGCGGTCCGGCCGAAGGCACCGACACCCTGCAACTGCCGTTCATTGCCTGACCGGTACTATCCGGGCTGCCGCCAATGGCGCAGCCCGAGCACGAACAGGGTCAGCAACGAAAAGGCGGCACCGGCATAAAAGGTAAAGGCGGCGCCCAACCGGTCCCAGAGCAGGCCGGCCAGGATGCTGGCAACCAGCATCGCGACGCCGCTCATCAGGTTGAAGAAACCATAGGCCGTACCACGCAAGTCGGCCGGCGCCACATCGGCCACCATCGTCGCCAGCAGCCCTTGCGTCATGCCCATATGCACGCCCCACAGCCCGACGCCAAGCAGGACGACCAGCCAGTGGCTGCTCGCCGCCAGCACCAGATCGGCCAGGACCAGGAGCAACATGCCCCACATCAGCAGCCGGCCATGGCTCATCCGGTCGGCCAGCTTGCCGAACGGATAGGCCGACGCCGCGTAGATCAGGTTCATCGCCACCATGACCAGGGGCACCAGCGCCAGCGCCATGCCGCTCTGCTCGGCGCGCAGGACCAGGAAGGCTTCGCTGAAGCGAGCCAGGGTAAAGACCGCGCCGACACCAACCACCCACCAGTAGCGCGCCCCCAGCCGGGCAAGATTGGCCCGGCTGATCGGGTTGAGCCGCTGCGCCCGGGCGTGGGGCGCCGGTTCGCGGATGCCGAACAACAAGAGCATGACGGCCAGCCAGCCGGGCAGCACCGCCACCCAGAAGACGGCCCGAAAATCGTTGGCCCACAGCAGCATCAAGCCAACCGCCAGCAAGGGCCCGAGAAAAGCACCCACGGTATCGAGCGACTGGCGCAGCCCGAAAGCCGCACCGCGCAAATTTTCCGGCGCCAGGTCGGCAACCAGCGCATCGCGCGGCGCACCGCGCACGCCCTTGCCGATCCGGTCGAGCAAGCGGGCACCAAGCACGATACCGGCGGTCGGAGCCAGGGCGAACAACGGCTTGCTGAGCGCCCCGAGGGCGTAGCCGAAGACGGCGAGGCCCTTGCGCTTGCCCAGGTAATCGCTCAGCACGCCGGAGAACACCTTGACGATCAGGGCGGTGGCTTCGGCCAAACCTTCGATCAGGCCGACCATCACCGCACTCGCACCGAGCGTCGTGACCATGAACAGGGGCAAGAGGCTGTGGATCATTTCCGAGGAAATATCCATCAACATGCTGACGAAACCGAGCACCCAGATTCCGCGCGGAATCCGCTGCCCAAAGGGCATCTGAAAGGCCATTCCTCACTCCGCACCACGCCGGATTCCGGGCAATGCCGGCAGTTTAGCCTGTGCCCTCGACGAATTCGCGAAAGCAATCAGTCGGTGGCGAAAAGCGGCCAATCTTCGAGCATCTGGCGGCCAAATTCGGATATCGGGTCGCGCCGCCAAATGCCTGAACGACATCGGAATCAGGTATAATCCCCGGTTTAGTCGACCCCGTTCGCGCCAGGAGCTCCACCCTATGCATCAACGCAACGTTCTGTCGCTTGTTCGCCGCATTGCCACCGCCGGCCTTGGTGCCGCTGCCCTGACCCTTTCCGTCCCCGTGCTGGCCGACTCGGCCTCTGGATTCCCGCTGCTTTCCCTGCTCATGCCGTCGCTGGCCGAGCCCGCCGTCGTCACGCCGGAAGCCGCCCTCACCGTCCAGGAAGTCCGCGCCGCCCCGCAGCCTGCGAACACGATCGATCTCACCGCCAACACCGATGACCTCTGGGTCCGTCTGCGCAATGGTTTTGCCATGACGAACCTCAACGACGACCTGGTGCTCTATTACCAGCAGTGGTACCAGAACCGGCCGGATGCACTGCGCCGCATGGTCGAGCGCAGCCGCCCCTACCTGCATTACATCGTACAGGAACTTGAGGCGCGCGGCATGCCGACCGAACTGGCACTGCTGCCGATGGTCGAGAGCTCGTTCAATCCGATGGCCTATTCGCGCTCGCACGCCTCCGGACTCTGGCAATTCATCCCCGCCACCGGCAAACGCTTCAACCTGGAACAGAACTGGTGGCAGGACCAACGTCGCGACGTCGTCGCCTCGACCGGCGCCGCTCTCGACTACCTGCAAGCCATCTACGACATGCATGGCGACTGGCATCTGGCGCTGGCTTCGTACAACTGGGGTGAAGGTGCCGTCAAACGGGCAATCGAAAAGAACAACGCGCGCGGCCTGCCCACCGACTACCCCAGCCTGAGCATGCCGAACGAAACCCGGCACTATGTCCCCAAGCTGCAGGCCCTCAAGAACATCTTCGGCAACCCGGCCCTGATGGCCCAACTGCAGTTGCCGGAAATCATCAACCGCCCCTATTTCGCCACCATCGACACGCCGCGGCCGATTGACGTCAAGACCGCTGCCCGGCTGGCCAATATGCCAATGGCCGAATTCGTCGCCCTCAACCCGCAGCACAACCGCCCGGTCATGAAAGGTGATTCGGCCGTGGTCCTGCCAGCCGACAAGGTTGAAATATTCCAGAGCAACCTGGAAAAATACGCCCAGCCGCTGACCGAATGGCAAACCTATACGCTGAAAAATGGCGAAAAGCTGAACAAGGTCGCGCCCCGCTTCGGCATCACCCTGCCCGACCTGCTGCGCGTTAACGGCCTGAACGGCAAGGTTCGCCTCGGCGCCGGCTCGACGCTGCTGGTGCCGGCTGGCCAGGGCGCCGACGATATCGAGCGCCTGCAGAATGCACCATCCCTGCCGCAGATCATCGAACCCGAGCCGGAACCGGTCAAAACCCGCCATGGCAAACTGGCTGCCAACGACAAGCATGGCAAGGCCGGCAAGCAAGACAACCGGTTGAGCGCAAAAGCCGGCAAGACCGACAACAAGCACGCCGCCAAAGGCCCAGCCAAGCATGAAGGCAAGCTGGCCGCCAGCAAGCCCGCCGGCAAATCAGCCAAATCCACTACCGAAAGCAGGAACAAGACGGCCAGCGGGAAATCCGCCACTCCCGCCAAAGTCGCCAAGTCAGGCAACGGGCGACGCGGCTGACAACTTGCCCCCCCGCTGACGACAAACAGCGGGGGATTATCCCGGAAGCTACCCGGGACATCGAACTTGTGAGATATTGCCGCCTCACAAATCAGTGGCAAGAAATATTGGACAGAAAAAAGAAAACCCCGTTGATCTCAAGCCAGTAATTTGGCCTAGAAAACGGGGTAATCGGTTGCTGGCGGAGAGGGTGGGATTCGAACCCACGGTACCTTGCAGTACGCCTGATTTCGAGTCAGGTACATTCGACCACTCTGCCACCTCTCCGCAGCGGCCGGCATAATAACACAAACTAGATGCAGCGTATCAAGAGACTTTTATTTCTAGGCATTACTTTTTTTGTCACGGCATGTGGTGAATGGTCGTTGACGCCCTTGCCTTTCCCGACCCCGGCACAACACGACCTGGTGGTACTGACCCGCCCCGGCCCTCTCACATACAACGACGACGATAACGGCAACATCAGCGGTCTTGAGCACGATCTTGTCGAAACCTTTGCCCAGGATCTCGGCGTCGCCGTCAAGTACATTGTCGCCAAGCCGGATGAACTCGATTCGCGCCTCGACAGCAGTCGTTACCACCTGGCTGCCGCCTGGTTGTCCCCCAATGACGAACAACCCTACCCGGCTACTCCGCCGATTTTCCTGACTAAGGATGTGCTGGCGCAGAACGATGCTTCGCTACCTTTAACGGAAAAATCACAGCTGGCCGGCAAAACGATCCATGCGATGGCGGGAACGCGCCAGGCAGCGACGCTGCGCAAGCTGGCCGACGAGATCAAGGAGCTGACCATCGTTGAAGTTGCCGAAGGAGACATCCTCGACTTGCTCGAAGCACTGGGCAACGGCAAGATCGAATACGTGGTGATGGATGCCAATCTGGAAGACCTGGCAACGCAGTTCGTCCCGACCTTGAACACGACATTGGAACTCAGCGACGAGAAGCCGATCGTCTGGTTGCTTGGCCCCCACCCCAACGCCGAACTCGCGGCCCGCGCCAAGACCTTCATCGAGCGCATCCAGCTGGACGGCACCCTGGCCCGCCTGGAAGACCGTTATTTCGGCCATGTCCGGCGCCTCGAGCAAGGCGACATCGTCAAGTTCCTCGGTGAAATCGAGACGACCTTGCCGCGCCTGCGCAAACATTTCGAAGCAGCCGAGGCAATTACCGGCATCGACTGGCGATTGATCGCCTCGGTGGCTTACCACGAGTCGCACTGGGACCCGAACGCGACCAGCTACACCAGCGTTCGCGGCATCATGATGCTGACCGAGGAAACTGCCGACCGCCTGGGGGTGAGCAACCGTCTCGACCCGCGCGAAAGCATCATCGCCGGCGCCCGCTACATCAACATTCTGAAAGACCAGCTCGCCAGCGAGATCCGCGAACCGGATCGCACCTGGCTGGCGCTCGCCGCCTACAACATCGGGCCCGGCCATTTCAACGCTGCCCGCCGCCTGGCCAGATTGCTCAACGCCGACGACGGCAACTGGTTCGAGATGAAGCGCATCCTGCCCCTCCTCGCCCAACCGAAGTATTACCAGAAGATCAAATCGAGCCGGGCGCGCGGCGGCGAAGCCGTCATCCTGGTCGAGAACATTCGCAGCTACTACGACATCCTGATGCGCAACGAACGCCCCTACCAGTCGCTGGCCGCCAGGATGGAAGGCAACGCCGGCAAGCTGGGCAACACCCCGGGCTTGAAACTGAAGCAGAAATGAAAAATCCCCGCCGTAGCGGGGATGTTGAATCGTGTCAGCGAGGAAGACTCAGGCGGCGACTTCGAGCTTTTCCAGCCCGCCCATGTAGGGACGCAGCACGGCCGGAATGGTGACGCTGCCATCGGCGTTCTGGAAGTTCTCAAGAATTGCCACCAGGGTACGACCGACCGCCAACCCGGAACCGTTCAGGGTGTGGGCCAATTCCGGCTTGTTCTTCTCGTTGCGGAAACGCGCCTGCATGCGGCGGGCCTGGAAGGCGCCGAAATTCGAGCAGGAAGAAATTTCGCGGTAGGTATTCTGGGCCGGCAGCCAGACTTCCAGATCGTAGGTCTTGGCAGCAGAGAAGCCCATGTCGCCCGAGCACAGGGCCATCCGGCGATAGGGCAGCTCCAGCTTTTCGAGAATCACCTCGGCATGGCGCGTCAGTTCCTCGTGCGCTTCGGCCGACTTCTCCGGATGCACCACCTGCACCAACTCGACCTTGTCGAACTGGTGCTGGCGAATCATGCCGCGCACATCGCGACCACCGGAACCTGCTTCCGAGCGGAAGCATGGCGTATGGCAGACGAACTTGAGTGGCAGCGCTTCGGCAGCGAGGATTTCGTCACGAACGATGTTGGTCACCGGCACTTCGGCGGTCGGGATCAGGTACAGCGGATCCTGGTCGCCGCGCAGCACCTTGAAGAGGTCTTCCTCGAACTTGGGCAACTGGCCGGTGCCGTGCAGACTGGCGGCATTGACCAGATAGGGCGCATACAGTTCGGTATAGCCGTGCTCGCTGCCATGGGTATCGAGCATGAACTGGGCAAGTGCCCGGTGCAGGCGGGCCAGACCGCCCTTGAGCAGCGAGAAGCGCGCCCCGGCAATCTTGGCGGCCGTGGCGAAATCGAGCTGCCCAAGCGCCTCGCCGACATCGGTATGGTCCTTGATCTCGAAATCGAAGGTACGCGGCGTACCCCAGCGCTTGACCTCGACATTGCCGGTTTCATCGCTGCCGACCGGCACCGACTCATCAGGAATGTTCGGCAATGCCGCGAGAATGGCATTGAATTTTTCCAGCAATTCTGCAAGACGGGCTTCCGAAGCCTTCAACTCGTCGCCGAGGGTACCCACCTGGGCCATCACCTCGGAGGCATCCTTGCCCTGCCCCTTGAGCATGCCGATCTGCTTCGACAAAGTATTGCGCTGGGCCTGCAGATCCTGGGTGCGGGTCTGCAGGGTCTTGCGTTCGGCTTCCAGCGCCGAGAATTCCGAAAAGTCGATCGGTTTGCCGCGTTTGGCCAGGCCTTCGGCCACGGCATCGAGATTGGAGCGAAGGAGTTGGATGTCGAGCATGCTATTTCCTGATTTTGTACAAACAGCCGTCGCGGACGGCCGGAAAACGCCAAATTATACGCGAGGCGAGACCCTGCCCTCAGCGCTTGCCGGCCTTGCGGTCGAGATCGCGTAAATGCACCAGCTTTTCACCGATCTTGCCCTCCAGGCCACGCGGCGTCGGCGCATACCAACCCGGCTCGGGCATGCCGTCAGGCAGGTAGGACTCGCCCGCGGCATAGGCTTCCGGCTCATCGTGCGCATACCGATAGGCCTTGCCGTAGCCGAGTTCCTTCATCAGCTTGGTTGGCGCATTGCGCAGATGCACCGGCACCGGCCGTGAGCCATCCTTGCCGACAAAGGCGCGGGCGGCGTTGTAGGCGTTGTAGCCGGCATTCGATTTGGCCGCCACCGCCAGGTAAATCACCGCCTGCCCCAAGGCCAGCTCGCCTTCTGGCGAACCGAGACGCTCGTAGGTTGCGGCGGCGTCGTTGGCGATCTGCATGGCGCGCGGATCGGCCAGGCCGATATCCTCCCAAGCCATGCGGATGATGCGCCGGGCGAGATAGCGCGGATCGGCACCCCCATCGAGCATTCGGCACAGCCAATAAAGCGCGCCATCCGGGCTGGAACCGCGTACCGACTTGTGCAGCGCCGAAATCTGGTCATAGAAGGCATCGCCGCCCTTGTCGAAGCGGCGCAGGTTCTGCGCCATCGTTTCTTCGATGAAGCTGCCGCTGACCTCGGCCACACCGGCGGTTCGCGCCGCCGTCCGCACCTGCTCCAGCACATTGAGCAAGCGCCGGGCATCGCCGTCGGCCAGGCCGATCAGGCGCTGACGCGCCTCGGCATCGAAGCTCAGGTCGGCCAGCGCCTGATTGCAGGCGCGGTCGAACAGCTGTCCCATCTCGGCTTCGCTCAGGGACTTCAGGACGTAAACCGAGGCACGGGACAGCAAGGCGGAATTGACCTCGAAGGAGGGATTCTCGGTCGTTGCACCAATGAAGGTCAGCAAGCCGGATTCGACGAAAGGCAGGAACCCGTCCTGCTGGGCCTTGTTGAAGCGGTGGATTTCATCGACGAAGAGAATGGTCCGCTTGCCCTGCCCGCGCCACATCTCGGCTTGCGATACCGCCTCGCGAACTTCCTTGATGCCGGAAAAGACCGCCGACAAGGCAATGAATTCGCACTGGAACTGCGTCGCCATCATCCGCGCCAGCGTCGTCTTGCCGACACCGGGCGGCCCCCAGAGGATCATCGAATGCGGCTGACCGGATTCGAAGGCCAAGCGCAAGGGCTTGCCAGGACCGAGCAAATGCTGCTGGCCGATCACCTCGTCCGGCGTGCGCGGCCGAAGCTGCTCGGCCAGCGGTGCATGGCGATCTTCGTCGGGAGGTTGGGAAAACAGATCGTCAGCCATGCCTCACCTGCAAGCGCCGTACTGACTCACTCGCCGACCACGTCGACGCCCGCCGGCGGCGTGAATTTGAAGCTGCTGGCCGGCAAGGCCGGATTCCGTTCGAGCTTCGAGAAGCGGATCACCGTGGTTTGCCCAAAACTATCCTGCAGTTCCATGGCTTTCAGATCGCTGCCGGCAAACCCGAGGCGCACCTTCTCGAAGCCGCTGTCGCCGGATTTCGGGGTCGCCTCGACCCAGTTCAGGCCTTCGGCATCTCCGGCTTCCTTGAGATTGAAGTTTTTTTCCAGATCGTTGTTGCCGGAAAGCAAGGTCGCCGGCGAACCGCCAATCGCCTGGCCGGCCTTGCGCACCGTAACCTGCTGCAATTCCTGGTCGTAAATCCAGATCTTCTCGCCATCGCCGACCACCAGTTGCGGATATGGCTTGAGGATTTCCCAGCGCAACTTGCCGGGGCGGGAGATCGCCACCACGCCCGACGACAACTGCGGCTTGCGACCATTACGGGC
The DNA here is from genome assembly GCA_003583745.1 of Rhodocyclales bacterium GT-UBC. Classification (GTDB taxonomy): domain Bacteria; phylum Pseudomonadota; class Gammaproteobacteria; order Burkholderiales; family Rhodocyclaceae; genus Azonexus. The sequence continues at coordinate 149,592 of QXPY01000011.1, read as the reverse complement.
AATGACTGTCTGGGCAAATTCAGCCTTCAGGGTACGCGTGCCTTGCAGGAACTGATGCAATTGATCTATCGCGCCAGCCTCCGCCAGCAACGGGGAAACCGCCATCGCTGCAAAGAACAGCGCCTTCAGTGAAAATTTCATTCGCCTTCCTTGCGGGACAACACTTCACGGCCGCCACGTCCATCCATCGCAGAAACCAGCCCGGCTTTTTCCATGGCTTCGATCAGCCGTGCCGAACGGTTGTAGCCAATGCGCAGGTGGCGCTGCACCAGCGAAATCGAGGCCCGTTTATTCTTGAGCACGATATCCACCGCCTGATCATAAAGCGGGTCGCTCTCGGCGTCGCCACTGCCTTCACCGGCCTCGCCGCCACCTTCCTCGTCGCCGCCGCTGCCGCTGAGGATGTCCTCGACGTATTCCGGAGCGCCGGTTGCCTTGAGGTGTTCGACGACGCGATGCACTTCATCATCGGAAACAAAGGCACCATGGACGCGGGTCGGATAACCGGTGCCCGGCGCCAGATAGAGCATGTCGCCTTGGCCGAGCAGGGCTTCGGCCCCCATCTGGTCGAGAATCGTCCGCGAGTCGATCTTGCTCGACACCTGGAAAGACAGACGGGTCGGAATATTGGCCTTGATCAGGCCGGTAATCACATCGACGCTCGGCCGCTGCGTCGCCAGCACCAGGTGGATACCGGCGGCGCGCGCCTTCTGGGCCAGGCGGGCGATCTGCTCTTCGACCTTCTTGCCAACCACCATCATCAGGTCAGCCAGTTCGTCGATGATGACGACGATGAAAGGCATCACCTTCAAGGGTTCCGGGGTTTCCGGCGTCAGCGTCAGCGGATTCGGGATGTGTTCGCCGCGCTTCTCGGCATCGCGGATCTTGGTATTGAGACCGGCGATATTGCGTACGCCCATTGCCGACATCAGCTTGTAGCGCTTTTCCATCTCGGTGACGCACCAGTGCAGCGCATTGGCGGCCTGCTTCATGTCGGTGACGACCGGCGCCAGCAGATGGGGGATGCCTTCGTAGATCGACAATTCGAGCATCTTCGGATCGACCATGATCAGGCGAACCTGATCCGGCTCGGCCTTGTAGAGCATGGAGAGGATCATGGCGTTGACGCCTACCGACTTGCCGGAACCCGTCGTCCCCGCCACCAGCAAATGTGGCGTCTTGGCCAGGTCGGCCACCACAGGCAGACCGCCGATATCCTTGCCGAGACAGACCGTCAGCGGACTGCTCATGTCGTTGTAGGGCCGACTGGAAATAATTTCCGACAACTTGACCGTCTGCCGCTTCGGATTGGGCAACTCCAGTGCCATGCACGACTTGCCGGGCACCGTTTCGACGACGCGGATCGACACCATGGCCAGGGCCCGTGCCAGGTCACGCGCCAGATTGACAATCTGGGCCCCCTTGACGCCAACCGCCGGCTCGATTTCGTAACGGGTGATCACCGGCCCCGGCATCGCCGCCAAGACCTTGACCTGTACCCCGAAGTCGGCGAGTTTGCGCTCGATCAGGCGCGAGGTGAATTCCAGGGTTTCCGGACTAACCGTTTCGGTCACCGGTGGCGCCGGGTCAAGCAAATGCAGGGGGGGCAACTGCCCCCCCACAATCGCTTCCGGAAACAGTGCAGCCTGCTTCTCGCGCTCGACACGCGCCTCCGCTTTTTTCGAAACAGGGACCTCCGGCTTGGGGGTTTCGATAATGATGGGCTCGTGCAGTTCGACGCGGCGCTTTTCCTCTTCGACCACCACCTCACGCTGCTGTGCCACTTCCTTGCCGATCTGGCGGTCACGCCAAGTGTCGACCCGACCATAGAAGAAGCCGACCAGGGTTTCCAGGCCAGCACCGATACGCTCGAAAGCCCACAACCAGGACATACCGGAAAATATCGCCCAACCGGCCGCCATCATTGCCAACAAAAGCAAGGTCGAACCGGTATAGCCCAACTGCAGCGACAGGACACGACTTAACTCAACCCCCAGCATCCCACCAGGACTCAAGGGCAACGTCACATTCATCGAATAGAAACGCAAGGCTTCAAGTGCCGAGCTGGCCAGCAGCAAAAAGACAAAACCAGTCATGGCAATGAACAAGGGGCGGCGATCGGCCGACTCGAAGCCATGGACTCGACGCACGCCCCACCAGACGAACATCGCCAGCAAAACGATCCACCACCATGCCGAAAAACCAAACATGTAGAGCAGCAGATCGGCCACCCACGCTCCTGCACGCCCGGCGGGGTTATGCATACCATTGCCGGCTACCGCATGCGACCACCCCGGGTCATCCTTGTTGAAGCCCCACAAGGCCATGCACAGGAAAAGCGCAACTGCGCCCACACCCAGCCAGCGCGATTCCTGCAACAAACCGCCGATTTTCTCCGGCAGCGGGCTGGACGTATTGCGATCAAGCGTACGCGCCATGCTCAAGCCCCGAGAATGACCACCCGGTCACCTTCAGTCGCAATATAACCACTCAATTCCAGATCACGCATGACCTTGCTGACCATTTCACGGGAAGCGCCGATCATCCGAGCCATATCCTGTTTCGAAATTTTCTTCTTCACGACCCGGCGGCCTTCCGCCAACTCGGACATATCAAGCAGCAGGCGGGCAACGCGACCATAGACATCGAGCAAGGCCAGGCTCTCGATCTTGCGATCAGCCTCCCGCAAACGCCGGACCAGAATCTGCATCAGCTTCTGGGCAACCTGAAAGTTATCCTGCAGGCAACGCTGGAACGCCTCCTTGCTCAGACAGAGCAATTCGCATGGCTCGCTGGCCACCACACTGGCCGAACGGGGACTGCTATCGATCAGGCCCATTTCACCGAAAAATTCTCCCGGACCGAGCCAGGCAAGGATGATCTCGCGCCCCTCTTCGTCACAATTGGTCACCTTGGCGCGCCCGGCCAGCATGATGTAGAGCGAATCGGTTTCATCTCCGGCCCGAACGACAAAAGCACCGCGCTCGACACGCTTGCGCCCGGAGACCTTGGATAGTTTTTCCAGTTCAGCCTCTTCCAGTCCGGAAAACAGGGGCACATTGCGCAGCACGACCAGACTTAGACCGAAATTGGTAGCGGACATAAATCATTTTCCGTTCATATAGTTACGAGACGATTATAAACTGCTTTCCCAAACAACATAGGAACTTGGGAAAAAACTGCGACTCTGAGAAGGCTATAATTTTCAGTTCAACAACCCAAGAGGATGACCATGTCCCAACCCGCCCGCCACAGCCCCCTGATTATTCTCGGTTCCGGCCCTGCCGGTTATACCGCCGCCGTCTATGCCGCTCGCGCCAACCTCAAGCCGGTGCTGATCACCGGGATGGCCCAGGGCGGTCAATTGATGACCACAACCGAGGTCGACAACTGGCCGGCAGCCGCCGCAGGCATCCAGGGACCGGAACTGATGGCCCAGTTCGAAGCCCATGCCCGTCGCTTCGAAACCGAAATCCTGTTCGACCACATCCACACGACCAAACTGACCGAAAAGCCGTTTACGCTGATCGGCGATGCCGGCACCTATACCTGCGACGCACTGATCATTGCCACGGGCGCCTCGGCACAGTACTTGGGTCTGCCATCCGAAGAAAAGTTCATGGGTAAAGGCGTTTCCGCCTGCGCCACCTGCGACGGCTTCTTCTACCGCAACAAGCCGGTCGCCGTCGTTGGCGGTGGTAACACGGCCGTCGAAGAAGCGCTCTACCTGGCCAACATCGCCAGCCACGTGACGCTGATCCACCGCCGCGAAAAGTTCCGCGCCGAAAAGATCATGCAGGACAAGCTTTTCGAGAAGGAAAAGGCTGGCAAGATCACCATCCTGTTCAACAGCGCACTCGATGAAGTGCTCGGCGACGACTCCGGCGTGACCGGCCTGAAGGTCAAGAACGTGCAAAGCGGCGCCACGCAGCAGGTCGATGTACATGGCGTCTTCATTGCCATCGGCCACAAGCCGAACACCGATATCTTCGCCGGCCAGCTTGAGATGGAAAACGGCTACTTGATTACCCAGATGGGGCGCAACGGCAACGCAACGCAAACCAGCATTCCCGGCATTTTTGCCGCCGGCGACGTGCAAGACCATATCTATCGCCAAGCCTGTACCTCGGCCGGCACCGGCTGCATGGCGGCGCTCGATGCCGAGCGCTACCTCGACCAACTCGGCTAACCGCCGATCTTGATCGACCCGGATGACCTGGCAGCCTTTCGGGCAGCCGTGGCGGATGCCCGCCCGCTGCCCGATTCCGGCCGCGTCCATCTGGGCGCCCCAACGCCGCCGCCACGCCCGCTCCAGCACCTGGCGGACGAGCGGGCGGCGTTGCATGAAAGCCTGCATGGCAGGATCACGCTGCAGGACAGGCTGGAAGGCGGCGACGAGCCGCATTATCTGCATCAGGGTCTGGCTAGTACGGTCCTGAAAGACCTGCGCCGCGGCCGCTGGGTGGTCCAGGACGAAGTCGACCTGCACGGCGCCAATCGCGAAGAGGCCCGCCAACTGCTGGCCGGCTTTCTCGCCGAGAACATCCACCACGGCCGGCGCTGCGTTCGCGTCATCCACGGCAAGGGCCTGGGTTCGCCACAAAGAATCTCGATCCTGCGCCAACTCGTCCGCGGCTGGCTGATGCAACGTAGCGAAGTGCTGGCCTATTGCCAGGCACGGCCGCAGGATGGCGGCGAAGGCGCACTGATCGTTCTGTTGCGCGCCCGCAAAAAATAAAGGGCGACCTCGGTCGCCCTTTGCTCACTGCTTCAGCAGGAACTCAAACAGCAGCTTCGTTAGTTTCACCGGTACGGATACGCACGACCTGCTCGACCGGCATGACAAAAATCTTGCCATCACCGATCTTGCCGGTACGCGCCGCCTTGACGATCGCATCGATCGCAGCTTCGACGTTTTCGGAGGTGACCACGACTTCGATCTTCACTTTCGGCAGGAAATCGACGACGTACTCGGCACCACGATAAAGCTCGGTATGCCCCTTCTGACGGCCAAACCCCTTGACCTCGGTGACCGTCAAACCGGTGATCCCCATTTCGGACAGCGCTTCACGGACTTCATCGAGCTTGAAGGGTTTGATGACGGCTTCGATTTTTTTCATGTTCTCTTTCCTCGTGATGTCAGTTTCTTAGAACTCGTCTTGATAACGGTTGGTAATAGGATACCGCCAATCCTTGCCAAAGCCACGCGGCGTAATGCGAATACCGACCGGTGCCTGACGCCGCTTGTACTCGGCGATACGGAGCAGGCGGACGACGCGGCGGACATCTGCTTCCGGCAAGCCGGCAGCGATGATTTCGCGTGGGCTGCGATCCTCTTCCATGTAGGCACGGACGATCGCATCGAGGATTTCGTAAGGCGGCAGCGAGTCCTGATCGGTCTGGTCCGGTTTCAATTCGGCTGACGGCGGCCGTACGATGATGTTCTCGGGAATCACTGCCTCGCCATCGGCGCACAAGGTATTGCGATAGCGCGACAGGCGGTAGACCAGGGTTTTGTAAACGTCCTTGATCACCGCAAAGCCGCCGGCCATGTCGCCGTACAGCGTGCAATAGCCGACCGCCATCTCGGATTTGTTGCCGGTGGTGAGCACCAGCGCACCGGTCTTGTTCGAAAGCGCCATCAGGATGTTGCCGCGAATCCGCGCCTGGATGTTTTCTTCCGTGGTGTCAGCCGGCAGGCCGGCAAACAGCGGATCAAGCAAGCTGGAGTAAGTCTGCATCGCCGGCTCGATGGCAATTTCATCGTAACGCACGCCCAGCTTGCGAATCATTTCGCGCGAGTCGTCCAGGCTCATCTGCGCGGTGTAAGGCGACGGCATCATCACCGCCCGGACCTTGTCTGCCCCCAAGGCATCGACCGCAACACACAGCGTCAGCGCCGAATCGATGCCACCGGACAAACCGATGATGGCGCCCTTGAAACCGCTCTTGCCGATGTAGTCGCGAACGCCCAATACCAGGGCCTGATAAGCCTCGGCCTCCAAACCCAGTTCTTCCGCCATGTCGTCCGAGCGCAACTGGCCGGCGGCATAATCGACAATCCCGAGAGCTTCCTCGAACGATGGCAGACGCATCCGGCAGGAGCGATCGGCATTCAACGCAAAGGATGCGCCGTCGAACACCAGTTCATCCTGTCCGCCAACCAGATTGGCGTAAATGGCCGGCACCCCGGCAGCCTCGACCAGATCGCCCAGCACCTGGGTGCGTTGCTGATGCTTTTCGAGATGGCAGGGCGAAGCATTGAGTACGAGCAGCAATTCAGCGCCTGAACGACGCGCCTGTTCGGCGGTTCCGGCCACCCAGACATCCTCACAGATGCTGATGCCGCAACGCACGCCGGCTAGCGTGACGACGCAGGCCTCGCTACCGGCGGAAAAATACCGCTTCTCGTCGAAAACTTCGTAATTGGGCAGGTTGTTCTTGCGATAAACCGCCAGCTGCCGACCATTCTCGATGACCGTCGCGGCGTTGTAGCAGCGGCCTTCGCTTTCTTCGGGATGGCCGACTACCAGCGCAATCCCTTCGACCCGGGCGGCCAGATCGGCCAGCGCCAGCTTGCAAGCCCGATAGAAGTCCGGACGCAACAGCAAATCTTCCGGCGGATAGCCACATAGGGCCAGTTCCGGAGTGAGCAAAACCTGCGCCCCCCGAGCCTTGGCCCGGGACGCACAGTCAATGATACGTTCGACGTTGCCCGTCAGATCACCGACGGTAGCGTTGAACTGGGCAACGGCGATACGCAGCATGAGGACTTCTGATTACTTGGCAGCAGCCTGGTAACGTGCAACGCCGTCCAGGATTTCCTTGCGGGCGGAATCGATGCCTTCCCAGCCCAGAACCTTGACCCACTTGCCCTTTTCGAGATCCTTGTAGTGCTCGAAAAAGTGGGTGATCTGGTCACGCAGGATCTGCGGCACATCTTCGAACGACTTGACGTCGTTGTAGAGCTGGCTGAGCTTTTCGACCGGAACGGCGAGCAGCTTCGCATCCTGACCACCTTCGTCTTCCATGGCCAGCATGCCGAGCGGACGGCAGCGAACGACGACACCCGGCGGCAAACCGAACGGGCTGACAACCAGAACGTCTACCGGATCACCATCGCCGGCGATGGTGTTGTTGATGTAGCCGTAGTTGCACGGATAGTGCATGGCGGTACCCATGAAACGATCGACGAAGATCGCACCCGATTCCTTGTCGACTTCGTACTTGACGGGGTCGGCGTGAGCGGTGATTTCGATGATGACGTTGAAATCGTCGGGGAGGGACTTGCCGGAAGGAACGTTATTAAGAGCCATCGTGATCTCTCTGCGATTAGGTTTTGAGAACTTGTAATTATAACGTCGGGCTAGGCCGATTCACTGCCAGGCGGCGAGAAACTCCTGCCAGTGAGGGGCGCCAATCTTGCCCAGCTGCGCCTTGACGAAATTGCACTCGGCGACTTCCTCTTCGGCCGTCAGTTCGCCGCGCATCCGGCGAAAGCGGTTATACACGAGATAGGTATTGATCACGTCGGTTTCGCAATAGTCGCGAATCTCGGCCGACTTGCCGGCCTGCCAAGCCTCCCAGACCTTGCCGCCATCCATGCCGAGCTTGCCGGGAAAACCGAAAAGCTTGGCCAGATCGTCGAGCGGCGCATTCGCCCGGGCGTTGTACATGGCCAGCAGGTCCATCAGATCGAGATGCCGCATATGGTAACGACTGATGTAGTTGTTCCACTTGAAATCCCGGCTGTCGGCATAGTCGCCATCGCCCAGATCCCAGTAACGCGGCGCACAAACGCCATGCAGCATGCCGCGGTAGTGCAGCACCGGCAGATCGAAACCGCTGCCATTCCAGGAAACGATCTGCGGCGTGAATTTCTCGATGCCATCGAAAAAGCGCTGGATGATCTCACCCTCTCCCTGGTCCGGCTCGGACAGCGACCAGACTTTCAGCCCTTCGCTGGTCCTCAGGACGCAGGAAATGGTGACGACCCGTTGCAGATGCAATTGCAGAAAATCGTTGCCGGTCTTCGCCCGCCGTTGCTGGAACGCCAATTCGGCGACTTCGTCATCGGAAAGCTCACCGGGCAGATCGTTCAATCGGCGCAGGCCGGCGACATCGGGAATCGTCTCGATGTCAAAAACCAGAACAGGCTTCATGCCGGAAAAACGCCGGTCGACAGATAACGGTCGCCCCGGTCGCAAACGATCGAAACGATCACCGCGTTCTCCAGTTCCTGCGAGATGCGCAAGGCCACGGCCAGCGCCCCACCCGAAGAAATACCGGCGAAAATACCCTCTTCCATCGCCAGGCGACGGGTCATGGCTTCGGCATCGGCCTGGCTGACATTCTCGACCCGGTCAACCCGGCTACGATCGAAGATCTTGGGCAAATAGGCTTCCGGCCACTTGCGAATACCGGGAATCTGGCTGCCGTCTTCCGGTTGGCAACCGACGATCTGGATGGCCGGGTTCTGCGACTTCAAAAAAGCCGAGGTGCCCATGATGGTGCCGGTTGTGCCCATGCTGGAGACAAAATGCGTGATCTTGCCGGCGGTGTCGCGCCAGATTTCCGGCCCGGTACCTTCGACGTGGGCCAGCGGATTATCCGGATTGGCAAACTGATCGAGAATGATGCCCTTGCCTTCATCGCGCATCTTTTCCGCGACATCGCGCGCCAGTTCCATGCCGCCATCACGCGGCGTCAGGACCAGATCGGCGCCGAAGGCACGCATGCTCTGGCGGCGTTCGATACTCTGGTTTTCCGGCATGACGAGGATCATCTTGTAACCCTTCATCGCCGCCGCCATGGCCAGTGCGATACCGGTATTGCCCGAAGTCGCCTCGATCAGGGTATCACCGGGCTTGATATCGCCGCGCGCTTCGGCATGCACGATCATCGACAAGGCCGGGCGATCCTTTACCGAACCGGCTGGATTATTACCCTCCAGCTTGGCCAGGATGACGTTGCCGCGCTTCTCGTTTTCCGCGCCAGGAATACGCACCAGACGGACCAAGGGCGTATTTCCGACAAAATCCTGCAGGGTTTTATACATTCCGGTTCAGCCATTCGATGTATTGGGAGACGCCCTCCTCAACCGTAGCCATCGGTGCTTCGTAACCGGCAGCACGCAGGCGCGTCAAATCGGCCTGGGTAAATGCCTGATACTTGCCCTTCAAGGCCTCGGGGAAGGCAACATACTCCAGCAAGCCCTGTGCCCGCAGTTCTTCGAGGGTGAGTGGCGCGAGATCGCTGGCCTTGCGGCAACCATTCACTGCCGCCACCGCGACATCGTTGAAGCTTTGCGCCCGGCCGGAACCGAGATTGAAGATTCCCGACTTCTCGGGGTGATCAAGGAAGTACAGATTCACCTTGGCCACATCGCCGACATAGACGAAATCGCGCATCTGGCCGCCATTCTCATAGCCATGCGAACCCTCGAACAACTTCACCTTGCCGTCAGCACGGAACTGGTTGAAGTTGTGGAAGGCCACCGAAGCCATCCGCCCCTTGTGCATTTCACGCGGCCCGTAAACGTTGAAATAGCGGAAACCGACGATTTGCGAGGACGGGTCCTTGGCCAGGCGTTGACGAACGATCTGGTCGAACAGGAATTTCGAGTAGCCGTAAACGTTGAGCGGCCCTTCGTACTGGCGCTCTTCCTTGAAAACGCTGCTGCCACCATAGGTTGCGGCGCTGGAAGCGTAGAGGAACTGGACATCCTGTTCCTGGCACCAGTCGAGGAGAATCATCGAGTAGCGGTAGTTGTTCTCCATCATGTAGCGACCATCGGTCTCCATGGTGTCGGAACAAGCACCTTCGTGCAGGATGGCATCGATCTGGCCATCGAAATGACCAGCCTGGATGCGGTCGATGAAATCCTGCTTGTCGAGGTAATCGACGATGTCGCAGTCGATCAGATTCTTGAACTTGTCGGCCTTCGACAGGTTGTCGACGGCGATGATGTTGGTCAAGCCGCGTTCATTGAGCGCCTTGACGATATTGGCGCCGATGAAGCCGGCGGCTCCGGTCACAACGATATACATGGTTTATTCCTTACAGAGCGCCAGCGAGTTCTTCACGGGTAACGACGGCGGTTCCCAGCTTGCCGACAACGATACCGGCGGCGACATTGGCCGTGCGGATGGCCTCAGCCCACCCCGCTCCGGCGGCCAGCATCACCGCCAGCGTGGCAATCACGGTATCGCCGGCGCCGGACACATCAAACACCTCGCGCGCCTGAGCCGGCTGATGATGCCGCTCCTCGCCGGCAAACAGGGTCATGCCCTCTTCGCTGCGCGTCACCAGCAAGGCTTCGAGGCCCAGTTCAGCGCGAAGTTTCTGCGACTTGGCGACCAACTCTTCTTCCGAAGACCAACGACCAACCACTTCGCGCAACTCGGAGCGATTCGGCGTAATGACCGTTGCCCCGGCGTATTTACCCCATTCGTCACCCTTAGGATCGACCAGCACCGGCTTGCCGGCGGCCCGCGCTAAACGAATCATCTCGGTGATATGGGTCAGACCGCCCTTGCCGTAATCGGAAAGGATAACCACATCGGATTCCGCCACCCGTCTCTCGAATTCAGCCAGCTTGGCCTGCAGGATTTCATGCGAGGGCGTGGTTTCGAAATCGATACGCAGCAGTTGCTGCTGCCGACCGATGACGCGCAGCTTGACGGTGGTATCGATCTTGCCATCAGTATGCAAACCGGCGTCGATACCCCCTTCCACCAGCAGGCGGGACAGGGTCCGCCCGGCATCGTCATCGCCGACCACAGAAAGAAGAGCCGTTTGCGCACCAACCGCTGCTGCGTTACGGGCGACATTGGCGGCACCGCCCAGTCGCTCCTCGCTGCGCTCGACCTTGACCACCGGCACCGGCGCTTCCGGCGAAATCCTGCTCACCTCTCCGAACCAGTAACGGTCGAGCATGACGTCGCCCACCACGAGCAGGCGAACCTGTGAAACCTTATCCAGCATCTCGCTTACCGTCCGATAGCGAAGTACTCAACCCCGAGTCCGCGCACGAACTTGGGATCGTAAAGATTGCGACCGTCGAAAATGACCGGATTTTTCAACGTGGTCTTGATCGCCTCGAAGTCCGGGCTGCGGAATTCCTTCCACTCGGTCACGATGATCAGCGCATCCGCCTTGTCGAGCGCGGCCATCGGGCTTTCGGCGTACTGCAAGCGAGATTCATCGCCAAAAATGCGTTGTGTTTCATGCATGGCGACTGGGTCATAGGCACTGACCGTGGCACCGGCAGCGAACAGGTCGGCGATCAGTTCGCGACTCGGCGCTTCGCGCATGTCGTCGGTATTCGGCTTGAAGGACAGGCCCCAGAGCGCGAAATGCTTGCCCTTGAGGTCGCCGAAGCGGGCCTTGATCTTCTTGGTGAGCACGTGCTTTTGCTCGTCGTTTGCTTCTTCGACGGCGGTCAGCACCTTGAGGGTGATATTGGCATCGTCCTGGGCGGTGGCGATCAAGGCCTTGACGTCTTTCGGGAAACAGGAACCGCCGTAGCCACAACCTGGGTAGAGGAAGTGGTAACCGATGCGCGGGTCAGAACCAATCCCCTGACGAACCATTTCGATATCGGCGCCAAGTACTTCGGCCAGATTGGCCAACTCATTCATGAAGCTGATGCGGGTGGCCAGCATGGCGTTGGCGGCATACTTGGTGAGTTCAGCACTCTTTACATCGGTAATGATCAGACGCTCATGATTGCGCTGGAAGGGCGCATACAAAGCGCGCATCAGGTGGATGGCCTGCTCCTCTTCAGCCCCAACAACAATGCGATCCGGACGCATGAAGTCTTCGACGGCGGCGCCTTCCTTGAGAAACTCGGGATTGGACACGACGCTGTAGGGAATATCGACACCCCGCTTGGCGAGTTCGTCAGCAATCGCTGCCTTGACCTTGGCACCGGTCCCGACCGGCACGGTACTTTTGTCGACAACAACTTTGTAGTCTGTCATCAAACGGCCGATATTGCGGGCGGCTCCAAGCACGTACTGCAGGTCGGCCGAGCCATCCTCATCAGGCGGCGTACCGACCGCAATAAACTGAATCGTGCCGTGTTGCACCGCTGTTTCAACATCGGTGGTGAAATGCAAGCGTCCGGCCGCAACATTGCGCCGAACCATCTCCTGCAGCCCCGGCTCGAAGATCGGGATACCCCCATCTTCAAGAATCTTGATCTTGGCTGGATCAACATCCAGGCACAAAACGTCATTACCTACCTCAGCCAGGCAAGTGCCACTGACCAGACCGACATAGCCGGTTCCGACAACGGTGATTTTCATGGGTGCTTCCTACAAGGATTGATCAAATTCTTCACTGCGGCGCGGCGGATAGCTTTCCCAACCTCCGCAAGCAGGACAACGCCAGTAGAACTGGCGCGCCTTGAATCCGCAATTATCGCATCGATAGCGTGACAGGCGTTTGGTATAACCTTGAATGATTGTTTTAGCCAATTCGATGTCGCTCCGCATCTCGGGCGACACCAGGGGCAAACGGGCACTCATCAGCTTTTCCAGACCAAGCAAGGTCGGATTGCGCTGCAATTCGTCACGCACCAGCCGATAGGCAGACTCCGTCCCCTCCCCCTCCAGAATCAACTGATAGACGACATCCAGAAGATCGAGAGACGGGTAACGCTCAAGATAAGCCCTGAGCAAGGCGATTCCTTCATCTCTACGGTCAAGCTTACGATAGGTCTCCAGCAAACGTTGAGCAACCAAAGCCAAATAAGCCGGGTCCTGCTGCTCGATTCGCTGCCAGGCCTCGATGGCCTGCTCGGAACGTCCTTCCTGCAAGAGCAGATCCCCTTGTAGCAAACTGGCGCGAACACATTTGCGGTTTTGCTGCATGGCAGTTTCTAGATATTCACGTGCCGATTCGGGACGTGAACGCATGATTTCGTTCGCAGCGAGTTCGCAGTAGTACTCGGCAACATCACGCTGAGCCACGCCATCCGACAACTCACGTGCAATATCTACAGCTTTGAGCCACTCTTTCTCGACCTGATAAATCTCCAGCAAATTACGTTTAGCATCTTCATCGAACGCGGTATTGCGTAATTTGTTGAAAATTTCCTCCGCCCGATCAAGCAACCCGGCCTTGAGAAAATCCTGCCCCAACTCGGTCAAGGCATGCAGACGCACATCGTCGCTCAGATCAGGCCGATCGATCAGATTCTGGTGCATGCGAATAGCACGCTCAGTCTCACCACGGCGCCGAAAGAGATTGCCAAGTGCAAAATGCAACTCGACGGTCTGCTGGTCAACTTTAGCGACCTCAAGAAATGAGTCGATCGCCTTATCAGGCTGCTCATTCAAAAGGAAATTCAAACCCTGAAAATAAGAACGCGGCAAGGCGCTGGACTCATGCACCACCTGACGCATATCGACGCGCGCGGCCGCCCACCCCAAGGCAAAAAAAACTGGTATCAGCAATAGCTGCCAGTATTCAAAAAGATCGTTCATACAACGGGTGGGACATCAGCGGCAACCGTCGCAACGGGATTGCCTCGTTCACGCTTCATGCGAGCAATTTCTCGGCGCTGACGATAAATCACACCAAGCAACGACAAAACGCCAAGCAAGGCCCCTCCAAAAAAGAAGGCGAGCAGCACAATAACCAGTGGCGCCTGCCAGGTATGCCCAAGAACGATATTCAGAGTGACCGGATCGGTATTCTGGATGGCAAAAACAAGCAGGAATATAAAAATGACGAGCCTGAGGGCCCAGTTGAATACAGTCATGACGATCAATAAAAAAGGGCAGTGAAATCATTCACTGCCCCGAATCTACCACATTGCGCCTACGCGGCGTCAGATCGACTGGTCGACCCGCTCGCGCAGTTCCTTGCCTGCCTTGAAATGAGGAACCCACTTCGCAGGAACGCTGACCTTGTCCCCCGACTTGGGGTTACGGCCGGTGCGCGGCGGCCGATAGTTGAGCGCAAAGCTGCCGAATCCGCGGATCTCGATACGATCCCCACGCACCAGCGCGTCGGACATCGCATCGAGAATCATCTTGACCGCAAAATCAGCGTCCTTCGCCACCAACTGCGGAAATCGCTCCGCCAGCCGGGCGATGAGCTCGGATTTGGTCATGCCTTGTGCCTATCAGCCTTGCTGGTTGAGCTTGGCCTTCAGCAGGGCCCCAAGGTTGGTCGTACCGGAAGCGGCAGAAGAAGACTCGGCAGAGAACTTCTGCATGGCTTCGTGCTGCTCGGCTTGATCCTTGGCCTTGATGGACAGGTTGATACCACGGGTCTTGCGATCCACGTTGATGATCATGACTTCCAGCTCGTCGCCAACCTTGACGTGCTGCGACAGGTCATCGATACGATCACGCGAGAACTCGGAAGCGCGCAGGTAACCTTCGTTCTCACCATCCAGCGTCATCACGGCACCGCGGGCATCCACCGACTTGACGGTAGCGCGCACGATGCTGTTCTTTTCGTGGGTGGCGATGAAGTTGGTGTACGGATCGCCTTCGAGTTGCTTGATGCCGAGGGAGATGCGCTCCTTCTCGACATCGATGCCGAGAACGACGGCTTCAACTTCGTCGCCCTTCTTGAAGTTGCGGATCGCTTCTTCACCGGTCGCAGACCAGGACAGGTCGGACAGGTGAACCAGACCGTCGATACCGCCAGGCAAGCCGATGAAGATACCGAAGTCGGTGATCGACTTGATCGCACCGCGGACCTTGTCGCCCTTCTTCTGGTTCATCGCGAAATCATCCCACGGGTTCGGCAGGCACTGCTTCATGCCGAGGGAGATACGGCGACGCTCTTCGTCGATTTCCAGGATCATGACTTCAACTTCGTCACCCAGAGAAACAACCTTGGACGGATGAACGTTCTTGTTGGTCCAATCCATTTCGGAAACGTGAACCAGACCTTCGATACCTTGTTCGATTTCAACGAAAGAACCGTAGTCGGTCAGGTTGGTCACCTTGCCGAACAGGCGGGTACCAGCCGGGTAACGGCGGGCGATGCCAACCCACGGATCGTCGCCCAGTTGCTTCATACCCAGGGAGACGCGGTTCTTCTCGGCGTCGAACTTGAGGATCTTGGCGGTGACTTCGTCGCCCACGGCCAGCACTTCGGACGGGTGACGGACACGGCGCCAGGCCAGATCGGTGATGTGCAGCAGACCATCGATGCCGCCCAGATCGACGAATGCGCCGTAGTCGGTGATGTTCTTGACGATACCCTTGACGACGGTACCTTCCTTGAGGTTCTCGAGCAGCTTTTCGCGATCTTTGTCAGCGGTGGCTTCGAGGACGGCACGACGCGACATGACGACGTTGTTGCGCTTGCGGTCGAGCTTGATAACCTTGAATTCGAGGGTCTTGCCTTCGTACGGGGTAGTGTCCTTGACCGGACGCATGTCGACCAGGGAGCCCGGCAGGAATGCACGAACGCCGTTGGACATGACGGTCAGACCGCCCTTGACCTTGCCGGTGATGGTACCGGTAACCAGGGAGTTGTCGTTCAGGGCCTGTTCCAGGAAGTTCCAGGCGGCGATGCGCTTGGCGCGATCGCGGCTCAGGCGGGTGGCGCCATAGCCGTCTTCCAGCATTTCGATGGCAACCTGGACGAAATCGCCCACTTGCACTTCGAGTTCGCCCTGATCGTTCAGGAATTCTTCGAGCGGAACATAGGATTCCGATTTCAGGCCGGCATTGACCACGACGAAATTGTGATCAATGAGCACCACTTCTGCAGTGATGACTTCGCCTTGACGCATTTCCTGGCGAGCCAGGGATTCTTCAAATAGTTGAGCAAAAGATTCCATTGACGGAGAGAGCTTTCATGCCGCGAATCGCGAAATCCACAGCGGGTTAGAGTTAAAAACATATTGCCGATATGGATACCGGCAACACCTTGCTACTGAACCTCATGCCACCAAGCCAACACCTGACTGACCGCCTGCTCGATAGTCAATCCGGTCGTATCCAGCAACCGGGCATCAGCCTCCTGCCTGAGTGGAGCAACGCTACGCTGCGCGTCGCGTTCGTCACGTTGCTTTAAATCCAGCAGAAGGTCAGCGAGATTAGCAGAGAATCCTTTTTCCTTCAACTGCTTATACCGGCGCTCAGCCCTGACTTCGGCACTTGCCGTTAAAAACACCTTGAGCGGAGCCAGAGGAAAGACGACCGAACCCATATCGCGCCCATCGCCGACCAAACCGTGACCGGAATTGAAGACACGTTGCCGGAACAGCAACGCAGCACGCACCGCAGGTAGCGCCGCAACTTGCGACGCCCCCGAGGAAATATCCTCGGTACGAATCGCATCGCCCACCGACTCACCGGCCATACGCACATCATTTTCACTGAACTCGATATTCAGACTGGCCGCAACAGTGGCAACCGCCGCCTCGTCAGCCCAGTCAATACCGACTCGCTTTGCTGCCAGAGCAGTCAGCCGATACAAGGCACCGGAATCGAGGTAGTTATAGCCGAGTGCCGCCGCCACCCGCGCCGCGACGGTCCCCTTGCCGGAGGCCGAGGGCCCGTCTATCGCGATCACCGGTGCCGCTTTGGTTACCCGGGACAGGCAAGAGAAATATTCCGGAAAAGTCTTGGCTACGCATTTTGGATCGTTGATGCGGAGCGGGGTCCCGAATGCAGCTAGGGAAAAGCACATGGCCATTCGATGATCGTCATAAGTATCGATTGCCGCCGGACGCAATGCAGCCGGCGTGACGCGAATGTAGTCGTCACCTTCTTCTACTGTCGCACCAAGCTTGCGCAATTCGGTGGCCATTGCTGCAATCCTGTCTGTCTCCTTGACGCGCCAACTAGCAATATTGCGCAGCGTCGTCGTACCTTTCGCAAACAGCGCAGCCGTTGCCAAGGTCATCGCAGCATCCGGGATGTGATTGCAATCCAAATCGATCGCGCACAAGCCGCCCGGCGGAGCACTGGCCTCCATCCAGTTTGGTCCAGTTTCGACCTTTGCCCCCATCAGCGAAAGCGCCTCCGCAAAGCGTACATCTCCCTGGATCGACTCGGCACCGACCCCCTCAACTCGGACAGCACCGCCACCAATGGCCCCCAACGCCAGAAAGTAAGACGCCGAAGAAGCATCCCCCTCAACATAAATGGTACCCGGCGAAACGTAGCGGGCATCAGCAGGAATTCTGAAGCGAGACCATCCGTCTCGCTCGACTGCGACACCGAAACGAGCCATCATCGCCAACGTGATCTCGATG
The DNA here is from genome assembly GCA_003583745.1 of Rhodocyclales bacterium GT-UBC. Classification (GTDB taxonomy): domain Bacteria; phylum Pseudomonadota; class Gammaproteobacteria; order Burkholderiales; family Rhodocyclaceae; genus Azonexus. Next base: position 132,353 of record QXPY01000011.1, on the reverse strand, counting down.
TAAGGCTTTGAAATCAACTCCCCAACCACCTCAACGGTCGCGGCTTGACCGAGCAACGGAAGCGCCATCAACAACCCGGTGAGAAACTGGCTCGATACATCGCCTCGCACGCGGACCGTACCATCGGCAGAAAGCGCTCCCGGCATGACGCGAAGCGGGGGATAGCCCTCCTGCCCCAGGTAATCAACCATCGCGCCCAATTGGCGCAGTGCATCGATCAAATCGCCAATGGGGCGCTCGTGCATGCGCTGCACCCCCTTCAAAACGTAATCTCCGCCAGAAAATGCAAGCGCGGCAGTCAGCGGCCTAAAGGCGGTCCCCGCATTTCCCAGGAAAAGCTCGGCCTGCTTTACAGGAAACGCACCACCACATCCTTTGACCGACCAATCGCCTTCGCCCTCTGATACGACCTCAACCCCCAGGGTTTTCAGCGCATCAAGCATGCGCTCCGTATCATCGGAAGCCAGTAAGTCTTTAACCCTTGTCGTTCCTTCCGCCAAGGCTGCGAGTAGCAATACTCGATTAGAAATACTTTTCGAACCTGGCAAACGCACCGTACCGGATGCAGAAAGCAACCGAGGTAGATCAAGAAATTCTGTGCTCAAGAAACACTCCATCAATAACAACAACGCTCACTCAAACTAACTCGCCACATACTCCGGCACAAACCGCTTAAGCCCTTCTTTTACCTCGTCTGACTCACGCACACCCGGCTTCAACCATTCGAGCAACGCATCCAACTCGGTTTCATCCATGCTATCAGCCAACTTCGCAATTCGGAGCTTGGGATGCGGTGTCAGCATGGTGGCCTCGTCATCGGCCAACAATTCCTCGAACAGCTTTTCGCCTGGGCGCAAACCACTGAAGCGAATTTGAATCTCCTCTTCCGTCAGTCCGGACAAACGAATCATGTCGCGCGCAAGATCAACGATTTTTACCGGCTCGCCCATGTCCAGCACGAATATCTCTCCGCCATGCCCCATGTAGCCAGCCTGAAGGACAAGCTGAGCGGCTTCGGGGATCGTCATAAAATAGCGGACGATATCAGGATGAGTAACCGTTATCGGACCACCGCGTGCAATTTGCTCGCGAAACTTCGGAATGACACTTCCATTACTGCCCAGGACATTGCCGAAACGCACCGTGACAAAACGCGTCCCTCCCCTGCCCCCCGACTGGATGGCACGACACAGTCGCTCGGCAAGACGCTTCGTCGCCCCCATCACGTTTGTCGGATTTACTGCCTTATCGGTAGAAATCAAAACAAACTTATCAACTCCGGCAACCTGAGCCTCACTGGCGATGACAAAAGTACCCAGCACATTGTTCAAAACGGCCTGCCACGCATTGACGCGCTCCATCAACGGCACATGCTTGTAAGCAGCTGCATGAAAAACGGCAACCGGTCTTTCGTTATCAAAAATTTCCCGCACCCGCTCCCGGCAACGAACGTCCCCCGCCCAACAACCGCAACTCAACTCCGGATACATGCGGGCAAGCTCATCGCTGATTCGATACAGGGCGAATTCCGAGGAATCAAGCAAAACCAAGCGAGCTGGCGAAAACTTTGCAATTTGTCGGCATAGCTCCGAGCCAATTGACCCCCCTGCTCCGCTAACCAGCACGACTCGCCCAGCCAGCCAATCATTCAGACCACGATCATCCAGCGACACCTCTTCACGCCCTAGCAAATCCTCAAGCTCGATGCGGCGAATATTGGAAATTGAGAACCGGCCAGCCAAAAGATCGCTGTAAGAAGGCATGGTCAACACCGTCAATCCAGCAGCAGAGGCCAACTCGGTAACCCGCCTACGTTCTGCCGAACGAGCGTTGGGTAAGGCCAGAATGACGTGTTTCACGCCATATTTCTCGGCAATGTCACCTATCGACGACAAAGGCCCCAGTACCGGCAATCCGCGAAGTCTTCGACCGACCTTGGCCGGATTCTCATCGACCACGGCCACGGCATACCAGAGCCCACTGCGACTTAATTCGCGAAGCAGAGAATCAGCCGCATCATCAACACCCAAAACCAAAACCGGCTGGCCCCTCAGCTTTGCAGGTCCATAGAGACGATGCTCTTTCCAACTCCGGTACAAAAAACGACTTCCACCCATGATCAGGGAAAGGAGCAATGGATGCAGAATCAGTACAGAACGGGGGATTAAGCTAAAACCCAAAAAAAATACCGACGCGGTCATCAACACCATACCAACCGCTACAGCAGACAAAATATGCTGCAAATCCAGGATACTGGCAAAACGCCAAACTCCTCGGTACAAACCAAAAGCCAAAAACAATCCACCGTAAAGAGGAATGACCCAAAGAAGCGAACGTGTTGCTGAATCGATAAACTCCGCTGGAACATCAAAATTGAAACGCAGCCAAAAAGCACAGCCCCACGCCAATGCCGCCGCAAATAGATCATGGAGAAACGCGGCCGTGGTACGCAGGTTAGTCATACAACTCAGTCCAGAGAAAATTCACAAAATCAACTCACTTGCAAAAAGCAGGCAGCTTACAAATCAAATTAATGCGACACCCCATCCCGACTCAACACCGAAAAAAATGTCAAAAACAGGATCCTTAAATCAAACAACAACGACTTCCGGGCCAAATACTCTCGATCCAGCTGGACTTTTTCCTCAATCGACACCTCATCACGCCCGTTTACTTGTGCCCAGCCAGTCAAACCGGGCACCAATTCATCAACACCGAACTGACTACGTAAACCAATCAAATCGTATTGATTAAACAGGGCCGGACGGGGACCAACAAAACTCATGTCGCCAACCAAAATACTCCATAACTGAGGCAACTCATCCAAGCTAGTCTTGCGTAGGAAGCCCCCAATTGGCGTCAGAAGCGACTCAGGATTTTCCAGAACGTGTGTCGCCACCACTGGGGCGCCAAGTTTCATGCTTCTAAACTTTGGCATTTTGAAAATAACGTTCTTTCGCCCGACTCGTTCGGACCAATAGAGAACGGGTCCAGCTGAGGTCAATCGCACCATCAGCGCCACGATGCCAGCTGGAATCAAAAAAACAAAAATCAGCACCAACGACAACGATAAATCAAAAATCCTTTTCATTACCCAGCATCTCTCTTAGGCCTTCGCTCAACGGAACAGCAGCGCGCCACCCCAGATCACGCCAGATTGCTTCAGGCGAGTAACACGCCGAATCGAGCAGTTTTGACAAAACATCGCTGTTGAAGGGTACCCGGCGCCTGGCACACAGCTGAATACCGTCTCCGAGTCTAGCCAGCAACTTTAACATCGCCTCAGGAATGTGAATGTTACTTTTGGGTAACCCGAGCGCAGCCCGAATTGCATCGAATAACTCACGCCCGGAGGGGGCATGCGGACTGGCGACAATATAGGTCCGTCCATTTGCTCGCGGATCTTGGCTTACATGGCGCACTACATCGACCACATCTCTGACATGCACCAACGAACGCCGGTTGCCGGTCTCCGGCAGCGGAGGGAAAACACCGCGCCCGACTAAAGCCGCCATCCGCTCAAGATTACCCCTGCCATGGCGACCATAAACCATCGCCAAACGCAAATTCACTACATGCATATTGAAGCGCTGCCCCGTAGCAAGCACTACATTTTCCGCTGCGCGCTTGCTTTCACCATAAACCGTTGATGGCACGCCCTCTTGAGACTCGTCGACGCACTCCTCCACTGAGTCGGCCATGGCTTTGACACTGGACAGGAACACAAAGCGCTTTACGCCGGAATAGCCAGCGGCTTCAATTAGATTTCTTGTTCCCTCAAAATTAATAGCCCAATTTTTTTTGATTTCCTCCTCCGAACCAACGGAAAATGCATGCGCATATCCGGCGCAGTGGATAACCGTTTCCACACCTTCCGTTGCGGCAATTAACGCGGCGCGATCACTCAAATCCGCAATCGCACTACTGCCTCCCCACGCCATCTTCCGAGGAGTACGCAGCAACGCACGACAAGGAGTGGAATCAGCTAACAGGGAAGCCATCAAGTGCTTTCCGATAAATCCGCTAGCTCCGGAAACCAATATCATTGATGCTCACTCATTCAATCTTCGGCAAACGCCCCCAATATTTGGCAAAGTATCTCAACATGCTAGCCATATGAAACTTCAGGTACGCAACATTGCGGTGGCTATCCCGCCTGGCGTCGTGAATTACCCTGGCTCCTTGCCACAAAACAACGCGCTCGCCCTGCCGCCATAAACGAACGCAGATATCCACGTCTTCATAGTAAAGATAAAAACCCTCATCAAAACCATTCAAGCGCATGAAGCTTTCACGCCGGAACAACATGAACATTCCAGCAACCCATTCCGGAAAAACACAAGGGGCATTGTTCACTTCCAGGAAAATACCCTTGCTTCCAAATAGAATTTTCTTAACAACTGATCGAATCGTCGGGAAATAGCGCGCACTGTCCTCAACCTCACCCATGGTATTAACAACGACAGGTGCTGCAACACCGACTCCCTGAATATCCATCGCCGACAACAATCCCGGAAAAGGATCGTCCTGGATCGTTATATCGGGATTCATCGGACAAAAGAATGGCTGCCGACTATGTTTGAAAGCAAGATTATGATTCGCACCAAAGCCGCGCGGCGAGTCATTCTCAATAACCGTTATGCGCTCGGAACTCGGCAGGTTCATCGATTCTCGAATGTTCAGAACGACGATTACCTGGGATACGGAAGGCAAATCCAGAACACTCGAAACAAGACGCTCGACCATAGCGCCATGCCCGTGGCTGACGATTGAGACGGCGATCAAACCAAACGCCCCATTTTGCCGCGTAATCCGTGCGCAATCCCTTTAGTCATCATCCGCCAGTGCATCGACCTGGGATGCGCCAACAACGAGTAAAAACCGTATTTCAGGATTAAGCGCCAGCCGTCCGCCAATTTCCAATGCAATGGCAACCATGACTGCCGGTACATCCAGACCGCATTACGGAAGTGATAATAATGACGTAAGGGGCTATGCGCCGGATAGCTTTTCCCCAGGAAAACAATCGGTTCATCGCCTAAGTCATGTGCCATTTTCGCGGCGCACACACCAAAGGAAAGAAAGCCATTAGCCTTGGCCCTTAGACCCCATTCAATGTCGACGTAGTCGATAAACAATTCTTCATTCATTTCCCCGACAGCATCCAGCGTATTGAGCGGAATCAAGCACCCGGATGCAATCAAGTAGTCGACTGCCACGACAGATCCATCGCACTGACAGGGTTGGCGCTCGACTTTCAAGCCGACGACTTGAATGAAGGGCGGAGGATTGTCTTGGCGATCGTCAAAATATCGCGCACCGACGCCACCAACCTTGATACCCAATGCCGCCTTCGCCTCGGCAACTGCCCTTAGCTGAAAAACCATGTCAGGCGCTGGGCAGCTATCATGGTCGAATAGCACCACATACTTGGCACCAGCCCTTCTTGCGGCTTGAATCCCGACGTTCTGCGCAAAGGCAATGCCTTTGTTGGCACCCAGCCGAATCAAATCGATTGCTGGCAAATCACAAAGCCTGTTCAAGTCGGCCAATACCCCGTTTGCAGATCCATTATCGACCACGATAATCGACTGGACCTGTGGACCAAGTGCTGCCAACAGGTTTCCAAACTGATCAACACAGGGATTAAAGGTCACTACAACCGCATAAACCCCTTCACCCTTTTCCATAAATTACCAAACGATCTTTAAACAAAATAAACCAAAATTCGACCTGCAAACGTTCACGAATTCGTGATTCAGCCTCGACCATAAATGCAATCGAAGCGAATGATGTCATCTTCACCAAGATAATCGCCAACCTGAACCTCGATCATGACGCAATCGATAACACCAGGATTGACCAAACGGTGCTGGACGCCGGCCGGGATAAATGTCGACTCGTTCGGCCGAATGAATATTTCACGCTCGCCATTGACGACCTTCGCCATACCCGAGACAACGACCCAATGCTCGCTGCGATGATGATGCATCTGTAGGCTGAGACTTGCCCCTGGCTTGACCACGATGCGCTTCATCTTGAAGCGCGCCCCTTCCTCGAGAACGGTATAGGTCCCCCAGGGCCGGGCAACGGTGCGATGCAACCTGTATGCGTCATGATTTTGCTGTTTGAGCTGGGCAACCACCTTCCGGACATCCTGGGCCTTGTCCGGATGCGCAACCAGTAACGCATCCGGGGTATCGATGACCAAGACATCCTCAAGCCCAATCGCTGCAACAAGACGGCCAGCTCCCTGAACGTAGGTATTTTTGCAATCGACAAAAATCGCCTCGCCCTGAACCCGATTATTATCGGCATCCGGCACAGCCAAGTGACTAACCGCATTCCACGAACCGATATCGCTCCAGCCGATTGCGGCGGGGACCACCGCCACCTTGCTAGAACGCTCCATCACCGCATAGTCGATTGAAATATCCGGCACTGATGAAAATGCACCAAGAGGAATTTCCATCATGCCTTCCGTTTGTGACGCCTTGGCATTGGTAGCCATCCAACAAGACAAGCTGCCCGCCATTACATCCGCTGCATGCTCTGCCAACTCATCAAGGATTACTCCAGCCTTGAAGCAGAACATGCCAGAATTCCACAGGAAAGTTCCAGCGGCGAGATAGCCGAGCGCCGTCTCCAGCGAGGGCTTTTCGACGAAACGCTTGACCGCCAACCCAGCGCCCAGGGATGCCCCGGACTCGATATAACCAAATCCGGTTTCGGGCGCATCGGGAACAATTCCGAATGTCACAAGGTAATTCTGCTCGGCCAACGCGGATGCTTGTTCCACCGCCTGAACGAACGCAGGCTGATCCTGAATCAGGTGATCGGCTGCCAGCACAAGCATTAACGCATCCCGACCATGCTTTTCAGCAACGTGCAGAGCAGCCATCGCAACAGCGGGTGCAGTATTACGTCCGACAGGCTCGAGCAGGAAGCTGCCATGCATGTCACTCAGCCTGCAACCAGCCAACTCGTCCTTACTCATGAAATAGTAGTCACGATTAGTCACCGTCAGGACTTCACCCGCATCGGCAACTGCCGCAGCACGAACATAGGTCTTGTGCAGCAAACTCTGACCATCGGCCAGTTTCATGAAAGGTTTGGGATAACCTTCACGCGACACCGGCCAAAGCCGAGTCCCGGCGCCGCCGGACAAAATGACTGGAATAAGCATGCTGAATAATCTCGTTATGCAGAAAGCAGAATTCTACTGCACGCAAGCAGGCGAACTGTCGCGCCTCGAATCACTCGGCACCACGCTCGCGCACAAACGTGGCAAAGCGAGGTAAGCCCTGTCGTGTCAAATCGCGATAGCGAAAAGTCACTGTCGCTCCAATCGCCGGTGGCTGAAGCCGTTGCTGTTCGGAAAAGCCGGACCCCAAATTCAGTTCGCGACCATCGGCCAAACGCACTCGGAGCGCCCCCAGCATGCCGGAATATTTTCCTTTCCCAGGCAGATGCGCAATGACCACGCCCTCTCCATCGGCCGACGACTTCATTTTAAGCAGGACATCGCTACGACCGGTGACGTACTGCGCATCGGCGAGATGTAGCACCAATCCCTCACCACCTTGTGCAATGACCTGCTTGAATCGTCTTTGCAGTTCGTCGCGGCTCCCCACTGGCAACTGATCAATTGCCACGAGCCAGGGTATCCCGGCATCCGCGACAAGGGCACGGATTTCTGCGGCCCTTGCCCGAAAACCCCCTGCTGCCCCCGGCAATTCGAAAATCATGTAACGAACCTGACGCCACTCTTCATCGTTCGGGACCTCCCGCCTTACCACGCCTGACAATCGTTCGAAGCTTCCTCGCCCCATCCAAAGTTCGCCATCAAGCGATCTTTTCGGCAAGGCATCGACAAACCACTGCGGAGCATGAATCGGCCGCCCACTCCGGAACACCAGGGTTTCGCCATTCCAGATTGCGCGCACGCCGTCAAATTTCTCACTGACCAGATAACGAGTGACATCAACCTGACCGCGGTATATCTCGGCCAGCAGAATGGCAGGAGCACCTTGGCCAAATGTCGCTGCGGGCAGCGCCAGCATCATTCCCAGCAACAAGGCCCGCAGCAATCTGGACATCAGCTCTCACCCGCCCAGTCGCGCCTGGCTTGGCGCGCGATATCGAATATTTCCTCAAGTCGCCGACCGTCGTCCTGTGCCAGCGCCATACGTAGTTCATCCAATTGCGTCCGATAGCGATCCAACTCGCCCAGAAGAGCGCCACGGTTGGCCAGACAAATATCCCGCCACATTTCCGGATGGCTGGCGGCAATCCGCGTGAAATCGCGAAAACCGGAGGCCGCGAAAGTAAAGAACAGGTCTGCATCCTCGCGCACCGCCAACTCATGAACCAGCGCGTAGGACAACAAATGCGGCAAATGACTGACGGCGGCGAAGACACGATCATGTGCCTCCGGGGTCAGCTCGTAGATATCGGCCCCGCACAGCGACCAAGCCCGCTTGATGTGATCGAGCGACTCATCGCTGTTCTCGGCCAGCGGTGTTACCACCACTTTCTTGCCTTGATAAAGGTCCCAACGTGCCGCCGCCGGACCACTGTTTTCGGCGCCGGCAATCGGATGCGCCGGCACAAACTGCCCGATCCGCTCGCCAAACGCAGCCCGCGCCGCCGCCACCACATCGCCCTTGGTCGAACCGCCATCCGTAACGATGGTATTGGGACCAAGATAAGGCTCGATGCGACTGAAAATCTCGGGCATCTGGGCCACCGGCGTCGCCACCAGCACGATGTCGGCGTCTTCGATTTCATGCGTCGGATTGATCCCGGCCCGGTCAATCACGCCGAGTTGCTGCGCCGTCCGCAGCGTTGCCGGGGTCCGGCCGAAACCGACCACCTCTTCGACGGCACCCGCCTCTTTCAGCGCCAAGGCGAAAGAACCGCCGATCAGGCCGGTACCAAAAACGACAATCTTGCCGAACTCAGGCATTTAGAGCGCTTTCTCCAGAGCCTCCAGGAAGCGCGTGTTTTCCGGCTCGGTACCGATCGTCACGCGCAACCACTCGGGTAAACCATAACCAGCAATCGGACGAACAATGACGCCCTGTTGCAGCAACTTCTGATTCACCGCTGCCGCATCACCGACCTTGAAAGTCACGAAATTGCCGTGCGGCTTGATCACTTCCAGCTGCAGTCGCTCGAGGCCGGTCACGATCTGGGCCATGCCACGGCGATTGAGTTCGTAACTGGCGTGCAGGAACGCGTCATCATCCAGCGCCGCCAAGGCTCCGGCCAGGGCCAGATTATTGACATTGAACGGCTGCCGGACACGGTTCATCAGATCGGCTACTTCAGCCGAAGTCAGCGCATAGCCGATGCGCAGGCCGGCAAGACCGTAAATCTTCGACAATGTCCGGCAGACGACCAGATTCGGAAAATCCTTGATCCAACCAGCGGTATCGCAGCGATCAGCCGGCGGCAGGTATTCGTTGTAAGCCTCGTCGAGCACAACCACGACATGCTTCGGCACCGCCTCGAGAAAGGTGCGCACTTCCGGGTAAGGCAGGAAGTTGCCGGTCGGATTATTCGGGTTGGCGATCCAGACGATACGGGTATCGGGCCGGATGGCAGCCAGCATCGCATCCAGGTCATGACCATGATCCTTGGCTGCCGTAACGATCAGTTCAGCCCCGGTCGACAGGGTCGCCAGCGGATACACGGCAAAAGCATGCTGGGCAAAGACGGCAGAACGCCCCGGCGCCAGGAAAACCCGGGCAACCAAATCAAGCACGTCGTTCGAACCATTCCCCAGCACGACCTGGTCCTGAGCGACACCGGTACGCCCGGCCACCGCCTTGATCAAGTCGAATTGGTCCGGATAGCGCTCGACACCGCTGATGGCGGCCTCAACGGCTTTCTTCGCCTTCGGACTCATGCCAAGCGGATTCTCGTTCGAAGCCAACTTGACGATGCTTTCAACCGGAATGCCCATTTCACGGGCCAGTTCGGTGATCGGCTTGCCCGGCTGATAGGGCGAGATGGCGCGAACGTAAGGAAGCGCCTGTTCGGCAAGACTCATGCGCTATCCCTCAGTAAACGGCAACCGGGTAAGACCCGAGGATTTTCAGATAAGCTGCGCGATTGGCCAATTCTTCCAAGGCCGCCTTGACCGCCGGCTCTTCACGATGCCCATCGATATCGACGTAGAAGACGTACTCCCACAAGGCATGGCGGGCCGGCCGCGACTCAAGCCGCGAAAGCGAAACTTCGGCGTGCGAAAAGGGCAGCAGCAACTCGTAGAGGGCGCCAGTCCGGTTGGGCGCCGACATGATCAGCGAAGTCTTGTCACGACCGGAGATGCCGGAATCGTGCTTGCCGAGCACCAGGAAGCGCGTCGTGTTGTTCGGCTCGTCTTCGATATTCTCGGCCAGGCGCGGCAATTTGTAGCGGGTTGCCGCTGCCTCGCCGGCAATCGCCGCCGTACCGGGTTCTTCGGACGCTTTCTGGGCGGCCTGGGCGTTGCTGCCGACCGAAATGCGCTGGGCGTTGGGCAGGACGCGATTCAGCCACTCGTGGCACTGGGCCAGCGACTGGGCATGCGAGTAGACCTTGGTGATCCGGGTCAGATCGGTCTCGTTCGACAACAGGTTCTGATGAATCCGCAACACGACTTCGCCGCAGATTTTCAGCGACGAACCGAGCAGGAGGTCCATCGTCCGCCCAACCGCGCCTTCGGTCGAGTTCTCGACCGGCACCACGGCGTAATGAGCGTGCCCGGCTTCGACTTCGCGAAAAACATCATCGATCGAATCGAGCGGCAACAGGCGGGCGGCATGACCGAAATGCTTGGTTGCCGCCGACTCGGAAAAAGTACCCAACGGCCCAAGGAAAGCAACGCCCAATGGTTCTTCCAGCGACAGGCAGGCCGACATCACCTCGCGAAAGAAGAAGGTGATCCCTTCGTTCGGCAAGGGGCCGGGATTGGCATCCTGCAGCCGGCGCAGGACCTGCGCCTCGCGCTCCGGACGATAGATGTGGCCGGCCGCACCGTGCTCGGTCTTGATCTCGCCAACCTTCTGGGCGCAACGGGCACGCTGGTTGAGAAGATGCAGCAACTCGGCATCGATGCCGTCGATTTCGGCGCGGACGCCGGCCAGTGCCTTCTGCAGATCGTCGCTCATACTGTTCTAACCGTTGCGCTTGGCAAAGTCGTTCATGAAATCCACCAGGGCCTCGATGGCCGCCAGCGGGACGGCGTTGTAGATCGAGGCACGCATGCCGCCGACCGACTTGTGGCCCTTCAGCGAAACCAGTCCGGCTGCCTTCGATTCAGCCAGGAAAGCCGCATCGAGTTGCGGATTGGCCAGCGTGAACGGAACGTTCATCCGCGAACGGCAATCCGGATCGACCGGATTGGTGTAGAAGCCGCCGGAATTGTCGATACAAGCGTAAAGACGGCGTGCCTTTTCGACATTGACGGCCTCGATCCCGGCCAGCCCCCCTTGGCGCTTGAGCCACTGGAAGACCAGGCCGGCAATATAGATGCCGTAAGTCGGCGGCGTGTTGAGCATCGAGCCGTTTTCGGCCATCACCGCGTAGTCCATCACACTGGGGATGGTTAGCGGCGCCATGCCCAGCAGCTCCTGGCGCACGATGACCAGGGTCAGACCGGATGGGCCGATGTTTTTCTGCGCCCCGGCGTAGATCAGGCCGAATTTCTCGACATTGACCCGCCGTGACAGGATATGCGACGACATATCGACGACCAGCGGCACACCCGTATCGGCAATGCGCTCGGCCGGGATTTCGACACCGTGGATAGTTTCGTTGGTGCAGATGTGCAAGTAGGCGGCGAAGGGGTCGAGCTTGATTTCTTCGGCGGTCGGCAGGCAGGTAAAGCCCTGGCTTTCAGTACTGGCGGCACAACGCACCGTACCGATCCGCTGCGCTTCCTTGAAGGCCTTTTTCGACCACGAGCCGGTGACAATGTAGTCCGCCGAACGCCCGGCCAGCAGGTTCATCGGGATCTGGGCAAATTGCTGCGTCGCCCCGCCCTGCAGGAAAAGCACCTTGTAGCCGGCAGGAATCTCCATCAGCTCACGCAGGTCGGCTTCGGCCTGCTCGAGGATGGACATGAACTCCTTGCCGCGATGGCTCATTTCCATGACGCTGCAACCGGCACCATGCCAGTCGAGCAATTCTTCCTGCGCCTGCTTGAGGACTTCTTCAGGCAGCGCCGCCGGACCGGCGCTGAAATTCCAGATTCGACTCATCAGGCTTCGCCTCCCTCTTCATTTCCCGCTTCCGGCGCAGACGACTGCGCCCCATCCGTCACGGTTGCGTCACTGGGCGCATCTGCATCGGACTCCGCGTCGACTTCGGCTACCGATTCCGCGACCTTCTCGAGTCCGGCAAGTTTCTCACCTTCGTCCAACGAGATCAGCGTGACACCTTGCGTTGCACGCCCCATCCCACGGATTTCCGAAACGCGGGTACGGATCAGCACGCCGCCCGTCGTAATGAGCATTACCTCATCTTCATCACCGACCAGCTTGGCGCCGACCACGACGCCGTTACGCTCCGAATCAGCAATCGCCTTGACACCCTGCGTACCGCGACCGGAATGGCGGAAATCGGCGAGCACGGTGCGTTTGCCGAAACCATTCTCGGTTGCCACCAGCACGGTCTGCTGATCATCTTCGGCAACCAGCAGAGAAATTACGCTCTGCCCATCCTGCAACTTCATGCCGCGTACACCACGCGCACCGCGCCCCATCGGACGGACATCCTCTTCATCAAACCAGACCGCCTTGCCGGCATTGGAAACAAGCACAATATCGCTCTGACCGGTGGTCAGTTCGACACCGATCAAATAGTCATCGTCGAGCAAATCAACGGCAATGATGCCGGCCTTCCGAGGATTCGAGAAGTCGGACAGCGGCGTTTTCTTGACCGTCCCGTCGCGCGTGGCCATGAAGACGAACTTGTCGTCAGCAAACTCCTTGACCGGCAAAACGGCATTGATACGCTCCCCCTCTTCCAGCGGGAACAAATTGACGATCGGCTTGCCACGACTCGCCCGGCTGCCTTGCGGCGCTTCGAAGACCTTCAGCCAATAGCAACGACCACGATTCGAGAAGCACAGGATGTAGTCGTGAGTATTGGCGACAAACAGATGATCGACGAAATCTTCGTCTTTGATCGCCGCCGCCTGCTTGCCGCGACCGCCACGTCGCTGGGCACGATAATCGGCAAGGGGCTGGGCCTTGATATACCCGCCGTGCGACAAGGTAACAACCATATCCTGCGGCGTAATCAGATCCTCAATACCAAGTTCCTGGGTATGCAGAACGATCTCCGACTTGCGCTCGTCACCGTATTGCTCGCAAATCTGGTTCAGTTCTTCAACAATGATCGCGGTAATGCGCTCCGGCTTGGCCAGTATGTCGAGCAAATCGACAATCTTGTCCATCACCTCCTTGTACTCGCCAACGATCTTGTCTTGTTCAAGACCGGTCAGGCGTTGCAGGCGGAGCTCCAGAATCGCCTGGGCCTGGGCATCGGAAAGACGATAGCCCTGGTCAGACAACCCGAACTCGGGCAAAAGACCATCAGGGCGCGAAACATCTGAAGCCGCCCGTGCCAACATTTCTTCGACCACCGGACTGCGCCAGCTACGCTCCATCAAGCTGCGCTTCGCATCCGGCGGCGTCGGCGCTGCCTTGATCAGGGCAATGATCTCATCGACGTTCGAGAGTGCGACGGCCAAGCCCTCGAGGATATGACCACGTTCGCGCGCCTTGCGCAGCTCGAAAACGGTACGCCGCGTTACCACTTCACGCCGGTGCGACAAGAAGCACTCAAGCGCCTGCTTGAGATTCAGCAGACGGGGCTGACCATCGACCAGCGCCACCATGTTCATGCCGAACGTGTCCTGCAACTGCGTCTGCTTGTAGAGGTTATTGAGAATAACCTCGCCAACCTCGCCCCGCTTCAATTCGATGACGACGCGCATACCCGACTTGTCGGATTCATCCCGAATGTCGGAAATGCCCTCAATCTTCTTTTCGTTGACCAGCTCGGCAATTTTCTCGATCAACGACTTTTTATTAACTTGATAGGGGATTTCATCGACGATCAATGCCTGACGATCCCCCTTGCCAATATCTTCGAAGTGAGTACGAGCGCGCATGACGACGCGACCACGCCCGGTTTTATAACCTTCACGTACGCCCATCACGCCATAGATCAGGCCCGCTGTCGGAAAATCCGGCGCCGGGATGATCTCGATCAGGTCATCAATCGAAATTGCCGGATTTTCAAGCAAAGCCAGGCAAGCGCGTACCACTTCGCGCAGGTTATGCGGCGGGATATTGGTCGCCATACCGACGGCAATACCAGCCGAGCCATTGATCAGCAGATTGGGAATGCGTGTCGGCAAAACGGAGGGCTCAAGCTCCTTGCCATCATAGTTCGGCTCGAAATCAACAGTCTCCTTGTCGATATCGGCAGTCAGGTCGGATGCTATACGCTCCAGACGGCACTCGGTGTAACGCATCGCCGCCGCATTGTCGCCGTCGATCGAACCGAAATTGCCTTGTCCGTCCACCAGGGTGTAACGCAAGGAAAAATCCTGCGCCATCCGGACCAGGGTGTCATAAATCGCCGAGTCGCCATGGGGGTGATACTTACCCATCACCTCGCCAACAACACGGGCGCACTTGACGAAAGGACGGTTCCAGACATTGTTTGTCTCGTGCATCGCATAAAGCACGCGGCGATGCACAGGCTTGAGGCCGTCGCGCGCATCCGGCAGCGCCCGGCCGACAATCACGCTCATCGCGTAATCAAGATAGGAACGCCGCATCTCGTCTTCGAGGCTGATCGGCAATGTTTCTTTGGCGAATTGATCCATGTCTCACAATCGCATCGCGGGCGCGATGCCTTATTGGTTGAATTGAGCGTAATTTGCTATTTTAACACGCCCCAACATCGAGCCGACGGCGTTTTCCATGACACAAACAAGTATCGCGATTGACCTTCTTATCGAAGCGCGCTGGATCGCTACCGTAGAGCCGGACACCGTCCATACCAACCACGCGGTCGCCATCGACCAGGGCCGCATCCTGGACATTTTGCCGATTGCCGAAGCCAGAATGCGCTACCAGGCCGGAGACCGCGTCGTCCTCGATGACCATATCCTGATCCCCGGCTTGGTCAATTTGCACACCCATGCTGCCATGTCACTGATGCGCGGGCTCGCAGATGACCTTCCACTGATGACCTGGCTCCAAAAACATATCTGGCCGACCGAAGCAGCTCACGTTTCGGCTCAGTTCGTACTTGACGGCACCCGACTTGCATGTGCCGAAATGCTCAAAGGCGGCATTACCTGCTTCAACGACATGTACTTTTACCCGGAAGCAACCGCGACCGCGGCCAGCGAATTCGGCATGCGAGCACAAATCGGCATCACTACGCTCGAATTCCCGACCGGCTATGCCAGCGATGCCGACGATTACTTGAACAAGGGATTGTCAGTACGGGAAAAATGGCTGCACAACCCGCTACTCGGCTTTTGCCTGGCGCCACACGCCCCCTACACCGTCGCCGACAGGAGTTTTGAACGGGTCCTCACCCTGTCTGAACAACTCAACTTGCCCATTCATTGCCATATTCATGAAACACAACAGGAAATCGACGACAGCATCCAGCAATACCAAATGCGCCCGTTACACCGCCTGCAAGGGCTCGGCATGCTCACCCCCTCATTCATCGGCGTCCACGCCGTCCACCTGAACGACGAAGAACTAATTCTGCTCGCCAACACAGGCGCAAGTATTGCCCACTGCCCGACATCCAACCTCAAGTTGGCGAGCGGGATTGCCCCTGTGGCAAGAATGAGACAACTAGGCATCAACGTCGGCCTGGGAACCGATGGCGCCGCCAGCAACAACCGCCTCGACCTGTTCGGCGAAATGCGGCTGGCGGCATTGCTCGCCAAAGGCTCAACCGGCGACGCTAGCGCATTGCCTGCCAGCCAGGTTCTGCACATGGCCACACTTGGGGGCGCCAACGCACTCGGACTGGCTAACCAAATCGGTTCGATCTCCCCCGGGAAGGCTGCTGACCTCTGCGCAGTAAATCTTGCCGGCCTCGAAAATAAACCTTGTTTCGACCCACTATCGCATCTCATCTATGTGGCCGGTCGCGAAAACGTCAGCCACGTATGGGTCGCCGGAAAGTGTTGCGTAGACCACAAAACACTATGCATAACGAGCCAAAATGACTTGGATTCGTCAATAGCACTATGGCAAAATAAGCTGGAAGTCCGTCGGGAGGCCTAGTTGTCGGCTATTCGCGGATCAAAGATTCTCCAATTTTCTTCAACGAGGGAAAACAATGATCAAGAACATCGTCAAGAAGTCGCTGGTACTGGCTCTGCTGGCCGGCGTCGGTTTTGCTGCAACCGCTCAGGAACGCGTTTACGTAATCGACCAGCGTGATGTCGTCGCCAAGAGCGGCTTCGGCCTGTGCTGGCGTACCGGCTACTGGACCCCGGCCGCTGCCGCCGCCGACAAGGCCGGCTGCGAGTGCGACAAGGACCTGCTGCCGAAGGAAGCCTGCGAGCCGAAGACCGCCGCTGCTGCCTCGACCGGTGCCGCCGCTGCCGGTGCCAAGCCGTCCAATGAAAAGATCACCGTCGCTGCCGATGCCCTGTTCGACTTCAACAAGGCCGTGCTGCGTCCGGAAGGCAAAGCCAAGCTCGACGAGCTGGTCTCCAAGGCCAAGGCCATCAAGCTGGAAGTGATCCTGGCCGTTGGCCACACCGACCGTATCGGCGGCGACGCCTACAACCAGAAGCTGTCCGAGAAGCGCGCTGCTGCGGTCAAGGAATATCTGGTTGCCAAGGGCATCGAAGCCAACCGCGTCTACACCGAAGGCAAGGGCAAGAAGCAACCGGTGACCGGCGACAAGTGCAAGGGCAATGCCAAGACCAAGGCCCTGATCGACTGCCTGCAACCGGACCGTCGCGTCGATATCGAAGTCATCGGCACCAAGTAATCTGCCAGACTTCCGTGAAAAGCCCCGCATTGCGGGGCTTTTTCTTTTTTGCGAAATTGTGCACCATCCTCCCTGGCTCTTTGACAACCCTTACGCCCTGATACGTGGAATATAAGTGACTACTAGCACGCTCAACGCTGACCCGGCTGAACTCGATAAATTTGGTGAACTCGCCCATCGCTGGTGGGATCCAAACAGCGAATTCAAGCCTTTGCACGAAATCAATCCGTTACGACTTGACTGGATCAACCAACACGTCGGCCTGTCAGGAAAACGCGTACTCGATGTCGGCTGTGGTGGCGGCCTACTTTCCGAAGGGATGGCAACATTCGGGGCGATTGTGACCGGTATCGATCTTTCGGAAAAGCCGCTCGGCGTAGCCAAACTACACCTGCTCGAAAGCGGCCAGAAGGTTGAATATCGCATGGTCTCGGTCGAAGCACTAGCCGACGAAATGCCAGGTACTTTTGATGTCGTCACCTGCCTGGAGATGCTCGAACACGTTCCCAATCCATCAAGCGTCGTCAGCGCGTGCGCCAAACTGGTCAAGCCAGGTGGTCAGGTCTTCTTTTCCACCCTGAATCGCAACCCGAAGTCTTACTTGCTGGCAGTGGTCGGCGCCGAGTACGTGTTACAGATGCTTCCCAAAGGAACGCACGATTACGCGAAATTCATCAAGCCTTCGGAATTGGCTCGCTGGAACAAGATGGCAGGACTGGAGCCGGAAGAACTGATCGGGATGACTTACAACCCTTTCAGCCAGCGTTACGCACTGGACCAAGACACCAGCGTCAACTACCTGCTACGTGCCATTCGGCATGCTTGAGGCTGTTCTTTTCGATCTTGACGGCACGCTAGCCGACACCGCCCCTGATCTATGCGGTGCGGCCAACAGTTTGCTCCAGGAAGAGGCTTGCTCCACCTTGCCCATGGAGCATCTGCGCCCTTACACATCGCAAGGCGTCCGCGGTCTGCTACGAGCAGCATTCGGAATAGACAATACGCATGCCGATTACGATAGGCTCAGCCGACGCTTCCTCGACATCTATGCATCTCGCCTATGCGATGAAAGCCGCCTCTTTCCGGGTATTGCCGAACTTTTAGACGGCATCGAATCAATGCAGCTTGAGTGGGGCATCGTCACCAACAAGCGCCGACGTTTCACCGATCCCCTGGTCGAGCTATTGCGACTCTCACCGCGCACCCGCTGCGTTGTCAGTGGAGATACCACCCCGGAAGCCAAACCCTCTCCGCTACCAATTCTGTACGCTTGCGAATTGCTTGCCTGTACGCCAAACAAATCCATTTACGTCGGCGACGACCGCCGAGATATCCAGGCCGGCCGCGCGGCCGGTTGTTTCACGGTGGCTGTCGGCTATGGCTATCTCGGAGACAGTGGACCGATAGAAAGTTGGGATGCTGACTTGATCGTCGACCATCCGCTTGCATTACTCGACTACTTGCTCAAGCGCGTCTCGCCGATATAAGCAGATTACGTGGCGTCAGGCTTCGTTCGCAGAATATTCCCAGATCGACGCTATATCCCTGCATTTCGAGATAGACCGAAAGATCGAGCACCAACCAGAGCTCAATCAGACGGCGGAAGGCCTGGCGGACGATCGACAAGCGCAATACTTCGTGCAGCCGCTGCCAACCCACCTCTTCCCATTCCCGTACCGATCTGCCGGGAACCGGCAATCCTTCGCGGGTCGCCACACGCTGCAGAAATTCCGGAAACTGGCCCCCAAACCACGCAGCTGAAATGGGCTTGAAGCTTTTGTACCCATACTCTCCTGATGCCCGACGGTAGGCATCGAAACCAAGTTTCCAAGCCATCTCACGGTCCCGCCGGCGCCTTAAGCGAGGTGATGCCGTGACGGTTTCCGTTACCGCCAACCGCGTATCATCGCGGCTCAGCAGGGTCTGGCCATCCGGCACCAATGGCTGGTACAGGCCGGTCACGCCACGGTAATAGCAGCAAGGCGCCACATCAAAGCGGGCAACGCCATTTTTCGCCCCTTGCTCGATCAATCGACGATGCAAGTCGCCACAAGCGTGAAGCGCGACAGCGTGACACCCCGCTGGCACCTCTACCTGTAGCGCGTCGGCAATCGAAAAATCCTGGCACAGCGAGAGTCGCTTCGCCAGAGCCTGCCCCGCACCGCATAGCGCCGGATCAATTTCCAGCGTCCGTACCGGCACGTCCCTGACGAGCGCTAGCAGGCGCCCCAGATGCCCTTTGCCGCCACACCAATCAAGAATGGGGGCATCCCCCGTCTGTGCCACACCGGCGAAGGCCTCGATCTGAGAGCGCTTTCGACCGGGTATTTCCCAAGCCCAACGCTCCCCCGGAATGGCAAGTCTGGCGGCAGTCTTTATCGGCAACGCTTCAAGTCCGGCCAGACAGGCGACATCAGGCAGATGGCGAGCAATAAACTTGAGTGCCGCGCCCGTATCGTCAGCCAAATACTCCACCTCGGCCTCATCAAGCCGCAGCAAATCCTCGGTCAGTGCAGGATGGTTTAACGCCCAATTCGGGCGGGGTTCTCGAAAAGGCTGCGCATGCCAGAGTTCGCGGAACGTTGGTAGCAAGGCATCCAATTCCTTCCGGCGCATGCCGGGCGTCACGCCTCCACCGCCTCAACACCTGCAGCAGCAAACAGGGTTCGCGTGTAATCATGCGCCGGCTTGGCCAACAGGGTATCGGTTTCACCACTTTCCAGGACCTGGCCATCCTTCATCACCAGGATGCGATGCGCCATGGCGCGAATTACCGCCAGATCATGGCTGATGAACAAATAGGAAAGCCCGTACTTTTTCTGCAGGGTCACAAGGAGTTGCAAGACTTGCTTTTGCACAGAAACATCGAGTGCCGAGGTCGGCTCATCCAGAACAAGAAGCTGCGGACGCAAGATCAGCGCTCGGGCAATCGCGATCCGCTGTCGCTGCCCCCCGGAAAACTCATGCGGATAACGCGCCAGGATATCTGCCCCCAGACCAACTTCAGTCAGGACCTCGACCACCCTTCTCTGGCACTCATCAGGTGAGCATTCAGGTTGATGCAGCCGCAGCCCCTCCCCCACGATCTCGCCAATGGTCATGCGGGGCGACAAGGCACCATAAGGATCCTGGAAAACGACCTGAACCCGGGCGCGCAACGCGCGCAACTGAATTCGGCTGAAAGTATCGAGTCGCTCGCCGACGAATTCGACGTAGCCACCCGTAGTTCTCTGCAAGCCCAACATCGCCATCGCCAAGGTTGTCTTGCCCGAACCGGATTCGCCGACAACCCCCAGGGTTTCCCCTGCCCGGAGTTGAAAACTCACTTCGCGCACAACAGCCGAAGCCGGCTGCCGCCACCAACGCCACCCCATCGCCCGTCCGGGAAAGCTAACCGACAACGCATCGGCAGTCAGCAAAACCGGCGCATCCTGAGCAACCGGCACGACATCCCGCACCGGCCTGCTAGCGATCAACATGCGGGTATAGTCCTGCGCTGGCCGGGCAAACACGGTGGCGGTCTCGCCGCTTTCGATCAAGCAGCCACGCTCCATGACCCCAACCCGACTCGCAAAAGAGCGAACCAGATTAAGATCATGCGTAATGAGCAGAATGGCCAAGCCGTATTCGGCCTGCAAATCGCGCAACAACTCGATAATCTGGGCACGAATAGTGACATCGAGTGCCGTTGTCGGCTCATCGGCCAAAAGCAGCTTGGGTTTGCAAGCCAGGGCCATGGCAATCATCGCCCGTTGCCGTTGCCCACCCGACAGTTGATGCGGAAAGCGATGAAACTTCTGCTCAGCATCGGGCAGTCCGGTTCTTTCCAACAAGGCAACGGTGCGCCGAACCGCCTCCTGTTGCGAAAGGCCTTCATGCAACTCGATCGCCTCAACGATTTGACGACCGATCGGATAAAGTGGGTTCAGGGCCGTCATCGGCTCCTGGAAAACCATCGCAATCTCCGCCCCACGAATCCCGCGCATTTCCCGCTCGCTCTTGTCGAGAAGGTTTTCTCCCTGCCACAACACCTGGCCCCGCGTCTCGGCATCTGCGACCAAACGCAAAATACTCAAGGCTGTCACGCTTTTGCCTGACCCGGATTCACCGACCAGCGCAAAACGCTCGCCAGGCTCAATCGAGAAACTGACGTCGCGTACCGCAGCGAAGCGACTGTCTGCCGAATGTCCGAATGAAACCTGAAGACCTTTGACTTCGAGCAAGGGGGAACTCACCGCGATGCTCCCTTGCGCGTATCCAGGGCATCACGCAAGGCTTCGCCCATGAAGGTGAGGAGTAGCAAGGTAACGACAAGAACGGCAAAAGTAGACAAGGAAATCCACCAGGCGTCCAGATTCCCCTTACCTTGCGCCAATAGTTCTCCGAGACTGGGCACTGAAGGCGGCACCCCAAGTCCGAGGAAGTCGAGGCTGGTCAGCGCAAGAATGGCGGCACTCATCCGGAACGGCAAAAAGGTGATCACAGGCGTCAGACTATTGGGCAAAATGTGGCGCCACATGATCTGCCAGCTGTTCAGGCCGAGGGCACGGGCGGCGCGAACGTACTCCTGAGCGCGGTTTCGGTAAAATTCGGCCCGCACGTAATCGGACAGACTGATCCAGCCAAATGCGGAGAGCAGAACAAGCAGAAGCCAAAGACTGGGCTCGAAGATCGAGGCGAAGATAATGATCAGGTAGAGTTCCGGCATCGAACTCCAGATTTCGATCAAGCGTTGCGAAACCAGGTCGAATCGCCCACCGAAATATCCCATCAAGGCCCCGGTCAAGACCCCGATCACGACCCCGATCACGGTCAGCAGCATGCCGAACAAGACGGAGAGGCGAAAACCGTAGATCAGACGGGCCAGGACATCGCGTCCTCGGTCGTCGGTGCCCAGCCAGTTTTCCGCCGAAGGCGGTGCTGGATTCGGCGAGGGGGCAAAGTAATTCAGGGTGTTGAAAGAGTAGTGATTGGGCGGGTAAAGGGCAAAATTGCCGGGGTCGCTGAAGCGTTGTCGAATGAATGGATCGAGGTAGTCTGCCGGGGTGGGGAAATCACCGCCAAAAGTGCTTTCCGGATAATCCTTGAACAATGGGAAATAGAGTTGCCCTTGGTAACTGATCACGATGGGCCTGTCGTTGCAGAGCAACTCGGCACAAAAACTGAATGCCATCAACACCAGGAAGATAATCAAACTCCAGTAACCCAGACGGTGCTGTCTAAAGCGGCGCCATGCACGTTGCCTCGGCGCTTCGGTCGGATGAGCGGCAAATACGTGTTGTGTCATGTGCGGACTCACTCAAGCGAGTCGAAATTGATCCGGGGATCGACCCAGACGTAACAGAAATCAGAAATCAGCTTGGTCACCAAACCAATCAGCGTGAACAAATAAAGCGCCCCCAAGACCACCGGGTAATCGCGCCGAACAACCGACTCGTAGGACAGCAAACCCAGCCCATCGAGCGAGAACAGCGTTTCGATCAACAAGGAACCGGTAAAAAATGCCCCGATAAAGGCGGCCGGAAAACCGGTCACCAATGGGATCAGGGCGTTGCGGAACACGTGCCGCCAAAGTACGGTGCGCTCGGACAATCCCTTGGCACGGGCAGTCAGGACATATTGCTTGCGGATTTCCTCAAGGAAAGCGTTCTTGGTCAGCATGGTGATGACCGCAAAGCTGCCAATGACGCTGGCCGTGATGGGCAAAACCAGATGCCAAAGGTAATCCGTCACTCGCCCCGCCCAACTCAGTTGCTCCCAATTATCCGAGGTCAGACCGCGCAACGGGAACCACTGGACGAAACTCCCGCCACCAAACAGGACCAGCAGCGCCACACCCAACACAAAGCCGGGTATGGCATATCCAACCAGGACGATCAAACTACTCAAGGTATCGAAGCGACTGCCGGCACGCACCGCTTTGGCGATACCAAGCGGGACCGAAATAAGATAAGTCAGGAGGAATGCCCACAAGCCGAGGCTGATCGAAACAGGCAGCTTGGATTTAATCAGATCCCATACACTCTTGTGTTGAAAGTAACTCTCGCCCAAATCGAACACCGCAAAACGTTTGAGCATCATCAGATAGCGCTCCAAAGGCGGCTTGTCGAAACCGTAGAGCGCCTGAATTTCCTTGAGTCGCTCTGCATCGACGCCCTGTCCGCCTTTATAGAGGCTGTTATTACCACCACCGCTGGCCTCCGCGCCGACCGTTTGCCCGCGGCGCAACTCCGTCATCATCTGATCGACAGGTCCGCCAGGCACAAACTGAATAACGATAAAAGTCAGCGTCAAGACCCCGAGCAAGGTCGGGATCATCAGCAACAAGCGCTTAAATAGATATGTCCACATGGGCTATTCGGCCTTGGCCCACCAGGTTGACAGAACCCATTCCTGCGCCGTGTAGTGCCGGGGCAAGGTTTCGGGCATACCCAATCCACGCTTGTAAGCCACCCGATGGGTACTGCTGTAGTAATGAGGAATGACGTAGTAGCCGCTGATCAAGACACGATCCAAGGCGCGTACGGCGGCTACCAGATCAGCCCGATTCTTAGCCTGCACAACCTTTTGCACCAGTCGATCCACCGCTGGCGAACGCAAGCCAATCAGATTTTCCGATCCTTTGGTATCGGCCGCCTGACTGGTGAAACGATCGACCAACTCATTTCCCGGGCTTTGCGAAGCGGAGAAGCCGTAGTGGGTCATGTCGAAATCGAACTCTTCAAGTCGCTTTTGAAATAGCGCGTTATCCGTATCGCGCTGAATCACCTTGATACCTAAGCGCTCAAGATTTCGCGCATAGGCAATATCGATCCGCGTCAAGACGTTGTTGTCCAGCATCTCAAAAACAAATGGTTCGCCTTTCTCATTGCGCAAGGCTCCATCGCGGTAAACCCAGCCAGCTTCGGCGAGCAAGGCCCTGGCCTGACGAAGGTTGTCGCGCAAGCTAGCTGGAGGCGCCGTGCTAGCTGGCGGCTGAACCGGCTGGAATACCTCCGGCGGCAGTTGGTCGCGTAACGGATTCAACAATTTCAGTTCGTCCGCCCCAGGCAGGCTTCCAGGCGTGCCAATGGCGGCCAATTCGGTGTCGGTATAGAAACTGTTGAGTCGGGTGTACTGCCCGAAGAACAGTTGCCGATTCATCCACTCGAAATCGATCGCCAACGACAATGCCTTACGCACGCGAACATCGGCAAACAGCGGGCGACGCAGATTCATGACGAAGCCCTGCAAATTGGCCCCGTTATGATGGGGAAACTCGCGACGAATCAGTTCCCCACTGCGAAAGCGCGGCCCATGATAGCCGCGAGCCCAATTCTTCGCCCGGAACTCGAAGCTGACGTCGAAAGCCCCGGCCTTGAATGCTTCGAGCTGAGCCATGTCATCCTTATAGATCTGGAAAACGACCCGCTCGAAGTTGAACATGCCTCGACGCACATTCAAATCGCGAGCCCACCAATCGGGATTTTGCCGGTAGGTGATCGATCGACCGGGCTCGAAACGCTCGATGAGGTAAGGTCCACTCGATACCGGCTTTTCGAAACCCAACTTATCAAAGCTACTCAGACTACCGTCGGGCTGCCGTCCCCATTTTTTGGAGAAAACCGGCATGGTACCTACAATCAAGGGCAACTCGGCATTCGCCTGACGAAACTCGAAACGTACGTCGCGCTCGCCAAGGACAACAACCTTGACCACGTCGGCATATACGGAACGATACATCGGACTGGCCAACTTGCTGATCAGCGTCTCGAAGGAGTCCTTGACATCCCGAGCCAGAACCGGCGAACCGTCGGAAAAGCGAGCCAGCGGATTAATGTGAAAGCTGACCGACAATTGATCGTCCGCCACTTTCACATCATCGGCCAACAAACCGTAGGCACTGGCTACTTCGTCGCTGGAAGTCACCACCAGACTCTCAAACAGCAAACTGCCGATACCGGGAGCGGGGATACCCTTGAGGGAAAAGGGATTGAACTTGTCGAATCCCGTCTGCTGCACCGGCGACAGTACAAGCGTGCCGCCTTTGGGAGCAGCCGGATTGACGTAGGCAAAATGCGGAAAGCCCGCCGGATAGCCTGGCTTGCCAAATTGAGCCAGACCATGCGCGGCGAATGCCGAGCTTGCAAATAAGGCGATAAACGCGAGATGCAAGAAGCGAAGGTGAAAAGCCATCATGTACATACCCTCAAGTGTAACAACTTGACCGCATCCCCGACCATTGCCCACAATGGCCCAAACCCAACAACGCAGAGGCATCCGCATGCTCGACAGCAAAATCCCCGACTTCACGATCCCGGCCACCAGCGGTCAAACCTTCAAACTTTCCGAACAAAGCGGCAAGATCGTCATCGTTTACTTCTATCCGAAGGACAGCACGCCTGGCTGTACGACCCAGGGCCAGAACTTCCGCGACCAGCATGCCGAGTTCATCGCGGCCGGTGCCGTCGTCCTCGGCATCTCCCGCGACAGCCTGAAGTCGCACGAGAACTTCAAGGCCAAGCAGTCGTTTCCGTTCGAGCTCGGCTCGGATGCGGATGAGGCAATCTGTACGCTGTTTGGCGTGATGAAGATGAAGAACATGTATGGCAAGCAGGTGCGCGGCATCGAGCGCAGCACCTTTGTCATCGACCGCGATGGTGTGCTGCGTCGCGAATGGCGGGGCGTCAAGGTGCCCGGCCATGTGCAGGAAGTACTGGATTTCGTCAAAACCCTGTAAGCCCTTCCCCGCAACCCCCAACCAAAGGCCCACCTCATGCCGCGCAAACCCGCTGCCGCCAAGAAGCCCGCCGTTACCAAGATTTTTGTCCTCGACACCAACGTGCTGATGCACGATCCAAGCTGCCTGTACCGTTTCGAAGAACACGACGTCTTCCTGCCGATCATGACGCTGGAAGAACTCGACAATCATAAGAAGGGCATGTCGGAAATTGCCCGTAACGCCCGCCAGGCTTCGCGTACGCTGGATGAAATGCTGGCCCATGACGATGTAGATATCGACGAAGGCATCGACCTCTACGGCCCATCCAGCAAATTGGCCAGCGGCCGTCTTTACCTGCAGACCGAGGCGATCAGCGCCGAGCTGCCGCAAGGGCTGCCCACCTCCAAGGTCGATAACCAGATTCTCTCGGTCGTCATCCACCTGCAGAAGAAATTCCCCAAGCGCCCGGTGATCCTGGTGTCGAAAGACATCAACATGCGCATCAAGTCGCGGGCACTCAACCTGCTGGCCGAGGACTACTTCAACGACAAGGTGCTGGAGGATACCGACATCCTCTACAGCGGCACCCGCGCCCTGCCCGACAACTTCTGGGACAAGCACGGCAAGGGCATGGAGTCCTGGAAAAAAGATGCCAAGACCTACTACCGGGTCAATGGTCCGCTCTGCCCGCAACTGCTGGTCAATGAATTCGTCTGGCTTGAAAACGAGGGTTTCAGCGCCATCGTCAAGGAGACTGCCGGCAAGTCGGCGGTACTGGAAACACTGATCGACTACACCCATCCGAAAAACGCGGTATGGGGCATCACGGCGCGTAATCGCGAACAAAATTTCGCGATGAACCTGCTGATGAATCCGGAAATCGATTTCGTCACGCTGCTCGGCCAGGCGGGCACGGGCAAGACCTTGCTGACCCTGGCGGCCGGCCTGACCCAGACGCTGGAAAGCAAGCAGTTCGCCGAGATCATCATGACCCGCGCAACAGTGCCGGTGGGTGAAGATATCGGCTTCCTGCCCGGCACCGAGGAGGAAAAGATGGCGCCGTGGATGGGCGCGCTGGAAGACAACCTCGATGTCCTCACCCACAGCGACGATAGCAACAGCAGCCCCTACGGTGGTGACTGGGGCAAGGCGGCGACCAACGACCTGATCCGCTCGCGGATCAAGGTGAAATCCATGAACTTTATGCGCGGCCGGACTTTCCTCAAAAAGTACCTGATCATCGACGAGGCCCAGAACCTGACTCCCAAGCAGATGAAAACCCTGATCACTCGAGCCGGGCCCGGCACCAAGGTGGTCTGCCTGGGCAACATTGCGCAGATTGATACCCCCTACTTGACCGAAGGCAGTTCGGGGCTGACCTACGTCGTCGATCGCTTCAAGGGATGGCCACATTCCGGTCACATTACGTTACAGCGCGGCGAGCGTTCCCGCTTGGCTGACCACGCCGCCGAAGTGCTATAATCCGCCGCATTAACTCAAGGGGCCGTGTCAGTGACACGGCCTTTTCGTTTCAGCCACGGGCTGCTCTGCCGGAGGAATTTTTTGAAACGTCGTGATTTTTTAGCATCTGCCGCCGCCCTTTCACTCTTCGTATCCGAAGCCTGGGCCGCCAAAAAGCAGAGTTCGGGCAAGTCCGGTTCGGCCAAGCCGGCCAGCAGCAAAGGTAAATCCAGCCACGGCGGCAAACCTACGGCCAAATCTGGGCATAAGCCATCCAGCCGCCATGCACGCGGTAGCCACGCTGCGACGTACGCACCACCGGCGCCAGTAGTCCATACCGCCGAGGACTCGGTCATCGAAAAACCGCCGGCGGGGACGACTGCCAGCCGCCTACCTCCGGTTAAGGCTCCGGAGCCGCCGACTGAATGGCGGACCTACGAAATCGTTACCACAGTCAACCTAAAGGGTAGCGGCCCCAGCAAGCTTTGGCTGCCCCTACCGCTTAATCAGGACACGCTCTATCAGCGCACCCTCGGTCATTCCTGGGAAGGCAACCTGAGCAACGCCTCGATGCGCCGCCTACCGGATGGTGATCTGGAGGTATTTCATTGCGAGTGGCGTGATGGCAACGAAGGGAAACTTCAGCTTAAAACGCTCGTTACCACGGCAGATCGACATTTCGACGTAACCAAGCGTACGGTTGCCCCCGAACGCGAGGACATACTGCGTCGCAACCTGCAAGCATCGCAGTTAATTCCCAATGATGGCCTGGCGTTCCAGCTTGGCGAACGCATCATTGGTCGGATCAAGGACCCGGTTGCCCAAGCCAAAGCCATTTACGAATGGGTTGTGGATAACACCACTTACGACCCCTCGCTATCGAGCGGAGGCATCGGCGATGTTCGCAGTCAGCTAATACGCGGCCAATACGGCGGGCGTTCTGCCGACATCAATGGCCTCTTCGTCGCCATCTGCCGCTCGATCGGCATTCCGGCACGCTGCGTGTACGGTTTGCGTGTAGCGCCATCGCGCCTGTTCCGCAGCCTCGGGCTAGCAAGCGACGACGGCACGCGCAGCCAGCATGTCCGCGCCGAGTTCTATATTCCCGGCTACGGCTGGATTCCGGTTGATCCCAGCGATGTCCGCCGAGCCATTGCCATTGAAGGCCTGTCCGACCGCGACAGCAAGTTGATATCGCTAAAAAAGATTTTGTTCGGCGTTTGGGAAATGAACTGGATCGCCTATAACGTCGGGAGCGACGTCACCCTGCCCGGTAAGCACTCGACGCTACCATTCTTGCTCTTGCCGCAGCTTGAGTCACGCGACGGCTATCGGGATGGCACCAACCCCGGCGCTATCGGCTATTCGATCAGCGCCCGTCGGGTTGAGCTTTAAGAAGATGGAGAATCAGTTCGGCGAATCGATAAATCCACCGCTTGCCAAATTCTGGAAGCGGGTAAATTCGCCAACGAAGTTCAGGCGGACGGTCCCGGTGGGGCCGTTACGCTGCTTACCGATAATGACTTCGGCGATACCCTTGTTGTC
The DNA here is from genome assembly GCA_003583745.1 of Rhodocyclales bacterium GT-UBC. Classification (GTDB taxonomy): domain Bacteria; phylum Pseudomonadota; class Gammaproteobacteria; order Burkholderiales; family Rhodocyclaceae; genus Azonexus. Next base: position 103,603 of record QXPY01000011.1, on the reverse strand, counting down.
CTGGCTCTCCTTGTTGTAATACTCGTCGCGGTACATCATCAGGATCACGTCAGCATCCTGCTCGATAGCACCGGATTCGCGCAAGTCGGACATCATCGGCCGCTTGTCGGTCCGCTCCTCGACCTTCCGCGATAGCTGCGACAAGGCCACGATCGGCACCTGCAACTCCTTGGCCAGAGACTTGATCGAGCGGGAGATTTCGGAAACCTCGGTAGCCCGGTTTTCGCCCTGCTTGTTGCCGCTCATCAGCTGAATATAGTCGATCACCAGCAAGCCGAGTTTGCCACCATATTGGCGCGCCAAGCGTCGTGCCCGTGCTCGCAGATTGGCTGGACTCAAGCCCCCCGTCTCGTCGATATAGATTGGTGCCTCGTGCAACTTCCCCAATGCGACCGATAGCTTGGACCATTCGTCATCCGACATCCGACCGGTACGCAAGCTTTGTGAATTGAGACGACCGATAGAGGCAAGCATACGCATGGCCAACTGCGCCCCCCCCATTTCCATAGAGAAAACGCCAACCGGCAACCCGGTATCGATCGCCACATTTTCTGCAATGTTCAAGGCAAATGCGGTCTTGCCCATCGACGGCCGCCCGGCAACGATAATCAAATCCCCGGGCTGAAAACCTGAAGTCTTCTGATCCAGATCGATAAAGCCGGTCGGCACGCCAGTAATATCCGACGGGTTATCCCGATCATGCAACTCCTGAATCCGTTCAACCACTTGAGTCAGGAGCGGATTAATGTGGACGAAACCTTCATTGTGCCCAGCTCCAGCCTCGGCAATCTTGAAAATTTTCGACTCGGCCTCATCCAGCAGTGTTTCGGCATCGCGCCCCAACGGGCTGAGCGCATCGGCCGCAATTTCATCGGCAACGGCAACCAACTGGCGCAACACTGCGCGCTCCCGAACGATTTCTGCATAGCGTTTGATATTGGCCGCTGACGGCGTATTTGCAGCCAACTCACCCAAATAGGCCAAACCACCGGTCTGCTCCCCCTCGCCCGCCGCATCAAGCGCCTCGGCGACAGTGACTACATCAGCCGGTTTGGCGCGTTCGAGCAAATTGCGAATCTGACGAAAAATTCGCCGATGCTCGTCACGATAGAAATCATTATCGGTAACCAGATCCCCCATCCGGTCCCATGCCTGATTATCGAGCAACAAGCCGCCCAAGACGGATTGCTCCGCCTCGATAGAATGGGGTGGCACGCGCAACTGTGCCAATGTAGGATCGACGGACTTTTTCTGAGAAGGACGCGGGTTGTTCATTTGGGAAAGTGTAAATTAAAAAGGCCTCGCACATAGCGAGGCCTTTTTTTGTGGGGCTGACCGGAATTATTCGGCAACCACGGCCACGTTGATGTTGGCCAACACGTCAGTGTGCAGGGCAACGTCAAGCGGGAATTCGCCAATGGCCTTGAGCGGACCGTCCGGCATGCGGATGGCAGCCTTGTCCACGTCAAAGCCTGCAGCTTTCAGGGCTTCGGCGATGTCGGCATTACCGACTGAGCCGAACAGGCGACCATCCATACCGGCTTTGCGGGCGACGGAAACAGACAGGCCGGACATCTTCTCGGCAACGCCTTGAGCAGCAGCAAGCTTCTCGGCAGCAGCCTTTTCCAGTTCAGCACGACGTGCTTCGAATTCAGCCATGGCAGCCGGCGTAGCACGCTTGGCCATCTTCTTCGGGATCAGGAAGTTACGGGCGTAACCGTCCTTGACCTTGACGACTTCGCCGAGATTACCGAGGTTAACAACCTTTTCGAGCAGAATGATTTGCATGTTTCGTCTCCTCGAAAATTATTGATGGTTGTCGGTGAAAGGCAGCAGGGCCAGGAAGCGGGCGCGCTTGATGGCGGTGCCCAGCTGACGCTGATAGCCGGCCTTGGTACCGGTCAGACGAGCCGGCATGATTTTGGCGTTTTCCTGGATGTACTCTTTCAGCACATCAACTTCCTTGTAGTCGATCTGTTCGACCTTTTCTGCCGTGAAGCGGCAGAATTTGCGGCGCTTGAAGAGACCACCGCCACGCTTCTTTTTCTTGTCGTCATCCTTCTTCTTGAAGAATCGAGCCATTTTTGTTTCCTTCCAAAAATTCTATTGAATTCACATGCAGCACGGGCATCTTGCTGTTACGACTTTTGGCTGCCAGAAAACCGGTCACTTTGACCATCCCACCGAGGGGTGCTGCATCAAGCCAGCGGGCTGCTTTACCCAGGGCTAACACAGCGAGTTCCAAACTTACCAAGCGCTCTGCATCGTTTTCAGTTTGCGAGGAGCTGTGTTCCAGCCATCCTTCACTTACCGGCAATCCGGCTGGCGTGTAGCGCAAAGCCTTGCGTTCGACCAGTTTCCCGGAGAGTTCAATGCAGTTCAGTCGAGATTCCCGTACAAAATATCCGTTAGGCAGCCGGAGCTTCGACGGCAGCCGGTGCAGCAGCTTCACCACCAAGCAGGGACTTGGACTTCTCTTCCTTCATCATCGGGGAGGGAGTCGTCACGGCAGCCTTCATCTTGACGGTCAGGTGGCGCAACACAGCGTCGTTGAACTTGAAGGAATGCTCGAGTTCGTTCAGCGTTTCGCCGTCGCACTCGATATTCATCAGGACGTAGTGAGCCTTGTGGATCTTCTGGATCGGGTAAGCCAGCTGACGGCGACCCCAGTCTTCCAGACGGTGAATGCTACCGCCCTTGGCAGTAACAATGGCACGATAGCGCTCGACCATGCCGGGCACTTGTTCGCTCTGGTCCGGATGGACGATGAAGCAGATTTCATAATGGCGCATGCAATCTCCTTTTGGGATAAACCCTCCGCCATGCGTTTGCGGTAGGGCAAGGTTGAAAAGCCAAAAATTATAGCAAAAATAAGGAACTTCCACCAGAAAAAACAAGAAGCCCCGGGCAGAAAAAATTCAAGCGTTTAGTTCACCGCCAAGCACAGTCGCTAAGAACCTGTATCGAGGGGTGACGCCAGCCCCTCTTTATCCATGCGAGACAGCGTGTCCTTGAGATCGATCAGGAACAATATTTCCTCAACGACAGGCAACGAAAAGCCGATTCGCTTGCCGCCACGATTGTCGCGCAACAGTTGCTGCAGATAGCCAACAACATCACCGCCAGCCCACAACTCCACCACCATTGCCATAATGCGCGGCATGTCTTCGAGTCGCTCGGGACGCGGCCCGGCAGGCTGGGCAACTGGATCGACCGTTTCATCCAAGACCAAATCCAGCGTATGCCGATTTGGCGTAGGCTGATCAGGCTCCCATTGCTGGATTTCAACATTGAAATTCTGATTCAGATTTCTCGCAACGGCCTCGAATTCATTGCGCATACCGGCCATCCGATACACATCCATCAAACGAATCCACGGCTGCAGGGCCTCCTGCGGACTATTGTCAATATATTCCTGCAAGGCTTGGGCTGCACCTTTCACCCGCCCAAACGACAACATGATATCCGCCAGCTCCATAACAGGATTGGCCTCAAAATGCTCATCGACAGTAGTGGCAGAAATCGACAGAACCGAATCGGCGGCCATTGAAGATTTTGGCAGAGAAACCGGTGGCGAAGCCGCCTCCTGCGGAAGATCGAGCTCGAAATCGACATGCATCGGCGCCTTGTAACCAACCGGCTCAATCGACAAATCGATTGCTCCTTCGCTCTCCCCTTCGCGCTGCGGATCGACCATCGGCTCAACAAGGTCCAGCGGCAATACTGCGTCGCTCTCCAGTTGCGCTTGCCTCCTGCGCCAACCCAACCAAACGACAATCGCCAAAACGCCGCCAATTGCCAGTGCGTAGCCAGCCCAGACAAACCACCAGTCACCCCCGGCGGCATCGCTCACCGACTCGACCAACGCACCACTGGATCCCTTGTCCTCTCCCACGGGCACCGGCGCAGCCTGCGAGGCTGCCAGAGCCGGCTTCTGCTCAACTGACTTCTGAGCCAGCTCGGAAGAGCGCTGCTGGAGGTCGGAAAGCACCGCCTCGATATTGCGAAGCTTTTCGCTCGCCTCCAACTGAGTAGCCGCCTGTGCATTCAGTGCCATCAGCATTTTGAATTCCAAGCGCAATACGTCGCGTTGCGCCTCCTTCAGTGTCTGATCATCAACACGCACTGACGCCAACTCGGTTGCCAAGCGCAATGAAGGCTCCCCGCCCCCATCACCCGACGACAACAACAAACGATCTGGCAAATTCCCAATGCGGACGGGTTTTGCCGGCTTGCCAGGACGTGGCCTGGGCAAAACCTCCACCGCATCCCTCGCCCTGCCCAAGACCGCCTCCTGCTTAACTGGTGCGATCTTTACGGGTGCCTCGGATTTTGGCTCGGCGGCAACCAAAGGCAGCTCAGGAAGGGCACCGCCACCTCCCTTGGGAGGCGAAGCCAAAAGCATGTATTCACGTGATATTTCGTGCCCACAACCAACTTGCACCGCGATCTGGAGAATCGGCTCCCTCAGCGGGCTTTCTGAACGGATTTCAAGAACAGGCACCGCCCCCTTGCGCAAACTTAGCGAGGCTTTCTTTAACCAGGGAATATCGCTTGGAGCCACGGGCGAAACCAGACGAAAGCAGGAAGCATCCAGTGCCGCCGCTCCCTCACCCGAGACATCCACCGCCAAACGCAGCTTGTCACCCAGATCCATCTGTCCGCGCAGCTCGCCCAAACCCAACGCGAACGCACTTCCGCTGCAGGCAAGCAATGCCAGAGAGAAAAAATAGCGAAACATCAAAGAATTCAACGGTGAACACCGAGCAAGCAAGAATTGCCCTGAATTGTAGTCTTTATTTATTGGTCAGATAACTGCTGTCATCAAAACTAACCACCCATGCCGGGCGATAAATCACAAATAAAGTCATCAACATACCGGAAAGCCAGGCTTCAGAAAAACCAAGGAGCATGAAATAGGGAAAGTACTCTTCACTCAAATACGCCCATGAATAGGCTCCAGTCACGGCCAAAAAGGCCGTCGCGGCGAACCCGATCACCATGGTCGTCAATGCTGCACCGAGAAATCCATTAATGAAGACGTAAATGAAAAAATTAGCCGGCAAAAAGCATTTAATTACACGCTGATAATAGTGGCAAAAAACCACGCCAACCCCAACTGACAACAGGCCATTCAAAGCATACGCACCAAACCCCGCGTCGCCATTTCCAGTAACGACCAACAACACTAGGCTGAGACCAATAAAAGCCAGATATGGGCCGAAGCAAAGCACCAGCACCGTTACCCCCAGCAAATGCAAATCAAGCCCCGGTTTGACCCCGGCCTTCAAGCCCCAGATGACGGAAAGCAAGACCACCATACCCAACCAAACATTGAGCAATTCCGAATCCTTCAAGCGAAACCAGGGAGCCTTGAAAAAACAAAAAGCGAAGGATGGCAACCAGGCTATCCAGGCAGCCCAGTACCATCCTTCGCTCAGCAATGTATCCGGTAGGTTCACACGGCTATTTTAGCCGACCGCTCCCACCAGTTGCGGCACGACCTCGAAGAGGTCGCCGACCAGACCGTAATCGGCGACCTGGAAGATCGGTGCATCCGGGTCCTTGTTGATGGCGACGATTACCTTCGAGTCCTTCATCCCGGCCAGATGCTGGATCGCCCCGGAGATGCCGACCGCGATGTAGAGCTGCGGCGCGACGATCTTGCCGGTTTGTCCGACCTGGTAGTCGTTGGGTACGAAGCCGGCATCGACGGCAGCGCGCGAGGCGCCGAGCGCTGCACCGAGCTTGTCGGCGAGCGGTTCGAGCAGTTGGTGATAGTTCTCGCCGCTGCCCAGGCCGCGACCGCCGGAAACGATGGTCTTGGCGGCACCGAGTTCGGGGCGGGCCGACTTGGTCAGTTCGCGGTTCGTCAGCGTGGTCTGGGCGGTATCGGCGGCGGCGGCGACGCTTTCGATGGCGGCGGTGTTGCCACCGGCGACGGCGTCGAAGGCGGTGCTGCGCACGGTGATGACCTTGACCGGGTCGGCGCTCTTCACGGTGGCCAGCGCGTTGCCGGCGTAGATCGGGCGGACGAAGGTGTCGGGCGCTTCGACGCCGGTGATTTCGGAGATCTGGGCGACGTCGAGCAAGGCGGCGACACGCGGCAGCAGGTTCTTGCCGAAGGTGGTGGCCGGGGCGAGGATGTGGCTGTAGCCGGCCGCCTGGGCGATGACCAGGGCGGTGAGGTTTTCCGCGGTCTGGCTCTGGTAGTGGGCGGCGTCGGCGACCTTGACCTTGGCGACGCCTTGCAGCTGGGCGGCGGCCTGGGCGGCGGCGTTGCAGTTGCTGCCGGCGACCAGGACGTGGATGTCGCCACCGATCTGGGCGGCCGCGGCGATGGTGTTGAGGGTGGCGGCCTTGAGGCTGGCGTGGTCGTGTTCAGCGATGACGAGAATGCTCATGATCAGATCACCTTGGCTTCGTTCTTGAGTTTGTTGACCAGCTCGGCGACGTCGGCGACCTTGACGCCGGCACTGCGCTTGGCGGGTTCGGCGACCTTGAGGGTGGTCAGGCGCGGTGCGACATCGACGCCGAGGTCGGCCGGCTTGACGGTGTCGAGCGGCTTCTTCTTGGCTTTCATGATGTTGGGCAGGGTCGCGTAGCGCGGCTCATTGAGGCGCAGGTCGGTGGAGACCACGGCCGGCAGACTGAGCGCCAGGGTTTCCAGGCCACCGTCGATTTCGCGGGTAACGGTGGCCGATTTTTGCCCATTTGCGTCGGCGATGACGACCTTGGAGGCGAAGGTGGCTTGCGGCCAGCCGGCCAGCGCGGCGAGCATCTGGCCGGTCTGGTTGGCGTCGTCGTCGATGGCTTGCTTGCCGCAGATGACGAGGCCCGGGGCTTCCTTGTCGCAGAGTGCCTTCAACAGCTTGGCGACGGCCAGCGGCTGGAGTTCGACATCGGTTTCGACCAGGATGCCGCGGTCGGCACCGATCGCCATCGCGGTGCGCAGGGTTTCCTGGCAGGCGGCAACACCGCACGATACGGCGATGACTTCCGTCGCAATGCCGGCTTCCTTCAGACGCACGGCTTCTTCGACGGCGATTTCGTCAAACGGGTTCATGCTCATCTTGACGTTGGCCAGGTCAACACCCGAACCATCCGCCTTGACGCGTACCTTGACGTTGTAATCAATGACCCGTTTCACGGGAACGAGAATCTTCAATTATCTCTCCTTCAACCTTCAGTTAGCTATCCTGCCGCTTTCCGTCTGTTTGACAGACGGTCAAGCAATCCGCACAATGACCATACTGTGTCGTATGGAAAAGCATACGGTAGCGTATGGAAAATATATCTGTCAAGCCCCGCCCCCTCGCCGCAAAGCGCAAAACGGTATCAACACGAACCCAACTTGATCGCAACAACTGGGTGGAGACCGCCATCGATGTCCTGGCCAAAGAAGGCGTCACGGGCTTGCGCGTCGAAGTCCTGGCTAAACGCTGCGGAGTCACCAAAGGAAGTTTCTATTGGCACTTCAAGGACCGTCAAGATTTGCTGGAAGCAGTTCTGGAAAGATGGAAGGAAGGCCGTATCCGGGACATCGAAAAGACAACCACGGTTGCCCCGGGTCAGGAACTCGAGCAACTGCATTACGCCATCGAGGTCTATGGCGCCAGTCGTAATCGGAAAGGGATGTCTATCGAATTGGCCGTACGCGATTGGGCTAGGCACGATAGCTTGGCTGCAGCAGTGGTCGAGTCTGTAGATGTCTATCGACTCGAGTGTACGCGCAAGCTATTTGTTTCGGCAGGCCTGTCAGACACGGAGGCAAAGAGTCGCAGCCTCTTGCTCTACGCATGCGTATTCGGTCTGTCACTGATGCACTACGCGCCTTTCGATGCCAATCCGGGAGAACTTAAACAGCGAATCGCCGACCGCATCGTTTCAGGTCAATAAAGACAATCGCGTAATACTGTGCCCCCACTGCCCTCCCATTCCACTATCGAATTGGACAAGTCACCAACCAAACGACTCATCGCTGCCACTCCGCCGAGCGAATCCGGACTAGGTGCAGGCGTCTGCAGATTGAATGTTTTTTCAAGCAACAGCCCTCGCCCTTTATCGAACCACTGAACCCTTCCCTGCAAAACACCACGACTCTCCTCGGGTTTGTCGAATACCTGGCTGAATTCATCGACATTCACACGTAAAACGCAGGCTGCCTTAGCTTGCCCCGATGGGATATACCCTAGATCACGAATTAGACGCAGCTGAATCAATTGGGCCGGCGGACCAACCCAGCGCGCCCGACTGTATTCGCGTAAGCGATTCGGCTCCAGATAACCCAAGCGATAGTCTATCCCCAGGGAGTCAAACCACAAGGGCGCCCGGACTTCAATGGCCATCGGTCGTCTGCGCGTAACCACATCGACGGCCTGCCCAGCCTGTCCCAAATCGTAAACTGCCGGCGCCACATCGCCTCCCCGTTTGCCGGCGGTGAAACACGCCGTTAAGGATGCCGCCATCAGTAAGGAGGCAATATACCGGCGCACGCTATCGATCCTTCTCAATAGCAAACCCCGCCTCTCCAGGCCCAGGTGGCTGTGCAGGAACACCGAAGACCAGACCCTGCGGCGAGTCTTCGAGTATCCTCAACACCCGACTCAATTGCCGCGAGGTCATCGAAAAATCTGATGCCAGCTCGTTCAGACGCGGCATCAAGGCTGATGTACCGCCGGCCGAAGCATCGCCGATAGCGATATCGAGCTTATCAGTTGCCGACTGCATTTTGCCAATCAACACACGCGTATCCGCCAACAATGGACCAACCTCTCCCGCTGCAAGGGATAGCTTCTTGACATTTTGGTCATCCAACAGCTTTCTGACCTGAACCAACGTACCATTCAAATTCTCAAGTGCCGGTTTGATCTGTCCGGAAGCAGCCTCAAGATTGGCCAACGTCACCGTCAGATGCTGCCTATTTTTCTCCCCCAGCAAATCACTGGCATTGGCCATAAGCTGCCTCGCCTGACGCAAGGTTGCCGTACCGGTCTCACCCAGTTCGTCGAGCAAGGAGGGAATCATCGTAATGCGCGGCGGTCTCTCGTCGTTCGGAACCAAAGGTTCCATACCCTTGCCCGTTTCCAGAAGAAGAATATGAGCAAGGCCTGTCACCCCCTGATAGTTCAACTTGGCCACGGTTCCATTGGTCAGCGGCACATCCTCATTGACGGAAATGGTGATCAGGATATTGCTGTAGTCATCCGGGTCGAGCCTGATATCGCTAACTTTACCCACACGAATACCCCGATACCGAACCTGGGCCTGGGGATTCAACCCCCCAATATTTTGCTTGGTTACGACGACGTAATCGTGGGTTTCATCGCCCGAGCCACCCAACCAGTACAGTGCCAGGAGCACCGCTGCGCCCAGCAGCAAGACGAATATTCCGGCAGCAAACGCGTGCGACTTGTTTTCCATGGGCGTAATTAAAGCAGCTTCCGGCGGTCCGCGCCAAAAAAGCCGGTGACAAAAGGGTGATCGACCGTCATGACCTGATCCTTGGGACCGAACGCGATGATGCGCTGCTCCGCCAAGACCGCCACATGCGAGGCCAAGCCGGCCAGCGTCTGGAGATCGTGCGTCACCATCACAATGGTTAACCCCAATTCACGCTGCAGGGCGCCAATCAGATCGACGAAATTCTGGCTGCGGTCGGGGTCCAATCCCGCCGTCGGCTCGTCAAGTAACAAAAGTTCCGGCTCAAGGGCCAAAGCACGCGCCAATGCGACGCGCTTGAACATTCCCCCCGACAACTCAGCCGGCATCAGCTTGCCATGCGACGCATCGAGTTCGACCATGGCCAGCTTCAGATGCACGAGGCGGCTGATCCAGTCCTCATCAAGACATTTCAACTCACGCAAGGGGAAAGCGATATTGTCGAATACGGAGAGCGCGGAAAACAATGCGCCATGCTGGAAAAGCATCCCCAGACGACGGCGGACATTGCGCTGCAAAACCTGATCGGGTTCCTGCAAATCCACCCCGAACAGACGGACACTACCTGCCGCCGGTCGCAACAGGCCCAGCATTTCGCGTAGCAGGGTCGTCTTGCCACTCCCCGAACCGCCGAGGAGACCGACCACCTGCCCCTCCCCAATTACGAGACTCAGGTCACGATGGACGTATTCCCGGCCAAAAACGGTATTGATACCAGCTAACTCGACAACCGGCACACTCATAGCTGGGGCACACCAACATGACGTGTAAATACCGCAAAAAGCGCATCCACGAGAATTACCGTCGTGATGGCTGTCACCACGGCACTAGTTGTATTGGCCGACAGACTTTCCGTATTCGGCTTAACCCGCAAGCCGAAATAACATGCGATCAACGCAATCACGAAACCAAAAACCAGTCCCTTGCCTAAACCGATCAGCAAATTTGCCACCGGTACAGCACGCGGCAGGTTATCGAGGAAGTAGATCAGGGATAAATCCAATTGCAGCATGGCGGCAAGCATGCCGCCAAACAGCGCAACGCCGGAGGCCCAGAGAACGATCAGCGGCATGGCAGCGGTCAATCCCAGAATTTTCGGCAGCACGACCCTGAGACTGCGCGAGATGCCCATCGTCGATAGCGCATCGATCTCCTCGGTAACGCGCATGACACCAATCTGCGCCGTCATAGCCGAACCGGAACGCCCAGCCACCAGGACCGCGACCAACACCGGCCCGAGTTCGCGAATGATCGAAATCCCCAGGATATTGATGATAAATAGATCCGCTCCAAAATTCTTAAGCTGCAGGGCCGATAGATAACTGATCGTCACGCCGATCAAGAACCCGACCAAAGCCGTCACCGGCATTGCCTGCGCGCCCGATTTGTAAAGGTTAGCGGTGAATTCCTTCCACGGCATTTCTTTAGGCGAGCGCAGCAGATGCGCCATATCGAGCAACAACTGTCCAAACAAGGCAATCAAGCCATGCAAGTTACTTAAGGCTTTGAGAAGAAGCCCACCGAGAAACTCCGGCACCCGAAATGGCCGCATGGGTGGAGGAGGCATCTCCCGAGGCAGGTCAGCTACACGCTCAAGCACCTGGCGATGCAAATCGCTTATCACCAAGCCTTCCGGCCAACAATTCCCCCAGGATCGCCAGAGCAGCACTGCGGCCGCACTATCGAGCCGAGCCAAAGCAGTCAGATCCCAAATTCGGTTAGGAACGGATGCAGCGTCTTTAAGCGCCAACTGCAAATCCGTCAATCGCGGCAGCATGGCCGCCAGTGTCCATTGCCCGGCCAACACAACCTTCCCCGACTCGACCTGCAAGCTGGGGATAGAACTCACCCGGCCTTCCTCTCACTACGCGATCTGACCTGATAGTCCCAACCAGCCTGCTTCCAGACCGCCACCTCTTCGCCCAGCGCAGCTGCCGTCCAGGGATTTTCAGCCAACCATTCGGCGGGAAGATCCAGCATAAAACCCATACCATTCATGCGCACCCTCCAAGCCGGCAAAGCCCGGTCATCGCGGGTGCGATGCAGCAGGACTGCCAAGCGCAAGCAGAACACCAGGCACCAAGCACTGTCGTTCTGCGGCAGCGCACCAAGCTTCTCCAGCTTGCCACGATGGCCGAGCACGAGCATCGCCAGACGCGCCTGGTCTTTTTTCGAAAAACCCGGCATGTCAGCGTAAGTCAAGATATAGGCGCCGTGCTTGTGATAGGCGTTATGCGCCACAGAAATGCCGATCTCATGCAGACGGGTCGCCCAGGACAGGAACTGTACGTCCGCCTCGCTGGGCGAGCCTTCAGCCAACTGCGTCAGGGCCGACAAAGCCGTCGCCTCGACGCGCTGCGCCTGATCGGCTTCAACCTGATAACGCCGCCTGAACTGCGCCACGGTCGAATCACGCATATCGTGCTGATGGAATCGCCCCAGCAAATCGTAAAGCACCCCCAAACGCAAGGCGCCGTCGGCATAAGTCATGCGCTCGATACCGAGTTCTTCAAAAATAGCCGACATGATGGCGATGCCCCCCGGCAAGACCGGTAGCCGATCTCCCTTGACACCCACCAGGTCGAGCGCCTCGGCCGAGCCAGCCTTGACCAGCAATTGGCAGAGCTTTTCCAGCCCATCCCGGGTGATACCGCTCTCTCCATTTGGATTCAAGCCGTTCATTTCGAGAATATCGGCGATTGCCCGGGCCGTACCGGACGATCCGACCGCTTCTTTCCACCCCAGACGCTGGTAGTCGGCAGCAATCAACTCGATTTCCTTGGCCGCGGCAATTTGCGCCTCGCGCAAGCGCTTCTTGTCGATTTTCCGATCCGGGAAGAAACGCAAGGTATAGCTGACGCAGCCCATGTAAAGGGATTCCATCAGCTGCGGCTCGTAGCGTTTGCCGATGATGAATTCGGTCGAACCACCGCCGATATCGACCACCAGGCGCTTGTGATTGACGCTCGGCAGCGAATGCGAGGCGCCGATGTAGATCAGGCGAGCCTCTTCGCGGCCGGCAATGATTTCGATCGGAAAGCCCAGCGCCTCCTCCGCCAGCGGCAGGAATTCCATCGCATTCTTGGCCACGCGCAAGGTATTGGTTGCGACGACCCGCACGGCACCGCTGTCGAGACCCCGCAGGCGCTCGCCGAAGCGACGCAGCGCATCCAGCGCCCTGACCTGCGACGGCACATCGAGCCTTTTGTCTGCGGTCAGGCCGGAAGCCAGACGCACGGGCTCCTTCATGGAGTCCAGCGTATAAATCTGGTCATCGACCACCCGCCCAACCTGCAGACGGAAACTGTTCGACCCGAGGTCAACAGCAGCAACGGTTTCGTAGATCATCGAATTGAAACTAGGGGAAAGGTAGGACTGGCGGCCATTCTAACACCCGCCCCCGAGCCGGAATCTTACAATCCGGACGCAAAAAAGCCCGCCGGCACTGCCGGCGGGCCTGGATACGTCATCGTCGCCGATTTAGCTGGCCAATGCGTTCTTGATCTGCTCCAGCGTAGACGGATCGTCGATCGTCGTCAGGTCACCCGGATCACGGCCTTCGGCCAGGGCCTGCAGCGAACGGCGCAACATCTTGCCGGAACGGGTCTTGGGCAGGCCCGTAACGAAATGCACACGCGCCGGACGAGCGATGGCACCAAGAATGCCGTCCACCGTCGCAAACACTTCCTTTTCAAGCGCCTTAACCAATTCAGCTGTGGCAACCTTGGCAGCATCTTTGACCACGGCAAACGCCATCGGTACCTGCCCCTTGAGCTTGTCCTCGACGCCGACGACAGCCACCTCGGCAATCGCCGCGTGAGCCTGGATCGCCTCTTCGATTTCACGGGTACCAAGACGATGGCCGGCAACGTTAATCACGTCATCGGTACGACCGAGAATGGTGAAGTAACCATCCTCGTCCTTGATTGCCCAGTCGTATGAGGAGTAAACCAGCGGCTCCTTGAACAGTGTGAAATAGGTCGAAACGAAGCGGTCGTCCTGCCCCCAGACAGTAGACAGACAGCCGGGCGGCAGCGGCGGGATGACAGCTGCAATCCCCTTCTCGTTCGGCCCGCAAACCGAACCATCTTCACGGAAAATTTGCAGGTTGTAACCATAGACGGGGAACGATGGCGAACCGTACTTGATCGGCGTCTTTTCAACACCAGGCAAGGCGGCAAGCATCGGCCAACCGGTCTCGGTCTGCCAGTAGTTGTCGATAACCGGCTTCTGCAGTTCGTTCATGAACCATTCGTGGGTCGGTTGATCCAGCGGCTCGCCAGCCATGAAGATATGCTTCAGCGACGACAGGTCGTACTTGTGCATGAACGCCGGATCCTGCTTTTTCAATACGCGAGCCGCAGTCGGCGCCGAGAACATGACGTTGACCTTGTATTTCTCGACAATCTGCCACCAGATGCCGGCATCCGGGCGCAGCGGCGTGCCTTCATACATGACGGTGGCCATGCCTGCGATCAGCGGGCCGTAGATGATGTAGGAGTGACCCACCACCCAGCCGATATCCGAGGTCGAGAAGAAGGTCTCACCCTCGCCGCCGCAGTAGATATGCTTCATCGAGGAAGCCAGCGCCACGGCGTAACCGCCGGTATCGCGCTGGACGCCCTTCGGCTTGCCCGTCGTTCCCGAGGTGTACAGGATGTAGGACGGCTCGGAGGATTCCAGCCACTCGCACGGCACCTGGGCATCCATGTGCTGGGCACGCAGGGTGGCGTAATCGACATCGCGGCCGGCAACCTTGTTGAAGTCCTTGTCCAGGCCACGGTCAACCATCAGCACCTTGGCCGGCTTGTTTTCCGACAACTCGATCGCTTCGTCGAGCAGATGCTTGTAGGGTACCGCCTTGCCACCGCGCATGCCGGCATCGGAGGAAACGATCAGCACCGGCTTGGCATCGTCAATGCGGGTCGCCAGCGAACCGGAAGCAAAGCCACCAAACACCACCGAGTGGATGGCGCCGATACGGGTCGCCGCCAGGATGGCGAAACAGGCCTGCGCGATCATCGGCATGTAGATCAGGACGCGATCGCCCTTCTTGACGCCGAGGCTCTGGTAGATCGCCGCCATGCGCTCGATTTCGCGCTGCAGCTCGGCAAAGCTGTAAACCGTTTCTTCATCGGTTTCAGTCGAAATGAAGATCAGCGCACGATCGTTCGGACGCTTGGCTGCATGCCGGTCCACCGCGTTGTAGCAGAGATTGGTCTTGCCGCCGACAAACCACTTGGCAAACGGCGGGCGCGAAAAATCGCAAACCTGGGTGAACGGTTCTTTCCAGTCGACAAGCTGCGCTTGCTCGCTCCAGAACTCATTCGGCTTTTCAATCGAATACTGGTGAAACTCCTTGTACGTCGCCATAAAACTCCCTCTTTAAAGTTTCCTGCACAACAGAAAAGCAAGCGGACCGATTATTTTTTGGTTGTCCGCTCGTTCAAACGATGTTCGATCTCTGCCAACGGCAAAGCCAAACCCAATTCCTGATTCATCAATTGCAGCAAAGGCAGCAACTTCTTGCCCAATGCACCGAGATGCGGCAACACAGCCCCCGTGCGGTTCGCCGCCAGCAACTCCAGCGCGTGGTGCAGGGAAATCGGCCGGGTGGCTGAAACGACACCGCCCGATACTGTCCGATTCCCCCCCGCCTGCATGGCCTCGCGCATTCGCTCTCCAGCCAGCTCCAACAAGCCGTTCGCCGAACTGACGTGATCGGTTGGCATGCCGGCTAAACCAATGCTGATCGTGACGGCGATCGGCTGGCCCTGCATGGATATCCTGGCCACCTCGACCGCCTCGCGAACCCGCTCGGCAAAAGTCATACAGAACGCCAACGAAGTACCGGGGGAAACCACCGCATACTGACCTGGAGCGAAGTGCCCCAAGCTGTCTTCATGCCGCATCTTGCCGGCCAGCATCTTGGCGAAGCGCGTTCCGACCTGCTCCGCCACCTCGTGCCCCAAACGCTCCCCTAGCTGCGCAAAACCGTCAAACCCAAACACCATCACACTGGTCTCGGCACCATGGCGCGCCGAATGGGACAATGCCTGAGCTGCCTGCAATTCGAGATACTTCCGGGTATACAAGCCACTTGTCGGATCCTGCACCAGAGAATCACGCGCGGTTTCCAGGTTCTCCTGTGCGACAGACAAGGCCAGCAGATGATTCAGCCGGGTCAGCAACTCGGCACTACCTGCCCCCTTCGTCACAAAATCCGAAACGCCTAGCGCTTTCGCCTTGGCGCGCTCTTCCTCGGTCTCCTCGCCTGAAACCAGAATAAATGGCAGCTGCTGCAGGCGACGCAACTTGGAGGTGCGGACTCGCTCCAGCAACTCATAACCATTGAGCTTCGGCATCTGCAAATCGGAGATCACCGCCTGAATCGTGTGATCAAGGACCAGCGTCTGCCAAGCCGCCTCGCCATCGGCCTCCTCGCGCACCTCGTATGTTCCGCGCAAGTGCTGTGATAGCGAGACCCGAACGACGCGCGAGTCGTCGACAATCAAGACATGGGGTCGATCCGCCGCATCAGCCACCGGCAACCTCCACCACAACACGGCCCTTGGCCTGACCTGCGATATATTCGGCGAAAGTCTCGGGCAGCGCATCGAATGGAATGCGTCGAGCCATTTCGGCCAGGTGTCGCGGTTTCAAGTCGCCCGCCAAGCGCTGCCAAACCCCGCTGCGATAAGGTTCGCGGATATAGCCGGAATCGACGCCCAACAGTGAAACGCCCCGTAAGATAAAGGGTGCCACGGTGGTATTGAGCGACATGCTCGCCGCCAGACCGATACTGGCAATCGTCCCCCCCTGTTCCATCGTGCTGGCAATCCAGGCCAGCACGTCACCACCGAGATTATCGACCGCACCAGCCCAGCGCCCCCGGTCAAGCGGGCGGATTTTCGACAGATTCAAATTCTGTCGCAACATGACTTCAGCCGCCCCAAGGCTACGCAGATAATCCGACTCGCCTTCCTTGCCGGTCAGCGCCACCACGTGATATCCGGACTTGGCCAACATATCGACCGCCAGACTGCCGACACCGCCGGTTGCACCGGTCACGATGACCGGCCCCTTGTCGGGACGCAAGCCATTTTCTTCCATCCGGACGATCCCCAGGGCCGCGGTGAAACCAGCTGTACCCAACGCCATGGACTCGAACAAGGACAACCCTGCTGGCAACGGAACCACCCAGGCAGCGGGAACCCGCGCAATCTCGGCATAACCGCCATGATGCGCCACGCCGATATCGAAACTGGTGGCGATCACAGGATCACCCGCCTTGAAGCGCGCATCCTTACTTTCGATCACCATGCCGCACAAATCGATACCGCCGACACAAGGAAAACGCCGGATGATCTTGCCGGCACCGGTAGCTGCCAGCGCATCCTTGTAATTGATGCTCGAATAGGCGACCCGGATCGTGACCTCGCCGGCATCCAGCTGACTTTCATCCAACCGGACGAAACCGCTGCTCACCTTGCCGTCGTGCTCTTCAATCAAAAGTGCCTTGAAGGAATTCATCGTCATCCATTACCCCCGGGGAAATAAATTGTATTCATAATTACGAATTATGAACATAGTTGCAGTGGCCGATTTTTTGCGAAAACTTTACAGGCAATCTGTTTTGAAATACATTCGCCAGCTATGCATAAAGTCCTTGCCACCGTTTTGCTCTCGACCGCCCTGTTTTCCGGCGGCCTGACCGCGTCCCACGCGGCAGAGCAAGGCCGCAAGGAAGAAGCGCTTTCTTTCTTCGAACGTTACACCAACGTCGCTCAGGATGTCATCCTGCAGGGTCTCAAACTGGTTGGCGTGCGCTACCGCTTTGGTGGAAACGACGAAGACAGCGGACTCGACTGCAGCGGCTTTGTTCGCCTCGTCTTCAAGGACAGCATCGGGACATCCTTGCCACGCACGGCCAGGGAAATGAGCGAAGTCGGCCAACAAATCGACACCAGTCAGTTGAAACCGGGCGACTTGGTCTTCTTCAATACCATGCGTCGCGCGTTCTCGCATGTTGGAATTTATCTCGGCGACAACCACTTCATGCACGCCCCCCGTACAGGTGCGGAAGTTCGTGTTGAAAGCATGGAAAGCAGCTATTGGCTCAAGCGCTATAACGGCGCGCGGCGAATCATCGACAGCAACTGAACCAAGGCGGCGTACCAGCCGCTTTTTTTACGCCTGTTCGCTTGCACTGGCATTTCCCAATTCCCTAAACTAGCAACATCCTGAAAACGACGACTCACGGAGCTTGCTCATGAAGCAGATGCTTTCCCTGGCTGCACTCGCACTTCTTTCCCTTCACCTGCAGGCGGCAGAGCTCAATCTGTATTCGGCTCGCCACTACCAGACCGACGAAGCCCTATACGCCAATTTCACCAAGCAAACCGGCATCAAGATCAATCGGATCGAGGGCAAGGAAGAAGAATTGCTGGAACGTATCCGCAACGAAGGCAGCAACAGCCCGGCCGACGTTTTTCTCACGGTCGACGCTGCCCGCCTGGCAAAAGCGCATGAACTCGGCCTGTTCGCACCGATTGTTTCGAAAAAACTGGAATCGAGGATTCCCGCCCATCTACGCACCGAAGACTGGTTTTCGTTCTCGACCCGTGCCCGCGTCATCATTTACAACAAGGCCACGGTAAAAGCCGAAGACGTCCAGAACTACGATGATCTCGCCAATCCCAAACTCAAGGGGAAACTTTGCTCGCGCTCCGGTTCACACCCTTACAACCTGTCCCTGATGGCTTCGGTGATTGCCAACCAGGGCGAAGCCAGGGCAGAAGAATGGGCACGCGGCATGGTGGCCAATTTTGCTCGCGCCCCGAAGGGTGGTGACACCGATCAGATCAAGGCGGTCGCGGCGGGCGAGTGCGGCGTAGCGGTATCGAATACTTACTATGTTGCCCGCATGATGCGCTCGACCAAACCCGACGAAACCAAGGCCATGGAAAAGATTGGCGTCATTTGGCCCAACCAGGGCAGCAGCGGCACGCACATCAACGTCTCCGGCGGTGGCGTCCTGAAATCCGCCCCCAACAAGGCTGCCGCCATCCAGTTTCTGGAATACCTCGCCTCCGACGAGGCTCAACGCTATTTTGCCGATGGCAACAATGAGTGGCCAGCCGTTGAAAGCGTCAAGGTTGCCAATCCGGCACTCGATTCGCTCGGCAAGTTCAAAGCCGACAAATTACCTGTAAAAAACCTCGCCATGTACCAGGCCAAGGCGCAAATCATTTTCGACAAGACGGGCTATAAATAGCCGGCGGCGCATTCCGCCCCCATCCATCCCTCAACCGAATCCCCTAGCTGTCTAAAGCATCTGACCCATGTCCGGCAAGCACCCCTCTCCCAGCAAACTGATTTCCGCCATCCGGAAAGGCTACCTGCGTACCGTCATCGATGCGCTCGACGAAGGCGCGGATATCGAAGAAGCGGACATTCATGGCCATCCCG
Source organism: Rhodocyclales bacterium GT-UBC (assembly GCA_003583745.1). Taxonomy (GTDB): domain Bacteria; phylum Pseudomonadota; class Gammaproteobacteria; order Burkholderiales; family Rhodocyclaceae; genus Azonexus. Next base: position 84,691 of record QXPY01000011.1, on the reverse strand, counting down.
GCCTGCCTCTCCGTACCGCGTGCTTCGAGGGCGACCTGGCTATCATCAACGAACTGATCCAGCGTGGTGCGAACATCAATGCGCCGGGTGCTGACGGTCCCGGCATGCCGCTTCGCCTCGCGGTGCGGGCCAAGAACAGCAAGGTCATTGCCTTGCTGCTCAAGGAAGGCGCGATTATCCCCGAGCACTTCCGGATTCCGCCGGCTCTACTGGAAGAGCCGGCGATGGTCGAATTGCCGCCGCTCGACATTCCCCTCGACTTTGATCGCAAACCCAACGACCTCACCGAAACCGAGATCAACAACTACGACATCATCGAAAATATCGACATCCAGTCCAGCCGTGGTACGGACACCAACATTCTGACCAGGGACTTGATGAATCTTCAGGACGCGCCGGATAGCAAAAAGACCAGCCGGCGCTAGGCTGTGCTCATGAGAGCGGCGTCGAGGTGCCGCGACGGGCCGCCGAGATTTGCTGCGACAACGCGATCAGAGGCAACAAACCGACACCGACAATCGCCAGCGCCGCAGTCGAGGCTTCCGCCAGCCGCTCGTCAGACGCCAGCGTATAAGCCTGCGTCGCCAGTGTGTCGAAATTGAAAGGGCGCATCACCAGCGTCGCCGGCAACTCCTTCATCACATCGACGAAGACCAGCAAACCGGCGGTGAACAAGCTGCCCCGCAGCATCGGCGCATGCACCCGGCGCAGGGTCTCGCCCTGCCCCAGACCGAGACTGCGTGCCGCATCGTCCATGCTCGGCGTCACCTTGGCCAGACTCGATTCAACCGTATGCAGGGCGACCGCCAGGAAACGCACCAGATAAGCGTAGATCACTGCCGCGATGCCGCCCGTCAGCAACAAGCCGGGGTTATAGCCGAACCACAGTTGCCACTGGCCTGACAACCAGTTATCCAATCGGGTCACCGGAATCAGCACGCCGACCGCGATCACCGCGCCAGGCACCGCATAACCCAAGCCAACGACGCGATTCAGGCCGTTGGCAAAATTCGACTTGGCCAGCCGCGCCCCATAGGCCATCAGCAAGGCAAGCAGCACGCCGATGCAGGCGGTCAGCCCGGCCAGCACGAAACTGTTGCGCGACAGCATCAGGAAACGTTCGCCAAACTGGGCATCGCCCTCGGTCAGCGCCATCTTGAGCAACAGGCCGGCTGGCAGCACGAAACCCAGGCAAAGCGGCAGCGCACAGGTAAGGATCGCCGCCAGCGCCTTGATACCACCGAGCTGGGCACCGACCATCGGGCGATTCCGCCCGGTCGTGTTGTGATAACGCGCTCGACCGCGCGAAAGCCGCTCCGCCATCAGCAAGAAGAGCACAAAGCCGAGCAACATGGCGGCAAGCTGCGCCGCCGCGACCCGGTCGCCGAGCGAAAACCAGGCGCGATAGATGCCGGTGGTAAAAGTATTCACCGCGAAATACGCCACCGTGCCGTAATCGGCCAGCGTTTCCATCAAGGCCAGCGCGATGCCGGCGACGATGGCCGGCCGGGCCAGCGGCAGCGACACCGAGAAGAAGGCCCGCCACGGCCCCATGCCGAGTGTACGCGCCGCTTCGAGCATGCCGCTGGCGCGTTCGATGAAAGCCGTCCGCGCCAACAGATAAACGTAGGGATAGAGCACGCAGACGAACATCAGCATGGCCCCCGGCAGGCTGCGGATATCCGGGAACCAGTAATCGCCGTATTGCCAACCGAACGCCTCACGCAAAGCGGTTTGCAAAGGACCGACGAACTGCAGGAAATCGGTATAGACGTAAGCCATGACGTAGGCCGGCATGGCCAGCGGCAAGACCATCGCCCATTCGAAGAAGCGCCGTCCGGGAAAATCGTGCATCGCGGTCAGCCACGCCGTCGCCACGCCAATCAGGCCGACGCCGCAACCGACGCCAAGGCATAACCATAGCGAATTCAACATGTAGTCAGGCAATACGGTATGCACCAAATGCGCCCAGGTATCGCTGGTACCGCCGGCCAGCAGATTGAGTCCGACGCTGGCCACCGGCAACCCGGCCAGCAGGGCAACGATGAAACCGACGATCAACAGGGGAGAATAGTGAGCTGTGCGCATGATTGTGAATGCGAATTATAATCGAGCGCTATGACTCAACTCGAACTAAAAAGCGTCGTTCAACGCTACGGCAGGCAGACCGTCGTCGATGGCGTAGATTTCAAGCTCCAGGCCGGCCAGATCGCCTGTCTGCTTGGTCCATCCGGTTGCGGCAAGACGACACTTTTGCGTTGCATTGCCGGTTTCGAGGAAATCGCTGGCGGCGAGATTTGCCTGCACGGTGAAGTGGTCAGTCGCCAGGGACTGCGCGTGGCGCCGGAAAAGCGCCGGATTGGCATGGTTTTCCAGGACTATGCGCTGTTCCCCCACCTCACCATCGAACAGAACGTCGCCTTCGGCCTCGGGCGCAAGCCGGACGAAGCCGCCCGCCAGCGCGTAAAGGAATTGTTGGCCACGGTCGGGCTTTCCGGCCAGGGCGAAAAATATCCGCACGAACTTTCTGGCGGCCAGCAGCAGCGCGTTGCCCTGGCCCGCGCCCTGGCGCCCCGACCGGAACTGATCCTGCTCGACGAGCCCTTTTCCAACCTCGATGTCGGCCTGCGCGAACGCCTGTCGGTCGAGGTCCGCGAAATCCTCAAGCGCGAAGGATCGACCGCCGTCATGGTCACCCACGATCAGCACGAAGCCTTCGCCATGGCTGACGAGATCGGCATCATGCACCATGGCCGCATCCAGCAATGGGATGTGCCGTACAACCTCTATCACCGCCCGGCCAACCGCTTCGTCGCCGACTTCATCGGCCAGGGCGTGCTGATCGGCGGTACGGTCGGCGACAACAACAGCGTCAAGATGGAACTGGGCACGCTGATCTCCGACACGCCGGTCGAATGCAACGAAACCTGCTCGGCCTGCGACAACGGCTGCCGGGTCGACATCCTGCTGCGCCCGGACGATATCGTCCATGACGACGCCAGTCCGGTGCTGGCCGAAGTCCTGCACAAGGCTTTCCGCGGTGCCGACATCCTCTATACCCTGCGTCTGGCCAGTGGCAGCGAAGTCCTCTCGCTGGTGCCATCGCATCACAACCATGCCCTCGGCGAAAAAATCGGCATCCGCCTGGACGCCGACCACGTCATCGCCTTCAAGAAGCACGAGGAATGCAACGACCCGGCCTGCGAAATCGAACTGGAACAACAGCAGACCAAGCCCATCGTCTGGCACGACGACAAGGCAGAAACCACCAGCCCCGCCTGATACCGGCCCGGATTCGATGATTCCCTTTCTCGGCCCGCTCGACTCGTTTCCGCCGGTCGAAACCAGCCGCGAAGACATGGGCGGCCTGCTCGCCGTCGGCGGCGATCTCTCGGCGGCCCGCATCCTCGACGCCTACCGCCACGGCATCTTTCCCTGGGGGACGGTCGAGGGGCATCCCTTGTGGTACAGCCCGGACCCGCGCATGGTGCTGTTTCCGGGCGAATTCCGCCTGACCCGTTCCTTGCGCAAGACACTGCGCAGCGGCCACTTCGAAGTCCGCTTCGACAGCAATTTCGCCGGCGTCATCGAAGCCTGCTCGACCACCCCTCGCCCCGGCCAGGACGGCACCTGGATCAGCGATGACATGCGCGAAGCCTATTGCCGATTGCATGAACTCGGCTGGGCGCACTCGGTCGAAACCTATGCAGAAGGCAATCTGATCGGCGGATTGTACGGCCTGGCCATCGGGCGCATGTTCTATGGGGAATCGATGTTTTCTCGCCGCAACGATGCCTCGAAGATTGCCTTCGCTTATCTCGTCCGCTTCCTTTTGGCCGAACAATTCGGCATGATCGACTGCCAAATGCGTACCCAACACCTTGCTTCGCTGGGTGGCCGCGAAATCCCGCGGGCCGCCTTTCTCGACCGCCTGCGGCAACTGACGGCCAGCGGTAGCGCGCGGAGCATCTGGACAAGCGCGCAGCTCGACCTGGACTGGTAAAGCATGGCCCTTCCGGACGACGCCGCACTCCCCTTCTCCCTGCTGCAGTTCTACGCCACCTCGCCCTACCCGTGCAGCTACCTGGCGGATCGGCAGGCGCGCTCGCAGGTTGCGACCCCGGCCCACCTGATCGATGCCGAAATCTACAGTTCACTGGTCCGCGCCGGCTTCCGGCGCAGCGGCATCTTCACCTACCGCCCCCACTGCGACAGCTGCCGCGCCTGCGTCCCAGTGCGGCTGCCGGTGGCCGAACTGCAGCCCAACCGCAGCCAGCGCCGCGCCCTCAAAAAGCACCAGCACCTGGTCGCCCGAGAGTTGCCGCTGATCTTCGACGACGCGCACTATGCCCTCTACGTTCGTTATCAAAACGCCCGCCACCCGGGCGGCGGCATGGATGACGACAGCCATGAGCAATACGCCCAGTTCCTGCTGCAAAGCCGCGTCGATACCCGACTGGTCGAGTTCAGCGAAAACGGCGTCGTCCGCATGGTCAGCCTGATCGACGTCCTCGACGACGGACTGTCCTCGGTCTACACCTTCTACGACCCGGACATCCCCGGCGCCAGCTTCGGCGCCTACAACATTCTCTGGCAAGCTGCCCAGTGCCATACGCTGGAACTGCCCTACCTCTATCTCGGCTACTGGATCGCAGAGAGCCCGAAAATGGCCTACAAATCGAATTACCGCCCGATCGAGGGGCTGATCGATGGCCATTGGAAAGCGCTCTCCGACCACCCCGACTTTCCCTCCGACCAAGCATGAAGATTCATCCGATCGCCGCCCTGCTCCTCGCCATTCTGCCCTTGAGCAGCCACGCTGCAGAAATCGAACGCATTCCCTACACCTGCGACAACGGCAGCCGCATCGAAATTTCCTTTGCCAGCGGTAGCGATGAGCAGCCGCAGGCCACCCTGCACTTTGCCGACGAAGCAATCAACCTGCGCCAGGTTCCAGTCACCACCGGCGCCCTCTATCGCAACGAAACGATCCGCCTGCACACCCAGGATGAAAAGGCCGTGTTCGAAGATGGCAAAGGCAACGTGCGGCGCTGCCAGCGCGGCACCGTCGCCGAGCAAAGCAGCGCTGTTGCGCACGCCCCGGCCAGCAGCAGCTTCATCGACCTGAGCGGCCAGGCCAGTTACCGCAGTCGCCAGGCGCTCCCGCCCGACTCCCAGCTCGTCATCCGCATCCAGGATACCGGCCGTGCCGGTGCCCCCGCCCTGACCTTGGCCGAACAACGCATCGCGCTATCCGGCCAGTCCGTACCGATCGCCTTCCAAACCACGATCGATCGCGACCTGGTCGGCAAGAAAGCCCGCATCACGGTCATCGCCCACATCGAACGGCGCGGCAAGCTGCTCTTCATCAGCGACCGGGGCGCCCCGAAACTCGAAAACGGCCAAGCCAGTCCGCTCGACCTGAAATTGAAAGCGGTCGGCCGTGCCGGGCGCTAAGCTTCTCGCCGGGCTGCTGGCATTCGGTTGCGCATCGGCCCACGCCGACCGCATCGTCTGCCACCTCAACTATGGCGGGATGACACAAGAGATCGAAGCCCGGCCAAGCGCCTCGCCCTACCTCGTGGCACCAAGCCCGGTCGGAACTTTCTTCCTTTTCCGCATCGTCTGGCGCGACACACCGACCGATCTGGCGGGCATCAAGCTCTATACCTACGCCAACCGCGACGAAGGTCCCGCCATCCTGCACCAGGCCAGCTACCCCTACCCCTTGCCGGTTGAACGTCACGACGACTTCACCGGCGAACAACGCATCTACGAGCCGATACGCGACAGCGAACTGGCTTACCGCTGCGCATTCAGGCAGGGGACGAATCAATGAGTCGCCGGGGACATCGCCTCCTTACCCTGCTGCTCGGCCTGTTCCTGAGCCTCGCGCATGCACGCGCCGACGATCTGACCCTGATCTTAGCCGGCGACATCATGCTCGACGACGGTCCCGGCCGCCTGATCGAACGCGGCGGCGATCCCTTTGCCCCCTTCGCCGACATCCTGCAAGCTGCCGACTACCGCATCGGTAATCTCGAATGCCCGGTTGCCGAAGGCGGCAAGCCGGCCGACAACAAGATCTTCAGCTTCCGTGCCAAACCCGCAGTCCTGTCGCGACTGCAAGGCCGCTTCGATGCCGTCTCCCTAGCCAACAACCATTCCGGCGACTACGGCCAGAGCGCCTTCGTCGACACCATGGGCCACCTCGACCGGGCCGGCATCGCCTACTTCGGCGGCGGCCACAACCTGAGCGAAGCGCATCGGCCACTGTGGATCAACCGCAAGGGCCTGAAGATTGCCGTGCTCGGCTACAACGAATACAAACCCCGCCATTTCGAAGCTGGCGCCAACTGGCCGGGCATCGCCTGGAGCGAGGACGACCAGGTGATCGACGACATCCGCGCCGCCAAGGCCGCCGGCGCCGACCTCGTCATTCCCTTCATGCACTGGGGCTGGGAAAAGGAAAGCACACCCGACGAACGGCAACGCAGCCTGGCCCGCCGGATGATCGACGCAGGTGCCGCCCTCGTCGTCGGCGGCCACCCGCACGTCACCCAGGGCGCCGAAATCTATCGCGGCAAGCCGATCATCTACAGCCTCGGCAATTTCGTATTCGACGGCTTCGACTACCCCGCTGCCCAGCGCGGCTGGCTGCTCCGCCTCAAGCTCAACCGATCCGGCGTCAGCTTCTGGGAAACCCTGGCTGCCCAAATGGACGACGACGGCACGCCCCACCCGGTCAGCGGCGCCGTTACCCCCTGCGGCACGGGCGGCAGCGAGCAAATCTCGGCCTGCATCAACCCCTGAGCTTACGCTGAATAGCCAGAGCAACAGGCGTGCGCCCCCGAATTGCTGCGCCATTGAGCCTCCCCGGTCAGAATTGACAGGAAAATCAACAAAATAGACCAAAATTCCAAATATCAGCGAAATCTAACATTCTTAGCTTGATCACGTACCTCGGTGTGACGTACATTGAACAAATGGCTTGACATGGATTTCCCGTGAAAACAGCAGCCCGTCTAATTCCGCTCTTGTTGACTTTGGCCTGCGGCGCCGGGATCACCCAGGAGGCGAAGCTGCAGTTGCCGCCAGGCCCTGTCGCCCAAAGCGGCAAACATGTTGTCTTCATCGCCGCCGACTACAAAAACGGTGGCGTCATGGGTGCCTATCGCGGCTTCGAGGAAGCAGCCAAAAAACTCGGCTGGCGCATTCAGCTCAAGGATGGCGGCGGCAGCAAGGCTGTCCAGGCCACGCAATTGGCCTTTGCCCTTGGCGCCCGCCCGGACGGGATTGTCATCGGCGGCTTCGATCCCGGCGATTTCTCCGGCGAAATGGCACAAGCGAAAAAGGCGCGGATCGCGCTGGTCGGTTGGCATGCGGCGAAGGAACCCGGCCCGACCGGCGAACTGTTTGCCAATATTTCAACCCGACCGCTCGATGTGGCGCAACTCGCCGCCGACTTCGTGATCCAGGACGCCAAGCGCAAAGGCCGGACAGTGGGGGTTGTCATTTTCAACGACCGGCAATTCGCCGTGGCCAATGCCAAGACTGCGGCCATGAAGCAATCGATCGAAGCCTGCCGCAATTATCGTGGCTGCAAGGTATTGGCGGTTGAAGACATCGCCATTTCCGATGTCGCGACCCGCATCCCGCCGGTCGTCAGCCGGCTGGTCGCCACCCACGGCGCGTCCTGGACCTATAGCCTGGCCATCAACGATATCTATTTCGACGAGATCAACTATCCACTGATCGCGGCGCAGCGCACCGATATCGTCAATGTTTCGGCTGGCGACGGCTCCAACAAGGCTTTGGGGCGAATTGCCGCCGGCCTAGCGCAGCAGGCGGCTACCGTCGCCGAACCCTTGCGTCTGCAGGGTTTCCAGCTGGCGGACGAATTGAATCGGGCTTTTGCCGGTTCCCCGCCAAGCGGCTTTGAAGCCAAACCGATCCTGGTGACGACCGAAAGCCTGAAAAAGGTCGATCAGGGAGGGATCGAGGCCAAACTCGGCTTCGAGGCCGCCTACTCGGCAATCTGGGGTACGCAATGAGGCCGGCCGGCAGCGCCCCGCTGCGCGGCTCGGTCCTCGCGCTACGCATCCTGCTTTGGGTGACCTTGACCAGTTTCGCCGTCTTTATCCTGACTACGGTATTCAGCGTTGCCCACGAACGCAACAAGGCCCTCCAGACGGCCCATGCCAATGCGCGCAACGCGGCTGTCCAAAGTCTCCCGGCGATCTCGATTGCGCTTTGGCAATACGACATCGATGGCTTGAAAGCCTCGCTGCGCGGCATGGTCGGCTCGGGCACCCTGGTCCACGCAGAGATTCAGGACCTGGAAAAATCGGTGATCGATGTCGGCCAACCGGATTTCACCGGCAAGCCGGACCTCGAATGGAGTCTGCCGATCCCGGCCCCCAATGGCAGTCAGACAATCGGAACCCTTCACTTGTCGGAATCCTATTTCCAGGTCAACGCCCAACTTGCCGATACCCTCAAAACCCTGATGCTGATGGATGTCTTCAAGATCATCGGCGTCAGCCTGCTGCTCTTCGCCATCGTATACCGGCAGGTCACGCGGCACTTGCACCAGCTGGCCGAGGCGGTCAGCCAACAGGGCAATATCAAGCATGTTGCCCGTCTGAGCATCGCGCGCAAAACCACGGGCGGCACACCCGATGAAATCGACATCCTGGTGGATGCGCTCAACCGCTTCATCGGCGAACGCAAGCAGGTCGAACGCGACCTCGAATCGATCCTCAACAATATGCCGGCCATGATCGGCTATTGGGATAAAACGATGCGCAACCGTTTTGCCAATGCAGCCTATGCCAGGTGGTTCGGTCTCGATCCGGCCGACATGGTCGGCTGCGATGCCGGTGCAGTGATCGGCGAGCACTTCTACCAGCTCAACCTGCCGCACATGGAAGCCGCCCTGCGCGGCGAGCCGCAGTCCTTCGAGCGCACGTTCACGCTTCCGGGCATGCCGACACCATCGCAAGGTCTGATCAACTACATTCCTGACCGACACGGCGAAACCATCGAAGGCTTCTACGTGCTGATCACCGATATCACTCAGTTCAAAGAAGCCCAGGCCGAACTGGAACGTCATCGCGACCATCTGGAAGAAATCGTCGCCATGCGTACGGAACAACTGGAAAGCGCCAAGTCCGCAGCCGAGGCTGCCAATATTGCGAAGAGCAGCTTTCTCGCCAACATGAGCCATGAAATCCGCACGCCGCTCAATGCCATCGTCGGCATGGTCAATCTGATGCGGCGTGCCGGTGTCCCAGCCGACCAGATCAATCGCCTGGACAAGATCGACACGGCCAGCCATCACCTTCTCGAATTGATCAACGCCATACTCGATCTGTCAAAAATCGAGGCCGGCAAGTTCGTCACCGAAGAGAGCAACGTCAACATTGCCAGCATCACCGCCAATGTCGCTTCGATACTCAACGAACGCGTGACGGAAAAGGGTCTCGCCCTGCGCATCGAGAACGCGCCGGTCACGACCCGCCTGCGCGGTGACGGTGCCCGGCTGCAACAAGCCTTGCTCAACTATGCGACGAATGCAGTCAAATTCACCGCGACCGGCAGCATCATCCTGCGTACCCGTATCGTCGATGAAACGGCGGACTCCGTTCTGATCCGCTTCGAAGTCGCCGATACCGGCATCGGCATTCCAGCTGAAACCTTGCCGCGCCTGTTCTCCTCCTTCGAGCAAGCCGACAACACGATCACCCGCAACTATGGCGGCAGCGGCCTGGGCCTGGCCATCACCAAAAGGCTGGCGCAGTTGATGGGCGGCGAAGTCGGTGTGGAAAGCTCGCCAGGCCTCGGCAGCACGTTCTGGCTGACCGCCCGTCTCAAAAAGGATGATGGCAAGCTTGACGCGGCGCATTGCCCGGCCGGTCATGCCGAAAGCGAGCTGCGCCGAGGTTTTGCCGGAACAAGAATTCTCATTGCCGATGACGAGCCGGTGAATCGGGAAGTCGCCCAAATGCTCCTCGAAGATGTCGGCATGCAGATCGATACCGCCGAAAACGGCGGCGCAGCGGTGCAAATGGCCCAGGAAACCAGCTACGCGCTGATCCTGATGGACATGCAGATGCCCGTTATCGACGGACTCGAAGCAACGCGCCAGCTGCGTCAGCTCTCCGCCACTCGCCATCTGCCAATCATCGCCATGACTGCCAATGCCTTTGCCGAAGACCGTCAGCGATGCTTCGCCGCCGGCATGAACGATTTCCTGAGCAAGCCGTTCGATCCAGAAAAGCTCTACAACATCGTATTCAAATGGCTGGCCGGCTCTGACGCATAACCAACCTTCCGCCAACCACTCAAGGACGCCCGACATGGACACCCGCTACCTCGACGATCTGACGCCCGGCCAGCGTTTCACCTCGCCCGGCCTGACCCTGAGCGAAGCCGAGATTATCGACTTCGCCTGGCGCTACGACCCACAGCCCTTTCATCTCGATGCCAACGCGGCAGCCGATTCGCCCTACGGCGGGCTGATCGCCAGCGGCTTCCAGAGCCTGGCGATCTGTTTCCGCCTGTTCATCCAGTCCGGCATCCTGGCCGAATCGAGCATGGGCTCGCCCGGCATCGACGAACTGCGCTGGCTGGCGCCGGTCCGCCCGGGCGATACCTTGCATAGCGAAATCGAGGTAGTGGAAGTTCGCCCCTCTTCTTCCAAGCCGGATCGCGGCATCGCCCGACTGCGCTACGAGGCGGTCAACCAAAGAGGCGAAGCCGTCCTGCGCTTCGTCGTGATGCACTTGCTGCGGCGCAACACCCCGCCCTGAGTCGTCCGCAAAAATGCCGTAGCCCGTACCCAAGGGCGGCTTGAAGTGCTAGATTGGCGGTCTGTCGTCCACCCGTGCCAGCCCATTTGCTGCGGTGCGATGACACCTGAAAACACACATAGCGCCTCAGGCGCAGCAGGGGGGAATCATGCACGAACGGCAAGCGCTACCGGCGGTCACCATCGCCGCCATCGGGGTTGTTTTCGGCGACATCGGCACCAGTCCGTTGTACGCCCTGAAGGAAATCTTCAACGGCCACCATCCGATCCCGGTCACCGCCGACAATATCCTCGGCATTCTGTCCATGGTCTTCTGGTCGATCATGGCCCTGGTTTCTGCCAAGTACGTCGCCATCATCATGCGCGCGGACAATCGCGGCGAAGGCGGTTCGCTCGCCCTGCTGGCGCTGGTCACCGAGCGCGCCAAGAATCCCCGCCTGGCCTGGATCGTCACCCTGCTCGGCATCTTCGCTGCGGCGCTGTTCTACGGCGACAGCATGATCACCCCGGCCATCTCGGTCCTGTCTGCCGTCGAAGGCCTGGAAATCGTCACCCCGACACTCAAGCCTTATGTCATCCCGATCACCCTGGCCATCATCACCTTCCTGTTTTTCATCCAGAAGCGCGGCACGGGTACGGTCGGCCTCTTTTTCGGGCCGGTCATGGTCGCCTGGTTCGGCATCCTAGGCGCATTGGGCGTGATGCAGATCGCCCAGAACCCCCAGGTGCTGGAGGCGCTCAACCCGATCTTCGCCATCTATTTCATCTACACCCACCCCGGCCTCGCCTTCCTGGCCCTCGGTTCGGTGGTGCTTGCCGTCACCGGCGGTGAAGCGCTGTACACCGACATGGGTCACTTCGGCCGCTTTCCGATCCGCCTGGCCTGGTTCGGTTTCGTCATGCCGGCCCTGGTCCTCAACTATTTCGGCCAGGGCGCGCTGCTGCTGGTCGAACCGGAAGCCATCGCCAGTCCCTTCTTCCACCTCGCCCCAGACTGGGCGCTGGTGCCGATGGTCGTTCTCGCCACCCTGGCCACGGTCATCGCCTCGCAGGCCGTGATCTCGGGCGCCTTCTCGGTCGCCCGCCAGTCGATCCAGATGGGCCTGCTGCCGCGCATGCAGATCATCCACACCTCGGGCAAGGAAGAAGGCCAGATCTACGTTCCCTTCACCAACTGGACGCTCTACCTGGCTGTGGTCGCGCTGGTTATCGGCTTCAAGAACTCCTCCAATCTGGCGGCGGCTTACGGCATTGCCGTGACCGGCACGATGCTGATCGACACCATCCTGGTCGCCTTCGTGATGGTACTGATGTGGCGCTGGAACATTTTTGCAGTGATCGCTGTCGCCGGCGTGATGCTCAGCGTCGACATCGCCTTCTTCGCCGCCAACGCGATCAAGATTCCCGAAGGCGGCTGGTTCCCGATCGCCATGGGCCTGGTTTCCTTCACCGTGCTCACCACCTGGCGGCGCGGCCGGCGTCTGGTTTCGCAGGAAATGGCCAAGCAGAGCATCCCGATGGAAGATTTCCTGCAGTCCATCGACGATGTGCACCGCATCGCCGGCACCGCCGTCTTCATGACCAGTTCCAAGGATGGCGTGCCGCCCGCCCTGCTACATAACCTCAAGCACAACCAGGTACTGCACGAACGGGTCGTGCTGCTCACCATCCAGACCACTGAAACCCCGCACGTCAATGACTTCGACCGCATCTACCTGCACCAGATGAGCAAGGGCTTCAAACGCCTGATCGTCCGCTACGGCTTCATGGAAAGCCCGGATGTTCCCGGCGCGCTGGAGCAATGCAAACGCTACGGGGAACGCTTCGACAGCATGGAAACGACTTTCTACCTGTCGCGCGAAACCATCGTCCCGTCGATGACCCGCCGCATTTCGCCACTCCGCGCCCGCCTCTTCGCGGTGATGTCAAAGAACGCCACCAGCGCCAGCGACTTCTTCAAGATCCCGACCAACCGCGTGGTCGAACTGGGCACCCAATTGGTCATCTGAGGCCTGGTCGCTGACAACAAAAAGCCGGGACGCGATGCCCGGCTTCTTTCTTTGCTGCACCGTGCAGGGCCCCGCTTCGTTCAGGCTTCGGCCATCTCTCGATCCAGGCTGAAGAAGAGAATTTCCGGATGCTGCCGCAAGCACTGCCTGACCTCCTTGTCCTCGGCCAGGAATGGCGGCATCGCCTGCGTCGGCGCAAAGCAGAAACGGCGCGGCAAATCGGTGTAGAGCGAACGCGGCGGAGCCGAGTGGCGAATGCCCTTGAGCGCTCGCCCGCCGGCCTCGCTGTGGTAGAAGACCTGGCGCAAGCCAAGCTCCTCGCGAATGAACTGGATGCTCGCCCACAACATGGCTTCGGCCCAGATCGGCGCATAGCGCTCAAGGATGTAGCGACAATAATCCTGCACCAGCGCCAATGGGAAGGCGTAACCACGATAGGCAATCGTCCCGTTCGCCGCCTGGCCGGCCGCCAGCTTGCGTTCAACGCGCCCGGCCAGCCAGGCGACACTGCGCACCCAGTCCGACTGGATCTCCTCGATCAAGGCGCAGTCGCCCGCCAGATCGAGATCGATCCGTGCCCAGGCGAGCGTATTACTGCTCGCCGAGACCGGATGTCCGTGATAGTTGAACAAGGCATTGCGACAACCCAGTTGCCGATAGCGCAGATCATGTTCGCGGCTGAAATTGAGCTGCAAGACGAGGTTCATGCCCGGCCGCGAAGTCTGCCGGTGTCGCCACCCGGCATGCCGGTCGCTGCCCCAGCTCGAAAGGGTCAGGATGAAGTGCAGCGGATCAGGGTCGTGATCGCAAGCCGAGAGAAAGGACTCGTCGAGCGGCTCATGGCCCAGTCGGGCCAGCGCCGACTTGACCCGCGGTTTATGCAGCAGCGGCGCATAGGCCGACTTTTTGAGGCTGGCGACGCTGAGTGGCGTCGCGACCTGCCGGTAACGGCTCAGATGACGCAACAAGCCGATACTGTAGCGGTCGCGGTAATAGGGATAGACGGTACGCTCACCGCACAGGCAAGCGAGGATTTCCTGGATAGATGGGTGATCCATGTCGGGTTTCCGTAAAAAGGTCGAAAAACGAAGGCAAATTCGGGCAAGCCAGTGCAATCGGTAAGGTCATGGTTTTCTCCTTGAAAAAATGGGCCATCCGCGACGGGGCGGCCCTGTACTTCAATCGATTTCGAATTCGGCCTTGTCGCCATTCATCAAGGCATCAAGGCATTGCTGGGTACGCTGCCGCATCTGCTGGCGAACCGCCTTGCGCGTCTTGCCGTGCGCCCCGGCGCGGCGGGTCAGGCCGGGCACCAGCAGCGGGTTGCGGGGTTTGGTCCGGGGCAGCACGAGCGGGGTAGTTTTATTCGCCATGCTTCACCCCTTGACGCAAAGGACTTGTTTCAGGGTATGGACGACTTCGACCAGATCGCGCTGGTTTTCCATCACCTGATCGATGTCCTTGTAGGCGGCCGGAATTTCATCGACGACGCCGCCATCCTTCCGGCACTCGATGCCCGCCGTCTGCGCCTCGAGATCGAAACGGCTGAAACGGCGCTTGGCGGCACTCCGGCTCATGCGACGCCCGGCACCGTGGGCGCAGGAGCAATACGACTGCGGATTGCCCAGGCCGCGCACGATATATGAGCGCGCCCCCATGCTCCCGGGAATGATGCCCAGTTCGCCTTCTCGCGCCGAGATGGCGCCCTTGCGGGTGACGAATACGCGCTCGCCGAAGTGATCTTCCCGCGCCACGTAGTTGTGGTGACAGTTGATCGCTTCGTCCTCCAGCCTGAAGGCCGGCAACAAGGGCTTCAAGGCCTCGACGATTGCCGCCATCATCCGGCTGCGGTTGAGCCAGGCGTAATCCTGCGCCCACTCCACCGCCTCGACGTAGTCGTCGAACAGCTCGGAACCTTCCGAAAAATAGGCCAGGTCGCGATCCGGCAGATGAATTTGGTGACGACGCATGTCCTTCTGCGCGGCAGCGATGAAATAGCGCCCCAAGACATTGCCAATCCCGCGCGAACCGGAATGGAGCATGATCCACACCCGCCCGGCCTCGTCGAGGCAAAGTTCGATGAAGTGATTGCCGCCACCCAGCGTGCCGATCTGGCACAACCAGGTTTCGTTGAAGCGACGCTGCATCTTCATCAGTCCGGGATGCTTGCCCACCACCCGATCCAGCCGGTCGCTCAGGCTGCGTCCCACCCGTTGCAGGGCGCTACCGCGCATGCGGCTGGCCGCATGCTGATTGAAGCCGGTCGGCACCGCGCTTTCGATCGCCAGACGTAGCCCGCGCAAGCTATCCGGCAGGTCGCCGGCGCTTAGCGAGGTGCGTACCGCGTTCATGCCGCAACCGATATCGACGCCGACGGCGGCGGGAATGATCGCCTGCCGGGTCGGAATGACGCTGCCCACCGTTGCGCCGATGCCGGCATGTACGTCCGGCATGGCGGCGACATGACCTGCCACAACCGGTAGCAGAGCGAGATTCAACAACTGCCGGATGGCCTCCGGCTCGATGTCGCGCGTCCAGACCTTGACTGGAACGCGCCCTTTGTTCAACTCAATTTGAATGCCCATGATGATTCCTGTGTATTTCCGCAGCGAGGCTGCGAGTCACGGAATCCGGGAGGGGCGGGATGGCCTGGCGGCGAGGGATGCATGGGAAAACCCAAAAACAAAAACCCCCGGCAAACGGCCAGGGGTCTCGATTCGTCCCAGCCCGGATTCGCCTTGCGCGATCACCGGGCAGCAAGATGCCTACGGTCTCAGCGCATTGTTTCCTTGGTCTTGGCTGTGGCAGGCATCGCGTTCTCCTTGCAAAAGGTGGGGGTCGAAAAATTGACCGAAGCCGCAGTCTCGGCTCCGGCCAAAACAATGTCAATGGCTTTAAAACTCGCCAAGCGACTCGGCACGGACTTGTTGTATTTTCGTCAAAAACCGCTTTCCACCCTAACGAACAGCACGCTGGGTCATTGATAACGCAGCGCCTCGATCGGATCGAGCCGGGCGGCCTTGCGCGCTGGGTACCAGCCGAAGAAGATGCCGACCGTGGCGGCGACGGCAAAGGCAACGAGGGCGGCGCTGCCCGAGATGACGATGACCATGCCGGTCGCGAAGTTGATGCCGAGCGCAATGGCCAGCCCGAGCAGCAGGCCGAGCAGGCAGCCGGCGAAGGAGATCATCACCGCTTCGAGCAGGAACTGGGTCAGGATGTCCTTCTGGCGGGCGCCGATGGCCATGCGGATGCCGATTTCGCGGGTCCGTTCGGTGACCGAGACGAGCATGATGTTCATGATGCCGATGCCGCCGACCAGCAGCGAGATCGAGGCGATGGCACCGAGCAGGATGGACATCGTGCGCGTCGTTGCCGCTTCCGATTCGGCGGCGGCCGACAGGTTGCGCATGAAGAAATCGTCCGGCATGCCTTCGCGCAGGCGGTGGCGCTGACGCAACAGCGCGGTGATGCCGGCTTCGACCTTGGGCATTGATTCGGCCGAATCGGCCTGGACCATGATCATCCGCACCGAGCCGAGGAAGGGCGTGCCGAACACCTTGCGCTGCGCCGTGGTGAGCGGAATGATCACCGTATCGTCCTGGTCGCGGCCGTCGAGGTTCTGCCCCTTGCTGCCCAGCACGCCGATCACCATGAAGGGGTTCTGCTGGATGCGCATGGTCTTGCCGACCGGGTCTTCGTCGCCGAACAGGTTTTCCGCCACCGTCTTGCCGATGACGGCCACCCGTGTCGCCGAGCGCACGTCGGAATCGCCGAAGGCGGCGCCATCGACGATGCTCCAGGCCCGCGCTTCGAGATAGGCCGGCGTGGTGCCGATGATTTGCGAACTCCAGTTCTGCGAACCATAGACCAGTTGCCGCGTCCCCTGGTGAGTCGGGGCAACGTTGATGACGCCGTCGAGTTCGCTCATCGCCTCGGCATCGGCGACATTCAGCGTCGGCGCGCCGGCCGATCCGCTGCGCACCCCGGCCGTGGTGAAGGAGCCGGAAAGCACGATGTAGAGATTCGAGCCCATGGTGCTGATCGTCTGCTGCACGGCGTATTGGGCGCCCTGCCCGATCGCCATCATGATCACCACGGCGCCGACGCCGATCACCATGCCGAGCATGGTCAGCGCCGTGCGCAGGCGGTTGGCGCCCATCGCCAGCCAGGCTTCGCCGAGCATGGCCTTCAGCATGCTTCGCCTCCCGGCACAACAGCCGTCAATTGGTCGCTGACGATCTCGCCGTCGAGAAAGCGGACTTGCCGCTTGGCGTGGGCAGCGATATCGGGCTCATGGGTGACCAGCACGATGGTGATGCCCTCGGCGTTGAGCTCGCCGAACAGGCGCATGATTTCGTCGCTGGTGTGGCTGTCGAGGTTGCCGGTCGGTTCGTCGGCCAGGATCAGCTGCGGTTTGTTGACCAGCGCCCGGGCAATCGCCACCCGTTGCTGCTGGCCACCGGAAATGCGGTTGGGCAAGGAATCGGCATACTTGCCCAGCCCCACCTTGTCGAGCAGTTCGCGCGCCGCCGCCCGCCGTGTCTCCTTGCCGATGCCGGCATAGACCAGCGGTAGCGCGACGTTGTCCTGCAGCGTCATGCGCGGCAGCAGGTTGAAACCCTGGAAGACGAAGCCCAGCGTCCGGTTGCGCAGCACGGCCAGCGCATCCTTGGCCATGTGGGCGACGTTCTCCCCGGCCAGGAAATAATCGCCGGCGCTCGGCGTATCGAGACAGCCGAGCAGGTTCATGAAAGTGGATTTGCCCGAACCGGACGGCCCCATGATGGCGATGTAGTCGCCGGGATACACGGCGAGATCGACGCCGCGCAAGGCGGGAAACAACCCTGCCGCGGTCTCGTAGGACTTGGCCAGGCCGGCGACCCGGATGACGGGATCGGCCATCAGAACATCCGCATGCCGACGCTGGATGGCGCCTTGTTGCCGTTCGAATTCTCGCCGGTCACCACCCGGTCGCCGGCTTTCAGATCGCCGCTCAGGATCTCGGTATTGCGGTTGTCGGTAATGCCGAGCTGGACGCTGACCGGACGCAGCTCGCCATCGGCCAGCACATAGACCATGCCGTTCTGGCCGTCGCGCTTCTTGCCCTTGCGCTCGCCCGGCCCCTTGCCGGCCTCGCCAGAGGCGGGTGCGCCGCCGGCCGCTGGCTTGGCATCGGCCTCGGCCTTTTTCTCGGCCGCGTCGGCCGGCTTGAAGCGCAAGGCGGCGTTGGGCACCAGCAGGACGTCGCTGCGCTTCTGGACGCCGATATTGACGTAGGCTGTCATGCCCGGGAGCAGGATCAGGTCGGGGTTATCGACCTTGATGCGGACGTTGTAGGTCACCACGTTCTGCTGGTTGGTCGGGTTCAGGCGAATTTGCTGCACGACGCCCTGGAAGCCCTTGTTCGGGAAAGCATCGACGGTAAAGCGCACGCCCAGGCCTTCCTTGATGTTGCCGATGTCGGCCTCGGCAAAACTGGTGTCGATCGCCATCTTGGTCAGATCCTGCGCGATCTGGATCAGGGTCGGGGTCTGGAAGCTGGCCGCCACGGTCTGCCCGAGATCGACCAGCCGGGCCACCACGACGCCGGAAACCGGCGAACTGATCACCGTATAGCCGAGATTCACCTGATCCTTGTCGGCCGCCGCCTTGGCCTGCAGCAATTGCGCCTGGGCCGACTTGAGCGCCTGCAGGGACTGGTCGTAGTCCTGGCGCGAGATGTATTCCTTTTCCAGCAGCGCCTTCATGCGCGCTTCGTTGGCCTTGGCCAGGTCGAGCGCCGCCGCCACGTTGATCACGTTGGCCTGGGTCTGCCGGGCCTGCGCCTGGAGCAGCGACTGGTCGAGTTCAAGCAGTTTCTGGCCGGCCACCACCTTGTCGTTGAAATCGACGTAAAGCTTTTTCACGGTGCCGGAGACCTGCGTCCCGACATTGACCAGAACCAGCGGATTGAGCGTGCCGTTGGCCGAGACGGTCTGCGTCACGCTCCCCGTTTCCAGCGTCGTCAGCTTGTAACGGACTGCCGGGTCCTGCGCCGCCTGCTGCCGGACGTACCAGACGCCGCCCCCCACCAGGCTGGCGAGCACCGCCACGCCAATGACGATCTTGCCGATATGCTTCATGGTCTTCCCTGTTCCCTTGCCTGCAGCAAGGTGTAATCCAGTGTGCCGATGGCCTGGGCCAGCGTGGCGCGATATACGTTCCAGTCGAGCGCCGCCTGGATGCGCTGCTGGCGGGCACTGGCCAGCGCCGCCTGGGCGCTCAGCAAATCGAGCACGGTGCCGACGCCGGCCTTGTAACGGCCGAGCGCGACGCGCTCGGACTGTTCGGCGCTGGCCACCAGATCGGCCGTCGTTTTCAGGCTTTGCGTCGCCGTGGTCAGGCTTTGATAGGCCCGCCAGACGTCAAGCGCCACCTGGTTTTTCAGGCGGTCGCGCTGGGCCGCCCGGACCTCGGCCTGGGCGGTGGCCGAGCGCACCCGGTAAGTCGTATCGAAGCCGGAAAAGAGCGGCACGTTAAGTGTCAGCCCGACATTCCCGCCCTGCGTCGTGGTCCCCGCCACCTCCTGCCAGGTCGGTCCGGCGGCGATGCTGAGGGTCGGCCGGCCCTGCGCCCGTACCAGTTCGATGCTGGCTTCGGCAGCCTTGAGTTGTGCCTCGGCAGCCTTGAGGTCGGGACGCCGCGCCCGGGCATCCTCGATCAGCGCATCGAGATCGGCCTGAAAGCGCTGCTCCGGCGCCAGGACGGGCATTTCAGCCAGACGGACCGGTTGCCCGGCACTGAAGCCCAGGGCGTACATCAATGCCCCAAGCGCATTGCGGGCCTCGCCTTCGGCCTTGATCCGGTTCAGCGTCGCCTGCGACAGCGCCGTCTGCGCCTGCAGGCGGTCGGCCGGCGTGGCGACACCGACCGCGTAGCGGCTTTCGGCGGCAAGGTAGCTTTCCCGCGCAGCCCGCTCGGCTTCGCCGGTCGATTGCACGACGGCCTGCGCCGCCTGGGCGGCGTAATACGCCTGCAAGGCGGCCAGGAAGAGGTTTTGCACCGTGGCGTTCTGGGTCGCCGCAGCGGCATCGAGCAATTGCCGCGCATTCTCGATATTGGCCGAACGCTGGCCGGCATCAAAGACCAGCCAGGAGACGGTCAGCGCCGCGGCGCTCTGGTTGTAGTTGCGATCTTCCAGCGAATAGCGGAAGGCACTCGCCTTGCCATCGAGCGACGGCAACCAGGCGGCCTGCGCGACGCCAACCAATGCCGCCTGGGCCCGGGCCGCCGCCCAGACTTCACGCGTCTGCGGGTGGTTGCACAAGGCCAGATCGACGGCATCGATGGCAGCCAGCGGCGTTACCGGTAGTTCGGTCGAACAGGGTGCTTCGCCCACCCGGGCCGACAGGCGCGGCGAAGGCTTGAGCGGCGCCATCGCCTCGTTGGCAAAGGGGTCGAGCGCGCTGACCTGGGTTGCGACCAAGCTCAAGCCGAGCGCCAGGGGCAGGAGACGAAGCGGGCAGATAGACATGCCGCCTAGTTTACCTCCGGCCAGCCAAGCCGCCAGCCAGAAGTTGGGGCAATCGGCGAAACCGCAACTGCGTGCTGGCTCAGCGCATTTTCTGCACAGCCTGGCGCAACACTTCCGCCTCCAGAACCTGGGTGTCGGTATTCGAGCAGCCGACCATGTTGATCTCTTCGATATCGGGCAATTGCTCGGCAGCTCGCTTGCTGTCGGCAGCGTAACCGTCTCGGAAAGCCTTCCATTGGGCAATCATCACATCGTGCTCGGAAAGGCCAGTCTGCATGCCTTCGGGAACCTCGGCCCCGAGCTCGATCAGGCTGCGCACCACGTCGTTGCGCTTTCCACGTACCGCCATGCTGAGCGGTGAGGTCGGCAAACGATTGTCGGCGTGATTGACCGGCGCACCGCGCGCGACCAGTTCCCGAACGATCTCGCCATGTCCGAGGAAACAGGCTATCCCCATCGCCAGCGCTGCATCGCCCTGTTCGTCCGTCCAAGCGATTGCTCCATGCTTTTCCAATTCGGCCCTGACTTGGCCCAATTGGCCGGCACGAATGGCGTTGATTAAGGCTGTCAATGAACTCATGATCTTTCCGGAAGGCGGCGGCTGCATCGTTTTTTAGCATGCCGATGCTAGCAAAACTGTCGGCGGCGACTGTGCAAATTCCCACGCCACCCCGAAAATACCCGGAATGAATAGCACCACCCAAGTTTCTTATCGGTTGATAAAGAAGCGTGAGGTGCCGGGCATCGGGAGTGTGCTGCAATGCGGTAAAATACCAGGTTATGCTATATCCACTCATCCGCAAATTCTTCTTCGCCCTCGACCCCGAAACCGCACACGGCCTGGGTATGAGCGGCATCTCCCTGCTCAACGCCAGCGGCCTGGCCGGTCTGCTCGCCAAACCGGTCGCTCCCTGCCCGGTCGAAGTCATGGGTCTCAAGTTCCCCAACCCGGTCGGCCTGGCTGCCGGCCTGGACAAGAACGGCGACTACATCGACGGCCTGGCCCGGCTGGGCTTCGGTTTCCTGGAGATCGGCACGATCACGCCGCGACCGCAGGACGGCAACCCGAAACCGCGCCTGTTCCGCCTGCCGGACGCCCAGGGCATCATCAACCGCATGGGTTTCAACAATGCCGGCGTAGACAAGCTGCTGGAGAACGTCCGGGCTGCGGAATTCCCGAAAAAGGGCGGCATCCTCGGCATCAACATCGGCAAAAACGCGACGACGCCGATCGACAAGGCTGCCGACGACTACCTGATCTGCCTGGAGAAAGTGTACGGCGACGCCAGCTACGTGGCGGTCAACATTTCCTCGCCCAACACCAAGAACCTGCGCGAATTGCAAAAGGATGACGCGCTCGACGACCTGCTCGCCCAACTCAAGGCCCGCCAGGAACAACTGGCCGACAAGCACGGCAAATACGTGCCGATGGCCTTGAAGATCGCGCCCGACCTCGACGATACGCAAATCACCGCCATCGCCGACGCGCTGCGCCGCCATCGCATCGACGGCGTCATCGCCACCAACACCACTTTGTCGCGCGACGGCGTGGAAAATCTGCCGAATGGCCAGGAAACGGGTGGTCTGTCCGGCGCGCCGGTATTCCGCAAATCGACCGATGTCCAGAAAAAGCTGGCCACGGCGCTGGCCGGCGAACTGCCGATCATCGGCGTCGGCGGCATCCTGGGCGGCGAGGACGCGGCCGAGAAGATTCGTGCCGGGGCCAGCCTGGTCCAGTTCTACAGCGGCTTCATCTATCGCGGCCCGGACCTGGTCAGCGAAGTGGCGGCAACCCTCGCCACCATGCTGAAAAAGACTGCCTAAAACCATGACAGCGGCGCGGTTGCCGGCACCTCGGCGCGGCCGGATAATGCCTGTATCTTGCCCATTCAA
The DNA here is from genome assembly GCA_003583745.1 of Rhodocyclales bacterium GT-UBC. Lineage (GTDB taxonomy): Bacteria > Pseudomonadota > Gammaproteobacteria > Burkholderiales > Rhodocyclaceae > Azonexus. Next base: position 62,460 of record QXPY01000011.1, on the reverse strand, counting down.
ACTATGAGCCACTATCTTTTCATCCTGGTCGGCGCCGTTCTGGTGAACAACGTCGTGCTCGTGAAGATTCTCGGGCTATGCCCTTTCATGGGTGTCTCCAAGAAGCTGGAAACGGCTTACGGGATGGGCGCGGCAACCACCTTCGTGCTGACCATGGCGACCGGCGCCAGCTTCATCATCGACCACTACCTGTTGATGCCGTTCGGCCTCGAATACCTGCGCACGCTGTCTTTTATCGTCACCATAGCCGCCATCGTCCAACTGACCGAGATGGTCATCGCCAAGACCTCGCCGGCGCTGCAGCAAACGCTGGGCATCTACCTGCCGCTGATCACCACCAATTGCGCGGTACTCGGCGTGCCGCTGCTCAACGTCTCGAACGGCTACAACTTCGTCGATTCGCTGCTCTTCGGTGCCGGCAGCGCCGTCGGTTTCTCGCTGGTATTGATTCTCTTCGCCGGCATTCGCGAACGTATCGAAGGGGCCGACGTGCCGGTGCATTTTCGCGGTGTCGCCATCGCCATGGTCACTGCCGGCCTGATGGCCCTGGCCTTCATGGGCTTTGCCGGCCTGGACAAGTATCAATAATGGAAATCCTGCTCGCCATTGCCATCATGGCCCTCGGCGCCATCGTCCTCGGTGCCGCGCTGGGTTTCGCCTCGATCAAGTTCAAGGTCGAGGGCGACCCGCTGGTCGAAAAAATCGAGGCCATCCTGCCCCAGACCCAGTGCGGCCAATGCGGCTACCCAGGCTGCAAACCCTATGCCGAAGCCATCGCCAACGGCGAGGAAATCAACAAGTGTCCGCCGGGCGGCAGCGAAGGCGTGCAACGCCTGGCCGACCTGCTCGGCCGCGAGGTCAAGCCGCTCGATGCCGAGGAAAAGCCGAAGGCCGTCGCACTGATCGACGAAAACACCTGCATCGGCTGCACGCTGTGCATCCAGGCCTGCCCGGTCGATGCCATCGTCGGCGCCGCCAAGCAGATGCACACCATCGTCGCCGCCCTGTGCACCGGCTGCGAACTCTGCCTGCCGCCTTGTCCGGTCGAATGCATCAGCATGGAAACGATCGGTGAAAACATCGACAACTGGAAATGGAAATATCCGGTGGTCGAGATCAGACCTGAACTACGCCAGGCTGCGGCCAGCCAGGAGGCCGCTTGATGTTGATGAACCTGTTCAAATTCAAGGGCGGCGTCAAACCGCCAACCAACAAGACGCAATCCGTCGGTTTGCCGATCGCCCAGGCGCCGCTCCCTTCGAGCCTGATCGTGCCGCTGCACCAGAGCATCGGCGGCACGCCGCGCCCGGTGGTGCAGGCTGGCGACAAGGTACTCAAGGGGCAGCTGATCGGTGAAGCCGACGGCTGGATCTCGGCCGCCGTGCACGCCCCGACCTCGGGCACCGTGCGCGCAGTGGCCATGCATGTCCAGCCGCATCCGTCGGGTCTCGACGCGCTGTGCGTCGTCATCGAGCCGGATGGCCGGGACGAATGGATCGACCGCCAGCCCCTGGATTACAGCGCCCTGAGCCCGGAAGAAGTGCGCGAACGCCTGCAGCAGGCCGGCGTGGTCGGCCTGGGCGGCGCCGTGTTCCCGACCCACGGCAAGCTGACCGCCTCGAAAACGGTGCCGATGGACGAACTGGTCATCAACGGCGCCGAGTGCGAACCTTTCATAACCTGCGACGACCTGCTGATGCGCGAACGCGCCGAAGAGGTGGTGCGCGGCGTCGGCATCTTCCGCGACTTGCTGCAACCGAAGAAGGTGCTGATCGGCATCGAGGACAACAAGCCGGAAGCGGCCGCCGCCATGCGCGCAGCCGTCCAGGCCGTTGGCGAGACCTTCGAAGTCATCCAGGTACCGACCCTCTACCCGGCTGGTGGCGCCAAACAGTTGATTCGCGTCCTGACCGGCAAGGAAGTCCCGGCCAGCAAGCGCTCGACCGATCTCGGCGTGCAATGCTTCAACGTCGCCACGGCCTATACGGCCTGGCGCGCCGTCGCCCACGGCGAGCCGGTGGTGTCGCGGCTGGTGACACTGTCCGGCAACGTGCAGGCACCACGCAATTACGAGGTGCTGATCGGCACTCCGATGGGCGAGCTTCTCCAGCTGGCGCAACCGCAGCCCGACACCGACGGCATCATCATGGGCGGCCCGATGATGGGCTTCCTGGTGCCCGACGCGAACGCCCCGGTGGTCAAGGCAACCAACTGCCTGATTGCCCATTCCGCACAACTGTTCCCGCCCAAGGCGCCGGAAATGCCCTGCATTCGCTGCGGCTCCTGTGCCCAGGCCTGCCCGCACGAACTGCAACCCTTCGAGATGTACTGGTTCTCGCGCGCCAAAAATTTCGGCAAGACTCAGGAATACCACATCTTCGATTGCATCGAATGCGGCTGCTGCTCCTTCGTCTGTCCCTCACGCATTCCACTCGTTTCCTATTTCCGTTTCGCGAAAAGCGAAATCTGGGCGCGCGAACGCGAGAAAAAGGCCGCCGACACAGCCAAGGAGCGCTTCGAATTCAAGCAGCTGCGCGAAGAGCGTGAAAAAGCCGAGAAGGCCGAAAAGCTGGCCAAGGCGGCGGCAGCTCAGGCCGCCAAAAAGGCTGCCGAAGCTGCCGCTGCGGCTGCGGCGGAAAACGCCCCGCCCGCCGACGCACCGGCGCCGACGACCGAGCAGACAGTGCCGGTTGATGCCGGCATGGATGCCAAAAAGGCAGCAATCGAAGCCGCCATGGCGCGGGCCAAGGCCCAGCGCGCCGCCGCCCAGCCGAGAAACACCGAGTTGCAGGATGCCGCCATGCAACAAGAGGTCGCCGAAATCGAAGCCCGCCGTGCCGCCGCCCACCTCACTGATACCGAGGCCACCACTCCGGCCCCGGCCAAAGAGAAAACCGAATGATGTTTGCTCCCGCCCCTTATTTGCTCAAGGACGTCAGCGTCAGCAAAGTCATGGCCCAGGTCTGCCTGGCCCTGCTCCCCGGCATTGTTGCGTATGCCTGGCTGGTTGGTCCGGCCATTCTGTTTCAGCTGATCATCGCTTCCCTCGCCGCGCTCGGTGCCGAAGCCGTGATGTTGCGCCTGCAGGGCAAACCGCTGGCAATGTTCCTGACCGATGGCTCGGCCATCGTTTCCGCCTGGCTGATTGCCCTCACCTTTCCGCCGCTGGCCCCATGGTGGCTGGTCGTCACCGGAACGGTCTTCGCCATCGTCATCGCCAAGCAGCTCTACGGCGGTCTCGGTCAGAACCCCTTCAATCCGGCGATGATCGCCTTCGCCGTCTGCATCGTCGCCTTTCCGGCCCTGATGTCGCAATGGCCGAGCGTCGGCCTGCAATTGTCGGTCAGCGACCAACTGCAGGTCATTCTGGGCCTGATGCCGCGAGTTGATGCCCTCTCCGGCGCCACGCCGCTCGACGCCATGAAAACGGCACTCAAGCTGGCTGACGGCAACGTCGAAGTCAGCCACCTGCTGGCCAACCAGGACCTCTACGGCAATTTTGCCGGGCGCGGCTGGGAATGGGTCGCCGTCGGCTATTTGCTGGGTGGCCTGTGGATGTGGCAACGCAAGCTGATCACCTGGCACGTACCCACCGCCTATGTTGCCGCCCTGGTGGCCATTTCCGGCAGTCTCTGGCTGTACAACCCGGCTCAGTTCGCCAACCCGCTGTTCCACCTGCTCTCCGGCGGTGCCATGTTGGGCGCCTTCTTTATCGCCACCGACCCGGTTTCCGGCTGCACGACTCCGCGCGGCAAACTGATTTTCGGTGCCGGTTGCGGACTGCTCGCCTACATCATCCGCGTCTTCGGCGGTTATCCGGATGGCGTGGCGTTTGCCGTATTGTTGATGAACCTCTGCGCACCGGTCATTGACCTGCTGACGCAGCCGCCCATCTTCGGGATGAAGGACAAATCATGAGCGGCGCCAAGGAATTTTCCGCTCCCGACATGGCCATGCGTACGGCCGGGATTCTCTTTGTCTTCGTGATCATTTTCACCGGCCTGCTTTCCGGCGCCTATCAATGGACCAAGCCGTCGATCGAGGCCTCGGCCGCCGAAGAAAAAATGCGCCTCGTGGACGAAGTGCTGCCGCGCAGCGAATACGACAACGCCCTGCTCGAAGACAGCCTGGCCTTGCCGGCCACGCCAGAACTCGGCTTGAGCGAAACCTCGACCTTATACCGCGCCCGCCGCGACAAACAGCCGGCCGCCCTGATTTTCGAGGCCGTGGCGCCGGATGGCTACGCCGGCAAGATCCGCCTGATCATGGCCGTGCGTGCCGATGGCAAGGTGGCCGGTGTGCGAGTGACCCAGCACAAGGAAACGCCTGGCCTCGGGGACTACGTCGAGGTCAAGAAGGACAAGAACAAGGCCCGTCCGTGGATCACCCAATTCAACGGCATGGGGCTTTCCGAAGTGACCGACAAGGCATGGAAGGTCAAGAAAGACGGAGGCGAAATCGATTACTACGCTGGCGCCACGGTTACTCCTCGCGCCGTAACGAAAGCCATCTTGAAAGCCGTCAAATGGACCGAAGCCAATCGCGACCGCCTGTTCGCCGAAGGAGTTAGCCAATGATCACCCGCGACGAATTCAAGACCATCGCCGGTAACGGCATCTGGAAGCAGAACACCTCGATCGTCCAGATTCTCGGTCTCTGCCCGCTGCTGGCGGTGACCACCAATGCGGTCAACGGCATCATGCTCTCCCTGGCCACCATCCTGGTCATGGCCCTTTCCGGGGTTGCCATCGCCAGCCTGCGCAATCTGATCCCGCATGAAATCCGCATTCCGGTCTTCATTCTGATCGTCGCCGCCCTGGTAACTGTCGTCGACCTGCTGTTCAACGCCAATTTGCACGCCCTTTATCTGGTGCTTGGTATCTTCATCCCGTTGATCGTCACCAACTGCATCGTCCTGGCGCGCGTCGAGGCCTTTGCCGCCAAGAATCCGCCACTGCAATCGACCTTGGACGGCATCTTCATGGGTGTCGGCATGCTGTGGACGCTCGGCCTGCTCGGCGGCATGCGCGAATTGCTCGGCAACGGCACGCTGTTTGGCGGTATCGACATGGTTTTCCCCAGCCTGCACCCGATCCAGGTGCTGCCGGAAAGCTATCCCGGTTTCCTGCTGGCGCTACTGCCCCCCGGTGCATTCATCCTGCTCGGCTGCATGATCGCCTGGAAAAACTGGATGGAAGCCCGTGCCGCCAGGCGCGCCCAGACCAAGCCACCGGCTCCGGTGGCCACCGCCGGCTGCCACTAGGCGAGACTCTCCCGCTTTCACCCACCCGTTGCGATACGCCGGGCCAGCAAGCGTCCCATTTCTTCGGCGGGCTGCGGCTTGCCGAAAAGAAATCCCTGGAACTGATCGCAACCATGAGCCCTCAGGTAATCCCGCTGGGCTTCAGTTTCGACGCCTTCGGCAATCACCGATAGTTCCAGCTCATGGGCCATGGCAATCATTGCCGAAGCTAGCTTCACCGTCGTGCCCTGCTCGCCAATCTCGCAAACGAAGGAGCGATCGATTTTCAGGGAACGCAGCGGGAAACGATTGAGATAGCTCAGCGACGAATAGCCGGTACCGAAGTCGTCGATGGCCACTTCGATATCCATCGCCCGTAACTCATGCAGGATTTCCGCCGCCCGCGCCGCGTTGCGCATCAATAGCGACTCGGTGAGTTCCAGGGTAAGAAGTTGCGGCGGCAGGCGGTAGCGCGCCAGCAATTCGGCAACCAGTTGCGGCACGTCTTGCTGCGCGAACTGGTAGGCGGAAACATTGACCGCCACCGGCACCACCTGCAGGCCCGCATCGAGCCACACCCGCTGCTGCTGGCATACCACGCCCATCGCCCATTCCCCCAGCATGCTGATCAGCCCGCTTTCTTCCGCCAAGGGAATGAAACGCGTCGGGGAGATCATGCCGTGTTCGGGGTGTTGCCAACGCATCAGCGCTTCTGCACCGATCAAGGTCGCGCTGCCGGCATCGACCTTGGGCTGGTAATACATCATCAATTCACCACGCTCCAAGGCGCCGCGCAAATCGTTTTCGAGCAACAGTTCGCCCAGCGTTGCCCGATTGAAGTCGGCGGAGTAGAAGCGCGCCGTGTTCCGCCCTTCCTCCTTGGCCCGATACATCGCGGTATCGGCCTTGCGCAACAGTTCGGAAACCGTTTGTCCATCCTCCGGGCAGAGTGCGATGCCGGCGCTGCCGGTCACCGTCAGCGCATGACCGGCCAATGCATAAGGCTGGGCGAGCGCCTGAAGCATCTTGCGGGCGACATGCATGGAGTCCTGGACCTGCTCCAGTTCGGGCAGCACGACGACGAATTCGTCGCCGCCCAGGCGCGCCAGGGTATCGGTTTCCCGCAATACCGCGCTGCCCCGCTGGGCCGCCTGGATCAGCAGGTTATCGCCCACCTCGTGACCGAGCGTGTCGTTGATGTTTTTGAAGCGATCGAGATCGATGAAAACGACTGCCGAAGGCAACTTGCTCCGTCGCGACTTGATGATCGCCTGGGCGATGCGGTCTTCGAGCAGCAGTCGGTTGGGCAGCCCGGTCAAGGCATCGTGGTGGGCCAGATGGTTGATCCGGGCCTCGCTCTGCTTGCGCTCGGATATATCGGCAAACACTCCGATGTAATGGCTGACCTCACCCTGCTCATCGCGTACTGCCGTCACCGACAGCCATTCCGGATAGATGCCGCCATCCTTTCGACGATTCCAGATTTCTCCATGCCACTGACCGTTGCGCAACAACTCGGCCCACATTTGCTGATAGAAATCGCGACCTTGTCGCCCGGAATTGAGAATGGCTGGCGTCTGGCCAACCACCTCGTCCTGGCTATAGCCGGTAATCTGACAGAACGCCGGATTGACCGCGAGAATGCGGGATTGTCCGTCGGTAATCGTCATCCCCTCGGTAGCACTGGTAAACACCCGTGCATAGAGCCTGACCTGGGCCTCGGCACGGCGCTGTGCTTCCAGGCGCTCGGCCAAGTTGCGCCGGTCGCGGTCGATCCGCATCACCGCGTAAATGACGTAGATCACCAGCAGGATCGCCACGCCGAACAAGAGTCGCCGGTAATGCCCGGACTGGTTCAGCGACTCGGCGTACCCCTCGCTGTAAAGGCGCGTCAGCTCTTCGTGCAACAAGGCAGTGGGTGCCTGCATGATGGCCAGCATCAAGCGGTCCACTTCCGGACGTTGCTGCACGATCACTGCCGCGTGGCGCAACAGCAGGGCCAGTTCGGGCGAACGACCGGCCTCGGGATAGTGCCGCTCGAGCTCGGCCAGCGCCTGGCGCAGACGGTCGTTCTCTTCGCGATCCGGCCCCTGGCCGAAACTGAGGACGGCGCGAATGAATTCACCCAGCTCGGCATGACCGGCGTGTCCTTCACGACGCAAATAGTTCTCCGCTGCCAACGGGAAGTAATGCACGGAATTGCGCAAAATCGAGTTGCTGCGCTGAAAGCGATCGATCTGGCGGGCCTTGTCCAGCTGTGCGGCAAGCAGCTCGTTGAGCTTGGCATGCAAGGCCGGGAGTTGCGAAGCAACCATCCAGCCGGGAAATTCCAATATATGACTCCGCTCCTCGCGGATCTCGCGGAGATGGCGCGCCACGGAATCGTAGTTGTGCAACAAGTCGGCATAACTCGCCAGCACGGCAGCGTTGAGCTCGACATCCGCTTGTTCTATACGGCGCAAGGACTGCGTATAGGCGTAATGGCTCTCCGGCGAGATCTCGTCGGCCCGCAGGAACAACCAGGTCACCAAGCCGATCAGCAGCGTGATGCCGATGACCAGCCCGGCCCAACGATTAAGCCAGCCCGACTTTTTTCCCCGTCGCCAGGTCATTGCAGCACCACTCCTTGCCATTCGCCGGTCAGCGTTTTCAGGAAAGCCACGATGAGCGCGACATCGTCGGATGAGAGTTCGCGCCCGAGCTGATAGCGCCCCATCACCGAAACAGCCTGTGCCAGGGTTGCCGCCGACCCATCGTGAAAATACGGCGCGGTCAGCGCCACGTTACGGAGACTGGGAACCTTGAAGACATGACGATCTTCCTCATCGCGCGTCACGTTGTAACGCCCCTGGTCGGCCTCGGAAACGGCTCGTCCGGCAAAATAGTCACGCAACACGCCGAACTTCTGGAACATGTTCCCGCCAACCAAGGCGCCCTGATGGCAACTGGTGCACCCCAGGCTGCGAAAACGCCGGTACCCTTCCAGCTCTTCGGCTGAAAGTACGCCTTGCTCCCCCTTTAGATGACGATCGAAACGCGAATTCGGCGTCAGTAACGTCCGCTCGTAAGTCGCCAGGGCGTGGGCCACATTGTTCGCCGTCAAACCATCCGGATAGGCCCGGCGGAAAGCCTTGTCGAGATCGATGTCCTGCCTCAGCCTGGTCAATACCTGCTTCCAGTCGCTACCCATTTCCAGAGGATTATGGATCGGCCCGGCGGCCTGCTCCTCCAGACTGAGCGCCCGACCATCCCAGAATTGCGCCAGACTCAGGCTGCTGTTGAAGACGCTGGGCGCATTGATCGTACCTTGGGCACCACCGATCCCGGTCGATACGCGCTGCCCATCGGCCCCTCCCCGCGTGAAATCGTGACAGGAAGCGCAGGAAAGAGTCTGATTTGCCGAAAGCCGTCGATCCTGAAACAGCAATGCGCCCAAAGCCACCCGTTCCGGGGGCAAACCAGGCACATCGGGCAAGGGCAGGATTGGCTCCACCGGATCCGCCACCATGGCGGGTATGCCAGGTGAATTTGCGCCGGCAACAACATGTCGGCTTGGCAACCACTGCCAGAGCACGATCGCGGCCACCATGCTCACCAGCAAGGCCAACACCCAGGGCAGACGCCCCCCGGAAAACCCTTTCTTGTACTCGCTCATCCCAATCTTCTATTCGCGCCTTGGCTGCCTCGAAGCTTCAAGTAGCCAACACGACACAATTCTTGCCCAAGCCCTTGGCCTGATAGCTCGCCTTGTCCGCCCGATTAACCAAAGAACTCTCGCCCTCGCCAAGCAGGTATTCCGCAACGCCCATGCTCGCCGTGCAGAGCACCTCGGTCTCGCTGCACCGGGCAGCCGCATCCACCAGCTTCTGACGCAAACGCTCGGCCAGCAGGCGCGCTGCCTGACCATCGGTTTCCGGCATCACGACGACGAATTCCTCGCCGCCATAGCGAAATGCACTGTCGCTGCTGCGCAGCGACTCACCAATCAGGCTGGCCACCCGCTGCAGAACTCGATCGCCTTCCAGATGGCCGCGCGTATCGTTGATCGCCTTGAAATTATCGCAATCGAGTACCAGAATGGCTAACGGCCGACCATAGCGTTCGCACCGGTCGACCTCGATCTGCAGGCGCTCGTGCAAATGACGCCGGTTGAACAACCCGGTCAGTGAGTCAGTCACGCTCAACAGGCGGTAACGCTCCTCGCTTTCCCGCAACGCCGTCTCGGCGCGATGGCGCTCGGTGACATCCTGCAAGGTTTCGATGGCGCCGATAATACGGCCCTCAATATCAAAAACCGGCGCTGCGAGGAAATACAACCAGCAACCGTTTTCTCCGAAAGCCGGGAAGAAATCCTCAGCCTCGAAGGCGCCAGGAATCAGCGGCGAGCGCCGGAACTTGCCGTGATAGTAGCTATCGACCGTACGCTCCAGGGCCCCGCTGACGATCAGATCCGCCATGATGGGACGTGGCTTCTGATAAAAGGCGCGCCACTGCTCCGCCTTACCGATCATCTCGCCAGCCGGCACCCCGGTCAGGACGGCACAGGCCTGATTCCAGTGCGTTACGCGATGCTGTGCATCGATCACGATAGTCGGCACCGGATTGCCTTCGACAATCTGGGAAAGAACAAAATTATCGCCGGGGTCGTTTAGAGCCACAGGAATCCTGCCTTCCCTGTCGGTTAAAATTTGTTTTCGTCCAATATCCATCATTCTGGCTGGTGTGACAATCCTGCCGAAGCCCAAACCGTGAAAAAAGCCGACATTGAAGCCTTCTATGCCCGCCTCGCCGAGAGCAACCCGGCGCCGACCACGGAATTGCATTACGCCACACCGTTCCAGTTGCTGATCGCCGTCATCCTTTCCGCCCAGGCCACCGACGTCGGCGTCAACAAGGCGACCGCCCTGCTTTTTCCGGCGGCGCCGGATGCGGCGGCCATTGCCGCACTGGGTGAAGAAGGGTTGAGCGAATATATCAAGACCATCGGTCTCTACCGGACCAAGGCCAAGAACGTGATTGCGACCTGCCGTATCCTGCTCAGTCAATACGATGGACAGGTCCCCGACGACCGGGCCGCTCTGGAGGCGTTGCCTGGCGTCGGTCGCAAAACGGCCAACGTGGTACTCAATACGGCCTTCGGTCACCCGACGATTGCGGTCGACACCCATATTTTCCGACTCGGCAACCGGACGGGAATTGCCCCGGGGAAAAGCGTGCTCGATGTCGAACAAAAACTGCTCCGCGTAACGCCGGACCGGTACAAGAAGGATGCGCATCACTGGCTGATCCTGCACGGCCGATATGTCTGCAAGGCAAGAAAACCGGAGTGCACGCGCTGCGTCGTCGCCGATCTTTGCCGCTTCAAAGGCAAGTCAGTATGAAAGCGGCCACCGGTGTGGCCTTTGGCCCCCAACCAAACGCTGAGTTGGCCGAGGCTGCTGTCGCTCAGGCGCTGGCTAGCGCCAAGCTTGGCCGTGCCGGATGCGTCGTGCTGTTTTTGAGTGCCGATTTCAAGCGTCATGCCCAGGCGGCCCTGCTCGCCGCTGCTCGCGTCAGCGGCTGCCTGCAGATTGTCGGCGGCACGACGAACGGATTGTTCACCGAACGCGGCTGGCGACTTGAACAATCCGCAGCCGCAGCGCTGGTCATCGAACAGGCAGCCAGCCCCGCCAACGACTCGACCCAGCTCTCTTTCTGCAACCATGGCACCTTGCCCTTCGACTGGCAAACCGGCACCAAGCGTGCCGGCTTGTTGCAGAGCGATGGGCTGGTATGGAGTCATGGCCGCCTGATCGAACAAGGCAAGGCCGAAGCCACGCTGCCCGGTTATACCAGCCGCCTGGCGCTGTCCCAGGGTCTGCGGATATTGGGCGAAGCGCAGCGCATCGATACGACAAACGCCTACGATGTCCGCCAGATTGCCGGTCAGACCGCCGTCGAACAACTGCGCCGCTGTTTGCCGCCAGAATTGCGTTCTCAACTTCCTCTGCATCAGATCGTGGCGCTGCGTCACCCGGGCGAACCCGGCATACCCATCCTCTCGGCAAACGGCGACGGTTCGCTGACCCTGGCCGAATGCTTCCAGTCCGGCGAAGCCCTGACCTGGGCCTTGCGCCACCCTCTGGCTGCCGAACAGGACATGCGGCGCGCCCTCGACGACGTGGTCGCGACGAGCCAACCGTGCCGACCGGCGTTCGCCTTGATGTATTCCTGCATCGGTCGAGGTCCGCTGTTCTATGGCGACGACGACCACGACCTGCAGGCTTTCCGTCAACGCTTCCCCGACACGCCACTGCTCGGGGCCTACGGCAGCGGCCAAATCGGGCCCTGCGGAGGCAGGAATCGCCTTTTTCACAATTCCGTGATCACCCAACTTTTTGAAAGCGCCCATGTTTAATCCTTCACGCGAGCAAGTCCGCCGTTTTTTCTGCGATGCCTGGAAGAAACATCTGGAACGTCTGCCCCTCGTTGGCGCCGAAGTCGCGGCGGCCGATATAGCCGCCCGCCATCCGGAGTACCACAATCTGCTGACCGATAGCGAATCGGCCCTGGAAAAGGAATGGACGCCGGAAGGCGGGCAGACCAACCCCTTTTTGCATCTATCGCTGCACCTGGCCATTCACGAACAGGTCAGCATCGACCAACCACCGGGAATACGCGCCGCCTTCGACCAGCTGCGCCACAAGATGGAAGCGCATGACGCCGAACACGTTCTCCTCGAATGCCTGGGCGAGACCATCTGGCGCGCCCAGCGCCAGGGCGGACAGATGGACGCGCTGGCCTACGTCGATGCAGTACGCCGCAAAGCCAGCCTGATTTGATGGCCGCTCAACGCGGCAGCCGGTAGTGATCCTGGGTCATCAGGTCAACGCCGCATTCGAGCTTTTCCACCCAGTCGATAAAGTCGTTAACCGCAGCCTTGCCGACGAAACGGGCGCCGTGCTGCGGCACGATCTGATCGATCTCCAGTTGCCGGACCATGTTCGCCCAGAAACGGCAGACCTTGCGCGAGACGATATAACGCCGATGGAAGCCTTCCATGCTGCGCACGTGCTTGGCGAAATCGGTCACCGGCATGGCAGCCTGCTCATGCGGCAGCAGCGAAGCGCCAAGATCGCCGCAGAACAGGATCTTGGCCACCGGATCGTAAAACTGGAAGTTCCCTTCCGAGTGCATGAAATGCGCCGGCAAGGCCAGCAAGCGGCACTCACCGAGCGGGATCGACATGCCCTGATCGGGGATCCCGACAATGCGCCCGGAAATATCCTTACCATTGGTGAAGTGGGGCACGAAGCGCGTCCACAGATCGGAAATCAGCACCTTGCAGTGCGATGCGACAAACCACTTGTTGACCGAAGCGATAATGTCCGGATCGGGATGGGAAGCCAGGATGTAGTCGAGGTCGCGCGATGAAAAATATTGCTGCATGTCCATCAGCAGACCGGCGTAAGTCATGTTACCGCCGGGATCGATCAGTGCGCCGTGACCGTGATCCGCAATCAGGAACTGATTGCTCTGCACGGCTCCGGCAACCGAGTCATCCACCAGATCGTAAAACGCGTGAACGATGTGCTTTCCATCGTTATACAACTCGACGGCCATAACGCCCCCTCAATTGCGAAGGCTCATATTATCGTCAGATTACACCGTCTTGACTACGTCAAAAGAACTATGGCGCTCAATTAGATGTCATCAATGGGCGGTGCCACCTTGATGATTTCCTCCAGCGAAGTCGTTCCCTGCGCCACCTTCAGGGCACCCGAAATGCGCAACGGCCGCATGCCTTCCCGGTAGCCTTGCTCGCGCACCTTGGCGACCTCCATGGCCGGCTTGATCAGCTTGCGCACCTCCGGCGTATTGAGCAGGATTTCGTAGATGCCGACACGGCCGATATAGCCGGTCATCCGGCACTCCAGGCAGCCGACCGGCTGATAGATCTGCGCCGGCTCGCCCGACTTCCACGGGGCCACCAGCGCCCGCCAGGCAAGCCGCTGTTCCTCGGTAATTGGTGTCGCTTTCTTGCAATGCGGACAGAGCGTACGCACCAGTCGCTGCGCCATGACACCGAGCAGGGTCGAGTTGATCAGATAAGGCGGCACGCCGAGATCGAGCAAGCGCGTAATGGCCGAAGGCGCATCGTTGGTGTGCAACGTGGACAGCACCAAATGGCCGGTCAGGGCTGCCTGAACAGCCATTTCCGCAGTTTCCAGGTCACGGATTTCGCCAATCATGATGATGTCGGGGTCCTGCCGCATCAAGGCCCGCACCCCGTCCGAGAAGCCCAGATCGATACTGCCCTGGACCTGCATCTGGTTGAATGAGGACTCGACCATTTCGATCGGGTCCTCGATGGTGCACACGTTAACCTCCGGCGTCGCCAGTTGCTTGAGCGTGGTGTACAGGGTCGTCGTTTTGCCTGAACCGGTCGGCCCGGTGACCAGGACAATCCCGTTCGGCGAACGGGTCATCTGCTGCCAGCGCGTCTGGTCGTCTTCGGAGAAACCCAGCGAGCGAAAATCGCGGACCAGCACTTCCGGATCGAAAATGCGCATCACCAGCTTTTCGCCGAAAGCCGTCGGCAGCGTGGACAAACGCAACTCGACCTCCTGTCCTGCCGGCGTCCGCGTCTTGACCCGACCATCCTGCGGCCGCCGCTTCTCGATCACGTCCATCCGGCCGAGCAGCTTGATGCGACTGGTCATCGCGTTCATCACCGTCATCGGGATCTGGTACACCTGATGCAGCACCCCGTCGATGCGGAAGCGGACAATGCCGATATCGCGCCGCGGCTCGATATGGATGTCTGAAGCGCGCTGATCGAAGGCGTATTGCCACAACCAATCGACAATATGGACGATATGCTGGTCGTTGGCATCGAACTGGCGATTGCCCTTGCCCAACTCGACCAGTTGCTCGAAGCTCGACAGGCCAGCCGTCACCTCGCCTTTGGCGGCAGCCTTCTTGACCGACTTGGCGAGCGCGAAAAACTCGACCAGATAACGCGAAATATCTTCCGGATTGGCCATCACCCTGCGTATTTCCTTGCGCAGGATAGGTTTCAGCTCCTCTTCCCATTCCCGCAGGAAGGGTTCGGCCGTGGCGATCACGATCTCTCGCGTCGTCACCTGTACCGGCAGGATGCCGAAGCGGCCGGCATAGGCACTCGACATCACGTCGGCAACACCGGTGAAGTCGATTTTCAACGGATCGATATGGAGGTAATCCAGACCGCTGATGCCCGCCATCCATTCGGTCAAAACCTCAAGTGAAAGCAAGCGCACCGGCATTTTCTGCGAACGCCACTTCTGGTCGGCGATGACGACCAGCGGATGAACGCGGGCGCTGTGCAAACGCCGCTCCTTTTTCAACGCCTCGGCCTGCGCGAGCTCTATCAGGCCATCATCGACCATCAATCCTAGCACTTCGGATAGGGAAAGACGGTGTTCATGTGCTTGAGCATTATTGTTCATGCGGGCCAATATAACGCGAGACGTAACGCTTTGTAAGCCAGCCGCATTCTGTTTGCACTCATTTACAACTCCGCTGCAACGGCCATTTTCGGCGTTCTAGAATGGGTTCGTACCCAATCGCAAGGAGAGAAAAATGAAATCCCGCCTCATCCTCGTCACCACCGGTTTGATTGCTGCACTGCTCGGACTGCCTGCCTTCGCACAGAATGCACCCGCCACGACCACCGAAGCCGCCCCGACTAGCGGCCCCGGCATGATGCAAGGCGCCCCCGGCGGGCGCATGATGCATCGCCAGCGCGATTGCAGCAAAGCACCGGACCCGACCGCTTGCACCGCCATGCGGGAAGCCCACCAAAAAGCACGCGAAGCCTGCAAGGACGCACCAGCTGGCCAACGTCGCAATTGCATGCAGGAACAACGGCAAAATGTTGACTGCAGCAAAACCGCCAATCCGCAGCAATGTGAAGCGCGGAAGACGGCGGCCAAAGCCTGCGAAGGCCAGAGCGGACGAGATTTCCACCAATGCATGCAGCAGAAAATGCCACCGGTCGATTGCAGCAAGGCCAACAATCCGCAACGTTGCGAACAACATCAAAAGGCTCGCGAGGCCTTCAAGGACAAAACGGGGCCTGATCACAAGACCTGCCTGCGCGAGCAATTCAAGGTCAAATAAGCCCCAAGCGCTACTCGCAGTAAAATAAATCGGCCTTTCCCCCGCCGGGGCGAAAGGCCGATTTTCTTTGATGGCAGCCCGTCCTCCTTGACGAAGGCTCTGCCCCTCCGATGCGATGGGGATATCTCCCTAATCATTGACGGCAAACGAAGCATACAGGGCACATCGCCGCCCCCGATTTGCGTTTAGGGCAGCGGCATGCCCCGCCAGCTCCGATTCGCCGTATCATTTGATCCGAACTTCCTTGTGGCGCCCGGCTTGCAGGCGTCCATCACCGCGCTCGAACAAAACGGAAAGGGACATGGTCAGTCTGCTGCTACGCCGAATCGCCCTCTCCGGCTTGCTGGCTGGTGCAATCCTTGGTGGCCTGCGGCCGGATGCTGCGCAGGCAGTCGAGCCGGCACCCACGACTTCTCCCAAGACGATCACCGTCGTCGGCGACGACAACTACCCGCCTTTCCTCTTCCGCCTCGACGACGGGACGGCAGCCGGCTATCTGATCGACTACTGGCAGCTATGGGAAAAGAAGACCGGGGTGAAGGTTAATTTCGTCGCCATGAAATGGGCCGACGCGCAAAAAACCATGCTCAGCGGCGGCGCCGACGTCATCGAAACCATTTTCCAGACCCCGGGACGCGAACCGTTTTACGACTTTTCCCGGCCCTACGCCAAGTTGCCCGTTGCGATCTATCACCATGCCGGCATTTCCGGCATTTCCAGTATCGAAACACTGCGAGGCTTCGAAGTCGGCCTGATGCAGGGTGATGCCTGCATCGAGGAACTCGCGAACGAAGGCATCACGACTCACAAGTACTACGCCAGCTATACCGAGTTGATCCAGGGCGCAATGGCAGGCGAGGTCAAGGTATTTTGCCTGGACGAATACCCCGCCCACTACTACATGTATCGTTTGCACAGTGAAAGCATGTTCCGCAAAGCCTTCGAGTTGTACCAAGGCGAGTTTCACAGGGCTGTTCGCAAAGGCAACCAGGCCATGCTGGACCTGGTCGAGAAGGGGATGTCGGCGATCAGCGCCGACGAAGAAGCCGCGCTGCGCAAGAAATGGCTGGGCACGCCGATCGCCTATGACAGCTGGGGTCGCTACGCCGGCGTGGTTTTGCTGAGCCTGCTCGCTCTCGGCACCCTGCTTTTCTTGTGGAATCGACTGCTGGCAAGACAGGTGACGGCGAAGACCGGTGCCCTCAACCGAACCCTCGAGGAGTTGAAGGCATCACGCAGCGCCGCCGAAAAGGCCCACGCCGATCTTGCCGCGACGCTGGAGGCGATTCCCGACCTGCTTTTCGAACTGGACGAGGAAGGCCGTTACATTGACGTCTACGCGAGCAAGGAAAGCTTGCTCGCCGCACCGAAGGAAGCCCTGCTCGGCAAAACCGTACATGAGGTCTTGCCGCCGCTTGCCGCCGAACAAATCATGCTGGCGCTATCCTCGGCGGCACTCAGGAAGGCAGACTACGGACGGATCATCACACTGACGGTAGATGGCGAAGCGCACTGGTTCGAACTTTCGGCCACGCTGAAACAAGCCGGCCACGGCTCACTGGCGCGTATCCTGGTGCTGTCGCGCGACATCACGCAACGCCTCAAGGCCGAGCAAGCGCTATCGGAAGCGCGCGAGCAGGCGATCAGCGCCGAAAACGACCGTGAAATCCGCGACTTGTTCGAAGCGGCACCGGTTCCGATGGTCTTCCTGCGTGAAGACCGGATCGAATTCTTCAATCAGCGCTTCCGCGAGGCATTTGGCTACAGCGCCGACGAACTATCCAGCATCGACGCTTGGTGGCCACGCGCTTACCCGGATCCGACCTACCGGCAATGGGTCAAGGAGACCTGGTTTGCCGCCGTCGAGCAAGCCAGCCGAAACGATGGCATCGTCGAGGCATTCGAATATCAAGTCACCTGCAAGGATGGCCGGACCGCCTCGATGCTGATTGGGGGCCGGCTGATTGGCGACGGCTTGCTCACCACCTTTACCGATCTGACCGGATACCGGCATCTGGAAGACCGCCTTCGGCAAAGCGAGGAGCGGCTCTCTTTCGCCATGGATGCCTCGACCGACGGACTCTGGGACTGGAACATCGAGACCGGCGACTGCTACTGCACGCCGGCCTATTTCCGGATGCTGGGCCACAACCCGGCCAATTTTGACAATTCGGTGCACAGCCGCTGGGTCAATCTGCTGCATCCCGACGACCAGGTCGAAACCCTCAAACAGGCGCACGAACAACTCGAACAGTTCGGCCACTACGAACTGGAATTCCGGATGCGCACGGCAAGCAGCGTCTATCGCTGGATTCTCAGCCGCGGCAAGACGGTCAGCCGCGACGAACGCGGTCGGCCAACGCGAGCGGTCGGCACTCATACCGACATCACCGAGCGCAAGACGCTGGAAATCGAGCTACGCAACGCCAATGACGAGCAACGCGCCATCTTCAATTCGGCCAGCGTCGGGATCGTGCTCATCCGCGATCGCATCATGCAGCGCTGCAATCGCAAGCTGGAAAGCATCTTCGGCTACAACCCCGGCGAGTTCGACGGTCAGTCGACCCGGCTCTGGTATATCGATGAAGAAGGCTACCGCAGGGGCGGCGACGAGGTCTATGCCCAGATGGCACGCGGCGAGGTTCATACCCGCGAGCAGCAACTGATCCGCAAGAACGGCACGCTGTTCTGGGCCCGCCTGCGCGGCCAATTGCTCGACCCCAACAAGCCCTGGCGCGGTGCCATCGCCGTCATCGAGGACATCAGCACGGAACGGCAGACGCTCGACATCCTGCGTCGGGCCAAGGAGGCGGCCGAGGTCGCGGCCCGCACCAAATCGGAGTTCCTGGCCAACATGAGCCACGAAATCCGCACCCCGATGAATGCCATCCTCGGCCTGGCTCGTATCCTCACCCGGCAAATCGACAACCCGGAACACATCGACCGCCTCAACAAGATCTCGAAAGCGGGCAACCACCTGTTGGCGATCATCAACGACATTCTCGACTTCTCGAAAATCGAAGCCGGCAAACTCGAACTGGAAGCACGCGAACTCGACCCGCGCGCCCTCGCCCACAACATCGCTTCGATGCTCACCGAAGTCGCTCAGGAAAAAGGCATCGAGCTACGCGTCGAAAACGGACAGGATCTCGGTCACCTGATCGGCGACCCCACCCGCCTGACCCAGGCATTCCTCAACCTGGCCAACAACGCCGTGAAATTTACCGAACGTGGCCACGTTGTCCTGCGTCCAGCCAAGGAGAAAGAAACCGCCAGCCAGGTCTGGGTTCGCTTCGAGGTCAGCGACACCGGCATCGGCATCGCGCCCGAAATCCAGCCCAAATTGTTCAAGCCCTTCGAACAAGCCGATGGTTCAACCACCCGCAACTTCGGCGGTACCGGCCTGGGTCTGGCCATCACACGCCGACTGGCGGAACTGATGGGCGGCGAAACCGGCGTCAGCAGCCAAGTCGGCGTCGGCAGCACCTTCTGGTTCACGGCCGTGCTCGACAAGGCGCCGCCGCATCCTCCCTTACCCGATGAAACGGCCAGCCGGGAAGCCTATCCGTATGGTTTGCGGCAAAAATTCGCCGGCCGTCGCCTGTTGCTGGTCGAGGACGATCCAATCAATCAGGAGGTGGCGCGCGAACTGCTTGAAGATATCGGCTTGTCCGTCGATATTGCCGAAGACGGCGTACAGGCGGTCGAGCGCTTCGCGGGCCGGGCCGATAGTCCCTACTGCCTGATTCTGATGGACATGCAGATGCCGCGCATGGATGGTCTGGAAGCAACCCGCAAGATCCGCCAGCTTCCCGCCGGCAAAAGCATCGCCATCATCGCCATGACCGCCAATGCCTTCAACGAAGACCGGGAACGTTGCCTGAATGCGGGCATGAACGATTTCGTCGCCAAGCCGGCCGAACCGGAACTGCTCTATCAAAAAATCAGGGAATGGCTGGATCGGGAGACGCCGCCGCCCGCCCCGCCTTTACCGTAGCCGCCGACCAATCCGGCAGCGCGCTATTATTTCCAGAGAACTCGTCGCCTCGCCCGTACTCCAATCGACATGGCCGCCACGCCTGACGGCCCAAACGGGAGCACACCATGGAAAAGCACCTGCACAGCATGAACCAGCTTTTTGCCCAACTCGGCCAGCCAAACGACGACGCGGCCATCGACCGCTTCATCGCCAGCCATCGACCGCTGCCCGAGAGCATGCAACTGCACGAAGCCCCCTTCTGGACCCCGGCCCAGGCCTGCTTCCTGCGCGAAGCCATCCTGCAGGACGCAGACTGGTCGGAAGTGGCCGATGAGCTCAATGCCGAACTACACGTCCGGCACTAAAAAGGGAGCCGCCCCCTACCCGCAGCAGACAGTCGTGACGAGGGACTCAGCCCGCTGAAAATGCGGGCCGGGCCCTCCGCCTCAGCAGGCGAGACGCATGCTGCGTCTCAGTTCAACGTGATGACACCGCAAGCCACACGCTTGCCGGAATTGCCCGCCGGCTGCGACTTGTAGTCATCCGGATCGGCATGTACCACGACACTGCGCCCGACCACGCCATTCGGGCCACTCAAGGCAACGCCCTTCAACTCGAAACTGTAATTCGCCTCACCCGAAGCATTGGCCACCAGATTCGGCATGTCGCCGCCATGATGTTCGGTGCTGCCATGATGGCCGTGTGACTTGCCGGCCGGATTGAAATGCCCCTTGGCGCTGCTCGCGTCGGGCGCCGAGCAATCGCCTGCCTCATGAACATGGAAACCATGTTCGCCCGGCGTCAGTCCGGCCAGTTTTCCCTCGACCCGCAAGCCACCGGTCACTTCGACAAATTGAACGCTACCGCTGACAGTGCTGCCGGAGCGTGCCGCCAATGTCGCACTGGCCGCAGGTCCGGACGGCGTCGTCGCGCAGGCAGCAAGCAGGCAGGTGGCCAAGAGACTCAAGCAAGCGATTTTTTGTTTCATTGTTATCTCCCGAAAAACGGCTGTCGGCGGCCAGATGCCGCCAAACCAGCCGGATGAATGACAAGGGCAAAAGACAAACGTTCAGCGACAAATGACTTTATAGCAAAAGGAAATAACAAGATGCTCACTTGTTCTTAATTGAATATTAAGGCCTTGCTACAATAGCGCCCATTCGACAATCCCCGCGGATTACCCAGCAATGACCCAACGCCCTACCCCATCCACGCTCAGTCACCTCGACTGGCTCGAGGCCGAAGCCATCCACATCATGCGCGAAGTGGCCGGCCAGTGTTCCAACCCGGTCCTGCTCTTCTCCGGCGGCAAGGACTCGATCTGCATGCTGCGCATCGCCGAAAAGGCATTCCGCCCGGGCAAGTTCCCCTTCCCGCTGATGCACATCGACACCGGCCACAACTACCAGGAAGTCGTTGCCTTCCGCGACAAGCGTGCCGCCGAACTGGGCGAACGCCTGATCGTCCGCTCGGTTGAGGATTCGATGAAGCGCGGCACGGTCGTGTTGAAGCACGAAGGCGAATCGCGCAACAAGCACCAATCGGTGACCTTGCTCGAAGCCATCGAGGAATTCGGCTTCGACGCCTGCATCGGCGGCGCCCGTCGCGATGAGGAAAAGGCCCGCGCCAAGGAACGCATCTTCAGCTTCCGCGACGAGTTCGGCCAGTGGGACCCGAAGAACCAGCGCCCGGAACTGTGGAGCCTGTACAACGCCCGCAGCCACAAGGGCGAGAACATCCGCGCCTTCCCGATCTCGAACTGGACGGAAATGGACGTCTGGCAATACATCGAGCGTGAAAAGCTGGAACTGCCGTCGATCTACTTCGCCCACACCCGTCCGGTGGTCATCCGCCAGGGCGCCATCGTGCCGGTCAATGTGCCGCTGGTGAACGGCGAGCTGACCAACCTGCCGAAGGCCGGCGAGGAAATCATCGACAAACTGGTGCGCTTCCGTACCGTCGGCGACATCTCCTGCACCGCCCCGGTCGAGTCCGACGCCGACAATGTCGAGAAAATCGTTCTCGAAACCGCCACCACCACCATCACCGAGCGCGGCGCCACCCGTCTGGACGACCAGACCAGCGAAGCCTCCATGGAACAACGCAAGAAAGAGGGTTACTTCTGATGAGCGCCCATCAAGTTGAAGATCGCGGCCTGCTGCGCTTCCTGACCTGCGGCAGCGTCGACGACGGCAAGAGCACGCTGATCGGCCGCCTGCTGTTCGACACCAAGACCATCCTCGCCGACACCCTGTCGGCCATCGCCAAGACCTCGGAAAAGCGCGGCCTCGGCGCCGTCGACCTCTCCCTGCTCACCGACGGCCTGCAGGCCGAGCGCGAACAGGGCATCACCATCGACGTGGCTTACCGTTACTTCTCGACCGGCACCCGCAAATACATCATTGCCGATGCACCGGGCCACGAGCAGTACACCCGCAACATGGTCACCGCCGCCTCGACCGCCAATCTCGCCATCATCCTGATCGATGCGCGCAAAGGCATCCTGACCCAGACCCGCCGCCACTCCAAGCTGGCTTCGCTGGTCGGTATCCCGCACCTGCTGGTGGCGATCAACAAGATGGACCTGGTCGATTACTCGCAGGAAGTCTACGAGAAGATCAAGGCCGACTACCTCGAAATCGCCGGCAAGCTGGGCATCGAGGACGTCCGCTTCATCCCGCTCTCGGCACTGAACGGCGACATGATCGTCGATCGTGGCGACAGCCTGAACTGGTACGACGGCCCGACCCTGCTCGAAATCCTCGAAGAAACCCCGGGTGCCCACACCGAGCACACCGAGAAATTCCGCTTCCCGGTGCAGTACGTCTGCCGCCCGCAGGATTCGGCCAACCCGGAGCTGCACGACTACCGCGGCTTCATGGGCCGCGTCGAAGCCGGTTCGCTGAAGGTCGGCGATGCCGTCACCGTGCTGCCGAACGGCCTCTCCTCCACCGTCAAGGCCATCCAGATCGGCGGCGTCGACATTCCGGAAGCCGTCACCGAACAGTCGGTCACCATCCTGCTCGCCGACGAGATCGACACCTCGCGCGGCGACATGATCGTCAAATCCAGCGAAGTGCCGGCCGCCGTCAAGCAGATCGAAGCCACCGTCTGCTGGATGTCGGAAACCCCGATGGACCGCGCCCGCACCTACCTGATCCGCCACACCACGCGCGACTCGAAAGCCAAGCTGGCCGCCATCGACCATCGCCTGGATGTGAACACGCTGGAAAAGGTCCCGGCCGAAAAACTGGCCATGAACGACATCGCCCAGGTCACCTTCAAACTGGCCCAGCCGCTGTTCGCCGACCCCTACACGGAAAACCGCGGCACCGGCGCCTTCATCATCATCGATGAAAGCAACAACAACACGGTCGGCGCCGGGATGATCCTCTAAGCCAAACCGGCCCGACAAAAAACGGAACCCGCGGGTTCCGTTTTTTATAGATTTGAGCTTTTCCTACAACATGGCAGGTCTGATTTCAGACCGGCCGTTGAACCTTTCAGATTCTCAACGACGATTATTGACCGTTACCTTTTTGCATTGGTGATGCTTACAAATCAAGCGCACTCAGCGATGGATGGTCATCCGGACGACGACCGAGTGGCCAGAAGAATTTTCGTTCTGATGCATCAATTGGCAAATCGTTGATGCTGGCGAATCTGCGCATCATGAAACCGGACTCGTTGAATTCCCAATTTTCGTTGCCATAGGCGCGAAACCATTGTCCCGCATCATCGTGGAACTCGTAGGCGAAGCGCACTGCGATACGATTGTCCGTAAAGGCCCATAGCTCCTTGATCAGTCGATAGTCGATTTCCCTTTCCCACTTTCTCACCAGGAATTGCCGGACCTGCTCGCGACCGACAGGGAATTCAGCCCGGTTCCGCCAGCGCGTATCCTCGGTATAGACCTGTACGACACGATCCGGGTCACGGCTGTTCCATACGTCTTCAGCCAGTCGTACCTTGTGGGCGGCGGATTCAGCGGTGAATGGTGGCAGGGGTGGTTTGGTTTCCATTGGGGTTTCCTTATTGATTGGCTTTTAGTCGCCGGATTTCGGCTTCGAGTTCAGCAATCTGCTGGTCACGTCTTTGTAGCGCCTTGGCCACGTCGCCAGCTTCGAGGCGTTGCGGAATATGTTGCGGACAATTGGCGTCCCAAGCCTCTACGGAAAAGAGCATGGCCTGCTCGCTTTTGGCCCTGTAGTTGGCCGGCATCAGACGGGCAATCAGTTCCTCGTCATCCTCAATTACGCGGGCGGTTCCCCACAGTTTGATGCGTTGCCGCGTCGCATAGTCGATCAGGAACAAATGTGCCTTGGGGTTTTCAGCCAGATTCCCGCTGCTGATGTACTGCCGGTTGCCGTTGAAATCGGCGAAGCCAATCGTGTGTTCATCGAGCACCTGCAAGAAGCCGGGCGGTCCGCCACGATGCTGGATGTAGGGTTGGCCTTGGGCGTTGGCCGTAGCCAAAAACACGCTTGTCTGCTGCGACACGAACTCGGCAAGTTCTTGGGTTATCACTGTCGCCCAGTCCCCCTGGCTTTCCATTCGCGCATAGGTACTACGCGATCCCTTTCGGGATTGGATGGCCTTGACGCTAGGCGTGAAAGCGACATCGCTGGCGATTCTGCGTCCTTGGGTCATGGCTATCCGCTCCTCGAAATTGTATTGGCTTACTTGAAAGGCTTGACCTCAGGGAAGTCGATATCGGTCTGGGCCACGTTATTGACATAGTTGGTCAGGGTGTTGAGGGCCACCAGCAGAACGATTTCGATGATCTCAGCCTCGCTGTAGCCGGCCGCCTTGATTGCAGCCAATTCCACATCAGGGACGTGCCCACGTGTCCCGACAATCTGCGTCGCAAAGCGAAGGGCCGCTGCAGCCTTTGGATCACTTGAGCTTCCATGGCGATTGGCGTCGAGTTCCGCCGCATCAAGTTTGGCCAGATTGCTGCCGAGATAGCTATGGGCCGACAGGCAATAGCCGCAGCCGTTCAGCTCTGCTACCGCCAAAGCAATTCGCTCGCTGGTCTTGGCGCCGACGGTGCTTTTGCCCAGAGCACCATTCAAGCTCAGATAGCCCTCGAGTGCGGCCGGACTGTTGCCCACCACTTTCATCAGATTCGGTACGACACCCAGTTGGCGATTGACGGCTTCGAGTAGCGGCAACGAGGCGGAAGGCGTTTGATCGGCTTGCGGAATGGTGATGCGCGACATGGAAGTTCTCCTTGGGTCAATCGCGGCGCGGATTGCGCTGCGGATGAAACGCATCTTGATCGCCTTCGATAAATAGAAGAATATCCATTGAATGCAATTAATTATTCCGATTAGTGGAATAGAAAAATGGACAGACTTCATTCGATGAGTGTTTTCGTTGCGGTGGCCGAAGAAGAAGGTTTCGCTGCCGCCGCTCGGCGCCTAAATATGTCGCCGCCAGCCGTAACGCGGACTATTGCGGCACTGGAGGCTCATCTTGGCATCAAGCTCTTGACCCGCACGACGCGTTTTGTCCGCACCACAAACGCCGGCCAGCGTTACCTCGAGAGCGCCCGAAGCATCCTGGCCCAGGCGGACGAGGCTGACGAAGCAGCGGCAGGAGTACATGCGGCGCCACGGGGACACCTGGCTGTTACGGCGCCGGTGCTGTTTGGCAGCATGCATGTCATGCCGGGCATCGTTGAGTTCCTGAGGCGCTACCCCGATGTTTCCGTCAATGCAGTTTTTCTCGACAGAGCCGTCAATCTTCTGGAAGAAGGCATCGACGTCGGTGTCCGTATTGGCGAATTGCCTGACTCGACCATGCGAGCCATCCCGGTTGGTTCGGTCAGGCGCATCATTTGCGCCTCCCCTGACTATCTAGCCGAGTGCCCGGAACTGAATGAGCCTAAGCATCTGACAGCACAGACGATCATCTCGGCCAGTCCTGTCTCTCCGGGCTTGGAATGGCGCCTGGGCAACGCCAGACAACAAATCAGCGTAAAGGTCCAACCGCGCCTGACCGTAAGCAACAACGCAGCGGCCATTGAGGCAGCATTAATGGGTTTTGGTATAACGCGTCTGATGTCCTATCAGGCTGCCGACCATCTGGCAGCGGGGCGACTTGTTCGAATATTCCCCGACTATGAGCCGCCAGCGCTCCCTGTCCACATCATCCATCTCGAAGGCAAGCAGGCGTCAGGCAAGGTCCGCGCGCTGGTCGATGTGCTGGTTGAGCAGCTACGCGGAAATGCTGTACTGGGCGGATAGTCGTGGTCTGCCCGAACTGCTGGTTAGTGGTGAATTGGTGAGGATTCCACCTAACCAAGAGCTGGCTAATTCACCGCTGTTGGTGATTCAAGAACCAGCTTGCCATCCTTGACGGGAATCGCCTTGCCCGGGTCGTGGCCCATGCGAACTCGCCCCTCCTTGCCTGCGAGACGATAGGTCACCTCGTAGCCGGAAACTTTGTCGGAGGTTTCATAAACGGTTCGACATCGATGTTCGACCGACGCGACCGTGTCCCGATCCTGCATCGTCTTCTGCACGGTATTTCCTGCATAGCCGCCAGCTGCCGCACCGGCAACCGTCGCCAGCGTGTTGCCTTTGCCATGGCCTATCTGGTTGCCCACCACGCCACCGAGGAGACCGCCGATCACCGTACCGGCAATTCGATTCTGATCCTGAACCGGTGCCCTCCTCTGCACCTGGACATCCCTGCAATCCTCACGGGGAATCCTGACCTTTTCCTTGATTTCCTCAACCGCCAGAACTTCGGCTGACTTGGGCTCAGACAACATCTTGTAGCCGGTAACACCACTGGCACTGATCGCCACCATCGCGACCGCACCGATAGCGACACCCTTGATCATTGATTTATCCATTTTCATTTCTTTCAGACACTTGAATAGCATTTTTACTGCAGTAACGGCCCAAAGCCGTCACCAAGCCAAAATCAATGCAAGACAGATGCCAAAAGAACGAATTGTATAAAAATCAGATACTTGGAAAACAAACCGAAGCCATTTAAAAGTGACGTTTGTCGTCAAATGGCGACGGGTGCAATGGCATACCGCGAGGATTATTGTTTTAAATCAGAATTCATTGTCGCTAATACACGAAACGTCACTGTTTTGAACAACCGAATAGCGAGCTTGAACTTGAGGAGGCCCTCGCTTCTACGTCCGCTTCAAAATTGGCTCTACGATTGGAGAAGTCTGAAAGCTGCTTGATAGCGAATTAGTGCTTGTCGGCCTTCGCAGTCGTTGGGTGCGAGTTGATTGAGCGACAGGTGCACATTCCATTGCAGCCGTTCAAATACAGCCAGTGAAATTTTCAAGCCAGATGAATTTGAAGCGCTGTTTGTAATTTCGCTGCTCACACTTTGCACCCATGTGATCCGCTATAAGAATCTAACGGCTAGCCAAGGCAGCAACAAAAATGCATAATGCATGGTCAAAAATTCAATTTGTTTATCTAAAAAAACCAATGCGTGGGATGCGCAGTGGGTTCTTCTATTTTTTGAGGTGGGCTTGTAATGATTAAGCTGAAAAAACTAACGTTCGAGGGCTTTAGGACTTATAAACACACTGCCATAGTTAAATTTTCCGATGAATTGGTTACCGTCATATTTGGCGATAACGGATCTGGGAAAACAACGTATCTTAGAGCCATAAATGCTTTCCTTTCACAAGATAGCTCATACCTTGATGCAATCTCCGTTCAGAAAATTGAATGCGAATTTATCTATGACGAAATTCACCAAATATTTGACGACGATGGTGAATTAGTCCACGAAGAAGTTACTGCTGAAAATCTTGACGGGAAGGTTATTGTTGAAAAGATTGATGGCCAATATAACTGGTCACAATTTGAAGCCTCGTCACTAGTAAAAACAAAATCGCTATCGCTTGGTGTCGAACGAGGAGTCGCAACTCAGCAATCACGAATTGAGCCAGATGTTATTTTGAATTATTTCTTAACCTCGCGTATTCGCGACCGCGTTCAATCCGTTCCTGGGCTGAGAAATTCTAGTATGCACGAATTGGCTGAAGATATGTCTCGTTATATTCGTACATGGCAAGTTAATAGCAATAGATCAAAGCGTTCAGAACTGCGATTTGATAGTGCCCACGTGAACTTGCAAAACATAAAGCTTGAGAATGTTGAGCAAATACTATTGGAACACTATCGTTTCGCTCGTGAGATAGCAACCAAGCAAATTCAAGACGCACTTTTTAATACTCTTTCGTTCGCAATTTCAAATGAAGCCAATAATGAGCTAAAGGTTTCAAGAGAGGATTTTATTTCCACCCTCAAGAGTAGCCGGCTGCGGCTTGTCGAAGCCCTAAGCGACAACTCGAAAAATGACTTTAAGAATCTTATTATTTCAAAATTAAAAGAACTTGATAGCGAATCAAGTTATGACGCGATTTTTGATAAAGGCCTCCTTAGGGCGCTTTTGTGGAACATGATGGGGGAACTTAGACTTGAAAAACTATTATTGAGTTCTGTTAATCTATTGGCTGAAAAATTCAATAGCTATCTCATCGACGAAAAATCGTTAAAGATACTAGACGACAAAGTATTTATTGAGGTTGATGGCCGGGAATTGCCCGTTAGTGATTTATCTAGTGGCGAACGACATATTCTCACCTTTCTGACACTTGTTTTATTTCAAGGTCGCCAACGAAACTTTTTGGTTATTGACGAGCCTGAAATTTCCCTAAACATCAAATGGCAGCGAGAGTTAATGGGGCTGCTTCACAATTTAGCTCCTAACACGCAAATCATTGTGGCATCACACAGCCCCGTGCTTGCAAAGCGAAATCCGTCATATTTGTCAGAACTCAAAGTAATCAAAGGTGAGCAATGAACAAATATGAGATAGACGAGATTCTTAATCTCGCAATAATGTCAAAAACCCCCTATATTATTGTTGAGGGAGTGGACGATATTCACATATACGAAGCAATTGCAAAATCTGCAAATACCATTTGCGAAATTTATGCTGTTGATATGATTGAGGGGCTTGCAGGGGGGAATGATGGTGTTATTGAGGCAATGCAGATTGTTGAGGCGCTAAACCTACCTGCGGGAAAATTAGTTGAGCAATTCATGATGGGAATCATTGATCGGGATGCTCGATTCTATCGAAATGAAATACCAAATTCACCATCGATTTTTAGCTTGAGCTATTATTCAATTGAAAGTCACTTCGTTTCAAAATTCACGATCAAGCCTACTATCGATCAGCTCACACGAATATCGGTATTGGATGAAATAGATATTGATTCGATTTATATCGAAATTGGCCGTAGATTATTTGATGCATATTATTTTTCGCTTGATGCATTGAAAAATGCTGTCGATCCAACTTATCAGTCCATAATCGGATATTCTTCAAATATAGGCAGGCGAAAAGATGCCAATACCGTATCTAAGCTTCAGGCTAGAAAACACGATCTCGACATCTTTGCAGTTGTTCATAATATTTCCTCAAGCGTGGAGTCAATGCGTAAGTTTGTCAAAGGAAAATGGTTATTAACAGCATTCGTGGAAGAAATGTTCGTGGAGATTGAAGGTCTTGTCAAAAAATGCAAGGGGAGCGCAATTAAACAATGCCGTATGTGTGAGCTCGATAATGCAGCCCCATGTCTTTATCAGCTAAGGGGGGGGGTAACAAAAAACTCGACATATTCGACAATCCAAGATTTTGTCCATATTCCAGACTTCGATTACTTGAGAGAAGCATTAAAGGCTGTTGAGGCTACCGCCAAAGCATAGTTTGATTGTCCTTTAATAAGTAAGAAATTTTTGCCTGCATGATCGACCGCTAAGGGACGTGAGTGTTAGTTCGCTAGGTCGGGAAGCGGACGTACGATGTCGATTCCCGACCAGCGGCAGGTAGCCGATACATTGCCGCCTGATTTGCTGAGATTGGCCAACGGCCGCTTCGGCCGAACAACCGCCCTCCGCTAAATCCCCCGCAAGAAAAAACGGGCGCCGTAAAAAGCGCCCGTTTCCACCGGCCAACCGCTCCGCCCCGTTTCCCTACATCCCGAGATAAGCCGCCCTGACCTGTTCGTTGCTGATCAGGGCCTGGCCGGTGCCGGTCAGGGTGACGCTGCCGGTTTCCAGCACGTAGCCGCGATCGGCGATGGCCAGCGCGGCGAAGGCGTTCTGTTCGACGAGCAGGATGGTCATGCCCTGCGCCTTCAGCGTCTTGACGACATTGAAGACTTCCTCGACGAGCAGCGGCGCCAAGCCCATCGAGGGTTCGTCGAGCAACAGCATCTTTGGCCGGCCCATCAGCGCCCGGCCGATGGCCAGCATCTGCTGTTGGCCGCCGGACAGGGTGCCGGCCGGCAAGGCGCGTTTTTCCTTGAGGATGGGGAACATGCCAAAGATCTTTTCGAGATCGCCCTCGACCTGCGCTTTCGGCTGGGTATAGGCGCCGAGGCGCAGGTTGTCCTCGATGCTGAGCGGCCCGAAAACCTGCCGTCCTTCCGGGCTCTGGCAGATGCCGCGCCGCATGCGCAGGTCGGCACGCAGGCCGGAAATGTCCTCGCCATCGAAGACGATGCGTCCGGCACTCATCGGCTGCACGCCGGACAGCGTGCGCAGGAAGGTGGTCTTGCCCGCCCCGTTGGCGCCGACCAGCGCCACCAGTTCGCCCTTGCGCACTTCGAGGCTGATGCCCTTGAGCGCCTTGATCCGGCCGTAACAGCTTTCCATGCCATTGACCGAGAGCAGCACATCGCCGCCGGCCGGCCCGGCGCCCGGCTGCAATTCGCCGGCACTGCGCGCGCCGAGGCCGATCGATTCCGGCGCCAGGCTGGCGATACGGTGAAACAGCTCGCGAAACTCGGCGCGCGCCTTGGCGCCGAACAGCGGATCGTCGTTATCGAGAAAGGCGCGGTCGATCCCCGCCCAGTCGTCCCGACTCAGCACCTCGCGGGCGAGCGGCATGGCATCCTTTTCCTCGCTGCGGATGTGGTTCTTGATGGCCAGCGTGTAATTGCGCAGCGCCGCGGTAAAGGCGGCATTGCTTTCGCCGCCGCCGGCCGTCGCCCCCAGCCGGGCGCGCAAATCGAGCAACACCTCCGGACCGTTGGCGTGTTCGACCTGCAGCCGGTCGAGCATCGCTGCCGCTTCCGGCGAGCGCCGACGCAGCGCCGGGAACAGGAAGGCGTCTTCCTTGGCGTGGTGGGCGCGATCCATGAACTGCTCGATGTAGTCGAAAACCGAGCTGAAGAACGGCACCTCGACCTTGCCGCCGGCGTCGATCTCGTCCGCCACCATGTCCAGCGTGGTGGCGATGCGCCAGAGGTTCTGGTGCTCTTCAGTGATGATGCGTAGTGCTTCCATGTTGCCCCCTCGTTATGCGTGTGCGCCCAGATAGGCGGCGATCACGTCGGGATTCTTGCGGATCTCCTCCCCTGTCCCCTCGGTCAGCTTCTTGCCGTAATCGAGCACCAGGATGCGGTCCGACAGATTCATCACCATCTTCATGTCGTGCTCGACCAGCACGACGGTGATGCCGGCATCGGCCACCTTGCGCACCAGATGATCGACTTCGATGGTTTCCTTGGGGTTGAGGCCGGCCGCCGGCTCGTCGAGAAACAGCAGGCGCGGCTTCATGGCCAGGGCACGGGCGATCTCCAGGCGTTTCAGCGCGCCGTAGGACATCGCATCGGCGCGCGCCTCGACATACTGGCCGAGGCCGACGAAATCCATCAGCTCGGCGGCTTCCCGGCGCAATTCGGCATCGCGCTTCTTGAGACCGGGGAAACGCAGCGCCGCCTTGACCAGGTTGCGGTCCAGCCGCAGGTGGGCGCCGACCATCACATTCTCGACGGCGCTCATGTTCATGCAGATCTGCAGGTTCTGGAAGGTGCGGGCGACGCCGCGCCGGGCCAGCTCGTTGGGCGACTTGCCGTGGATCACCTCGCCATCGAGGCGGATCTCGCCCGTCGTTGGCTTGTAGACGCCGGTGATCAGGTTGAACAGGGTCGTCTTGCCGGCGCCGTTGGGGCCGATTACCGAATAGACGATGCCGGCATCGATGTTGAAACCGACGTTCTGTACGGCCTTGACGCCGCCGAAATGGATGGACAGATCCTTGACTTCAAGCAGTGCCATGCTCAGCCCTCCTTCCCGAATTTCGCCGCCAGCGTCGGCACCAGGCCCTTGGGCATGAAGATCATCGACAGCATCAGGATGCTGCCGAAGACCACCGTTTCCCAACCTTCGAAGGTGGCCAGCGCCTGCGGCAGCGCGGTGAGCAGCACGGCCCCGACCAGCGAGCCGTAGACCGATGCCATGCCGCCGATCACCACCATGGTGACCAGTTCGATGGAATGGAAGAAGTCGGCGAAATTGGGGCTGACGAAGCCGACGTAATGCGCCGTGACGCTGCCCATCAGGCTGGCGAAGACGGCCGACATGACGAAGATCGCCACCTTGTAGCGCACGACATCGACACCGACTACCTGCGAGGCGACTTCCGAGCCATGCAGCGCCCGCAAGGCGCGGCCGAAAGGCGAGTCGATCAGGTTCAGCGAGGCCCAGACCGACACCGAGAGCAGCAAGGCCACCACCCAGTACCACTGCTTGTCGTTGCTCAGCTCGAAGCCGAACAGGCCCATCGCCGGCACCGGCATGCCGTCCGGCCCGCCCGTCCATTGCGCCTCGTTGCGCAGGGCGATGCTGATGATGATGCCAAGGCCAAGCGTTGCCATCGCCAGGTAGTTGCCTTTGAGCTTGAAGATCGGCCGGGCCACCAGCGCCGCCAGGATGCCGGTGGCGACCGCCCCCGCTGCCATGGCGAGCAGCGGATGCCAGCCGAAATGCGTCGGCAGCACCGCCGAGGCATAGGCCCCGATACCGAGGAAGCCGGCATGGCCGAGGCTGATCTGGCCGGCAAAGCCGATCAGCAGATTCAGGCCGAGGACGATCACGGCATTGATCGCCATGCGGATGGCCAGATCGAGATAAAAACTGTTGGGCAGCACGAAAGGCAGCACCAGCAGGATGGCGATGACCAGATAGAGGCCCTTGTAGACGTTCTTTTGCATGTCAGACCCGATCCGTCGATTTGCCGCCGAACAGGCCGCGCGGCATGAAGAAGAGGATGAACAGGATGAGCACGAAGGGAATCGCATCCTTGTAGGCCGACGAAATGTAGCCCGCCCCCATCGCTTCCAGGATGCCGACCAGCAAGCCGCCGACCACGGCGCCGAGGCCGTTGCCCAGCCCGCCGAGCACGGCGGCGACGAAGCCCTTGAGACCGAGCATGATCCCGACGTCGTAGGAGGTCATGGTGATCGGTGTCAGCAGGATGCCGCCCAGCGCACCGAGCGCCGCCGACATCGCGAAGCTCATGAACAGCACCCACGAGGTATTGATGCCGACCAGTTCGGCCGCCAGCCGATTGTAGGAAGTCGCCAGCATGGCCTTGCCGTGCAGGGTGCGATTGAAGAAATACCACAGCGCGACGACGACCAGCGCGGTGACGCCAAGCACCCACAGGCTTTGCGGCAGCAGCGTCGCACCCAGGATCTCGATCGGCGTCTCGCCCGAAAAGGCCGGCAGGCCGTGCGTGCCCTTGCCGAGAAAGACGGCGGTCAGGCCGCGGATGACCAGCGAGGCACCGATGGTGATGATGATCAGGGTCACCGTTTCGGCGCCCTTGACCGGCTCGATGGCCAGCTTTTCGATGACCACGCCGACCATGGCGGGAATCACGATGGCCAGCGCCAGGGCCGCCGGCAAGGGCAGGCCGGACTGGGTGAACACCACCGCCAGCATGCCGCCGAGCATGATGAATTCGCCCTGGGCGAAGTTGATCACGTTGCTGGCGTTGTAGATCAGCGTGAAGCCGAGCGCGGCCAGCGCATAGGTGGCACCGACCGTGATGCCGGAAAAGAGGAATTGCAGGAACTGGGCTAGCATGGCTCGCCCCCTGCCGCGTAATCGTTGTACATATCGTCTCCGTCCATTGTTTTTATCGGGCTGCGCCGCCTACTTGGCCAGCAGATGCGCCTCGTCGGCCACCACCGGTTCCTGCTGGGCGAAAAAGCCCTCGGTATGGATCAGCTCGTCCAGCGCCCCCAACTGCTTGACGGCGGCGACGCAGGTATCGACGAACTCCGGGCTGCCGGCGGCAAAGATCGTGTGCTTCGACAAGTCTTTGAACAGCTGCGGCAGCACGACATCGATCCGGCCATGCAGGAAGCCTTCCTGCTGCTCGCGGGTGAGCGTCACCTTGTAGTCGAAATTGCGATGCTTGGTGCGCCACCAGGCCATCATCCCCTGGCTATAGACGTCGTCCTTGGTCCGCGCCGAGAAGACCATCGTCACCGGCTTCTTGAAGCCCCGGCGCAAGGCGGCTTCGGCCAGTGCCAGAACGGGTGCCAGGCCGGTACCGGCGGCCAGGCAAAGCACCGGCGTATCGACCGAGGGGTCGCCGATGAAGGTACCGTAAGCGCCGGACAGCTTGACGCTGTCACCGACATTCAACTGATCATGCACCCAGTTGCTGGTCACGCCGCCTTCGGCGCGCGCCACCTGCAGCACCAGCTCGCCATCCGGGCGCGGTGCGTTGGAAATCGAATAGGCGCGGGCCGGCACGTCGGCCCGCGGGTTGCCCAGCGTCACGTACTGGCCGGGCCAGTAGCGGATCGGCTGGCCGACCGGGCGCAAGCGCAGCTCGACGACACGGGCGGCAATCCGCTTCTTGTCGATGACGACGAACAAGGCGTCCTCGCGGGGCGGAAACAGTTTCGGCTTCGCATCTTCGGTGCCCCACTCGATGGTGATCTCTTCCGAAATCGGCTTGGCCATGCACATCAGGCCGAAGCCCTGTTTGCGCTCGTCCTGCGACAGGGCCATGTCGAGCACCATGCCCTGGTCGAACTGGCCGGACGTGACCTTGACCTTGCATTCGCCGCAGGCACCGGCGCGGCAGTTGTTGGGGAGTGCGTAGCCGGCCTTTTCCAGGGCCATCAGCACGGTGTCGCCGTAGGCGCAATCGACCGACTTGCCGGAGGGTTGCATGATGATGCGAGCCATTGTTGTCTTCCTCTCTGTTTTAATGTGTCTCTGTTGCGGCAAGGCCGGCGTCCCTTGCGGAGCGCCGGCCGAAGCAATCACTGCAAATTGCTGACCCGGATCAGAAGACCGGGATGATGTCGTCCAGATCGACGTCGCTGACTTCCTGGCCGGTGATGCCGACCTCCGGAATGGCCGGGAACGGAATGTTGTAGCGGTCCAGCACGCCCTTCAGGTTGATCATCGCGTTCTTCCAGTTTTCCAGCTTGGCCTCGTAGCTCGGGATGCCGAAGCCGGCACCGCGGGCGACTTCCTCGGCCTCACGCTGGTTGGCGATGAAGTCATCCGGCAGGTCCCAGAATTCCATCGGCGGCTCGAACAGCACGGCGGACAGGAACAGGTAGCCGGCGCGGATCTGCTTGGTAACCACCGCCTTGGTTTCTTCCTTGAGACCCGGATAGTCACGCTCCATCACCGCCATGCAGATCGCCATGTGGCGGCCTTCATCGCGGCCGATGTTCTTGAAGCCTTCCTTGAAGACGGCTTCGCGGGAGTTGTCGTACATCTGCTTGAAGATCGTCGCGGCAGCGATCTCGCCCATCAGGAAGGAGCTGAACAGCACCGCCAGGTCGTATTTCGGCACGGCCTGCTTGTAGCCGTTCCAGTAGCGGGCACCGTTGAAGTACAGCCACTGCACGTTCTTCTGCAGGCGCTTGCCGAGCTCGGTCTTCGGCTGGTAGGTGATCGGGTCCGGATGATTGAGCAGCTTGGTGATGGCCAGGCCGCACATGATTTCGTGGTTCTGCTCGTCGCGGGTGACCGAGAAGAAGCACTTGCGGACCGGATCTTCCTCATGCACTTCATAGGTCTTGATCAGGGCTTCGGCGAAAACCGGCGGGGCCGAGGCATCGAACACCGACAGCAGGCTCCACCAGTAAGCGATGGATTCGCGCTCTTCCCAGGTGTAGCTATCGACGTCCAGCGTATCCCAGGGCAACTTCTCCGGGTCCCAGTCCTCGCGACGGGCGGCTTCCCAGACTTCCTGCAGTTTCTTGGTCTTGCTGTTCCAGGACAGCGGATAGACGTTCGGTTGCTCGATCGCCGGCGGGAATTCCATCTTGTCAGAAAAACGTTCCTTGTTGCTTGCCATATCTCCTCCTCGGGTGGGAATGCTTCGTCAGGTTGTCACCTCACCCGGTCGCCCGGATGACGTTGATCGAATAATGATACGTTACAACACCTACTGTCAACATTTTTTGTATCGCATTGACTGAGAATTTTTTCGGAACAAATTTCTCATTTCGAAACACGCACCAACAACCAGCCAGCCAAAAAATCATATTTACTTGTTTTTCAACAGAAAAAATAAAACACCGTAACTTGTTTCGCTAAACATAACGTCTAAAATTGAATTTTTTTACGATACTTTTGTTTGACTTTTAAAAACATAATTCGTATCGTGTATGCAGATCGATGCAGCACGTGCATACGTCTCAAGAAAAACCGACAAGGAGATAAGGATGTCCCACCCCCTGCTGGAGAAACACCGCGCCACGCTGGACGGCGCAATGAACGCCATCCAAACCCGTGGCTACTGGTCCGCCTACAATGAAATGCCGAGTCCGAAGACCTATGGCGAAAGCGCCGCCGATGACGGCAAGCAGGCTTTCGAAGCCCACCTCGGCAAGGCCTTCGCGCTGGAGCAGCCCGGCCAGCTGGCCGGCGATGCCGGCTGGGTCGGCGGTGAACAATCTCCTTATGGCATCGACCTCGGCGTGCGCTACCCGGTCTGCGATCACGAAGCCCTGATCGCCGCCGGCCAGGCCGCCATGGTCGGCTGGCAAAAAGCCGGCGCCGCCGGGCGCACCGGCATCTGCCTGGAAATCCTCGATCGCCTGAACAAGCAAAGCTTCGAAATCGCCCACGCCGTGATGATGACCACCGGCCAGGGCTGGATGATGGCCTTCCAGGCCGGCGCCCCGCACGCCCAGGACCGCGGGCTGGAAGCCGTCGCCTATGCCTGGCGCGAACAAAGCTTCGTGCCGGCCGAAACGGTCTGGGACAAGCCGCAGGGCAAGAACCCGTCACTGGTCATGAAGAAGCATTTTGAAATCGTCGGCCACGGCGTCGGCGTCGTCGTCGGCTGCGGCACCTTCCCGACCTGGAACACCTATCCCGGCCTGTTCGCCGCGCTGTCCACCGGCAATGCCGTCATCGTCAAGCCGCACAGCAACGCCATCCTGCCGGCCGCCATCACCGTGCGCACCATCCGCGCCGTGCTTGCCGAAAACGGCATCGATCCCAACCTGGTCACCCTCTGCGTCGCCGACCGCAGCGCGACGCAAAAGTTGGTCACCCACCCGGCGGTCAAGTCGATCGACTTCACCGGCGGCAACGTCTTCGGCCAATGGCTGATCGACCACTGCCGGCAGGCTCGCGTCTATGCCGAGCTGGCCGGCGTCAACAACATCGTCATCGACTCGACCGAGGCCTACAAGCCGATGCTGCGCAACCTGGCCTTCACGCTGTCGCTCTACTCCGGCCAGATGTGCACCACCTCGCAGGCCATCTTCGTCCCGGCCGGCGGCATCGACACCGAAGACGGCCACAAGTCCTACGACGAAGTCTGCGCCGATCTCGCCAAGGCAGTTTCCGGCTTCCTGTCGAAACCGGAAGTGGCGCTCGCCGTACTCGGCGCCGTGCAGTCCGCCGACACCCTGAAGCGCATCGAGATGGCCAACAGCGGCACGCTCGGCCGCGTCATCCTCGCCTCGACCGCCCTCGACAACCCGGAATTCCCCAAGGCCGCGGTGCGGACGCCGATCCTGCTCGCCTGCGATGCCGCCGACGAGCATGCCTACATGGAAGAACGCTTCGGGCCGATCAGCTTCATCGTCAAGGTCGCCGACACCGCTGCCGCCATCGCCCTCTCCGAACGCATCATCGCCACCCACGGTGCGCTCACCGCCGGCATCTACTCGACCAAGCCGGAAGTGATCGATGCGATGACCAGCGCCACCCTGCGTTCCAAGGTCGCGCTGTCGATCAACCTGACCGGCGGCGTCTTCGTGAACCAGTCGGCGGCCTATTCCGACTACCACGGCACCGGCGGCAACCCGGCGGCCAACGCCTCCTACGCCGACGCCGCCTTCGTCGCCAACCGTTTCGTCGTCGTCCAACGCCGCTATCACGTCTGAGCTTGCGCCATGAACTTTGAAAATATTCTCTTCACCGTCGAAGGCGGCGTCGCCCGCCTGACGCTGAACCGCCCCGACAAGCTGAACAGCTTCACTGGCGCCATGCATGCCGAGTTGCGCACCGCACTCGACCGTATCCAGTCCGACAAGTCGATCCGCGTCCTGGTGCTGACCGGCGCCGGCCGCGCCTTCAGCGCCGGCCAGGACCTGGCCGATCCGGACATGGCGATGGTCGACGGCAAGATGCCGGACATCGGTAATGTCGTCGAAGCCAACTACAAGCCGCTGATCCTGCGCCTGCAGAACCTGCGCGTACCGACCATCGCTGCGGTCAATGGCATTGCCGCCGGCGCCGGCGCCTCGGTGGCGCTGGCCTGCGACCTGTGCCTCGCCACCCAGTCGGCGTCCTTCCTGCAAGCTTTTTCCAAGATCGGCCTGATTCCCGATACCGGCGGCACCTGGTTCCTGCCGCAACGGGTCGGCATGGCCCGCGCCATGGGCCTCGCCCTGCTCGCCGACAAGCTGCCGGCCGAAAAGGCCGCTGCCTGGGGCCTGATCTGGGAATGCGTCGCCGATGCCGAGTTCGCCGCCCGCGTCGATGCGCTTGCCGCGCAACTGGCCGCTGCGCCGACCAAGGCACTGGTCCGCACCCGTCAGGCGATGCACGCCGCCCCCGGCCATACGCTGGAACAACAACTTTCCTTCGAAGGCAGCTTCATGCGCGAACTCGGCTGGTCGCCCGACTACGCCGAGGGCGTCAAGGCCTTCATGGAAAAACGCGCGCCGAAATTCACCGGAGAGTGAACGCGTGAGCCAGTCCCCCCTTCCCCAACAGGCGGTTGTCGCCGTGGTCGGCACCGGCGCGATGGGCGCCGGTATCGCCCAGGTAGCGGCCGCAGCCGGGCATCCGGTCAAGCTGCTCGACAACCGGCCGGGTGCCGCCGCCCAGGCCGTTGCCGGCATCCGCGCCCAGTTCGCCCGCCTGGCCGAAAAAGGCAAGCTCAGCAGCCTTGAGGCCGAAGCGGCCAGCCAGCGCCTGTGCGCCGTCGAACAACTGAGCGAGCTGGCCGATTGCGCGCTGGTCGTCGAAGCCATTGTCGAGAAGCTCGACGCCAAGCAGCAGCTCTATGCCGAACTGGAAAGCATCGTCGGCCCCGACTGCATTTTCGGCACCAATACCTCGTCGATCTCGGTCACCGCCATCGGTGCCGCGCTCCAGCATCCCGAGCGCCTGGCCGGCCTGCATTTCTTCAACCCGGCGCCGCTGATGGCCCTGGTCGAGATCGTCTCCGGCCTGGCCACTGCCCCCGACGTTGCCGCCACCCTGTTCGCCACGGCGAGCGCCTGGGGCAAGACGCCGGTGCATGCCAAATCGACCCCCGGTTTCATCGTCAATCGCGTCGCCCGCCCCTACTATGCCGAGGCCCTGCGCCTGGCCCAGGAAGGTGCCGCCGACTACGCCACCATCGACGCCGTGATGCGCGAGGCCGGCGGCTTCCGCATGGGGCCGTTCGAGCTGATGGACATGATCGGCAACGATGTCAATTTCGCCGTGACCAGCTCGGTCTGGCGCGCCTTCAACAACGACCAGCGCTTCCTGCCCTCGCTGATCCAGCAGGAAC
This sequence comes from Rhodocyclales bacterium GT-UBC, assembly GCA_003583745.1. Taxonomy (GTDB): domain Bacteria; phylum Pseudomonadota; class Gammaproteobacteria; order Burkholderiales; family Rhodocyclaceae; genus Azonexus. The sequence continues at coordinate 23,242 of QXPY01000011.1, read as the reverse complement.
TGGTCGATGCCGGCTACTACGGCAAGAAGAGCGGCCGCGGCTTCTACGACTACCGCGACGGCGCCGTTCGCCCGGCGGCGCAAAACGAAGCCCAGCAGACCGCGGCCGGACGCATCACGCTGTACGGCGAATCGGCCGTCGTCGAAGCCCTGACCGACCGGCTGGAAGCGGCCCGCCTCAGCTTCAGCCGCGCCCCGGACAGCGATGGCCGGATCGCCGAAATCGGCCGCGCCGTGCTCTACGTCACCGACGGCCGCAGCGCCACGCAACGCGCCTTCGACAGCGGCATCGCCAATACCGTGCTGATCGACCTGGCGCTCGACTACAACAAGGCCAGTCGGTTGGCCGTCGCCGCCGCCGAACAGTGCGAACCGGCCGCCGTCGCCGCGGCCGTCGGCCTGCTGCAGGCAGCCGGCTTCGCCGTCTCGCGCTTTCTCGACATCCCCGGCCTGGCCGTCATGCGCACCGTTGCCATGCTCGCCAACGAAGCGGCCGACGCGGTGAACCAGGGCGTCTGCTCGGAAAGCGGCGCCGACTCGGCGATGCGCCTCGGCGTCAATTACCCCTGCGGCCCGCTGGCCTGGGCCGACCGTGTCGGCGTCGCCCGCATCCGCGACGTGCTGGCCAACCTCGGCGCCAGCTACGGCGAGGACCGTTACCGCATCTCGCCGCTGATCCAGCGCGCCGTCTTTGCCGGAAGGAACATCCATGACTGAATCCCACCCGAAGCCGACGCCGGAAGCGGCGCAATCCCTGGCCGAAGCCACCGCCGCCGCCATGTGGACGCGCGACCGCGCCGCCCAGGCCCTCGGCCTGCGCATCGACGCCGTCCGCCCCGGCTACGCCCGGCTTTCCATGGCGGTCCGCCCGGACATGGTCAATGGCCACCACATCTGCCACGGCGGCATGATCTTCAGCCTGGCCGATACCGCTTTTGCCTACGCCTGCAACAGTTACAACAAGAACACCGTCGCCTCGGCCTGCCATATCGACTTCCTCGCCCCGGGCAAGGAAGGCGAAACGCTGGAAGCCGAAGCAATAGAACAATCGCAATCCGGCCGTACCGGCGTCTACGATGTCACGGTACGCTCGGCCAGCGGCAGGACCATCGCCCTGTTCCGCGGCAAGAGCTATCGCATCAGCGGCGAAGTGATTGCCGGCCTGCAACAGGCCGACTGAGCCGACACCCATAAAACAGAGGAGACACTCATGACCGCAAGAAACCCCCAACCCGGCGACCTTGAGCCCATCGAAACGGCCAGCCGCGAGGAAATTTCCGCGCTGCAGCTCGAACGCCTGAAATGGTCCGTCCGCCATACCTACGACAACGTCGAGCCCTACCGTCGCAAATGCCAGGAAAAGGGCGTCCATCCGGACGAACTGCAGAGCCTGGCCGATCTGGCCAAGTTCCCGTTCATGACCAAGAGCGACCTGCGCGACAACTACCCCTTCGGGCTGTTCGCCGTGCCGCGCGAAAAGCTGTCGCGACTGCATGCCTCCTCCGGCACGACCGGCAAATCGGTGGTGGTCGGCTATACCAAGAACGATCTCGACAACTGGGCCCAGGTCGTCGCCCGCTCGATCCGCGCCGCCGGCGGCCGGGCCGGGGACATGGTCCATGTCGCCTACGGCTACGGCATGTTCACCGGTGGCCTCGGCGCCCATTACGGCGCCGAGCGCCTGGGCTGCGTCGTGGTGCCGATGTCGGGCGGCCAGACCGAGAAACAGGTGCAGCAGATCATGGACTTCAAGCCCGAGATCATCATGGTCACCCCCTCCTACTCGCTGGTGATCGCCGAGGAATTCGAGCGCCAGGGCATCACGCCCGACCAGATCCCGCTCAAGGTCGGCATTTTCGGTGCCGAGCCGTGGGGCGAAGGCATGCGCGCCGAGATCGAGCGCAAGCTCGGCATCGACGCCGTCGACATCTACGGCCTGACCGAAGTCATGGGGCCGGGCGTCGCCTGCGAATGCATCGAGACCAAGGACGGCCCGGTGATCTGGGAAGACCACTTCTACCCCGAGATCATCGACCCGGAAACCGGCGAAGTGCTGCCAGACGGCGCCGAGGGCGAACTGGTGTTCACCTCGCTGACCAAGGAAGCCTTCCCGGTCATCCGCTACCGCACCCGCGACCTGACCCGGCTGCTGCCGCCGACCGCCCGCGCCTTCCGCCGCATCGGCAAGATCACCGGTCGTTCGGATGACATGCTGATCGTCCGCGGCGTGAACGTCTTCCCCACCCAGATCGAGGAACAGATCCTGCGCGACCCGCATCTGGCCGGCACCTACCAGATCCTGCTCACCCGCGACGGCCATCTCGACAATGTCGAAGTGCGCTGCGAACTGCAGCACGAGTTTTCCGGCAAGCTCAATCCGCCGGAAATCCAGGCCATCGCCAAGGCCCTGCAGCACCGCATCAAGACCATCATCGGCATCTCGACCAAGATCACCGTGATGGAACACGACTCGATCCCCCGCACGCTGACCGGCAAGGCCCGCCGCGTGCTGGACGAGCGTCCGAAGCAGCTGTGAGGAGAGAACGATGACCTTCACACTCAACTTGATCGCCGCCCCGCGCGGCGCCCGGCTGGAGGTGCGCGCATGACCCAGGCCTTCATCTGCGACGCCATCCGCACCCCGATCGGCCGCTACGGCGGCGCCCTGGCCGGCGTGCGCGCCGACGACCTCGGCGCCATCCCGCTCAAGGCCCTGATGGAACGCAATCCGCAGGTCGACTGGACGGCCGTCGACGACATCATCTACGGCTGCGCCAACCAGGCCGGCGAAGACAACCGCAACGTCGCCCGCATGTCCGGCCTGCTCGCCGGGCTACCGATCGAAGTGCCGGGCACCACGGTCAACCGCCTGTGCGGTTCCGGCATGGATGCGGTCGGCTTGGCCGCCCGTTCGATCAAGGCCGGCGAAACCCGCTTGATGATCGCCGGTGGCGTCGAGAGCATGTCGCGCGCCCCCTTCGTGATGGGCAAGGCGGAATCCGCCTTCTCCCGTCAGGCGGCGATCTTCGACACCACCATCGGCTGGCGCTTCGTCAATCCGGCGATGAAGAAGCTCTACGAAACCCACTCGATGCCGCAGACGGCGGACAACGTGGCGGCCGACTTCAACATCGATCGCGCCGACCAGGATGCCTTTGCCGTGCGTTCGCAGCAGCGCTGGGGTGCGGCCCACGCCGCCGGCCGTTTCGCCGACGAACTGGTGCCGGTCGTCATTCCGCAGAAAAAGGGCGACCCGAAAATCGTCGATACCGACGAACATCCGCGCCCGGAAACCACGCTGGAACAACTGGCCAGGCTCAAGGGTGTAAACGGCCCCGAACTCAGCGTCACTGCCGGCAATGCCTCCGGCGTCAACGACGGTGCCTGCGCCCTGCTCATCGCCTCGGAAGCCGCTGCCGGCCAGTACGGCCTCAAGCCGCTGGCCCGCGTCGTCGGCATGGCGACGGCCGGCGTTGCACCGCGCATCATGGGTTTCGGCCCCGCTCCGGCGGTACGCAAGGTGCTGGCCCAGACCGGCCTGACGCTGGCCGACATGGATGTCATCGAACTCAACGAAGCCTTCGCCGCCCAGGCGCTGGCTGTGCTGCGCGATCTCGGCCTGGCCGACGATGCGGCGCAAGTGAATCCCAACGGCGGCGCCATCGCGCTCGGCCATCCGCTCGGCATGAGCGGGGCCCGGCTGGTGACGACCGCCGCCTATGAACTCAAGCGCCGTGGCGGCCGCTATGCCCTGTGCACCATGTGCATCGGTGTCGGGCAAGGCATCGCGATGGTGATCGAGCGCGTCTGAAGCAGGTTTCATCGCAGTAACAGATAACAACCCCATGGAGGAGACAAACCCATGAAACACACGCTGAAAACCCTGGTTGCCGGTGCCGCCCTGGCCCTTGGCGCCTTGACCGCCCAGGCGGCCGAACCGATCAAGATCGGCTCGATCCTTTCCGTCACCGGCCCGGCCGCCTTCCTCGGCGACCCGGAACTGAAGACGCTGCAGATGTACGTCGACGACATCAACAAGAAGGGCGGCGTACTCGGCCGGCCGCTGCAACTGGTGCATTACGACGACGGCAGCGATGCCAACAAGGCCAATGGCTTCGCCAAGCGCCTGATCGAGGACGACAAGGTGGACGTGCTGGTCGGCGGCACCACCACCGGCGCCACGATGTCGGTCGCGCCGCTGGTCGAAAAGGCCGGCCTGCCCTTCATCTCGCTGGCCGGCGCCGTGGTCATCGTCGAACCGGTCAAGAAGTTCGTCTTCAAGACCCCGCACACCGACCGCATGGCGGCCGAGAAGGTCTTCGAGGACATGAAGAAACGCGGCATCAGCAAGGTGGCGTTGCTCTCCGAAACCTCCGGCTTCGGCCAGTCCGGCAAGAAGGAAACCGAGGGCGTCGCCGCCAAGTACGGCATGACCCTGGTGGCCAGCGAAACCTATGGCCCGAAGGATACCGACATGAGTCCGCAGCTGACCAAGATCAAGGGCACGCCGGGCGTCCAGGCAGTGTTCATCTTCGGTCTCGGCCAGGGCCCGGCGATTGCCACCAAGAACTACAAGCAACTGGGCATCACGCTGCCGCTCTACCACGCCCACGGCGTCGCTTCGGAAGAGTTCATCAAGCTCGCCGGTCCCGCCGCCGAAGGCGCCCGCCTGCCGGCCGCTGCGCTGCTGGTCGCCAACAAGCTCGATGCCAAGGACCCGCAGAAGGCCGTCGCCGTCGGCTACGCCAAGGCCTTCGAGGAAAAGTGGAAGACCGACGTCTCGACCTTCGGCGGTCACGCCTACGACGGCCTGATGCTCGCCGTCGATGCCATCAAGCGGGCCGGCAGCACCGACAAGGCCAAGGTGCGCGACGCCCTCGAAGCCACCAAGGGCTACATCGGCACCGGCGGCATCGTGAACATGTCGGCCACCGACCACATGGGCCTCGACCTCTCCGCTTTCAAGATGCTGGAAATCAAGAACGGCGACTGGTCGCTGGTCCAGTAAGCCAACCGGGCAGGCTCACCTTCGCCGGCGAACCCCACGCTCGCAGTGAGCCTTCCCCCAGGAACACTGCACTTTGGGCCGCACGGGGTCAAACCCGGCGGCCTCTTTTTTGGAGAATAAAAATGACCCAACTCGTCCTGACAGAGACCCTCGGCCGCGTCGGCCTGATCCGCATCAACCGCCCGGAAGCGATGAATGCACTGAACAACGACGTCGTCGACGGCATCGCCGCCGCCATCGACGCCTTCGAAGCCGATGAGAACATCGGCTGCATCGTCCTCACCGGCAACGAAAAAGCCTTCGCCGCCGGCGCCGATATCGGCTTCATGAAGGATTTCGACTACATGCACGCCTACAAGACGGACTTCATCACCCGCAACTGGGAGCGCCTCAAGACCACCCGCAAGCCGGTGATCGCGGCCGTGGCGGGCTTTGCGCTGGGCGGCGGCTGCGAGATGGCGATGATGTGCGACTTGATCTTCGCCGCCGACAGCGCCAAGTTCGGCCAGCCGGAAATCCGCCTCGGCACCCTGCCCGGCGCCGGCGGTACGCAGCGCCTGCCGCGCGCCGTCGGCAAGGCCAAGGCAATGGATCTCTGCCTGACCGCCCGCATGATGGATGCCGCCGAGGCCGAAAAAGCCGGCCTGGTCGCCCGCGTCATTCCGGCCGAACAACTGATGGAAGAAACGCTGAAGGCGGCCCAGACCATTGCCGGCTACTCCTTGCCGGTGGTGATGATGATCAAGGAATCGGTGAATCGCGCCTTCGAGTCGTCGCTCAACGAAGGCCTGCTCTTCGAGCGCCGCGTCTTCCACGCCGCCTTCACCGTCGAAGACCAGAAGGAAGGCATGGCCGCCTTCGTCGAGAAGCGCAAACCGGTCTTCAAGCACCGCTGAGGCCGGCCATGTACCAGACACTCGAAATCGAACGCGCCGGCCGCATCGCCACCATCTGGATGAACCGCCCGGCCGTCTTCAATGCCTTCGACGAGCAGTTGATCGCCGAACTGGCCGCTGCCTGCGATGAACTCGATGCCGACCCGGGCATCCGCATCGTCGTCCTCGGCGGCCGCGGCAAGCATTTCTCGGCCGGCGCCGACCTCAACTGGATGAAGCGCGCCGCCCAGTTCAGCCATGCGCAGAATGTCGAGGACGCCCGCAAATTCGCCGGCATGCTGCGCCGGCTGGCCGAGATGAGCAAGCCGACCATCGCCCGCGTCCAGGGCGCCGCGCTGGGCGGCGGCACCGGCCTGACGGCGGCCTGCGACATGGCGATTGCCAGCCGCGATGCCAGCTTTTCAACCTCCGAGGTCAAATTCGGCATCATTCCCTCGGCGATCAGCCCCTACGTGCTGCGTGCCATCGGGCCGCGCCATGCGCTGCGCTACTTCCAGAGCGGCGAACGGATCGGTGCCGAACGCGCCCTGGCCATCGGCCTGGTCGGCGAAGTGGTCGAGGCCGAGCAACTCGATGCCGCAGTCGGCCGCCTGGCCGACGCCCTGCTGCAAGGCGGGCCGCTCGCCCAGCAGGCAGCCAAGGAGCTGATCGCGGCCGTGCATGGACAAGCCATCGACGCCGCGATCAGCGAGGAAACCGCCCAACGGATCGCCCGCCAACGTGCCACCGACGAAGCGAAGGACGGCATCGCCGCCTTCCTCGACAAGCGGCCGCCGGCCTGGCTGGCCTGAATGCGCTGAACAGTCGCCCCCGACAACACGAAAAACTCCCGGAGACCGCATGAAAACCATCACCGCACTGCTCCTCGGCCTCGGCTTGCTGGGCTGCGCCCAGGCCGAGACCGGAGTCAGCGACGAACGCATCCTGCTCGGCCAGTCTGTGCCCCTGAGCGGACCGCTGGCCGAAAACGGCGTGCAGTACAGCAAAGGCATCCGCCTCTATCTCGACCAGGTCAACCAGAAGGGCGGCATCAACGGCCGCAAGATCGAACTCGTCACCCTCGACGACGCCTACACCCCGGCCCGCGCCGAGGAAAACACCCGGCAGCTGATCGAGGACAAGCAGGTCTTCGCGCTGCTCGGCTATGCCGGCACCGGCTCGACGCTGGCCGCGCTGCCGCTGGCCGAAAAGAGCCACACGCCTTTTATCGCGCCCTACACCGGAGCCGAAAGCCTGCGCGGCAAGGTCAGCCCGGTACTCTTCCACCTGCGCGCCTCCTACGACGACGAAATGCGCAAGATCGTCGAACACCAGGCGACGCTGGGTATCAAGGACATCGCCATCGTTTACCAGGACGACAATTTCGGCAAAGCCGGCTTGAAAGGCTTCGAGAAGGCGATGGCCGACTTCAAGCTCAAGCCGCTGGCGACGCTTGCCGTCGCCCCCGGCAACCTGGCCGAATCGGCCGCCGCCAGTGCCCAGACACTGGCCCGGCTACGCCCGGCCTCGGTCATCCTGGCTACCGCCGGCAAGGTATCGACGGCGGTGATCGGCGAAACCATCAAGCACGGCGTGCGACCGCAATTCATCGGCATTTCGGCAATCAGCGCCGCGCAGTTGGTCGGCGACCTGAAAACCGACGCCGCCGGCATCGTCATCGCCCAGGTCGTGCCTTCGCCGTGGAGCAGCAAGTACCGCGTCGTCCGCCAGTATCGCGAAGCGCTCGGCGGCAAGCCGGAAGATGCCCACTACGCCTCGCTCGAAGGCTACATCGCCGGGCGCGTCATGGTCGAAGGCCTGCGCCGCGCCGGCAAGAACCTCACCCGCAGCGGCTTGATCAGCGCCCTGGAAGGCATGCAGCACCTCGACCTGGGCGATTTCATCGTGGACTACCGCAACGGCCGGCATGTCGGATCAAGCTTTATCGACCTGTCGATGATTCGCGGCAATGGACAGTTCGTCCAGTAAGGCCAGGTTCTGGGCGGCCGTCACGCCCCGGCTGCGGCCCGGTCGCTCAGCGGCCGGTGGCCTGCTTGCGCTCGAAAGCAATCGAACGCTTCAGCCAGGCCGACCAGGCAGCCATCGCCGGAGCATGGGTGCTGTAGCCCTGGGCCTCGATCTCGGCATCGACGGTGGATTGCACTTCCGGTGCCATTTCGAGAGCCGGGTAACGATAGCGACGCTTTGCCTGTTTCATGTTCAATTCCTGCCAGTACGATTCAAAAAGGCAGGCACTTTAACCGGATCGCCGGCGGCATGCACGCATCGACGCTGCACCGCCGCCCGGCGCACCTCAAGGCTGCTTCGGTTCGCCGTGGCAACCAAGGCGCAGGGACAGGCTCTCGGCCGTGCGCTTCAGGCAGGCCACCACCTTGCCATCCGGGCTGGTGTCGAACATGCCCTGCACGCCGACGATCAGCACGGCCATGGTAATCTCGTTCTTGAAGTTGAACACCGGCGCCGCCACCGCCTCGACGCCGGGCACCTTGTGGTAGCCGTCGGTGGTGGCGTAGCCGTCGGCCCGCACCTTGGCCAGCAGGACTTCGACATCGGCCCGCGTACGCAGGTCGGGCGGCAGGTCCGGCGCTTTGAGCTCCCGGGCGAGCAGCGGCGCCACCGTCTTTTTCGGCATCCACGCGGCAAAGACTCGGCCGGTGGCGGAGGCCAGCAGTTCGAGTGCCGTCCCGGTGATGACATTGACGGTGATCGGGCGGCGCGGCCGCTCCCAGCGCACGATGACCGGCCCCTGCTCGGCCCAGACGGCCAGCGCCGTGGTCTGGTTGATCTCGTCGCGCATCTCGGCAATGGCATTGAGGCCGAGACGGACGCGGTCGAGGCGGTCGAGGGCGACCAGGCCGATGTTGAGGGCGAAGGTGCCGAGGTCGTAGCGCGAAGTCATCGGGTCCTGGTCGACCAGCCCGGCGCGGATCAGGCTGACCAGGTAGCGATGCGCCTTCGAGGCCGGCATGCCGGCCTTGGCGGCAATTTCCTTGAGCATCATCGAACGCTGCCCATCGACCATGGCGCGCAGGATGCTCATCCCGATCTCCAGCGACTGGACGCCGTGCTTGCCTTCCAATTCATCGTTCATGGCCACCCCTTGAATTCTGTTATTCACAACTGATTCTATAATACAGCACAACACTACTTGAAAGAGCCTGCCCATGTCCTCCCTTCGCGTTTATGCCATCGACGGTATCGTGCCGGTGGTCGATCCGACCGCCTATGTCCATCCCAGTGCCGTGCTGATCGGTGACGTGATCGTCGGGCCGGGCTGCTATATCGGCCCCTGTGCCAGCCTGCGCGGCGATTTCGGTCGCCTGATCCTGGAGGCCGGTGCCAACCTGCAGGACACCTGCGTCATGCACGGCTTTCCCGGCACCGACACCGTGGTCGAGGAAAACGGCCACATTGGCCACGGCGCCGTGCTGCACGGCTGCCGCATCGGGAAAAATGCGCTGATCGGCATGAACGCGGTGATCATGGACAACGCGGTGATCGGCGAATCGAGCATCGTCGCCGCCTCCGCCTTCGTCAAGGCCAGCGTCGAGATTCCCGCCCGCTCGCTGGCGGCCGGGGTGCCGGCCAAGGTGATCCGCGCCTTGAGCGAGGAAGAAATGGCCTGGAAGGTTGACGGTACCCGCACCTACCAGGAACTGACCCGGCGCTGCCTGGCGACCATGGTCGAAACGAGCCCGCTCACCGCCATCGAGGCCGACCGCAAGCGCATCATGATGCCGGACGTCGTGCCACTGACCGAACTGAAGAATCGCGGCAACTAGGCCGGCGGGTCGGAAATTCGCCGCCGAGCGGCGAAATCGGCACAAACTGCGGTGCATAATGACCGGGCCGCCGGCGCTCGCCTTCCGACCGCCGCCCTCCACCGCTGCAGCCTTTTCAGCCCCACCCGTCCAACATGCGCAAACCCACGCTCTATCAAAGCCTGAAAGCCAAGAAACGTAGCCAGTCGATGGTTGTCGGCGTCACCTGGTACACCGAGGAAACCTGGGCCCAGGTCAAGGCCACCGCGGTCGATCCCGACTGTTTCGAGGCCAGCTTCGCCGAATGGAAGGCCATGGCCGTGGCGGCACGTCGCCAGTTCCAGCGCTCCGGTGTCATGGCGCTGGAGTACAAGATCGTGCCCGAGGAATTCGCCGCCTGGTGCGCCGCCAACGGGCAGGAAAACAATTCGACCGCGCGGGCCGAATACGTTTCGGAGCGTCTGAGCGCGGTGCACAACCCCGCAAGCTGAACCACCCGGCGGCCCGCCGCTAGATGCGCAGCGGGTCGTGCTGGGAAAAGCGCTCGGCGAAAGCCGGGTCTTCGGCCGGCACCGAACCATCGGCCAGGCACAGCAGTTTGTCGAGATGGCGCGCCGACAGCGTATCCAGCCGTTTGTAGAGTTCCTTGCAGAGCAGGCGCGCCTGCTGCCCCGGCCAATCGGCAGGGAGCAGCACTTCCGGCAATTCCGGGTCGCGCAGCAGCAGGCGACGATAATCGTGGATCAGCAGGGTGCGCAGCAGGAAGGCGTCCTGCTCGCTGACCTCGATCAGTTGATCGCGTTGCAGGTCGTTGAGAATCGGCTGGTAGGTGTGGACGAATTCGCCATAGGCCTCGCCCAGTAAATTGAGATTCCAGGCCCGGCGCACCAGGTCGGCATCGTTGGCCGACAGCGCCGAACGGGCATCGGCCGCAAACAGCGGCAGCAAGGCACCGAGTACGTCGGACAGGCCTTCGGCGATCAGTGCGTCCATCACGCTCGACAACTCCGCCCCCGGATGCACGAAGCAATCCGCGCCCAGCGCCCCGAAGCCCTGCCAGAACAAGGCCTGGCGCAATTGCTCGCGCGCCTTCGCCTCGATTTCGCCGACCACCAGGATCAAGCGCCAGCGCCGGTCCCAAAGCGGGGCGTGCGAAGCGTAGATGTGGCGCGAAGCCTCTTCGAAACGCCGCCTACCGGAAGCAGTCAGGACATAATCGGCACGCCGTCCGATGGTCTCGGTACGCAGCCATTCGTCCTTGACCAGTCGGAAGACCGAGGTTCGCACCAGGCGCTCGTTCAACTCGAGCGGCTCGAGCAGGCGGATCAGGCTGCCCAGCCAGATCCGGCCGCCGCGCGGCAGAATGGCATCGCCAAAGACGGAAATGATCAACGAGCCGGCCTGTACGCGACGTTGCTGGCGGAACTCATCGAGACGGTTTTGGATGCTGTTGCTCACGGGATGCGCATTCTGCTCAATATTGAAGGTAGCCGGCCGAACCCGGGCCGGAGAAATCCGACAAAGGCCGCACAGGCTTTGCCAAGTATCATTTTAATCCGAGTGAATTGATTACCGACGCCCATTCGAGCGCATTTATCAAGCGACAACTCAATTAATGATACAAAATTTAATACATTACTTGATTTTTTGTATTGATTTAGCTCAACATCGGCAGCGACCGCCCGATCGAGGGCAAAACTGAATTCTTCCCTGATCGACGTTGTCTGACGAAGACAAGACTTTGCCGGAGGGGACTACCATGCGCGACCGCCATTCCGCCACCCGGGGAGCGCCACCTGAGGCCGTTGCCCTGCCGGTCGACATCTCCTTTGCCACACTCCTCTATCGCTTCATTTTCTTCGACTGGCTGTTCGCCGACCTGAACAAGGCGCGCAACCTGTTCGAACGCCATGCCGCCTGGCAGCACAACCGCCGCATGCGCCGCCACCTGCCGGTCTACTTCTGGCGCTGGCTGGTCCTCACCCTGCTCGCCTTCGGCAGCGGCGCCCTCGCCGAACATTGGCTCGAAACCACGCTGATGGCCGCCTGGTGCTTCACCTGGTCGAGCCTGACCTTGAGCGGCATGGTGGTGATCGGCGTCCTCTGGATCTTTCTCGCCCGCCCGGAATAGCCGTTTCCGGAAGCCCCGCCGGCCGCTGGCGGATTGCCTGAATGGCCCGCCCCGGCTAAAGTCAGGGCATCCGCCCGGCATGCCGGGCCACGGACCACAAGCATGGGCCTCCTCGAAAACACCCTGATCATCCTGCTGCTAATCGCTGCCAGCGCCTTTTTCGCCATCGCCGAAATCTCGCTCGCCGCCGCCCGCAAACTCAAGCTGGAACAACTGCTCGAAGAAGGCGAAGAGCGGGCCGGACGGGTCCTGCGCCTGCAGGCCCAGCCCGGCCATTTCTTCACGGCGGTGCAGATCGGCCTCAACGCCGTTGCCATCCTGGCCGGCGTGCTTGGCGAAGGCGCCTACGCACCGGCCTTTTCACACCTGTTCGCTTCGCTGGTGTCCCCCGAACCGGCTGAACTGCTCGGCTCCGTCACCTCCTTCATCGCGGTCACCGGGGTTTTCATCCTGCTCGCCGACCTGATTCCCAAGCGCATCGCCATCGTCGCACCGGAAGCCATCGCGCTGCGCATCGCCGGGCCGATGCGGCTCTGCCTCAAGGTGCTGACGCCGCTGATCTGGGCGTTCAACGGCATCGCCAACCGGGTCATGGCGGCGCTCGGCCTGCCCAATATTCGTCCCGAGGACGTCACGCCGGAAGACATCGTCGCGCTGGCCAATGCCGGTGCCGAAGCCGGGGTGGTAGCCCGCCAGGAACAGCAACTGATCGAGAACGTCTTCGAACTCGAAGTGCTGACCGCCCCCTCGACCATGACGCCGCGCGAAAGCATCGTCTGGCTGGAGCAGCACGCCAGCGAGGAAGTCATCCGGGCAACGATCAGCGCCCAGCCGCACGCAAAGTTCCCGGTCTGCAACGGCGGCATCGACCGGGTCGTCGGTTATGTCGATTCGAAAGACATTCTCGGCTTCCTGCTCAACGGCAAGCCGCTGTCACTGCATTTCGACGGCCTGCTGCACAACGTGCTGGTCCTGCCCGAATCGCTGACGCTGGCCGAGATCATCGAGCAGTTCAAGAGCATGCGCGAGGATTTCGCGCTGATCACCAACGAATATGGGCTGATCGTCGGGCTGATCACGCTCAACGACGTGACCAGCACGCTGATGGGCAATTCCCTGGTCGCCCCGGCCGAGGAACAGATCATCCAGCGCGACGCCGACTCCTGGCTGGTCGATGGCCTGACCCCGGTCGGCGACCTGGAGCGCGCCCTCGACATCGAGCCTTTCCCCGACGACGACCAGTACGAGACGATTGCCGGCTTCCTGATGTACGTGCTGCGCAAGGTGCCGCGCCTGACCGACCACGTTGTTCATGCCGGCTTCAAGTTCGAAGTCGTCGACATCGACAACCACAAGATCGACCAGTTGCTGGTCACCCGGCAAACCCCGCGGGCATTGTCGGCCGACCAATAGCACTCTAAAGTTAAAGCCAACGTTCAACCCATGCCGAAAGACAGCATCATGACGCTCAGGATTTCCGACCTCGCCCTGCTCGCCCTGCCCTTCGCCCTCCTTAGCGCACCGGCCAGCGCCCAGATCTACAAATGCCGTAATGCAGACGGCCAGGTCGAAATCTCCAACAAGCCCTGTCCGAGCGGAGCCAATACGATCAGGGCGCTACCGGAAGAACGGGTTTCGGAGGCTGACCGGCAGCGCGCCGAACGCGAGGTCGAGCGCATGCGCAGTTATGTCGAGAAGCGCGAAGCGGCCCAGCGCGCCGAAAATGCGGCCAACGCCGAACGCGAAGGTCAGGCGGCAGCGCCGCGTCCGTCGATCACGGTGACCGGCAACTCGGGCGACCGCGTCGAGGAATGCCTGCGCGAACTCGACCGCCAGGCTCTGCCGCCGATGCAGCGCGAACAGATGGAAGCCGCCTGTCGCAACAACGGCGCGCCATCGCCGACCTACGTGCCGGTACCGGTTCCCGTCTACAACAGCAACAGTGGAACGCCGCTCGGCACCTGCATCCAGAACGTTGAACGCAGCAATGTTTCGGCAGCCGAGAAAAGCCGCCGGGTCAACGAATGCGAGGCGCGCTACGCACACCCGCTGGCGCATCCCTATACCCGGCCCGAAACCAAGCCGGCACCGCCGCAGCCGCCGGCCAACAACATCGCGGTATGTCCGCCCAACAACAGGAACTGTCTGAAGTAAGCGGGAACGCGCCGCTTATTTCAGGTCGAGCTGGGCGTGCTGTTCGCCGTCCTTGCTTTGGCTGCCCAGGGTCAGCTCGGTATTCTCGCTGAGCGCGAAAAAGAAAGCCTCGACGGCCTTGGGATCGCCCTTGGCGGCAAAGGTGGTCTGGCCGCATTCGCACTGGCCGACCCAGATCGATTCCAGGCCACGCAAGCCGCGCGTACTGACCGGATTGATCGTCGTCACGTCGGCACCGCACCCGTTACACACCAGTTTTTCCGGACGCCCGGCCTCGATTTTGGCTTGCGCCTGAGCGACACGTTGCGCCTGCGTGCCGCGCTGCTTTGCTTGTCCCATCCTGAAATTCCCCAAATCTTCCCATAAAGGCGGGAGCATAGCCGGGGTCGCCGACGCTGTCGATTTCGCGCCCTTCTATGGCACACTCACCAAATGCCGATCGCATGGGAGAATACGCCCCTGACCGCCAACTCGGCCCCCCTCGGAAAGCCACCGCTAATCGTCGAAACGCCATGCCATTGAACAAGTCCATTTTCCCCGTCGCCGTCGCCGCACTGTTCTTCGCCGCAACGTCCGTCCAGGCCGCCTCGGTCCAGCAGTTCCAGCCGCAAGGCAAGATCGCCGATCAGACCCGGGTCAGCGTCCGCTTCACGGCCGACATGGTCAAGCTGGGCGAAGCCGGGGCTGCCGCTCCCTTCACCATCGAGTGCGCCGGGATTGGCGGCGAAGGGCGATGGAGCGATGCCCGGACCTGGATATGGCAGATGCAGCGTGCCCTGCAACCTGGCGAGCGTTGCGTCTTCACCTTGCGCAACGGCCTCGACACGCTCTCCGGCGAAGCCTTGAGCGGCAACAAGCGTTTCGAGTTCTTTGGCGCCGCGCCGCGCCCCTGGCGCATTCGACCGACACCGGGCGACATCATCGAGGAAGACCAGGCCTTCGTGATCAATGGCGGCGGCGCGCTCAACCCGAAGTCGTTGGAAAGCAACCTCTGGTGCGAAGCCGACGGCGTCGGCCAGCGCATTCCGGCCCGTCCGGTCGGCCAGGATATCCGCAACGCCGTACTGCAGCAGGTGGGCGGCATGGGCAGCGCGCCGCTCGTGGTCAGTTGCGCCGAACGCCTGCCCGTCAACAGCAAGGTCAAGCTGGTCTGGGGCAAGGGCATCCAGTCGGCCAACGGCACGGGCAGCGAGAAGGAAGAGAGCTTCATCTACAAGGTGCGCGAACCCTTCACGGCAACGCTCAATTGCGAGCGCGAAAAGGCCGGCGCCCCCTGCTCGCCGCTCTCCAGTCTGAGCCTCAACTTCAACGCCCCCTTCGACGCCAAGCTGATCGGCAAATTCCGCCTGATCACCCCGGAAGGCACGCGCACCGCCAAGGACCCGAACAAGGACAGCAGCAACCAGGAAGCCACCTTCCAGTCCGTCACCTTCCTCGGCCCGCTGCCGCAGAATGCCGAACTGACGCTGGAAATCCCCGCCGGTCTCAAGGACGACACCGGACGCAGCCTGGCCAACGCCGCCAGCTTCCCGCTCAAGACCCGCACCGGCGGTTTGCCGCCGCTGGCCAAGTTTCCCGGCAATTTCGGCATCGTCGAACTGAAGGAAGGCGGCGTGCTGCCGGTTACCCTGCGCAATGTCGAAACCAGCCTGAAAACCAGCCGCCTGGCCCTGCCCGGTAGCCACCGCTTCAGCGAACAACGCCTGACCGAGGACGGCGACGTCATCGCTGCCATGCTGGCCCTGGAAAAGTTCGAGCAGCAAACCCGCGACGTCAAGATGAAGGTCGATGGCCAAATGATGGACTTCGTCGACCCCTACTACGGCCGCGAACTCTCCTTCCTCGCCAAGCGTCCCGGCGTCACCCGGCAGGAACTGCCCAAGCCGGGCAGCAGCAGCGAATTCGAGGTGGTCGGCATCCCGCTCGCCAAACCCGGCTATCACATCGTCGAAATCGAAAGCCAGTTGCTCGGCACCGCCCTGCTCGCCACGCCCAAGCCGATGTACGTTCGCGCCGCCGCCCTGGTCACCAACATGGCGGTGCATTTGAAGACCGGCAGCGACAACGGCCTGGTCTGGGTTACCGCGCTCGACTCCGGCAAGCCGGTGGCCGATGCCGAAGTCCGCGTTTCCAACAGCAAGGGCGTCCTGCTCTGGCAAGGCAAGACCGACAGCCTCGGCCGCGCCGTCATCGACCGGGCGGTACGCGACAGCAACGGTTTCCTGTTCGCCAGCGCCCGCCTGAACGGCGACTACAGCTTCGTGCGCTCGGACTGGAACGAAGGCATCGAGCCCTGGCGTTTCGGCGTCGAAACCTGGAGCGACACGGGCGAATTCAAGATCCACAGCATTCTCGACCGTTCGCTGTTCCGCATCGGCCAGACCGTTTCCTTCAAGCACATCGCGCGCAACCGCGGCAGCAAGGGCTTCGCCTTCCCCGACCCGGCGACGCTGCCGGGCAAGCTGATCATCCGCCACAGCGCCAGCGGCACCGAATTCACCCAACCGATCAGCTGGGATGCCCAGGGTTCGGCCACCAACAGCTGGAAAGTGCCGGAATCCGCCAAGCTCGGCACTTACGAAGTGGTGCTGGTCGGCGGCAAACAGGGCGAAGTCTATAGCGGCGAATTCCGCGTCGGCGACTTCCGGCTACCGGTCTATACCGGCAGCGTGCAGGGCGTGCCGGCCCGCCAGGTGGCACCGGGCAAGGTACCGCTGGCACTCGGTCTGTCCTTCCTCAACGGCGGCGCCGCGAAAAACACCGAGGTCAAGGTCTCGGCGACCCTGCGCCCGCGTTGGCCGGAATACAAGAACTACGAGCGCTACAACTTCCATATCGATTTCGACGATGCGGCGATGACGGCCTTCAAGGTCGAAGCCAACAATCGCGTCGAAGAAACGCTGATCCTCGACAAACAAGCCATCAAGCTCGACCAGGCCGGTGCCGGCAAGCTCGACATCGTGCTGCCCGGCAAGCCGAAAGGCCCGAGCGAGGTCTATGCCGAAATGAGCTTTGCCGACCCGAACGGCGAAATCCAGACCATTCACGGCCGCGTCGAACTGTGGCCGGCCGCCGTCACCGTCGGCATCCGCGTCGCCGACTGGGCGGCCACCGAGAGCCAGAACCGCATCGAAGTCGTCGTCCTCGACAGCAACGGCAAGCCGCTGCCGGGCCAGGCAGTCAGCGTCAAGGCCAAGCGCCGGATCGACTACAGCCATCGCCGGCGTATCGTCGGCGGCTTCTACGCTTACGAGAACACGCAGGAATACAAGGATCTCGGCGAAATCTGCGGCGGTACCACCGACAGCCGCGGCCTCTTGCTCTGCCATCCGAAGATCGGCGAATCGGGCGCCATCTACCTGCTCGCCGAAGCCAACGACGGCCAGGGCAACACGGCCCGTTCCAGCACCAGTTACTGGATTACCGGCGCCGGCGACCTGTGGTTCACCGCCGGCAACCAGGACCGTATCGACGTTATCCCGGAAAAGAAGAACTACGCCCCCGGCGACACCGCCCGCTTCCAGGTGCGCACGCCCTTCCGCGAAGCCACCGCGCTGATTTCGGTGGAAGCCGGCGGCATCATCGACACCTTCGTCCAGCCGCTGTCGCGCTTCAAGCCGACGGTCGAAATCCCGGTCAAGGCCGAGTGGGGGCCGAACGTCTTCGTCTCGGTACTGGCCGTGCGCGGCCGCGTCGAACCGCTCAAGTGGTACAGCTTCTTCCAGTGGGGCTGGCGCGAACCAATGAGCTGGTTCAAGGAATGGTGGAACCCGGAACAGCCGACCGCCATGGTCGACCTGGCCAAACCGGCCTACCGCCTGGGCCTCGGCGAAATTGCCGTCGGTACCGACGGCTTCAAGCTCAAGGTCGACATCAGCAGCGACAAGAGCGATTACCGGCCGCGCGAAGAAGCCACCGTCCGGATCAAGGTCACGACGCCGGACGGCAAGCCGGCCCCGGCCGGCACCGAGGTCGCCTTCGCCGCCGTCGACCAGGCACTGCTCGAACTGCGCCCGAACGACAGCTGGAACCTGCTCGACGCCCTGCTGCAAACGCGCGGCTACCAGGTCGAAACCGCCACCGCGCAGTCGATGGTCATCGGCAAGCGCCACTTCGGCAAGAAGGCCCTGCCGCCCGGTGGTGGTGGCGGCCGCGCCCCGGCCCGCGAACTGTTCGACACCCTGCTCAAGTGGCAGCCGCGCGTTGTGCTCGACGCCGGTGGCAGCGCCACGCTCAAGCTGACGATGAACGACTCGCTGACCGAGTTCAAGCTGGTCGGCATCGCCACCGCCGGCGCCGGCCTGTTCGGCACCGGCAGCACCAAAGTGAAGACCAGGCAGGACCTGCAGATCATCTCCGGCCTGCCGCCGCTGGTCCGCGAAGGCGACAGCTTCAAGGCCATGCTCACCCTGCGCAACGGCACCGCCCGCCAGATGGTGGTCAACATCAGTGGCAAGAGCGGCGCGACAACGCTCGCCCCGCAAAAGCTGACGCTGGCTCCGGAAGGCGCCGGCGAACTGAGCTGGCCGCTCAAGGCCGCCGAAGGCGTCGCCAGCCAGGAGTGGGAATTCGCCGCCCGCGAAGAAGGTGGCAACGGCCAGGACACGCTGCGCATCACGCAGCAGATCGCCCCCGCCGTGCCGGTCACCGTGCAACAGGCCACCTTCAGCCGCATCGCCGGCAAGTTCGACGTGCCGGTGACGCTGCCGGCCGGCGCGCTGCCCGGCAAGGGTGGGCTGGAAATCAGCCTGTCGCCCAAGCTCGCCGCCGTGCCGCCCGGCCTCAAGCGCTTCTTCGAGGACTACCCCTTCGGCTGCCTGGAGCAGAAGACCTCCATCGCCGTCGGCCTGCATGACGAAAAACGCTGGCAAGCCATTGCCGACACCCTGCCCGGCTACCTCGACAACAACGGGCTGGCCAGCTACTTCCCGGGCAGCGGCGGCAGCGCCACGCTCACCGCCTACCTGCTCGACCTGGTCACGCTGGCCGGCTTCAGCATTCCCGAAGACAGCCGCCAGCGCATGATTGGCGGCCTCACCGCCTATGTCGAAGGCCGCCTCAAGACCGGCGAATGGGCACCGGCTTTCGCCGGTAACGACGTGCTGCTGCAACGCCGGCTCAACGCGCTCGAAGCGCTGACCCGCCAGGGCAGCAAGCCGACCCGCGCCGCCGCCGCGCTCGACATCGACCCGCTGCGCCTGTCCA
Organism: Rhodocyclales bacterium GT-UBC; assembly: GCA_003583745.1. Lineage (GTDB taxonomy): Bacteria > Pseudomonadota > Gammaproteobacteria > Burkholderiales > Rhodocyclaceae > Azonexus. The sequence goes on along the minus strand of QXPY01000011.1, from coordinate 4,088 downwards.
CCGCCTCGCTGATCGACTGGACACTGATTACCCGCCGCCTGGAAGATCTGCCGCAACGCGACAAGAAGCTGGCCGAAGCCCGGCAGGAACTGCGCAACCGCCTGAGCTACGCCGGCAGCCGGCTGATCTTCACCACCGAACGCGAGGATTACTGGTGGTGGATGATGCTCAACGCCGACGCCAACGCCTTCCGCCTGATCGAAGCCATGCTCGACGAAGCGGACTGGAAGGACGACCTGCCGCGCCTGATGCAGGGTGCCCTCGAACGCCAGGTGCGCGGCCGCTGGCTGACCACCACCGCCAACGCCTGGGCGCGGGTGACGCTGGACCGCTTTGCGCAAAAGTTCGAACGCGAGCCGGTGGCCGGCACCACGACCGCCAGCTTCGCCAAGGCCCGGGCCGAACTGGACTGGAAGAAGGCCGGCAACGACGCCCCCGCCCCGCTCAGCCTGCCCTGGCCGGCGACGCCGGGCAAGGACGACAAGCTGGCGATCAGCCACGAAGGCAGCGGCAAACCCTGGGCCAACATCCAGCTGCTCGCCGCCATCCCCGACGGCCCGCCGCGCGCCATGGGCTACCGCATCAGCCGCAAGGTCACGCCGCTGCAGGAAAAGACGCCCGGCAAGATCAGCCGCGGCGACCTCTGGCGCGTCACCCTGACCGTCGATGCCGACAACGACATGAGCTGGGTTGCCCTCACCGACCACATCCCGGCCGGTGCCCGCATCATGGGCGACGGCGACGGCCGCGATTCGGCCATCGCCAGCCTGGGCGAAAACCGCGAAGGCCGCGGCATGTGGCCGACCTACGTCGAACGCAGCTTCAGCGCCTTCCGCGCCTACTACGCCATGCTGCCCAAGGGCCGCTTCACCATCGACTACACCCTGAGACTCAACAACGCCGGCAACTTCGCGCTACCGCCGACGCGGGTCGAAGCGATGTACGCGCCGGATGTATTTGGGGAGGTACCGAATGGGAGGGTAACGGTGGGCGAATAAATGCTTGAGCCATATTCCCATGTCAATTAAGCTGAGCATTCCTCTCCTTCACCGCAGACGATGCCCGCCAGCACCACCTCTAAAAGCAATGCCGCCGGAACCGCTACCATCAAGCGGCTCCGGCCCGGCGCCCCCGGCACCAAGCGCCTCCTCGAACGATACGGTGATGCCCTGGTCTGCGTCCGCTACCGCCTCGACACGCGCCTTGATCGCCGCCTGACCACGGTTGAACTGATCGTCGACGACCGCCCGAAAAAGCCGGCAAAAACCGTCTGGCTACGCGTCGCCTACGGCGAAACCGAACTTCGCCAACGCGTCAAGGAAGCCGGCGGCGAATGGCATCCAGAACGCAAACTCTGGCAACTCCCGCTGAAAGCGGCCAAGACGCTGGGCCTGGAAAAGCGGATCGTGGCGAATGTCTAGATATGGAAAATTGCCGATATCCAATATTGGAAACAAGTGTCCACATTTGGCTATTAATGCCTGGATTTGGATTTTTACTATGACGTCTACTTCACGTTGGGCGTCTTAATGGAAACCCCTACTCCTATGGTCATCTATGAGCACGATGGTTGCTCAGTTGTAACCATTCCGGGCAATCCAATTCCTTCGCTAGCTTTGACTCCCGAGGTCGCTGAGCAACTTTGCATTTTGCTTACGGCAGCCTCCAAGGCAGCTGAGACACTTCCCCCAAGCAAGAAATCAGAGCCAATTCACCAACTCTGTTCAAGGTTGCAAGGAGTTCTGGCCAATTTCGGCCGGGGCCTCATTGAGTGGGAGGCAAAGCGTGCCCATGAGCCTACTGTTAAAGCCGCGGCAATGGAGGTGTTGGCAGCCGTCCAAGCACTTGAGCGTATTCAGGGCAACAATGGCTAAAGCAATGTGCGGCACTACGCCCAACAATCCGCTCCACCGGACCGTCGGCCAGCTGCGCTGCCCGCCGTCCGGTGAGCTTCAACGTTAGGCGCTACTCATGAGCAGTCATACCAAGGCTTTCATCCGCCTGATCTTGTTTGTCCTATTTGTATGGATTTCTCGTCAGTTTTTTGCGCTTATGGAGATTGATAGCTGTCTTGACGATGGTGGTGCTGTCCGAGACGGAATTTGTATTGAAAGTCGTCACGGCCAATGGGCTCTTGCATCAGAGCGCCCGTTCTTGGGGTGGCTTATTTCGCTGGGTATTCCTGGTCTAATCGTCTGGGTTATTTATTTCTACGCGCTACGGGCAAAGCGCAACGAATGATGAATCGAACCAGTTTGCCTAACATCCCGCTCCAGCCGACCGTCAAAAAGCTGCGCTTTTTGCCGTCGGCTGAGCTTTCACGTTAGGGCTCTCAAGTGCCCCCCCTTGCAAAGGGTGTTACGGCTCCGTTCCACTGTGAAGCCTGCGGCGCTTCCATTCTGCCGGCCGAGGGCGGCAAGTGCAGGCACTGCGGCCGCCTTCTCTGCCTACATCATTTCGCCGTGCTTTCCCCTGAGCCCATTTGCGAAGCCTGCCACCCGCCCGTCGAGAACGCTGCCTCTGTGGTGAAGCATGAAAGGCAGTCTTGCCCCCATTGCTCCACGGTTCTCTCTCCGTGGAAAGTGAAAGGTGAATTCCCGTGTCCCCATTGCCATGCGGCGCTTGAGTCCAATTCCTCAAGCCTCGTGGTGTTTGTCATCGCCGTCTGGACCGTAGTTGAACTCGGAATCAAAGCTGCTGTTTGGTCCTGGTTGGGTACAGAGAGTCCCGCATTCCTTCTTTCCACGTTGCTTAGTGGGGCATTCGGGTTTTCGCTTTACTATATGCTTTTCTCATCTTTCTGCGTCGTTAGGCCCAAGCGCAATGGTCCATCCGAGCCCTAACCTCTCGTTCCAGGGGACCGCCGGCAAGCTGCGCTTGCCGGTTCCCTCCGCGCTTCGCGCTCCGGCGGCCCCTGAACTCAAACGTTGGGCGTCATAGAAAATGCGGTCACTCTTTTCACTTTTCATTCCGGCAGCCATGTGCATCGCCCTAACGGGCTGCTGCGCATTTGTTCCTTGCCATCCCGCAACATCGCTTGTCGGTGCAGTCTTGAATTCAGATGGCCTACCTGTGGCCAACGCTAACGTCGCGCTATATGGAACGAACAGCACAACAGACTCGAATGGTTGCTTCAGCATGCACGTTGCTGCTGCCTTACCCTTAACTTTCGCGGTCACTGCGCAGGGCTACAAGTCGGCCGAAATCGTGGCTAAACCAGGCTTCTACAACGTTCAAACCAAACTTGTACCCACTCTGTCACCAGAGAAGAGCCAAATCGAGTGGGTTTCCATTTCGCCAGCCGAGTACCGTTCCCTCACTCCATGCAAATACTGAGTCCAACGCCGCCCAACAATCCGCTCCAGCCGACCGTCAAAAAGCTGCGCTTTTTGCCGTCGGCTGAGCTAGCACGTTAGGCATCGAAATGTGGATCGATGACATTCGACCGGAAGACGTAGGGGGCCGCGCAGCAACTGATCGCCTCTTGCCAGAGAGTCCTGACAAGGCGTACAGCGTAGCCCACGCGATCAACCATCCATGGTATCGCTGCCAAGCGCTAGCATCCGTTGCCGATGCGACGAAATCCCGATCGACGGCCCTATCCATACTTACCGAATCATTCTCGGCTGCACGCGAACAAGAAGAGCCGAATAGAGTGGTTAGTGTCGCAGCCTGGCCACTTCGGATTCTGGTGAAGATCGATAGAAGTAGAGCAGGCGCTGAATTGGAGGAACTGCTGTCACGAGCATCAACGGAATCCCATGGGCTTCGTCGGCTCCACGCCCTCAATTCTCTCCTTGGTGCCGTTGCCGAAGATGCTGAGCTCCGGGCGCGTGCGTTCGAGGATTACGTTTCTACAGCGGAGCAATGTCGCGGATGGCGAGCGGAGCGAACGATTGCCTTCATGGCGGAATACATTGCCACAATGGACATTGCTCTTGCCCAGCGGCTCTTGAAGTCAAGAGAGAGCAATCGCTTTTCGCTTCACGCTTGGAGCGCTATTGAGAGGCGTGCTGCCGATGCCTAACATCTCGTATATGGACTCCCCCAAAAAGCAAGGAAACTGATCGATAGGTTTGGCTGTATGA
>QXPY01000010.1 GCA_003583745.1 Rhodocyclales bacterium GT-UBC | reverse complement strand
GTACATGCTGCTGCTCTCCGGCGGTTCGCACCGGCTGCTCGGTGGCTCCGGCCACGCCCGCCATCCGGCGACGCCTCGGCCTGGCCGGAGCCACCGAGCAGCCGGTGCGAACCGCCGGAGAGCAGCAGCATGTACTTGTCGCCAGGCGGCATGTAATTGAAGGGCGCGAGACGTACGGCCAACGAGGTGACAACCCCGAAGCTGTCGCTGTCTTCGGTGGCGGTTGCCACGAACACCGGCAGCTTGATGTCGCCGAAGCGATGCGTCAGGCCACCGGTGGCACTAGCGTACGGGCTGATCAGCATGGCCGCGGCCGGCGGCTGGCGCAATTTAGGCGGCTCGATGCCCGCCACCTGCTCGCCGATCAGTGCCTGCACGGTTTGCGCCCCAAGGTCGTAGCCAGCCAATACCCAGTTCCGGGGATCGATCCGGTCGTAGGGCGCTTGCTGCTGTTCGATGCGCCGCGCCAATTCTTCCATGACGCTGTGCACCGCACGCAAACGCTCGGCCAGTGCCGGTGCGGCATAGTTTTCCTTGGCCAGGCTGGTGAAGTCGGCGCCCTTGGCATAACGCCCCTGCAGGGCCATGGCCCCGAAACGCTCAGGCTGCATGATCAGGACGGCATAGCCGGCTTCCACCCAGGCGGCGCGCCACTGCTTGCCGGCCTCGACCGATTCGCCGAGCCCCGGCAGATAGACAATCAACGGATAACGCCCGGGTTCGCCCGGCAAACTGAGCGACACCGGGATGTCTCCTGGCGCCGCAGCATCCTGACTCAACCAGCGATCGCGATAGCTTTCGATGCGATGACGACGTTCCGGCTGATAGGCCCGCTCGGCGTAGCGGCGCAGTTCCGGGTCGTCCGGACTGGGTTGCTGGCGTGGCGTACTGCAGGCAGCCACGAAAAACAGCTGCAACACCACCAGGGCAAGCAGCGCAAATTGAATGGGCGGCCGTCCGGAGCCAGGCAGGGACAGCGGGAAATTCCAGGATGCGAGCATGCGATAACTTTCAGAGTGCATTCAGGGGAGGGCGCGCGGGCCCGCCCGGCGCTTGCCGCATCGACGACAGGCCCGGACCGCCGCTTGCGGCATCGGCATTCTTCCTGTCCTGGTCGCGATTGCCGCGCAAGGACTTCAAACGCGTTTCGACAGCGAGCAATTCACCGGTATCGCTGGCCGTCACCGAGCCGCTCCGCAAGGCCAGCTCGAATTGTTCGATGGCATCGCTACTGTCGCCCAATGCCGCGTAATACTCGCCCTGATGCCGGTGCGACTGCAGCGGCTTGCCCAGTGCGGCATAGGCCTCGGCCGCCAACTGGTGCAGGACAGCATCACCCGCCCAGGTCTGCAGCGCCGTTTCGGCAAAGCGCACGACATCGGCAAAACGGCGCTCCTGCAGCAAGGTGCGCGGGTAATCGTGTACCAGTTGCAAGTGTTGCGGATATCTCGTCAGCGCCCGCTCGTAGCGCGACAGGGCGGCCTTGCGTTGCCCGGACTGTTGCAGAATCTGCCCGGCCATCGCATCGAGCATCGGATGCTGGATGCCTTCGTCTTCCAGCTCGTCGATTTCACGAATCGCACGCCCATAGGCCTTGGCCCGCAGCAAGGCGGCCGCCAGGCCGTAGCGGGTGGCGGTACGACTTTGATAGCGCTTTTCGGCCAGGCGGCTGGTGAAATCGGCCACCGCTTCTTCCGGCTGGCCGTCGTAGCTACGCAACAAGGCCTTCACCAGATGGAAATCGAGGCTGTCGCCAACCTGGCGGTAAGGCACGCTGGCCTCCCTGTCCTGGGCATCGGCGACCCGCTCATGAGTCAGCGGGTGGCTGCGCAGATAGGAGGGCGTGCTGCCCTCCTGGCCGCGCACGGCCTGCTGCAGGCGTTCGAAGAAGCCCGACATAGCGCGCGCATCGAAACCGGCCTGATCGAGCAGGGTGAATCCGATGCGATCGGCCTCCCGCTCGTGTTCGCGGGTGAAGTTGATCTGGCTTTGCGCCTGTACCGCCATCGTCGTGCTGATGGCGGCCGACGCCGCCTGTCCGCTGCCGTTGCGCGCGGCGACCAGAGCGGCGAGCAGGGCGGCCATGCCGGCGATCTGGCTGTTGCTGGCAGCGCCGACCTGACGCGCGATATGGTTCTGGGTGACGTGAGTGATTTCGTGCGCCAAGACCGAGGCCAGCTCACTCTCGCTGCGCGTCGCCAGGATCAGCCCGGTATTGACCCCGACAAATCCGCCCGGCAAGGCAAAGGCGTTGATTTCCGCGGAGCCGACGGCAAAGAACAGAAACTCCGGGTGGCTGCCCGAGACACCGGCAAGCAGTCGCTGCCCCAACGCGTTGAGGTAGGCATTGACCTCGGGGTCGTCAAAGTAGCCACCACCAGCACGCAGTTGCTGCATGCTCTGTTCGCCCGCCCTTCGCTCGGCCAACGGCGAGACAAGGCCCTGCGAGACGTCGCCCAGATCGGGCAAATTCTCGTCCGGCAAGGCCGGTGCCGAAGCCCCCAGCACGCCCAGCAGCATGCCCAGCCGGACTGCCAGCGACAGCCGGCCCATGGCGAATCGCCGCCGCATCGATCTAACGCGCCGGCGGGGCGGGACGTCCTTCCGGACCCTGGCCACGCGGCGCCTCATTCGGGCCACGCGGACCGTCGACCGGCGGCTTGGCCTCGGCCAGCTGCTTGCGCTGTTCCGGCGTCAACACCTCGAAGATCTGGCGATCGGCCTTGGCCCGTGCCAAGGTCGTCTCAAGCGCCGTCTTGCCAATCGTTTCGGCCAATGCCCGAGCCTTGGCTTCGCTATAGTCGGCCGACGCCGTCAGCTTGCGCAAATCCTCTTCCGCCTTCTGGCCCAGCTTGGCCTTTTCGCGCATCAGCGGGACCTGCCCATGCAGTATTTCAAACACCTTGTCCCGCTGGGCTTCGCTGAGATTGAGCCCGCGCAGGTAGTGCGGCGCCAAGTCACCCGGGCCGCCCTGCGGCCGGCCGCCTTCGCCGCGCTTGCCCGGCGCGCCACGCCCATCCATGCCCGGACAATCGCCTGGTGCCCCGGGATTGGCCAAGGCGGTCAGCGGCACGGCCAGGGCCAAACTTGCAGCGGCCAGGAAATGCCGGATATTGCGGTGAGAAATAGTCGTCATGCCTCAATCCTTTCGAATGGTTGAGCGGGACGAACCAGGCTGCCCCGCGACAGGACGAATACTCCCCGAGGCGGCAGTTAAGGGTGGTTAACCGGCTGTAAATGACTGTAAAACGGAAGCGCCGCCCGGTCGGCAAGGCGGCCGGCAGTCTCAGGGACGAATGAAATCGCCGGAAAACGGGTAAGCCGGACGGCCACTCATCTCCCCTATCCGCTCCTGGATTTGTTGCTCGATTTCCGGGTCGGTGGCGCGCCCCCGACTGCGCCCTGCAGACTCCACCACCACCTGTTGCTGTCGATTACCGGCCGCCAGACCGGCCATGATGTTGGCCAGCTGTTCTCCGCCCGGCATGGCGATCGCTTGCAGATGCAGGGTATTGCCGCTGCAGACGAAGGTTTGCCTGACTGCCGCCGGCACGATACGTTCGCTATGCGGCGTCCTTTTGGACAGGCGTTCGCCGAACCCGTTATTGACGAAAAGCGATGTCGCACCGCTGACCGACAACGGCTCGCGGATCAGTTGATCGCCGCTGGCCCGCCAACGCCAGCGCGCCAGTTTTTCCTGCTTAAAGGCCACCCAGGTATTGACCTGTCGTCTGGGTGCGCAGAACTGCATATCCCGGCGACGGGCTATGCAGGCATTGACGCATTCGATGCTCGAACAGTTGGCCGGCACTTCCTTGACGACCGGACGACTCGTGAACCAGAGCTCTTCGCTGAATTCAGCCACGCCATCCTGCCGGAAAACCAGACGTGGCATCACCGAACGTGGAACGTCGAGGTGGGTTTCCCAATCGGAATTCCTGCCGCTCGGTCGGGCGCCGAAATTCGGCGGTGGGTAGTAGCGTCGGATATCGTTCGCCTGGATCGTCCACGGCCCGGCGGGACAGCGACAAGGTGGCGTCGAGGTGGCAAGGGTATTGGGCAAGAGCCAGAACATGTCCGGCCGCTGCGACATCCCGGCAACCCGAAATTCGCGCTCGCGGTCGCACTCGATACGCAGGCTGGTCGGCAAATTCGTCCAGCCTCGCATCCCTTCCGAAAAAATATCGGAATGCGACCCAAAGGCCGCACTGGGCTGATAGTCCCCTCCCGTGAAAATGACTTTGCCGCGAAACAGCAAGAAGCGATCAATGTCCCGCCGCTCGATCGGCGGATCGCGCCCCTGAACGCCGGTCGTACGCCCCAGCGTCGGCACCTGCGCACCGAATTCATCCCCCTGGACGGCCAAGCCGCTCGGCGTGACGATGCGTCCGTCGACATAATCCCGCGCAAACGACATGTAGCCGTCTTCGCTCAGCGCCCGACTCGCACCCGCTGCCGGGGACTCACCGACACCAGCCATCTGGGCCAGGAAGTCGACGATGCGAGCACGGGTCAGCCAGGAAAAGAAAACCACGTTCTGATACTGCATCTGCAGCAGCGAACGATGTATCGAGTCAGTGCGAAAGGATCTGACCCATCCCTCCAGATCGCTGTGCGGGCGCAATTCGGGAAAGGCGAAATCCTCGAACCATTCAGCCGAACCTTCCGCCCACCAGAGAAAGGCATCGTTGCTCGTCTTGCCTGGCCAAGTGGCGTATTGCATGCAATGGAACAGTTCGTGGGCCAGCGTCCGGGTCAAGCGCTCGCTGGCGAATCGCGCCGATTGATAGAGCAGAACCGGGCACCCCGGATCGCTGAGCCCGGGAATGCCGGGCAAAGGCAGGCGCGGCGTTTCACTGCGTATGGTCCGTGCCATGACCCCCGGATCGCCGTCGCGCATGGCGTCGACAACAATCAGATGAACCGACGCCGGTAGGCGCAAGCCGCCCAACTCGGACATTTTGGCGCCGATCCGCTCGGCCAGCACCGCCACCATTCGATTCAATTCAGCGATCCGGTGATCGACCGGCAGAAACAGGCCACGCTCGGCGTGCAGGGAAAGCGTGCTGCTGCCGCCCGACCAGCGGATGCTGCTGTGGCCAAATTCGCTGCATGCCGGGAGGGTCATGCCGACGGCTTCGCCAATCCGGTTTTCTTCGCAATATTCCGCCTGCGCCGCCTGGCAAAGCAGCAGCAGGCAGGTCATGCACAAGATGGGCAGCAAGCGCATGAATCAGAGCTTGACCAGTTCCACGCGCCGATTCTTGGCCCGCCCTTCCTCGGTGCGGTTGTCGGCAACCGGCCGTTCCTGGCCGAATCCGGCACTCTTCAAACGGCCGGCATGGATACCGGAACCGACCAGGGCTTCCATGACCGAGCGCGCGCGATTTTCGGAAAGGGTTTTATTGGCAGCCGGCGTCCCGACATTATCGGTATGGCCTTCGACCGAAATCCGCAGATTCGGGTTGTTTCGCAACAGGGTGGCGATCTCGCCAACCGTCGCCTTCGACTCGGGCTTGATGTCCCATTTGCCGGTATCGAAATTGATATACAGGGTGATGAAACCGGCTTTGGTCAATTCATCGAGCATTTTTTGCGCCGTGACGACCTGCGCTCCCGCATCCGATTGCAGAACGACCAACTTGTAGCTAACCCAGTTTCCACCAATGACCGGTTTTTCACTACGCAGGTGCACCCACACTTCTTTCCCATCCACCGACACCCGAGCCGTCATCCGATCGCCGAGGGTGCTCTTGGCCGGATCAAGCAACAGGGTGCCGCCAATCTGAATGATGGCATTGGCATAGTTGGCGGCAATGTACTTCGGACTGGCGCCATCGGACGGCACGCCAACCTGATAAGTCACTTCGGTACGCACACCCATCGCCTGCTTCTGTCCGCCGGGCCAACTGAAGCTTTCCGCGTCATTGCTGGTCTTGCAACTGGCAATCACGTAGTTGGGAATTCGCGTGGGAAACATCGCCGGATCCTGGCAACCTTTAGCATCGGCGGCTCCCGCCTCGATGCACGAGAGCAGGCCGAACACGGCAAGCACGCTCATCACCACCGACCTGATCCGCATCGTCATCTTCCGCATCCGGCTGTTCGTCGTATTCATTGCTTCACTCACTCACTTTCAATCGTCCGCCTTTGCCCAAGCCGCCCTCGACCTGTTGCGCCCGGTAACTCTTCAGTCCGCGAACGAGTTGGTTGTAGGCATCGAAGAAGGCTGCGGCAACCACTTTGCCTTGCGGCGTATTGCTGTAGGCACTGACCGATCCGCCGGCCCGCGCCCCGAACAGGCTGCCGACGCCGCCCCAGTCGATGTTCGAAGCGCTCCCTTCAGCCGCACCAATCTGTACCCCGGAACGGTTGTCGACCAGGGTCAGGATGGCGCTCGCCTCGTTGCTCCGGGTATTGGCGCCGACGCTGCTGACGACGCGGCCGGCGCTGCCGCCGATGATGCCGCCCAAGGTCGAGCCGATCCCGGAAGAATTGTTCTGGGCGAAGATGATCTCGGGGCTGAGCGCGTAATCGGAGGCAACTACCTGGCCTTTACCGAAATTGCTCCCCGCACGCATTTCGCCACTGCTTTCGAGCTCCCGCTCCCGCGACATGGCACGCATGCCCGCCGCACTGCGTTCGACGACGACGAAGCAATTGCTCTGCTGCACCAGCAGTTTGAGCAGGACCGCACTCGGCGGCAATTTGTACTGGCCGGTCAGCGTCCCATACCACCCCGATGACTGGTTTTCGACCAGCGCTACCGTACCCAGCGAAGCGCTGCATTTTTCCAGCTGGCGGTTCTCGTTGCTCGCCGCCGCACCTGCCGCTGCGCCGGTTCCCACCGTCGACGCACCGCTCTCGCTGCCCATGCGCATCGGTCCGCTACATGCGGCAATAAGGGGAATCAGGACGAGCATGGCCCGCGAAATCATTGGCTTCAATATCATTTTTTCCATTGCGCGCATGTCGCGCCTCCGTGCATCGGTCTTTATTTGCAAGCGCCGAGATAGCGCAGGTCCTGCACCATCTTCACCTCCGCCATGCCCGGTCGGCGCTGAATGGTTTCGAGGTGGTGCGCCTCATCGCTGAGGCGCGTATGGCGAATCTCGTATTCGCCATCCGGACAACGGAGCAAGGAGACATATACGCCGTCGGCCTGGCGCGTCAGTCGTGGCGCCTCGCATTTGCTGGTATCGCCGCGACCGCCTTGGCCGGTGCGCATCGAGCGCACCATTTCCTCGGTCAGGCAACTACTGCTCTTGATCTGGCGTCCCCCCATTTGCATGGACAGCTGCCACTGCCCGGTGCGTATCTCGGGCCAGTCGGGAACCGCGGCCAGAAGAGATGAGGGATGCCAGGCGCTCAGAAGGATGGCTATCAGTAAACGCATGCGTGGCGATTCCGTGTTCGGCCAAGACGGCGAACAAATACTCGTCGCCAGGCCAGATGAAATGGATGCCTGACGACCGATGGCTGGCGCAGGTCGCCGGCAGCCTGGCGATCCACGTGCCCTTCAGCCCAAGCACTTTTGCTAACGGCATGGAATTTAGCAACGCCAATGGCGAGCGAATAGATGAGATTGGATACCCGACGGGTATCCAAAGTCATGGTTCGGGCGCCAGAAGGGAAGCGACCTACGGGCGTCCGGACGCCTCAGGCGCCCAGTAGGGAATCGAGGCAGTCGCGCAGCGTATCCGCAGCCACCGGTTTGATCAGCAGCGTCAATTGCAGTTGCTCGGCACGGGTCCGGATGGACGCGTCGATTTCGCCGCTGATCAGGATGACCGGTCGCCCCTGATCGCGAAAGGCGTGGGCAATCTCGATCCCGTTCTGGCCGTTCGGCAAACGCACATCGCACACGACGACATCGACCGGCTCGGCGAGGCGCAAGGCATCCCGACCATCCGCGGTAGACAAGAAGGCCAGGCCCCAGGCCCGGCACCAGGCATGCATCGCTTCCACAACCATGGGATCGTCATCAATCAATAGCAGGCGACGCCCTGCCGGCGCAACGGAGAGTCGCTGCCGCCCTCCGGCCGGCAGCACCGGTAGCGCTTCGGCACGCCGCACCGGGGACGGATTTGCCCGCGGCAAGCGTACTTCGAAGGTCGAGCCTGCCCCGGCCGGGGAGACCAGTGTCAGTTCGCCCCCCATCGCCTCGACAAACCGCCTGGCGATGGACAAGCCCAGGCCGAAACCCGCTTGGCGGTCGCGCTCCGCATTCCCGCCCTGGACAAATTCCTCGAAAATCAGCTCCCGCTCTGCCGATGCGATACCCGGACCGTTGTCGCGGACTTGCAAGCGCCAGGTTCCAGCTTGGCCGTAGCGCACGAGCAGGGTAATCGTCGCACCTTCCGGAGAAAACTTGATGGCATTGCCAACCAGGTTGTCGACCACCCGTCCCAGCATCAGTCGATCCGCCAGAATCGCGCGCGCCTCGCCGCCGCAGGCGATCATCCTCTGTCCCTTGGCCATCGCCGGAACAGCATGGTGGGCAACCTGATTTTCCAGAAAGTCGGCCAGAGGAATCACTTCAAGCGCTGGGCGTAGCGCCCCTGCGTCCGCCCTCGCCAGATCGAGCAGCTGGTTCAGTTGCGACGACAGGGAGGTCCAGGCGCGCTGCATACCGGACAAGGCCGCCCTTCCCTCCGCGTCGAGCGCTTGCCGATCGAGTAATTCGAGATACAGCCCGAGCGCATGCACCGGCTGTCGCAAATCATGATTGGCGGCAGCAAAAAAACGGGCTTTCGACAAGGTCGATTCGGCCAGCGCTTGCGCCCCCTGCTCGGCACGTTGCCGCAATTGATACTGTTCGCTCCAGATCCGCTGCTGACGGCGCCACAACTCCCACCAGACGGGCCCGGCGACAAAGGCGCCGACCCCCAGCGTGATGCTGATCGGATGGCTTTGAAAGAGGAAGCGAATCGCCGTCGGGGCCATCACCAGAAAAAGCGCCACGCCGACACGCAAGGCATCGCCAACACATTCGAGCACGATGCTGGTAATGACGCACAACATCCCGAAAGTCAGCGCCCCATGCATCATCGGATCGTCCGGGACGAATAGCCAATAGCCGGCGCTGCCGGCCCAGGCGGCACAAATCCAGTGACTCGTCCGTTTTGCCGAAACCAGGCCTTGCCTCGCCTGCCGCTCGACCCGCTGCAGGTAGCGCCAACGCCACCAGAGGAGCATGTTGTAAACCCCGGCCCAGAACAACGGCTGCCACCAGGGACGGGAAAAGACGAACAAACATGACACCATGAACATCAAGGCGCCGAAGGCGAGGATGCTGCCGGCCTCCTGGCCGAGGTCGCGCGGCTCTGGCGAAGCGACGGTCATCCGCTTTTTTCGCTGAGGCCGTTGGCCAGGGCTTCGAAACGATTGCTCACCCGCAAGCGCTGATACAACTCATGCACGTGATTTTTGACTGTCCCCAGCGTCAGCCCCAATTCCTTGGCGATCGCCTTGTTGCTCAGGCCGCGCAGCAGCAAATCGTAGATTTCGCGCTGCCTGCCGCTCAATACCGAAACATCCGGCGATTCGCCCGCCGTCGCTTCGACACGCTCGGGAAAGTAAGGCGAACCGGCCAGCATGATTTGAATGGCCCCGAGCAGAAGAGGCGCGCCATGGGTCTTGTGGAGGACGCCCCGGCCCCCGGCCAGCCGAAATTCGCGCTGAATCCGCTCGGTGACGTGGCCGCTGAACAAGGCCGTTGGTTGATGCGGCAACCAGGTCTTGATGTAAGCATCCAGCCCACCTCGCGCCGCCATGCCGGGCATCTGAAGGTCGAGCAGAACAAGGTCGAAGCGCGTCCGTTCGCAGGCCTGCCACAAAACATCCGCATTGTCGGCCAGCTCGACGCGACAGGCCCCGGCTAGCGGAACGCGCTGCAGCAAGGCCTGCATGCTGTCACGAATCAGCGGATGATCATCGGCTACAAGAAAGCGGGGCATGGGCAAATCGGGCATGACGCAAAATGTCGCGTAAATAATAACGAATATTTATCGCATTCGCGGCAGGTCATCCGACAAGCCGGCTCGTCTCGTCGACAAAAAAAGGCTGCCAGGTCGGCAGCCTCTTTCTGAATGGCGGATCGCGCTTATACCTTGCGATAGACCTCGGCGCCCGTCTTCACGAATTCGACGGCCTTGGCCTCCATGCCCTTGGTGAGTGCTTCCTCTTCCTGCAAGCCTTGCGCCGCTGCGAAGTCGCGCACGTCCTGGGTGATCTTCATCGAGCAGAAGTGCGGCCCGCACATCGAGCAGAAGTGGGCGACCTTGGCCGATTCCTTGGGCAGGGTTTCGTCGTGGAAGGACTTGGCCTTGTCCGGGTCGAGGCCGAGATTGAACTGGTCGTCCCAGCGGAACTCGTAGCGCGCCTTGGATAGCGCGTTGTCGCGGATCTGCGCGCCGGGGTGACCCTTGGCGAGGTCGGCGGCATGGGCGGCCAGCTTGTAGGTGATGATGCCTTCCTTGACGTCGTCCTTGTCGGGCAGGCCGAGGTGTTCCTTGGGCGTAACGTAGCAGAGCATGGCCGTGCCGTACCAGCCGATCATCGCTGCACCGATGCCGCTGGTGATGTGGTCGTAGCCCGGCGCGATGTCGGTGGTCAGCGGACCAAGCGTGTAGAACGGGGCTTCCTTGCAGTATTCCAACTGCAGGTCCATGTTCTCCTTGATCAGGTGCATCGGCACGTGGCCCGGGCCTTCGATGATGGTCTGCACGTCGTGCTTCCAGGCGATTTCGGTGAGTTCGCCCAGCGTCTTCAGTTCGCCCAATTGGGCTTCGTCGTTGGCGTCGTAAATCGAGCCCGGACGCAGGCCGTCGCCGAGGCTGAAGGCGACGTCGTAGGCCTTCATGATTTCGCAGATTTCCTCGAAGTGGGTGTAGAGGAAGCTTTCCTTGTGATGCGCCAAACACCACTTGGCCATGATCGAACCGCCGCGGCTGACGATGCCGGTCATGCGGTTGGCGGTCATCGGGATGTAGCGCAAGAGCACGCCGGCGTGGATGGTGAAGTAGTCGACGCCCTGTTCGGCCTGCTCGATCAGCGTGTCGCGGAAGATATCCCAGGTCAGGTCCTCGGCCTTGCCGTTTACCTTTTCCAGCGCCTGGTAGATCGGCACGGTACCGATCGGCACGGGCGAGTTGCGGATGATCCATTCGCGGGTTTCATGGATGTTCTTGCCGGTAGACAGGTCCATCACGGTGTCGCCGCCCCAGCGGATCGACCAGGTCATCTTCTCGACTTCTTCCTGAATGCTGGAACCGAGCGCCGAGTTGCCGATGTTGGCGTTGATCTTGGTCAGGAAGTTGCGACCGATGATCATCGGCTCGCTTTCCGGATGGTTGATGTTGTTCGGGATGATGGCGCGGCCACGGGCGACTTCGCTACGCACGAATTCGGGGGTGATTTCTTCCGGAATGGCGGCGCCAAAGCTCTGCCCCGGGTGCTGGCGGCCGAGCAGCTTGGCCATTTTCTCGCCCATCGGGCCGGTGGCTTTGAGCGATTCGATGTAGGCCCGACGGTTGTTGTTCTCGCGAATGGCGACGAATTCCATTTCCGGCGTGATGATGCCCTGGCGGGCGTAGTGCATCTGGGAGACGTTCTTGCCGGCCTTGGCACGCAACGGCTTGCGATGCAAGCCTGGGAAGCGCAGCGCGTCGAGCTTGCTGTCGGCAGCGCGCTGGCGGCCGAATTCCGAACTCAGGTCAGGCAATTCCTCGACATCGCCGCGCTCGGCGATCCACTGGGCGCGCAGCGCCGGCAGCCCGGAACGGATGTCGATCTTCGCCGCCGGATCGGAATACGGGCCGGAACAGTCGTAAACGTAGATCGGTGGATTCTTTTCTCCACCGAACGCAGTCGGGGTATCGGCCTGGGAAATCTCGCGCATCGGCACCCGAATGTCCGGGCGCGAACCTTCGACGTAGATCTTGCGGGAGTTGGGTAGCGGCTGGACTGCGGCCTCGTCGACCTGGGCGTTGGCGGCGAGGAATTGTTCGGTGGCGTTCATTGATGCTCCATGCGTAGTTGCAGCGGGTAAGACGGGCAAGGAGCGAACAGGTTCCAACAACTGGATTCGTTTCCCTACGACGGCATGACCCGGTCAGGTTCGAAGGGTATTTCTCAGTCAACCGTGCCTCGTTGCACCGTCGACACCCCTAACGAGTGGGCTGCAAGTTACTGGAATTACAGGCAAAATGCAAGAATTGACAATTCGCACTCAAGATTTCTCGAAACTGGCCGAAATATGATTGCCAAGCGTCGGAATTCTAAAGAAAAACACAGAGAGGTATGAGATGCGCCCACTAACCCTTGCCGCCCTGCTCGCCACACTTGGCTTGAATGCCTGGGCCGCCCCCACCTGGCAGACCATTTCCTCCGAACCCGGCAAGCGGATCGAACTCGACCGCACCAGCATCAAGCGCGAAGACGGCAATAAAGTACAGGCACAAGGCCGGGTCATTCTCGAACGCGAACTGATCGATGCCAAATCGGGGGCCGGCTATCGCGTCATCGAAGCGATCACCCGCTACGACTGCGGCTCGCGCAACGCCAATACCATCAAGCGGATATTCAAGAAGAACGAAAACGAAGTCATCCGCGAAGAAGAAATCAAGGGCAACGACCTGCCGGTACGCAGCGGTACGCTGGACGACAAGGTTCTGCGCGAAGTCTGCCGTCCGCCCAAGGACAGCCAGGCAGAACTGGCGCAAAAAGCCAACGAGGCGGCCGGCCAGTTGAAGCAGGCCAACGAAGCCTTACTCAAGAAGGAAATGGCCAACCCGGAAAAATCCGTCGGCGCGGTCAAGGCCTCGGATAGCGGACACGCCGCGGAGGGCGCCAAAGGTCGCGAGTCGAGCCCGATTCCGTCGATTCGCCCCAACCTGAAAGCGGCCATGGAGGCTGCGAAGGAAGCCCCCGCGCCCGCCCCGACCGCCAAGGAGGCACCCGCCGCCACCAAACCGGGCACCGTTTTCGTCCATACCAGTGCGGCACCCGCCACCAAGGCCAGGCGGCCATCGCGCAGCGAAGGCTATATGCTGGAATTGGCGCATAGCGAGGCAGCGACGCAACACGCCCACATTCACTGGGATTACGAAGGCGAAGGCGCTCCCGACAAATGGGCCCAACTCGACCCGCAGAACAAGGTCTGCGCCACAGGCCAACGTCAGTCGCCGATCGATATCAAGGATGGCATCAAGGTCGATCTCGAAGGTATCAAGTTCAACTACCGGCCCTCATCCTTCCGTATCATCGACAATGGCCATACGGTCCAGGTCGCGGTCGGCGACAGCTCGATTAGCCTGACCGGAAAAACCTACGAACTGGTGCAATTCCACTTCCATCGTCCGTCCGAAGAAAAGATCAACGGCCAACGCTTCGACATGGTGGTTCATCTGGTACACAAATCCGACGAAGGCCAGTTGGCAGTCGTGGCCGTATTGCTCGAGCGCGGCAGCGAAAACCCCTTCATCCAGACCTTGTGGAACTACATGCCGCTGGAAAAGAACGTCTCGGTCGAACCGCCGGGCGTCGTCGTCAATCCGCTCGATCTCCTGCCCAGCGCCCGCAGCTATTACACCTACATGGGCTCGCTGACCACGCCCCCCTGCTCGGAAGGCGTTCTGTGGCTGGTCATGAAGCAACCGGTGCAAATTTCCGGCGACCAGATCAACATCTTCAGCCGTCTCTATCGTAACAACGCGCGTCCGATTCAGCCGACGGCTGGCCGCCTG
This sequence comes from Rhodocyclales bacterium GT-UBC, assembly GCA_003583745.1. Classification (GTDB taxonomy): domain Bacteria; phylum Pseudomonadota; class Gammaproteobacteria; order Burkholderiales; family Rhodocyclaceae; genus Azonexus. Next base: position 220,654 of record QXPY01000010.1, on the reverse strand, counting down.
ATCAAAGAAGGCCGTTGACCGGATAGCGGGCAAGGGGTAATTTAATGACTCTCGGGTCATTAAATTACCATGTCTGCCCCTCCTCCTCTCCGTAAGCGCCGCAAGGAAGCACGCCCCTCGGAACTTCTGGCTGCCGCACTGGATCTGTTCGTCGAAAAAGGCTACGCGGCGACCCGCCTGGAGGATGTCGCCAAGCAAGCCGGGGTTTCCAAGGGCACCCTCTATCTCTATTACGCGAACAAGGAAGCCTTGTTCAAGGCGGTCATTCAGGAAGGCATCGTTCCCGTTCTCGCCGAAAACGAGTTGATTGCCGCACAGCACACCGGTAGCAGTTTCGAACTGCTCGGCAAGCTTCTCGACAACTGGTGGAACAAGATTGGTCAGACGCGACTGGCCGGCATCCCCAAGCTGATGGTTGCCGAAGCCGGCAATTTCCCGGATGTGGCGCAGTTCTATTACGAAAACGTCATCAACCGCGGGCGGGCACTGGTCGGCACCGCGCTCGAACGCGGCATGGTCAGTGGCGAGTTCCGGCGCAGCGATGTCGAGACCACCATCGACGTCATCATCGCGCCGATTCTGATGCTGCTCATCTGGCGCTATTCGATCGGATGTTTCCAGGAACATGAAGGAGATCCCGAACAATACCTGCGCATTCACATGAACCTGTTGCGGCAGGGCCTGAGCAAGTCCACGGAAGAGAGTCAGGTATAATTTTGCTTTGTCGGAATCAATATATTAGCTTGTGCTAATATTAAGTCTGCGGAGACCCCAATGAATATCGAGCAAGCGCGTTTCAACATGATCGAACAGCAGATCCGGCCTTGGGAGGTTCTGGATCAGCAAGTTCTCGACCTGCTTTTCGTCGTCAAGCGCGAAGACTTCGTGCCTGCCGCCTACCGCAATCTGGCCTTTGCCGACCTGGAGATCCCGCTGGGTAGTGGCCAGGTCATGCTGGCGCCGCGCATCGAAGCCCGCCTGCTGCAGGAACTGGCGATCAAGAAAACCGACAAGGTACTCGAAATCGGCACCGGTAGCGGTTACATGGCCGCCCTGTTGGCAGCACGCGCCGAACATGTCATCAGCATCGAGTCACGTCCTGAACTGGCCGATTTCGCCCGCCAGAACCTCGAACGGGCTGGCATTACCAACGTCACCATCGAAGTCGCCAACGGTGCTGCCGGCTGGTCGCAACGCGGCCCCTACGACGCCATCGTCGTCTCCGGCTCCTTGCCCGCCGTGCCCGATGCATTGCTGAAACAACTCCGTGTCGGCGGCCGCCTGGCCATCGTGGTTGGCGAAGCGCCGGTCATGGAAGCCCAGTTGATCACCTGTACGGCCGACGGCGTCTACAACACCGTCAACCTGTTCGAGACTGTCATTCCCGGGCTCGACAACGCCGCCCCGAAATCTGCCTTCTCCTTCTGATGAAGCAGATCGACGTACGCGAACTGGCAAGCTGGCTGGCCGACAACGACCGGCCACCGCCGCTGCTGCTCGATGTACGCGAGCCGAACGAGTTCGAGTATTGCCACATAGACGGCTCCGCGCACATCCCGATGCATACCGTTCCCTTGCGCAGCCAGGAAATCGATCAGGATCGGCCGGTCGTGGTCATTTGCCATCACGGCGGTCGCAGCATGCAGGTCGCCATGTTCCTGGAGCGCCAGGGCCATGAAGATGTCCATAACCTGCTTGGCGGCGTCGATGCCTGGGCGGCACAGATCGATCCGACCATGCGCCGTTACTGAGGAAGGCATGAAAAAACTCGCCTGGCTGCTGGTATCTCCGCTTCTGTCAGGACCGCTGATGGCGGCCGATCTGCTGCAGGTTTACCAAGAAGCACAAAGCAACGACCCGACCTTCGCGGCAGCACGCGCCACGCTGGAAGCAGGACGGGAAAAAATGCCGCAAGCGCGGGCCGGCTTGCTTCCCGCACTCAACATGTCGGGCAATACCCTGTGGAATGAAAACGAAGTCGCCATGCATGGCGGCAGCACCCTGGCCAAGCCGCACTACAACAGCAACACCTACCAGCTGACGCTGAGCCAACCGCTCTTCCGCTGGCAGAACTGGGTCAGCTACGACCAGTCGAAAATCCAGGTGGCGCAAGCCGAAGTCAATTTCACCCAGGCTCGCCAGGATTTGATCCTGCGCGTCGCCCAGGCGTATTTCGATGTCATTTACGCCAGCGAAAACCTGAAAGCCGTCGAAGCCAACAAGCAGGCCATCAGCCAACAACTCGAATCGGCCAAGAAGAATTTCGAAGTCGGTACAGCCACCATTACCGACACGCATGAAGCCCAGGCCCGCTACGATCTGGCATTGGCACAGGAAATCGCCGCGCAAAGCGACCTTGAGGTCAAGCAGCGGGCACTGCAGTCGATCATCGGCCGGGAAGCCGGGCCGCTGGCGCCGACGCGCAAGGATGCCCAACTGGCGCAGCCACAACCGGCCGACATGAGCCAGTGGGTCGCGGCGGCGGAAAAGGACAGCCTGAGCGTACAAGTCCAACAGGCCAATGCCGACATCGCTGCCCGCGAAGTGGACAAGCAACGTGCCGGCCATTACCCGACGCTCGATCTGGTCGCCAATGTCGGCAGCTCGAAATCCTTCGGTTCGACGACCCTGGGTCTGGTTGACACCGATTTCCAGAACGTCGGTCTGCAAATCAACGTCCCGCTCTTCCTCGGCGGCCAGGTTGCTTCGCGCCAGCGCGAGGCAGCCGCCAACCGCGGCGCCGCACTGTCGACGCTGGAAGCGGCGCGCCGTGGTGCAGCCCTCTCGGCCCGCCAGTATTACCTGGGCGTCAGCAACGGACTGGCCCAGGTCCGCGCCCTGAAAGCCGCCCTGATCTCTTCGCAATCGGCGCTGGAATCGAACAAGCTCGGTTACGAAGTCGGCGTTCGCATCAATATCGACGTGCTGAACGCCGAGAACCAGGTCTATGTCACCCGCCGCGATCTGGCCAAGGCCACGCTCGACACCCTGATGGCGCAACTGCGCCTGAAGGCTGCCGTCGGTTCGCTGGGCGACGACGACGTCGCCGAGATCAACGCCCTGCTCGACCCGTCCAACGCGCGATAAGCGCCAGCATGCGTTGCGCTGCGCCCTGATGGGCCTGCGCAAACGCCAGGCTGGCCCGCTGCATTTCGGTCCGGCGGGCAGCATCCCTCAGCAAGGCATCGACCACCTGTCCGAGTTCGAGCGGATCGGCAACCCGGCAAGCCGCGCCGGCGGCAATCGAATCCTCGGTTGCCTGCAGGAAATTGAAGGTGTGCGGCCCAACCAGCACCGGACAACCGCAAGCCGCCGCCTCGATCAGATTCTGCCCGCCCAGCGGCAACAAGCTGCCACCGATGAAAGCCAGATCGGCCAAGGCAAAATAGGCGGCCATTTCGCCCATGCTGTCGCCCAGCCAGACTTCAGTCGCCGCCGCCGGCAGTCCCTGGCTGCGCCTAACGACAGCCAGGCCCTGCCCGGCCAGCAGGCCGGCCACCTCGTCGAAACGCTGCGGGTGACGCGGCACCAGCACCAGCAAGGCATTGGCTACCTTGACCTGGCGCCAGGCTTCCAGCACCAGCACTTCTTCGCCCTCGCGGGTGCTGGCCGCCAGCCAGACCGGCCGCTCGCCGAGCATCGCACGCCATTCGCTCCCCAAGGCCATTTTCTCGACCGACGGCGCCACGTCGAATTTCAGGTTGCCACAGACCTCGACGCAAGACGCCCCGAGTTGGGCGATACGCGCCGCATCCTCCGGGGTTTGCGCCGCAACGCCGGTCAATGCGCCGAAAGCCGGCCGCACCAGGGCAGCGAGGCGTCCGTAGCCGCGCGCTGAACGGGCAGATAGACGGGCGTTCATCAGCAGCACCGGAATGTCGCGGCGCTTGGCCTCGGCCAGCAGGTTCGGCCAGATCTCGGTTTCCATCAGAACCCCGAAAGCCGGCGAGAAATGCTTGAAAAAGCGCACCACGGCGCCGGGATAGTCATAGGGCAGATAAGCCTGGATGACCCCTGCACCATAGACCTGCCGCCCCGCCTCGCGGCCGGTCGGGGTCATGCCGGTAAGCAGGATGCAATGCTCCGGCCAACGGGCCTGCAAGGCCTCGATCAGCGGCTGCGCGGCGCGCGTCTCGCCGACCGAAACGGCATGCACCCAGATCAGCTTGCCCGGCGGCAGCGATCGATAAAAACCGTAGCGTTCGCCGAGATGGCGCAGATACTCGGGCTGTTTGCGGCCGCGCCAGAGCAGGCGCAGCCAGATCAGCGGCGTCAGCAGGTAAAGCAGCAGCGAATAGAACCAGCGCGCCATCAGGCGAGCCCCGCCTGCAACTCGCCAAGCACCGCATCGACGCTCGGCGTCTGGGCCTTGCCGCCGAGATTGCGATGAAAACCGACGCCCAGCACGCCGGTCAGCCCCGGGTCGGTGGCCGTATACAGCGCGATGGTCGGCACCTTGAGCGCCACCGCCAGGTGCGTCAGCCCGGTATCGACACCGACCGCCGCCTGCGCCCCGGCCAGCACCCCGGCCAGTTCGGCAATGCCCAGCGGCGGCGCGGCGACGGCGCCGGGAATCCCCTCGGCCAGCCGCGTCGCCCGCGCCCGCTCGACCGCATTCCCCGCCGGCAGCACGATGCCGAAACCCTGGTACCAGAGACGCTTGCCCAAATCGAGCCAATGCGACTCCGGCCACAGCTTGTCGTCGCGACTGGTCGCGGTGAGAAAAACGACGTAGGGCTTTGCCGGCAACCAATCAAACGCCGCCGCCGGCACGGCAATGCCGTAATCCGGTGCATCCTCTGCGGCGTAACCGAAGGCGGCGGCGGCCAACTGGCGATTGCGCACCACGGCATGCAGGTCGCGGGCCACGCTGTAGCGCCGCGCATAGAGGCTGCTGGCGAGCGGTTCGCGCGCCGAATCGGCGGCGTAGCCAGCCAGCGGCCCGCGCGCCCGACGGGCGAGGAGGGCGCTTTTGACCAGGCCTTGTGTATCGAGCACCAGATCGTAGGACTTCGCTTGCACCGCGGCCCGAAACGCTGATATTTCCTGCCAGGTTTGCGCCTTGAACAGCTGCTTGCGCCAACGCCGGATGGCCACCGGAATGATCTGCCCGACGCCCGGATGCAGCCGTGGAATGGCGGCGAAACTGTCTTCGACGCACCAATCTATCTCGGCTTGCGGCAAGTGCTTCTTCAGATCGCTGATCACCGGCAGGTTGTGGATGACATCGCCGAGCGAGGAAGTTTTCACGATCAATATGCGCATCGGCGGATAAAATGCTGGCTTTCGAAGCCGCGATTATAAATGCCCGCCACGCGCCAGCCGCTCTCTGTTGCCATCATCACGCTCAATGCGGCTTCGCAACTCGAAGCCTGCCTGCACAGCGCCCGCTTCGCCGATGAAATAATCGTCGTCGACTCGGGCAGCACCGACGGCACGCAGGCCCTGGCCGAAAGCCACGGCGCCCGCGTCATCCAACAGGACTGGCTTGGCTTCGGCCCGCAGAAACAATTCGCCGTCGACCAGGCACGCCACGACTGGGTCTTGTGCCTCGACGCCGACGAGCGGGTCAGCCCGGCACTGCAAACCGCCATCGAGGCGGCCCTTGCCGAGCCGACCCATGGCGCCTATCGCTTTCCGCGCTGCAACCGCTTTCTCGGCCGCTACCTGAAACATGGCGAAGGCTATCCCGACTGGAGCTTGCGCCTGTTCGACCGCCGCCAGGCCCGCTGGTCGGACGACGCGGTGCATGAAAAAGTCGTCACCAACGGCCCGGTGGGCAGCCTGAGCGGCGACCTGTTGCACGATTCGGCCGAATCGCTGGCCAGCTACCTGACCAAGCAAAACCGTTACACCACGCTGGCCGCCGAAATGGCGCTCGCCGCCGGCAAGCGCCCGAGCTTTGCCCGTATCGCGCTCAGCCCGCTCGTCCGCTTCATCAAGTTCTACCTGATCCGCCAGGGCTTCCGCGACGGCCTGCCCGGCTTGATCCACATCGCCATCGGCTGTTTCAACAGCATGATGAAATATTCCAAGATGCTTGAACTGCGCAATTCGGATGCTGCAGTGCGGTAAAATTCAACGACTTATCTCCAAGGCTCAACCGTGAAAATTCTCGTTACCGGCGCCGCCGGATTCATCGGCATGACTGCCTCGCTGCGCCTGCTGGCCCGCGGCGACGAAGTGGTCGGCCTCGACAACCTGAACGACTATTACGAAGTCTCGCTCAAGGAAAGCCGCCTCAAGCGCCTGACCGCGCTGCCCGGCTTCCGCTTCGTCAAACTCGACGTCGGCGACCGCGCCAGAATGGAAAAGCTTTTCGCCGAAGAAAAATTCGACAAGGTCATCCACCTCGCCGCCCAGGCCGGCGTCCGTTACTCGATCCAGAACCCGCATGCCTACGTCGACAGCAACCTGGTCGGCTTCATCAACATCCTCGAAGGCTGCCGCCATCATCAGGTGCAGCACCTGGTCTACGCCTCCAGTTCCAGCGTCTATGGCGGCAACACCAGGATGCCCTTCTCCGAGCACGACAGCGTCGATCATCCGGTCAGCCTGTACGCCGCCACCAAGAAGGCCAACGAGCTGATGGCACACACCTACAGCCATCTCTACGGCCTGCCCACCACCGGCCTGCGCTTCTTCACCGTCTATGGCCCGTGGGGCCGCCCGGACATGGCGCTTTTCCTGTTCACCAAGGCCATCCTCGAAGGCCGTCCGATCGACGTCTTCAATTACGGCAACATGAAGCGCGACTTCACCTACATCGACGACATCGTCGAAGGCGTGATCCGCGTCATGGATCGCAATGCCGCGGCCAATCCCGACTACGACGCGATTGCCGCCGACCCGGCGACCAGCAACGTGCCTTACCGCGTCTTCAACATCGGCAACAACAACCCGGTCCAGTTGCTCGACTTCATCGGCGCCATCGAAAACGCCCTCGGCATGCAAGCGGAAAAACGCCTGCTGCCGATGCAGGACGGCGATGTCCCGGCGACTTACGCCAACACCGACCTGCTCAACGACTGGGTCGGCTTCGTGCCGGCCACCACCGTCCAGGATGGCGTCAATCGCTTCATCGCCTGGTATCGCGACTACTACAAGGTCTAAGGATCAGCTATGTGCGGCATCGTTGCGGCAGCAGCCGGCAAGAACATCGTTCCCGTCCTCGTCGAGGGCCTGAAGAAGCTCGAATATCGCGGCTACGACTCGGCCGGCCTGGCCGTGATCGGCGCCGGGGCCATCGAACGCGTTCGTTCGGTTGGGCGCGTCGCCGAACTCGAAGCCGCCTCGGCATCCACCTCGGCCGTCACCGGTATCGCCCACACCCGCTGGGCAACGCACGGCGTCCCCTGCGAACGCAACGCCCACCCGCACGTCTCCGGCTCGATCGCCGTCGTCCATAACGGCATCATCGAAAACTACGAAAGCCTGCGCCGCACGCTGACCGCGCAAGGCTACGTGTTCACCTCCGATACCGACACCGAAACCATCGCCCATCTGGTCGAGGCGACGCTGAAGCAGGAACCCGACCTGTTCAAGGCGGTACAGATCGCCTGCCGGCAACTGGTCGGCGCCTTTGCCATCGCCGTCATCGACCAGAATCAGCCGGGCAAGATCGTCGTCAGCCGCGAAGGTTCGCCGCTGCTGCTCGGTGTCTCGGAAAACGGCAACTACGCCGCCTCCGACGCCTCTGCCCTGCTCCAGGTCACCCGCAACATGGTCTACCTGGAAAACGGCGACATCGCCGAGCTGACCGCCGACAGCGTTCGCATTGCCCGCCTCGACGGCACGCCGGTCGAGCGGCCGGTCCATGTCTCGCAACTGTCCGCCGCCGCCGTCGAACTGGGCCATTACCAGCACTACATGCAGAAGGAAATCTTCGAGCAGCCGGAAGCCCTCGCCAACACGCTGGAAATCGTCGGCGGCAGCAAGACCATTCAACCCGGCATTTTCGGTGCCGAAGCGACCGCCCTGCTCGCCGACGTCGACTCGATCCTGATCCTCGCCTGTGGCACCAGCAGCCATTCCGGCTACACCGCCCGCTACTGGCTCGAAGCCATCGCCGGCGTGCCGTGCAACGTCGAGATCGCCAGCGAATACCGTTACCGGACCTCGGTCGCCAACCCGCGCCAGCTGATCGTCGCCATCTCCCAATCGGGCGAGACCGCCGACACGCTGGCCGCCTTGCGCCACGCCAAGTCACTCGGCCAGAACAAAACCCTGGCCATCTGCAACGTCCCCGAATCGGCCATCGTCCGCGAATGCGCCCTGCGCTTCATCACCCGCGCCGGCCCGGAAATCGGCGTCGCCTCGACCAAGGCCTTTACCACCCAGCTCGCCGCACTCTTCCTGCTCACCCTGGTGATGGCCAAGGTCAAGGATCAACTGACAGCGAACGCCGAAAGCACCTACATCGACCAATTGCGCCACCTGCCGGTGGCGGTCAACAAGGTGCTCGAACTGGAACCGGAAATCGAAGCCTGGGCCAAGCAATTTGCCGACAAGCACCACGCCCTCTTCCTCGGTCGCGGCCGGCATTACCCGATCGCCATGGAAGGCGCGCTCAAGCTCAAGGAAATCTCCTACATCCACGCCGAAGCCTACCCCGCCGGCGAGCTCAAGCATGGCCCGCTGGCCCTGGTTGACGCCAACATGCCGGTGATTTCGGTGGCTCCGAACGACCAGTTGCTCGACAAGCTGAAGTCCAATCTCCGCGAGGTCGAAGCGCGCGGCGGCGAGCTTTATGTCTTTGCCGACAGCGACTCGGAGATTCCGCCTTCCGAAGGCGTCCATATCCTGCGCCTGCCGGAACACTACGGCGAACTCTCGCCTATCCTGCACGTCATCCCGCTTCAGTTGCTCTCTTACCACGTGGCCCTGGTCAAGGGGACCGACGTCGACAAGCCACGCAACCTGGCCAAGAGCGTCACCGTCGAATAAGCGCTCCCCGGCGCGGCGCAAACCGCACCGGGAAGCTATGGGTCATTGGTTCAGGCGAACTCGATGCCGGTCTGGGCCAGGCCGACCAGATTGACGTGCACCTGGTTCAACTCGGTTTCGGCAATCAGCGTCAGGAAGTCGGCCTTGCTCATCGCCCCGCCGCTACCCTGCAGATAGCCCGCCAGCGCCTGGGCGACATCGCTCGGCGCCTCGCTGCCGATGACGTTGCGATAAACCAGCCGAGCCAGATCGAGATTGCTCGATGAGCCGGCCAGATCGTCGATCAGATGGATATCGACGGCGAGCTGGAAAAGCTCGTGCATGCTCGTCCCCTTGTCGAAGAAGGCCATGATGCCGCCGACGACGTTGGGTGCCTGCAGCATGCCGAAGGCGATCGTCCCGATGAACTCGATGGCCTGGCCGGCATTGCCGGTCGCCGAGATATCGAGCGCCAATTTCTTGTCGGCGAACTGCAAGCGTTCGATATGGCTCAGGCTATCGCTGCCCTCGCTACCGACCAGCTGAAAACCGCCGCCAGCCGGGGTCAGGCTGTAGGCTCTGCGCGCCCCGGACAAGACCAGGGTATCGACGCCGGCCAGACCGTCGATGGCATCGTTGCCGGCGGTACCGGCGAGACGGTCGCTGCCGTTCGAGGGGGAAGTCGAAAGCGCCGCATTCGATACCGAGACCTTCACCGAGGAAGCCGTACCGTCAGCCGTCTGCACCAGGAATACGTCATCCACCGCTTGCGTCGGCAGACTGACGCCGCTGCGCAACTGATACCCCCAGTCGCCCCGCGCATCGATCGAAAAATTGCCGTAGGCCCCGCTGCCGCTGCTGGCGACGAAGGCCTTCTGACCGGCATCGACATCGTCGATCGAAAGCACCCCGGAGACCCCGCTCTGGGTTGCGCCATACAGGCTGACTGCAGTGTCGCCGCTGACCTGCGCCAGGTCGTTGCGGCCCTGAATGGTCACCGTAACGAAGTTATTCGCCTGTTCGGCATTGCTGCCGTACCAGGAGACGAGAAAGCGATCGACCGTCGACTGCCCGGCGCCCAGGCTTTGCACCGTCCCCAGGGCATTGTTCAGCTCGTAGGTCCAGCTGCCGTTACTCAGCAAGTTGAAGCTGCCATATTCGCCGGTCAGCTGATAGGCCAGGAAAGCCCCGCCGGTGGCGTTCTCGACCTTGAGCGCACCGCCCGCCGAAAGATCGCCATCCTCATAGACGGCGTCGTTCAAACCGCCGGAAATTTCGAATACATCACTCATCATTCCACTCCGTCACAGCATGAACGCATCGGCTGCGGCGTAATTGACGGTATAGCCGAGATCCTGCAGGGCACCGATGGTCACGATGCTCAAAGGCATCGGCGGCGAGTTTTCGGCGTAGCCGGTCATCAGTTCGGTATTGAACACCGCCTCGCTCCAATGCGAACCCGCCGTCCCGCTGCCACCGAGCTGCTCGATCGGGACATAGTTTCCGGCCTGCGGATTCAGGCTGCGATACGCCTGCAGCGCATGGGTCCCGATGTATTGATAGGGATTCGACGGGTTGAGCAAACCGTGCAGATTGAAGAAGTAGCCGGAAAAGCCCAGCACATGCCCCATTTCGTGCAACACGACGCTGGCGAAAGTGCCTTGGGCGATCATGCTGTCCACATCGGCCTGGTCGAACTGCATCACGCCGGAATACGGCAGCCCGCCATTGCTGCGCACACCCTGCGCCCCGGCCTGGCCGAGAATGCCGCCGACACCGTCGATACTGCTGACGCTGGCGCTGATCCGCAGATCGTCGATGCTGCCGACATCCGGCAGGTCGCCGGTAATCACCGTCGCCCAGCGCTGCGCCGCCGCCGTGAAATAGGACTGGTATTGGCTGCCGCCGCTAAAGGCGACGTCGATGGAGAAGCCCGACGCCGCGCTCTGGCTGACCGCCGTCGCCGTCAGCTGGTAATTGCCGGTACTCGTCCCGTGACCGTTCGCCGCCAGGTAATACGTCCCGCTGCTGCTCGCCGTGAAATCGATTTGCGAGGCCCGTGTCCCGTTCGCGTCATCGTTCTGCGCCAGGACGCTGCCCGTACCATTGAACAAGGTCAGCGTCGGATCGCTCAGGCCGGAACTCGCCGTGCCGTTCAAGTTGAAACGGTAGGTTTGCCCGGCATTGAGCGAAACGGCGAACCAGTCGCTGTCGCCCGATACCTCGACGCGCCCGGTCGCACTCCCGCCCACCGATATCCGTCCGGTGGTGGCGGTATTCGCCGCGTAATCGTCGCTCGTGCCGCCGCTGCTCGTGGCGCGGAGCACATAGGCCCCGGTCTCGCCCGAATAGGCCCGTGCCCCCAGGTAGTAAGTGCCCGAGCTGGCCGCCGTATAGGTGATCTGCGAAGCCAGGCCGTTGGTGTCGTCGTTGTAGGCAAGCAGGCTGCCGCTGCTGCTGTACAAATTGAGATAGGGATCGCTCAGGCCGCCGCTGCTGGCCGGATCGAGATTGAAGACGTAGCGCTGACCGGCCGTCAGATTGACGGCAAACCAGTCGGCATCGCCGGCCCGCTCGATCTGCCCGGTCGCCGAGCCGCCGATGGCAAGCGAACCGGTCGTCGCCGAACTGGCGGCATAGTCGTCCTGTGCCGCCGCGGCGACGCTGGTGCGCAGGATGTAATTGCCGGTCATGTTGCTGTAGGCGGCGGTCGCCAGCAGATAGTAGGTCCCCGACGCGGTCGGCGTGTAGGTGATCTGCGAAGCCAGGCCATTGGCATCGTCGTTGACCGCGAGCACCGTCCCGCTGGCGGTGACCAGGCCGAGCAGCGGATCGCCCAGGCCGCCGCTCGCCGCCGAGTCGAGATTGAAGGTATAGCGCTGCCCGGCCGTCAGGTTGATGGCGAACCAGTCCTCGTCATTGGCGGTTTCGATACTCCCGGCCAGTGCTGCGCCGACCGCGATGGAACCGGCCGTACCGGCGGTTTGGCCATAATCGTCGAGGACGACGCCGCTGCTGGCGGACAGCGTATAGCTGCCGACCAGGCTGCCGTAACCGCGCGCGCCAAGGTAATAGCTGCCCGTCGTCGTGCAATCGAAGGCGATCTGCGAGGCCAGGCCGATCGCGTCGTCGTTGGCCGCCAGCAGGCTGCCACTGGCGTTATACAGGCTGAGATAAGGATCGCTCAGCGCGCTCGATGCGCCGGGATTCAGATTGAACACGTAATGCCGGCCGGCCTCCAGATTGATCCGGAACCAGTCGTTGTCGCCAGCCACCTCGACCCGCCCGGTGACTGTCGCACCCGGCGCCAGGCTGCCCGTGGTCGCCGTACTGGCGGCAAAATCGTCCTGCTGCGCAGCGCTCGACGTGGCGCTCAAACGGTAGGAGCCGGTAGACCAGCTATACCCCGAGGCGCCCAGGTAATACGTCCCGGTCGCGCTTGCCGTGTAGGTCAGCTGTGCCGCCAGGCCGGGGCCGGAATCGTCGTCGTAGGCGAGCAACAGGCTGCTGGCGTTGTACAAGCGCAGGTAGGTGTCGCTCAAGCCGCCGCTGGTGCCGGGGTCGAGGTTGAAGGTATAGCGTTGCCCGGCCAGCAGGCTGATCGCAAACCAGTCGTTGTCGTAGGCGCTCTCGATATTCCCCGTCACCGAACCCCCAACCGCCAGCCGTCCGGTCGTTAAAGCACTGCCCGCATAATCATCTGCCATGACGCTCTCTCGAAAAATTGAAAGCCTCGGCCCGCCTGCGCTCCCTCCCGGATCGGCCAGCCTGCCCTTCTAACAATTTTGGAACTTTAGACGAAATTTTTGTAAACGTCACTGACAACGGGAAGAATCACAAGTTGGCGCGATTCCTGCTGAACGTGAAACATCAGGTAGAGGAGACCGACATGGATATCAATGTCAGCACCATCAGTGGCGTCACTAGTAGCACCCGGCAGAATTCGACTGCCACCACCAGCGACACAGCGGCAGATTTTGCCGGTGTGCTTGCCGCTGCCAGCAGCGCCGCCAACAGCACCACCACCGGCACCGCCAAGGACGCCCAATTCATTTCCGGGCGCATCGGCCTGAATCTGAGCCCGACCGGCTACCCCAACGAGGTGTTCTACTACGGCGCGAACGGCGAACGCCTCAATGCTTCCGCCTTCACCGCCGAAGACATCCTGGCCAACACCAAGCGCTTCGACATTTCGCTGACCGACCTGCGCGATCTCGGCACCCAACTCGACAGCGCCGGCATCGGCTACAAGCCCTACGAACTCTATCCCGGCACCGGCTCCGACCACGGCATCGACTTCGAAGACCTGATCTCCGGCGGCCTCGGCACCGCCTACGACTGGCGCGTCGACCCGCTGGCTTCGGCCAAGGGCGACTACGCCGTGCAACACACGGCCGACATGAAAACCTTCGCCGACAGCCTGGGCCTGGTCGCCCACGCCGGCGTCACGCGCGGCGCAAGCACCACCAGTTCTGCCAGCACCAGTTCTGCCAGCACCAGTTCTGCCAGCACCAGTTCTGCCAGCACCAGTTCTGCCAGCACCAGTTCTGCCAGCACCAGTTCTGCCAGCACCAGTTCTGCCAGTACCGACTCTGCCAGCACCACAGGCTCGGCGGCCACCAGCAGCGAGACCGCCGCCAGCGAAACCGGCAGCACGAGCGACAGCAATGCCCTGGCCAGTTTCGTTCAGGCCAATAGCGCCGCCGCCACGACGAGCAGCGCAAGCAGCAGCAGCGGCGATGTCGAACTCAACGACAGCCTCGACCCCAGCCAGACCATCCAGTCCTTCCTCGACAGCGTGCGGGCAGCGCTCAACTACAACACCGGGCAAAGCCAGAGCAGCACCCGGAGCGACATCGAAAGTCAGCTCGGCACCGTCAGCCAGGCCGTCAGCAACGTCGCCGCCAACCTGTCGAGCAGTTTCTCCAGCGCCACCGATGCCGTCCAGGCCGCACTCGACCAACTGCTCACCCAGGTACGCAACAGCAACATCGAGAACGTCTCCAACCGCAACAGTTGACGCAAAAAAGCCCGGAACCAGTCCGGGCTTTTCGATCCAGCAAGCGGCGCGATTTATTCGGCCGCTTTTTTCTTGCGCGGCGCGCGCGGTTTCTTCGGCTTTTCGGCCGGCTGCGCTTCGCCCTTTGCCTGAATCACTTCGATCAGGGCCGCCACATAGGTTTTGCGGGCGGTCTGGGCAATCGCCAGTTGCTGCTGCAAACGGGTAATTTCGGCATCCACCACCTGCACGTTGACGACGTGCAGCTTGGCATCTTCCGGCAGCTTGTTGATCGCGTAACTCGTGCCGTTGACCGTCACGTATTCGGGTAAAGACATGGGAACCACTCCTCAATCAAAACAATGGTATTCGTGTCCCACGCCGCGTTGGTTTTGTGCGACACACATTAATCGGACGCCGGGGCAGGCACTGCCCCGGCGTCCGCGACACGAATCAGATAGCGCCAGGCGCCGAAATCAGTGCAGCGTGCCCTTGGTCGCCAGGTCGTCGGCGGCGGTCGGCGCGGTCTGCTGCGGCGCGAAGGACGAAAGCGACTGCAGCGCATTGTTGGCGCGTGCCCGTGCCAGTCCGGCCAGCGTCTGCAGATGCGGCATCGACAACAGCTGGGAGTAAGCGACAGCCAGGGCGCCGTTCTTGCGCAGGCTGAGGAATGCTTCGTCGCCGAGCGCATTCAATGCCGCCTCGTCGATCCGGAACAGACCTTCGATACCTGCCTCGACATCGCCCGACTTGACGCGCAGGTCCCAGGGCACGATCACGCCGGCCGCCTTCAGGGCAGCGATGGAATCAGCCGTGGCCTGACGGCTGCCTTCGAGTTCCTTGAAGAACTGCATCACTTCGACAATCGCTTGCGGCAGGGTGCCGTCTTCATTGAAGAAGGGCTCGAATTCCTTGCTATCGACCACCAGCTTGCTGTCGGCATCGACGCACAGGCTGCGCGCGCCGGTCGGCGTTACGCCGAGATTGAACGGGTAGCTACGAACCAGCGCCGGCACGTACGGGGTCAGCCAGCGACCGTCGGCATTGACCAGCAGATTGACGCCCTTGACCAGACCGGTGATGGCAACGGCAATGAATTCGCCATTGACTTCGACAAAGGCCAGCGGCATCGACAGGGCGGCGCGGGCCAGTTCAACGCCATACAGCGGGCAGATCGCATCGCCGGCGGCATGGGAAAAATTCGTGTAGCGCTGCCAGGATTTCCCCTGGTGCGTATCGAGGATGACAGGCTGGTAGTTGTACATGAAAAAACGTCTCAACTGAAAAATTGGGATTTTACAACCGAAGCATGCTAACGGCGAAGCGTTATCCACCAATTAGCCGGTTTTGCCGACACCGACGAACGGCCATCGGGCAGAAAAAAACCCCGCCTTTTAAGGGGCGGGGTTTTGACGGGAACCCAAGGCACGAGGCCCCGGGTTGTCCATCTAGATCACTTTCGTGATGCCTGGATTAGGCAACGATCGTGAAGTCAGCACCGGCCAGGTCGGCGATACCGGTCAGCTTGGCGATCTGAACAGCAGCGCCAGCGCCGTTACCGTCGGCGTCGTACCACACGTCACCGGTGGCGGTGTTGAAGATGATGCGGTTGCCAGCAGCGGCAGCAACACCGGTTGCGTTGGACAGGAACTCACCAGCAACGGAGAAGTTGGTGCCAACAGCCGAGGTGATCGCTGCGAAAGCGGTCTTCGACAGTTGGATGGTGTCCTTGGCCGTACCAACAACACCAGCGCCGTCGGCGGTGGTTTCGAAGTTGGCAACGGTGACCAGGCCGCCGGAAGCGGACAGGGCCAGCGTATCGGTTGCAGCACCAGCAACGGTGTTGTTCAGGGTGACATTGACAGCCGACTTGCCGGTCAGGCCGACGACGTCCAGGAACAGACCAGCACCAGCCACTTCGGTCACGTTAGCGTCGAGCGTGGTGACGTTGATGGTTTCGATGTTGCCAGCAACGGTCGAAGAAACGTGGTAGGAATCAACCAGCGAATCGACAACGGTGTCGTTCAGTTGCAGGGTCAGGGTCTGAGCAACAGCCTGATCGTTGTTGAAGGCGATGGTACCAACGTTCTTGATGTTGGCCAGGTCACCCACGGTAGCCACGGCGGCGTTGCGGATTTCCAGAACGTCAGCGTTGGCAACGGAGTTGGTGGCAACGACGTTATCGACAGCACCGCCGTCGATGATGGCCTTACCGTTGATGTTTGCATCGGCGAAGATGAAACGGTCAGCGGTGCGGCCAGCGCCTTCTTCACCGTTGTAGGAGAAGGAGTTGCTTGCAACCAGGGTGCGGGCATCAATGGTAGCGGCGCTAACGGCGTGCGAAGCAACGGTGACGGTGTCAGCGTTGGAAGCGGTGTCGTTGAATGCGTCGTTGTCGTTGATGATCGCGATCATGTCGCCACCGTTGGTGTCGATCAGATCGTTGGTCAGGGTCAGGTTGTAGGCGAAGGCGCCCAGACCGGCCAGACGGATGGTTTCGAAACCGGACACGTTGGTCCATTCCGAAGCGCCCAGGTTGACATTGACGCCATTGCCGTCGATGACCAGGGTGTCGGAACCAGCGCCACCGGAAACGGTGTCGGAGATGGTCAGACCAGCACGGGTATCGTTCAGGTTGTCGAAGATAACGGTGTCGTTACCCGAACCCATCTTGATAACTTGGGCGCCGGTAGCGGAAGCAACGTTGGTCGAAACGCGGACGATGACGTTCGAAGCTTCGGCAGAAGCGTCGATGGTGGCGGCTTGCAGACGAACTTCGGTCGCCAGGGCGCCGACGTCGATAGCGGAACCGGTCAGCAGATCAACAGCCAGACCATCGGTGTTCAGACCCAGCAGGCCTTGTTGAACGCCAGCAGCCAGGGCACCCGGAGCAACACCGGTACCGGAGGCATTGGCGGTCACGTCGGCACCAGCGGTGTCGAGGTCGAGGTTGATGTAGGTGCCAGCACGGCCACCGGTCAGGGTGATGGTGCCAGTGTGCTTGTCGAAGTTGGTCAGCAGAACCGAGTTGGATTCGCTGTCGCTATCGGTGATGGTGATGTTCTCGATGGTCGAGGAACCAGCCGTCGGGGCGGTAGCGGTGTTGGCGGTGGTGGTGGTCAGCGTGAAGTTGAAACGCGGATCAACGTTGGTGCCTTCAGCGATGGTCACGCCAACGGTGTCAGAGGCGGTGTTGGCCTTGACAGCGGCGACGATGACGTTGTTGCCAACTTGACCGTTACCGGTGGTAGCGTGCTGGATGGTGATCGCAGCAGCTTGAGCGGCGGTCATGTCGAGCAGCGTGAAGGTGGTAGCGGCTTCGGCGTTGTTCGTTGCAGTGCCACCAACCGGATAGACGGCGCTGATGTTGCGAACGGTCATGCCGGTAGCGTTCGGCAGGAAGTCGAAGTCGAGGGAGATGTTGCCGGTCGAACCGTCAGCCAGCATGGTGGCGTTTTCGATGTTCTGAGCAACGGAAGCCAGGGAAGAACCCGAGTAGAACAGCAGGGTGTCGGTACCGGCACCGCCGTTGATGGTGTCGCCAGCTTGGACGGCATCGTACAGAACGAAGGTGTCGTTGCCCGAACCACCGGTCACGGTGACGTCTTGGTTAACACCAGAGGTTTCGGCCTTGCCCACGTCCAGGATGTTGTCCAGAACCAGGGTCAGGTTGCCGGTGAAGGCGGAAGCGTCGATGGTGGAGATACGGCCACCGGCTTGAGCGATGCCGGTACCAGCGGTCCACACGCCAGCGGCTTCAACCAGGGCGTTGTTGGTTGCATTGACGACGTTGGTTTGCGCACCCAGGGTCAGGTTGGCGGAACCGGTGATGGTCAGCTTGCCAGCGGTGCCGGTGTCCATCGGCAGGTTCAGGGTGCCAACGGTGTTGGCAGCAGCGCCGGTCGAGGTCAGGGTCAGTTGTTCGAAACCGTTGACACCAACGCCACGGGCAGCGATGCCAGAGGTGTTTTCACCGATGTTCAGGGTACCGATTTGAACGTTGGAGATGGACAGGGTGCCGGTGTTGTCGCCCTTCAGGACGTTCTGGCCGTAGGAGAATTCAACGGTGCCAGCTTGGTTGGCGTTGGTGTTGGCCAGCGACAGGGAAGCGGCAGCGGTCATCAGGTTGCCGACTTCGGCAACGTTGACAGCCTGGGAAACGCGGGTGATGTTGACGGCGGTTTGGCCGGTCGCATCTTGCAGGTCGAGAGCCTTGACAGCACCGTCGCCCGAACCCGTGAAGGCGGCGTTGATGATGGAGATGCCGTTCAGCTTCGGGGTGATGATGGTGGCGCCGTTGTCGTTGGAGTTACCCAGCGTGGCGTTCAGGGTGGAGTTGGTGCCCGAACCGGTCAGGGTGTCTTCGTCTTGCAGCGAGTTGATGCGGTTGTCGCCACCCGGGGTGTAAACCAGACCAGCATTGAAGATGTTGGCGGTCTTGACATCGGTGTTGGCGGTCAGGTCGACGGTGTTGACCAGCTGGGTGGTCAGTTCGACGGAACCGGTGTTGGTCTTCTCGACAGAGTAGGTGTACGAGTAGTCGATGGTGGCCAGGTAGTTGGACTTGGCGGTCAGGATGGCAGCATCGGTACCGGTGTAGTTCGACAGGGAAGCAGCCAGGTCGATGATCGCGGAAACGCGGTTGGAGGCGTTAGCGTTCAGGTAGGCTTCGCCTTGAGCTTGGGTGAAAACCGAGGACAGGCCCAGGTTAGCCAGCATGTTGGTGGCCAGCTGAGCGGTGGTGAAGGAGGAGAAAGCGGAGTTCAGCGCAGTCTTGTAAGCGACTTCGCCGTTGGCGTTAACAAAAGCCAGATGTTCGTTGTACGCATTGTAGCCAGGAGCTTGCTTAACCAGAGCGGAGTAAGCGCGCAGGACCAGGTTTTGTGCCGGCAGAATAATTGCCATTGGTATTTCCTTTCAGTTAGAAAAAGAATTTAGCTACGGACAGTCCGAAGACGATACATAAGCGTGGGCGAAATTTACATTCCCACCCCACATTTTTCAAGTGATCCTGATCACACATTTTGAGCATTTCTTGTGGGGCGTTGTATTGTTTTCACCACATGCTCCGGATGCCGATATAGAAGACGCGGTTACTGATGCGGAATAAGGGGAGGTTGGAATCCTGCTCCATGACCTCGACGCCGGCGTAGGGACCGACCCCGGAAAGCATCTTTCTATATTCAAGGCGATACATCACCCTGCTGATATTCCGCTTTAAATTGTCTTCGAGCAGTGGGCTGTAACCGCGGTGATCTTCCTGGTGATAGACATCGACCTCGGCGGCGAGTACGCCCGAACCGATCGTTGTGTTTTTTCCAACACGCAAGCCATATTGATCCTGCATACCGCCCGGGCGTTTGTCATACTCGGCGCGGTCCTGCCCGAGGCGAATCTGGGCTTGCACGCCCCAAGCCGGACAAGACCAGTATCCGGCAATGCCGCTGTAGTATCCATTGAGGACATCCGCCCCCGGATAAGCCCGCCGCTGAACGTCGCCAGCCAGCCGGAAACGGCAGGTCGCGGAGGACGGTGCCGTGAAGTCGTAACCGCTGCTCAGCTGGTATTGGCGGAGCAGTGAGCCGGAAGGAGTCTGCAGTTGCAGCAGGGCGCCGCCGGTATAGAAGCCTTGCAATTGTTCGCTGCCCCGCTCGACCAGCAGATTGATCAAGCCGAAATTGGCCTGGGCGTTTTCCGGACTGTAGCGATAGTTGCCGGTCAGCGTGTAACTCCAGACCTTGTCGGCGGACTCGACGAAATAGCCGTCATGGCTGAGATCGAGGCGGCCGAACCAGCCGCCCTGCGGCCGCGATTCATCGCTCAGGGTGACCGGAATCCGCCCACCCGGCAGCGTCAGGTCGAACTGCGATACCCGCGCCCCACCCATCAGGTTGTTGTCGTAACCGGTGATGAAACCGAACTGGGTGCGCGTTGCCTTGCGTCCGGCGACGAACAGGCGATGCTTGTCCAACTGGGCGCGAATCTGCTGTTTCAGTGTCTCGCCGACGTCGGGGTTGTCCGCCAGATTCTTCAACACCCCCTCGGCCGATAGCGCGTCGCCCATCCCCTCCAGCGAGATGGCGTATTCGAGCTGCGCGGCCCAATGGTCGGGATTGAGCAGCAGAACGCCTTCCAGGCGGTCGGCGGCCTCGGCGTAGAGATGAACGACATTGAGGCGCTGGCCAAAGGCAAACAGGAAGGCTTCATCCTTCTTGCAGGCCGACTCCAGTTCCAGCGCCTTGTTGATGACCCGCTCGGGCGTCCCTTCCTGCCCCCAGTCAAACTGGCAGGCGGCACTTTGCGCCTGCGCCCCGTGCATCAGGCACAAGGCCGCGAACGGCAGGACAAGGCGACCTATCCGCCTTGCCTGAGACAGTACGAATCCGCCAACCACAGACTCAAACACAGTGACGCAGCGGATAAGCGTAAATATGGCAGGGCGTCTTCATGCCTTCGAGCAGGAAAACGCCTTGCGATTCCAGTCGCGGCTTGCCGAGCGAAGCGGCCATGCCTTCCCCGACCAGGATCGGGTGGGCCAGTTCGGCCGTCATCTGTTCCAGACGCGCCGCCGTGGTGATGGTCCGGCCCATTGCCAGATGGGTCCGCCGCCGGGCCAGGCCAAAGGAACCTACCGTTGCGCCGCCGGTTTCCAGGCCGATGCCCAGCTCCAGCGCTTCGAGACCTTCGGGCGGCGGCGCCGGCAGAATCAGGCGGCTTTCCTTGAACATTTCGATCGCCGCATCCAGGGCTCGCTCGGCGTTCTCGCCGACATCCTGGGCCTCGTCACGGGCCGAGCCGGCAGCCCGCCCGCCCGCTCCCCACACGGCAAGGACCGCATCCCCCTGGAAAGACTCGATCATGCCGCCATGTTTTTCCACGACCTGCGTCGCCATTGAAAAGAAGGCATGCAGGACGGCGGTGGCTTCCTCGGGCGGACGGCTTTCGCAGTACGCGGAGAAATTCCGGATATCGGCAAACAGCACGGACACATTCTTGCGCGACGCATCGATCGCATCGGAAGGATCGCTTGAGGCCAGCGCTGCGGCGACCGGACCGGGCAGATAGCTCGACAGGTGGGCATAGATCCGGTCGCGCTCAAGTCGGCTACGAGCGTGCTCGAGCAGGCTGAGCACCATGGCAAAGAGCACCCAGTAAAGCGCCGGGCCGACCCATTCGAACCAAAGGCCGGCCTTGAGCAGCAGCAGCGCCTTGGCCAGATAGAGCAGGGCGATCAGGCAGAGCGCCGAACCGAGGATGATGAATACCGGCTTGCGCCGCAGTCGGGCCAGCAGCGTGAGGACGACGACGCCGGCCAGGGTCGCCAGCCCGGCGTAGGCATCGGCGTACATCGGCGCGCTCGGAATATCTTCGTCGAGCAAGCCGCGCAACAACTCGGCATGAACCAGCATGCCCGCCCCAATGCCGCTGAACGGCGTGGCGATCCGGTCATTGAGGCCGAGCGCGGTACTGCCGACCAGAACCCAGGAGTTCTGCAGCAGGCCGCTCGGCACCTTGCCCGCCAGCACATCCTGGGCCGACAAGGCGACAAAGGCTTCGGGCTGGACATGCCAGGGCACCCGGACATTGCCACGTTCGTCGAGCGGAACGCCATTGCGATGCAGGGGCAGTCCATTGAGTTCCCAGGCCGAGGCAAGCGCTCCGCTCCCCGCAGCCAGACTGATCTGCGCCGTTCCCGTACCAAGCATGAGGGCAGACAGGAACAAGGCGGGATAAGCCTTGCCGTCATGGCAGACGACGGCGGGCTGATGGCGTACCGCCCCGTCGCGGCTGACCAGGGGCGTGATATGCCCGACCGGCACTTCGCCGAAGCCCGGTGCATTGGCTATATAGCCGCGCGCCTCCGGAAAGATGGCGGGGCACGCCAGCCAGGGCAGGAAGGAAGCCGGCTCGCCGCTTCTGGCCTCGGTATCGCCCTGCAACGCAAAGACCTGCGAGAGGACGCCGTTGTTTTTCTTGAGGCGCGCGGCAAAGGCGGCATCGTCGCGCGAAGCGGCGGGAAAGACGATATCGAACACCTGCAGGGCCGCACCGTGCGCCGCCAACTGATCGGAGAGTTCGGCCAGGCGGGATCTCGACCACGGCCACGGCCCCAATTGACGCAAGCTGCCTTCATCGATGTCGACGATGACGATGCGCCGCTCCGGCGTCGTACTCGCCCCGACGCGCCACACCCAGTCGCCGGAAAGCTCTTCGGCCAGGCGAATCGCGCCCGAAAAGGAGGCGACCAGCACCAGCCAAAAAAACAGGGACAGGATCGCTGCCCCGAAAGCAATTTTCAGCGGCGAATCAAATTTTGCTGCTAGACGCAATCAACGCCCCCAGAGCGTGATCCCGCTCACCTTGCCGCCGGACGTCGTCTTGTCGAATGAATAGCCTGCCTGGCGGCCATCGGTACTGAAGGCGCCGGCCAGGTTCTGATTCGCACTATTGCTGTTGAACAAGCCGGTACTGGTGATCACGCCGTTCGCGCTGAAGGTTTCCTGGCCCAGGGAAGAACTGGCCAGATCCATGCGCGTCGAGAAGGTAGAACGCGTGAAATCGACATTCAGGGAGGCATTGGAAATCTGCACCGCCTGGGCCGGCAGGCCGCTGGCCACTTGCGGCTGATAGGAGGCCGAGGCGGCGGTCAGGTTGAAGCTGACCTGGGTCCCGACCGGCAGGAAGGTCGATTGCGTGGTTTCATCGCGATACAGGGTGATGAAGAAATTACCGGTCACGGCCTTGCGCCCGTCCGCCTTCGCTTCGTCGAAACGTTCGCTGATGGTGTTATCGGGCACATTCCAGCCCGCCGTGTTGTGCAGCCAGATGAGCGGCTTGCTGGGCGGGGTCAGGTGTTTGTTGTCCTTGTCCACAGCGGCAACGGCGGCCGCATCGTTGGCGCTGATCTTTTCCGCGGCATCGGAGGTACCGCTCATCCGCTCGCGCCGCGTCTCCCCGGCCAGCATCTGGCGCTGCATCTGCGCCTGCAGGTCGACGGCAGGAACCAGGCGCGGCACGCCGGCACCGGACTGATGGATCAGTTCGAGCATCTTGCCCTGCATGTCGGCACTCAGCATGGCCGAGCGGTCGCCGCTGCACGGCCCGAGCGACTGGGCGCATGCGCCATCGAGCGGGGCCATGACGATGGCGCCGCTGATCACGCTGGCGTAGGTCCGGTCATGATCGACCTTGACGACGAAGTCGGTTCCCTTGACGCCAATCGCGGCGACCGGTGTATTGAGGCGGAAGCGGTCGCGGGCGGCCTCGCCCCACTTACCGGTGACCGAGCGCATGACGCCTTCTTCCAGCTTGAACTTGATCGCCGCCGGGCCCCAGCTTCCTTCATTGCGATAGGACTCGATATACAGACGACTGAGCGGGCGCACGCTGACCAGCCCGCCATCGATGAAGCGAATATGCACATGGCCGCCGGCAGCGGTCTCGATGCGGTCGCCGGCGTGCACCGGCACGCCACGCTGCAAGGCCGTTTCCTGCCCGGTATCGGTCTTGACCACCCCGGTTCCGATGATGGTCGTCACTTCGCCGACAATGTCCGACGACTTTTCAACCATCGCCGCATCCGCACCGGAACAGACGGATACAGCCCCGGCAACAAACAGGACCTGGAATCCGAACATTTTCTTCAGTACGCTGGCTTGGCTCATGATCGCTCTCGCTCAATGAATTGACTCTTCAACTCATCGATTATATTGAATTCCCGCCACAACTTCTGTGCGTACGATCACAAGAGTCCCGCTCTGTTTTCCAAACGGAATCGTCCAAGCGGCTTTAACAAAACGGCCCTTTTCCTTGTTTTTACGAACTTGTTCAGAAAATCCAGGCAACATGTGACAGTCGGCACACGCAGTACGGACATTTTGACTTTAAACTCTTGGGATGCCCGTACCCTTTCAGTGGTTGACCGACATCCCGCTGCTCCGCCCCTTGCCGCAGGAGGCACTGATGCGCATTTCGACGCAGATGTGCGAGCGCAAGTTTGCCCGGCGGGAAGTCGTCATTTCCAAGGAACAAACCCGCTTCGAACTCGGCTTCCTGATCGAAGGACGCCTGCAAGGCGTGGATTTCACCGTGGACGGACGCGGCGTCGGCCTTTACTTCGTCGAGCCGGGGGACTACTTCGGCGAGCTTTCGGTCGTTGACGGACTGGGTGCGGCCGAACATGTCATCGCCGCGGCCAAATCGACCGCCATCTTCCTCGATGCCGAACCGGCCCGCCACCTGATTTTCGAAAACCCGACCCTGGCGCAAGGCATCATGACCCGGTTGTCGGCGCGGGTCCGCTCGGTATCGGCGCAACGCACCCTGCTCGGCTTGCCCAATCCGTTCCAGCGCCTCTGCGTCCAGCTTCTGCAACTGGCGCGCAACGCCCAGGCCGAGCAGCCCCTGCTCGACCCGGCCCCCACTCACCAGGAACTGGCCATCATGATCAATGCCAGCCGCGAAACCGTGACTCGCGCCTTCCAGGTCCTGACGCTGCACCAGGCCATCGCCCGCGAAGGTTCGCAGTTGCGGCTGCTGCGCCCAGACTTCCTGTCCGATGTCGGCGAAGGGAAAATCGATCCGCCCAAAACCTGAGGTCTGACGCTAAAATTGCAGTTTGGCTTCAACCTGATTTCATGCTCACCCCGTTTACGTCCCTTGTCCGCCATCCTTCGCTGATCTGGCAGTTCGCCCGTCGCGACATACTGGGCCGTTACCGTGGTTCCTTGCTCGGACTGGGTTGGGCGGTGCTTTCGCCGCTCATGATGCTGCTGGTTTATACCTTCGTTTTCGTCGGCGTGTTCAAGGCCCGCTGGCCCGGCGCCGGCGAACAGGGCGGCGCCGCCTTCGCCTTGCAGATTTTTGCCGGCCTGGCGGTGTTCAACTTCTTTTCCGAAGTGCTCAACCGGACGCCCCACCTGATCGTCGAGCAGCCCCACCTGGTCAAGAAAGTCAGCTTTCCGCTCGAAATCCTGCCCTTCGTCGCGGTCCTCGCCGGGCTTTTCCACCTCGTCCTCAACGCCCTGATCCTGCTTGCCGGCAGTCGCCTGATTTTCGGGCCGCTGCCCGGCTCCGTCCTCGCCTTGCCGCTGGTCTGGCTGCCGATGATTCCCCTGTTGCTGGGCCTGGGCTGGTTCTTCTCGGCACTCGGCGTCTTCGTTCGCGACATCGCCCAGATCATGGGCATGGCCCTGAACCTGCTGCTCTTTCTTTCACCGATCTTTTATTCGGCCACCGCCGTACCGGAAGAAGTCCGCTACTGGATGCACCTCAACCCGCTCACCCTGATGATCGAAAACACCCGGCACGCCTTGTTTGCCGGACAATTGCCGGACTGGTCGAGCTGGCTGTTGTATCTGGCATTGTCCTGCGGCGTGGCCCTGGCCGGCGCCTATTTCTTCCAGAGCACACGCCGGGGATTCGCCGATGTTCTCTGACAACCTGGCGATCCAGGCCGAAGGACTGGCCAAAACCTTCGAGGTCTTCGAGCGGCCGAGCGACCGCCTCAAGCAATGGGTTTTCCAGGGGCGTCGCCAATACGGCAGGCTGTTCCAGGCCGTCAGCGACATCAGCTTTTCCTTGCCGAAGGGCCGCGTACTGGGCCTGGTCGGCAACAATGGCGCGGGCAAATCGACCCTGCTGCAAATGATTTGCGGCACCCTGACGCCGAGCGCCGGACAGATCAAGGTGAGCGGCCGCGTCGCGGCGCTGCTCGAACTGGGTGCCGGCTTCAATCCCGACTTTTCCGGGCGCGAGAACATTTTTCTCAATGCCTCCATCCTCGGCCTCAGTCGCCAGGAAATTCTTGCCCGTTACGACGACATCGTGGCGTTTTCCGGGATCGGCGATTTCATCGAACAGCCGGTCAAGACCTATTCGAGCGGCATGTACGTCCGCCTGGCCTTCGCCATCGCCACCTCGATCGACCCCGATATCCTGATCATCGACGAAGCCCTGTCGGTCGGCGACGGCGCTTTTGCCCGCAAGTCCTTCGACCGGATCATGTCGCTCAAGGAACGCGGCACGACCATCCTGTTCTGCTCGCATTCGATGTACCACATCGAGGCAATCTGCGACACGGCGATCTGGCTGGAGCGCGGCAAGATGATGATGCTCGACACCCCGCAAAAGGTTGTCGCCGCCTACACGGCCCACCTGGCGGGCGCCGACAGCCCGGACCCTGCTTCCTTCTGCGAAACGCCCCCGGCGGCAGCCCCGACCTCCCTGGCCCGACTGTTGCGGATCAGCGCCTCGGCCGACGGCACAACGGGCAAGCACCTGAAACTGACGGCCGGTCGCTCGGCGCTGCAGATCGAGGTCGAATTCCAGGCCGACACCAGCCTGCCACCGCCCACCATCGCCTTTGGCCTGGAGACGAAAAGCGGCACGGCCGTATCCACCGGCAGCACCTACTTCGACGCGACGCCGGTGGTCCTCGACGCCGACGGGCGCGGCCGCCAGCGGCTGACTTTCCCTGGTTTGCCGCTGATGCGCGGCGAATACCGCCTGAGCATTTTCCTGGCCTGCGAACAGACCATCCATGTCTACGATCAGGCCCCCTACTGCGTCGAATTCGAGGTCGAGCACCACGGCATCGAGCAGGGCGTCGTCTTTCTCCCGCATGCCTGGAACGACGGCCCCGTCTTCGTCGCCCCGGAAGCGCCGCACGATGCCCATCAGCCGTCTTGATCCGGGCGCGCTGCCGCTGATCCAGCCGCTTTTCCGCCAGGTCTTCGGTCACGACATCAGCCTCTCCTTCCTGGAATGGAAATATGGCGCCGAGCACGGCGAGTCCTGGTATGTCGGCGACGACGAGGGCAAGCCGCTCCTGCATTGCGGCGTGTTCTACCGCGACATTCTGCTGGCCGGCCAGCAACACCGCATCGGGCAGCTGACCGATCTGATGGCCGCCCCCAAGCAGGCCGGCCTGACCCGCAAGGACTCGCCCTTCACCCGGCTGATGCAGCGTATCCTCGAAGAACTGCCGTCGCCGCGCAATCCCCACGGGCTGGCCGTCGGTTTCCCGAGCGACCGGGCAATGCGACTGGGCGAACACCTGGGCGTATACAAAGCGATCGACGACTGGCACGAGCTGGTTTTCACGGCCCGCCCCCGGCGCCGCTTTTCGCCCGGTGCCGGCGACGCCACGACGCTCGGCGATGCACTGCCCGCCCTGACCGATACGCTATGGGGAAGGATGCGCGACGACCTCGGCGAGCATCCGGTCGGCATACGCGATTACGCCTATCTCGAACGCCGCTATCTCCACCACCCGCAGCACCGGCACCACTGCCTGCTGGTGCGCAGTTTCTGGCGTCGCCGCCCCCTGGCCCTGGCCATCCTGCGCGGCGAAAGCGAACACCTGGAACTGCTCGACCTGATCGGCCCGCTCTCGGCCATGCCTGCCGCCCTTGCCGCCGTGCAAGCCTGGCTGCCCACGGTTGGCGGCCGCAGCTTCGCGTTCTGGCTGACCTCACGCTTTGCCAAGCAATTCGCTGCATTGGCAGAACGCAGCCGGGTAACCGAATTCCGCATCATGGCCAACCCGCGGACGCCGGCCGCCATCCTCGAACAATTCGATCATCGCTGGTGGCTCACGGGCGGCGATACGGATTATCGCTAGATCATGAACGCAAAAATTCACTGGCTGCTGCAAAGCCTGCGCCTCGAAGCCATGTTCCGTTTCGCCTTGCCGCTTGCCGCGCGCCTGCCGCTCCCGGCCGGCGAACGCCTGGCGCGCGCACTCGGCCGTTTCTGCCTGCGTCACGATCTGGACTGGCGTACCGTCGCCCTGCGCCAACAGTACGTCCTGGATCGCTCGACCCAGGCGTTCGAGAACATGGTTCCCGGCATCGCGCCCGACGCGCTGCGCCGACTGCAAAACGAACGCTTCGAGGCGGCCAGCCGGGAAGAATGGGAAGGTCATCTTTTCCCGCGCGGCCGGGCGACGGAAATGCATTGCGAATTCAACGGCCTCGAAGCCGTACAGGCCCAATTGGCGAGCGGGCGCGGCCTGGTTCTGCTCACCGCCCATTTTGATGCGACCTTGATGGGCGTCGTTCAACTCGGCCTGGCCGGCTTGAAACTCAATTTGATGACCTCGGATGTCGTCGAAGACCCCCGCGTTGCACCCGTCGTGCAACGCTACTTCAAGAACAAATACGCCGGGATCGAACAGTATCTGAACGGTGGCCGCGTCATGCACGTGGAAACCCAGTTGCGCGCCTTCTATAGTGCCGCCCGGCGCGGCGAAGGGGTCGTCATTCTCGGCGATGCGCCGACACTGGCCCTCGACGACGCCCTGCCCATCGACTTTTTCGGCCATCGGCGGGCCTTCTCGCCGGGCGCCATCCGTATCGCCGAAAAGACGGGCGTGCCGGTCGCTGCCTTTATTTGCCGACAGGTCGCCCATGGCCGCTACCGTATCGATTTCGGCCCGGTCCTGCCCCCGAGCGAAGGCAGTCACACCGACAACCTGCCGGCGCTGTTCGGCTTCATCGAGGCCCGCATGCGTGAAACGCCGGGACGCTGGTGGGCCGCCGATCAACTTCCCGTCTTCGTCAAACTCGATGCTTAACGCCCTCGCCTTTCTCCCCGAAGACCTCGATCACTCCGAGGACATGAGCCACGGCTGGGCCGTGCTGCAAGCCTGCGTCCCTGCCGGGCACTGGCAGGTCGTACGCACCGCCGAGCCGGGGCGCTGGCTGGCCGAGCATGCAGAGAGCCTGCGCGCCCAGGACGGACCGCTTCTCGTCATCTACAACCCCATGCTGACGGTGTGCCGCGACCTCGTCGCCACCTTGCATGACGCCCTGCGCGACAGTCGGGCCCCCTGCGTCATACCGGCCGACCGCAGCGGCGTCGGCAGCCCTGCCGCCCTGTACTACGCCACGCTGCGCGGCCTCGAGCGCGATGCAGCCGGCCTGCGCGCGCGACCGCCGTTCGCCTACGACGGACGCCCCGTTCACCTCGCGCTCTTTGCCGATGCAGGCTCGGCCGTCCAAGCTGCCGGTGCGCCAGCCTTGCCGACGGGTAGCCTGATCGTACCCGGCGCCCTGGTGCACGATCATTCTGCCTACTACGCCGGAGAACGGCCGGAAGTCCTCGCCTTGCTGCCCGAGCGGATTGGCCGCTTCCTCGACGTCGGCGGTGGTGAAGGCAAGTTTGCCGCCAGCGTCAGGCAGGCCAAAGGCTGCGAAGCCCATGTCGCAGAACTGAATCCGGCCGTCGCCGCACGCGCCGCTGACCGGGTTGACCGGGTTTGGGCCGGCGACATTTTCGGACAAGCCGAAATGCCGCGCTTCGATTGCATCACCGCACTCGACATGGTCGAGCACGTAGACAATCCGGAAGCCCTGATCGCCTGTCTCGGCAACTTGCTCAACGAGGATGGCCGGCTGGTCGTTTCCCTGCCCAATCTCGGCCACTGGTCGGTGGTCGGCGACCTGCTCGAAGGCTACTGGGATTACATTGCCGTCGGCATCGCCTGCCGGACGCACCGACGCTTCTTCAGCCGCTCCACCATGGAGGATTTGTTCAGCCGCGCCGGCTGGATCATCGAGCGCTGCGAAAGTACCCTGCATCCGGCACCGCCCGGCTGGGTCGAACGCCTTGCGGCACTGGGCAAGGACCTCGCCCTGAATGTCGACGCGGCGAGCCTGGAGACCTACGCCTATCTGGTCGTGGCCCGCCGCCAATGAGCTGCGCCGCCATCATCGTCAATTACCGGACGGCAGCCCTCACCGTCGGGGCGGTGCAGTCGCTGGCGGCGCATCCCGCGTGCAGCGAGATTCACGTCGTCGACAACTCGCTGCAAGCCGACGAGGCAGCCTATCTGCGCCAGCACTTGCCGGCCCCGGTCAAGCTGCATGTCGCCGAGGACAATCTGGGCTTTGCCGGCGGCTGCAATCTGGCCTTTGAGCGCTGCCACAGCGAATACGTCCTGCTCCTCAACCCCGATGCCCGGCTATTGCCGCACGCCTTGCAGAAGCTGCTCGCCTGCCTGAACGAACATCCCGGCGCGGCAGCGGTTGGGCCGCGCATTTTCTGGGACGACGCCCGCCGCTTCCTGTTACCGCCAACAACCTTTCCGGGACGACCGGAGTATGTCTTCGACCAATTGGCCGGCCGCTTTGCCGCCCTCGGCCATTTGCGTGCCGCCCTGTTTCGCCGGAAATCGCTGAAGCAGTGGCGCGCCACGCGAGCCTTCCCCGTTGCCGCGCTCTCCGGCGGCCATGTCCTGCTCAGGCGGAGCGCGGTTGAACAGGCAGGCGGACTGTTCGATCCGGCATTCTTCATGTACTGGGAGGATTCCGACCTGATGCGGCGCTTGCGCGATGCCGGATATGCCCTGCTTCTCGAACCGGAAGCCACCTGCATCCACCATTACGACCACCATCCCGGCAAGGACCGTCTGATTTCGGAAGGCTGGCCGGCCTATGCCGCGAAGCATTTCGCCGGGTGGGGCTGGCGCGCCTTCGATCGTTTGCTCGGTCGCCTGAAACCGGCTGCCACCGAAACGGCTGGCTGGCCTGTACTGGATCTGGATGGCGGCGATGTCGCCATTCCCGTCCCTCCCATCCTGCAAACCGGCTGGCTGCTCGAATTCAGCCCGGCCCCCTCATTCGTCCCGTCAATGGGGCAATTCGGCGAAGGCAGCGTGGCGACCATAGCGGCCACCTGCGCCAGTCACTTCCGTGGTCGCGACTACTACGTCCGGCTCAGTCCGCCGACCGACTCCCCTTCGCCCTGCCTGCGTTTCGTCGCCCGGCATGCCGCCGAGTCCTGAAACTCAGTTGTTGCGTTTGGCCAACAAGGAGTAATCGGCAGCCACGGCGTCGAGTTGCGGATGATAGCCGGGGTCGCTGGCGAAACGCCCCGGCGCCTCCTGCGCGACGAGCGTCAGGAAGCGCTGGCGAAGCTGACGGTTGTTCAGCAGTGTGCGTACCTTGGCATCCGGGTACTCCCGCCACTCGGCCAGAGGCACCCAGATCACCCGCAAGGCCTGGTCGCGCAAACGAGCGCACCACAGGGCCGCGCCCGGGTCGCTGCAGCCGAATGCCTCATCCAGCCCACCCAGACGAACCAGTACGTCCTTGCGGAAGACGACGCAATCGAAGGAAACGGCGGCGACTTCCTGAGCCAGCAAGGCACGCGCCATATAGCCGATGTGCCCGGCCGGAAGCCCCTTGAACAAGACCGACACGGCATCCCGTTCGTTGACCAGCAAGGCGCCGGCGCTGAGGAGACCCCGCGCATTGCGCACCGTCCCGCCGGCAACCCCCGTCGCCGCCTCATTGGCATGGCGCGCCAACTCGAGCAGGGAGTCGGGACCTGCCGGTTGCAGGTCGGCACGGATCACGGCGACCACGCGATGCCGGGCTTGACCGACCGCCGCAGCGATAGCCGCAGCTTCAGCCGGACAACGGATCACCTCGCCAATCCGATAGGATGGCTGGGCCGCCCACGCCGCCTCGCCCGACGCCATACCGGGATGTTCGACGAGAATCAGGGTCATCGACTCGCCCAGCATCAGATCGGGACGCTGGCAACGATAGTTGGAGGTCGGCAGGATTTCGACCGGACACGGCAGCCCGATCCGCGCGCGATGCTCTTCGAGCGCCCGCTGGGCGGCATAAACAGCGTAGGGTTTCGCCTCGCTGCCCTGCGCCGTGCTGCCTTCGATGGCCCGCCAGTGATAAAGCACTCGGGGAATATGGACGATATCGGCGGCATCGATCCGCTCGATGCAGCGCAAGGCCAGATCGTAGTCCTGCGATCCTTCCAGACCTTTCCGGAAGCCACCGACTTCGCGCATCAGGGCGGTACGGAAGACGCCCAGATGACTGAACAGGTTTTGCCCGAGGAACAAGGTGTAGTTCCAGTCCGGCTTGAGATAACCGCCAAACCGGCGCCCGTTGGCATCGAGCTTGTCCTCGTCGGAATAGATCATCTGCACGCCGGGTCGCCGATTGACCGCTTCGGCCACCCAGTACAAGGCATCGGGCGGCAGCAGGTCGTCATTGTCCATGAGTACGACGAACTCGCCGCTGACCAGGGCGAGCGCGCTGTTCGAGGCTTGCGAAATATGACCATTCTCGGCACGACGAACGATACGGATCCGCTCGTCCGCCGCCGCCTCGGCGCGCAGGAAATCCCAGACGGCGTCGCCCGGCGAGGCATCGTCGGCAATGCACAGTTCCCAATGCGGATAGATCTGGGCTTGCACCGATTGGATCGCTTCCCGCAACAAAGGCAGGGGCGGGTTGTATACCGGCATCACAATGGACAGCAGCGGCTGCAGCGCCCAAGTCCCGATATTCGGGCGCAAACCTGCCAGGTATTCTGGCGTCCGTTGATCGTGGCGCACCGCCCAGGTTTCGTAATCGAGCCCCCGGCCGAGCAGGCGCGCCGCACGCCGCCGCAAGCGATAGCGGACGCCGCCCCAACCTTCGTTGCGCTGGATGGTGCGCACGGCAGCCAGGCGCTTTAGCCAGAGACCACCGCCACCGTTTTGGGCCCAGGTGGAGACCGTCCGCAATGGCCGGGTAATCCGCCAGCTCAGGCTGGATTTGACGTTCGCGATATCCTGCGCCGCATTCTGGAGGGTGGCCAGTTCCTGGCGGGCCGCTGCCAATTCATCGGTAGCCCGCGCCAGCGCCGCCTCCATCTCCGGATAGGCCCAGACCCGGTTCATGACCGATTGGATGTCATGCTCGGCCAGCAGATCCCGCCATTTTTCGTGGATCAGGCGCGACGACTGGCTTTCGGTTCCGGCATCGGTATGAACCCCTGAGCTTTCATGCACCCGATAGACGCCACTGATGCCCGGCAAATGGGCGAAATGGCCAAGGCGGGCAAGCTGAATCCAGAAATCCCAATCCTCGTAGCGATCGAGTTTTTCGTCGAAGGCAACGCCCTGCTTGAGCACGCTGGCGCGAAACAGGACTGCATGGATGGGGGTCAAATTGCCAGCCAACAGTCGGGTCGCATCGAAAGGCAAATCGAATACCTGGCCGAGCGGCCGGTTTTGCCCGTCTACCAGCGCAATACCGGTGTAGGCGACGGCGGTCTGCGGTTGCGCCGACAAGACGCGCGCCAGCCGGGCGACGTGATCCGGCATCAGCCAGTCATCATCGTCGAGCAGAAGGAGGTATTCGCCACGCCCCGAGCGCAGGGCATGATTCGCCGCCCGACTGCGCATCAAGGCTTCGTCGGTGGTACACAAACGCAGCGGGAACGGCCCCCAGCGC
This sequence comes from Rhodocyclales bacterium GT-UBC, assembly GCA_003583745.1. GTDB lineage: Bacteria > Pseudomonadota > Gammaproteobacteria > Burkholderiales > Rhodocyclaceae > Azonexus. Next base: position 187,477 of record QXPY01000010.1, on the reverse strand, counting down.
TCGGGCAAGGGGCGGTGCCCGGTGCAGGCGGCGGCAACGACAATTTCGATATTCGGATAGGTTTGCAAGGCAACCGAATCGAGGGCGCGAACCAGATCCGGGCGATCCATGCTGCGAATCAGCACGGAAACAAGCGGCGACGCCGGCTCTTCCATTTTCCCGGAATCGACCATCCGCCCCGGCGAGACCGCAGCCAGGTTTGCCGCCACGGCGCCCTCGACCAGTTCGCCGGCGGTCAGCAGCCAGTAGGCCTCCGCCGCCTGCACCGAAGGCGGCAGCGTGTAGGTCCGGAAAACATTGAGCCCCGAAATATGACGAACATAGTCCTGACGGACCAACTGCGAGGTAAAGCAGGCCATCGCCGCCTGCTTGGCCGGCCAATAGGGCGTGACATCGAGCAAGAGGTTGGGACGCAAGGGAATGCCGATTTCGTAAAACGCCAGGCGCACGGGATAACCCGCCCGGCGCACCGCTTCCATGGCAAGCGCACAGGTCTGCCGATGATCGGGATGAACCTCCCAGGGGGAAGGGGCATAGACCAGATCGATGGCCTGTTCAGCGATCAGATCGAGCAGACGTTGAACCAGCGCTTCCGAATAGGCCAGAGCGCGGTCCGGCAAGGCCCAGAACTCCGGCTCGCCCGCCCCCAACTGCGCGGCCGCCTGCCGTGATTCCAACTCGCGACAGTCCGCCTCGCCGCCCCCCCGGCCATCGGTCAGCACGACGATACTTACCGGTACGCCACGCTGGGTATGGGCTGCAATCGCACCGCCGCAGCCAAAGGTTTCGTCGTCCGGGTGCGGGGCGAGGACCAAGGCGGCACGGGCCGGAATTTCGCTGGAAGCGTTATAGGGAATGAGTTCGGATTCCACGGCAGTAAAAAAAGAAAACCTGTACCGAAGTCAGGACTTCGGCACAGGCAAAGGTACTGAAAGGAACTGTGTGAGCAGGACGGATTATTTTTCCAGCCACTGCTGAATCAGGGCAACGTCTTCTTCGCCAAGCAAACCGGCGGCAGAGCGCAACTGAAGACGGGACAAGACATAGCGATAGGTTTCGCGAGCCAGGTCGCGCTTGGTGGTGTACAACAATTGCTGCGCATTCAATACGTCGAAACTGGTCCGCACCCCGGCCTCCTGACCGCGCTGCGCCGAGTAAAGCGCCAACTCGTTCGACTTGACGGCCTGGCGCAAGGCCTTGACCTGCGCCACGCCATTGACCACATTCAGGTATTGCTGACGCGCGCTCAGGGTCACCGTGCGGCGGGCCGCCTCGGCATCATAACGGGCCCGCTCCTTCATCGCCGAAGCCTGATTGGCCCGCGCATTGGTCGTCCCACCCGAAAAGATCGGCACGGAAACCTGGATACCGACGGTATTGCTCCAGTTGATGTTGTCGATCATCGTGAAACCGGGATTCTCGGAACGTCCGCGCCCCGCCACCAGATCGACCGTCGGCAAGTGATTGGACAGGTTCTTGTTGACCTCGCTTTGCGCCGCCTCGTAAGCCGCTTCGCGCGACAACAGTTGCGGATTGTTGGTCAGCGAAAATTCGAGCCAGCGATCGACATCGGCCGGCTCCGGCAAGTCGAGCGCAAAGCGGGGGCCAAGGCGATCGAGCTTACGTTCGACCCGACCCACCAGTTGCTCCAGCGTCCGGACCTGGACTTCCAGGTCATTTTCGGCGGAAAGCTCCTGGGCGACGACCGTGTCGTAACGGGCTTGCGCTTCGTTGATGTCGGTAATCGTGCCGACGCCGGCCTCGAAATAGCGCTTGGCCTGCTTGAGCTGCTCGGCAATGGCCGCCTTTTGCTCGCCGGCCATTTTCAGGTTGTCTTCGGCCAGCAGAACGTTGAAGTAAGCCTGCGCCGTGCGCGTGATGAGGTCTTGCTGGGCTTGCCGGAACAAGCTCTCGGCCTGACGTACCTGGGCCTTGCTTTGGCTGAGACCAAACCAGAGCTGGGGCCGGAACAAGGCCATCGACAGGTTGAGGGAGGCCTGATTGGCAATGAAGTCGTATTTCGTGCTGCGCGGCCCGACGGAGCTACGCGTTTCATTGACCGTATCGTTGAAAATGCGCGAGCCGGACAAACCGATTTGCGGCAACATCTGCCCGACGGCTTGCGGCACCAGGGTCATCGCCCCGTCCAGGTCGGCTTTGGCGGCGGCGTATTGCGGATCGCTCTGACGAGCCGCGTCATAGAGCTCGGCCAGGCCCGTCGCCTGACTGGCCGAAACGGCCAGCAGCAACAGGGCACCCAAACCAAGACGACGTGCAAGCGGGAAACGCCGAATGTTCATTTCACTGCTCCCTCATGCCGCTGGTGATACGCGCCATCAACGGGCCGAGCAGATACTGCAGTACCGTCCGTTCGCCGGTGACGATGACGACGTCGGTTTGCATACCGGCTTGCGGCTTGATCTTGTGCTTGGCCAGTTCGGCTTCGCCGTTCGGCGTAATCTGGATACGGGCCGAGTAATACGGCATGCCGGTGCGTTGATCGGTCAGGCGGTCGGCCGAAACCTGCATCACCTTGCCTTCAATCGACGGCTGTACGCCACCACCCAGCACGATCTGGAAGTGAATCTTGGCCAATTGCCCGACATGAACCTTGTCGATCAGGTTGACCGGCAACTGCGCTTCGACCACCAGCGTATCGCCTTCCGGCACGATTTCCATGATCCGCTCACCCGGACGAATCACACCGCCCACCGTATGCGCTTCCAGCCCGACGACGGCGCCGTCGGTCGGGGCCTTGATGATGCTACGGTCGAATTCTTCGAGCAAGGCCGTCAGGCGATCACTCTGCGTCCCGACGTCGCGTTGCGTTTCCGACATCTGGGCTTCGACTTCCTTGCGGAAATCCTGCGTACGCTGCAGCTTGCGCAAGTTCATTTCGCTGATGGAAGCACGCGAACGGGCGATCTGGGCCAGATCGCTACCCCGCGTCCCGGCCAGGTCAGCCAGCGTGCGCTCCAACTCCCACAGCTTGTTGCGCGGCACGAAACCTTCTTCGACCAGTCCGCGCAGGGAAGCAAGTTCCTTGTTGATCAGATCGATCTGCTGCTTTTTACCCGCCTCGACCGATTCCAGACCACGAATCTGCTGCTCCAGTCCGGCAACGCTTTGATCCATCACGCCCAGCTCGCTGTTCAAGGCCGATTTGCGTGCCGCGAACAACTGAGACTGGACCCGCATCGCTTCGGCCGCGCGGGTATCAGTTTTGGCGGCTTCGATCAGATCGGGCGAAAACACCAGGCTCGGCTTCATCTCGCGTTCAGCCTGCAGACGGGCATGAGCTGCCTTGACCGCGAAATACTGGCCACGCACGATATCGAGTTGCGCCTTGACCTCGGTGTCATTCAGACGCAGCAAGACATCGCCGGCCTTGACCCGGTCGCCTTCTCGGACATCGAGACTCTCCACGATGCCGCCCTTGAGATGCTGGATGCTCTTGCGCTTGGTATCGACGCTGACGATGCCCATGCCGGGAACGCCTTCATCGAGCGGCGCCAGGCCTGCCCAGAGCAGAAAGCCGCCAAAGCCGATCAGCAGGGTCAGCAAGCCGAAACGAACCACCGGTTTTTCGTCGATCGACATGGCCGGCGTACCGCTGGAAGCGGCAACGATATCGGCCGTATCGAGAACTTGTTCTTTGGCAATGAGGTTTTTGAGCTTCTTAAACATACGCGTTGTACTCGTCAATTATTCGCCGGGGCAGCCAATGCCGCTTCAGCCGGCGCAGCGGCAGGGGCCGGTTGAGCTGCGGCAGCAGCCTGCTGCTGGCTGCGCTGCTGCATCGCCATCAGGACCTGGTCGCGCGGACCGTAAAGCTGGACCGTGCCATCGACCAGCAGAAGCAGTTTGTCGACTGCGCCGATGATGCTGGTCCGATGCGTGATGATGACCACCGTCGTGCCGCGTTGCTTGAGTTGGCGCACGGCGTTGACCAACGCCTGCTCGCCGGCATCATCGAGGTTCGAATTGGGCTCATCGAGCACGACGAAGGAGGGATTGCCGTAGATGGCGCGAGCAAAGCCGATGCGCTGACGTTGCCCGCCGGATAGCGCGCTGCCGCCATCGCCGATCTGGGTATCGTAGCCTTGCGGGAAGCGCAGGATCATCTCGTGTACGCCGGCCAGTTTGGCTGCTTCGACAACCTTCTCCGAATCGATATCGCCGAAACGGGCAATATTCTCGGCAATACTGCCCTCGAACAGCTCGATATCCTGCGGCAAATAGCCGACTGATGGCCCCAGGGAGTTTTTGTCCCAGGTGAAGATGTCGGCTCCGTCCAGGCGCACCTTGCCGCCCAAGGACGGCCAGACACCGACCATCAAACGTGCCAGCGTCGACTTACCGGAGGCCGAAGGACCGATCACCCCGACGATCTCACCCGGCGCGATGGCGAAGCCGACTTGCTTGAGAATCATGGCATTGCCTCCCGGCGCAGTAGCCGAAGCGCCTTCGACCACCAGACGACCGGCCGGCGTCGGCAGGGCCATGCCGACATGGCGAGCAGGATTCTCTTGCAGCAAGGCTTCCAGGCGATGGTAGGACGTCCGGGCGCCAAGCAATTGTTTCCAGACGCCGATCGCCAGTTCGACCGGTTGCAATGCCTTGCCGAGCAGAATCGAGGCAGCGATCATGCCGCCGGAAGTCAGCGAGCCTTCGATGACCAACAGCGCCCCGCCGCCCAAAACCAGGGATTGCACGGCGATACGCACGGCCTTGGTGGTCGCCGAAATGACGGCTCCCTTGTCGCTCGCTTCGTTTTGCAGGGCAATAAACCGAAGTTGCCGCGCCAACCAGCGGCGCTTCAGGTTTTCCAACATGCCCATCGCCTCGATAACCTCGGCATTGCGCAGGTTGTTGGTCGCATAGCGATTTGCCGCATTGGCAACCACGTTGGCCTCAGCCAGGGGTTTGCGCGTGGCGACTTCCGTCGCCCAGGCCAGGGAGAACAAAATCGCGGCCGCCACCAGAGCGAACACACCCAGCCAGGGGCTGAACAGGAAAATCACGACCAGATAGATCGGTGCCCAGGGCGCATCGAAGAAGGCGAACAGGCCATTACCGGTCAGGAACTGGCGAACGGTGGTCAGATCGATCATCGCCTGCCCGGCATTACCGCCGGACTTGCGCAGATTCTGCTCGAATGAGGCGACGAAAACCCGATCGTTCAGTTTGACATCGACCTGCGCGCCAACCCGAATCAGCAGCTTCGAGCGCGCCAGCTCGAGCATGCCGAGCATGGCGTAGAAGCCAAGCATCATCGCGGTCAGCATCCACAAGGTCGTGGTATTGCGACTTTGCAGAACCCGGTCATAGACCTGCAACATGTAAATCGACGGCACCAAGCCCAGAATGTTGATGAACATGCTGAACAGGCCCGCCGTATAGAAAGTCTTCCGGAAGGACATGAGAACTTCCGCCAACTCCGTCCGGGGCAACATCAATTTTTTCATACACGCTTAACCAAGAACAAAATTTTCAGGCGACCAGGGCTTCTGGTTCGAGAACAACTACGTACTGCGGCAATTCCGAGGGTTCGACAGGCTTTTCAGCGTCCTCCCCAAAGAAGAACATCAGGAAAAATCCCTGGTCATCGCGCGACATCACGATTTCCTTGAGCTTTTCCTCCTTGAAACGACGATCATCCTCCGGCGACAGATCGACATCGAAACGCATGCGACCATCCAGGGAATACATGGACAGCCGCGCCAGGCGAATACTCAAGGTATGGCGATCGAAATAGACCGGGGCAGTGGGCGCAAACTCCAGCATCGGCAAAGGCATACCCGGGCGCTTTTCGAGCGACCAGGGGCTGGCCTTGTTCTGGAACAAGAAGCGCGCCATCCGGCAAACCGAATAAATGGCATTGCAAACCATTTGCGAGCCCAAGGCCGGAAACTGCTCCCTGAGCTTGTGATAAGTCAGGTGATGCAAAGCCACTCGATTCCAGCACCGATTCTCCCTGACCACCGGCCACAAGGCCGAACAAACCTGCGCAAACGCAGCCTGCAAGCGCTCCAGACTGGCGACTTGCTCGGGCGACGTGTTTAGACGAAGGATGGTTCTGGAATTCATATAGGAGAATTTTAATCCAGAAACCCAACTTCTCCTATATGAATTTTTACATGGCTTTGCAATTGAGGCCGACGCCGTTGCGCCAGCACAACCCACATGACAGGAAGAGCCGCCCACGCTATGCTCTTCAGCCAATCGTCCACATCTTGCACACACCTTGTCCACCTACGCGATCGGCGACATCCAGGGCTGCTACGACTCCCTGTGCCACCTCCTTGACACCTGCCGCTTCGACCCGACCACGGATCGTCTCTGGCTGGTTGGCGACCTGGTCAACCGCGGGCCGAAATCACTGGAAACCCTGCGCCTGATGAAATCGCTCGGGCCGGCCGCATTGACCGTGCTCGGCAACCACGACCTCTATCTGCTCATGGTGGCCGAAGGCGGCGCCAAGTTCCGGGCCAAGGACGACACACTGCAGTCCGTCTTCGATGCCCCGGACTGCGCGGAACTGATGCTCTGGCTACGCCAGCAGCCGCTCTGTCACACAGAAGGTGAATATTGCCTGGTCCATGCCGGCCTGTTGCCACAGTGGACAGCGGCGCGCGCCCGCGAACTGGCCCGCGAGGTCGAGACAGCGCTGCAGGGCCCGGATTACCGCAAGTTCATCAAAAACCTGTGGGGCAGCGAACCGGCCGGCTGGTCGGACGACTTGACCGGCTGGGCCAGACTGCGCGTCATCGTCAATGCGATGACCCGGATGCGTTTCTGCACCCCGGAAGGCATCATGGAATTCAAGGCCAAGGGCAAGCTGGTCAATGCGCCAGCCGGTCATCTTCCCTGGTTCGACGCACCGAATCGGCAAAGCGCCGACTCGGTTCTGGTCACCGGCCACTGGTCGGCGCTCGGCCTGAAGGTCACACCAAATTTTCTGGCACTGGATTCCGGCTGCCTGTGGGGCGGTCACCTGACCGCAGTACGCCTGGAAGACCGACAGGTATTTCAGGTGGATTGTTCGCCCGGGGAAGCCCAGCCCCTAAAGCGATAGCTTCGCGGGCCCGGGCGGCGACCTGCTTGCGGTCCTCGCCATCCAGGCCCAGCACCGGCGTCGTCACCAGCCGGGCAAGCAGCCGCTTGCGACGCAGAATGGCGCCAGTGCATTGGCCGAGAGAAATATCACCATCGTAGCGCGGCGCCAGACTACGCTGCCCATCCTGCTCCCAGTACGAGATCGCTACCGGCAGGACCGGATGCCCGGCACTCAGTGCCGGCTGCAGCAGCGCCGCGTGAAAATGCAGCAGACTGCGCCCATCGGTCGTCGTTCCCTCCGGAAAGAGCGCTACATGACGCCCTCGGTCCAACAAGTCGGCAATTTCCTGATTAACAATACGGGCATGGCCGCGACTGCCCCGGCGCAGGAAGATGGTGTCATTGCGTGCCGCCAGCCAGCCGATCAGCGGCCAGTTGCGAACCTCAGCCTTGGAAACGAAGGCCGACGGCAAGGCAGCGTTGATGACGTAAATGTCGATCCAGGAAATATGGTTGGCCACCACCAGGGCGCCCGGCACTGCGTGCATCAGATCGGCCTCGACCTCGACACCCAGCGTGTCGAGCAGGGCAACGGCCCAGCTCGACTTGAGGCGCAGGCGAGCCGCCTCGCTGCACAGCGGAAAAATCAGCAGGGTGACGAGCAGACCGCTGCACACCAGCAGGGCCAGTCGGAACAGGCGGAAACAGCGGATCGGTAAAGTGGTTTCTTCTTTCAGACGACTTATCCCATGTAATGCTTGGCGTAACGACTCGACACCTTGGCCATCGGCATCAGGATGGGCAGATCCGCGGTATTGAAATCGGGATCCCATGCCGGTTCGCCACAAATCCACGCGCCGGCTCGCAGGTAGCCCTTGATCAAGGGCGGTGTTTCGGCCGGACGATCCTGCTGCAGGGCGGCCAGCGGCAGCGGACAACGCGGGAAGACGCGATATTCCTGTGGCCCGAGGTGCTCGGACAGGCGATTATACAGACTGGCCGCGGCGTGCCCGCCGTCCGCCATGCTGATCGAGGCACAACCCATCAGGTAGTCGTAGCCGCGTTCCATCATGTATTGGGCCAGGCCGGACCAAAGCAGAGTGATCGTCGCGCCGGTTCGGTAGTCCGGATGAACGCAGGAACGGCCGATTTCGACCAGGCGCGAACGCAGGTGCTGCAGGCGGGTCAGGTCGAACTCGTTTTCCGAGTAGTAGCCGATCTGACGGGCATTTTCGGGGGAAAGAATGCGATAGGTGCCGACCACCTCGCCGCTCTGGGTGTCGCGCACCACCAGATGCTCGCAGTAGGGATCGTAGATGTCGTGATCGACGCCGGGCGTACGGCTCGGCAGGTTGGCGCCCATTTCACCGGCAAAAACGCGGTAGCGCAGACGCTGGGCATCGAGAATCTCGCTCTGGCTACGGGCAAAACCGACATCCAGACTTTGACGTTGCGGACGGCTACGGCCGGCTGCTTTCTGAATTTGTTCCATGTTGTTCTCCGTATGTTTACGGAGAACAAGTCTGGATGAGCGGTGTTACACCGGCGTTGCCCGAAGATGACGCCGGTGTTGCAGCAAAAGACTACCAGGGACGGGCGCCGAACGCCTGTTCGTAGCGCCGGGCGATTTCATCGCGGCTCGGCTGATGATTCTGGCCGCCACGATGGGCAATCTTGATCGCCCCCATCACCGCAGCCAGACGGCCGGTCGTCGTCCAGTCGAAGCCGTTGGCGATCCCGTAGAGCAGACCGGACCGGTAGGCATCGCCACAACCGGTGGGATCGACTACCTGGTCAGCCTTGACACAGGGGATATCGAAGCGCTGGCCATCGGCGTAGATCTCCGAGCCTTCGCCGCCGCGCGTCACGATCAGGGCCTTCACTTCGCCTGCCAGTTGCTCCAGGCTGCGCCCGGTGCGATCGCACAGCAGCTTGGCCTCGTAATCGTTGAAACAGGCGTAATCGGCCAGCTGGATGAAATCGAGCAATTCGTCGCCATTGAACATCGGCAGACCCTGGCCCGGATCGAAGATGAAGGGCACACCGGCGGCGGCAAAGTCGCGGGCGTGCTGCATCATGCCTTCGCGGCCATCCGGGGCGACGATGCCGAGCGTTGCCCCGGCCTGCTCAACCTTGTTGAGATGCGAGAAGCTCATCGCGCCCGGGTGGAAGGCAGTGATCTGGTTGTCGTCGAGGTCGGTGGTGATGAAGGCCTGGGCGGTAAAAGTGCCCGGCACCAGGCGGACATGCGCCCGCGTCAGTCCGAGTTTGTCGAGGCGATCGAGATAGGGCGGCGCGTCGTCGCCCACCGTGGCCATGATCGTCGCATCGCCGCCGAGCAGCATCAGGTTGTAGGCGATATTGCCGGCACAACCGCCGAACTCGCGGCGCAACTCCGGCACCAGGAAAGCCACGTTCAGGATGTGGATCTGCTCGGGCAGGATATGGTTCTTGAAGCGATCCGGAAAGACCATGATGTTGTCGAAAGCCAGCGAACCGCAGATCAGCGTAGTCATCGGGAAATAATCTCAGGGGTAAAAGACGTAAAGACGATAGCCGGCGGCGCCGATACCTTTGGCCTCGATCCACAGACGAACTGCCAGTTCGCCGTTGGCGGCGAATGATTTCTGCTGCGCAACGGCCGGCGGCAGATAGTCAGCCGGTGCCAGCACGCGTCGGGAGACAACAGCATCACTGGTATCGGTCAGCGTCAGCTCGAGAGACGGCCAGGCCTGCGGGAAAGCGGCCCGATTGCGCAGGGTCGCCTGCAACACGAACAGGCCGCGCTGATTATCCGACTGGAGGTCGGACGCATCGATGACAACTTGCTCGATATTACGCGGCAACGGGACGTCCACATCGGCCAGCGCATACATGGCTGCCGCATCAGGATATCGCTGCACGACGGCAACACGAAAATGAATCAGCAGTTGCGCTGCCAAGGCAATGGCCAGCAACAGGGAAAAGACCAGGAACGGCCAGACTGGATGCCGCGCCGGCTCGCTATCGAACTCACCCAATCCGCTACCAGCCAGGGTCCCCGCCGCCCAACGGTTGTACCCGGCAGAATCGATCAGTTCCCGGGCAGCCACCAAACCGGCCTCCCGGGCGGCCAGTGTCGACTCTTCGGGCGTTTCGACAGTCAACGGCTCGGTCAGACGTTCGACAGCAGGCAGGCGCTCATCTACCACACCGGCAGGGGGTTCGGGTTCGGGTTCGGGTTCGGGCAAGGATTCGACTACCGGCTCATCCTCCGTAAAGCCGGTTGCCTCCTCGACGACTTCGGAGTCCAAGTCCGCGGCAGCGGTTCGTAGCCCACGAACCGGCTCAATGCTCTCATTGTCGCCGTCCGGCGGCGCTGCCATATCCTGCGGCAGCGGTGACGGCGCAAATCCCTGCGCCGACGCAGACTGCCGCACTTCGACGACAGAAGGGGAAACAACGGTAGACCTGACCGATGGCAACTCGGCCACGGTATCCGGCACCAACTGGTCGAACGCATTGAACAAGGCCTGACAGTGCCCACAACGCACCTTGCCAGCCTTGAGGCGCAACTGCTCGGTCGTGACACGGAAAACCGTGCCACAAACCGGGCAGCGTGTCCGCATCAGGGTTTTTCCCCGCTCAAGCACACCCAATCCTCACAGGTATCGGCGACCACCAAAGGCAACCATTGCGCATAGATACCGATGATCTCCTCGGCTTGTTCACGCAAAATCCCCGACAACGCCAGGCGCCCGCCGGGGCGAACGTGAGCGCAAATGGCCGGGGCCAGTACGCGCAACGGGTTAGAAAGAATGTTGGCAACGACTAAATCGTACTGGCCGGCTACCGGGTCAGCCGAATCGGCAAACAATGCCTCGACACCATTACGCTCGGCATTGGCCCGCGCCGCATCGACGGCTTGCGGATCAATATCGACCCCAGCCACCCGTCCTGCCCCCAGGCGCGCTGCCGCAATCGCCAGGATACCGGAGCCGCAACCGTAATCGAGTACGCTGCAAGCACCCTGGACATTCCGCTCAAGCCACTCCAGGCAGAGCCTGGTGGTGGGATGGGAACCCGTACCAAATGCCATGCCGGGGTCGAGGACCAGATTGACTGCGGCCGGGTCAGGTGACTCATGCCAGGAAGGCACGATCCACAATCGATCCGAAATTCTAATCGGGTCGAATTGAGACTGGGTCAATTGCACCCAGTTTTGCTCTTCGACCGGATCAATCACCCACTCGGGTATTTCATCCAATCCGACAGCAGCACAGGCGACACCGAGCAACGCCGCGACATCGGCATCCGGCTCGAGCAACGCGACAACCCGCGAGTGCGCCCAGCCGGGAGAGTAGACCGAACCGGGCTCGCCAAACTGCGGCTGCTCGTCCGGCGTACCGGCATCGGCATCCTCCAAAGAGGCAGATAGCGCACCGGCATCGAGCAGCGCGTCGCACAGCGGTTCGGCGTGCGACGCGTCGGTCAGGAAACTGACACTTTGCCAGGCCATCGCTTACTTCTTGACCTCGCCCTTGTCGGCGAGTCTCTGTTCAAGGTAATGGATGCTGGTGCCGCCTTCGATGAAGCGGGCATCAAGCATCAGTTCCTGATGCAAGGGCACATTGGTCTTGATACCCTGGATGCTCATTTCAGAGAGCGCGATACGCATGCGGCGGATGGCCTGCTCGCGGGTATCGCCGTAGGCGATGACCTTGGCCACCATCGAGTCGTAATGCGAGGGCACCGTATAGCCTTGGTAGATGTGCGAATCGACACGAATCCCCGGGCCGCCGGGCGGATGATAAAAGGCGATCTTGCCGGGAGAAGGCACGAACGTGAAGGGATCTTCGGCGTTGATACGACATTCGATGGCATGCCCGCGGAAGGCAACATCCTTCTGCCTGTAGCGCAACTTCTCGCCAGTAGCGACGCGAATCTGCTCCTGAACGATATCGACACCGGTAATCATTTCGGTCACCGGATGCTCGACCTGAACGCGGGTATTCATCTCGATGAAATAAAACTCGCCATTCTCGTAAAGAAACTCGAAGGTACCCGCACCACGATAGCCGATCTTGCGACAAGCTTCGGCGCAACGCTCGCCGATACGGGTGATCAGGCGAGCTGGAATATGCGGAGCCGGCGCTTCTTCGATCACCTTCTGATGGCGACGCTGCATGGAGCAGTCGCGTTCGCCAAGGTAGATAGCATTTTTGTGTTCGTCGGCCAGTACCTGGATTTCCACGTGACGCGGATTCTCCAGATATTTCTCCATGTACACCGCCGGGTTGCCGAAGAACTGCCCGGCTTCCTGACGGGTCATCTGCACCGCGTTGATCAGCGCTGCTTCGGTATGTACGACGCGCATGCCGCGACCGCCACCACCACCTGCTGCCTTGATGATGACCGGATAGCCGACAGCCCGGGCAATCTTGGTAATTTCCTTCGGGTCTTCCGGCAAGGCACCATCCGAACCAGGCACGCAAGGAACACCCGCAGCCTTCATCGCATCCTTGGCGGAAACCTTGTCCCCCATCAGACGAATCGTTTCGGCTCGCGGACCGATGAAGACGAAACCCGAGGTTTCGACTCGCTCGGCAAAGTCGGCATTTTCGGAGAGGAAACCGTAACCGGGGTGGATAGCCTGGGCATCGGTCACTTCGGCGGCGGAAATGATGGCCGGCACGTTCAGATAGCTCAGCGCGGAAGAAGCCGGGCCGATACATACCGATTCGTCAGCCAGTTTGACATACTTGGCCTCGCGGTCAGCCTCGGAATAGACCACCACGGTCTTGATGCCAAGTTCGCGACAAGCGCGCTGAATCCGCAGGGCGATTTCGCCACGGTTGGCGATCAGAATTTTTTCAAACATGGCCATATCAGCCAATCACGAACAGGGGTTCACCAAATTCGACCGGTTCGCCATTTTCCAGAAGGATGGCCTTGATCACGCCAGAGGCATCCGCCTCGATTTCGTTCAGCAACTTCATCGCTTCGATGATGCAAAGGGTATCGCCCTGCTTGACGGTCTGGCCTACTTGCACGAAAGCATCGGCACCCGGCGACGGCGAACGGTAGAAGGTCCCGACCATCGGCGACTTGACGACATGACCTTCCGGCAACTCGTCTTCATCATCCAGGTTGACCGACGAAACAACCGGCGCGCCCGGCACCGGCGCAGCCACCGGTGCGGCATAGTATTGCTGGGGCGCCGCGACGGCACCGTAATGCTTGGCAATACGCACTTTTTCCTCGCCCTCGGTGACTTCCAGCTCGGAAATACCGGACTCTTGTACGAGATCGATCAGTTTCTTGAGTTTACGCAGATCCATGGATGACTCCCTTCTGTATTGCGCCGGTTAGACGCAAGAAGCCGGCAAAAGCCGGACTATTCAATATTGAGTTTGTTAAGCAGGTACTCGAGGGCCAGGCGATAGCCATCATGACCCAAGCCGCAGATGACACCGATAGCCAGGTCGGAAAAGTACGAATGATGCCGAAAAGGCTCCCGGGCGTGCACATTGGAAAGATGCACCTCGACGAATGGAATCGCCACTGCCGAAATCGCATCGCGCAAGGCCACGCTAGTGTGCGTGTAGGCTGCCGGATTGATGATGATGGCGCGAACCCCTTGTTCACGAGCCGCGTGGATACGCTCAATCAGAGCCCCCTCATGATTGCTCTGAAAGGCTTCGAGATCGACCCCGACGTTCTCGGCCATGCGAGCCAGCGTCAGGTTGATATCCGACAGGGTTACCCGGCCGTAGTGTTCGGGTTCGCGAGTCCCAAGCAGGTTGAGATTCGGCCCATGCACCACCAGGATGCGCGGTCGATCTTCCGGCTTGGAAGCGGTTTTTTGCTTCTTCATAGCTGCAAGTTTGCCGTAATTCGCAGCAATTTGTCCAGCCTATTCCGAAAGTAACGCCCGTAGCGCATCGCTGCGAACACGTTCGCGTGCCCTGCCGTCACGATGCTTCAAACTGACCCTTTCAAGTTGCGGCGACATGATGACAAGATTGGCGTCGACCGTATCCGTTTCCATCACCAGAACCGCTTCGACGCGTTCGTTGCGCGGATCGGCATGTTCGACGTCGATACCACGATTGAGCAGGAATATCTCGACCTCTTTCGCGCTGTCGGCGAACAGCAGGATATCGATATTCGAATGCTCTCCCGCCGTGCCATCAAGCACCGATCCCGTCAGGTAAGGATGAAAATCGGCCAGCAACTCGAGCAGATCAAGGGCACTCTGGCGCATCGCGGCGAGCATTTCCTCATGCTCTTCCCCTTGATATAGAGCGCGGTATGCCCGCAACTCGGCTTCAACCTCCGCGTTATCCGGGAAGGCGACGTGCTCGGTCAGTCCGAGTTGTCGTGCCGCCTTGCGCTTGGCGAGGTGATAGTCGGTAATGCCGTCCTCGACCATCAGGCGGGCGGCGGCGCTGGCAATGCTGGCTCGCGTGCCGGTAAGCTGGCGAGACCGTTCATGACGGGGCATGTGAGCTCGATCAAGGTAAAATCGCCCCCATTCTAACGGGCTTCTGTGACATGCACATTCATATTCTGGGTATCTGCGGCACCTTCATGGGCGGCGTCGCCCAACTCGCCGTCGCCGCCGGCCACAAGGTGACCGGTTGCGACGCCAACGTCTATCCGCCAATGAGCGATCAGTTGCGGGCCGCAGGCGTCGAGCTGATCGAAGGCTTCGATGTCGATCAACTGACCCTGAACCCTGATGTTTTCGTGATCGGCAACGCCATTTCGCGTGGCAACCCCATGCTTGAGGCTGTACTCGATAAAGGTCTGCCTTACGTTTCCGGCCCGCAATGGCTGGCCGAGAACGTGCTGCAGGGGCGCTGGGTGCTCGGCGTTGCCGGCACGCACGGCAAGACGACCACGAGTTCCATGCTGGCCTGGATACTGGAAGACGCCAACATGGCACCGGGCTTCCTGATCGGTGGCGTTCCACTCAATTTTGGCGTTTCTGCCCGCCTTGGCGACACGCCCTTCTTCGTCATCGAAGCCGACGAGTACGACACCGCGTTCTGTGACAAGCGATCCAAATTCGTCCATTACAAGCCGCGCACCGTTGTTCTGAACAATCTGGAATTCGATCACGCCGACATTTTCAGCGATCTGGCAGCGATCGAAACGCAATTTCATCACCTTGTCCGTACCCTACCGGCTTCTGGCCTGATCGTTTCCAATGCCGGCGAAGCCAGTCTGGAGCGGGTACTGCAGCGCGGCTGCTGGACCCCAATCGAACGCTTCAACGCCCCAACCGGCTACCGCGTCAGTGGCGACGACGCCAGCGGAGAGTTGGTCCTGCATGGCCCGCAAGGTGAAATCGGTCGTACTGTCTGGGCCTTGTCCGGCGAGCACAACCGGGCCAATGCCTGTGCCGCCCTGCTTGCCGCGCGTCACGTCGGCGTACCGCTCGACAAGGGACTGGAAGCGCTGTCGCGCTTCGTTAATGTCAAACGCCGCATGGAAGTCCGGGGAGAAGTCCGTGGCATCACGGTTTACGATGACTTCGCCCACCACCCGACGGCGATTGCCACGACGATTGCCGGCCTGCGCCGCAAGGTTGGGGCGGCGCGCATCCTGGCGGTGCTCGAACCGCGCTCCAACACCATGAAGTTGGGCACGATGAAAAGCCAGTTGCCGGACAGCCTCTCCGAAGTCGACGCCGCATTCTGCTATGCCGCCAATCTCGGCTGGGATGCGCAGGCCGCGCTGGCCCCGATGGGAGATCGAGCCATCGTTGAAGACAAACTCGACGAACTTGTTGCCAAAATCACCGCCGCCGCCCGCCCCGGCGACCATATCCTGGTCATGAGCAATGGTGGCTTCGGGGGCATCCACGGCAAGTTGCTCGACGCGCTCGCCGGCTGATCGTCGAGCGGACAAACAAAAGGGGCAGACGGCTTGCACCGTCGGCCCCTTTTTCATGCTGAAAACAGCACGCCTGGCTTAATTAGCGCTCCGTCGCTTCAACCACGGCCAGCGCCGACATATTGACGACGCGACGTACGGTCGCGGTCGAGGTCAGCACATGCACCGGGCGGGCTGCACCGAGCAGGATGGGACCAATGGTCACGCCTTCACCGGCCGTCATCTTCAGCAGGTTGTAGGCGATATTGGCCGCATCGATGTTCGGCATGATCAGCAGATTGGCTTCGCCCTTGAGCGAGGAATCCGGGTTGGCCCCCAGGCGAACCTTCTCGGAAAGCGCCGAATCGCCATGCATTTCGCCATCAACCTCGAATTCGCCATTGCTCATGGCAGAAAGCAGTGCGGAAGCACGACTCATCTTGCGCGCCGACTCCGACGTCGAGGATCCGAAATTGGAATGCGAGAGCAAGGCCACCTTCGGACTGATCCCGAAGCGCTTGACCTGCTCGGCAGCGGTCATCGCCATTTCGGCAATTTCTTCGGCACTTGGCGTTTCGTTGATGTGGGTATCGCAGATGAACAGCGAACGTCCCGGCAACATCAGGTAGTTCATCGCAGCCAGCGTATTGACGCCCTGGCGCTTGCCGATGATTTCCTTGACCACGCCGAGATGATGGCTGTACTGACCGGTGATACCGCAAATCAAACCATCGGCGTAACCGAGCTTGAGGAGCATGGCGCCGATCAGGGTGGGCTTGCGACGCAGCGCTTCCTTGGCGATTTCCGGCGTCACGCCACGGCGCGCCATCAGCTTGTGGTAGGTCGTCCAGCATTCGCGATAACGCTCGTCGGACTCCGGATTGACGATATCGAAATCGATACCCGGCTTGATGCGCAGACTGGCCTTGGCCAAGCGATGCTCAATCACTTCCGGACGGCCGATCAGGATCGGGCGAGCAAATTTCTCTTCGATCACGACCTGAACGGCACGCAAGACGCGCTCATCTTCGCCTTCGGCGTAAATGATGCGCTTGCCCTGAACCTGACGGGCAGCCTGGAAGATGGCGCGCATGCCGACGCCGGTGTGATAGACGAATTCCGACAACTTGGCGCGATAAGCCGCCCAATCGGTAATCGGCCGGGTGGCAACGCCCGAATCGATGGCGGCCTGGGCGACGGCCGGCGCGATCTTGACGATCAGGCGCGGATCGAACGGCGTCGGGATCAGGTATTCCGGACCGAAACTCAGATCGCGACCAGGATAAGCCATCGCCACTTCATCCGTGACTTCGGCTTCGGCCAGCTCAGCAATCGCCCGCACGCTGGCCAGCTTCATTTCTTCGGTGATGCGGGTCGCGCCGACATCGAGCGCACCGCGGAAGATGAAGGGGAAGCAGAGAACGTTGTTAACCTGATTGACGTAATCGGAACGACCGGTGGCGATGATCGCGTCCGGACGAACTTCCTTGACCAGTTCCGGCATGATTTCCGGAGTCGGGTTGGCCAGCGCGAAAACCATCGGCTTGTCGGCCATGCTCTTGACCATGTCCTGCGACACGACACCGGCTGTCGACAGGCCGAGGAAGACATCGACGCCGACCATGGCATCGGCCAGGGTCCGCTTTTCGGTATTCTGGGCGTAACGCGCCTTGGTCTCGTCCATTCCCCCCGGGCGACCGACGTAGATCACGCCCTTGGAGTCGCAGACAGTGATGTTCTCGCGCTTGACGCCGAGATCGCACCACAGGTTCAGACAGGAAATGGCGGCGGCACCGGCGCCGGAAACCACGACCTTGATTTCATCAATCTTCTTGCCGACGACCTTCAGACCATTGAGCATGGCGGCGCCGGAAATGATGGCAGTACCGTGCTGGTCGTCGTGGAAGACCGGAATATTCATCCGTTCCTTCAGCTTCTGCTCGATGTAGAAGCATTCCGGCGCCTTGATGTCTTCGAGATTGATCCCGCCGAGGGTCGGCTCGAGCGCCGCAATCATGTCGATCAGCTTGTCCGGATCGTTCTCGGCCAGTTCAATGTCGAAAACATCGATTCCGGCAAATTTCTTGAACAGACAACCCTTGCCTTCCATCACCGGCTTCGAGGCCAGCGGGCCGATGTTGCCCAGACCGAGCACGGCAGTACCGTTGGTCACCACACCGACCAGATTGGCGCGCGAGGTGTACTCGGCGGCGGTAGCCGGATCTTCGACAATCGCATCGCAGGCGGCGGCTACGCCCGGCGAATAAGCCAGGGCCAGGTCACGCTGGTTGGTCAGCCCCTTGGTCGGGCGGACGGAAATTTTACCGGGCGTCGGCCAACGGTGATATTCGAGAGCGGCTTCGCGCAAATCCTTTTCCACGGAATCTCCTTGGGGTGTTTTTCTATAGGGGAAAACCCTGAAGATTACTCCAAAGCGCCTGCCGGTGCCACGTGGATACTACCTAGGCAGGCTACCCGGCACGCTCAAAAGCGATATTGCACACTCAGCCGCAAGCTTCGCGGCTCGGTCGGATGAATATGCCGATCATCCACCGCCAAGGTCTCATTGGCCAGTTGTGAACCGTACCAGTATTCAATGTCGTTCACCTTGCGATCGAACAAATTATAGATATCGAGTGCCAGACGGGTTCGAGCATCGACCTTGTAACCCAGGCGCAGATTGGTCAACGCCGAAGCTTGCGAACGCACAGAATTGTCTTCAATCAACGGCCGTGGCCCGAAATAGCGCAGCCGGAGCGCCCCGAACCAGGCGCCCAGATGATCGACGGTCATCCCCAAATTGGCCGTGGCACTCACCGCCCCGGGAATATGGCTCCCTTCCGGTGCAGTATCGCGGAAGCGGGCGTTCGACCAGGCCAGGTCGGCATCAAAAGCCAGCCAGTCGGTCGGGGCATAGAAATTGGTCCATTCGACCCCGTAGCGTCGCGATGGCCGTGATGCTTCGGTGGTGCCGGCATCACCGACAAAAAGCAGCTCCGAGGCCGCGTCCAACTGCCAGACGGACAGCGTCGACTGCCAGCCGCTCAGCACTTCCGAACGCAATCCCACCTCGTAGCCACGCGTACGGACCAGCGGTTTGACCCGGTTGACGGGCGAAGACCGGTCAGCCGGATCAAGCGTGATGGTCGTCCCGCGCGCATCGTTGGAATGAAAGCCATGGCCGTAATTGAGGTAGAGCTCGCTCTTGTGCCACGGCCCGAAGACCAGCGAGAACTTGGGGCTTAGCATCTGATCGCTAGCCGAGCCGGAATTGGCCGACAGGCTGGAATCGACCTGGAAGTCGTAAAGTTCTCCACGCAGACCGCTGACCGAGCGCAGCCAGTCCGTCCAGCGAATTTCGTTCTGCCCCCATAGCGAAAGACTGCGCTGGGTGACGCGGTCCTCACGCACGGTAGCGGTCATTGCGCGCTGGCTGCTGGCGTACAGCCCAACCGGATTGAGGCGGTCTTGCCGGCCCTGCAGGCCGAAGCTGTTGCTCACCTCGAAAGCCCCCCAGCGACCGTCGATGGCGTGCGACAACGAGAAGCCGCCCGCCGTGCGCCGCTCGGACTGCTTGAACTGGTCGCCGGTATCGCAAGTGCCGGTCACTGCATGATCATTAAGGCAGTACTGGAAGTTGGACCACAGGTCGAGGCCGGAACGCAGTCCCCAGATATTCGCCTTGCTCTGGCTGTTCTCGCCGCGCCGGGCCCAGTCGGCGGCCAAACTGTAACGGAAGGTCTTGCCGCCGGTACTCGGGTCGAGACTGCCGAAACGGTCTACCAGGCCGCTGTCAATGGCGCGCTGGGCGATCTGGTCGGTTGAAGTCCATTTCCCCTGGTAAGCCATGCCGGTCACCGACCAGCCATCGAAGCGCGTTCCCTGGCTGTAGCGCAGCACGCCATTAAGCTTGCGGTAGTTCTCGTGCACCTGCCACGGTCCGTCGTTGTGAAACAGTTCCAGGCCATACAACAAATGGCCATCGCCCAACGCCGGCGAACCGGCGAGCAGACTGCGGGCATAGCCGCGCTGGCCGAGCGTCGCTTCGGCCAGGCCGCTATCGAGCTGACGGAAGTAATCGATGTGCGCCGCGCCAGCCGAGGCAAAGTCCCCCTCTTCGGCGTAGTACGGGCCTTTGCGGTAGGCGATGCGCTCAACCAACTCTGGGATCAGGAAATTGAGGTCGGTATAGCCCTGACCATGCGCGTGACTCGGCATGTTGACCGGCACGCCCCCGACATAGGTGGCGAAATCGGTACCGTGATCAAGATTGAACCCGCGCAGAAAATACTGGTTGGCTTTGCCGTCGCCGGCATGCTGGGTAACGATCAAGCCCGGCACCATCTCCAGCGCTTCACCGGGACGCAGGATCGGAATCGCCGCCAGGCGCTGGCTCGACACGATGCCCTCACTGCCCGCGGCGGCAATGCCTTCGAGATTTTCTGCCTGGGCGCGCACCTCGACCGTGGATAACTCGGCTGACTCATGGGCCTGGACACCACCGACGGCAAGCACCAAATAAGAGTAAATAAATTTTTTTCTTAATTTCATCGATTAAAAAAGCCGGTGCGCCGGCCTCCTCCCAGGATTAAATTACCTAGCCCGGCTCAAGCCGCCAACGGCCGCCGGATCAAACGAACCGCGGTGATGAAGCTGAGGGCGATGATCGCCACCAGCGAAAAGCCGAAGACCAGTTCCTTGCCTTCACTCCACGCCTCGACCGCCGGCGACAGCATCTTGGCGGCACCAAACGCGGCGACCAGCAGGCTGACGCCCGACACCACCAGCCCCATGACGCGCGAAGCGATCAGCGCCACCTGGTCGGCGCGGGCAATCAGCCGGGCAATCCACAGGCCGTTGATGCCATCGGTCAGCAACATGCCGAACATGAACAGGCTGGCCAGCAGCAAGGCATGTTGCCAGCCGCCGAAACGGGTCGCGGTCAGCGCGAAGAAGGCGGCCTGCGACAAAGTATCGAAAGAAAGCGCGAACAAGGCGCCGACCAGGGCCACCAGCGCCGGATGTGAAACGTGACGCAGGCTGCCGAGCAGACGCCCCTTGAGCCCCACCGGCTGGACCACTTCATCGGGCCCGGCGCGCAAAACGGCAGCCAGATTGAGGCTGCCCAGGGCAACCAGGAAAGCGATGGATATCACCGAACCAAGCACGCCGAACCATTCGGGTACCGCCCAGGTGCCAGCCACCGCCGATACGCCCAGTGCAATCGCCATCACGACGGCACCGTGGCCCAGTGAAAACAGGGTGCCGCAGTAACGGGCCAGGCCGGGTCGCTGGCGAGCGTTGAAGCGGGTCAGACCATCGATGGTCGCCAGGTGATCGGCATCGAACCCATGCTTCATACCGAGCACGAAGGTCAGGAGCAGCAGGGACAACCAGTCGGTCGGCAGGATTTCCATGGCACGCGTATGAATGTTTTTAATATCTTCATACAAGTTGCGTGCCAAGGCAATAAGTCATTGTTCGTATAGACCCCGGCCGTTACTGCAGCGCTCTATCCGGCCCAAAGTGGTTAGCGGCTTTCCAACGGAAGTGAGAGCACGAATTCCGCCCCGCCGCCCGGCGCGTTGCCCGCCGTCAACTTGCCGCCGTGCCGTTCGACGATGCCGTAACTGATCGACAGCCCCAGGCCGGTGCCCTGCCCGACTGGCTTGGTGGTGAAAAATGGTTCGAACAGACGACCCAGGTGCGCCTCGGCAATGCCCGGCCCGTTATCGACAAAACGCAGCACCACCATGCCGTCTTCCTGCCGACCGCTGATCTTCAAGGCCGCGCCGGGCAGGCTGGCGGTGGCGTCGCAGGCATTCTGGATCAGGTTCATCACCACCTGCTGCAACTGCCCGGATGAACCCGAGCAGACCAGGCCGGGCGGCAATTCGACCTCGACGCGGAAGTTGGATGAGGCGCTCTGCACCACCCAGCGCATCGAGCGCTCGACCACCTCGTTCAGGCTGACCTGCTCCGGCGTCATCTTGTCCACCGCCGAGAAGCGCTTCAGGGCATCGACAATATCGCGGGTCCGCTCGGCACCTTCGATCATGCCGTCGATCAGATGCGGCATGTCAGCCAAGATGCGGTCGATGCGCAAATCCTGGCGCATCTGCGGCAAGGGTGCGGTATCGGCGGCCGGACCGTCGTGCAGCGCACCGAGGTAACTTTCCAGCCGGCTGGCATAGCGTTGCAGCGACAACACATTACCCAGCACGAAGCTGATCGGATTGTTCAATTCGTGCGCCACCCCGGCCACCAGGCGGCCCAGCGACACCATTTTCTCGGCATGCAGCAACTGCCCTTGTGTCCGTTTCAGGTCGTCGTGCGCCTGGCGCAGCGCCGAATAGGCCCGGCGCAGCTCGCCGACCGGGCGACCGGTAACCACCATGCCCATCAATTTGCCGGTTTGCGACAGACGCGGCGTGCAGTTCATCGACACCGGCACGGTCGAACCATCGCCGGCGCGCAGGAAAAACTCGCAGTCGTGGACGCCTTCGCGACCGAATCGGGCAAAGACATCGCGCGCCTTGGCCCGTTCGACATCATCGGCAAAGAGATCGAAGACCGGCTGGTGTTCCAACTGCGCGTTGTTCTTGCCGGCAATGTGGCAGAGCGAGGGATTGACCTCCTCGATATTGCCGTTGCGGTCGCAAACAATCAGGATGTCCGACATCGAGGCCAGCACGCTTTCGATGAACTGGTGCGACTCCTCGAGCGCGGCATTCTTTTCTTCGAGCGCCACTTCGTACTGGAGGAGGTCGTTGTAGACCTCGTCCATTTTCTGAATGACCTCGATCCAGGCGTGCTCGCCCAGACCCTCGCCGGTATTCAGGTCAGCGGGCGGGACGGAAGTGGACATGGGCTTCGCCGTGTTCATCGTGGGCGTGGTGATGTTCGGCCTCGAGGGCGATCACGTTGAGCTTGCCGTGACGCACGCCGCTCTCCGCCATCAGCGCATCGGCGAATTGTCGGACTTCAGCCGTCGCCCCTTTCAGAATGACGGTTTCCAGACAATTGTCGTGATCGAGATGACTGTGCATCGCCGCCACGGTCAGGTCGTGGTGGTCGTGCTGAAGGCCGGTGATGCGCTCGGCCAGTTCGCGCTCATGGTGGTTGTAGATATAGGACAGATTGGCGACGCAATGGCCGGAAGGCGGGTCGCGCTGGCGGTCGCCCTCGATGGCGCCGCGAATCAGGTCGCGCACCGCTTCCGAACGGTTGCGGTAACCGCGGGCCGCGATCAGTTGGTCGAACTGGCTGGCCAGCGACTCGTCCAGCGAAATGGTAAAACGCTCCATCGATCAGGCTCCTCCACAACAATGTCGCCATTCTATCGGCCGCGCCGGCCGGATGAAGCAAAAAAGCTGGAACGGGAAATGCTTGGAAGAAAGCGCAACACGGCATCCCAACATGTGCATCCCGGCCCCGTATGAGGGGTCTTGCAGCTCAGGAGGAAGTCATCATGGCACACAGCGAAATTCGTCTCTCGGTCGCTGAAGAGCGCACCATCTACGATGTGGGCGCCATCGAGCGCGCCATGGAAGAAGCGGCCGGTAATCGCAACGAAGCGCTGGCCAGCCTCTACGACAAGATGAAGCAGCGGGGCGGCGGCCGCTTCCTGGTCCGCCCGACCGGCGCCGACATGATCGACGATCTCTACGACAGCTGCCCCAATTTCAGCGACGTCATCGACGACCTGCGCAAGTACGTCGCGCTCTCGGTGGCCGGCAACGAGCCGATGAGCTTCACGCCCATCCTGCTGCTCGGCGAGCCGGGCATCGGCAAGACCCATTTCGCCCGCGAACTGGCCGCCCGGCTGGGTACCGGCCACGAATTCATCTCGATGAGTTCATTGACTGCCGGCTGGGTGCTGTCCGGCGCCTCGTCGCAGTGGAACAATGCCAAGCCGGGCAAGGTGGCGCACACTTTGGTGCATGGCGACTTCGCCAACCCCATCGTGGTGCTCGACGAGATCGACAAGGCCGGCGGCGACAGCCGCTACGACCCGATGGGCGCGCTGTACAGCCTGCTCGAACACGACACCGCCCGCGCCTTCAAGGACGAATTCATCGATATCGACATCGATGCCTCGCACATCCTGTGGGTGACCACCGCCAACGACGAGCGCTCGATTCCGGAACCCATCCTCAACCGGATGAATGTCTACGAAGTCCCCCGTCCCGACCACGATGCGGCGATCAGCATTGCCGCCGCGCTGTATCGCGAGATCGTCGCCCAGCACGACTGGGGCTTCCCGCCGGAAGCCGAGGACAGCGTGCTCGAACGCCTCGGCTCGCTACCGCCGCGCGACATGCGCAAGCGCCTGCTCGCCGCCTTCGGCACCGCCAAGCTGGAAGGCCGCAACTGGCTGGAAGGACGGGATTTCGAACAGGCCCGCATGGGGCGCAGCCGCAAGATCGGTTTCTGAAACCCCGGCTACGACGGCCTCAAGCTGGCGTAGCCGGGTGCCACTGGATAATCCGGTCGGCGGCCGCCGGCGAATGCAGCAGGTCGGCCAGGGTGTAACGGTCGAGCACGGCAAACATCGCCGCCAGCGCCTCATCGAGAATGGGCGGCAAATGGCAGATCGACTGAATCTGGCAACAATTGCCGGTGGAAAAACATTCGACCAGCGCCCAGTCGTTCTCGGTCTGGCGAATCACCTCGCCCAGACCGATGGCGCCGGCCGGACGGCCCAGGCGCATGCCGCCATTCTTGCCGCGCACCGTCTCGACATAACCGAGACGGCCGAGCAGATGCACCACCTTCATCAGGTGATTCTGCGAAATGCCATAGACCGTGGCGATCTCGGCAATCGTCGCCAGACGGTCCGGCTGACCGCCAAGATAAATCAGCACGCGCAGGCTGTAATCGGAAAATGAGCTGAGTCGCATCGCACCTCTCCGGACTTAATGGGAAGCAAATTTGATTGTTGTTATAAACATGTATAAATTATACATGTTATAAAGTGGTATCCAGCGTCGCCCCTTACCCTACTCCTCGCACAGTCTCATGGCAAAGCTCGCCCCCGAAAAACGCATCATTGAAATCAAGCCGGTTGCCGACCCCAACGCCAAGGTTTACCCGCGCTCGGTCAAAGGCCGCTTCCAGAACTGGCGGGTGATCATGGTCTGGCTGACCCAGATCGTCTTTTACGGTCTCTGCTGGCTACCCTGGAACAGTCGCCAAGCCGTGCTGTTCGATCTCGACCTGCGCCGCTTCTACTTCTTCGACTTCGTCCTCTGGCCACAGGACACCATCTATCTGACCATCCTGCTACTCCTTTCGGCGCTCGCCCTCTTTCTGTTTACCGCCGTGGCCGGCCGCCTGTGGTGCGGCTACGCCTGCCCACAGACGGTCTATACCGAGATCTTCCTCTGGGTGGAAAAGCTGATCGAAGGCGACCGTCCAGCCCGCATCAAGCTCGATGCGGCACCGACCTCGGCCCGCAAAGTCGGCAAAAAGACCCTCAAGCACAGCATATGGCTGGGCATCGCACTCTGGACCGGCCTGACCTTCGTCGGCTATTTCACGCCGATCCGCGATCTGCTCGCCGGCATCGGCCACGGCACGACGGGGGCATGGGAAGTTTTCTGGGTCTTGTTCTATGGTGGTGCGACTTACGGCATGGCCGGCTTCATGCGCGAGCACATGTGCAAGTACATCTGCCCCTACGCCCAATTCCAGTTTGTCATGTTCGATCATGACACCTTGATCATCGCCTACGACGCCGAACGCGGCGAACCGCGCGGCACCCGCCCCAAGAAGGCCGACCCCAGCGCACTCGGTCTGGGCAGTTGCATCGATTGCGGCGTCTGCGTCCAGGTCTGCCCGACCGGCATCGATATCCGCGACGGCCTGCAACTCGAATGCATCGGCTGCGCCGCCTGTATCGACGGTTGCGACCAGGTGATGGACAAAGTGGGCTATCCGCGCGGCCTGATCCGCTACTCGACCGAAAACGCAGTACAGCACCATTACGGTCGCAGCGAAATCATCCGGCGCGCCGTCCGCATCCGCACCCTGCTCTATCTGCTGGCATTCCTCGGCATTGCCGGCGCGACAGGCTGGTCGCTGGCCACCCGTGCCCCGCTCAAGCTGGCGATCCAGAAAGACCGTACCGTCCTCTATCGCGAAGCCGACAATGGCCGGATCGAAAACACCTTCCAGATCCAGCTCACCAATGCCAGCGAACAGGATCGCCGCTTCCGCATCCAGGCCAAGGGCATTGCCGACATCGCCATTGCCGGCAACGGCGAACTGGAAGTGCCGGCCGCCGCACTGCGCGACCTGACGCTCGAAGTCAGCGTACCGGCCGGCGCGCTCGATAGCGGTTCGCACCCCATCGTCTTCGAGGTCAGCGATGAAAGCGATCCGAGACGACGCGTCGAAGGCAAAGCGAGTTTCTGGATGCCTTAGCGCATGCACGCCCTGCACCGCTTCGCAACCCGTTACCTGATCGCCGACGCCGCTCCGCTGTCGGCGGCGGAACGCTGGCGCAGCAGTCTGGCCGGACTGTTCGGCATGCTGCTGATCCAGGGGGTGCTGACGGTCGCCCCGCTCCCCGCCGCCTACCGCCACTTGCTGGCTCCACTCGGCGCCAGCAGCGTCATCCTGTTCGCCCTGCCGCACAGTCCGCTCGGCCAACCTTGGTCGACCGCCGGCGGCTTGCTCCTCTCCGGCTTGATCGGCCTGCTTTGCGGCCAGTGGATCCATCCGAACTGGCTGGCCATCGCCAGCGCACTCGGGTTATCGATCTGGCTGATGGCCAGACTGCGCTGCATTCATCCGCCCGGCGGGGCGATGGCCATCGTCTTCGCCAGCACCCCGGCGCTCGGCGGAGAAATCGGCAGCATCCTGCTCAATATCGGTGCCGTGCTCTTCGCCGCGCTCGCCATCAATAGCCTGCTGCCCGGTCGACGCTGGCCGCAGTGCGCACCTGCAACTGCCGCCCCGGCACCGCAACCCGAGCGCGAAAGCGAGGGCATCGCCCACGCCGACCTGCAATACGCCCTGCAGGAAATCGACGCCTACCTCGACATCAGCGAGGAGGACTTGGTGCAGGTGTACGATCTGGCCACCCGCCATGCATTGCAGCGCCATGACCAGTTAACTTGCGGCGAGATCATGCAAGCCGCCACCAGCCATCTCGAATTCGCCACCGAGCTTGAATCCGCCTGGCAACGCCTGCGCCAGCAGCCGACACATTGCCTGCCGGTGACCGACCGCAGCCAGCGGGTCATCGGCCTGCTTGGCGCCGATGATTTTCTCCGGCATATCACGCCGCAAGGCCCTGGTCGCCTTACCGAACAAGTACGCCAATTGCTGCGCCCAAGCCGACGCAGCCACAGCGAACGACCGGAAGTGGTCGGCCAGATCATGAGCAGCCACTTCCCACTGGCCCGTACCGACGAAGCGGTCAGCCAACTCGCCGGCCGCCTGCTCAATGGTCGCCTGCCGGCCTGCATCCCGGTGACTGCGCCGGATGGCAAACTGGCCGGCGTCATCAGTCAAAAGGTGCTACTGGCCAACATCTACCACCACCAGGCGGCCCGCCAGGCCCAGCACGCGATGCCCGCCCCATCACGGGAGTCCCTCGATGCCCCTCATCCTTGATCTGCAACCACCGTTCGAAGCTGATTCCGTATACACCATCCTGCGTCGGGTGATCGACCCGGAAGTGGGCGTCAACATTCTCGATTTGGGCCTGGTCTACGCGGTACGCAGCGAAGCCAAAACACTGCATATCGAACTGACCATGACCTCGCCTGCCTGCCCGATGGGCGACCTCATCCTCGACGACCTGCGACGCGAAATGGACCGCGCCCTGCCTGATGACTGCGCGGCCGAAATCCGTCTGGTCTGGTCCCCCCCCTGGGACCCGTCGATGATGAGTCCCGACAGCAAGGCTCACTTCGGCTGGGGTCAGGCCAATTGAAATGCTGAACCGCGACCTCCCGCCTGCCGGGCGCCTGCCGCTACTCCTCTTTGGCATGCTCTCCCTGGTCGGCGGCAGCCTGGCCGGCCTGACCCGTCTGGGCTGGCCACTCCCAGCTGCGAGCGCCGCCGGCTGGCACGGGGCACTGATGATCTCAGCCTTCTTCGGTACCGTGATCAGCCTGGAACGCGCCGTCGCCCTCGGCCGTTCCTGGGCCTATCTCGCCCCGGCCTGCGCCGGCAGCGCCGGTCTGGTCCTGCTCGCCGGCGGCAACCCGCTCGTCCCGCAAATCCTCTGCCTGGTCGCCGCCGGCATCATGCTGGTCGCCAGCGCGGTGATCATGCGACGACAGGCTGCCCTATTTACCGTTACCCTTGCCATCGCCGTCGCCTGCTGGCTGGGCGGCAACCTGTACTGGCTCCTCGACACCCACCTGCTGCGCGCCCTTCCCTGGTGGCTGTCCTTCCTGGTCTTGACCATCGCCGGCGAACGTCTCGAACTGACCCGCTTTTTGCCAACCCCGCCACGAGCCCGCCTGAGCTTCATGGCAATCACGGCTGCGCTATTGGCCGCCAACGTGATCAGCAGCCAGGACGAGCACCTCGGCCTGCAACTGTTTGCCGCTGCACTGTTCGCACTCGCCCTGTGGCTGCTGCGCTACGATATCGCCCGCCGCAATGCCCGACTGCAGGGCCTGCCGCGCTTTATCGCCCTCTGTCTACTTTCTGGCTATGCGTGGTTGGCCGCCGCCGGCCTGATCGGTCTGGCCGGCGGGCTCCAGAACGGCCACACCTGGCGCGATGCCGCATTGCACTGCATTGGCCTCGGTTTTGTCTTCGCGATGGTCTTCGGCCACGCTCCGGTCATTTTCCCGGCAGTCACGCGCATCCGCATTCCATTTCATGCCAGTCTTTATATTCCGCTCATCCTCCTTCACATAAGCCTGGGACTACGCATTCTCGGCGGCCTTGGCGGGCACGATGCACTGCGCCAATGGGGCGGCTTGTTCAATGGGCTGGTCTTGCTCAGTTTCGTCGCCACACTACTGATGCTCATCCGTCGCAACCCGGAACGAAACGCGCCATGAAACGCCATCCAGCACTGCAGCAGCTTTCCCGCGAACATCACACGGCGCTCAAGCTCTGTCGTCAGGCCCGGCTCGCCATCGCGCAGGCCACTCAGAACGAAATTGCCGCCTGCGCCGAAACCATTTGCAGACTTTTCCCGCACGAACTGAACCCCCACTTCCTGGCCGAGGAAGGCGATCTGTTGCCGGCTCTTTCCGCTGCGGGCGAATCCAGGCTGGTAAACCGGACCCTGGCCGAGCACGTCGAACTACGCAGGCTGGTCAAGCTTCTGGGCCAAACCGCCGATCGCCCCACCCTGCAGGCCTTCGCGACCCTGCTTGAAGAACATGTCCGCTTTGAGGAGCGCATCCTGTTCGAAATGGCCCAACAACGCCTGTTTGACGAAAAATAGACATGAAAGCGGCTCGTTTCCGGCAGAACTAGGCAATATACGAATTTACCTGCGAACGGTTTATTGCTAACTTTAGTAATAGATTGCCGGGGCCCCCTCCCCGGCGGAGTCCTCGCCCACACCACGCAGGGAGCAAGGTTGTTCAACATCCGCCAGACCGGCATCCCTTTCGTTTCGAGTTTCATCGTCTTCCTGCTGGGCGGACTGGCCAGTCTTGTCGTTGGCTCCCTCGATATCGACCGCCAGGTTACCGAAGAACGCAGCCGCGTTCTAAGCGAACTGGCCCTGACCCGAGCCCGCGTCGAAGGGGCCATCAAGGCAACATTCAACTCGACCGACGGCCTGGTTCACCTGATTTCCGTACAAGGCGGCATCTCGTCCGAACAATTCAACGCGATGGCGCAACTGGCGATTGAAAAAAATCCGAGCGTTCGCAATATCACGGTCGCTCCGGACGACATCGTGCGCCTGGTTTATCCGCTATCGCCCAATCAGCGCGCCATCGGCTTTAATTTCGCCAGCAACCCGGAACAATACCGGACCGTGCAACTGGCCCGCGAGCGTCAAAGCTCCATCCTGGCCGGGCCGGTCAACCTGGTTCAGGGCGGCCGCGCCCTGATCAACCGGACACCGATCTTCACCCAACAACAAGCCGAGCGAGGGAAACTCCGCTATTGGGGAACCGCCTCGGTCGTCGCCTATGTCGACAGCCTGCTGCAGCCCGACGGCACGCCGCTGTCGACGCTGGTGCAAGTCGCCATACGGGGCAAGGACGCCAAAGGCGAGGAGGGCGAGATGATCGAAGGCGACCCCGCGGTATTCTCTGCCTCGCCGGTGCTGATGAGCATCCAGGTTCCCGGCGGCTCGTGGCAAATGGGCGCCATACCGTACGAGGGCTGGCGGACCGGAAGCATCCACCATTCGCCCTATTTCCAGATCGGCCTTGCTTTCAGCCTGCTGATTACCCTGGTCGCCGGCTTGCGTTCGGTCAACATCCACCAAGCGAGGCTGCGCAACGCAATTCTGGAGCGCGAAGCCTCTGAACGACGGAAGGCCGAACAGGCGCTCCGTGAAGAAGAAGCGCGCTTCCGCTTCCTCTTCGAGTCCTCACCCGACCCAGCCTGGATCCTTCACGGCGAAGAAGTCGTTGCCGCCAACAAAGCAACCACCGCACTCTTCGGCACCTCGCTACAAGGTCCGCAGCACCCTGCCAAGCACTCGCCGGAATATCAACCCGACGGGCAGCTTTCGTCGCAAAAAGCCCAATTCATGCTGGATACCGCGATGCAAAACGGCGTACATCGCTTCGAATGGGTTCATCTGCATGCCGATGGCACCCCTTTTCTCGCCGAAGTCACCCTGCTCGCCATTACGATGCAGGGGCAGCAATCGGCTTACGCCGTCGCCCGCGACATTTCGGAGCGAAAAAAGGCCGAAGACGAGCTCCGTGCCAGCAAAAATCTGCTGCAAGGCCTGTTCGAGAGTGCTGGGGCAATCATTTGCGTCTTTGACAAGAATGAACGGCTCATCCTTTGCAACCATCAATTCGAGGAGGAACTCGGACTGCAGCGCGACAGGATGCTGGGCTTGCGTCGCGCCGACTTCATGGAGCGGGCAAGCGCCGAAAAGCAGGACGCCAACGATCGCATCGTGCTGGCCAGCGGCAAGCGCGGCTCGTTCGAGGAGGACATCGTATTGGCCAGCGAAACGCGGCACTTCCTCACCGTGAAATGCCCCATCTTCGACAACGGCGCGACCCAGGGTGTCATCAGCATTTCGACCGACATCAGCGAACGCCGG
This sequence comes from Rhodocyclales bacterium GT-UBC, assembly GCA_003583745.1. Classification (GTDB taxonomy): domain Bacteria; phylum Pseudomonadota; class Gammaproteobacteria; order Burkholderiales; family Rhodocyclaceae; genus Azonexus. The sequence goes on along the minus strand of QXPY01000010.1, from coordinate 156,330 downwards.
CGCCACGAAGAACAACTCAAACTGGCCGCCGCCGTGCTGACCACGACTGCTGAAGGCGTACTGATAACCGATGCCGGCGGCACCATCGTCTCGGTCAATCGGGCATTTACCGAAATTACCGGTTTCAGTGCGGAGGAAGCGATCGGCAACAATCCGCGCATGCTGCGTTCGGAGCGCCAATCTCCGGAGTTCTATCAAACCATCTGGAAGTCGCTATGCGAAGCTGATGTCTGGCAAGGCGAAATCTGGAATCGCCGCAAAAACGGCGAGGTCTTCCCGGAATGGTTGGCGATCAGCACCATCCGCGACAATAACGGCCAGATAACGCACTATGTCGGCGTTTTTTCCGACATTTCCTCCATCAAGCACTCCCAGGAAAAGCTCGAACGCCTGGCTCATTTCGATCCGCTGACCAACCTCCCGAACCGCGTCCTGTTCCAGGACCGACTCGCCCATGCCATCGACCGAGCCGACCGCTACGGCCATCAGGTCGCCTTGCTGCTGCTCGATCTCGACGGATTCAAGACGGTCAATGACAGCCTGGGCCACCCGGTTGGCGACGAACTGCTGATCAGGGTAGCCGAACGTCTGCATGACTGCATCCGGGTCGAAGATACCGTCGCCCGCCTCGGCGGCGACGAATTCGCGCTCATCCTCGACAACATCAACCATGGTTCCGATGCCATCCAGGTTGTCCGCAAAGTGCTGTGCAGCATCGAACACCCCTTCCAACTCGACAGCACCAGCGCCCTGATCAGCACCAGCATCGGCATCGCCATCTATCCGGCCGACGGCAAGACCCCCATCGAACTGGTACGCAACGCCGACGCCGCGATGTACGGCGCCAAGGAGGCCGGGCGCAACACCTACCAGTTCTACCAGGCCACCATGACGCAAGTCGCGCAGGAACGCCTGCAACGGGAAGCAGCCCTGCGCCGGGCCATCGAACAACGCGAGTTCGAGGTCTGGTTCCAGCCGCAAATCAACCTGAAAAGCCGCCGGGTAACCGGTGCCGAAGCCCTGGTTCGCTGGCGCAGTCCGGAACACGGACTGGTCCCGCCCTGCGAGTTCATTCCGCTGGCCGAACGCACCGGCCTGATCCTGCCGCTCGGCGAACAGGTACTGGCTGGAGTCTGCGCCTCTGCCCGCCGCTGGCGCGATGCCGGACTCGTCTTTGGCAGGCTGGCTGTCAATGTGGCCACCCCGCAACTCGAACGCGGCAATTTCGTCGCACTTTTACAGAAGAGCCTCAAGGAACACGAGCTACCGGCCGATTGCCTGGAAATCGAAATCACCGAAAGCGTGATCATGGCGAACTCGGAAACGGTACGCGACGTATTGCTCAAGATCCAGTCGATCGGCATCACCACGGCGATCGACGACTTCGGCACCGGCTACTCCTCGCTCTCCTACCTCAAGGAACTACCGATCGACAGCCTGAAGATCGACCGCGCCTTCATCCGCGACCTGCCCGGCAACACCCACGACACTGCCATCACCCGCGCCATCATCGCCATGGCCCACAGCCTGGGCTTCAAGGTCATCGCCGAAGGTATCGAAAACGCCGAACAGCAAGCCTGGCTCGACATCGAAGGCTGTGACGAAGCCCAAGGCTACCTGATCAGCCGCCCGATGCCGGCTGAAGAGTTCGAGATGTGGCTGACGCACAACCGAACCTGAGACAACCACCGCACCTCCCGCCAAACGCCCAGCCGGCTAGACTACGTGGTTTTGATTCCAAATGAACTGGATCAGCTTAACGGCGAGCTCTCTAACATTTCGAACGCAAAATTAGACTAATGCACCGTGCACACCATGTGCAGCGCATAAATTACGACTTTTCGCTGTCGAAATATAAATCTGCGCTTAAACAGCACCCAAAAACGAACTATTGCAAACGCCTACAACCAGACACTTACAAAGTGATTTTGCAAACGCAAACGTGCTGAAAATTTTGGCAACAACCGAACGCACTGCTATGAATTTACTGACAAAAGCCATAGTAGTCTATAGAATTACTAGGTGATATTGAGGCAACTTGGCCCACCGCACGGTGCTGCTCGTTGCCATTTAGGGCCAAACGACGGAAAGGAGAAGATCATGACTGCACTTCATTCCATGACTCCCCTCTACGCAAAGCTCAAGCAACAGGGATTCACTCGCCAGTTTGTAAAAGGCATCTTGCCCGACTGGTGGGATGATTCCATTGCAAATACTGCTTCGGGTTACCAAGAAGCAGGGATGTTGCTGGCAAAGTTGTTCAACATTCGGCCATCTACCCTGCTGTCAGAAGATCTGGCGCCTGAGTTTAGGTTTAGTGCAAGACGATTCAAACGTAATCAATGCTCGGAAGTTGCCGACCTTGATCAGGCGTGTTCTTTGGCCATGACTGCCGCGAAGCTCGCAGTTCAAGCCATGCCGAACGATTACGTCAAACCCGATGCAGCAGCAGAGTTGCGTCGATCGCTTCTCTGCAATCCTGACCAGCGTTGGATTGATTTTTCGACCTTACTGCAATATTGCTGGCAGATCGGAATCCCCGTTTTGCATCTGAGCCACCTTCCCACCGGCGCAAAGAAAATGGATGGCCTCGCGGTTTCCGTGGGAGGAAGGCCGGCGATTGTTCTTACCAGCAAACGCCCGCACGGATACATGCTTTTTCACTTGGCCCACGAGCTCGGCCATATCGCAGAAGGGCACGTTGACGAAGATGGTGCGTGGGCGATTGATACCGAAATTGATGCTGCGGACGAGCAGGAAGATGAAGTAGCGGCAAATCGCTACGGATTCACTGTGCTCACTGGCGAGCCCGCTTTTAAAGGCTTGCCTGAAAGTGCCTCTATTCCGAGGAAAGGGACTGATCTCGCACTGGCATCAATGTCCATGGCTTCTTCGCGCCGCATTGATCCAATGCATATCGCACTTGCCACCGCTCACTGCTGCAAGAATTTCAAACTTGGTGGAGCAGCCCTACTGGCGTTGGTCAAAAATCGGCCAGACGATATCTCGGTTTGCACCACGATGCTGGAGCGTCAGTTGAACTGGGAAGGCCTGTCAGATGATGAGGCAGCTGTCCTCAGAAAATTGACTGGAATGTAGTCGTTGCTGGTTTTTGCCGATAACGACATTCTGATCAAACTGGCGGGGTGCTCCCTGCTTGATCGCTTCCTGATTGCACTTGATCAACCAGAGATTCGGATTGCTCCTGCAACGCGATTCTCCCTCCCTCAGCAGGCCAAGAAGAAGATTAAAGACCAAGGTAGGGTGGCTACCCTATGCAATTGGCTGGGCAATGTCGAGATAGCAGCGGAAGTACAAGATCTTGCACTTCTCGATCGGCTTTCAGAAATACCTGGAATTGACGGAGGGGAAGGCGTTCTGTTCGCAGCGCTATGTGAAGCACAACACCCCACCAGATTGATAACCGGCGACCGAAGAGCACTCAGGACCCTATTGGCTCACGAGCAGCAATTGCAAGATGTGTTTGATCGGCTGAAAGGCTCGGTCTACACCTTGGAAAGTGCCCTTCTACTGCTGATTGAGCAATTCGGATTCGCTGAAATAGATGAAACAATGAGCGCTCGTGCGATTGAGGACAAAGTGATCGATATGGCATTTGGCGCCAACCGCAACTTTGAGCATGCACGCCAATGTCTGAGTTCTAGCACTCGAGAAGTGCTTCCATTGTTGGCCAACGCCGATCTCATTCTCCCCATCGAATAATAATTGTCTTCTGCCCGGTCTCCTCGGCCACAATTCACCCAACATGACTGCGGTCAATCGGGACGTGCGCAGCGATGAAAGGATCGAGGTCAAAACCGCCTCGATTTGATACGAATATTGCAGGAATTTTGTAGACCGTCCCGGAAAGCCCTTAAATACGGGCCTAGGCGGCTAATGCACAGTACACACCATGTACAGGTGGACGGATCACCTTTTTGGGCTCAACCATGCGGGTTTGAGCACGTTTTTCATGATGTCACGAGCACGGCAAAACGGGTCAATTCAGGACATTATGAAACAATAGGTTAGCTTGAGGTTTTCTGCACAACAAACGACCTGCCAAGCTGAAAATACGGAGCCTTCCACGGATTCTGTTTGGATTTTTGCGAACAATTATTTTTAGCATGGTAAATTACGTTGCCAAAAATAATTCAACGTAATCGGGAGTTCCAATGACCATCCTGAACTCGCAATTCATCTACCACCGCAAGGAACTGGCCGAGGAATATTGCCGAATTCTCTCGGGCCGTAGCCCTGTCAACAACGCAACAAGCGGCCTGTTTCTCGCGGCCCCGCGGCGGACGGGAAAATCGACCTTTCTCCGCCAAGACCTCGTTCCCGAAGCGGAAAACCTGGATTGGCTTCCGATCTACGTCGACCTCTGGGCAGACAAGACCCGCAACCCTGCCGAACTCATAGCGGAAGCTATTGCTGCCGAGCTCGACAAACACGCTCCGGTGGCCAAACGGGCATTGCGGGCGATAGGAATCTCCAAAGTGGGGGCCGCCGGCACAACGATCGACATCGGCGACGGCAAGAGCCAAGGCGGAATCACCATCGGTGCAGCACTCAAAAAGCTTTGGGAGAAATTGCTGAAACCGATCATGCTGGTCATCGACGAAGCACAGCACGCCCTGACGACGCCAGAAGGGGATAAAGCCCTCTTTGCGCTCAAAGCCGCGCGCGACGAACTCAACCAAGAAGCCGGGAAGGGAATACGGTTGCTTCTCGTGATGACAGGATCCAGCAGGGACAAACTGACGTTCATGGTCGCAAACCGGAAACAAGCCTTCTATGGCGCCGAAATCACGCGTTTCCCGCTTCTCGACGACAAGTTCGTAGAAGCATACGCGAAAGACTTCAACCAACAGTTCAACACCGCACACCAATTCCCACTGGACGCCATGAAAAAGGCCTTCGAACTGGTTGGACGCCGCCCCGAAAAGTTCAGAGCGGCCGTTTCGGAGGCGGTTGCCAATTGCCTGGGGCCGGATGGCCTCGCGGAAATGGTCACCACAGGTGCCTCAAAATTGCAGCAGGCTGCCTGGGATGAATTCTCAAATTCCTATGCGCGCCTGACACCGCCCCAGAAAGCGGTATTGGATGCCATCGCCCGTCTCACGCCGAATTACGAACCTTACGGAGCCGAGGCCATGGAGGCTTATCAAAAGGTGCTTGGATCGGAGCCGAAAAGTTCTACGATACAGGGCGCAATCAAAGCGCTACAGGTAAGGGAATTGGTCTGGCAGTCCGCTCGCGGAAGCTATGCCTTCGATGATGAACTCCTTCGGGATTACTATTTGAGGCAGATGTATCCCGAAGCACCAAATCTGGCCCTTGCAGAACAATCTGCTAGTCGTTCGGAATTACGAACTGAAAAATAATTCAACGTAATTCGACGAAAATATACCCCCTCAGAACTTCAAAAACTCGGCGCACTGGGCGTGTAAGATTTTTTGTGTAAACGGTCCTTTGGCAGGACACTGCCGCCCCCTCGCACCGTCTGCGGCATTTCCCTTCGGCTTGCGCTGGTGCGCCGTACCGTTAAGTGGCTGTTTATCATAGACGGCACAAGAACGAAAAATAACTATCCAACTGCTTGCCAATAATTTACCAATATGGTAAATTTATTTTGTATCACCGTAAAACACACGCGAGGGATGACGCCATGAAAATTACTGAATTCGGAAAGGTCGTGCGAAAGGCCCGCCTTGACGCAGAAATCTCGCTCTTGCAGATGGCTAATGAACTGGATGTTTCCTCCGCCTTCTTGAGCGGGATGGAAACCGGGCGGAAGAAGATTACTGGGGAATGGGTCGGCAAGATCAAGGGCTTTTTCGAAGGACACGGCATAGCAGCACCGAATTTAGCGGAGGCCGCTGACGTCTCCAACAAGTCGGTCAGCCTAGAAGGTCTGAATCCGGCCCACCAGATGCTGATCGCTGGCTTCGCCAGAACTTCCTTGAGCTCGGAGGAAATGGAAAACCTTAAGGCCTTGCTGGCCGCTGCGAACGCGAAAAAGGAGAACAAATGATTGGCAATGGACCGCTTGGCGGGTTTCGTGTTGCCGGACGCGGTGTTGCGGAGATCCGAGTTTCCGCAAACAACGTCCGGCGAATTCTCGAAATCGGCGATGCCCCGCAAAACATCGATATTGGTCTTCTGCTGGATCGGTTGAGCGTCAAATACGGCATCACTTACGACGTTCTCGATCCTGACGAGATGCCTCATGAAGACGTTGAAGCATGCTGGGACCCCGAAAGTATGACGATGCACATCCGGTCAGATGTGTTCGAGAAGGCCTGCTGGGACGATCCCCGCGCCCGTTTCACGATTATGCACGAGTTGGGGCACGGGCTTCTGGGGCATCGCCGGACCATTAATCGCTCCAGCGTTGAGCGTGCGCCGAAGGTTTATGAAGACTCGGAGTGGCAGGCCAATCAGTTCGCAGCAGAACTGCTGATGCCGCTTGACGTGATCCGAAATAGGAAGCTGAACACGGCCACCAAAATCGAAATGCATTTCCAGGTTTCGAATCAGGCAGCGACGCTTCGCGCGAAGCAGCTTGAAAAGCGCGGAGAACTTCCGTGCTAAAAAAAACAAATGACCTTAACGCGCCAACGCTAAGGCCATTTGCAGGCGGGCTGAGCAATTACAGCCTGTGCCGGTACTTCGACCGCCAGCAACGTATGTTGAGACGGGTAATTCGTGTAAGCGCGCGGAATTTACCACCGAACTTAGCAGACGTCCACATCCGTAAGTGTCGACAATCATCGACAAAGGATTTGAATCATGGGACCGAAAATCGTTCGCGTGAATACTTATCCTCGGTATCGCTTCGGCAAGTGGGAACAGGTATGCACCCACTACCGTAGCCTTCCGAGGTAAGGAATAGCACACAGGCCGGGAAAACCCGGCCTTTTCATGCAACTGATACGACGATTCCAGGCAAGCGCTAGTTACGACTGATCAGGAGGCTGCGACATTTTTGAGCCGCCGAGCAATTCCGTAACGTCTACGCCCAAAGCCATTGCAAGCCGCTCCAGCCCATCGATAGAGATATTCGTGACGCAGCGTTCGAGCTGCGAGACGTAGGTTCGGTGAAAATTCGCCAGTTCTGCCATCCCTTCCTGGCTTAGGCCACGTTCCATTCTCATTCTCCGGACGTTGGCAGCGATCCGCCGGCGAGCCTCCCCTGTTTGATGTTTATCCGTACTCATAGTACGGCGGAGAGTGACCCGCTACGGCTTTTGTATCTACAGCTCAACACTCTACTGTTTATACATCTCGTTTTGATACAATAAATATTCCATAGAAATAAATCAATCGAGGTTCCGCGCTGGCTGGATGCCATGCTGGCGAACTGACAATTAACAGGAGAACCACCAAGCAATGACGAAATCCATTACCAATGCGACCCAGCTAATTCTCCATTGCCTAGTCATCGGCACCTGCCTATCTTCAGCGGCAGCAATGGCTGCCTCCGATACCGCCAACTTTGCAGCCAATACGCCATCGGCGAAGCGATTGCTGGAAGAATTTGCCAATGCCACTTCTCTGGGCAAAGCCTGTGGCTACCGGGAAGAGGCGATCAGCCAGTACTACGCCAAGGAATTCGCCCGCTTGATCCGTCAGGAAGCCAAGGGACCAACCGCCGACCAGGACGTCGACCGAGAGGTCGGCATCGCCTTGGTGTCGGTCAAGATGTTCGCCAATCAGCGCACTGAAGGCAGGCGTTTCACGAGCGAACAATGCGCGATGGCCCGCAAGGCGATCGACGAATCGGTGCCTCGTGGTTATGACAAGCCGTAGTCGCCGGAAGCTTCCGGCGCGCCGGCGCGTTCGGGTCACATCCGCAAGGATACGCTCTCTAGCAACCGCTCTATTCCTGGGCTCCCTTCCAATGCTCGGTTGGTGCTTAGACTCTCCGCCAAGCGAGCAGCCCCAGATCCAGCGTGAAGTCATCAGTAAGAACTTGCCGCCGGCCGAAACGGCTCATCAGCGGATCTTCGTCAGTTTTGAAGGTAGTCCGAAAATGACGCGGATTCTCCAGGAGAAGCTAAGAGCCAAGGGATTCGCCATCGCAGATGACGCGGCGTCAGCGGATGCACGTTTCAAGTTCAACGGAACCTACATCATCTCGGCCCTGGCCAAGCAAGACATCGTTGGACCGCTGGGCGATGTGCTTGAGCGCACGGTCCAGTTAGACAACAAGGCCGCCGATCCACATTACCAAACCGTCGACCTCCTGCAGATTGGGACGCTCGGCGCCTACCGCGGCGCTATTTCGGTCCCTGATCTGTTGCTCTGGATCAGCCAGAAGACAGGCATCGCCGGCGGCTTCAACGAAATGCTGACCGGCGATCCGCGTGGCTGGTGCCTGAATGAGAAATGCAAGCAGGTCAAAAGCTATGTCGAGATGCGCGTGTATGGGGATGACGTCTTCTGGCGTGTGAAGGCACAAGCCTGGCATGAGAAGCTGTTGCTGGATGTCCTCATCGCCGACGTACTGGAAGACACCCTGGCCCCCTTTTACCGGTTGAAAGCATCGGATGCGAAAGTCGTCGGCACCGAGCGCCCGTGAGTTATCGATCATGACGCGCATGACTTGGTTCGGTTCCTTTGTGGTGATCCTTGCTGGATGCAGCGGACAGGGATCGGCCAAGCCCTATCGCCCACAGTCTCCACCTGAATTCCGTACAGCCGCTGCCTCAATCATGGGCAAGGACGTCAATAACTCGATTCCAGACGATCCTGACAACCCGAATCCCCGCATTCGCCTGCAGCCATCCCCAGGAAAAGCACCACTGATCGGGAACCGCCCCGTCGAAGTGCTGGCATCGAGCAACAAGAGCGGAGCCTATGTAGCCTTTACTGGCCAGGTACCAGTGACACAGTTCTTCCAGGTCGTTGGGCGTGCAGACTGCGACGACTGGGTCTTTCTTCAGCCGATCACCCCTTTTGTGGATTACTACAACTCAGCCGACTACACGGGTGACAAAGCGATTCTGCAATGTCTCGGGAAGGTCCACCAGCGATATCGGAATAAGTCCGACGAGCGCCTGACAGGATCGGATGGTGTCGTGTTCGATGCCCAGTCAGCGAAATACTCTGATCGAGACGACTCGGCGTACGGTCCGAGGAAAATTCACATGGACGGATGGGCGATCAAATTTGTCGAGCCCACCTCGGCCGACATCGCGGCCCGCCTCAACGCCAAGCCGCTTTCACCCATTGATATCGTCCAGTTCAGGACGGCAGCCTACTGGGTGGAGAAACATCACGCGGCAGCGTTTACGCCGGCATTGAGAAAGCTGCTGCCGCTCGAATCCCCTTTTTCTGCCCTAAATTCCTGGGGTGAAACTGAACATGCGGCACTTCGGGCGCTCGTGATGGCCGATCCCTTCGATGCCTCGATCGATCCCTATGTGCGAATCCTTGAAGCAGGCATCGCCAAAATGCTCATTCCAGGATCCGAGTATGCCGTTTCCGGTCGGAGTGTCGGGGATGCGCCTTACCTGGCCGCTAACGTACTGGCCTGCCGCCATGAACCTGGCACTGTTGAACTCCTGGAACGAGTCATGCTGAATGCCACAATAATTCAGCACAAGATGGCGTCCGTGAAGGCCTTAATCGCCTTGGGCAAATCCGATGTAGTGAAGAAAAATCTGGCAGACGGGAAATTGGGGAACATCTCGACCACCGTGACCAATTTGTTTTCTAGACGCGACCCTTTAGCGTTCACCTGCCCAATGAAGCCACAAATCGACTAGCTGCCCAAGCAGTTGGCCGCAGGGATACCTCAGCGCCTAATTATCAATCCCCGTCAAACCCAGACGCTCCACCCCAATGATTCGAATTTTCCGTATAGGTATCGTGAAACAAGTCCGTCCCATACAGATTTCCCTCGATATCAACCCCAGCAAATCCTCCGATCATTGGTAGCCCGTTCGCCGGATTCGAGACATCGTCATCTATCAGGTACATTGACTCGCATGTGTCCAGCGAGGCACACACCGAGTCGGCATCGTCAAACAAGCTACCCAGCCATCTAAACATATTCATTGGCCTCTCCAACGGTCAATCGTCGCTACCGAGGGAAATCCCCCAGCTCACTGCAAAGCAGAACATTGCCGCGGTCGTAATGAACGCCAGCAAGACCGCAGCCGTTGCCAGGCAGTCGAGAAGGCTGGATTCCGGGCTAATCAGGGCCTGTGCAATTCCGATAGCAACGGTTGGATACCACGCGTCACAGAACAAGTTTTTCCCCATGCGACGGAGAAATTCAACCCAGTCTGCTCGTGAGAAATTCATTGCCACCTCCTATCTTTCCAGACCAATTTACTCACCCCGTTTCAGCGTTTCTGAAAAACTTCCCAACCGGACGATGGCTGACGATGTAGCACAGCGATAAAATGCGCCACTTATGCCAACGCAATCGGGCAACCACAAAAGATAGAACCCAAGGGGAAGGTAATGCGCGATGGGACGATGACGGAAGCAGATACTTGCCGCGAATACGTCACACCGAAGCTGGTTGAGGCCGGCTGGGGTGCCGCACCACACAGCATCGGTGAACAGCGCACCTTCACCAACGGCCGCATCATCGTCGCAGGCGGGAAAGTCCGCCGCGGCCAGCAAAAGCGGGCCGATTACCTGCTCTATTACCGTCGCGACTATCCGCTGGCTGTGGTGGAGGCAAAGGAAATTGGCCTGCCCGCGGAAACCGGCGTACAACAGGCGCGGGAATACGCCGAGATCCTCGGCCTCAAATTCGCCTATGCCACCAACGGCCGTCGCATCGTCGAGATTGATTACACCACTGGCACCGAGCGCGAGGTCGACCGCTATGCCACCCCGGATGAATTGTTTGCCCGCCTGACCACTGGCTCCCATTTACCGCAAACCGGTGCGCCACATCTCCTGGAGCCCTTCAATCTGGTTTCCGGCAAGGTACCGCGCTACTACCAGCAAATTGCGATTCACCGAGTCATCGAGTCCATCCTGCTCGGACAGAAGCGGATTCTGGCCACACTGGCCACCGGCACTGGCAAAACCTGCGTCGCGTTCCAAATCTGCTGGAAGCTCTGGAACAGCCGCTGGAACCGCACCAGCGAATACCGCCGCCCGAAAATCTTGTTCCTCGCCGACCGCAACATCCTGGTCGACGACCCAATGGCCAAGATGTTCGCGCCCTTCGGCGATGCCCGACACAAGATTGCCGGTGGCGATATTAGTCAGAGCCGTGACATGTATTTCGGCATTTATCAGGCACTTTCCACCGCCAGCGCCGACGTGTTCCGCCAATATCGTCGGGATTTCTTCGACCTTATCATCATCGACGAATGCCATCGTGGCTCTAGCCGTGATGAAAGCGCATGGCGTGCTGTACTCGACTATTTCGAGCCCGCCGTCCAATTCGGCATGACCGCCACGCCGCTACGCGAGGAATCCCGCGACAGCTACGAATACTTTGGCAACCCGGTCTACACCTACAGCCTGCGCCAGGGCATCGAGGATGGCTTTCTGGCCCCGTACCGCGTGCACCGCGTCATCACTTCCGTAGATGCCGCCGGCTGGCGGCCCAGCAAGGACGAGCTGGATCGCTACGGCCGAGAAGTGCCTGACGAGGAGTATCAGACCAAGGATTTCGAACGTGTCGTGGCCTTGCGCTCCCGTACCCAGGCAATGGCCCGCCACCTGACCGACCTACTTAAAGGAACCGACAGGTTTGCCAAAACTCTCGTGTTTTGTGTCGATCAGGAGCACGCGGCCGAAATGCGGCAGGAGCTGATCAACCTCAACAGCGACCTCGTCAAGCAGTACCCCGATTACGTTTGTCGTGTCACCGCCGACGAGGGCGCCATTGGCCTGACTCATCTGTCGCATTTCCAGGACGTGGATAAGCCCACACCCGTCATCCTGACCACCTCCCAACTACTGACCACCGGCGTCGACGCCGAGATGGTCAAAAACGTGGTGCTGGCGCGCGTGGTTGGCTCCCGCTCTGAATTCAAGCAGATCGTCGGTCGCGGCACACGGCTAAAGGTGGATTACGGCAAGGAATATTTCAACATCATCGACTTCACCGGCACAGCCACGCGCCACTTTGCCGACCCGGACTTCGACGGCGATCCGGCGCGGATCGAGGAAGTGACCGTTGATGAAGCCGGCGAGCAAGTCGGGACTACCGAAGCTGAAGCAGATGTAACGCAGGACGATCTGGCTACTGAATACGAAATGCCCGAAGAACAAATCGGGCCTGGGACGGGTCTGCCGATCGATGAACCGCCACCCGAGCCCCGCAAGTTCTACATTGACGGCGGCGAAGTTGAGGTCATCGGCCATCTGGTTTACGACCTCGACACTGACGGCAAGAAGTTGCAAGTCGTGAAATATACGGAATACTCCGGCCGTGCCGTACGTACGCTGTATCCGACGCGCGAAGCACTGCAATCCGCCTGGGCCAACCCCGACACGCGCGGCGAAGTGCTGCGCGAATTGACCGAGCGAGGCATCAGTTTCGAGGAACTAGCCGCCAGCAGCGAGCAGCCCGATGCGGATCCCTTTGACCTCCTCTGCCATCTCGCCTGGAATGCCCCCCTGCTGACTCGTCGCCAGCGGGCTGACCAGGCGCGCCGCCAGGCACAGGATCTATTTACGCAGCACGGCGAAACCGCCCGCGAGATCCTGACGCTGCTGCTCGAACGCTATATCGAGCGCGGCATCCTCCAATTCAATACACTGTCGGATCTGATGAAAGTCCAACCCTTCGATCGCTACGGCAGCCCTTCCGAAATCGCTACGCGGCATTTCGGCGGGGTACGTGGCATGAAGGAGGCGGTTGCACGCCTGCAAACCGCCCTGTATCAATAAAGAAAGTCCAACCCGATGGTCAAAGCAGCATCCACCAGTACAACCGAAAAAAAATCCCGCGCACCGCGTAAAGCCAAAGCCCCCCTCACCACCCGAGAAAACCTTTCCGCGCTGATTGGCTCCGCGCGCAAGATACTGCGCAAGGACAAAGGCCTCAACGGCGACGTAGACCGCCTGCCCCTGCTCACCTGGGTCATGTTCCTCAAGTTTCTCGACGACCTAGAAATCATGCACGAGGAAGAAGCCGAACTCGACGGCAAGCACTACCAGCCGATCATCGAAGCGCCCTACCGCTGGCGCGACTGGGCTGCGCGCGAGGACGGCATTACCGGCGACGAACTGCTCGCCTTCATCGGACAGGAGTTCACCGTACGCGCCGATGGCAGCACCGGCAAGGGCCTGTTCGCTTACCTGCGCGGCCTGGCTGGCGAGGGCGAAAAAGGCAGCCAGCGCGAAGTCATCGCCAACGTCTTCAAAGGCGTGCAGAACCGTATGGTCAGCGGCTACCTGCTACGCGACATCATCAACAAAATCAACGGCATTCATTTCAGTGCCAGCGAAGAAATCCACACCCTGTCGCATCTGTACGAATCGATGCTGCGCGAAATGCGCGATGCAGCGGGCGATGCCGGCGAGTTCTATACCCCGCGCCCGGTCGTGCGCTTCATGGTGCAGGTCACCGACCCGCACTTGGGCGAAACTGTGCTCGACCCCGCCTGCGGCACCGGCGGCTTTTTGGTAGAAGCCTACGACCACATCGCACCACAGGTTGCCACCCCTGACCAGCGAAAAACACTGCAACGCGACACTCTCTACGGCCAGGAAGCCAAGCCGCTGCCCTACATGCTGGCCCAGATGAACCTGCTTCTGCACGGACTGGAAGCACCGCAAATCGCCTATGGCAATACGCTGGAACGCCGAATCAACGAAATCGGCCACAGCGAACGTGTGGATGTCATCCTCACCAACCCGCCCTTCGGCGGCGAAGAAGAAGTCGGCATCAAGGCCAACTTCCCGCCCAACATGCAGACAGCGGAAACCGCCCTGCTCTTCCTGCAATACATCATGCGTAAACTGCGCGTGGCGGGCGCCCCAGTAACCGGTAGCAAACCGGCCATACGCGGAGGCCGTGCCTCCGTGGTCGTCCCCAACGGAACCCTATTTGGCGATGGTATCAGCGCCGTCATCAAGGAAGAGATGCTCAAGGAGTTCCGCCTGCACACCATCGTTCGCCTGCCGCAAGGCGTGTTCGCGCCTTACACCGACATCCCAGCCAACCTGCTGTTCTTCGAACGTGGCGGCCCCACCGACACCATCTGGTACTACGAACTACCGCTGCCCGAAGGGCGCAAGAAATACAGCAAGACTGCGCCTCTGCAGTTCGAAGAGTTCGGGCCAGTCCTCGCCTGGTGGAAGGACCGCCAAGAAGGAGAGAAATGCCCGCAGGCCTGGAAGGTGGACTTCGCCACCAAACGTGCCACCGCCATCGAAGCGGCCACGCCGCACTGGCAGCGAGCAGAAAATGAACGCAATGCCACCATCGCTCAGGGCAAGCTCATTCGGGAATTGGAGCAGGCCATCCAGGCCGCCGCCAATGGAGAAAAGGCCGAGTTGCAAGACCGCTTGAAGATGCTCAAGAGCGAGCAAGCCGCCCATGAGCTAGCCGCCAAATCGGCGCAAGCCGAGGGCGATGCACTGTACTGGCCGATCTTCAATCTTGACCTGAAAAACCCCAACGCCAAGGCCGGGCTGGAACATGCCGACCCGAAGGATTTGATCGCCGCCATGCGCAGCCACGAAGCCGAGGTCATGCGCCTGCTCGGCGAGATCGAAGCCTTGGTGGCCGAGGTCCAGGCATGACCGACTGCAGCACGCCGGCCCTGCCTCACCAGGCCACCCACACGCACTGGATGAACCCAGGTGAAAACCCGCCCGTAGGCCTGATCCTCTGTACCGAAAAAGGCGCGGCCGAAGCCCAATATGAATTGGAAGGCCTGCCCAACAAGGTGCCGGCCACCGCATACCAGACCGTGCTGCCGGATGAAAAACTGCTGGCCGAAGAGTTGAATAGGACGCGACGCGAACTGGAAACGCGGCGGATCGAGCGCGACGGCGATGGGGAGGGCAGCAAATGAAGGCATGGCCCAGAATCGCCTTGGGTGAATTGCTCCGACGTTCCGATGAAGCCGCAGTAATCGATCCGGCAACTACGTACCACGAAGTCACCATCAAGCTATGGGGCAAAGGGGTCATCAGCCGGGGCAAAGTCTCGGGCAGCGATGTTGTATCGGTACGCCGTGTTGTGCGCGCCAACCAATTGATACTGTCCAAGATCGACGCTCGCAACGGTGCGATTGGCTTGGTACCGCCGGAACTTGACGGCGCCATTGTCAGCAATGACTTCCCTTCGTTCGAGTTTCGTGATCCGGACCTGTGCGATGCAGCATTCATGGGCTGGCTGGTTCGGTCGTCGCCTTTTGTGGAGCTTTGCAAGGCAGCCAGCGAAGGCACCACCAACCGGGTACGCATCAAGGAGGATCGATTTCTCGATCAGAAGATTGCACTCCCGCCACTGACCGAACAACAAGCTCTTGTCGCCCGCCTCGACGCGCTGGCAGAGAAGACCCGGCAGGTCGAAGCACATCTGGATACTATCGAGCATGACTCCCTGCGTCTGCTGGTAACGATGGCGAAGCGCCCCGATATCAGTGACGAACAACGACAGGCATCAGGTTGGCAACAGCGAACTATCGCCGACATAGCTAGACTGGCGCTGAGCCCTGAGTCAGTCGATATTTCGAGCTCTTACCCGAATGTGGGCATTTTGAGCTACGCGCGAGGTGTCTTTGGGAAAGCTCCGATCGAAGGCGCAACTACCAGCGCCAAAACCTTATACAAAATAAGATCCGGTCAGTTTATCTACAGTCGCTTGTTCGCCTTCGAAGGAGCATATGCTCTGGTGCCTGATGAATTTGATGGTTGCTACGTCTCCAGCGAATTTCCCACCTTTGACGTCAATACAGATCTAGCATCAGAAAAATTCCTGATGGCGCTGTTCATGACAGAGAACGATTGGCATCGAATGCGTGCGTCAACAAAAGGCGTCGGCGACCGCAGGCTTAGAATTCAGCCGGAGCATATCCTTGCGAGACCGATTTGGCTGCCGCCTCCGAACGAGATTTCACGTATCGATGCACTATTTGATCGTTACATTGCCCTAAAAGACAAACACGCCGGCATCCGCAGCGCCAACACCGCATTACTGCCAGCAACGCTGGAGCGAGTATTTTCTGAAGGAGCCTCCGCACATGCCTGACCAGCCCCTGCAGAATTCGCTGTTCGAGGATGACTACCTGTTGCGCGAACTCGGACAGGTAGCGCATGTACCACAAGTCGCTCTGACGGAATTGGTTGCTAATGCCTGGGATGCCGGCGCCACCCGTGTCGACCTGATTTTGCCCGGCGAAATCGGGGGCACGCTGACCGTGACGGATAACGGGCATGGCATGACACCTTCGCAATTCAAGAGGCGCTGGATGACACTGCGCTATGATCGATTGAAGCATCAGGGAGCCAACGTCGAGTTTCCGGCGGGCAAGTCGGTTCACCCTCGCAAAGCCTATGGTCGTAACGGTGTCGGCCGACACGGGCTGCTTTGCTTTGCCGACGAATACGAAGTGCAGACCTGGCGCGAGGGCTCGCTGGCCACCTTCGTGGTCGGCACTGAATCTGGCCCTAGCCCATTTGTGTTGCGGAACGAAAAGCTCGGACAGAAGACGGGAAGCGGCACCCGCCTGGCGGTAAACGTTGCCCGCAAATTGCCCGATGCCGATGAGATTCTGACCGTGTTGGCGGCGCGCTTTGTGCACGATCCCGAGTTCGAAATTCGGGTCAATGGCGTACAACGTTCGTTCACTGAAATCGAGGGTAGGGTCAGCGAGGAAACACTGGTTCTCGGCGCGGGCCGAAGCGCGACCGTCATCGTCATCGACTCGACACGCCTAAACCATTCATCCGTGCATCAGGGCATTGCCTTTTGGGTACAACGCCGCCTGGTGGGATCACCATCTTGGGCAGTCGGTCAAATCGCTAATTTCGATGGACGGACTCGCTTTGCCCGCCGCTACAAGGTGATCGTTGACACCCAAGGCTACGAGACCGAGGTAGAACAGGACTGGACCGGGTTTCGCACAACCGATGCCGTGCGTGACCTGTACCGTGCAACCGCTGACCATATTGGCAAAGTTGCGCAGGAGTTGGCTGCGGAAGTTGTCGAGGCTGCATCAGAGGATGCGTTGACCCAAAACCGGAATGAACTGGCTACCCTGGGCCAAGGCGCGAGGCTGGAAGTTGCCGAGTTCACCAAGGTCATTGCCCAGACACATCCAACAATTTCACCGGATTTTCTGGCCACGGCCGTCAAGGCAGTCATTCACCTTGAAAAAACCAAAAGCGGAGCGGCATTACTGCACAAGCTCTCAGGGCTACCGCACGATGACGTCGACGGGCTGGATCGTCTGCTGACCGAATGGACCGTCAAGGACGCGCTGCGTGTCCTGGACGAAATCGATAGTCGGCTGAGCGTGATCGAAACCATTCGGCGCCTGGCCGACGACCCGCAGACCGATGAATTGCATACACTTCACCCGCTGATCCTCCGCTCACGGTGGCTGTTCGGCCCTGAGTTCGAGTCGCAGGAGTATTGCTCGAATGTGACGCTGCAAACCGTGGCCCGAGAGTTGTTCAAGAGCGAGGAAGCCCAGTTCATCAACGAACGTAACCGCCCGGATATCGTGGTTTTACCTGAAAAGACAACCTGGCAGATGACGGGTATCGAGTCGTTCGATCCGATCGATCCGGCACTTACTCAATTGCAGCACGTACTGGTGATTGAACTGAAGAAAGGCGGCTTCGAGCTAACTCGCAAGGAAGTCAATCAGGCCGATGGCTATGTGCAGGACATCGCCTCGTCCGGAGCAATGTCAGGCACGCCATTCATTTCCGCATGGGTCGTTGGGCAGAAGGTGGCCGCCGGAGTTGCCCGCGAAAAAGAGGTAGGAGACGGAAACCGAAAGTACGGTCGTGTTCGTGCCGCGACCTTCGGCTCCCTTGTGGACACCGCCAATGCCCGCCTGCTCAAGCTACGCAGCGTACTGGCAGATCGATACAGCGCTTCGTCCACCGATCAACTGCTCGATCGCGTTTTTTCTCAACCATCTCAAGAAGGATTGTGCTGAAGGGAAGCTGGAATCGCTTGTTGCTGTAGGATGGCTAGAGACCCTTCCAATACGCCGATTTTCTCGGCCACGCGCTGGCCTTCCTCGGCACGCATCGCGTGAGCGGAAACCAGTTCTGCAGCAGCCTTGAACCTTTCCGTTTGTGCTGCCTGCAACTGCGCGGAGACTGCACGTAGCTCTTCCTGCGCCTCGGCCAGGCGGCCCTGAAGACTTGCAACCGCTTCTCCTTTGGATAGTTCCAGCGATTTGTATGCTGCGCCGGAGACGGCAAGCTCTTTTTCGATCTCCTGGCGGCTCCGGTCAATTAGCTGATATTCCTTGCGAAGTTCAGCGAGTTCAGCCTCCAATCGGGGCAAGCCTTCAAGACGGAGCATGAGCTTGGCCACTTCGGTTCGAGCAGCTTCGGCGGCCAGGCGCTCACGGACGGCATCTTCGCGATGCGTGCCGATGGCAGTTTCAATTTCGGCCAACCTGCCTGCCAATGCTGCCCTCTCTCCCCGCAAACTTTCAATCGTCACCAACTGTTCGTCGATCAGCGCGGCCTGACGCTCATTTTCTGTGGCCAAATCTTCGGCAGAGGTGGTTGCTTGGCACAACCGTTCCTCCAAATCGGCACGCCCAACAGAAAGTTCGTGACGGACAAACTCAAGGATTGCCCGTTGCACGGACGGCGGCAAACTCAGCGCAGCCTCGATGGCCAAAGCTTGTGTGCTCTCCCATTGCTGGAAAAGTTTGTGGATAGTGCCGAAGCTTCCCGATCCATGCCGGTCTCGAATCTGGCGTGGCGTCGGTTTCCCGCCCTCGGCCTTGATAGCTTCAGCATAGCGAACAACCTGATCGTAGGTGATAGTGGCTTCACGCGGCATGATTTTCTTTCTGATTGATATGAAACGTACGATACGAATGGTTATGTATGGGTTGCTGAGAGCGTTGGGCGCTACCCTGGTTGGGTGACCTGCTGCCTGCCCAGCCAGGTACGAAGCGTTGGGCGGCTGACACCAACGAGCTTGGCGATCGCTGTCTGATTGATACCCAGCTTCTGGTAGCGCTCGATTTCCGAGCGCATTTCATCGAGCTTGTACCTCTTGGCCAGCGCGCCTTGAGGACGGCCAAGCTGTTTTCCGGATGCCTTGCGCTTCGCCAATGCCTCCCGTGTCCGCATCGAGATGAAATCGCGCTCGATTTCTGCAGCCAAGCCCAAGATTGTTGCCGTAATTCGCGACTGCATCGAGTTGTCGAATGTCAGTCCGTTCTTGACGATGACGACGGACACCTGGCGCTCAGAAGAAAACTTCAGGATTTCCAGTACCTGCAAAGTGCTACGAGCTAATCGGCTGACCTCAGCTACGAGCAAGACATCACCCTTGTCCGCACCGGACAACAGTTCTCCGATTTTTCTGGATCGCCAATCGATGCTGCCTGACGCCGTATCCTCGACAACCGTGTCCGGAACGATTCCCCGCTCTTGGCAGTAGTCACGGATGCCATGAAGTTGATTTTGCGTGTCCTGCACGTTCGTTGAAACCCGCACGTAGATGAAAATGGCCATTTCGCTCCTCTTGGAAAAAACAAACCCCGTTTGCAATTCAATCTACCGAGATGCGGCAGGTTTTTCTGTTTTTTCCCATGTCGATAAACGGCAACGGAAAACGGTGGTTAGATGTTTCCATCACGAGATCTCCTGAAGTCCCTTATGGACAGCGCGATGGCCAATCCATTACGGATGGTGCAGGTTGGATTTTGACCACCCGTAATGGATGTCAATTAGCAGGTCAGAGAATTGCCGGGATTGGCAGCAAGCAGAAGCTCGTCATCTGTCGCCAATAGCTCCTCGATGACTTGATCCAATCTCTCCGGGCTATAGCCATCCTTCAGGCGATGGGATTTGCAGAGCTGTAGAGAAAAGATCCGGCAAACGTATTGAATATCCAAATCCCATGGCGTAATGCCTGCATACATGTCGCGTGCCGACTGAAAGTTTTCCCCAAGAGCCTGGCGAAGCGCCCAGTGCGCTGCATCGGTGAAATCCACATCCATGTTTTCCGCCAAAATATCGATCTGGTCATATAGCAGCCAGTCCTCGGAGGATTTTTCGTCGAAGCTGAACTTGATCAACGGCTTTCGAATACAAGCCAAGGCCAGCCAGTCGACCTGAAGAAAAAAATAGGGGGGCTCCATTCCGCGCAGCGGAAGAATATTGTCTAGATCGACCTGTTTGGTCGGGATGGTTGGAACAGGTTTTTTCATTCGAATTTATCCTCGTCGTTTAGGTTGGTGTTTATTTCTGGATTGGCTTTTGGCCGAAGTTGATGTCCGAGGGTGCCGCAATACATCCCGGTCGCTGATTCACGGTAATGGCCGGCCTGGAGTGAGACGGCAAGCATGGCTTGCTTGTGTTCCATCCGATCTGCCGGAAGAACGCCCGTCGCTTTCACCGGTGCTGGCACACCGGCGTAATGCTCATATTCGTCTTGCAGGAAGCCATGCCTGAGCCCATGCGGTGAAACACCAAGCTGCTCATGCGTCGCACCCAATTTCCGCATCAGGTAATAAAAATGTCCTTGGGCCTGGCGCCAGGTTTTGTCAGCCCAACGCAGTTGGGCAGTTAGCCGATTACCGACAATTTCCTTGGCGGCATGAAGGATGTTGCGTTGGCGTTCGCTACGGATAGGGATCATGCGGTGTTTGCCTCCCTTGGTTCCGTCCGTGATGTAGAGATGTGAGCTCCCCAAAGCAGTTGCCCGCCAAGGACGAAGTTCTAGTGATTCCTTTACACGCAGGCCGAAGTAGCGTTGTAGCCCGAGGATTACCCCAAGGCGGCGATCAATTTGCTTGGCATTTTCGATAAATGCCTCAACGTCAACGCCGCACGCCTCCCAGGACAGATCTTCGGTAGCCGCAGTCTTCCGTACTAGATGCTCACGGCCTCCGGCATAGACGCCGATATCCTCGACCATCCCGTCCTTGCCGATCCATCTACAAAAGGCACGCAGATTTGAAAACAGGCCGACGATCGTTTTCGTTGCGAGCCCCTTTGCCTGCCAATGGGTGCAAAGCGCCTGAATGTGCTTGGGCTTCAAATGCGTCGGACTTTCCAGCCGATAACCAAGCTGGCGCAGCTCGGCAAAAATCAACCGGAGATTGCCACGCCGTTCGCGCCGGGTTTTACGGCTGCTATCGCGCTGAAAAACGCGAATCACGGAATGGTTCTTCTGGTTGTGTTCATTCAGGATGCGATCGAGTTCATCCCGGAACCGCTTGGGCAGAACCTGATCCGCAAGAGACGTTCGGCTCATGCTTGTCCCTCCTGGACCATCACTAAAACTTTGGTCTGGTAAAAAGCAGGTTTTAAAATACGATGAAATCCCAGCACCAGAGGGAAAAGTGATGTATGTCTGGTTTTTGCCGGCGATAGTTCTACGAGCAGCATTAACAGCCAAGGATTTAGCTGCATTTAGGTGGCTCCAATCCAATTGCACGCCAGATAGTTGCCATTTCCTGGTCAGATCGACGAGCAACTGTTGCTTGATCGCATTGCGGAGGTGAGGACTTGGCTGCTTCTGCCTTACGAGCTTCGGCCTTGATTTGAGACTCAATTGCTTTTTCAACAAGTCCGGGAACAGGCTCTTTCCCGTCCTTCTCTACAGCTATAACAGCGAGAGCAATCTGCTCACCCGTGTAGATTTTTTCGATCCGTGCTGCTCGTTCGGAATCGGTTGGCCAGTAGGTCACAATCCCACTTATACGACGATCACGGATTTTCCCCGCAGAAGTAGAAGTTTCTTTTTTTTCTGCTGTTGGGGCCCTAACCCTTTGCTTTGATTGAATCAATGGCTTATCGGTTATCCACGGAGCAGCATTGGAGACAAGTTTCTGAACTACCGGCGATCTGATCTTGGAGAATTGCTGCAACGCCATAGCAATACCGGCACCATTAAATCGGTGAAAACGGAACCAGTCACAAATAAAAAATTCGTATGTTTCCCAGTCGCCAACAATCAGCTCTTCATGACAAAGAACTGTAATTCCTGACTGTAGGGCGGATGGGTCAAAACCAAGGCTGGCGGCCAATGGCCGTAGGGGAATTTCCGCCACACCAATCATGTTGGTATAACGACTCCCCCAGAATCCGGAGGAGTAAATGAATTTCACTTCCGGGAGTAAGGGTGCAACGCGCGGCCAGTCCATGAGGTTGGTTGGAATGATGGTTCGATCACGCATAAATAGAGATAGGTCCGATACGACCGGTATTTCCTGAAAAAACATCTATAGATTGTGATGTCCGGGATTGGGCCAGGGAATAGCCAAATGCCGCCCAAAACCCGCCCTTAGACGTAGTAATGGACTGAGATAACCCTGAGTTCGCCAAAAACAGCTGAAATTTGGAAACAGGGTTTCCGGTGCCCCCCTTCGTGGGATGATTCCCGATGCGGAAGCGAACATCGTGGCAACCCGTTGGCATTGGACCGCACGTGCCGTGCATGCTAGCCTTCGTCGCTTATGCAATACGCAACGTTCAAACGATGATCATCAAGGAAGCCGACGACAAGAAGCCCGCGATTCGGGAACTGCAAGCCCTGCTGTCCCGCCCTGACTGTAAGGCCGACGCGAAGAAGCGGATCGAGCAGGAAATCCGCAACATCCAGGCCGGCGCCCGAGGCGAGGAAGAAGCCGCCTACGAGATGAAGGTCCATTGGGGCGAGTCCAAGAACTGGATGGCCATCCACGACCTGCGCATCGAGCATGGCGGGCTGGTTGCCCAAATCGATCATCTGCTGATCAACCGTTTTCTGGAAATTTGGGTTTGCGAGAGCAAGCACTTCTCCGAGGGGATCGGCATCAACGAGCACGGCGAATTCGCCGCCTTCTTCGGCGGCAAGCCCTACGGCGTGCCTTCCCCCATCGAACAGAACGCCAAGCACATCCTGATTTTGAGGAAGCTCTTCGACTCCGGCGCCGTCAAGCTGCCGACGCGGCTCGGCTTCACCATCAAGCCCGATCTGAAGAGCCTCGTCCTCGTCTCCAAGGGCGCCCGCATCAGCCGCCCGAAGGCCAAGATTGACGGCATGGACGCGATCATCAAGAACGATCAGGTCTTCAAATACATCGACAAGGCCATCGACCAGAGCAACAACCCGCTGATGATGGCGAAGATCATCGGGCAGGACACGCTCGAAGCCTTGGCCCGCGACATCGCGAGGCTGCACAAGCCCATCGCCTTCGACTGGACGGCGAAGTTCGGGCTGCCCAAGGAGCCGCCCGCGATGCCGGCGGCGAAGCCCGAGCCGGCTCCCGAAGCGCCCAAGGCGGAAGCCGCAGCGCCAACGCTGGAACCTGCGCAGCTTGCCGAGCAGGAGCAGAAGACCAAGCAGAAGCTCGTCTGCCATTCCTGCGGAACCTCCGTCGGCTACAACGTGGCGAAATTCTGCTGGTTCAACAAGCCGAAATTCGGCGGCAACGTCTATTGCATGGACTGCCAGAAGACCGTCTCGGCGGCATAGGCAAGGGAGAACGCATGATACAGAAAATCACCCGCATCCCGCTCCGGGACGCATTCAAGCATGAGGCGCTGGACTTCACGCGCTGGCTGGAAGAGAACATCGATGTCCTGAACGACTGCCTCGACATCACCCTCTCGAACGCCGAGCGCGAGCAGGCGGCCGGCGACTTCTCGGTCGATATCGTCTGCGAGGACGAATCGGGCTCGAAGGTCATCATCGAGAACCAGCTGGAAAAGTCGAACCATGACCATCTCGGCAAGGTCATCACCTACCTCGTCGCCCTCGAAGCCAAGACGGCCATCTGGATCGTCTCCGATCCGCGCCCCGAGCATGTCTCCGCCATCACCTGGCTCAACGAGGCGTCGACGGCAAGCTTCTACCTCCTGAAGCTCGAAGCCATCCAGATCGGCAACTCCGCTCCGGCGCCGCTCCTGACGCTGATCGTCGGCCCGAGCGAATCGACCAAGGCGGTCGGCAAGGCGAAGCAGGAATTCGCGGAGCGCTACGATCTGCGGCGCAACTTCTGGACGAAACTCCTGACCTACGCCAAGACGAAGACCAAGCTCCATTCCGGTATCTCCCCCGGTAAGCAGAATTGGGTCGGCACGGGCGCCGGCAAGAGCGGGCTAGCTTACAACTATGTCGTTTGGGAGCGCGAGGCGGCGGCCGAGATCTACATCGACCGCGGCAAGGAATGCGATGACGAGAACAAGGCGATTTTCGACGCCCTGCACGCCAAGAAGGACGAGATCGAAGCTGCATTCGGCGGTAAGCTGGACTGGCAGCGGCTGGACAACAAGCGGGCCTGCCGCGTCCGCGTGCTGCTCGAAGGCGGCGGATACCGCGACGACGAGGCAACGTTCGAGGCGGTGCATGCCGCCATGGTCGATGCCATGATCCGGCTGGAGCGGGCCTTCAAGCCACATGTGCAGAAGCTCTCCATCGAGAGCGCATGACCTCGGGCGGGATAGGCGATGACGGCACCCTGCCTGTGCGTCGACGATCCCGAGCAAGCCGTCGAACTGTTTAGCTAAGCAGTTTAAATGCAGCTGGATACCCTACGTATCGTTGGAAATGGACCGGGACGAGCGGTGGAACCGGTCGATAATCAGCTGACGATCACATTTAATCCCTCCATAGGGCACCAATCAATGGGAGGGGACATTCAAATCTCGAATTGGAAGCATGCTGGTTTCCAAACTGATTGCCGGCCGTTCATCGTTTATGCCGCCAGATTGGGGCCTGCTTGGTGTCGGGAATTTGAGGATCTACTCAGGAATTCGGCAATGGTTCTTGAGCAACTGCTTGGTTGCTTTCCATCGTCTGGATTAGTCGGGATCCATGCTGCCTTGCAGCTTGCTGAGCGGGTTTCCATCTACAACATGCCCCTCATGCCCAGTTTCGTTCGCGCCGCCGATATGCCGCCTCGAAAACCATTGCCCTGTGCCTTTCACAATTGGCTCGGGGAGCGGCGCGTCGGACTCTTCCTCCTGCAGGAGTGCGGTCCCGAGCGTCTTTCTTGGAAGTCGCTTTCCCTTGAAGCGGTCGTGGATAGAGATGAGCCGACTGATTCGAATCCGCTAATGCTGCTGACGGATCTCTTTAGCCAAGGGAGGTATATCCAAGAAAGCGAGCTCGCGGAAGCGCTGGAGCAGCTAACGGATGTTAGGCAGAGCGCGTGGGTTCGCAATGCCGAGAAAATATGCCTGATAGCCCTGGAGCGCTACTTCTTCCTGAGCCGCCATAGTTCCGATACGCCCAATTGGTGGCTCTACAGCAACCGAATATCCGTGCCCTTGAACAATATCCTGCACATGCTCATGCTGTGTCAGCTCGAGTTGATGGGCAACTAAGAGACGAATAGGAAAATAGTCGCCGCAAGATTTCCTGCTGCTCATGTTTGCGTTCAGCCGAGTAGGGGTCACGCTCGTGGTAATAGCAGAAAATGTCATGGATGAATGCCGGCTTCTGGGCGAGCTCCGCCGCGGGCATCATGATGGCGTAGTCCGTGACGTCGTCGACCCAGTGGCCGTCGATACGGAGGTGGTCCTTGGGGATCCGCTGAAACAGCGATTTCCGGAGTCCTCTCAAATGGGCCCAGACATTGCCGCCGCCTTTGGTCCTCGGATTGTCGTAGTCAGGCTCGTAGAGATGGAGCGGCTTGTCGGGACGGAACATCACGCCGTGAACCAAGTCGGCGCCGTCGTCGATAACGTTCAACAGCCGTGCCGAAACGCTCGATGACATCAATGCGTCGTCGAGATCCAGCGTAACGATGAGGGTCTCGTCGTTCCGGCAGACCGCTTCGATGGCTTCGATAAAGTTCCGGATGTACCCGTGTCGGCTCCTCCGACGGATTAGCGTCGTCCGCTCCCGCAAGGGGCCGAGCAACTCCGGAATGAACCAGGTTTCTTCGAATTCACTGCCGTCGTCGATGACGATGACGCCGAAGCGCTGATCTTCCTGCATCCGCAGCGAGTCGATGCTCCGCTTGAGCCGGGCATATCCCGTTCCCCGGCCCTTCATCAGGAAAACCAGTGACTCCGTCCGGGTGGGATAGAACCATTCAGCCAAAGGAAGCAAGTCCCACTTCCCTTGCTGCGGCTCTGGAACGATGGCCTGCGCGATAAGGTCTCGCCAAATCGGCAGGCTTGCATGTGCCTTGTCCTCATTCCTAGGATGGATATAGAAGGAGCGACTGTCTCCGCCTCGGACGCAGCGCATCCCAGTTTGCTGCTGTCGGTGGTGGACTGCACGGTGCCACATCCATTCGAAACGTCCTTCCCGGACCGGGTTTGCCATTGGTAGCTGGGCCTTCAACCGCTCCAGGTCAAACAGACCGAACCTGATTTCGGGGACAAAATTGCCAGGCTCGGCCTGATACGGATTGAAGCCCTCTGTGACCTGGGGAATGTTGAAGCCCACTCCAAGAACGTCATCGGGCTCTGCCGCCAGGAGCATGTCCGCCAGGAAATCATGGTGGAAGTCTTTGCGTCCGATTAATACGTCGACATCACACTGCAGCACATAGCGGGTGCGGATCTGGTCGAACGCCCACAGCTGGGGGAACAAGGGCGCCCCGCTTGTGGTGTGGGTCTCCTGGACAGTATGGTTCCCGAACCAGCTTGCGTACGTGGCATGGATTTCGGCACGGTCAGTCGGCGAATACCAGACCTCGTCCACCACCCCGTTCGATTTCAGTTCCGCCGCCGTCGTTCTGACGCGATCCAGGTCGCCCGCTGAAAACTGTCGGAGATAAGGGCCCACGTACGGATCAATCGCCAGAACGATTACTCCGGTCCTCCTCGGATAGGAGATCTGAGTAACGATGTGCCGCACTTGGTCTTCCATCAGCGCAGCATCTTGCGGGCACGCTTTGATCAGTAGGGTGACGTGCCGAGCGCTGTGCGCCTGTGGCGGGCCGGCGTTTTCCCTAATCGGCCGGAGTTGGGGAAACAGGCTGTCGACAAGGGAGCGATAAAAGGGCGCAAAACCAACCAAGTGCTCGAGGGCCTCATGCGGATGCAGCATTGAAGTCCGGCGTGCGAGTTCGTGGTCGGAATTACCCAGTATTGCAATGCTGTAGAGTCGAGCGGCCGCGTCCAGGAAACGGGAGGGCGAGAAAGGTACGATGTCCTTGCCAACGTCGATATAGACCAATCTGCCATCCTTCAGAACCCTGAAATTGGATCGTTTGATGTTAGAGGTGACGAATCCGAATTGATGGAGTTGCCGCAGGAAATGGGTGACGATGTGCACAGGCAGGGTGGTCCTGAACTCTGTGGCGTCGATCCAAGGGTAGTGGCACTGGAACCCTCCCTCCGCCTCGCCAGCCCAGTCCACCGAAGGAATCGGTTCGGCCTCGCCAACTGCATCGCACAGCGATCTCAACCTCACCACGGCCTCTACATCCATCGCCCACGGATAAAACCGTTTTCGGACTCGGTCCCCATCCTGCCAGACGATACCTTCCTGGCCGGCACCCAGTATCACCCCTGGGTTCTGGAGAGTCTCCATCCAATAGCGTACCGCAACGGCTAGACGTTCCCGCTGAAGCGCCCATTGGGCAGAACGTCGATTATGCTGAGTTGTGGAGCCACCCAGCGAGTACACCGCATAGACTGGGCCGGGAACGACAACTCCCTTATCGGGATGGAAGAACAAAAGCGATGCGACAAGCCAGTGGTCTTCGGCGCTTCGCACATCCGGGTAGCGGATCCCGGAATGGCAGCGCAGAACGAGATTGCACGAAGGCAGTTCCTGGGGCGCTCCGTGCAAACAGAACGCTTCTATGAATTGGATCAGCTGCTGGCGATCCAGCAAGACTGCCGGATTCGCGACATTGGAGTGTTCGAGCAGCTCGCCATCGACCGAAAGGTGGTTACTGCCGAGCACGTATTGAACCGCGAACTCATCGCCCTTGCAGCACATCGCAGCAACCGATGCGTTGGAGGCGAGAGTGTCGTCGGCATCCAGTCGGGCGACCCAGCGAGCATTGGGAAGGTGTTGGTCGACAAAATCGAGCAGTGCATTCCGGGCACGGGAGGCCGAACCGCATACCCCTTCAATTACCACCACGCGGGGATGCTCCAGCAGCTTGCCGCAGCTCTCCCGCCAGTTGTCAGTGGATTGGTCGTCGAGAAGGACCACTATTGCTTGGTAGTTCTCGACGACATTCTGCGACAGAGCCGACTTCAGTGCTCTTGGCAGCCGGCGCGCCTGGTTGCGAACTGTAATGCCAATTACGACTTCAGCGGACAGGGCCGAAGCCGACAGCGGTGCCAGCGGGCGA
Source organism: Rhodocyclales bacterium GT-UBC (assembly GCA_003583745.1). GTDB lineage: Bacteria > Pseudomonadota > Gammaproteobacteria > Burkholderiales > Rhodocyclaceae > Azonexus. The sequence goes on along the minus strand of QXPY01000010.1, from coordinate 127,921 downwards.
AGCGCACGGGCGGAGAGTACGGGCCGGGGAACGCGCGGTGCAGAGTTACGCATGAGCAGTGGTTCCGATACCTACCAGGATTTCATCTTCGGACCAGCCAAACAGTCTCTCTGCCCGTTCAAAGAAGCGGCGTCTGACGGCGTCGTTCATCCGGTGACCGTGCAAAGCAAAGAATTGCGCCAATCCTGCACGCTTCGCCTCGCCCCTTCGGGAGGAGAGACTGGACCGGCCAGAGTCTAGGTTCCAGGACGCCGTATGCCTGCCAGTAAAGGCGAACCGAGAACCGTTCAGCGACAGGACCCGGATTGCCAAGTCCCTGTCGTTGCAACTTCTAAGCCCTTCGGTGAAGCGGCCGGCCTCGATCAGGGTGTTCAGACGGATGAAGGTATTCGAGCCTTGCCATCCTGGATTACCGGTCAGGAAATCCTCAATGCAAAGAGACAGGAGAGGCTCCCGCTGTACTTCTTCACCATCAATGCGCATTCGAAGGCCAGAAACTACGACATCTGGCCAACCTGCTGTCCTGGCTGCGTTCTCGCAAATCTTCAGGTGGTCTGAATCCCAGTGATCGTCGTCGTCCAGAATAGCGACATATGCTTCTGACCAGTGCTGGGCAATGTGTTCAATCCCTGTGTTCCAGGTGTTGGCTGCACCTTGTGCTCTCGTGTTGCAGAGCAAATGGACGGAGATGCAGGACATCAAGTCTCGAAGTACCGGAACCACGCTAGCCGGCAAGGTGGCGTTATCGATTACGATCACCAAGGCATCCAATGGCCTCGCTTGATTGGCAATGGACGGGATCGCCACCTTGGTCAGGGTATCTCTCGTCGGGAGGGTTGCAATCAAGCCGACAATCGGCAGGCAGGAGTCTTTGTTATTTCGAGGGCCAGTCAGCATTCAAAAAAGCGCTTTTCCATTCAGGGGCACATTATCCCATGCTCATGGAAACCGCATCCGGTAAATGCTGATTCAAGGCCCTCAACTGACCACCCCGACTCCAAGGGAAATTTCTTAAAACATACCGGAATCCGAAATTTTTTCAGCCTGAAAGTCCATTTATACGTCTAAACGGCCAATTTGAGCTGTATTTGTGACTTCCTCCGCCGATAACTACCGGCCAGAATCGGGGCCATTCACAGTTCAATTGGTCCAAGGGTAGCCATATGACACTCAGCACAAGACGTACGGCGGTATCCAGACAAACATGGGGAAGATTTCGCGTTTCCCGACAGCTCCCAGAAAAACAATCGATGCAGCGCCACATGTTCGGCTATTTCAAAAATGCAATGGAGCTTTAGGCATCATGAAGAACAGGCGCAACGCTAATGAACCGAAAACTATGCCTCGCTGGATGAAACTCGAAAATTGGGCTCGTACACTGTACGGTGATGATGCTCCCGACCCGCGCACCCTGCGCCGCTGGGCACGCGAAGGACGTTTATTTCCGCCTGCCGAACAGCATGGCAAGTGTTGGTTTGTATCGCCGGACACAAAATATATATCTTCCGGCACCGGCTCGATTCTCTCCCGCATGAGAGCAGTGTATGGCACCACGGCCGCGTAGCCGAAGAAACACCGGGCTCCCGCTCAACGTCTATACGAACCGCGGGGCCTATGTTTGGCGCCACCCAGTGACCGGCAAAGTGTACGGCCTCGGCAGCAATCGGCAGGCCGCCTTCGCCCAGGCGCACGAAGCGAACCTCACTGTCCTCGATCTCCTGGAAAAACCGCGCTTGGTGCATCGCATCGCCGGCCGGCCCGAGACCCTTTTTGATTGGCTCGAGACCTACAAGGGCATCCTGGACAAACGCTTCGACGACGAGAAAATCGCCAAGTCCACGCGCGACAACATGAAGCAGCGCTGCAACACAATCGCCGAGGCGATCGGCGAAACCATCCTCAAGGAATTGACCACGCGGACCATCGCCGATTTCTTGAAGCGCTACGACGGCAAGGAGCGCATGGCCCAGGCGATGCGCTCGCTGCTCCTCGACATTTTCCGCGAAGCGGTCGCCGCCGGCTGGTGCGAGCGCAATCCTGTCGAAGTCACCAGGGCCGAACGTGTCGAGACAAAACGGCAGCGACTCTCGCTTGATCAGTTCATGGCAATCCACGCCAAGGCCAAGGAAAAGGGACCAATCTGGCTGGTGCACTTCCTGGAGTTGGCCATCCTGACCGGCCAGCGTCGGGGCGACCTGGCCAAAATGCGTTACAAGGACATGCAGGATGTCTGGTTGAATGTAGTCCAGCAGAAGAACAAGAAGACCGACGCGGTCGGGCACAAGGTAGCCATCCCGCTTGAGCTGCAGATCGCCGGCTTCAGCCTGCAGGCGACCATCGCCAGCACGCGCAACGTGGTCAGCCAGTACCTTGTCCACCACATTAAGCAGGCCGGCCGCGCCAAGGTCGGCAGCAAGATCCGCGAGCACACCATCGCCGAGGAGTTTGCGGCGATCCGCGAGGAGGTCGGCATAGTCGGCGACAATCCGCCGACCATTCACGAGATCCGCTCGCTGTCGGCCAGGCTCTACAAGGACAAGTACGGCGAAGAGTTCGCCCAGGCGTTGCTGGGGCACAAGTCGGTCAAGATGGCCGCACTCTACCAGGACGAGCGGGACGGATGGTTCCGACCCAAGATCGCCGGCTGATCCGATCAAATCAGATCGAAAGAAGCCCGCCTCGAGCGGGCTTTTCCTTTTCTGAATCAGCTCTCAAACATCATGAAAACCGCTGGAAATCGCAGGCGCATTTTCTGCACATTTTCTGCAAATTTTCTGCATACCTATATAAATCAGTCAGTTATAGCTAATGCACAGTACACACCATGCACGGATCAAACGACCGCACCACGTGCTGGACGGTCGGTGGGGCGCCCTCGCCGGCGGGCAGGCCGACCAGCGCTTGTTCGAGCGGGCCGGGCAGGCCGTTGCGGTCGCGCGGCGAGAAGTTCCAGGTGGTCGGGGCGATGATCTGGTAACGCTCGATGTGGCCGCGCCGGATGCTCAGCCAGTGCCCCAGGCTGCCGCGTGCGGCTTCGACCAGGCCGACGCCGCTGCCTTCATCGGGCAGCACGCCTTCGGCGCAGAACGGTTCGCCCGGGCGCAAGGCCTGCACCCAGGCCTCCATGGCCGGAACGACCAGGGCCAGTTCGAGTAGCCGGGCGACGACGCGCGCCATCACGCTGCCGCCGTCGGCTTGCACCATGTCGAGCAGGAGCGGCCGGCCGGCAATGACCTGGCGCGCCAAGGCGCCGACTTCATGCGGCTGTTCGGCCAGGCGCGGCGCCTTGCACCAGGTATAGGCAGCCGGCTTGTCGGCCGCGACGATGGTTTCGCCATCGGCCGGGTGACGTGGCATGCCATCGAGCAGCCAGGCGTGTTCGGTATCTTCGACGATGTCCGCCGCATCCAGCCCCAGCAGTCCGCCCTGCCAGCGACCGGCGGGAAACAGGTCATAGGCGCCGTAGGAAAGAAAGCGGTCTTCGGCCCGGCCGATACGGTCGAGCCCCAGATCCTGCGCGGCCCGCAGAAAACTCGGAAAGTCCCCCGGCCGGCCCTTCGCCCAGGCCAGCAGCGCAGCTTTCGAATCCAGCGCGGCCAGGCTGGCCAGGCTGTCGCCAAACAAATGCCGTTCAAGAAAACTGCGGAATTCGCGCAGCAAGGCGAGCAGGCGGATGCGCTCGCCGGCCGTGATCGCCCGCGTGCTGCCCCCTGGCTGGATGGCCAGCGTATGCGGCCAGCGCCCGGCAAGAAAACCCATCAGGCGCAGAAAGCTGGCGCGCGCCGGCAACACATCGGCCGCCGCACTGCCCTTGACGGCCATGAAGCGCGCCGCGACATCCGGAAACCAGGCCCGATCGGCATAGGCCGGGCGAGCGAAATCGGGCATGAAGAACAGGTAGAAATGCGTCAGGTGATCGGCCAGGTTCTCGGTCGCCTGGATCAGATGCCGGGCCAGTTGGCCGTTGGCCGTCGGCACGATACCCATCGCGTCGGCCAGCGCCGAGGCCGCCGCCGCCGACTGGGAGACCGAGCAGATACCGCAGATGCGCGGCACGATGGCCAGCGCATCGAGCGGGCTGCGGCCGATCATGACCTGCTCGAAACCACGAAAGAGCGGCGAATTGACCCGCGCCTGACTCACCCGTCCGGCCTCGAGATCGAGGCTGATCTCCAGATCGCCTTCGACCCGGTTGAACGGCCCGACCACGATACGCGTCACTTGCCGCCCCCCTTCTTGCGGATCGCCGGGCGGACCACCAGATGGTCGACCACCGCGTTGTCGCGCACCCGCTTCGGCGTGGCCGATTTGGACAAGGCGGCGAGCGCAACGAACCAGGCCTTCGGCATGTCCGTCGGCAGGCCGATCGGGATGCCGGCGACCTTGGGCGTTTCCTGGAAGGCATGGCCAGGCGACTCGAAGCCCGGCTCGGTGCAGGCAATGCAGGCAAAGCCGCCGCGCAGGCAGGAGCCGTTGCCGTTCCATGGCCGCAGGTTGCAGTCGGCATGCGCCTGCGTGCCCTTGCAACCGAGGTTTTCCATCAGGCAACCGAGATCGGAGGATTTCTCCGCACTGGCCTTGAACTCGTAATACTCGTTGCGGGCGCAACCGTGGTGTACCAGCTCACCGGCGTAGAACAGCGGCCGCCCGACCTCGTCCAGATCGGTCTCCGCCAGGCCTTCCAGCGCCAGCTTCTCCAGCGTCTCGACCACCCAGCCGGGATGCGTCGGACAGCCGGCGATATTGACCACCGGCAAGCCGCCTGGCGAGCGGAAGTCGCTGCCGAGCAAGCCGCCCGGCGTGTGTTCGTCGAACTGCAGGCCGCAGGCTTCCAGCGGATTGCCCGGCGTATTGGCGGAAAAGCCGCCATAAGCCGTGCACGAGCCGATAGCGAACACCCAGCGGGCACGTTGCGCCAGCTGCGTCACCCATTCGGTCAATGGCCGACCGTCGCCCGCCATCAAGTGGAACTTGCCGCTACCATTCGGACCGCGCAGCATGGCGCCCTCGACGCACAGTACATCGAAGGCGCGTCGCCCCTCGGCACAGTCTTCGAGCACGCTCAGCGCCTCGTCGCCGCTTTCCAGTGACAAGGCCGGATGCCAGACAAACTCGATGCCGGCATCGTGCAATTCATCGAACAGCGAGCGCGGCTCGGCGCACAGCAAAGACTGCGTGCAGCCGCCGCAGCCGCCACTCTGCAGCCAGAGGACTTTCATTCGCCTTGCTCCAGGCCGTGCCGCTCCAGCTTGGCGCGCAGCCCGACCCGCGACAGGCCGAGTTCGCGCGCCGCCCGCGACTTGTTCCAGCGGTGGCGGACCATCGCCGCCTGCAATACCCGCCGCTCCAGCTGGTCCATGCGCGCCTTGAGATCGCCGCTCAGATCGGCATCCCAACCGGCCGGATCAGCCGCTTCAGTCGGCCCGGCCGGCTGGCGCAGCAGGCGCGGCGAGAGCAGTTCGGCGCCGAGCAGTGGACGATCGGTCAGGGCCACCATGCGCAACACCTCGTTCTGCAACTCGCGCACATTGCCCGGCCAAGCGTAGGCGGCAAAAGCCGCCAGCACCGCGTCGTCGAAGCCCTCCACCGCCTTGCCCAGGGCCTGGCAACTGCTCTTGAGCAAGCGGCCGGCGAGCAAGGGCAGATCCATCCGGCGCTGGCGCAGGGGCGGCACATGCAGCGCAATGGTCGCCAGCCGGTAATACAGGTCTTCGCGGAAACGGCCGGTGCGGACGTCCTCCTCCAGATCGCGATTGGTCGCGGCAATCACCCGCACATCCACCGTCACCGCGCGATTGCTGCCGAGCGGACGAAACTCGCCTTCCTGCAGCACGCGCAGCAATTTGACCTGAAAGGCCGGGCTGGTCTCGCCGATCTCGTCGAGAAACAGCGTGCCGCCATCGGCCTGCTGGAACAGGCCGACCCGATCCTCGACGGCGCCGGTGAAGGCACCGCGCTTGTAGCCGAAGAGCTCGGATTCGAGCAGGGTGTCGGGCAGGGCGCCGCAGTTCTCGGTGATGAAGGCCTTGCTGGCGCGCCGGCTCTCATAGTGGATGGCGCGGGCGACCATTTCCTTGCCGGTCCCCGATTCGCCGGTCACCATCACCGACAGGTCATGCGGCGCGATGCGCTCGACCAGGCTGCACACGGCGTTGAGCGGGCTGTTGCCGGCACGGATGAAGCCGGCCAGGCCAAAGCTGCTCCTGGCCTTGTCCTGCTGCACTTCGACCCGCTTCTTGAGCACCGGCTCGGCGGTGCGCAGATCAAGCGACAGGCGCTGGTTCTCCTGCTGCAGGCGCCAGACTTCGGCGGCGCGCTGCAGGGTGAGCAGCAGTTGTTCGGGTTGCCAGGGCTTGAGCAGGTATTGCCAGATACCGGCCTCGTTGACGCCGCTGATGATGTCTTCGGCATCGGTATAGCCGGACAAGATGATGCGGACGATATCCGGCCAGCGGTTGCGCACTTCCTTGAGGAATTGCACGCCGGTCGTCCCCGGCATGCGCTGGTCGCACAGGATGATGCGGATGGCCGCCGTCGCCTGTTCGCGTTCGAGCAAGGCCATGCCTTCGTCGGCACTGGACGCGCAGAGCACGTCGAAGTCCTCTTCCAGCGTCCGGCGCAGCGCTTCCTGCGAACGCACTTCGTCGTCGATGACGAGGACGGCGGGCATTTTTCGCAGGCTGGTCGAGCTCATTCGGGGATGTTCCAGTCAAGATCGCGGTGGCGGGCCAGATGGCGCGGCGTCCAGGAATGCTGGCTGCGCGAGACGAAATGATAGCGCGCGACATGGTAGGACGGGTCGAAGCCATAGAAATTGCGCCGCATCTCGGCCAATTCCTCGGCCCGATAGGCAGCCAGCGGCTTGACCGCTTCGTCGGCCTGACGCCGCGCCTGCTTGGCTGCCAGCCGGCTGGAAAAATCTTCCGCCGCAGCCAGTTCGGCAGCCCGCCGGGCAACATCGACGGCAAAGCCCGGTCCGGGCAGACAGGCATCGTAAAAGCCCAGGCGGACCGCCTCCTGCGCAGTCATCGGTAGCCGATGCTGCATGATATCGCGCGCCCCCGCTTCGCCCAGACGAGGCGGCAACAGGTAGGTCCAGAATTCGGAACCATAGAGGTTGCCCATGTTCTTGTAATGCGGATTGAGCATCACGCCCTCCCGCACCCAGACGAGATCGGCGGCCCGCGCCAGGAAGCAGCCACCGGCACCGGCATTGCCGGCCAGCGCGGCAACGGTCAATTGCGTCGGGCAACGCAGGATAGCTTCGGCCAGATCGTCGATGGCGTTGATGTTGGCCCAGGATTCGTCAGAAGGGCTCTCTGCCGCCTCGATGGTATTGAGATGGATGCCGTTCGACCAGAAATCGCTGCCGCCGCGCAGCACGATCACCCGCGTCGGCCGGCTGCTCGCCCAGTTGAAGGCCTCGGTCAGACGCCGGCACTGCGTCGTGCTCATCGCGCCGTTGTAGAACTCGAAGCTGAGAAAGCCGACCCCTGCCGCTTCTTCATAGGCAATATCCTGCCAGGTGGCATGCGGCGATTTCCAGAAGCCGGCCAGCGGCAATTCAGGCAGCGCCGCCGCTTCGGCGAAGGCCAGCGTCGTCGGCAGCTTGATGCCGCCCGCCCGCCGAACGTGTCCGAGCCACACCGCGCCATCCCGCGTTGCCCGGCAGATGGCGGTTTCGCGCCGCCCGAGCAGCTCGCCCGGCACGCCTTTCAGCTCGGCCTCCGGCCAAGCGTCGAACAGATGACAGGGTTCGCCGAACAGACTGTCAGCCACACCGGGAAAGCCATCCGCCGCATTGAGCCGGGCCAGGATCTCGGCCGTGCCATGCTGCTGCCAATCGATCGCCCGATCCGCCTGGCGCATCAAGGCGTGCGCCTGCCCGGCCACGCCCGCCGGCACGAATTCGCCGCCGGCCACCCGGTCGACCGCCGTCAGCACGGCACGCACCGCCGCCTCGGTCACCTCGTTGCGATAGAGCGAGGACTTGCGCGCCGGCCGCATCGGAAAGCCGGCCGATGCCCAGACCGGGCCGGCATCCATTTCTGCCTCGGCCTGCAGGACGGTGACGCCCCATTCGCCGACACCCTGCTGGATCGCCCAGTCCAGCGCCGACGGCCCGCGGTCGCCAACGATGCCCGGATGCACGATCAGGCAACCATGCCGGGCCCAGATCGACTCGGGAATCGGCCGCTTGAGGAAGGGGGCGACGATCAGCTCCGGCTTGAACAAGGCCACCGCCTCCTCGCTGACCGAGTCGGCAATGTCGAATTCGATGCTGACCTGATGGCCGCGTGTCGTCAGTTCGCAGTAAAGGCGTTGGCTCAGGCTGTTAAAACTATGGGTCAGGAAAAGAATTCGCATACCGGACGGATTTTTTTATTTCGGATCAAAAAATGAAACCCTGATGGATCAAGGGTTTCCGCGAAACACTGTTTCAAAAAGCATATATCTATAACTTTCGCGATATTTTTCAAATGCTTGCATTTGTTTACGATGCACCGCAACAACAAACAGGGGCCAAAAATGCAAGGACAACGCAAGCCGCAAACCCAGCCGCGCCGCCCGCGCACCGCACGTGCGCCACGCCCGGAATTCACCGCCGCCGTCCGTTATCTCGATGGCAGCCGCGACATCTTTCATGTCCGCAACGCCGACGACATGGCCGATGCGCGCGCCCTGGTCCTCTCCGAACTGGGCGAAGTCCGCTCCCTGGTCATCGCACTGCGTCACTGAGCCCGGTTCAGCAAATGCGCGGCAACTGTTCGCCGCTCAACCAATCCACGATGCGCTTGCCGCCGAAGCCGGTCGTCATCTGGACAAAATGATGCGGGTCTTCATGAACACGTCCGACAATCGCCGCATCCTGGCCCAGTGGATGTGCCCGCATCGCAGCCAGTAGTTTTTCGGCATCGAGGTCGGCGCAAATCGCCACCAGTTTGCCTTCGTTCGCAACATATAAGGGATCGAGCCCGAGAAACTCGCAGGCCGCATTGACCGCCGGCTTCACCGGCAAGGCCTTTTCCTGCAACATCATCCCCACCCCCGACTGCTTGGCGATTTCGTTGAGCGTCGTTGCCAGGCCACCACGCGTCGGGTCGCGCAAGACATGGATGTCGGCGCCACTCTGCCGCATCGCCTCGATCAGGCCATGCAGGGCGGCGGTATCGGAAACGATGGGCGACTCGAAACCCAGGCTTTCGCGCTCGGCCATGATCGCCATGCCGTGATCGCCCAGCGTCCCGGACACCAGAATGGCATCGCCAACCTGCGCCCGCCGGCCGGACAGCGCCTGGCCCGGCGCGACAACGCCGACTCCGGTGGTGGTGATGAACACGCCGTCGCCCTTGCCGCGCTCAACGACCTTGGTATCGCCGGTCACCACCGGCACCCCAGCGTCTTTCGCCGCTGCCGCCATGCTCTGCACGATGCGCGCCAGATCGGCGAGCTTGAAGCCTTCTTCCAGGATGAAGCCGGCCGACAGCCACAGCGGCTTCGCCCCCATCATGGCCACGTCGTTGATCGTCCCGTGCACCGACAGGCAGCCGATATCGCCGCCCGGGAAGAACAGCGGCGAGACAACGTGCGAATCGGTCGCCATCACCAACTGGCCGGCCCCCGGGTGCGGCAGCAAAGCACCGTCATCGCCCTGGGCGAGGTATTCGTTGCCGAGATGGCGGGCAAACAGTTCCTCGATCAATTGCTCCATGGCCCGCCCCCCCGAGCCATGTGCCATATCGACCTGGCCGTGCTTGATATCGAGCGGCCGCACGTAGTTTTTGCGAATTTCAGTCATGCGTATTCAGACCCACTTTCAGGCCACATCCTTGTAGCGTCCATAGGTGTAATGGGCGGCGCAGGCGCCCTCGGAACTGACCATGCAGGAGCCCACCGGATTTTCCGGCGTGCACACCGTGCCGAACAGCTTGCAGTCCTGCGGCCGCTTGACGCCGCGCAGAATGGCCCCGCACTCGCAGGCCTTGTGGTCGGGAACCGGCCGGTAGCTCAGTGCAAAGCGCTTTTCGGCGTCAAATTCGGCGAACTGGCTGCGAATGCGCAGCGCCGAGTAGGGCAGCACATTGAGCCCGCGCCATTCGAAATGCTTGCGCATCTCGAAGACCTCGGCCACCAGCTGCTGCGCCTTGCGGTTGCCGTCACGATCGACCGCCCGCGAAAACTCGTTTTCGACCTCGGCCCGTCCCTGATTGACCTGGCGAATCAGCATGCGGATCGCCTGCATCACGTCGAGTGGTTCGAAGCCGGCAATCACCACCGGCTTGCGGTATTCCTCGGCAAAAAACTCGTAAGGCCGGCTGCCGATGATGGTCGATACGTGCGCCGGTCCGATGAAGCCGTCGAGCGGCACGGTGCCCCACTGGCGCACCTCCGGCGATTCGAGAATGCTTGAGATGGCCGATGGGGTCAGCACGTGGCAGCACAGCACCGAGAAATTCTTCAAACCGAGTGCCGCTGCCTGCTTGATCGCCACGGCAGTCGGCGGCGTGGTCGTCTCGAAGCCGATGGCAAAGAAGACGACCTGCTTGTCGGGATGCTTTTGCGCCAGCGCCACCGCGTCGGCACTGGAATAGACCATGCGGATATCGCCGCCGCGCGCCTTGGCCTTGAGCAGCGACAAACCGTCGGAAGCCGGCACGCGCAGACAATCGCCGTAGGTACAGAGCGTGACGCCCTGCTCCAGCGCCAGCCCGATCGCCTGATCGACCCGGCCGATCGGCAGCACGCAGACCGGGCAGCCCGGCCCGTGGATCATCCGCACGGTGTCCGGCAGCAGGTCGGACACCCCGTAGCGCGAAATGGCATGCGTGTGGCCGCCGCAAAATTCCATGAAGTGGTAGCGGCGATCCGGCCGGGCCTCGCGGCGAATCGCTTCGGCCAAGCCCCGGGCGACGTCGCCGTCGCGGAATTCGTCGATGTACTTCATCAGTGCAGGGCGGCGCTGTCGTCCAGGGCGTCCATCTGGCCGAGCTCGCCGAACAGCGCCAGCGTTTTCGCCGCCTCTTCGGGATCAAGCTTGTTCAGCGCGTAGCCGACATGGACGATGACGTAATCGCCGACCGCCACATTCTCGACCAGGGACAAGGAAATCTCCTTCTTGACGCCGGCCAGATCGACCAACGCATTGTCGCCATCGCGCAGCTCAACCACCTGCGCCGGAATTGCCAGACACATTCTTCATCTCCTTGAATATCCATCGCGCCGTCCACGCCTGACCGAGCGCCAGGCCGCCATCGTTGGCCGGTGCCTGCCGAGCCTCGTACAGGGTCAGGCCGGCCGCTTCGAAATGGCTGCGCAGGGCCGCCATCAGCAGCGCATTCATTGCACAACCGCCGCCGACGGCGACGACTTTGATTTTTTCCCGTTGCGCCGCACCGATCAGCCATTCCGCCAATCCCGCCGCCAAGGTCGCATGGAACAGCGCTGCCCCGTAGGCGGCATTTTCCTTGCAGCCCATCAGAGCCGGCAGCAAGGGCGACAGATCGAGCACCGCCCCGCCTTCGCGCAGAGCATAACTGCCGGCTTGCGGCGCCACCTCGCCATGCCGGGCGGCCAAGCCTTCCAGCTCCATCGCCGCCTGGCCTTCGTAATGCATCAGATCGCGGATACCGAGCAAACCCGCCGCCGCATCGAACCAGCGGCCGAGGCTGGTGGTCGGTGGACAGCGCAGGTTGCGGGCCAGCATGGTAAGTAGCGGCCCGGCATCGCGCGCCGGGTAATACTGGTTCAGCCAGCCGCCGACGCGATAGCCGAAACCGGCGCCATGCAGCGCCGAAACCGCCATCCGCCAGGGTTCGCGCGCCGCCCGGTCGCCGCCGGGCAGGGCCAGCGGACTCAAATGCCCCAGGCGCTGACAGGAGCCCCCCTCAAGACGCAGCAGTTCGCCGCCCCACAAGCCGCCGTCCGGGCCGAGACCGACACCGTCGATGGCCAGCCCGAGCACCGGCTCGTCCAGACCATGTTCGGCGCAGATCGCCGCAACATGTGCCTGATGATGCGGCACGGCGAGCAAGGGCACGTCCCATTCGCCGGCCAAGCTGGCCGCCAAGTGCGTCGAGGGATAATCCGGATGCAGGTCATGCACCACCAGATCCGGCCGGACATCGAGAATGCCCAGCAGATGGCTGACCGTTTCTTCTAGGAAACCGACGGCCGCGGCATTGTCGAGGCCGCCGATATGCTGCGAGAGATAGGCCTCTTTGCCCTTGAGCAGGCAAACCGTATTTTTCAGAAAGCCACCCACCGCCAGCACGCTCGGGCCGCCCCGGCTCAAGGTGATCGGCAGCGGCACGTAACCGCGCGCCCGGCGAATGAAGGCCGGCCCGGCCGGCGTCATGCGCAGGACCGAATCGTCGCAGCGCGTCACAATGTCACGGTCATGCAACAACCAGGCGTCGGCAATCTCGGCCAGCCGCGCCCGTGCCTCGTCATTGGCCATGACCAGCGGTTCGCCGTGCGGATTGGCGCTGGTCATCACCAGCAACAAATCACTGGCTTCGGCGAGCCAGGCCGTTCCCGCCGGGCGACCGGCGGCTTCATGCCAGAGCAGGAGATGCAAGGGCGTCGCCGGCAGCATGACTCCCAGCCAGGCCAGCCCCGGCGCCACGCCGGCCAACTCGGACTCGCCCTTGGCGCATAGCACCACCGGCGCCGCCGCACTGCGCAACAGTGCAGCCTCAGCCTCGTCGATCCGGGCCAGACCAGCCAGCGAGGCCGGATTCAGGCCCATCACGGCAAAGGGCTTTTCCTCGCGCTGCTTGCGCTGGCGCAATTCATCGACCGCCGCCGCGTTGCGGGCGTCGCAGGCCAGGTGAAAGCCGCCCAGCCCCTTGATCGCGACGATCATGCCGGCGCGCAGCAGGCGCAGGGTCTCAACCAGCGGGTCACCCGCCAGCGGCTGCCCTTCGCCATCGAGCAGGCTGAGCTGCGGACCGCAATCGGGGCAACAGGTGGTTTCGGCATGAAACCGCCGGTCGGCCGGGTCACCGTATTCGGCCGCACACCGGCTGCACAGAGGGAAACCTGCCAGGCTGGTTTGCGCCCGGTCGTAGGGAATCTGCCGGCTGACCGTAAAGCGCGGACCGCAATGGGTACAAGTGCTGAAGGCATAACGCCAGCGCCGGTTGACCGGCGCGCAGATATCTTCGATACAGTCGGGGCAGATTGCCGCATCCGGGCCGATGGCGGTGGCAACTGTGCCGGCGATGCTGTCGAGAATGACAAAGCCCTCGCCACCGATCTCGGCGGCAAGCGTCTCGATGGCATCGATCCGCGCCAGCGCTGGCACCTCCAGCGGCAGGCGCTGCAGGAACTCGTCGATGCGATCGCCGGCAACGCCCAGGCTGACGCCGGCGCCATCGTTGCGCACCCAGCCGGACAAACCCAGTTCGCCGGCCAGACGCCAGACGTAGGGACGAAAACCGACCCCCTGGACCAGGCCGCGAATGCGCAGTTGCCGACCGCTGAGCGACACCTTACTTGGCCGCCAGCTGGCGCTCCAGTTCGGCAATGCGCTGCTTCAGGGCATCGACGGTTTGCGACCGCTTGCCGCGCTGGGCTTCGAGACCGGCTTCAATCCAGTCCAGCCAGGCGCTCATGCCGTCGCCGCTGGTCGCCGAAACCCGGAAGATGGTCAGATGCGGATTGACCCGGCGGGCATTGGCCTCGGCCAGGTCGGCATCGAAATCGAGATAGGGCAGCAGGTCGCACTTGTTGAGCAGCATGACGTCGGCAGCCGCGAACATGTCGGGATACTTGAGCGGCTTGTCCTCGCCTTCGGTCACCGACAGGATGGCCACCTTGTGATGCTCACCGAGATCGAAGGCGGCCGGACACACCAGGTTGCCGACGTTCTCGATCAGGAACAGCGACTCCTCGGCCGGCTGCAGGCGCTGCATGGCATGACCGACCATATGGCCGTCGAGATGGCAGCCCTTGCCGGTGTTGATCTGCAGCGCCGCGACGCCGGTGGCGCGAATGCGCTCGGCATCGTTCGAGGTCTGCTGGTCACCTTCAACGACGCTGATCGCCACCTTGTCCTTGAGCAGTTCGATGCTCTTCACCAGCAGGGTGGTCTTGCCCGAGCCGGGGCTGGAAACCAGGTTCAGCGCGAAGATGCCGCGCTCGTCGAACCAACTCCGATTGGCCGCGGCATAGCTGTTGTTCTTGGACAGGATGTCCTGTTCGATCTGTACCATGCGCGCCTGCGACATGCCCGGAACGTGCGCCCGGGCCGGGCCGCTGCCGTAATCGAGATCGCCGCTGACCGCCGGCGTGTGGTGGTGATGCCCGTGCCCGTGCCCGTGCCCGTGCCCGTGGTCGTGGTCGTGGTCGTGGTCGTGGTCGTGACCATGTTCATGCGGATGGTGGTGCGCGTGCTCGCCCTGATGCACGTGCGCATGGCTGTGCGTGCTGCCATCGGCATGCTGATGCGAATGAACATGATCGGCCGGGGTCGCATGGTCGTGCGTGTGGGCATGGTCGTCGGCATGCTGGTGATCGTGGTGGTGGCGATGCACCGTTCCGTCCGCATGCACATGGCTGTGCTCGTGCGCACCGCCCTCGATCTTCGTCTCACCCGCCCCACAGCCGCAAACCGTACACATATCGCCGTCTCCTGTTCGAACTACTCGATTTCGATTTCCTTGACCCGCATCTCGGTACCGCCGGTCGCCTGCACCTGGTGACTGCCGCATTGCGGGCAGGCACCATAAAGTTCTTCCATCGGCACCGTCTCGGCGCACTGCATGCACCAGCCGGCACCGGGCACCTCGACGATTTCCAGCTGCGCACCATCCGCCATACTGCCACGCGTCACCGCCCCGAAGCAGAATTTCAGTGCCTCCGGCTCGACCGACGACATGCGGCCGATTTCCAGCACCACCAGCTTCACCCGCTGCGCCTGCTCGCGGCGTGCCGTATCTTCAACCAGCTGCAGCACGCCTTCGGCCAAGGACATTTCATGCATGTTCAATCTCCACAACATAGGGCAGACAGGGGTCGAGCGCCAGCACCGCCTGATCGATCGCCCGCCGGGCGGCCCCCAGATCGGCTGTCGGCCGGCCGGCGAGCAGGGTCTGCAGGCCGTGGGCATCGGCAAAATGACAATCGGTCGGCGCCCAGACACGGTAATTCACCACCCGCCCCTCGCGCACCCGGGCGGCATGCGTCAGCACGCCCCGCGCCGTCAGCGTCTGGCCGACGCCCCAGCCGTCATCCCCGGCCGCCGCAACCGGGAATGGCGTGCCCTTGGCCAGGGCTTCGGCCGCGGCCTGCGTCTCGTGCAGACGGGTCAGCAGCGCGCCGGCAATCGAAGCCGGCCAGCGCGGCGCCGGCTCGTCGGCCACCGCGCCTTGCCAGTAGGCCAGCCAGGCGGCCGGCTGCAAAACCGGGAAGCCGCTGGCAGGAAGATCCTCGGCCGCCCCCAGTTGCTCCAGGCAGCGCTCGGCAACGCGCGGCAGGATGTCCTGCAGCAGCTTTTGCGTCGCCACCAGGCGATGCTCGCCGAGGCGTTCGTTGCGCCAGGCGACAAAGCCTTCCTTCCCCGGCAACTGGCCGCAGGCAGCAGGCCAGTCGAGCAGCAGGCGCCAGAAATTCTCGTGCAGCAACTCGGTCCACAACTCGCCATCGTCGACCGGTCGACGCTCGATGCCCTGCGCCGCAGCCAGCGCCGCCTGTGCCGCCGCCCGCTGGGCGGCAGCGCACAGGGTGTAGATGTAGGGCACCGTCTTGACCACCACTTCCGGTGCCTGGCCGATGAACAGTCGGGTCACCGGCGGGCGGTTGAGCGCCACGCTCAGGCTGGCGATGCCCTGGCCGGTGTAGCGCGCCTGAATGCTGAGCAAACCGCCGGAACTCATCCGCGCAATCCCAGGAAAGCCCGCCGGCTGGGTGCCGGCGCTTCGGCCACCGGAGCCAGCGGCGCGGCGAACAGCGCATGGGCTGTGGCAATGGCCGTCAGCCGTGCCTGTTCGTGGCTTTCAAATTCGAGCGCCGGCGAGAACAGCGAACAGAGGTGGTAGCTGCCCAAACTGTCCTCGTCGGCCACGGTAAATTCGTACACGCCGGAGGGAAAATCCCAGTCGTACTTGCTGCAGGCGGCCAGCACCGGCCAACCCGCTTCCTGGCCGGGCAGGCAGAGCAGGTTGATCGCCCAGGGGGTGATCATGACCCCGGCCCAATGGCCATCCGACCGCTGGCGAAAGCCCACGGCCTCGACTTCGAGCCGGGCGTTGCAGATCGGCACGTCGGCCATCCGCGTCCGGGCGATGGCCGAAAAGACGGCGACCAGCTCAGCCGAGGGATCCGTCGGCCAGATTTTCATTCACCGAGCACCATGAACTTGTGGCGGGGTGCGTCGCAGCCCGGACAGCACCAGTCGTCGGGCAGACTGGCGAAGGGCGTGCCGGGCGGAATGCCCCGCACGTCGTCGCCCTGTGCCGGGTCATAGACCCACCAGCAAATGCCGCACTCCAGCCTGTCTTCCGGCTTGACGCCGAGAAATGAACCCTCAAAACGCATCGCAACCCCTGATCACCCAGTCCGCTCACCGCACGCGTCGGCGCGGCAGCCGTTCCCCCCGGAACCGGACGAGACTGTACCGCAGTGCAGCCCGCCCGGCCTATCTGCTTGTGCCGGCGCTCAGATCGGCTCGACCATCAGGTCGAGATATTCGCGCAGCCGTTCCAGCGAATCGGCGAAATCCTCGTCGGCGGCAAGCGCCACTTCCGGCATGCCGACAATCTCGATCGAGTTGAGGATCAGCGTGTCCATGCTGTTGAAGTATTGCACCCACCAGACGTTTTTCAGTCGTGTGCTGGTGATCCGGCAATTGCCGTAGCCGCGCGACAGGATCGATACCTCGCGGTGTCCCAGCCAGCCGTACAGCGTGTCGAGATCGGCCTCGCTGACCGGCAGCAAGGTCAGGTTGATGACGTGCGCCGCCTCGCCCTTTTTCCAGGCTGCAGCCTGCTGGCGAATTTCCTCGACCAGGGCCGGCGCGTTCATCGTTCCCGCCGGGTAATTCGGCGGCGGGATATCGGCCGCCGCAGTACGCGCCATGGCATCGATCAGCACCTCCGGAATGACCCCGGTTTCCAGCCGGTCGACCAGCATCCGGCCATCCTCGCCCACCTTGAGCACCCGCCACAGGCCGGCGAAGGCAGTTTCCTGCACCCGCCAATGCTCGGGCGCGGTAGTAAAGGCGCTGACCTCGCCAAAGCCCATCGACTGGTTGATCACATCGCGCAGCGCGGCATCGAGGCCGATCAGCTCGAACTTGGCACCGCCTTCGAAGCCGACTTCGCTGGCCCCGTCGATGAACATTTCGAGCAGGCGGGCGGCCTGGGCCACTACATCGGGCGCCGCCCCATCCGGCAGGCGCGGCGCCGAGAAGGTTTCCATGCTGGGCAAGGGCAGGTATTCCGGCGCCTCGTCACCCTGCGAGCCAGGCCCCATGGCAACCACGGAAATCGGGAAGGGACGCATCGTGGTCGGATTCATGCACAGGCTCCTGAAGGGGTTGCGGCGCGGACCGGAATGCCGATCGGTTTGGGCTGGGCCGGACCGCTCAGCAGGCGGCCGACTTCGGCCTGATACTCGCTCCAGTCGCGAATGCCGCTGAGGACACCGACGTACTGGCCATCGCGCAGGAAGACCACGGCCGGCGCCCGCGGTACGGCGTATTGCTGCATCAGGGCCGGGGCAAAATCCGGCCCGGCCACCCAGCGGGCGACCTGCTCGCCGAGCCCCTTCAGGGCTTCCGGCAGGATGACGCAAGCGTCCAGCACTTCGAGATTGCGTTGCGGGTCTTCGGTCAGCAACAAGGCGGTCAGGCCGGCCGGAAAAGCCGGGGTGGCGGTGTCGACACGGGTAAAACCATGCTTTTGCTGCATGCGACCGATGGCGGTTTCCAGGCGGTCGAGCGAGGTCGGGCCGGGTTTGAGTTCGAGACTCATGATTGGGATGTCCTCAGGAATTCGGGAAGTTGCGGTTCGCGATCGAGATCGGCAAAGAAGGCCGACAGATCGGTTTCGCCGGATTGCACGGCTTCAAGCGCCGCCAGTGCCGCATTGATGGCGGCGGCACGCTCGGCGTCGATCACTTCACGCGCCGCATCGAGAAAGCACAGCAACCAGCTGCCGACCGGTTGCGGCCCGACCAGGCTGATGTCGATGCGCTGCTCGCCGTGACGGCCGGCACAGCGAGCGAAGTGTTCGCCGCAGGCCAGCACCTGAACGGGGATACCGAGACACATTCAGGCTTCTTCCAGGTTCAGGAAGCGGGCATCGCCCAGCCGGTAAGCCTGGCTGGCCGACGGCCGCTCGGCTTCATAGACGCCGATGGCCAGCGCCGTATCGGTAAGGCTGGCCGCTTCGCCCTGACGCACCGTGGCCGGCGCCCCCCATTGGGCCAGCCAGCGGCGGGCGATCTCGAGCGCCGGCTCGACTTGCGCCTTGACCACATCGCGCAGGCTGCCGCCGTAATCTTCGAGTTCCTCGGGCTGGACACCGATCAGCACCAGTTCGGCCGGCAGCTTTTCGGTCAGTTCGGCCGCCATCAGCACTTCCTGGAAGCCGGTCTGATGCAGGCTCATTTTCTTGGCGCCCATGAAGCGCGGCACTTCATTGCCGACCACCTCGCGCAACTTGCCCGGCGGATCGCCGTAATCGACCGCATCGAAAACCAGCAGGCAATCGGCCTGCTGGACGTAGGGCAGCAGATAAAGCCCTTGCGTGCCACCGTCCATCAGTTCGACCTGCGGCGGAAATTCCCAACCGGCATTCAGTGCCTCGACACAGCGCACGCCAAAGCCTTCGTCGGCCCAGAGCAAATTGCCAATGCCGAGCACCAGTATGCGTTTGGTATTCATGGTCACCCCCGGAAAAAAATGCCCCGGCTGCACTTTCATGCAGACCGGGGCCAATGCAAGGTAAGACACCTAATCCTGTTCGATGGTCAAACGCAGCCAGGGCAAGGCGGAGGCGAGCCGGCAGTGCTCCTGCACGGCAAGCGCCGACAACGCAGCCCTGGCAAGCATGGCCATCAATCCTTGAACATCCGCCAGCCGGAGATCATGGTCGAGATCAGCGACTGCCGGCTCATGATGTCCTCGCGGATCGCCGCATAGACATGCACCAGCGCAAAAGTCATCATGATCCACATGCCCAGGCGATGCAGGTTATGCACCTGCATCGAACCGCCCAGCGCCGGAATCACCCAGCCGAACAGGCGATCGCTCCAGTGACCAAGGCCGGCCCCTTCGCTGTACAGCGCGAAACCGGTGAACACCATGCCGACTGCCAGCACCGTGAAGAAGAAGAACATCATCAACTGCGCCATCGGATTGTGACCGACGTACTTCTTCGGATACTTTTCGAGGAAGAGATACCAGCGCAACTCGAAGAAGACTTCGCTCCACCACTGCGGGTTGGTGATCGGCAGCTTGAAGATCTGCTTGGCGTGGTGGTTGCCGACAAACGCCCAGTAGATGCGGCCGACCAGGCCGATACCGAAGATGTAGGCCGCCGCGAAGTGGGCGAAGCGGATGTAACCCATCAGGAAATGGGTGGCCGCTTCACCCGGCTGGGTGGGCAACGGCAGACCAATGAAATACCCGGTCACCGCCAACACCACCATCGCCAGCGCATTGATCCAGTGCCACAGCCGCACTGGCGCTTCATAGACATAGATCGAGCGGACTTGTTTACCGTGCCGCTCGGCCTCCAGCATGTCCTGTTGAGAGAGCATGATTGCCTCCTTTCCGGACCGCTTAGCGGACCTTGACCGTGGTCATTTCCTGTCCGTCCGGGCTCATCACGTGCGTCGAGCAGGCCAGGCAGGGGTCGAAGGAATGCAGCGTGCGGAGGATTTCCAGCGGCTCCTCGGCCTTGGCGACCGGGGTATCCATCAGGGCAGCCTCGAAGGCACCGATCTGGCCCTTGTGGTCACGCGGACCGCCGTTCCAGGTGGTCGGCACGACGCACTGATAGTTGTCGATCTTGGTGTCCTTGATCTTGATCCAGTGACCAAGGGCGCCGCGCGGCGCTTCGGTGAAGCCGGCGCCCATCGCTTCCTTGGGCCAGGTGCTGGGTTCCCATTTCTCGATGTTGGCGGTGTTGAGATCGCCAGCCTTGAGATTGCTCATCAGCTTGTCGAACTGCTGTTGCTGCAGCTTGACGCAGTAAGCCGTTTCCAGGCCGCGCGCCGCGGTGCGGCCGAGCGTCGAGAACAGCGCGGTAACCGGTACGTCGAGCTTCTTCAGCGCACCTTCGACCAGACCGTGGATTTCCGGGTATTGCTTGGGTTGCAGGTAGCCGAGCACCATGCGCGGCAGGCAGCCGACTTCCATGGCATGACCGCGCCAGCGCGGCGCCTTGATCCACGAGTACTTGCCGCCTTCGTCGAGTTCCTTGATCGCCGTTTTGCTGCCCTTGGTGTTCGGGCCGAGCACGAAATTCGGTTCGGTGACGCCGTCGAAGGGATGCAGGCCCTTGGTTTCGTCCGGGTACTTGTACCAGGAGTGGGCGACGAATTCCTGCACCTGCTCCGGGTCCTTCAGGTCGACCGGGTGGATCTCGTCGAGCTTGCCGTTGATGATCGCACCGCGCGGCAGCAGCAGGTTGGCCGAGGTGTAGTCGTTAGCCTTCTGCGGGATATCGCCGTAGGAGAGCATGTTCTTCGACGACAGACCGCCGCCGTAGCCCCAGCCCTTGTAGTAGGAACCGATCGCCAGCAGGTCGGGGATATAGACCTGTTCGACGAACTCGGCGGCGCGGTCGATGATGCTCTTGACGAGGTTCAGGCGCTCCATGTTCACCGCCCCGACAGCACCGACGCCTTCGAGGTTGATGGCGCAGGGCACGCCGCCGACCAGCCAGTTCGGGTGCGGGTTCTTGCCGCCGAAAATGGTGTGCACCTTGACGATTTCCTTCTGGAAATCGAGCGCTTCGAGGTAGTGCGCCACGGCCATCAGGTTGGCTTCCGGCGGCAGCTTGTAGGCCGGATTGCCCCAGTAGCCGTTCATGAAGGGGCCGAGCTGGCCGGATTCGACGAATTTCTTCAGGCGGTTCTGGATGTCGCGGAAGTAGCCCGGCGACGACAGCGGCCACGAGGAAATGCTCTGGGCCAGCGCCGAGGTGGCTTTCGGATCGGCTTTCAATGCCGAAACCACGTCCACCCAGTCCAGCGCATGCAGATGGTAGAAGTGCACCAGATGGTCGTGAACATAGAGGTTCAGCTGCATCAGGTTGCGGATGGTGTTGGCGTTCTCCGGGATCTGGATCTTCAGCGCATCCTCGACGGCGCGCACCGAGGTCAGCGCATGGGTGCCGGTACAGACGCCGCAGATGCGCTCGGTGAAGGCCCAGGCATCACGCGGATCGCGGCCCTTGAGAATGACTTCCAGACCGCGCCACATGGTGCCGGTGGAAACGGCATTGCGGATGACGTTATTGCTGTCGAGATTGACCTCGACCCGCATGTGACCTTCGATACGGCAAACCGGGTCGACGACGACGCGCTTGCCGGAGTTATCAACCTTGAAGCCTTGGGTTTCGTAGGCAGCCATCTTATTTTTCCCCCTTTTGTTCTTCACTGGTGCTGGCCGATTCGCCGGCCTTCTGGCGGGCGCGGGCCAGTGCCGTCACCGCTGCGTGGGCAGCAATCGCCGCCCCGACAGTGCCGGCGGCGGCCTTGCCGATGGAGTCAGCGTTGGCTTCGACGCCGAAGGCCTTGATGTCGGTGACGCGGTCGTAGAACGAGCCCTTGTCCCAGAAACCTTCCTCGGAGCAGCCGATACAGCCGTGGCCGGATTGCACCGGCCAGCTGACGCCGCCGTTCCAGCGCATCGACGAGCAGGCGTTGTAGGTGGTCGGGCCCTTGCAGCCCATCTTGTACAGGCAGTAACCCTTGCGTGCGCCCTCGTCATCCCAGGCTTCGGCGAACTGGCCGGCGTCGAAATGGCCGCGGCGATAGCACTTGTCGTGGATGCGCTGGCCGTAGAACATCTTCGGACGGCCCTGGCGGTCGAGTTCGGGAATGCGGTCGAAGGTCAGCATGTAGGTCACGACACCGGTCATCACCTCGGCGATCGGCGGGCAGCCCGGCACGTTGATGATCGGCTTGTCGGTGATCACCTTGTGCACCGGCGTGGCGCGGGTCGGGTTCGGCTTGGCGGCCTGGACGCAACCGTAGGAGGCACAGGCCCCCCAGGAAATGATCGCCTTGGCGTCGGCGCAGGTCTCGCGCAGCTTCTCGACGAACGGGCGACCGCCCTGGATGCAGAACATGCCGTCCTCGTTGAGCGGCGGATTGCCTTCGACGGCAACGATGTAGTTGCCCTTGTACTTCTTCTTGACCTCGTCAAGGATCGCTTCGGCCTGGTGGCCGGCGGCGGCCATCAGCGTGTCGTCGTAGTCGAGCGAGAGCATGGAGAGCACGACGTCCTTGGTCAGCGGATGCGCCGAGCGGATGAAGGATTCGGAACAGCAGGTGCATTCGAGGCCGTGCAGCCAGAGCACCGGGGTTCGCGGCTTGTTTTCCAGCGCATGCGCGATGCGCGGCGCGGCGGCGCTGCCCAGCCCGAGCGAAGTCGCGGTCAGGCTGCAGAATTTCAGGAAGCTGCGCCGGGTGATCCCCTGGCGACGCAGCACTTCGTAGAATGTCTCGGTCACGTGATTTCCCCCATCGTCTTGTCGTGCGTGGGGCTAAGCGTTTGCAAGGCCTGTGCCATCCGCCATGGCGAAAGATTCCTGATACAAATCAAGACGTTTTTGCGGGCTGCTTGCCACCCTAGCAAACAGGACGGAAGGCATTTCGGCAAATACCCATCCACTATGGAAAGACAACTGCCACCACCCCTGCCGCCACCTAGCACGAACACGCCCACCTGAAATTGACTTCGATCAAGTTCCAATCGGCCGCTGCGCTTACAATCAAAAAGACAAGGGGATATTGTGCCGAGAATTGTTGAACTGATTACCCGCCGCAGCGAGCGGGTTCCACCGACCGCAAACCTGAACCAGGTCGCTGCACTGATGATGGATGCACGAATCTCATCGGTCATCGTCGTGGACAACGATAGCGATACCGCGATCGGCATTCTGACCGAGACGGACATGCTGCATATCATGCGCCAGCATCGTTCGCCGGACATCCCGGTCGCACAGGTCATGACCAAGCCGGTGCACTGCGTCGAAGCCGAGATGGATTACCGCCTGGCTTTCCGCGACGCGGCCAGCCGAGGCATCCGCCACATCATCGTCAGGGACGAAAACGGGCGTTCGCTGGGCATTGTCAGCGAGGCGGATTTCCGCAAACACCTGGGCGCCGAGTTCTTTCATCACATGAACAGCGTCGACACGTTGATGGAGCGCCTGTTTCCCCGCCTGCCCCCGCAAGCCACCCTGGAGGAGGGGCTGGCCGCGATGGAAGCGGTACGCGCCAGTTGCGTGATCGTCGCGGAAGGCCGAGAAGCGCTCGGCCTGGTCACCGAACGCGACATTGTCCGGCTCTACCTGAAGGGTGAGTACAACCCGACACTCGGCGCCATCATGACGGCACCGGTCATCCGTGTCCGCGAAAACTGCCTGCTGGCCGAGGCCGCCTGCATCATGCAGGAACGCAACATCCGCCACCTGGTCGTGGTCGATGCCCACGACCAGCTGAGCGGCCTGCTCTCCGAACACGCCCTGATGCGCCCGCTCAATCTCGACCTGATGGACGAGACGATCAGCGAGCACCACCAGCTCAGCCGCTCGCACGACCGGATCGTGGCCGCCCATACCGCCAACGAACATTATCGACAGGCCCTGTTCGAAAACCTCCCGCACCTGGTCTGGCTCAAGGACACCGAATCGCGCCTGCTCGCGGTCAACCGCGCTTACGCCAAAGCGGCCGGCGCCAACACAGCAGAAGAACTGACCGGCAAGACCGACCTCGACATCTGGCCGCCAGAGCTGGCAAAACGCTATCGTGACGAGGACCGCTCAGTGATGGCGAGCGGTGAAAAACGGGTCATCACCGAACCCATCGTCTGTCAGAAGCAAATGATCTGGCACGAGACCTACAAAGCCCCGGTCATCGACCCGAGCGGCCGGGTCCTCGGCACGGTCGGCTTTGCCCAGGACATTTCCCGCCGACGCCAGCAGGAGGAGGCCATCCTGCTGCGTAACGCCGCACTGGCCGGCCTGATCCGCAACGAGCCACTGGTCGGCGTGCTCGAATTGATCGTCCTGTCGGTCGAATCGGAAATGCCCGGCCTGACCTGCTCGATCCAGCTTGCCGACAGCCAGGGCGAATACCTCGATTTCTTTGCCGGCCCGCGCCTGCCGGAGGTCTATCGCCAAGCCGGCCGCGCCATGCGGATCGAAGATGGCACGAGTTGCTGCGGCAGCGCCGCCTTCCATCGCCGGCGCGTGATCATCCCCAATATCGCCGAGCATCCTGACACCACGCGCTATCGAGCCGCCGCCCGGGAGGTGGGTTTTGCGGCCTGCTGGTCGGAACCGATTCTCGGCCCCGAAGGCCAGTTGCTCGGCACCTTCGCCGCCCACGGGACGCAACCTGGCCATCCCTCGGACAAATACCTGGCCCTCCTCACCCAGTCCAGTCAGCTGACCGCGCTGATCCTCGCCCACCACCGGGGAGCCGATCGCCTGCAGCAAAGCCAGGAAACCTTTCGCGGCATTTTCGACAGCGTCAGCGAAGCCCTCGTCGTTCAAGACGGCAACGGTCGCATCCTCGACGCAAACCGTTCAGCCGAACAGCTGTTCGGCCATCCACGAGCCCGTCTCGCCCAACTCACTCAAGTCGAACTGGCCGCCTCGGGCCTGAACGACCTGAACCAGATCGCAGCCAACATCCAGGCCGCCCTGGCCGGCACGCCCCAGCTTTTCGAATTCTGGGGTCAGGACACCGGCGGACGGATCTTTCCCCTCGAAGTCCGCCTGCACCCCTGCCAATACTTCGGACGCCCGGCACTGATCGCCTCGGCACTGGATATCAGCGAACGCAAGCACGCCGCACGCCGCCTGGAAATCGAGCACGACCTGGCAGTCGCCCTGGCTACCGGGGTCGAGCGAAAAGAGGTCCTCGACACCATTCTCCAGGCAGCCCTGCGTTTTCCCGAATTCGACGCCGGCTGCATCTATGCCCGGCAAGCCGATGGCGCCTTCGAATGGGTCGCCGGTCACGGCCTGTCCGTCGAGTTCTGCACGGAAAACCATCGCTTCGCCGCCGACAGCCAGCAAAGCCGGCACATTCGCACCGGCACACTACGCTGCCACACGGCAATCGACGATCCGAACCAGATCGAAGCGGCTACGTTCAGCAGCAGCCAGTTGCAGCGTGAAGGCCTGAGCAGCCTGACTCTGCTGCCGGTAATGATCGAAGGCGAAGCGATTGCCTGCCTCTACCTGGCCAGCCGGAACAGCATCCGGGTCTCCGGCGACACGCAACAGGCACTGGAAAGCCTGGCCACCAATTTCGCCCTGACCCTGCTCCGCCTTGATGCCCAGGAGGAATCGAGCCGCTTGCAGCACAACCTGAGCGGACTGTTTCAGGGCCTGACCGATTTCATCATCGTCTTCAACTACGCGGGCAAAATCCTTCATTACAACCGTGCCGTCGCCGAGCAACTGGGCTATGGGCCGGAAGCCCTGAAAGGGCGCCACATTGCCAGCATGCATCCCCCCGAAGTGCAGCAGATCTCGCAGAATTACCTTGCCGAGATCATTGCCGGGCAGCGGCAAACCTGCCCGTTGCCGCTGCTCCATCACGACGGCAGCGTCGTCAACGTCGATAGCCGGGTCATCAAAGGCTATTGGGACGGCCAACCTGCCATCTTCGACATTGCCCAGGACATCAACGAACGCCTGATTGCCGAAGAACGCCAAAAACTGGCCGCCAGCGTCTTCGACAACGCCCACGAAGGGATCATGATCACCGATCCACGCGGACACATCATTGAAGTCAATGCCACGTTCAGCGAACTGACCGGCTTCAGCCGCGAGGAAGTGATCGGCCGCACCACGGAAATGCTGCATTCCGGACACCACGACGCCGCTTTCTACCGCGAGATGTGGGACACCATCAGCACCAAGGGTTTCTGGCGGGGAGAAGTATGGAATCGCAAGAAATCCGGGGAGATTTTCGTCGAACAACTGACTATCTCGACGGTGCGCAACCGAACCGGTGCGATATCCCATTTTGTCGGCATTTTCTCCGACATCACGGTCATCAAGGAGCACCAGCAACGGCTGGAACATCTCGCCCACTTCGATGCCTTGACCCAACTCCCCAACCGCATGTTGCTCGGCGACCGCATGCAGCTGGCGATGGCCCAAACCCAGCGCAGCGGCAAATTGTTGGCGGTCTGCTACCTTGACCTCGACGGTTTCAAGCCGGTCAACGACCAATATGGCCATGCCATGGGCGACAAGCTGCTGATCGAAGTCGCCCAGCGCCTGAAAGCCTGCGTTCGCTCGGGTGATACGGTATCGCGCCTGGGCGGCGACGAATTCGTCCTGCTTTTTTCCGGCCTGGAGGACATTCACGAGTGCGACCACGCAATCAACCGCGTCATTTCGCAGCTCACCACCCCCTTCCGCATCGCGAGCCACGACATATCGATCTCGGCCAGCATCGGTATCACGCTTTACCCCCAGGATGGATCGGATAGCGACACGCTGCTGCGTCACGCCGACCAGGCCATGTATGCCGCCAAACAATCCGGCCGCAACCGCTCCCACCTGTTCGACCCGGAAAACGACCGCCGCGCCCGCGCCCGGCGGGAAGAGCTCGGCCGTATCCGAAAAGCCCTGAGTAATGGTGAGTTCGTGCTCTATTACCAGCCCAAGGTCGACATGCGCCAGGGTCACGTCATCGGCGCCGAAGCCCTGATCCGCTGGCGCCATCCAGAGCGCGGCTTGCTCCTGCCAAGCGAATTCCTGCCCGCCATCGAAGGCAGCGAATTGTCGATCGCGCTGGGCGACTGGGTCTTGCAAGAGGCCTTGCGGCAACTGTCGATCTGGGCGAAAGACGGGCTACAGCTCGCGATCAGCGTGAATATCGCCGGCAACCATTTGCAAAATGCAGGATTTGCCCAACGCCTCGGCGAACTGCTCGCCGCCCACCCCGATGTGCCGCCGCACTGCCTTGAACTGGAGGTTCTCGAAACGGCGGCACTGGAAGACATTGCCAATGTCGCCAACCTGTTCGCCCGATGCCGCGAATTCGGCGTCAGCTTCTCGCTCGACGATTTCGGCACCGGCTATTCCTCGCTGACCTATTTCCGCCGCCTGCCGGCGGATGTGCTGAAAATCGATCAGTCCTTCGTCCGCGACATGCTCGACGACCCGGACGACCTGGCCATTGTTGAGGGCATCATCGGCCTAACCCAGGCCTTTCAGCGCAAAGTCATTGCCGAAGGGGTGGAAAGTATCGAACACGGCATGGTTCTGCTCCAACTTGGCTGCGACATGGCTCAAGGTTACGGTATCGCTCGCCCCATGCCGGCCGCCGAAATTCCCGACTGGGTCAGGGCATTCCGTCCGAACGCACTATGGGAGGCAATTGCCGACAGCCATTGGTCGCGGGACGACCTACCGATGCTGATTGCCGAAGTCGAACACCAGCGCTGGCGCCAAAAACTGCTGGAATACCTGAGCGGCCCCAGCACCTTGCGACCGCCGCCCAGCGACGATCGCACTTGCCGTTTTGGACGCTGGTACTACGGCATTCACGGCCAACGCCACCGTCACATGCCGACCTTTGCCGCGCTCGAAGCAGTCCATCGTCGCTTGCACCAGATCGGCGACGAACTGATTGCCCGCCACGCCAACGGTGAAGATGTACTCGACGACCCGCTGCTCGCCGAACTCGACACGGTAGGCCAGCGCATCACCCGTCATCTGCAGCAGATCCAGGCCGAGGTCTTGGCACAGCATCACACCAACAGGCGGTAAGCCGGCGTATTCAGGCCACGCACCGCCGAGAGCAGCGCATCGATCGCCTTCGGCCGGACGAAACCGGCCCGCCAGGCCAGCGCGATGCGCCGGGCCGGCTCCGGCTGGGTAAAGGGAATGACGCTGATCAGGTCGTTGCTGTAGGGATGGCGCAAGGCGCCGTCCGGCAGCACCGAAACCCCCAGCCCGGAAGCGACCATGCAGCGGATGGTACCGATCGAATGCCCGAGGCGAATATCGGTTTCCGGACTGCTCACCTGCGGACAGGCGCCCAGTACCTGGTCGCGGAAGCAGTTGCCGGCCTTGAGCAGCAGCACCTCGTCGCCGGCCACTTCTTCCGGACTGATGCGTTCCTTGTTCTCCCATGGGTGGCCGCGCGGCACGATGACCTTGAAGGACTCGTCGTAGATCGGCCGGGTCAGCACGCCGGGAATGTCGAAGGGCAGGGCAATGATCACCACATCGACCTCGTTGTCGCCGAGCATGTCGGCCAGGTTGGCGGTCATGTTCTCCTCGATCGCCAGCGGCATGTTGGGCGCCACCTGACGCAGGGAGTGGATCAACTGCGGCAGCAGATAAGGCCCGATGGTATGGATGACCCCCAGGCGCAGTGGCCCTTCCAGCTGGTCGCGGCCGTGCATGGCGATCTCGCGGACCTTTTCGGCCTCCTTCAACGCCTGCTGCGCCTGTTCGACCACGCGCAAACCGACCGCGCTCGGGCTGACAAAACCCTTGCCGCGTTCGAACAACTGCACGCCCAGCTCATCCTCCAGCCGGGCAATCGCCACGCTCAGCGTCGGCTGGCTGACCGAACAACGTTCGGCGGCGCGACTGAAATTACTTTCCTGGGCCAGGGCCACGATGTAGCGCAACTCGGTCAGTGTCATCTGCTGCTCTCCTAAAAAACCGCACGGGGTCTAATGCCCCTTCCAGCTATAGGGAATACCTATAGCCGCTATAAGCAAAACCCATAAAAATCATTGACTTATATCAATACTAGCACACCACCCAAGGGGAGAATGCGCGAACCGAGCTTTTTTACCTAGGGAGAACACAACATGAAACGCACGCTATTCGCCACTGCCGTGACACTGCTCACCGGCGCCCTGCTCAACCAGGCCGCCCTCGCCGCCGGCCAGGAACCGATCCAGCCGATCAGCCCGGCCAAGATCACCAACCCGGCGCTGGTTGAACTGGGCAAGAAGCTCTATTTCGATCCGCGCCTGTCGAAATCCGGCTTCATCTCCTGCAATTCCTGCCACAACCTGTCGATGGGCGGCACCGACAACATCAAGACCTCGATCGGCCACAACTGGAACGAAGGCCCGATCAACGCCCCGACCGTACTCAACTCCAGCCTCAACCTCGCCCAGTTCTGGGACGGCCGCGCCGCCGACCTCAAGGCCCAGGCTGGCGGCCCGATCGCCAATCCCGGCGAGATGGCCTTTACCCACACCCTGGCGATCAACGTCCTGCAATCCATTCCCGGCTATGTCGCCGAATTCAAGAAAGCCTTCGGCACCGAAACGGTCACCATCGAAGAAGTGACCAAAGCCATTGCCGCCTTCGAAGAAACCCTGGTCACCCCGAATTCGCGTTTCGACAAGTGGCTGAAGGGCGACAAGAAAGCCCTGAGCAAGACCGAACTGGAAGGCTACAAGCTGTTCAAGGAAACCGGCTGCGTCGCCTGCCACAACGGCCCGGCAGTCGGCGGCAACTCCTTCCAGAAGATGGGCCAGGTCGAAGCCTACAAAGCTTCCAGCCCGGCCGAGGGTCGCTCCGCCGTCACCGGCAAGGATGCCGACCGTTTCAACTTCAAGGTGCCGACCCTGCGCAACGTCGAAATGACCTATCCGTACTTCCATGACGGCGCCGCCAACACGTTGCCGGAAGCCGTCGATACCATGGCCCGCATCCAGCTCGGCAAGAAATTCACCGCCGAGGAAAACGCCAAGGTCGTCGCCTTCCTGAAAACGCTGACCGGCGACCAGCCGAATTTCAAGCTGCCGATCCTGCCACCGTCGGCTGACGCCACGCCGCGCCCGACCCCGTTCGAAAAGAAGTAAGCGACACGGCTTGATTCAGACGGGGGCCACGGCCCCCGTTTTTCTTGCCCTTTTTTGTTTGATGATCATCAATCTGTCGGTACACTTGCGCGTTCATAATTTGCGCCTGATTTATTTCGGTTTTCCCTGATGCTTGAAGCTGACAATCTGGAATGCGTGCGCGGCGAGCGCCGCCTGTTCGCAGGCCTCGGCTTTCGGCTGGAGGCGGGCGAACTGCTCTATCTGCAAGGCAAGAACGGCGCCGGCAAAACCAGCCTGCTGCGCATGTTGATTGGCCTGTTGCCGCCGGAAGCGGGCGAAATCCGCTGGCGCGGCAAATCGATCCGCACCCTGGCCGACGAATTCCGGGCCGATCTCTGCTACCTCGGCCATCTCAACGCCATCAAGGAAGAACTGACGCCGCTCGAAAACCTGCTGGCGGCAGCCCGTCTGGCCGACGAAGCGCTGAGCGAGGACGAAGCGCTCGATGCGCTGGAACAAGTCGGGCTGGCCGGGCGCGAGGATCTGGCCTGCAAGTACCTCTCGCAAGGGCAGAAGCGCCGGGTCGCGCTGGCCCGCCTGGTCAAGGAAAAGCGCCCGTTGTGGATTCTCGACGAGCCCTTCGTCGCCCTCGACGTCGCCGCCGTCGACTGGCTGGCCGGCATCATCTCCGGCCATCTGCAGCGCGGCGGCCTGGCGGTGATGACCACCCACCAACTGGTCAATATTCCGGCCGGCAAGGTTCGCGAATTGCGTATCGCCTGAGGTAGCCGACAGATGCTGAAAATCGTCACAGCGGTCATCGGCCGCGATCTCAAACTGGCCATGCGGCGTCAGGCAGACATCGTCTCGGCGCTGTTTTTCTTCATCATCGTAGTGAGCCTCTTTCCGCTCGGTGTCGGCCCCGAACCCGACCTGTTGCGCAAGCTCGCCCCCGGCGTCCTCTGGGTGGCGGCGCTGCTCGCCACCATGCTGTCGCTGCCCCGGCTGTTCGCCGACGACCATCGCGACGGCACGCTCGAACAACTGGCCCTGGCCCCGCACCCGCTCGGCCTGGTGGTGACCGGCAAGGTGATCGCGCACTGGCTGGTCTCCGGCCTGCCACTGGCCCTGATCGCCCCGGTACTCGGCATCCAGTTCGACCTCTCGGCCGACGCCCTGCTCGTCCTCACCGGCGCCATCCTGCTCGGTACGCCTGCCCTGTCCGGCATCGGCGCCATCGGTGCGGCGCTGACCCTGGGCCTGCGCGGCGGCGGCGTCCTGCTTTCGCTGCTGGTACTGCCGCTCTACATCCCGGTGCTAATATTCGGCGCTGGCGCAGTGGATGCGACGGTGACCGGTCTCGGGGGGGAAGGTCACCTTTCCCTGCTCGCTGCCCTGACCTTTGCCTCACTTGGCTTTGCCCCCTGGGCATCGGCCGCTGCCCTGAAGATCGCCCTCGAATGAAAGACCGCTTCAATCTCTACCGCTACGCCTCGCCGGCCACCTTCTACCCGCTGGCCGGCCGGATGATTCCGTATTTCGCCGCGCTGTCGGTCCTCTTCGGCCTAGCCGGGCTCTATCTCGGCATGCTGGTCGCACCGACCGACTTCCAGCAAGGCGAGGGTTACCGCATCATCTTCATCCACGTCCCGGCCTCCTGGATGTCGATGTTCATCTATCTGGTGATGGCCTTCTGGGCCGCCATCGGTCTGGCTTTCAACACCCGCCTGTCGGGCATGATGGCGCAGGCGCTGGCCCCGACCGGGGCGCTGATGGCCTTCCTGTCGCTGTGGACCGGCGCCCTGTGGGGCAAGCCGATGTGGGGCGCCTGGTGGGTCTGGGATGCCCGGCTGACCTCGGAACTGATCCTGCTCTTCCTCTATATCGGTTTCATGGCCCTGACCGCGGCGATCGACGATCCGAAGCGGGCCGACAAGGCCGGCGGCCTGTTGCTGCTGGTCGGCGTGGTCAATGTGCCGATCATCTACTTCTCGGTGAAGTGGTGGAACACGCTGCACCAGGGATCGAGCGTCAATCTGACCAAGTCGTCGATGGCCCAGACCATGCTGTGGGGCATGCTGTTGATGGCCCTGTGCTTCTGGATGTATTCGATTGCCGTCGCCCTGCTGCGGGCGCGCACCATCATGCTCGAGCGCGAGCGCCATACCGACTGGGTCAAGGCCGAACTGGCGGGAGTTGAACGATGATCTACTGGAACAGCTTGTCCGACTTTCTCGCCATGGGCGGCTACGGCTTTTATGTCTGGGGCTCGTTCGGCGTCACGGTGCTGATCATGGCACTTGAACCGATCATGGCCGCCCGTACTCAAAAACTCACCATTGCCCGCTTGAAACGTCAGCTGCGCGCTGAGAACAGGAATACCGCAGAATGAAATCCCGCCACAAGAAACTCGCGCTGATCGGCGGCGCCCTGGCCATCGTCGGCATCATCGCCGCCCTGGTTCTCAATGCGTTGAACAGCAACATTGCACTCTACATCTCGCCGACCGACGTCGCCGCCGGCAAGGCACCGCATGAAAAGGTCTTCCGGATCGGCGGCCTGGTCAAGGAGGGCAGCCTGAAACGACAGGCCGACGGCGTCACCATCAGCTTCATCGTCACCGATACCGACAAGGACCTGGTGGTCAATTACAAGGGCATCCTTCCCGACCTCTTCAAGGAAGGCAAAGGTGTCGTCGCCCAGGGTAAACTGGCAGGCGACGGCAGCTTTACGGCCAACGAGGTGCTGGCCAAGCACGACGAAAACTACATGCCGCCGGAAGCCGCCAAGGCAGTGGGCGATGCCCACAACCGCGCGGCCGAGAAGAAGGCGGCGGAAGCGGCCAATGCCGGGACCGACAAACCGAAAGCGAGCTACTGAGCATGATTCCCGAACTCGGTCATTTCGCCCTGATCCTGGCCACGCTGGTCGCGCTGATCCTCGGCACCCTGCCGCTGATCGGCGCCCACCAAAGCCGCATGACCTGGGTTGCCGTGGCGCGGCCAGCGGCAACCGTCATGGCATTGTTGGTCACCTTCTCCTTCGCCTGCCTGATGCAGGCCTTCGTCACCAATGATTTCTCGGTGGTCTACGTCGCCCAGCACTCCAACTCGCTGCTGCCCATCCAGTACCGGGTAGCTGCCGTCTGGGGCGGCCATGAGGGGTCGCTGCTGCTGTGGATGCTGATGCTGACCTGGTGGGCCTTTGCCGTTCGCGTCTTCTCCGGACAACTCCCGGAAGCCATGGTCGCCCGCGTCCTTGGTACACTCGGCCTGGTCGCCTTCGGCTTCCTGCTCTTCATCCTGATCACCTCCAACCCCTTCGAGCGCCTCCTCCCCGGCGCCGCCGAAGGGCGCGACCTCAACCCGCTGCTGCAGGACCCCGGCCTGGTCATCCACCCGCCCTTGCTCTACATGGGCTATGTCGGCTTCTCGGTCGCCTTTGCCTTCGCCATCGCCGCCCTGCTCTCCGGGCAATTGGATGCCGCCTGGGCCCGCTGGTCGCGCCCCTGGACATCGGCTGCCTGGATTTTCCTGACCCTCGGCATCGCCATGGGCTCCTGGTGGGCCTATTACGAACTGGGCTGGGGCGGCTGGTGGTTCTGGGATCCGGTCGAGAATGCCTCCTTCATGCCCTGGCTGGTCGGTACGGCACTGATCCACTCGCTGGCCGTCACCGAAAAGCGCGGCAGCTTCAAGAACTGGACGGTACTACTCGCCATCGCCGCCTTCTCGCTGTCGCTGCTCGGCACCTTCCTGGTCCGTTCCGGCGTGCTGACCTCGGTGCACGCCTTCGCTACCGACCCGCGACGCGGCATCTTCATCCTGCTATTCCTGGTCGCGGTGATCGGCAGCTCGCTGACCCTGTTCGCCTGGCGCGCCCCCAAGGTTGGCCTGGGCGGCCGTTTCGGCCTGTTCTCGCGCGAGTCGCTGCTGCTCACCAACAACGTGTTGCTGGTTGTCGCCTGCGCCACGGTGCTGCTCGGCACCCTCTACCCGCTGCTGATCGATGCGCTGGGCGTCGGCAAGATTTCGGTCGGCCCACCGTATTTCAATGCCGTTTTCGTGCCGGTGATGACGCCGGTGCTGTTCCTCATGGGCATCGGCCCCTTCGCCCGCTGGAAGGAAGCATCGGCTAGCGACATCGGTCGCGCCGTGCGCTGGGCCCTGGCTGCAGCCGCAGTGGTCGCCATTGCCTGGCCGCTGCTCTACGGCACCTGGTCGGCCCTGGCCTCGCTCGGTATCCTGCTCGCCGTATGGATCGTCTTCACCGCCGTCCTCAACTTTGTCGAACGCGTGCAGAATACTCGCGCAGGACAATCTTTCATGACGGCTGCCCTGAAGCAACCACGCCATTTCTTCGGCATGCACCTGGCCCATATCGGCGTCGCCGTTTTCGTTATCGGCGTCACCATGGTCAGTGCGTTCCAGGAAGAAAACGACGTCAAGATGGCGCCCGGCGACACCACCCATGTCGCTGGATACAGCTTCACCTTCAACGGCGTCAAATCGGTCGAAGGTCCGAATTACATGGCGGCACAGGGCGACTTCGATCTGGCGGTAAATGGCAAGTTCCAGCGCAAGATGAACCCGGAAAAGCGCAACTACCAGTCTTCGGCCATGCCGATGACCGAAGCGTCGATCGACACCGGCTTCCTGCGCGACGTTTATGTCTCGCTCGGCGAGCCCATCGACCGCGACAAGCCGGAAGGCGAATGGGCCGTTCGCGTCTACTACAAGCCTTACGTGGACTGGATCTGGGGCGGTTGCATCCTGATGGCGCTGGGCGGCCTGCTAGCCTTGCTCGATCGCCGCTATCGCGTCAAATCCCGGGCCGCGACCACCGTCAACACTCCGGCAGGAACCCAACAAGCATGAACCGTTATTTCTGGATTCTCGGCGGCTTCGCCGCCCTCGTCGCACTGCTCGCCGTCGGTCTCAATCTCAACCCGCGCGACGTCCCTTCGCCGCTGGTCGGCAAGCCAGCGCCCACCTTCAGCCTGAATGTGCTCGCCCAACCGGAACAGACACTCGGCCCGAAAGACATGCTGGGCAAGGTCTGGCTGCTCAACGTCTGGTCGTCCTGGTGCGTCTCCTGCCGTCAGGAACATCCGGTACTGGTTGGCTTCTCCAAGCAGTCGAAGGTGCCGCTGATCGGCCTCAATTACAAGGAAGTACGTGGTGACGGCGAATTCGACATGAGCAAGATGTCGGCCGAAGATGAAAAGAAGCTGGCCTTCCAGCGCGCCAATCGCTGGCTGGCCCAGCACGGCGACCCCTACACGCTGACCGTGATGGACCTCGATGGCCGCGTCGGCATCGATTACGGCGTCTATGGCGTACCGGAAACCTACGTCATCGACAAGGCCGGGACAATCCGCATGAAGCACACCGGCCCGATCTCGCCGGACGTCCTGGCGCAGAAGATCCTGCCGCTGCTGGCGGAGTTGAATAAATGATGCTGCGTGCCCTGTTCCTAGCGCTGACGCTGTTCTCGCTTGGCGCCCAGGCCAACGAAGCGGCTCCGCTGGCGGCCGATCCTGTAGCCGAAAAGCGCCTGCAGGACCTGTCCACCGAACTGCGCTGCCTGGTTTGCCAGAACCAGACGATTGCCGACTCCAACGCCGAACTGGCGCAGGATCTGCGCACCGAAATCCGCGGCATGATCCAGGCCGGCAAGTCGGACAAGGAAATCATCGACTTCATGGTCACCCGCTACGGCGACTTCGTGCTCTACCGGCCGCCGGTCAAGGGCATCACCCTGCTGCTCTGGGGCGGCCCGGTCGCCCTGATGCTGTTCGGCCTGTTCGCCCTGATCCGTTACCTGCGGCAACGCGCCACCCGCCTTGCCGACGACCAGCCCCTTTCTGCCGATGAGGCCAGCCGCGCCGCCGAGCTGCTTGAGGAAATCAAGCCGAAATGACCCAGTTTGCCATTTTTGCCACCCTGTTGATCGCGGTGGTTGCCGCATTCGTATTGCCGCCACTCTGGCTGGGGCTGCGTACTCCCAAGCTACAAGCTGACCGCAAGCAAGCCAACCTGGCCATCTTCCGTGATCAGCAAGCCGAGCTGGAACGTGAAAAGGCCGAAGGCACCCTGGCTGAAGCGGACTTCGAGCAAGCCCGTCGCGAGTTGCAACGCCGCTTGCTTGAGGAAGTCGAGAGTCCTGACGCAACAGTTCAAGCCAGCCATGCGCCAAGCCGGGGAGCAGCAATCGCCATCCTGCTGCTGCTGCCTGTCCTTGCCGTACTCGGTTACGGCGCCCTGGGCAACCTGCGTGCCCTCGACCCCGCCCAAACCGTCGCCCAACCCCAGATTACGCCGGAACAGATCAACGACATGGTCGGCAAGCTGGCCGAACGAATGAAAGCCAATCCGGACGACCTCAAGGGCTGGCTGATGCTTGGGCGCTCCTACAAGACCATGGGCCGCTACGCCGAAGCCGTTGAGGCTTTCAGCAAGGCGGAAAGCCTGATCAACGAAGATCCGGACCTGCTCGCTGCCTACGCCGAAACGATCGCCATGGCCAACGGCAAGGGCCTCCAGGGCAAGCCGATGCAGCTTGTCCAGCGCGCCCTCAAGCTCAATCCGCAACACGGCCACAGCCTTTTCCTGGCCGGAGCTGCGGCAATGGAGGCGGGCGAGAACAAGAAGGGCATCGCTTACTGGGAAGCACTGTTGCCCCAGGTCGAGCCCGGCTCAGAGATCGACCAGATGCTGCGCAGCGGCATCGACAAGATGAAGCAGGGTGGTTAAGCCACATGGTTGATGTTGGCCGTCGCGGCTTCCTGCGCGGCCGACCGCGCCCGAAGGCAGAAATCCGGCCGCCCTGGGCCCGCCCCGAAGTCGAGTTCATCGACCGTTGCACGCGCTGCAACGACTGCCTGAAGGCCTGCCCCCAGGACATCCTGGTCGAGGGCGATGGCGGTTTTCCCAAGGTCGACTTCGGCCGAGCCGAATGCACGTTCTGCGGCGACTGCGTCAGCAACTGCCAGCCGCAGGCGCTGATCCGCCGGGAAGGCCAGGCCGCCTGGTCGCACAAACCAGTAATTTCAGCCACCTGCCTCCCCAAGCAGGGCGTCGAGTGCCGTGTCTGTGGTGATTTCTGCGATGTCCGGGCCATCCGTTTCACACCCCGCCCGGGCGGCAATCCGCTTCCCGAAATTCTCGCCGAGTCGTGCACCGGCTGCGGCGCCTGCCTTGCCCCCTGTCCGGTCCAAGCCATCACAATTCTTCTCTAGCAAGGTGGCAGCGGGCGTTCCGCTTGTCGGCCATTGGCGCTATGCTCCAAGCTGCAACGCCTATCGCAATCCGGAGAAGAACCCATGTCCCAAGAGAAATTCCGCCTTGTCACCCGCAGCGACTTCGACGGTCTGGTCTGTGCCGTGCTGCTCAACGAACTCGACCTGATCGACGACATCAAGTTCGTGCATCCGAAAGACATGCAGGACGGCAAGGTTGATATCAGCAGCCGCGACATCACCACCAACCTGCCTTACGTGGCCGCCGCCCACCTGGCCTTCGACCACCACCTGTCGGAAACCATCCGCAACACCGGCGAACGCAAGAACCACATCATTGAATCCGCAGCCCCGTCGGCGGCGCGCGTTGTCTATAACTACTACGGCGGTAAGGAAGCCTTCCCGAACATTACCGACGACATGATGGACGCCGTGGACAAGGCCGATTCGGCCCAGTTCAGCCGTGACGAAATCCTCAAGCCGGATGGCTGGGTATTGCTCAACTACCTGATGGACGCCCGGACCGGCCTCGGCCGCTTCCGCGAATTCCGGATCAGCAACTACACGCTGATGATGGACCTGATCAAGTATTGCCGTAATCACGGCATCGACGAAATTCTCGCCCTGCCGGATGTCAAGGAGCGGGTCGACCTTTATTTCGAGCAGGCCGAAAAGGCCAAGGACCAGCTGCTGCGCTGCACCACGGTTTACAAGAACCTGGCGGTACTCGACCTGCGCGACGAGGAAACCATCTGGGCGACCAATCGCTTCATGATCTACGCACTATTCCCGCAGACCAACATCTCGATCCATATCCTGTGGGGCGTGCAGAAGCAGAACACGGTCTTCGCCACCGGCAAGTCTATCCTCGACCGTGGCAGCAGGACCAATGTCGGGGAACTGATGCTGCAATACGGCGGCGGCGGCCATCAGGCAGCCGGCACCTGCCAGGTCGCCAACGACCAAGCAGAAGCCACCCTGCAGGCGCTGATCGCGAAGATCAACGCCGACGGCTGATCAATCCACGACAGGGGCAGGCGGGATGAGCGAAGGCGGTGAAAAGCCAAGCTCGATCATCTCCGCCTCGAGCTTGATGCGAAGAATCAGCAAGCCCTTCAGGCTTTCGCGCGCCTTGTCGTCCTGCCAGCTATCGTGATGGGCACTGACGCAGGCATCGATCTCGTAACGATTGGCCAAATTGACGCCGCAGATGGCGGCATAACGCCGAATCTCGTGATCCAGCTCGGCCAGTTCGCGCTCATAATGTTCAAATCCGCTCATAGTTCGAGCATACGCCGAAAGGAGCCATCATGCACTGGTTAAAACTGCCTGCGGCCCAGAGCAAACAGACACCGGCCTTTCTGGATACCGCCTCGGCGAAGCAATGGCTGGCCATACAACCGCTGACCCAACCCCTTGCCATGCTGGCCTTGCTGACCGAGCAAATAGAAGCACTCGATGCCAGCGACCTTCCGCTCGTCGCCCGCCTCGAGCTGCTGGACTTCTTGCGCAGGGCCGCCATGCCGGCCCTGCTCAACCTTGAAGCGCGTTTTACCCGACGTGCGTTACCAATGCTAGGCGAAGATCGACGCATTTTCGAAAGTTCGCAGCGGTTGTGGAGCTTGCTCGGCATCGCCTATTTACGCCTCGCACAGCAGTTTGCTGCAGACAAGATGGCTGTAGCCTTGCATCGCGCAGCCAATGCCCTGCGCCAAGCCGAATACTGTCACTACCAGGCAAGCCGGGAATGCCCGCAATTGCTCGACCAACTCCTTTTCGGCGTACTGGCCCTGGCTGGCTCGAACAAGTTGCTCGAGCAGGCCATGCACGACCCCGATTACGCCCATCTTGGTGAAGCCAATATCGGCGGCTTGATCGCCTGGGCCTTTCTGTTACGGGTTAGTGATCCCTACGCGCTCAACGGCCAACAACTGGCCGTCACCAATCGTGCCCTCAGCCGCTGGCGTGAATTGAGTACCTTCCAGACCGAACCGGAGGAAGATCCGAAAGCCCTGGCCGTCGATCTGGCAAAACTGTTTGGCGCATCCTTGCCCGAAGGCATACCACGCTGGCTGAACGTCCGCCCGATCGCGCGCAAGATTCGCTCGCGCATTGCCTCCCTCAAGGCAGGAGAAAGCCCCGAAGCCCTCAAACTCGGGCGCGAGCTTTCCCCAACGGCCTGCATCCGGCTTCTTGGCGAAATCGATCGCAAGTTGCGTCCAAGCCCTCCCATGGCTGCCGCAACCGATGCCGAATCGATTGAACTCGCGTTTGGCGGCGAAGCGGCCTACGCGGTTTTCACCGGAGAATCGCTCAACCCGGGTGCCGCCATGACCATGCAAAGTACCGCGATGTCCCACGAGCGCCTGCGAGTCTTTGGCTTCGACAACGTGGCCCAGGTAGCCACCAGCGTGCAGCGCGTCGATGTCCCGACCGAAACCTGGCTGATTTCCGATGGTCAGCCCTGGCGCCCGGGTCACGACGGCCCGCGCCTGCAAGCGCCCTGCCTGGTGTCGACCCTGCACGGCGCACAACCTCGCCTTGGGGTGCTGTCGCGTCTTCTCTGCGACATCAGCGACCAATTGAGCGGCCGCTTGAATTGGTATTCTGAACGAATCGAAGCCTGTACGCTGAAACGCCCGGCGCCACAGCCCCGGATTGCGGTTTTCCTGCTCTACGATGATCGACGCCTGACCCTGATCGCGCCTATCCATGCCGGCATCCGGTTGGACATCGGTATCGAACTGGATGGGACAGCCAATGCGCACCTCGTCCCGTTTGAAGTGATCGAGCGTGGCGTGGACTTCGTGCGCTACATTTGCCGCCGCACCTGAAATGAAAAGGCCCGCCCGGAGACGGGCCTTCTAGTCGGCCTCCGGTCATCGCGGATGACCGGACGATCAAGCGATCACTCGAACTCGATAATGATCTGATCGACCGACAGGCTTTCTCCGGCGGCGGCCGAGATCTTCTTGACCTTGCAGTCCTGGTCGGCCTTGAGGATGTTTTCCATCTTCATGGCTTCGATAACCGCCAGCTTCTCGCCTGCCTTAACTTCCTGACCAACCTTGACCGCCACTTCGCGCAACAAGCCGGGCATCGGCGAAAGCAGGAACTTCGACAAGTCGGGCGGCAGCTTCTCGGGCATCAAAGCCAACAGTTCGGCAGCGCGGGCGCTCATCACCATAAAATCGGCACGAGTACCCCAGTGGAACAGGCTGTACTTGGTCTTGTGACGCTCGACCTGCAGCGTGAATTCCTCGCCGTTGCAGGTACCGTTGAACAGGGACTCGCCCAGTTTCCAGTCGGACAGGATCTCGTACTGCTCGCCCTTGTATTCGACATGGTAGCCACCCGGTACCGGACGCGCCGTCACCGGATGGTGCTCGTTGCCTTCCTTGTTCAGACGGACAACCATCCACTTGTCGCCGACAATGCGCTCGTGCCCCTGCAGTTGGCCGCTGATCGAAGCCGAACGATCGGTAAAGGCACGGTAGACATAGGCGGCAACCGACACCAAGAGAGCCGGATCGTCATGCGGCACCATCGAGGCATCGAAGCCTTTCGGGTATTCCTTGGCGATGAAACCGGTGTCAAAAATCCCCGACTGGAAGCGCGGATGCTGCATCAGCGCCGCCTGGAACGGGATATTCGACGAAATGCCGCGAATGACGAAGCCATTGAGCGCATCACGCATGCGAGCAATGGCCTGGTCGCGCGTTGCGCCATGTACGATCAACTTGGCAATCATCGAATCGTAGAACATCGAGATTTCGCCACCGTCGTAGACACCGGTATCGACACGCACCTGGCCGGGGATTTCCTTCGGCGGCAGAAACTTGACCAGACGACCGGTCGAGGGCAGGAAGCCGCGGAACGGGTCTTCGGCGTTGATCCGGCATTCCATTGCCCAGCCGTTGATCTTGACGTCGGCCTGGGTCAGCGGCAGCTTTTCGCCATAGGCGACGCGGATCATCTGCTCGACCAGGTCGAGGCCGGTAATCAGTTCGGTGACCGGGTGTTCGACCTGCAGACGGGTGTTCATTTCCAGGAAGTAGAACTCCTTGGTCGCACCGGAAACGACGAACTCGACCGTACCGGCCGATTCGTAGTTCACGGCACGAGCCAGGGCCACGGCCTGCTCGCCCATCGCTTTGCGCATTTCCGGATCGACGAAGGGGCTCGGCGCCTCTTCGATGACCTTCTGGTGACGACGCTGGATCGAGCAGTCGCGTTCGTTCAGATACACGTAGTTGCCATGGCTGTCGCCGAGCACCTGGATTTCGATGTGCCGCGGTTCGAGCACGTACTTTTCGATGAAGACACGGTCGTCGCCGAAGGAGTTGCGGGCTTCATTGACGCAGGAGGAGAAACCTTCGTGCGCTTCCGCATCGTTGTAGGCAACGCGCAGCCCCTTGCCGCCGCCACCGGCGGAGGCCTTGATCATCACCGGGTAGCCGATGCCCTGGGCAATCTTGACGGCTTCGTCCGGACCGGCGATGGCATCGTTGTAGCCCGGAATGGTGTTGACCTTGGCTTCGATGGCGAGCTTCTTGGACTCGATCTTGTCGCCCATCTTGGCGACCGAGTAATGCTTCGGACCAATGAACTTGATGCCTTCTTCTTCCAGGCGACGCGAGAACTCGGCGTTCTCGGACAGGAAACCGTAACCCGGGTGAACCGCTTCAGCGCCGGTCTGCTTGCAGGCAGCGATGATCTTGTCCATGACCAGGTAGGACTCTTTCGAGGCGGCCGGACCGATGCAGACCGCTTCGTCGGCCAGGTCGACATGCAATGCATCCTTGTCGGCTTCCGAATAGACGGCAACCGTCAGGATGCCCATCTTGCGTGCAGTCTTGATGACGCGGCAGGCGATTTCACCGCGATTGGCAATCAGAATCTTCTTGAACATATATCTATTCCTCCCTGACGCTTACAGCGGAATGTTGCCGTGCTTGCGCCACGGGTTTTCGAGTTTCTTGTCGCGCAGCATGGCCAGCGAACGGGCGATGCGCTTGCGGGTGGCATGCGGCATGATGACATCGTCGATAAAGCCACGGGCGCCGGCCACGAACGGGTTGGCAAACTTGGCCTTGTACTCGGCTTCGCGTTCGGCCAGCTTGGCCGGATCATTCTTTTCTTCGCGGAAAATGATCTCGACGGCCCCCTTCGGCCCCATCACGGCAATTTCGGCCGACGGCCAGGCGAGATTGACGTCACCACGCAAATGCTTGGAGGACATCACGTCGTAGGCACCACCGTAAGCCTTGCGGGTAATGATGGTGACCTTCGGCACGGTACATTCGGCGTAGGCATAAAGCAGCTTGGCACCGTGCTTGATGATGCCGCCGTATTCCTGCGTTGTGCCCGGCATGAAGCCCGGCACATCAACGAAAGTAACAACCGGGATGTTGAAGGCATCGCAGAAGCGGACGAAGCGGGCGGCCTTGATCGAGGACTTGATGTCCAGGCAGCCGGCCAGCACCAGCGGCTGGTTGGCGACGATACCGACCGGATGCCCATCCATGCGGCCGAAACCAATGATGATGTTCTTGGCGTAATCAGCCTGCAGTTCGAAGAAGTCGTTGTCATCAACCACCTTGATGATCAATTCCTTCATGTCGTAAGGCTTGTTGGCATTGTCCGGCACCAGGGTGTCGAGCGAGTAATCCATGCGGTCGACCGGGTCGTTGGTCCAGGTGACCGGCGGCTTTTCCTTGTTGTTGGCCGGCAGGAAATTCATGAAACGGCGCAGCATGGACAGGGCTTCGACATCGTTCTCGAAAGCCAGGTCGGCCACGCCGGACTTGCTGGTGTGGGTCACCGCACCGCCCAGCTCCTCGGCCGTCACGTCTTCGTGGGTCACCGTCTTGACGACTTCCGGACCGGTCACGAACATGTAGGACGAGTCCTTGACCATGAAGATGAAGTCGGTCATCGACGGCGAATACACTGCGCCACCAGCACAGGGGCCCATGATCATGGAGATCTGCGGCACGACGCCGGAGGCCATCACGTTGCGCTGGAACACGTCGGCGTAACCACCGAGGGAGGCGACGCCTTCCTGGATACGGGCGCCGCCCGAATCGTTGAGGCCGATCACCGGCGCCCCGACCTTCATCGCCTGGTCCATGACCTTGCAGATCTTCTCGGCATGGGTTTCCGACAGCGAGCCGCCGAAGACCGTGAAATCCTGCGAGAAGACGAACACCAGACGGCCGTTGATCGTGCCATAACCGATGACCACGCCGTCACCTGGCGTCTTTTCGGACTGATCCATGCCGAAGTCGGTACAACGGTGCTCCTTGAACAGGTCCCATTCCTCGAAGGAATCCGGATCAAGCAGCAACTCGATGCGTTCGCGGGCGGTCAGCTTGCCCTTCTTGTGCTGGCTGTCGATGCGCTTTTGGCCACCGCCGAGACGGGCCATTTCACGCTTTTTTTCCAGCTGGCGGATGATGTCGTGCATAAAAACTCCCTCTGAGTTACGACCGATTAGTGTTTCAGGTAGTCGAGCAGCGCATACGCGGCCGCAGCCGGGGTCGTATGACCCTCCTCGACTGATCGGGTGAAAGCGGGCAGGTTTTCCTGCACGCGCGGATGGTGACGAAAATGCTGGCGCAGGCCGGAGTCGATCAACTGCCACATCCAGGAAAGCGCCTGGTGCTGACGCTTGGCGGCAAACTCGCCGGTCGGCTTCAGGGCAGACTGGTATTTCTCGACCTGCTCCCAAAAATCGGCGATTCCCTCTTTATGCAGTGCCGAAAGAGCAATGACCGGCGGTGCCCAGTTCGGCGAGGCCGGACGCAGCATGTGCAGGGCATTGCGCCACTGGGCTCGGACCACGGCCGTCGCCTGCCTATCGATATCGGCCTTGTTGATGACCACCAGGTCAGCGATCTCGACAATGCCTTTCTTGATCGCCTGCAGATCGTCGCCGGCATTCGGTAATTGCAGCAGGCAGAACATATCGACCATGCCGGCCACCGTTGTTTCGCTTTGTCCGACGCCTACCGTCTCGATGATGATCACATCGTAACCGGCAGCCTCGCACAACAGCATCGCTTCTCGCGTTTTTTCAGCGACACCGCCCAACGAACCGGCCGAAGGACTGGGTCGGATGAAGGCCTCCTCACGCTGAGAGAGCTGCTCCATACGGGTTTTGTCACCCAGGATGGAGCCACC
This sequence comes from Rhodocyclales bacterium GT-UBC, assembly GCA_003583745.1. GTDB lineage: Bacteria > Pseudomonadota > Gammaproteobacteria > Burkholderiales > Rhodocyclaceae > Azonexus. The sequence continues at coordinate 83,486 of QXPY01000010.1, read as the reverse complement.
GGAAACGGATGAGGAAGGATCGACTGCAAGTACGGCGAGCTTTTTTCCTTGTTCGATCAGCCAAACGCCAAGCGCCTCGATGAAGGTCGACTTGCCGGCACCAGGAACGCCTGAAATGCCGATCCGGACGGCGCCCCCCGTATTCGGCAACAGTGCGGTCAACACTTGTTGGGCGCGCTGCTGGTGATCGGCACGGGTCGATTCGATCAGCGTGATCGCCTTGGCCAGCGCCCGGCGCTGGCCCTGAAGCACGCCAGCGACCAAACTCCGGTCGGCGTCGGAGAGAAGATTCGCCTTCACCGGCGCCTCGTCCAGTTTCATCCCGGCCTTAGCCGCGAGCCTTGCGGATTTCTTCGAGCACGCGCTTGGCCGAATCCTCGATCCGGGTGCCCGGTCCGAAGATGGCTTTGGCGCCAGCCGCATACAGTGCATCGTAATCCTGTGCCGGAATGACCCCACCGGCAAAGACAATGATGTCATCTGCACCTTGCGCCTTCAACGACTGGATCAGCTGCGGCACCAGGGTTTTGTGACCAGCGGCCAGCGACGAGCAGCCAATTGCATGAACGTCGTTCTCGATGGCCTGGCGGGCAGCCTCTTCCGGGGTCTGGAAGAGCGGCCCCATATCGATATCGAAACCGAGGTCGGCGTAGGCCGTGGCGACAACCTTGGCGCCGCGATCATGACCATCCTGACCCAGCTTGGCGATCATGATGCGCGGACGACGACCATCTTCTTCGGCAAATTTGGCGACATCGGCCTTGATCTGCTCCCAGCTTTCCTGGCCTTCGACAACCCCGCCATACACGCCCGAGATGGTCTGGTTGTTGGCACGGAAACGTCCGAAAACCTTTTCCAGGGCGTCCGACACTTCGCCAACCGTGGCACGCAGGCGGATCGCCTTGACGGTCAGGTCGAGCAGGTTGCCCTCGCCGGTTTCCGCGGCCTTGGTCAGCGCATCCAGTGCAGCATTGACGGCTGCGGTATCGCGCGTGGCGCGGATCTGCTTCAAGCGGGCGATCTGGGCTTCACGCACGGCGTGGTTGTCGATATCGAGGATGTCGATCGCGTCTTCCTTGGCCAGCTTGTATTTGTTGACGCCAACGATGACGTCCTTGCCCGAGTCGATACGCGCCTGCTTGTCGGCAGCACAGGTTTCAACCTGCATCTTGGCCCAGCCGGACTCGACTGCCTTGGTCATGCCGCCCATCGCCTCGATTTCCTGGATGATGTTCCAGGCCTTGTCGGCCATGTCCTGGGTCAGCTTTTCCATCATGTAGGAACCGGCCCACGGATCGACGACATTGGTGATGTGGGTTTCTTCCTGGATGATCAGCTGGGTGTTGCGGGCGATGCGGGCCGAGAACTCGGTCGGCAGGGCGATCGCTTCGTCGAGCGCATTGGTGTGCAGCGACTGGGTGCCGCCGAAGACGGCTGCCATGGCTTCAATGGTGGTGCGCACGACGTTGTTGTAAGGGTCCTGCTCGGTCAGCGACCAGCCCGAGGTCTGGCTGTGCGTGCGCAGCATCTTGGACTTCGGATTCTTGGCATTGAAACCGGTCATGATGCGGTCCCACAGCAGGCGGCCGGCACGCATCTTGGCGATTTCGAGATAGAAGTTCATGCCCACCGCCCAGAAGAAGGACAGGCGGCCGGCGAAGGTATCGACATCCATGCCGGATGCAATGCCGGTACGAACATATTCCATGCCGTCGGCCAGCGTGAAGGCCAGTTCGATCGCCTGATTGGCCCCGGCTTCCTGGATGTGATATCCGGAAATCGAGATCGAGTTGAACTTCGGCATGTGCTGCGCCGTGTAGCCGAAAATATCGGCAATGATCTTCATCGACGGCTTGGGCGGATAGATGTAAGTATTCCGCACCATGAATTCTTTGAGGATGTCGTTCTGGATGGTGCCCGACAACTTGTCTTGAGACACCCCCTGTTCTTCGGCGGCCACGATGTAGCCAGCAAGAATCGGCAATACCGCGCCATTCATCGTCATCGAGACGGAAATCTTGTCGAGCGGTATGCCGTCGAACAGGATCTTCATGTCTTCGACCGAGTCGATCGCCACGCCGGCCTTGCCGACGTCACCGGTGACACGGGCGTTGTCGGAGTCATAGCCGCGGTGCGTCGCCAGGTCGAAAGCGACCGAAACGCCCTGACCGCCGGCAGCCAGTGCCTTGCGGTAGAAGGCATTGGAGGCCTCGGCAGTGGAGAAGCCGGCATACTGACGGATGGTCCACGGCTTGACGGCATACATGGTCGGCTGCGGGCCGCGCAGGTAAGGAGCAAAGCCGGGCAGGGTATCGGCAAATGCCAATCCCTCGACATCGGCCTTGGTATAGAGCGGCTTGACGGTCAGGCCTTCCGGGGTAATCCAGTTCAGATTCTTGACTTCGCCATTCGGAGAATGCTTCGCAGCAGCCTTTTCCCAAGCGTCCAGATTATTGGAATCAAAGAACTTTTCAGACATGACACACCCCTCGCTGATTCGATTTTTTCAGGCCGATGATGCAGAATTCAAAATTCTACGCTCCCGAACCCAGCTTGACATACCAAACCTAGCATAATACTTTATCCATAATTATGGATGCAAGTCGGCCAAGTACCGACTTGCTCAACGAGACCACACTAGAATAATGATGCGTATCGCACCTACAGCGCTCTACCAGGAAGTCGCCGAAAGGCTCCGCCAGCGGATATTCGCGCATGAATTGACGCCCGGCACCTGGATCGACGAGCAAAAGCTCGCCGAAGAATACGGCATTTCGCGCACACCTTTGCGCGAAGCCCTGAAAGTCCTCGCCTCGGAAGGCCTGGTTGAACTCAAGCCGCGCCGCGGCTGCTACGTCACCGAAATTTCCCGCCAGGATCTGGACGACATCTTCCCCTTGATGGCCATGCTTGAAGGTCGTTGCGCTGCAGAGGCCGTCGATCGCGCCAAGGCAGCCGACATCAAGACCCTCAAGCTAATCCACGAACGCCTCGAATCGGCCGCGCGCGATGGCCGCATCGATGCTTTCTTCGAGGCCAACCAGGAGTTTCATCGCAAGATCCAGGAGCTCTCGGGCAATCGCTGGCTGCTGTCGGTCATTCAGGACCTGCGTAAGGTCCTCAAGCTCTCCCGTCTGCATTCGCTGTCGCTGGAAGGGCGTTTGCAGCAATCGCTGGACGAGCATCGCCAAATCATGGCGGCGCTGGAATCGGGCGAGGGCGGGCGCGCCGAAAAGCTGATGCACGAACACCTGCTCTCCGGCCGCGAAGCACTGGCCAGGATGCACGACGGCACGCCAGGAAAAAACAATTAGCCCAGCCGGGTCGTTCAATCAGCGCATCTGCCCTTCGATATTGGCAAACAGTCGATCGTAGATGCCGATCAAGGCCTCGCGATCGGCGCTACCCTTGACCCACTTGCGGCTCTGCACGGCGGCCAGTGCCTCCTGCTCCAGTTCCGGCAGATTGTTCATGTCTACCGTCTCGCCATGCAGGATCGCTGTCACGTCCGAGCGGGCATGCTGGGCCAGGGCTACCAGACGCATGGAATCTTCCATGGTCCCGGCTCCCTGACTGATGGCACCGGTCAGTTCGCCCACCTGAGTCGCCGAACCGGCTGACTCGGTCAGTTTCTCGCCAAACTCGTCGGCGGTCGCCCGGGCTTGCGAGACAGACTCGTTCAGACTGCCGATCTGCTCGGTAGCCCGCGTCATCGAGGTTGAAATGGCCAGGATGGCTGCCGCAATCTCTTCTGCGGCACGCAGCGACTGGTCGGCCAGTTTGCGGACTTCGTCGGCAACGACGGCAAAGCCGCGTCCCGCCTCACCCGCTCGCGCCGCTTCGATTGCCGCATTGAGTGCCAGCAGATTGGTCTGCTTGGCAATCGCATCGATGCGCCCGGTCAAATCACTGATCGCCGTTGCCTTCTCGCTCAGATCGGCCAGCGCATGCACACCGCTGTCGGCCGATGCCTGCGCCCCGCCCAGTGCCAGAGACATCCGATTGGCGGCCATCGCCATCTGGCTGGCAGCACTGGAGAAATCGCCGGCCAAAGCCTGCGAACGCGAGGAGTACTCGCCAACCTCACGCAAAGCATTGCCAACATGACTGATCGCCATCGACAAACCACGTTCGGAACGAAGGAATATTTTGGACAGCAGGGCCTCACGGGCAATCGACTCCTGGGCAAGCGCCAGTTGATCGAGCAGCACCTGCATCTGATCCAGGACATCCTTGAAGGTCCCATGCAGGCCGGTGGTCTGCAGGCGCCGCCACAGACGCCCCTCGGAAGAAGCGCTCATGGCACCGAGAATTTCGCGGAATGTTGTTTCGGTCTGGTCCAGAACCGAATTCAAATTGACCCGGATCGACTCCAGTGTGGGCGCATCAAGCTTGTTGGGCATGCGCGCCACCAGTTCGCCGCCGCCAACCTTACGCAACAGTTCATCAAGTTCGCCCAAGGCCGCACCGCCCTCGACCGCCTGTCCCGGCCATACGACAAGCAAGAAGGCAAACGCCAGAAGGGAAGCCGACAACCAGGGCGAGTAGAAGGCTCCCCCCAATCCAGCCAAAACAAGGAACGCCGTGACGGCGCGCTTATAGGGAAAAGACGAGCTCTTCATAACTCATTCCTGTCTGCTGCAGCAGATCAACCAGCACCTTGGTTCCGGCCGCGATGGCATCACGCGGTCCGGCCGCACGCTCGGCCGCAAGCATCTGGCGATACACCGGCTCGATCTTGCCCACGGCCTCACGCTTCGGGCAACGGCGCACCGAGGTGTAGCCGACAATATTGCGCCGCGAATCGAAATCCGGGGTGATATGCGTAAAAACCCAGTAGAAACTGCCATCCTTGGCCATGTTTTTCACATAGCCGAAGAACTCCTTGCCGGCCTCGATCGTCTCCCAGACCAGCTTGAAGGCGGCGCGCGGCATATCCGGATGGCGCACGATATTGTGCTGGGAGCCAAGCAACTCATCTTCGGAATAGCCTGAAAACTCGATGAAAATCGGGTTTCCGTAGGTAATGATGCCCTTGGCGCTGGTTTTCGAGACGATGAAATCGTCTTCTCGCATGAAGCGCTCGACGGACGTCGGTTGAATTCCCCGTTTCACTCTGCCTCCCTGAAGACGAAACAGACCGTTTAGGCCAAGGCGGGAATTTACACCAAGCCCACCTCGAATTGCCATGATCCAGATTCAAATAAAAAAACCCCGAAGGCCCATGCCATCGGGGTTTTAAGCAAAGCTGAAAGCTGTCGGTCAGTGGTTGCTTGCCGCCTCGGCACCGAAACCGGTCTGAGCCCGCACGTACTGGTCTTCGAAAGCTTCGATTTCCTTGCCGGCGCGAACGCTGGTATCGGTCTTCGAAACGATGAAGGCGAGCAGGAAAGCCACCGGCATCGCAAACAGTGCAGGCTGGGTGTAGGGGAAGAGCGGTGCGGCGTTATGCAGCACGTCAACCCACACCGACTTCGAGAAAACGACGAACAGCACGGCCGAGATCAGGCCACCGTAGCCGCCGAACAAGGCGCCACGGGTAGTCAGGCCCTTCCAGTACATGGACAGGATCAGCACCGGGAAGTTGGCGGCAGCCGCCACACCGAAGGCCAGGCCGACCATGAAGGCGATGTTCTGCTTCTCGAACAGGATGCCGAGCACGATGGCAACGGCACCGAGACAGATGGTAGCGATCTTGGAAACGCGGATTTCCTTCGCTTCCGAAGCCTGCCCCTTCATGATGACGCGGGCGTACAGGTCATGCGAGATGGCCGAAGCGCCGGCCAGAGCCAGGCCGGAAACCACCGCCAGGATGGTGGCGAAGGCAACCGCAGCCAGGAAGCCGAGCAGCATGTTGCCGCCTACCGCCTTGGCCAGGTGCATCGCAACCATGTTGCCGCCGCCGATCAGCTTGCCGCCGACCGTACCACCTTCGAAGAACTCGGGGTTCTGACCGACGATCAGGATGCCGGCGAGGCCCATGATGAAGATGACGTTGAAGAAGTAAGCAACGAAACCGGAAGCGTAGAGCACCGACTTGCGGGCTTCCTTGGCATCGGTCACGGTGAAGAAGCGCATCAGGATGTGCGGCAGGCCGGCGGTGCCGAACATCAGACCGAGACCGAGCGAGATGGCGGTCACCGGATCGGCCAGCAGGCTGCCCGGGAACATCAGCTTGGCGCCCAGCTTATGCACGGCAGTGGCTTTTTCCAGCAAGGTCTGGAAGGAGAAGCCGAATTGCCCGAAAGCCAGGAACATGACCAGCGTGCCACCTGCCAGCAGCATGCAGGCCTTGATGATCTGCACCCAGGTCGTGGCGACCATGCCGCCGAAGGTCACATAGACCATCATCAGGATACCGACGGCGAAGATCGCGACGTTGTACTCCAGACCGAAGAGCAGCTTGATCAACTGGCCGGCACCGACCATCTGGGCGATCAGGTAGAAGCAGACCACGGTCAGCGAGGAAATCGCCGCCATGGTGCGCACTTTGCCCTGGTCGAGACGGTAGGCGGTAATGTCGGAGAAGGTGAACTTGCCCAGATTGCGCAGGCGTTCGGCCATCAGGAACAGGATCACCGGCCAGCCGGCGAAGAAGGCCAGCATGTAGATGTAGCCGTCGTAACCCTGGCCATAGACCATGGCGGTCAGGCCGAGCAGCGTGGCGGCGGACATGTAGTCGCCGGCAATCGCCAGGCCATTCTGGAAGCCGGTAATACCGCCCCCCGCGGTATAGAAATCGGCGGTCGACTTGGTCCGGCTGGCGGCCCAGTACGTAATGCCCATCGTCATCGTGACGAAGATGCAGAACATGATGATGGCGTGCCAGTTGGTGGCCTGTTTTTCGGTGACGCCTTCGAGCGGGCCGCCGGCGTAGGCCAGGGCGGCAACGGCGAAGAGGCCGAGAGCAGTGCCGAATTGAGTCAGGTGGCGCATTATTTGTTCCCCTTCCAGGCTTCCTTGACGATTTCCTGCGTCAAGGCATCGAACTCGGTATTGGCCCGCTTCACATAAACCGCGGTCAACACCCAGAAAAAGATGAACATGAACATTTCGACGAGGACCCCCACTGTCCACATCGAACCTTCACTCACCGGTTGCCCGAGGGACGCCGGATTGAAGGCAACCACCATCACGAAACCGTAAAACATGGCCAAAACAATAAAAGCCAACGTCCAGGCGAAACGTCCCCGACGGGCGACGAGTTGCTCGAACTTCGGGTTGGCCCGCATTCGCTCATACATTGCGCTGCTCATGGCTAGATCCTCCCTAATTAATAATTACCAATTACTTGGCGGCAATATTATATCTTATATAAGAGTTTCACGATGAGTGAATTATGCGTAACCTATAATCGCGCTTTTTGCACACGGATATTTCGATGGCTACGGTTGATCTTTCCACCGCCGGCGATATCGCCACCCTGACCCTCAACAACCCGGACAAACTCAACGCCATCGACCTCGCCATGTGGCAACAACTGGCCGCACACATGGCCAAGCTGTCAGCCGATCAGGCCATCCGTTGCATCGTCATCCGCGGTGCCGGGCAGGATGCCTTCGCCGCCGGCGGCGACCTTGAGGAGTTCGTCACCGGCCGCGCCACGCTGGCGCAAGCCCTGCACTACCACGGCCAGGTGGCCGCCGCGCTCAATGCCATCGCCGATTGCCCGCACCCGACCGTGGCACTGATCCAGGGCGCCTGTATCGGTGGTGGCCTGGAGATCGCCGGCGTCTGCGACCTGCGCATCGCCAGCGAGCAGTCGCGTTTCGGCGCCCCGATCAACAAGCTCGGTTTCTCGATGTACCCAGGCGAGATGGAAGGCCTGCTCAAGCTGGCCGGTGCCGCCGTGATCAAGGAAATCCTGCTCGAAGGCCGCATCCTGAGTGCCGCCGAAGCCTACGCCAAAGGCCTGGTGACGCGCGTCGTGCCGGCAGCGCAGGTCGATGACGAAGCCTACGCCACGGCCCGCCGCATCGCCGCCGGCGCGCCGCTGGTGGCCGGCTGGCACAAGCAATGGATCCGTCGCCTGCAGGATGGCCGGCCGCTAAGCGATGACGAGAAGGCGGCTTCCTTCGCCTTCCTTGAAACAGAGGATTACCGGGAAGGCCTGGCCGCCTTCCTCGAAAAGCGCAAGCCGGTCTTCAAGGCCCGCTAAGCTAAAGCGGGACGATCAGGCGCAGCCCGCCAGCCAGGCGACTACGCCATCGGCACTGCGGAAATCGTCCACGGCTCGCGCCGGGATCGCCGGCGCCAGTTCGCCGAACAAGCGGACCAGCGCATTGCCCGGACCGATCTCCAGCACCGCATCGGGCTGCATTTCCAGCACCGCCTGCAAACAGGCTGCCCAGTCGAGCGGCGTACAAATCTGCCGGGCCAAGGCGGCGCAGGCGGCACTCGCCTGACGGGCCGGTGTCGCGTCGATCGCACTCAACACCGGGAAGGCCAAACGGCGCTCGGGCAGGATCGCCAGGCGCTGACCAAAGCGGGCCGCCGCTTCGGCCAGCAAGGGCGTATGAGACGGCGTCTGGACCGCCAGATGCACCAGGCGACTCGCCCCGGCCGCAGCGAAACGGCCAGCCACGGCAAGGATGCCAGTACGCCGGCCGGCGACCACCAGATGCCGAGGGGCATTGCGGATGGCAATCGCCAAGCCTTCCGCCGCCGCCAGTTCCGCCACCAAGGATTCATCGAGGCCGAGGACGGCCAGCATGCAAAACTCGCCAGGCGCCGCATGATCCATCAGCTGCGCCCGTTCAACGGCCAACGCCAAGCCCTCGTCTGCACCGAAGGCACCGGCCGCGGCACAGGCAGCGACTTCGCCCAACGAATAGCCGGCGGCGCAGATCGGACGCGGCAAGCGACTGCGCAAGGCCTCCCACCACAGCATCTGGCCGGCAAAAATCAAGGGCTGGGCAATCCGGTTGCGGGCCAGTCCTTCCGGGCCAACCACGGTCGCGGCATCGGCAATGCCCGGCAAGGCCTGGCGCAATCCGTCGCCCAGCGGCCCGTCGACGGCGGCGGCAAGCTGTTGCCAGTGCAGCAGCCCTTGTCCGCCCTGGCCGCTGAACAACAGGGCTAGGCGCATAGCGGCTCGGCCGCGTCGAATTCGGCCAGAAAGAGGGTGACCCCGAGCAGGTCGGCACTGCCTCCCGGGCTGAGATGACGCGCGACAAACTCGCGATCGACCGCAGCGGCTCTAGCCTCCCAGTCATCGGCCTGCACGCCGCCGGCAGCGAGAAAGCCGGCCGCCAGCCGGCGACCGCAGGCCAGGCCGGCCGGCCCGCCACGCCAGAGCAGATTGGTATCGTCCAGTTCGGCGATCAGGGCGAACAAGGCCTGCACCGCCGCCCGCTCGCTGTCGCCGGTACTGGCCAGCGCCGCACGATAGGCCGGCAAGCCGACTTCGCGTGCCGCCGGGAAGCCGGTCGCAGCCTCGACCCGGGCACCGCCACTGCCATAGCGCCGGGCCACCAGCAGCCCGTGGCTGGCCGCCGCCCCAGCCGGCAGGTGGGCGGCCGAGGCCAGAATGTCCGCCCCCCACTGTTTTTCGACCCGACGACAAAGCGCTTCGGCCGTGATAGGCCCCCCCTCGGCTGACAAGCTGCCCAGTGCCGCACAGAGCAGTCCGAGATTGAAGATCGCGCCGCGATGCGTGTTGATGCCGCCGGTCGCCGCCAGCATGGCTGCTTCGGCACTGATACCGAGCTGCTGCAGGGCGACGAAGGCGGGTTGCTGTCGACCGCAGCGGGTGATGGCGGGGAAATAGTCGCGCAGCGCCGCCAGACTGCGCAGGAAGGTGGCGAAATCCATGTCGCCATGGCTGCCGTTGGCAAACGGCGTCACCAGGCCCGGCTTCGGCGCCAGCGCCACTTCGCGGTACAAGCTGCGGATGGCGAGACGGCCAATGCGGGCATCAGCCGGCATCACTCCCCGAACGATGTTGTCCGGCTCGGTATCGCAGCCAGCCGGAAGAGGGGGGATGCCGGACAGATTCATCGCAAAAGGCGACCCGTCGAAGAAATGATCGAGGTTTCGACGAATTGCGAACCCGTATGGTCATTTGGCCCATAGCTGATCGCGATGCCGCCAATATCGAAATCGCGGATCGACTCCAGCGCCGAACGCAGTTTGTCCCGGCTGACATCGTTCCCGGCCCGGCGCAAGCCTTCGACCAGGACCTTGGCAGCCATGAAACCCTCCATCCCGGCATCGCTATGCGCTTGCCCCTGCTCCTTGGCCAGCTTCCGGTATTCCTGTGCAAGATTCATGTTCACCCGCCCGGAGTCAGGCACCACCTGCGTAATGATCACGCCGCTGCCGGCCTTGCCAAGATCATCGTAAAAAGACTGGGCCGCATTATTCGACAAAGTAATCAACTGGGCGGCACCACCGGCGGCGCGAAATTGCCGGATGAAATTGGCTGTCTCGCTGGCCGAACCAACCACGATCACCGCGCCCGGCGCCGCCTGAACAAAGGCCTTCACCGCCTTCGATATATCGCCAGCCGGTCGCTTGTAGGACTGCACGAGGGCCGCTTTCTGACCATACTGGGCCAGCCCTTTGTTAAAACCCTCCAGGGCATCGCTACCGAAAGCATCATCAACGTGGAACATCGCCAAACGATTGACATGTAGCGTCGTCAAGTGGCGAACAGCAGCCGCCACCTCCATCTGATAGGGAGCGCGGACATTGAAAACCCAGCGTCTAACCGGTTGATGCAGGCTGGCCGCCCCGGTAGCCGGCGCTACCAGCGGTACCCCTTCCTTATCGAGCAAGGGCAGGATGCTTTCGGTATTGCCCGTGCCGCGCACCATGAACAAGGCCGTGACACCTTGAGCGATCAGCTTGCGCGCCGCATCTGGCGTCCGCTTGGGGTCGAAACCATCGTCCTCGACGCGCAACTCGATTTGCCGGCCGGCAATACCGCCCTTGTCATTGACTGCTTTGAAATACACCTGGGCGCCGCTCACCTGCTCCTTGACCGAACCAGCCACCGCGCCGGTCAAGCCCGCCACCTGTCCGATCAACACCTTCTCGCCCCCGGCCTTGCCCTTGTCACCCGTCGCCGCAACAGCACCGGCCGTCGGCGCGGCGAGCATGAGGCACAGCATCCAGCCTGCAATCATTTTCATGTATTTTCTCCGTCAAGCCACCTGCAGCAACGGCTGCAGACCGGCCAGCACTGCCTCCCAAGGCTGCAAGCAGACATCGCGCTCGCCCTTGACCAGCACCGGCCTGGCGAGATTACACCCAAGACGGAGAATTTCCTGCCAGGCAACCGCCCGGCCATCCGGCACCCGCAACTCGCCATCCAGGCGACCGGGAAAATCGATGGCGGCAAGCCGCAAGGCCTCGATCACCACCCCATATTGCGCCCGATCCGCCACATCGCAAATCAGGTCGATATCCGAGCCGGCATGCCGATATGCCTCGCCACTCAGCGCCTCCCAGGCCAGCGAACCATAGATGCCGAGCCGTGCCCCGCATGCCTCGACCTGCTCGGCCAGCGCCGACAATACCGCCGCCTGTTCGGCCGGCACCCGGGCCAGGCAGGCGCCAACCGTCAGCGGCGGGCAAACCTCGGCGACCTCTGCAGCATCGACCTGAACCGACAGGCGCTGCCGGCCTAGCCGTAGCGGCAGGCCCAGTCCCAGCAACAGCGGCCCGGCCGGCGTCGCCTGGCGGGCCGCGACCAGCGGCCGGCCGGCCGCCAGCCAGTCGGCCAGCGCCGACCACGCCGCACTGCCGGATTCGGCACAGGGCGTGGTGAAAGCAGCCCCCGGCCGCAGCCAGACCAAATCGTGGCGGCGCATGCTCAGGCGAGGGCTGACGGCATCGATGGGCTAACGGCATCGGCCACCTTGGCGGCCAGCCGCCGCCCGTCGCGGGCCAGGCCGGACTGCATGCGCTGATCGCCGGCTGCCCGCGCCTGCGCCGCCGTTTCAAGCGCCGCCGCCAGCAATTCGGCGCTTGGCGCCGGCCAGATCGCTTCGATCCCGCCCATGCGCCGATAATTTTCCGCCCCCGGCGCAAAGGTCGGCGAACTGGCCGCCAGTTCGACCAACCGCTCATGGGCGATCTTGGTCACCCGCGACATCGCCCGCAAATCCATCACCCGGACCTGGGCATCGGCCAGCGCATAGGCGCGGTCGGCCATCAGGCCAAAGGAAAGAAAGCCGCCGCTGACCGCATTGGCCGTCACCAGGCTGAGCGAGGGATGCCCCTGGCGGCGGGCCAGATCGATGCAACGCGCGAGATGCGCCAGCGAACCGTTCAGGCAAAGCAGTTCCTGGCTGCGCGACAAAGCCTGGCCACTGGTATCGACCAGGAAAACCAGCGGTCGCCCGGGATGCTGTTCCACCGTATCGAGCACGAAAGCGGCCAGCGCCAGCGCCATGCGATGGTCGATCGCCGCCGCATCGGTCGTCCCCAGCACGGCCACCGGGCCTTGCGGCGTCATCGCCTGGCCGGTCAGCACCTGGCCGGCAACCGTGATCTGGCGTCCAGCAGGAAACAAGGCATCGAATAGTTCTTGCAGCTTCATGTCGGCAATCCTTCCTTCAAGGCGACCAGGCTGTCGCGATCGAGCATCGGCACGCTCTCCGGTTGTGCCACGCCGAGCGCCGCCCAGACCTGCAGGCCGTCGCGCAAGGCGCCGTAGGCCGCCAGCCGGTCTTCCAGTCGGCGCTGGCTGGCGCGCAGTTCGCCCAGGCTGGGTTCGGCTTCCTGCCAGCCGGCCAGGAATTCGCTGGCGGCAAGGCGGAAGGCCGCGATGTCATCGTCGACCAGGCCGGCACAATCGCCCATCAGGTAGCGATGCTTGCCGCCGGTGACGCGCCAGACCAGCGCCCGATCCTTCGAATCGAATTCCTCGACACCGGCCACCGTCTCGATCACTTCCGGACCGGACAGCGCCAGCCGACCTTCCTCGGAAATCAGGATGGCCGAGCACAGCTTGGCAACGATGCCCATGCCGCCGAAGGCGCCGCAACTGCCGCCGACCAGCGCGAGCACCGGGACACCGGCGGCGCGCGCATCGAGCACGGCACGCATGATTTCGGATATGGCGATCAGCCCGGCATTGGCCTCGTGCAGACGGACGCCGCCGGAGTCGATGAGGAAGAGCACGGCAGCCGGCTTTTCCTGCACCGCGCGGCGCAACAGGCCGACGATCTTGGCGCCGTGGATTTCACCGACCGCCCCACCCATGAACTGGCCTTCCTGGGCGGCAAACAGCACCGGCCGGCCAGCCAAGGTGGCGCGCCCGATCACCACGCCATCGTCGAAGGCGCCCGGCAGGTCGAGCGCCGCCAGATGCGGACTGGGCTGAGCTTCGCCCGGCGGCAGGATTTCCTGCAGGCTGCCGGCGTCGAGCAGGCCGCCCAGGCGGGCCCGGGCGGTCGCCTCGAACCAGCTTTTGCGTGCAACAAGGGCCTGGCTCATTGCTCACCTCCACGGTATTCGGCGAGGGCCTGGGCGAGGCGCAGGCTGACCACGGCCGGGGTCGCCCCCATGTCGTTGATGGCGATCCGGGTGCCGCCGGCCGGGTGGCTGGTGGTAAAAGTGGCGAGTACGGCTTGCCAGGTCGCCCCGAAGCCGCGCGCCGAGGTTTTGATGCTGACCTGGCAGGTGGCCGGTTGATCGCCGGCCTGAACCAGAATTTCCAGGTTGCCCGAGCCGACCACGCCGCATAGCGCGGTATGAGCCGAGCGCGACACCGGGGCCGAGGCGAATTGAAAGTCGAGTGTTTCCATGGCGATCACCAGTTACGGAAGCGGGAGGGGGGCGCGTACAAGCCGCCGGACCAGCGCACCAGATCCTTGACGGAACGGGCGGCGAGCAGGTCGCGCGTGGCCAGGCGCGGGTCGATACCGAGGTCTTCGGGACGGCGGATGATGCCGCGGTCACGCAGGTTCTCGACCATCGCCTTGTCGCGCGCCATGCCCACCGGCGTGAAGCCGGCGACACCGCGGATCGCCTGTTCGCGCTCTTCCGGCGTGCGGCAGAGCAGCAGGTTGGCGATGCCCTCCTCGGTGACGATATGGCTGACATCGTCGCCGTAGATCATGATCGGCGGCAGATCGGCGCCCATCACTTTCTGCAGTTGCCAGGCATCGAGTTCCTCGACGAAGACCGGCGCCATGTGCTCGCGGAAGGTCTCGACCATCTGCACCACCAGCTTGCGGCCACGGATGGCGTTCGGCCCGGCCGCCTCGCGTCCGGCCTTGAGCCAGGCCGGGCTGGCGTGGCGGCGGCCATGCGGGTCGGAGCCCATGTTCGGGGCACCGCCGAAGCCGGTGATACGGCCCAGCGTCGCCGTCGAACTGTTGCCGGCGAGGTCCATCTGCAAGGTCGAGCCGATGAACATGTCGCAGGCGTAGAGGCCGGCCGTCTGCGAAAACGCCCGGTTGGAACGCATGCTGCCGTCGGCGCCGATGAAGAAGACGTCGGAGCGGGCGGCGACATAGTTGTCCATGCCGACTTCCGAGCCGAAGCAATGCACCGACTCGACGAAGCCCGACTCGATCGCCGGGATCAGCGTCGGATGCGGGTTGAGCGCCCAGTGCGTGCAGATCTTGCCCTTCAGGCCGAGTTCGGCGGCGTAGGTCGGCAGCAGCAGTTCGATCGCCGCGGTGTCGAATCCGATGCCGTGATTGAGGCGCTTGACGCCGTACTCGGCGTAGATGCCCTTGATCGCCATCATCGCCATCAGCACCTGGACCTCGGTGATCTGCGCCGGGTCGCGGGTGAACAGCGGTTCGATGTAGTTCGGGCGCGGCGCCTGCACGGTGAAATCGACCCAGTCGGCCGGCACGTCGACGCGCGGCAGCTTGTTGAGGCGCTCATTGACCTGGGCGATGACGATGCCGCCCTTGAAGGCGGTGGCCTCGACGATGGCCGGCGTGTCCTCGGTGTTCGGTCCGAGGTAGAGGTTGCCCTCGGCATCGGCCGCCTGTGCCGCGATCAGCGCGATGTTGGGCGTCAGGTCGAGGAAATAGCGGCCGAACAGTTCGAGATAGGTGTGAATCGCCCCGATCTCGATACGCTGTTCCTGCACCAGCTTGGCCAGGCGGGCGCCTTGCGGGCCGCTGAAAGAAAAGTCGAGGCGGTTTGCCAGGCCGCGCTCGAAAAGGTCCACATGGCTGGGTAGCGCCAGGACTGACTGGACCATGCTGAGGTGATTGAGACGCGCCGGATCGCAGTCAGCCAGCGACTCGGCGAGGAAATCGGCCTGCTTCTGGTTGTTGCCTTCCAGGCAGACACGGTCGCCGGGCTGGATGACGGCTTCGAGCAGGTCGATGATGCGTTCGGCCGGGATCTGTTTGCCCAGGCCCAGGCTGGCCGCCCTTTCGAGGCGGCGTGCCCGGCTTTGGCGCTGGCTGTCCCAGGCACGGGAGTGGGGTGCGTTCATGCAATTCACCTCCTTAGCTGGCCGGGCCCATGATCATGTCGGGCAGGCCGGTCGCGATGCCCGGGAACAGGCAGAGCAGGAGCACGGCGAGGAACATCAGGCCGACGAAGGGCAGCACGCCCCAGACGATGTCCTTGAGCGGGATGTCCGGCGCGACGTTCTTGATGACGAAGATGTTGAGACCGACCGGCGGGTGGATCAGGCCCATCTCCATGACCACGGTCATCACGATGCCGAACCAGATCAGGTCGAAGCCGGCAGCCTTGAGCGGCGGCAGGATGATCGGCGCGGTCATCAGGATGATCGACACCGGCGGCAGGAAGAAGCCGAGCACGATGACGAAGGTCAGGATGGCGGCGAGCAGCACCCATTTCGAAAGATGCATGGCGACGATCCATTCGGCGGCCGACTGGCTGATGTGCAGGTAGCTCATCACGTAGGAGTAGAGCAGCGACATACCGATGATGAACATCAGCATGGTCGATTCCTTGAGCGTGCTATTGAGGATCGGCTTCAATTGCGACGGACGCCAAACACCGTAGATGCCGGCGATCAGCGCGAGCGCCAGAATGCCGCCGAGACCGGCGGTTTCCGAAGGCGTCGCGTAGCCGCCATAGAGGGCGACCATGACGCCGATCAGCAGCACGACGAAGGGAATGACGCGCGGCAGCATGCGGGTCTTGTCGGCACGGGTCATCTTCATTTCGTCGAGATAGGCCGACTTGGCGCCACCCGAATGCCAGACGTCGAGCGCCTCGTTGTATTCCACCTTGAAGCGGAACACGGCGTAACCGGCGAACAGGAAGACCAGCATTAGCCCCGGCCCGATGCCGGCCAGGAACAGCCGGCCCAGCGACTGCTCGGCGGCGACCGCGAACAGGATCATGGTGATCGACGGCGGCAGCAGGATGCCCAGCGTGCCGCCGGCGGCGATGATGCCGGCGGCGAAGCCCGGCGAATAACCACGCGAGCGCATTTCCGGGATACCGGCGCCGCCGATGGCGGAACAGGTCGCCGGGCTGGAACCGGCCATCGCCGCGAACAGCGCGCAGGCGAAGACGTTGGCGATGCCGAGGCCGCCGGGAATCTTGTGCAGCCAGGCGTGGATCGCCAGGTAGAGGTCGGCACCGGCGCGCGAACGGCCGATGGCAGCGCCCTTGAGGATGAACAGCGGAATGGAAAGCAGCGTGATGTTGGCCATTTCCTCGAACACGTTCTGGGTGATCGTGTCGGTGGCGGCACCCGGCATGAAGGCCATCATGAAGATGACGGCGACGATGCCGAGCGCGAAGGCGATCGGGATGCCGGAGAACATCACGACCAGGGTGCCCAACCCGTAAAGCAGGCCAATAGTGGATTCGGCCATGTTATTTCTCCTTGCGAACCAGACCGGCGACCAGTTGCAGCAGGATCTGCAGCGACAACAGGGTCATGCCGACCGACATGAAGCCATAGGGAATCCACAGGGGCGGCGCCCACGACGACGAGGTGGTCTGGCCGTCGACCCAGGCTTCGTGCAAGAGCAGCCAGGATTTCCAGGAAAAAAAGGCGCAGAAGGCAAACGAAGCGGCATCGCAGAGGATCAGCCGGATCTTGTTGGCCAGCGGCGGCAGGAAGCCGGCCAGCGCCTCGATGCCGATATGGCCGCGCTGCGACTGGACGTAGCCGGCACACATGAAGGTGGCGGCGACGAGCAGGAAGACCGACATCTCGTCCTGCCAGTCGGTGGCGATCTTCAGGAAATAGCGCAGGAAAACGCTGCTGCACAGGATCAGCGAGGCGGCGAGCAGGGCACCCGAGGAGAGGAACATGATCGCCGTATGCGTCCAGGTCATCAGCCGGTTAATTGTCCCAAGCACGCCGACTTCCGGTATCTCGGGCGCCTTGACGGCGCCCTCCAGTTCGAAGCCGTGACTCACAGCGTGGCCTCCGCCAGCTTGAGGATGCGGGCGCAGCTTTCATTCTTGCCGGCAAAGTCCTTCCAGGCCGTATCGCGGGCGATGGCCTGCCATTTCTTCACGGTCGCGTCGCTCATGTCGTAGGCCTTGCCGCCTGCCTTCTGGTACACCGCGGCAACCGCCTGGTCGTCGGCCTTGGCGCCTTCCAGGGCGAGCGCTTCCATTTCTGCACCGACCGTCATGATCAGGTCCTGCTGCGCCTTGGGCAGCTTGTCGAAAATGGCACGTGAGATGAGCAGCGGCTCGAACATGAACCAGTAGGTCTTGCCGCGGCCGGTGGTCAGTGCCTTGCCGACTTCTTCCAGGCGGAAGGAGATCAGGCTGGTGGACGAGGTCATCGCTGCATCGAGGGCACCGGTCTGCATCGCGGCGTAGATTTCGTTGGAAGGCAGGGTCAGCACGGTGGCCCCGGCCTGCTTCAGGACCATGTCCATTTCGCGGCTGCCGCCACGGACCTTGAGGCCCTTGGCATCTTCCGGTTCGACGATCGGTTTGACCCGGCTGGCAACGCCGCCGGCCTGCCAGATCCAGCTCACCACCAGCACGCCCTTGTCGGCCAGGATATTGGCCAGCGCCTTGCCGACCTCGGCCTTCTTCCAACTCACCGCCTGCTCGTAGGAGGTAACGATGCCCGGCATCAGGCCGATGTTGGTTTCCGGAACTTCGCCGCCGGCGTAGGAAAGCGGCACCAGCGTCATGTCGAGGGCGCCTTTGCGCACCGAGCTGAACTGGGCGTTGGTCTTCATCAGCGAGGAGCCCGGATAGACGGTGCCCTTGAGCGCGCCGTTGCTGCGTTTGGCGATCTCGGCGGAAAAACGGCGGCACAGGCGGTCGCGGAAATCGCCTTCGGTGGCCGAGCCGCCGGGAAACTGATGGGAAATCTTGAGTTCGGTAACGCTCTGCGCCCACAGCAGGTTGGGGGCCAAGGCGAGGGCCGGCGTTGCGGCCAGGCCTTTAAGAATATTGCGCCGGGTTTCGTTCATGGTGTCTCCTCCAGATGAATGAACTGATAGCAATCGCGGTGAACCTCACTGGCCTGCTATTCCTGCGAAGGAGTACAGTGCTCGTTATATGTGTTCAATTTCCACCGTCGTGTATACAAGACTAGCATTTATTGAATACTGGTCAACTAATTTCGTATAATTTAATCATTGCCTGATTCAGGAAGCCATCATGAGCAGCCCTGCCGACATCACCCCGAGCACCCGCCAGTCCGAACGACTGGGTGAGCTGATCGAAGAACGCATCGTCACCGGCATCTATCCGCCGGGCACCCGGCTGGACGAGCAGGAGCTCGCCTCGACTTTCGGCGTGTCACGGACGCCGGTGCGCGAAGCCTTGATCCAGCTGGCTTCGGTCGGTCTGATCGAGATCCGGCCGCGCCGTGGCGCGACGGTGCCGGAAGTCGGTGCCGACCGGGTTTGCGAAATGTTCGAAGTGATGGCCGAATTGGAGGCCATGTGCGGCCGGCTTGCCGCCCGCCGCATCACGCCGGCCGAACAGTTGGCCTTGCAGGAGGCGCACCGCGCCTGCGAGGCGGCGCGCGATGCCAACACGCCGGATGTCTATTACCAGTTGAACGAAGTCTTCCACCAGCGCATCTACGAAGCCAGCCACAACGGCTTCCTGGTCGAGCAGGCAGCGGCGCTGCATCGCCGGCTGCGCCCCTACCGCCGGCTGCAACTACGGGTACGCAACCGGATGGCCAGTTCGTTCAACGAACATCAGGCGATTGTCGATTCGATCATCAAGGGCGACAGCGAACTGGCGGCGGCACAATTGCGTGCCCACGTCACCGTGCAGGGCGAACGTTTTGCCGACCTGGTGGCGACCTTGCGCGATTTCAACGCCGGCAGCTGAACGCCGCCGGCCGAAAAGCTTCAGCCGATCAGGCTGTACAGCATCTTGGTCGCCAGCAGCGCCAGGAAGCCGCCAAAGGCGCGCTTGAGCTTTTTCACCGGCAGGCGATGCGCCAGCCGCGCCCCGACCGGGGCCATCGAAATACTCATCACGACAATGCCGAAGAACGCCGGCAGGTAGATGTAACCCAGCGTATGGCTCGGCAAACCGGCATCGTGCCAACCAGCGACGATGTAACCGATGGCGCCCGCCACCGCGATCGGGAAGCCGAGCGCCGAGGAGGTGCCGACCGCAACGTGAATCGCCACATTGCAGAACAGCATGAAGGGAATCGACAGGAAACCGCCGCCGGCGGCCACCATGCTGGAAACCACGCCGATCACGCCGCCAACGCCAAACAGACCGGCCGGCCCCGGCAGCTGGCGATGCGCCTTGGGCTTGAAGTCGAGAATCATCTGCGCCGAGGCGTAGTAGACGATGATCACGAAGATCGCCGTCATCGGTACCGTCGGCACCATGCCGGCCAGTTGCGAACCGCCGAAGGTGCCGACCACCAGCCCCGGCGCCAGCGTGCGGACGATGTCCCAACGCACCGCGCCATGGGCATGGTGGGCCCGCATGCTGGAAATCGAGGTAAAGACGATGGTTGCCATCGAGGTGCCGAGCGCCAGGTGCATCACATGCTCCGGCGGAAAATGCTGGGCCACGAACAGCATGTACATGAAGGGCACCAGGGTCAGGCCGCCACCGACCCCGAACAGGCCGGCCACGAAACCGCCGAAAATGCCGAGCAGGGGATAGGTCAGCCACCAGATGCTCATTGTCTCTCCATCATTAATTTTTGGATGCAGGCCCACTCTTCGTTCGTCACCGGCGTGATCGACAGCCGGTTGCCGCGGGCAAGGAGGCGCATGGTAGCAAGTTCCGGCACCTGGCGCAGTTCGCCCAGCGTCAGGTAAGGCGTCTTGGCGACGAAGCGGACATCGCGCAACAGCCAGCGCGGACTTTCCCGCACCGCCTTGGCGTCGAAATAAGGACTGTCGGCCACGAACTGCGTCTCGTCCGGGTAGGGCGCCGAACACACTTCACAGATGCCGGCAATCCCCGGTTCGGCACAACCGGAATGGTAGAACAGGGCCAGATCGCCGACCTGCATCGCATCACGCATGAAATTGCGCGCCTGGTAATTGCGCACGCCAAACCAGGGCACCGTCTGCCCGGGCGCCCGGGCCAGATCGTCGATCGACACTTCATCCGGTTCGGACTTCATCAGCCAATATTGCATGTCGCGATCTCTGAAAAGAAAACGGATGGCAGAAAACTCTGCCATCCGTTAGAGATTGGCCCCCGCAAGTGCCGTCAGACCGGCATCCTGAACCTGGGTCCAGAATGGTCGCTTTCCAGCTGCATCAGGAACGCCTGACTAGAGGCACTCACAACAGCAGCGTTCAGGTCCACAACCGATGCCAATTAGCATTGGTTCAAGGAATATATGGTCTTAACAAACACCGCAGGGGACGCTCGGCGGGCGGCGCCGGGGTCAGCAGCAAATGACTACAGGTCCAGTTGCTGCTGGGGCGCTAGCACGGTGTCTATCCGTGCTCCCATGTCACCGATTCTACGCTTTGCTTCGGAAGTAGCAACAGCTTCTTCAAAGCTCGGCGCGGTACTGGCAGCAGCACCGGAAAGGTATTCATGGGCGATGTTCAGGGCGGCCATCACAGCCACGCGCTCGGCAATGGTGTTCTTGGTCCGCTGGGCAATTTCACTCATCTTGCCATCGACCAGATCAACGGCGGAGAGCAGCGCTGCGCGCTCTTCCGGCGCACAGGCGACGCGGTATTCACGCCCCATGATCTTGACGTCGAGGAAATTCGGCTCGGCGCTCATTTAGGCATCCTCGGGAATCTTGTCGATCAGCCCTTCCAGACGCTCGCGCGCGGCGGTCATCGTCTGCCGCAAGTGCAGACGTTCGGCCTCGGCAGCAGCCATCTGGTTTTTGAGCACTTCGTTCTCGGCGCGCAACTGGTGAACCAGGGCGACAACCTGTTCGATCTTGCTTTCGAGCGCTTCGAGTTCGCTATTCATGGCCCGGACTATAAATGTAAAAATGTCGCATGGTCAAGGACTAAGCCTTTATTCTCAAAGTGGTTTATAGCTATATCCACTCATAATTATGGTGCGACAACGCCCCCGCCAAGGTAGAATGCGCGCCGTAACAGGTGCTGCGCAAGGCTTCTCCAAGCGCGGTTAAACGGGAAAGCGGTGCGTCTCGAACGAGACCAATCCGCTGCTGCCCCCGCAACGGTAAGCAAGTGCGGGCGCGTCATCAGGCCACTGGGTTCAACCTGGGAAGGCGGCGCGTCAAGACTTGCGAGCCCGGATACCGGCCTGCGACACCAGCGGAAGTGCCACGGGGGTGTGGCGCCGGTTCTAGCAGCCTGCCCTTTTCCTCCCCTCGCACTTCCTTCCATACGTACTTCCGGCTCGCGGGGACGCCTGCCGGGAAAAGGAATGCCATGAACTCAGCCTTGAAGCCCCTGGTAGCGCTGCTGCCCGCCCTTTTCATCGCGCCGGCCGGCGCCCAGCAGTTGGCCAGCCTCGATCCGGTGATGGTCACCGCCACCCGCCAGGAAATGCGCACCTCGGAACTGCTCTCTGACGTCACCGTGGTCGAAGCTCAGGACATCCGCCAGGCCGGCAACTCGACCCTGGGCGAAATCCTCGCCCGCCAGCCCGGCGTCGAGTTCTACTCGCAAGGCAGCAAGGGTGCCACCGGCAGCATCTTCATGCGTGGCACCAGTGCCGGCCACACGCTGGTGCTGATCGACGGCATGCGCGTCGGTTCGGCTTCGCTTGGCCAGATGTCCTCCTGGTCGCGCATCCCGGCAGCCCAGATCGAGCGCATCGAAATCCTGCGCGGCCCGGCCTCCTCGCTCTACGGCAGCGATGCCATCGGCGGCGTCATCCAGGTCTTCACCCGCCAGGGCAACGGTCCTTTCGAGGTCAATGCCGAGGCCGGCGCCGGCACCAACGACACCTACGCCCTGAACACCGGTTTTTCCGGTGCTCAGGATGGCTGGCGCTACGCCCTCAATGCCTCGGCCGACCGGACGGCCGGTTTCAATAGCATCCGCAATCCAAAGAACAGCGCCTACAACAAGGATCGCGACGGTTTCGACGAACAGAGCCTCAGCGGTAGCCTGGCCTACAGTTTTGCCAAGGGCCACGAAGCCGGCGCCAGCTTTTTCTATAGCGAAGGCGAAAACAAATACGACAGCGGCAGCTCGAAAACTTCTGCCGCCAAGGATTACCGCAATCAACTCGCCGTCTCCAGCTTCAGCACCTATCTGAAGAACGCCCTGACCAGCAACTGGAACAGCACCATCCGCCTCGGCCGCAGCACCGACGATTCGATGAACACCACCAACGGCACGCAAAGCTCGTTGTTCCGCACCGATCAGACGCAATACGCCTGGCAAAACGACTTCAAGACCGGCTTCGGCAATTTCCTGCTCGGCGTCGAGCGCCTCGATCAATCGGTGTCCGGCACCGGCAACTATCGTTCCGACCAGCGCACCATCGACTCCGTGCTGGCCGGCTGGAACGGCAGTTACCAGGCGCATCGCCTGCAGGCCAACCTGCGCTACGACAACAACTCGCAGTTCGGCGACAAGACCACCGGCTCGATCGCCTACGGCTACCGCTTCAGCCCGAACTGGCGCGCCAACATCGGCTACGGCACGGCCTTCAAGGCTCCATCGTTCAACGACCTCTACTACCCGCTCACTTTCGGCTACAAGGGCAACCCCGATCTCCTGCCGGAATCGTCGCGTAACCGTGAGGCGTCGCTGCATTACGAAACCGGCCTGCATCACGTCTCCCTGACCTGGTTCCTGAACCGGGTCGAGAACCTGATCTCCTGGTCCGGCGTCACCACGCCGGTCAACATTGGCAACGCCCGTCTCGAAGGCGCCACGCTGGCCTACGAAGGGCAAATCGGCAGCTTCAACCTGGCCGCCAATTACAACTATCTCGACCCGCGCGATGCCGATACCGGTCGCCAACTGGCCCGCCGCGCCAGCAATTTCGGCACCGTCAGCATCGGCCAGAATCCGGGCGCCTGGGAATGGCGCGTCGAATTGCAGGCCAGCGACCGCCGCTTCGACACCGACGCCAACACCCGAAAAATGTCCGGCTACGCCATTGCCAATCTGTATGGCGCCTACCACCTGAGCGGCAACTGGTCGGTCTTCGCCCGCGCCAACAACATCTTCGACCGCGAGTACGAGTTGGCAGCCGACTACGGCACGCCGCGCGCCAACGCCTTCGTCGGCGTCCGCTACAGCCCGAAGTAAGCCGATGCCCTCCCGTCAGCGCGCCTTCCTGATTCTCTGCGGCCTCAGCCTGCTAGCGGTGGCGAGTTTCGCGCTGGCGCTGACGGTGGGCAGCTTCAAGGTGGCGCCCGGCGAGGTACTGGCGGCGCTGTTCGGGCAGGAGGGCGGTGCCGGCGACGTGGTGATGCAACTGCGCCTGCCGCGTGCGCTGGCCGGCTTTGCCTGCGGCGGCCTGCTGGCCCTGGCCGGGGCGCTGATGCAGGTACTGCTGCGCAATCCGTTGGCCGATCCTTACGTGCTGGGCATTTCCGGCGGCGCCGGGGTCGGCGCGATGTTCGCCATCCTGCTCGGCCTGCCGATACTCGGCATCGACGGGCTGGCCTTTGCCGGGGCACTCGGCGCGATGTTCATCGTCTTCGGCTTGGCGCACGGCGATGGCAGCTGGACACAAACCCGACTTCTGCTCACCGGCGTCATCGTTGCCGCCGGCTGCGGCGCCTTGGTGGCACTGATGCTGGCCATCGCTCCGGAACACAAGTTGCGCGGCATGCTCTTCTGGCTGATGGGCGACCTCGGCCAGAGCAGCCAGTGGTGGCCGCCATTGCTGGCGCTCGGCGTGGCACTGCTGTTCGCCATGCCCTTCGCCCGCGAACTCAACCTGCTGGCGCGCGGCATGATGCAGGCGCAAGCCCTCGGCGTTGCCGTCGACCGGCTGCGCCTGGCGATCTACCTGCTCGCCTCGCTGGCCACCGCCGCCTCGGTGACGACGGCCGGCTCAATCGGCTTCGTCGGCCTGGTCGTCCCCCACCTGGTGCGGCTGGCCACCGGCAACGACCAGCGCCTGCTGTTGCCGGCCTCGGTCCTGGCCGGCGGCTCCTTGCTGGTCCTGGCCGACACCCTGGCCCGGACGCTGATTGCACCGCAGCAACTGCCGGTCGGCGTGCTGACCGCACTGATCGGCGTTCCGGTCTTCCTCTTCCTGCTGTCCAGGCAACCGAAATGAGCCGCCCGTTGCTCGAAACCCGGCAACTGGCCGTCGAAATCGGCGGCCACTGCGTCGTCGACCGGCTCGACCTCAACGTCGGCGAAGGCGAGCGCCTGGCCATTCTCGGCCGCAACGGCGCCGGCAAGTCCACGCTGCTCTCGGTCCTGGCCGGACTGCGTCCGCCGGCCGCCGGCGCGGTCCTGCTCGACGGCGAGGATGCCGCCCTGATTCCGCCGCGCGATGCCGCCCTGCGCCGGGCCTGGCTGGGGCAGTTCCAGTCCGACCCGTTCGGCTCCAGCGTGCTCGAAACCGCGCTCACCGGACGCCACCCGCATCTCGGCCGCTGGGACTGGGAAAGTACCCGCGACGCCGAACTGGCCCGTGGCGCGCTCAAGGCAGTCGGCCTGGAAGGCATGGAAAAGCGCCAGATCCACACGCTTTCCGGCGGCGAGCGCCAACGCCTGGCGATCGCCACCTTGCTCACCCAGGCCGCACCGCTCTACCTGCTCGACGAGCCGCTGTCTCATCTCGACCTCAATCACCAGATGGCCGTGCTCGAACTGTTTGCCGGCACGGCCCGCGACTGCGGCGCCGGGGTCGTCATGGTGCTGCACGATCCGGCCCTGGCCCACCGTTTCTGCGACCGCGCCCTGTTGGTTTATGGCGACGGCGAGACCCGCTGCGGGCCGGTCGACGACATCCTCACCGCCGACACGCTGTCGACGCTCTACGGCTACCGCCTGCGCCAGCTCGACGACGCCGGCCGGCGCTGCTTCATTCCGGAATAAGGCCGGCCGGACGGCCGCCTGCCCCCATCTACGGAGAACACTCGCGATGATCACCCACGAACAACGCATGCAGAAAAAGAAGGCCGTGATCGACGGCAAGATCGATGCCGCCCAGGAAGAACGCGGCGTGCTCGTCATCAACACCGGCAACGGCAAGGGCAAGTCCTCGGCCGCCTTCGGCGTCGTCGCCCGCGCCCTGGGCCATGGGCTCAAGGTCGGCGTCGTGCAGTTCGTCAAGGGCCGCTCCGACACCGGCGAGGAGGCCTTTTTCCGCCCGCAGCCGAACGTCGCCTGGCATGTCGGCGGCGAGGGCTTCACCTGGGAAACCCAGGACAAGGAGCGCGATGCCAAAGCCGCCCAGCACGCCTGGAACGTGGCCCGCGGCCACCTGGCCAACCCGGAAATCGGCCTCGTCGTACTCGACGAAATGACCTACGCCTTCAAGTACAACTGGCTCGACCTCGACGCCGTGCTCGCCACGCTGCTCGCCCGCCCGCCCATGCAGCACGTCATCATCACCGGCCGCGCCGCACCGCAGGCGCTGCGCGATGCGGCCGACACGGTGAGCGACATCGGCATGGAAAAGCACGCCTTCCAGAGCGGCATCAAGGCCATGCCCGGCCTGGAATTCTGAGCCTCAACGAATGAAACGCCTGTGCCGGTTCGGCGCCCAGCTGGCCCTGGCCGTTCCGCTGCTGACGCAGGCGGCGACGCTGTTCGGCGTCGTCACCGAGCGTGCGGCGCCGACCGCCATCGAAGCGGCGCATCGCCACCTGGCCAGCCACCCGGGCGACCGCATCCAGTTGCGCACGCCTGCCCAGTTGATGGCGGCCAGCGACAAGCAGCTCGGCCAATGGCTGGGGCAAGCCGACACGATCCTCGCCGTCTCGATCTTCGGTGACCCGGCGCGCCGCCTGAAGGACGCACTGGCCCGCCACGTCCGGCCGCAAACGCCGATCCTGGCCATGAACGGCGAAGCCAGCCTGAATCTGATGAGCCGCCAGCTTGGCCCGGCACGCCAAGGCAATCTGGCCGACTTCCCGGCCGAAACGCTACGCCAGCTGGCCGCCGAAACACCGCCGGACAGCGCCCTGGCCACCGCCGCAGCCCATCCGACAGCCCACCACTGGCTGGCGGCGCGCCGTCTCTGGCAAGCCTGGGGTAGCGAGAACACCGCCGCGCTGTTCGCCCATCTGCTCGACCCGCGTCGCGCCTTGCCGGCAGCCCGGCCGGAACCCGGGTTGCGCCTGCGCGTCGGCAACCGCGAGCTGGCCGACGCCGCGGCCTGGGGCGGTGGCGGCAAACTGGGCCTGGCCGCGGCGCCCACCGTCGTCGTGCTCGATCTCGCCAACATGGATGGCAGCGCCCCCAGCGCTATTTGCCAACGCATCGAACAAGGCGGCCAGCCTTGCATTCAGGTGCTGACCCGCTGGGGCGGCACCTCGCGCGAGGCGCTGGAACGCCTGCCCGAGCTGATCGCCCCGGCCAAGCCGGCAGCGCTGGTCGTGCTGCAGGATTTCGTGGTCGGCGCCGCCGAAGGCCGGGAAGCCGTCGCCGAAGCCTTCAAGAAACTCGACCTGCCGGTTTTCAAGGCGATCCGCCTGACCGAGCGTACTGCAACGCAATGGCGCCTGTCGCCGGACGGCCTGCCGGCCGATTCGGTGCAATACCGGGTCGCCCTGCCGGAGTTGCAGGGCATCGGCCAGCCCATCGTCGTTTCGGCGCTGGGCAAGGCGCAGCCTGACCGCCTGACCGGCATCGAAAGCCGGCCGCCGGTCACCCTCGCCGCCGAAGTGGACCGCCTCGGCGCCCGGGTCGGCCGCTGGCTGAGCTTGCGCAGCAAGGCTAACCGCGACAAGCACGTCGCCATCATCTATTACAACCACCCGCCCGGCCGCCAGAACATCGGCGCCGACAATCTCGACGTGCCGGCCTCGCTGTTCGACATGCTCATGGCCCTGAAAGCGGCTGGTTACACGGTCGGCGAATTGCCCGCCTCGCCGGCAGCCCTGCTCGACCGGATCATGGCGCATGGCGTCAATCTGCCGGAAGACCGCGCCGCACTGCGCGAGCTGAGCAACAGCGTCGAGGCCGTGAGCAGCGCCGACTACGGCCGCTGGTTCGCCACGCTGCCGCCGCGCGTGCGCAAGGAAATGACCGATGGCCCGCTCGGCCGCCTGCACGCCGAGGTGCTTGAAGCGGAAGCCGCCCACGAGCGCGCCGTCGGCCGCAAACGGGTCGATGCCGTATTGCGCGAACTGCATCACCTGGTCGAAGGCGCCGAGCATCCGCAGCGCCTGGCCGCCATCCGCGACCTGAAGGCGCTGGAGAGCGGCTACCTCGCCTGCCTGGCCGACCAGCCGAAACGCCGCTGCGCGACGCTGGACGGACTCAACCGCCGCCTGAGCGGCTACGGCATCGAAGGGCTCAAGGGCTGGGGCCCCGCGCCAGGCAAGATCATGGTCGAGCGCGGCAAGCTGCTGGTGCCCGGCCTTCGTTTCGGCAACGTCTTCATCGGGCCGCAGCCGCCACGCGGCTGGGAGGTGGACGAAGAACTGCTGCACGCCAACACCAGTGTCACGCCGCCGCACCAGTACCTGGCCTTCTATCACTGGCTGCGCGACAGCTTCCGGGCCGACGCCGTGGTCCATGTCGGCCGCCATTCGACCTACGAGTTCCTGCCCGGCAAGGCAGTCGGACTGGCTGCCGACGACTATTCCAGCCTGATCGCCGCCGACCTGCCTGGCATCTATCCCTATATCGTCGATGGCGTCGGCGAGGGCACCCAGGCCAAGCGCCGCGGCCTGGCCGTGATGGTCGACCACCTGACCCCGCCGCTGGCCGCCACACCGCTCTACGACCAATTACTGGCCCTGCGCCAGGTGGTCGAAAGCTTCGAGGCCGCTTCGTCGGAATCGCTCAAGGCCCAAGCCGCCCGCACCATGCGCGAACAGGTTATCGCCCTCAACCTGAAGGCCGAGCTGGAGGCCTCAATGGCCGATGTGCTGGCCGTACGCGGCATCGGCTTCGAAGGGGCCGACGACGACCTGCTGGCGCACGAAGTCGGGCATTACCTGACCAAGCTGCAGGAAAAGTTCATGCCCTACGGCCTGCACATTTTCGGCCGCAACTGGAGCCAGGCCTCGCTCGACCTGATGCTCGATTCGATGAAGCAGGGCGGCATCGACGATCCGGCCATTTCAGCCAAACTCGCCGATTCGCCGCGCCTCGAAATGCAAGGCCTGCTGGCCGGCCTGGACGGCCGCTACATCCCGCCCGGCAAGGGCAACGACCCGTTGCGCTCACCGGAATCGCTGCCCACCGGGCGCAATTTCCACGCAGTCGATGGCGACATCCTGCCCACCCGCCTCGGTTACCGGCTGGGCGACGAACTGGCGACCAAGGCACTGGCCAAGGGACGTTCGACGCAAGGCAGCGAAGGGGTGATCCTCTGGGCTTCCGACGCCGTGCGCGACGAAGGCGTCATGGTCGGCTTCGCGCTGGCGCTGATGGGCGCCGAGCCGGTGTGGAACGCCCGCGGCATCGTCACCGACGTTCGCCTCAAGCCCGGCGCCATTCGCCGCGACGTCGTCGTCACCACGTCCGGCCTGTTCCGCGACCTTTACCCCAACCTGATCAACCTGATCGACCGCGCCGGCCGTCTGGCGCTGGCCGCTTCGGCCGAGACACTGCTTGAACAGCAGCCGGAACTCAAGGATGCCCTGGCTGCCGCGCTCGGCCCGATCCCGACCGCGCCCCGTAGCCGCGAGGCGGTCGGCGACAACCGGGTCGCCCGCGAATGGCTGAACCGCCTGGCCGCCCTCCAGCAGAGCGGGCTACCCGCAAGCGCCGCCGGCCATGCTGCGGCCCAGCGCATCTTCGGCGACGCGCCGGGCGCCTATGGCACCGGCGTCAACCGGCTGACCGAGCGTTCCGGTGCCTGGCGCGAACGCGAAGAAATCGGCCGCGCCTACCGCAACCGCATGGGCCACGCCTACGGCCTCGACGACAGCGGCGAAGCCAGCCACGCCGCCTTCGACAGCGCGCTCGACGGCATCGCCCGCACCTACCACGGGCGGGCCAGCAACCTCTACGGCCTACTCGACAACAATGATGCCTTCGACTACCTGGGCGGCCTGTCACTGGCCATTGAAGGCCGTACCGGCCGGCCGCCGGAAGCCTTGATCCTGCAGCATGCCGAACCCGGCCGAGCTGACGTCGAGCCGCTGACCAGCGCCCTGCTCGGCGAACTGCGTGGCCGCTTCCTCAATCCGGCTTGGCTGAAGCCCTTGATGCAGCACGGCTACGCCGGGGCGCGGACAATGGGCACCGAATTCCTGGAAAACCTCTGGGGCTGGCAGGTGACGCGGCCAGATCTGGTCAAGAACTGGGCCTGGGACGAGGTCAAGGCGGTCTATTTCGATGACCGGCAAAAGCTCGGTCTGCCGCAATTTCTCGGCCAGGGTCCGAATGCCCACGTCAAGGCGCAGATGCTGGCCATCTTCATGGTCGCTGCCGAAAAGGGTTTCTGGCAGACCGATGCCGCCACCATCAAGCGCCTGGGCGGCGAACTGGCCCGCCTGGTCGCCAAAAACGGCCTGCCCGGCAGCGGCCATACCGCCCCCAACCATCCGATGTGGCAATGGCTGGCGCCGCAGCTCGATGCGGCCGATGCCCAGGCGCTCGGCGTGACGTTGGCCAAGGCCCGTGGCGAAACCCTCGCCGTCGCCCAGCCGATCTCGCCCGGCCGCGCCACCAGCCCGACGGCCAGTCCGCAGACAACGTCGGAAAACGCTGCCCCGGCCCCCCCCGAAGCCGGCCCGCGCTATTACGAACTGACCGAACCCGAAGCGCCGACCAGCGATCCGGTCGGCCGTACCCTCAACCTGCTCGGCCTGCTGGCCGCCAGCCTCGCATTGTTTACGCTCGGCTTGTGGCGCGGCCGGCAAACCCCGTAACCCAAGGAGTCTCCGATGCCCGATTCACTGTCCTTCGCCTGGCTGCACGACGCCGTCACCTGGCTGCTGACGCCGGCCCTCGCCGCGCTGCTGCTGGCTTGCGCCATTGCCCTGATCGAAGCCGGCATCGCCGTTGGCGAACGCTTTTCCGGCCTGGCCCGGCTGCAGGCGGCCGGCGATGTGCTGCGCGTCCAGACCCTTGCCCGCCACCGCCTTGAACGCGCCGACCTGCTCGCCCGCATCCCGCCCATGCTCGGCCTGATGGCCACCATCATCCCGCTCGGACCGGGCCTTGCCGCGCTCGGCAAGGGCGACCCGGCACAACTGGCAAGCGCCGTCACCGTCGCCTTCGATGCCACCGTGCTCGGGCTGGTCGCCGGCATCGGCGGCCTGGTCATCGGCAAGCTGCGCCGGCGCTGGTACGAAGAAGTCCTGGAGGCCATGGAATGAGCGATCCGAAACCGAGAAAGCGCCTGCGCCTTTACTCGAAACTCGACGCCCGCTTCGACGACCGGGACGAAGACCCGCGTGCCAGCCTGGTCAACCTGGTCGATGTCATGCTGGTCTTCGCCTGCGGCCTGCTTGCCGCGCTGGCGGCCGGCACGCAAAACGCACTGAAAGCGCCGAAACCGGTCGAAAAGGGCCAGCAAATCGAACGCCCGAGCAACGGGATCACCCAGAACGGCAGCGGTTACGACCGCGTCGGCGAAGTCTTTCGCGACCCGAAGACCGGCAAACTGGTATTGATCGAACCCGCCAAGGAAACGAAATGACCGCCTGTCCCGCCCTGTTGATCGCCGCCTCCGCCTCCGGCCAGGGGAAAACCACTGTCACCGCCGCCCTGGCCCGGCTGCATGCCCGTCAAGGACGACGCGTCACCGTCTTCAAATCCGGGCCGGATTTTCTCGATCCGCAAATTCACGCCGTCGCCAGCGGCCGTCCCTGCCAGAACCTCGATCTCGGCATGTGCGGCGAAGCCGATGCCCGCTGGCGTCTGGCCCGTGCTGCCCGCGACTCTGACCTGATCCTGGTCGAAGGCGTCATGGGGCTGTTCGATGGCACCCCATCGGCAGCCGATATTGCGCAACGCTTCGGCATTCCGGTCATGGCGATGATCGATGCCGGTTCGATGGCCCAGACCTTCGGCGCCATCGCCCACGGTCTGGCCACCTACCGGCCGGGCCTGCCCTTTGCCGGCGTACTGGCCAACCGGGTGGGCAGCGAGCGCCATACCGAGATGCTCAAGGCCAGCGTTCCTGCCGGCATGGGCTGGTTTGGCGCCCTGTCGCGCAATCCCGATGCGGCCTTGCCGGAACGCCATCTCGGCCTGCTCCAAGCGGCCGAGATCGTCGATCTCGAAGCCCGACTCGATGCCCTGGCCGATGCGCTGGCCGCCACCGCCAGTGTCGATTTGCCGCCGCCGGTCGAATTCGCCGATGTGCCGCCACCGGCCGTTACGCCCAGTCTGGCCGGCCAGCGCATCGCCATCGCCCGCGATGCCGCCTATGGTTTCATCTACCCGGCCAACCTGGAACAACTGCGGGATCTCGGCGCCGAATTGCACTTCTTTTCGCCCGTCGCCGGCGATGCGCTACCGGCCTGCGATGCCGTCTGGCTGCCCGGCGGCTACCCGGAACTGCACGCGACGGCGCTGTCGGCCAACCAGGCGCTGTGGTCGGCACTGCGAGCCCACGTTGCGGCCGGCAAACCGCTGCTCGCCGAATGCGGCGGCATGATGAGCCTGTTCGAACAGGTGACCGACAAACTTGGCGAGACCCACGCCTTTGCCGGACTGCTACCCGGCAAATCGGTGATGCAGAAACGCCTGGCCGCCCTCGGCATGCAGGCCGCCGACCTGCCGGAAGGCACGTTACAGGGGCATACCTTCCATTACTCGAAAAGCGAGACGCCGCTTCGACCGCTGATACATGCCCGCTGCCAGGATGGACGTTGCGGGGAAGCGATCTACCGACTGGACCGACTGACCGCTTCCTATGTACATTTTTATTTCCCGTCGAATCCACAAGCAAGCGCAGCCTTATTCCAAAAAACGTGAATCTTCGGTTTTTACGAAGAATAAATGAGCTTAAAACATATTTTTATCGAAACATAAGCAGCGTATGCTGCACGCTGTCGCATTCACCCCGTAGGAGACAAACATGAAATCTTTCGCTTTGATGGCCGCAGCACTGGTGCTCGGCTTCACGCTGACCACCGGCGACGCCGAAGCGGCACGCCGCCTGGGCGGTGGCACTTCGTCCGGCATGCAGCGCCAGGCGGTGACCCCGAACAAGGCAACCAATGCCGCGCCGGCCCAGCAGCAACATGCCGCACCCGCTGCGCCTGCACCGGCTCCGCAAGCCCAACCCAAGCGCTCCTGGATGGGCCCGCTGGCCGGTCTCGCCGCCGGTATCGGCCTGGCCGCGCTGGCTTCGCACTTCGGCTTCGGTGAAGGGCTGGCCAACTTCATGATGATCGCGCTGCTCGCCATGGTGGTGATTGGTGCCATTGGCTTCTTCATGCGCAAGAAGGCCGCCCAGCAGCAAGGCGGGCTGCAATATGCCGGTGCCGGCCACAATTACGACGCGCCCGCCGCACGCCAACCGGACTTCATCCCGGCTGGCGGTAGCGCCGCCGCCCCGGTCGCCGGCAACAGCGGCAACATCCCGGCCGACTTCGATGCCGATGGCTTCGTCCGCAACGCCAAGGTCAACTTCATCCGCCTGCAGGCTGCCAACGATGCCGGCAACCTCGACGACATCCGCGAATTCACCTCGCCGGAAATGTTTGCCGAGATCAAGCTGGGCATGGGCGAGCGCGGTGCTGAAAAGCAGGAAACCGATGTCGTGCAGTTGAACGCCGAAGTCCTCGACGTCACCGAAGAAAGCAACCGCTACATCGTCAGCGTCCGCTTCCATGGCCTGATCCGCGAAGAGAAGGCCGCACCGGCCGAAGCCTTCGACGAAATCTGGCACATGACCAAGCCGCGCAACGGCAGCACCGGCTGGGTCTTGGCCGGCATTCAGCAAGTCCAGTAAGCGGTCGCCGCTTAAACTAAAAGGCCGGTGGAGCGATCCACCGGCCTTTTCTTTGCCGCCCGCCGCATCAGTGCGGGCGATGCAGGCCGCGCACCTTGACGATCAGGTCGTCGACAAAGGTGAAGACAACCGGGATGACGAGCAGGCTGAGGAAGGTTGAGGTGATCAGACCGCCGATCACGACAATCGCCATCGGCGCCCGGAAGCTCGGATCGGTGCCGATGCCGAGCGCAATCGGCATCATGCCGGCGCCCATCGCGATGGTGGTCATGACGATCGGCCGGGCCCGCTTGCGGCAGGCGTCGAGCAGGGCGCTCCAGCGATCGAGACCATGATCGCGGCGAGCCAGGATGACGTAGTCGATGAGCAGGATCGAGTTCTTGGTGGCAATCCCCATCAGCATGATCAGACCGATCATCGACGGCATCGACAGCGCCGTCTGCGAGATGAACAGGGCCAGGAAGGCACCGGGTACCGAGAGGATCAGCGCCGCCAGGATGGTCACTGGCTGGACGAAGTCCTTGAAGAGCAGGACCAGAACGATATAAATGCAAAGCACGCCGGTGGCCATCGCCAGACCGAAGCTCTGGAACAATTCGCCCATCGCCTCGGCATCGCCGATCGTGGTCTGCAACACGCCGGACGGCTTGTTCAGGATACTCGGCAAGGCCAGCACCTGCCGCTCCACTTCACCAAGCGGCTGACCATTCAATTCAAGCTCAAAATTGATGTTGCGCAGGCGGTCGTAACGGTCAATCTCGGCCGGTCCGCCAGCCAGGCTAAGCGAGGCAACGTTGCCGATCATCACCGGACCGTGCTTGCCCGGGACCGTCATCTTTTCCAGCAAAGCGAGATCCTGGCGCGCGGCGGGCGGCAATTTGACGATGATCGGCACCTGGCGTTGTGCCAGATTGAGCTTGGCCAGACTCTGATCGTAATCGCCGGAGGTCGCGATGCGCAGTGTTTCGGCAATCGCCGCGGAGGTCACGCCCAGATCGGCGGCCCGGGCGAAATCGGGACGCACCACCAACTCTGGACGAACCAGGCTGGCCGTACTGGTGATGTTGCCGATGCCCGGGATGCCGCGCAGTTCGCGTTCAACCAGACGGGCATGCTCGGCAAGCAACGGACCGTTCTCACTGGCCAGCACCAGGACGTATTTTTCATTGGACCCACCCAGCCCGACCTTGAGTTGAGCACCGGGAATAGCCGCCAGGGCCTGCCTCAATTCGCGTTCGACCTCTTGCTTGGTCACGCCGCCACGCTGCTTGCGCGGCGTCAGATTGATGGTCAACGTCGCCTTGCGCACCTCGGCCGCACCGCGTGGTGCGAAGGGGTCGCTGCCAGCCGCCCCGCCACCGATGGCGGTGTAGACCATCTTGACCTGCGGGTGCTGCTCGACAATGGCGCGCGCCTGCTCGGCCGCAGCAAAGGTTTCTTCATAGGTGCTGCCGGGCGGCAGGGAGATGTACACCTGGGTCTGCGACAAATCGTCCGGCGGCAGGAAGCCGGTGGGCAGAAACGGCACCAGCATGAAGGAGCCGATGAAAAAGACGACCGTTGCCAGCATGGTCAGCAGACGATGTTTCAGGCACCAGGCGGCCCAGCCGGCATAGATCGTCATCCAGCCCGGTTCATGATGCTCACTGACAAAGGGCTTCAGGATGTAGGCCGCCATCATCGGCGTCAACAGACGGGCAACCACCAGCGAGAAGAAAACGGCAATCGCCGCCGTCCAGCCAAACTGAACGAAGAATTTGCCGGCGACACCGCTCATGAAGGCGGTCGGCAGGAAAACCGCGATCAGTGTAAAGGTCGTGGCGATCACCGCCAGGCCGATCTCGTCGGCCGCTTCCATCGCCGCCTGGAAGGGCGTCTTGCCCATGCGCAGGTGGCGCATGATGTTCTCGATCTCGACGATCGCGTCATCGACCAGGATGCCGACCACCAGCGACATCGACAGCAAGGTGACGACGTTGAGCGTGAAGCCCATCAGGTACATCGCGGCAAAGGTCGGGATGATCGACAAGGGCAAGGCCGTCGCCGAAACGAAGGTCGCCCGCCAGTCACGCAGGAAGAGCCAGACGACGATCACCGCCAGGATGGCGCCTTCGATCAGCAAGGACATCGAGCCCTCGTAATTCTCGATCACCGGATCGACGAAATTGAAGGCTTCGGTGATGGTGATATCGGGGTGCTCGCTGCGCAGCCGCTCCAGCGTTGCCCGCACGTTGTTCGCCAGTTCGACCTCGCCGGCACCGCGACTGCGGACAATTTCGAAACCGACCACCGGCTTGCCGTTGAGCAGCGC
Organism: Rhodocyclales bacterium GT-UBC; assembly: GCA_003583745.1. Lineage (GTDB taxonomy): Bacteria > Pseudomonadota > Gammaproteobacteria > Burkholderiales > Rhodocyclaceae > Azonexus. Next base: position 47,836 of record QXPY01000010.1, on the reverse strand, counting down.
TGCAGTGCGCTTTTCACCCACTGTATCGCTGATCGTCGCCACCTGATCGAGGCGGATACGGCGGCCATCGGAGAGCAGGATATCCATCGCCGCCAACTCGCTGGCCGAAGCCACCGTGGCAATCGTCCGCACCGATTGCTCGATACCGCCGACATCAGCCCGTCCGCCCGACGCTTCTTGCTGGATCTGCCGCAACTGACGGGAAATGTCGGCGGCCGTCGCATTCAGCGCCAGCAGGCGGGCCGGATCGAGCTCGACCCGGATTTCCCGGCTGACACCGCCGACCCGCGCCACCGACCCGACCCCCCGTACGCTGAGCATGGCCTTGGTCACGGTATTGTCCACGAACCAGGAAAGTGCCTCGTCGTCCATCCGGGTCGAGGCCACCGTATAGGTCAGGATCGGCGCCCCGGCCAGGTCGACCTTGGCGATGACAGGATCCTTCAGATCCCCGGGCAAGTCGGAACGGATGCGCGACATGGCATCGCGCACGTCGTCTACCGCCTCCTGCGTCGGCTTCTCAAGGCGAAATTCGACGGTGACAACGGTACTGCCATCCTGCACCTTCGTATAGACGTGCTTGATGCCCTGCAGCGTCGCCACCGAATTCTCGATCTTGCGCGCCACTTCGGTTTCCATCTGGGCGGGCGCGGCGCCGGGCAGGGTGGCAGTCACCCGCACGGTAGGCAGATCGACATCCATGAATTGCTGGATCTTCATCGCCTTGAAGGCCATGACGCCAAACAGCGTCAACATGATGAAGAGCAGGATGGCCGGCGTCGGATTCCGGATTGACCAGGCAGAAACGTTCATTGCGGCTTGCTTCCGGCGGCGACGATCTTGACGGCATCGCCGTCGGCCAGGAAACCGGCGCCCGCCTCGACGATCTGGGCCGTCGGTTCTAGACCGGAAAGAATTTCCAGCCGTTCGCCGAGGCGCCGCCCGACCTGCACCTTGGTCTGGGCAACCTGTCCCAGATCGGCTTGCGCTTTCTCCAGCCTGAACACGTAGGCAAAGCCCTCGCGCAAGACCACGCTGGCCTGCGGCACGGTTAACGCCGGCGCCTGCCCCAACTCGAATTCGCCACGCGCGAACATGCCGGCCCTCAACGCTTCGGTCGCCGGAAGATCGACATAGACCAGGCCGTTACGGGTTTGCGGGTCCACGCTCGGCGCCACCGCCCGCACGCGGCCCTTGACCAATTCACCGTTCGGATTGCTCAACAGAGCCGATGCGCCGCCGCCAATCCGCCCGAGATCAGCCGATGGCACCTCCGCTCGCCATTCCAGTCGGCCGCCGCGAATCAGCCGGAACAACTCCTGCCCGGTCTGGGTCAGCGAGCCGACGGTCGCCGAGCGCGCCGAAATCACGCCATCGTCCGGCGCCAACACGCCGGTCTTGCTCATTTTCAACTCAGCCGCCTGCAGTCGGGCCCGTGCACCGGCCAAGCGGGCCTGCGCGGTATGGCCGGCCGTCTGATATTGGGTATTGAGTTGCGAGCTGTAAAAACCCTTCTCGCGCAGTTCGGCGGCACGTTCGGCATTGGCCTTGGCCTCGGCCGCGCTGGCTTCCAGTTCGGCCACTGCAGCCTTCGCCTCGGCCACTTCGCTGGCCACGGTATCGCTGGCGATCCGGGCCAGCACCTGCCCCTTGCGCACCTTGTCGCCGACTTGGACCAGCACCTCGGTTATCCGGTAGTTGCTGATCTCTGGACCAATCACCGCCTCCTGCCAGGCCACGACATTGCCATTGGCCGGCAGCACCTGCGGCCAGTCCTCGGTTTGCGGCGAGATCAGGCTGACCGTCAGCGCCGCCTTGGCAGTGGCCGCCTTGGCCGGCTCGGCCGGCTGTTCATGTCCCTTGCCGGAAAAGAAAAAGGCACCGACTGCCACCAGGGCAGCCAGCACCAATGCAATACGGGTCTTCCGCCCGGCCAGCGGACCCGAAGTAACGTTTTTCATGCCAGAACCTGTGTCGACCGCAATAAGAGGCGAATCATACCTTGGCCGTCGCCCATGTCATTCGCCCGGCCGGCAACAGTTTACTGGCTGCCGAGATGCCCTTCCGCCTCATCGGCCGAACCGAAAATCTGCGGCTTGATCTGCTGCTTTTCCAGGGCCTCGCCGAGCTTCATGCGCAGGAAGGTACTGGACGTATAACGCGTCACATCGTGATAGTGCCGCTCCATGATGCCCTTGACGACGCCGATGTAGGCATCGACCAGTTCAGGCACGATGGAAAAGCGATCGTAATTGACAATGGCATTGACCTTGTGACCGATCGGTGCCAACTGACTTTCGACCCCTTCCAGGATGCGGGTGATATCGGCTTCGCTGCGCACGCTCAGGCCGGCGAAATCGACGAAGAACAGGTTCTTTGCCGGATCGTAGCTCAGGCGCTCGCTCATCGGGATTTCGAGCATTTCCGGCCGGATGTTCATCGCCTCTTCGCTGAAGATGCGCGCATCCATCAGTTTCGGCGAGCCATGGATGATCGGTTTGAAATCCATCTTGTCGAGGATGTCCTTCTGCAGATCGACCCCCGGGGCAATTTCGGTCAACTCCAGGCCGTCGGCCGTCAACTTGAAAACGCAACGCTCGGTGATGTAGAGCACCGTTTTGCCCCACTTCGAAGCTTGCGGACCGCTGAAAGTACGATGTTCGACTTCCTCGACGAATTTCACCGACTTGCCGTCCTCAAGGATGCTCAGCTTGCCGGCATTGATCGCGACTTCGAGATTACCGGCGGTAAAGGTACCGACGAAGACCACTTTCTTGGCATTTTGCGAAATGTTGATGAAGCCGCCGGCGCCGGCCAGGCGCGGGCCGAATTTCGAGACATTGAGATTGCCCTGCCGGTCGGCCTGGGCCAGGCCGAGGAAGGCGATGTCGAGGCCGCCGCCGTCATAGAAATCGAACTGGCTGGGCTGGTCGATGATCGCCTGGGCATTGGTCGCCGCCCCGAAACTCAGGCCGCCGGCCGGGACGCCACCGATCACGCCTGGTTCGGCGGTCAGCGTCATCAGGTCGATGACCTGCTCTTCGGCTGCGACATTGGCCACACCTTCCGGCATGCCGATGCCGAGATTGACGATGGCGTTGGCCTTGAGCTCCAGCGCCGCCCGACGGGCGATGATCTTGCGCTCGCTCATCGGCATCGCCGCAATGGCCGACATCGGCACCTTGATTTCACCAGCGTAAGCCGGGTTGTATTGTTCGCTGAAGGTCTGCGCATGGTATTCCGGCTTCTCGGTGACCACGACGCAGTCAACCAGGATGCCGGGAATCTTGACCTGGCGCGGATTCAGCGTGCCGCGCTCGGCAATGCGCTCGACCTGGACGATGACCAGGCCGCCGGAGTTGCGTGCCGCCATCGCGATGGCCTGCGCCTCCAGGGTCAGCGCTTCCTTTTCCATGGTGATGTTGCCATCCGGATCGGCCGTCGTGCCGCGAATGATGCCGACGTTAATCGGAAAAGCCTTGTAGAACAGGTACTCCTCGCCATCGATATCCATCAGGCGAACGACGTCGCGCGTCGTCATCTCGTTCAGTTTGCCGCCACCAAAGCGCGGATCGACGAAGGTGCCCAGCCCGACCCGGGTAATCGTCCCCGGTTTGCCGGCGGCGATATCACGGAACAGGTGGGAAATGACGCCTTGCGGCAGGTTGTAGGCTTCAATGCGGTTGGAGACCGCCAGTTGCTGCAGTTTGGGCACCAGGCCCCAGTGGCCGCCGATGACCCGGGAAACCAGGCCATCGTGGCCGAGGTGATTCAGACCCCGCTCCTTGCCATCACCCTGGCCGGCCGCGTAAACCAGTGTCAGGTTACGCGGACTGCCCAGGCCGTGAACATCCGTTGCCTCGGCTTCGAGGAAACGTTTCTCCAGCGCAATCGCAATATTTTCCGGAAAGCCGATGCCGACGAAGCCGCCGGTGGCCACGGTGTCGCCATCCTTGATCAGACGGACGGCATCGGCCGCGGAAACCACCTTGCCGGTATCGGAAGCACGCAACGAACTGGCCATTGGGTGACGTGAAAGAGCCATGATCAATCTCCTCGTTCTTTGTTTTTATCGGCGATCAGACAATGCCGGTCATGTAGAACACGGCGATCACCACGAAGACGGCCAGCGTCTTGATGCAGGTGATGGCGAAGATGTCCTTGTAGGACTGGCGATGGGTCAGACCGGTAACGGCCAGCAGCGTGATGACGGCGCCGTTATGGGGCAGCGTATCCATGCCGCCGGAAGCCATCGAGGCAACCCGGTGGAAGACTTCGAGCGGGATACCGGCCGCCTGGGCGTTGGCGATGAAAGTATCGGCCATTGCAGCCAGCGCGATCCCCATGCCGCCCGAGGCAGAACCGGTGATGCCGGCCAGCGCGGTGACCGTGATGGCTTCGTTGATCAGCGGGTTGGGAATCGAACCGAGCGCATTGGCCACCACCAGGAAGCCCGGCAACGCGGCAATCACGGCACCGAAGCCGTATTCGGATGCGGTATTCATGGTCGCCAGCAGGGCACCGCCGATGGCGCTCTTGCTGCCCTCGGCAAACTTGGCGGAAACAGTGCGCCAACCGAAGATGAAGACGGTGGCAATACCGACCAGCAGGGCACCTTCAACCGCCCAGATGGCCGCCACGGCCTTGGTTTGCTGGACAACCGGCGTTGCCTTGCCGATCACCGCCGGAATGAAGGAAACCTTCTCGCCATAAAGGAGCGGAATGGCGTTGGTAAAAACCTTGTTCATCACGCCGACCATGACCAGCGGCAGGATGGCAATGACCGGGTGGGCCAGCTTTTCGTGTTCGAACGGTTCCGGCTCGTTGCTGTGGCCTTCGCCATAACCTTCACCGGCGGCTGCCGCACGACGACGGCACCATTCGAGGTAAGAGATGCCACAGACCAGGATGAACAGGGCGCCAATCGAACCCAGCCACGGTGCAGCGTAGATATCGGTCTTGAAGAAGGTGGTCGGGATGATGTTCTGGATCTGCGGCGTGCCCGGCAGGGAGTCCATCGTGAAGGTGAAGGCGCCGAGGGCGATGGTGCCCGGGATCAGGCGCTTCGGAATGCCACCTTGGCGGAACATTTCAGCGGCAAACGGATAGACCGCGAAAACCACGACGAACAGCGACACGCCACCGTAGGTCAGCAGGCCGCAAACGACGACGATGGAGAGCATCGCCCGTTCGCGTCCGATCAGGTTGATCACCGAGGCAACAATGGCTTTCGAGAACCCGGAAAGCTCGATCACCTTGCCGAACACCGCACCGAGCAGGAAGACCGGGAAGAAGTTCTTCACGAAACCGACCATCTTGTCCATGAACAGGCCGGTAAACATCGGCGCCACCAGGCTGGGGTCGATCAGCAGAACCGCACCGAGCGCGCAGATGGGGGCGAAGAGAATGACGCTGTAGCCGCGATAGGCTACGAACATCAAGAAGGCCAGGGCGGCCAGAACGATCAGAAAGTCCACTGTTGTCTCCTTTGGGATTTATTGCTGAGCGATCTTCAGTGCACGGCCCATGCCAGAATATTCAAGTCATTGAACGGGCTGGATATCGCAGCTTTCCTGAGGACGTCTACTTCACAAATCTGTCAGTCTGTCCGGACATCGTGTCCGGAATGACAGACAGCTCAAGCCGCGTGCGCGTCTACGCCCAGCGCAGCAATCTTCTCGTAAAGTGCAGCGCGCGAAATGCCCAGCAGGCGGGCCGCCTGGACCTTGTTGCCGTTGGCGTTACGCAGCGCAGCCAAAATGGCGGCACGTTCGGCGCTGGCCACCGCTTCGGCAATGCCGATTACATTATCGCCAGCAAAATTGGCTGGCAGCTTCGGTTTGGGCATGACCTGATCGAGGTCTTCCGCCTCCAGCACGTCACCGTCGGTCATCAACAGGGCGCGCTCGAGGACATTCGCCAGTTCGCGGACATTGCCCGGCCAATCATGCTGCAAGAGACGATTCAGGGCCTGCGAACTGATGCCGTGCAGCGGCATGCCCTGCAGGCGGCAGATCGACTCGATCAGGTATTCGGCCAGCAGCGCCATGTCTTCGGGGTGGTCGCGCAAGGCCGGCGTGCGCAAGGAGATCACATTGAGACGGTAATAAAGGTCGGCCCGGAAAGCGCCGTCAGCAACCATTTTTTCCAGGTCGCGGCTGGTCGCGGCAATGATCCGGACATCCACCGCAATCAGCTTGTTCGAGCCGACCGGCTCGAACTCGCGCTCCTGCAAGGCACGCAACAATTTGGCCTGGAGCGCCAGCGACATGTCGCCGATTTCGTCGAGAAACAATGTGCCGCCATCGGCCAGCTTGAACTTGCCGTCGCGGCCGCGCCGCTCGGCGCCGGTGAATGCGCCCGGCGCCACGCCGAAGAACTCTGCTTCGAGCAGGTTTTCCGGCACCGCAGCGATATTCACCGCGACAAAGGGACCGCTGGCCCGCGGACTGGCCGCATGCACCGCCTGCGCCAGCAACTCCTTGCCGGTACCTGTTTCACCCAGGATCAAGACTGACGACGACGTCCGCGAAGCCCGCCGGGCGGCCTGCTTGAGATCGCTGCAGGCCGGGCCGGCACCGATGAAGCTGGAGAAGGTGTATTTGGTCCGCCGGGCATCGGCCAGCTTGCGCTCGGCCTCGGCCAGTTCCAGACGCAGCTTCTGATAGCGGCTGACCACCGGCGCCAGGTGACGCAGGTCGTCGAAAATCATGAAACCGACCCCGCCGACTACTTCGCCATCGGCATTGCGCAAGGGGAGGCGGGTGACAACGAAGGAATCACCCTCGAAATCCATCACGTCGAGCATGATCGGCCGGCCGCATTCGACGACCTGGCGCATCTGGCTGTTCGGGATAATCTCCTCGATCGGCCGCCCGATCATCGCCGCCGGATCGGCGATGTGCAGCCGACGCGGGTAATGGTCGTTCATCCAGACCACATTGGCACTGGCATCGACGATCACCACGCCGGCGCAGACATCGGCAAAATGCGCCAGCAAGGACTGGTTGGCCAATAAGCGGAGTTCTTCCCGGGTTGTCATCGGTCAAGGACGATCAGTTGGCCAGCGCGGCCTCGATCTCGGCGAACGTACTCGCCAGTTCGAAGCCCAGCACCGGCACGCCGAGCAAACGCCCGATCTGGGTTGCCGAGAAGATTCCGCGCACACGTGGCAAGCCGGTCGCAGGGTCGACGTCCTCGACCATGATGTGCTGGCGCCCCTGATTCTTCAGCGCATTGAGAATATCGATCACGCGGGCATTCATCACCTCACCGAGATAAAGGGTATCGATATTGCCGACCGGGCACATCAGATCCTTGACCACCAGATCATCGCGCTTGCCATTGCGTGCCTGGGCAATCTGCATCGGCTTCTCGCCAAGCAGGTCGCGGGCGGTAATCAGGCCCTCGACCTGATCGTCGCTCCCTGTCACCATCAACAGCCGCACGCCACGTGAAATCATCGTGGCATTGGCCTCGCGCAGAGAGGCGCCGGCGTTGATCGTCACCGCCTGCGTTCGGGAAAAATCAGTCATCGCTTCCACGGCTGGCGAATCGGCACCGACCTGGTTATAACCGGAAGCACACAATGAGGCATTGGGGGATAGTTTGTGCGTACGCACCTTGGCAGCAAGTGTCATGTCTCGACTCCATCATTGGATATATTTGTTTTAACAACCCTGCTCGTGGGGTTGGTCGCAGCACCTGATGCAGGCAATATCCCCACGTCAGCAGAGTATTGGTAGATTCCGCCCCATTGGCAAGGGGGCTACGGGAAATCCCTTAGGCAAAAGGTCATAAGCCGATAGTCCGAACGGGGTGAATAAGCCTTGAAATACGTGCAAAAAACAAGGAACATGCCGCCCCTTTACCCTTCCGCAACATGCATCGGCAGACGCTGCGGATGGGTCTTTTCAGCAAGGTGGCCATGACCTTCAAGACCAACGAAGCCCAATTTCTGTTAGTCGATATCGAACAGATCATTCCCGATCCGACCCATCCCAGACAAAATATCGACGAAGCCAGCTTGCGCGGCTTGGCCAATTCCATTGAGAAAAAAGGCCTGATTCATCCACTCGTCGTCCAACCCGCCGATACCGCCGGCGTATACCGCCTGATCGTCGGCGAACGGCGCTGGCGCGCCGCCCGACTGGCGGGCGAAACAACCCTGCCGGTCCTGGTGCGTGCCTGCTCGCCCGAGGAAGCCCTGGAAATCCGCGTATTCGAAAACCTCGGCCTCGGTGTGCGGGCTGCGCTGGAACCACGCGACATGGCCAATGCCATTCAGCATATCGCCGAACGTTTCGAAACCCAGGAAGCAGCGGCCGAGCATTTTGCCCGCAGCCCGACTTGGCTGAGCCAAGCCACCGCCGCCGCCAATCTTTCCCCGAAGGTCAGCGCGCTCCTCGACGCCGGGAAAATCTCCAGTACCGGTGCCGCCGTCAAGCTCGAAAAACTGGCCCAGAAAAACGAGGCGAAGGCGGAAACCCTGATTGTTCAAATCGAACAATTGCCCGAGGGCGAGAAACTACCCGCCAAGGTCGTAGACAATGCCTTGCAGGAAGCCGGCGGGCGTCGCCGCAAGAAGGAAGAATCGGGCGACGACGGCGCAGCCGGCGAAGTGACCAGCCCGCCCCCGGCTAGCAGCCCGGCCGCATCTTCCCCGACGACACCGCCGTGGGAAGAGGCGCCGTCCCTGGCCGCCAACCCGAGTACGCTAGCGGAATCGACGATAACGGCGACATCCCGGGTCAATCCGGGCAAGGTGCGGATGGTGGCTCGCATTCTCGGCCTGGATGATGGCAATGAGGATGAAATCCTGGCCCGACTGGTGGACGAGTTTCTCGCCATGAAAGGCGAGGGCACCTGAACGACGATCAGCCCAGTGCGATGCTGTCGAGCAGGCGCTCGCACTCCTGCAACAAGGCGCCGGCGATTTCCGACTGGTGATTGGGATCGAGCGACTCCATCATTTCATGGGCGGTGAACATCCCTGCCTCGCGGGACAAGGCGTCGCCGATCTGCCGTGCCAACTGATCGCTCAGTGCCGAAAGCTGGCGCCGTTCGGCCAAGGGTAGGGTCCGTTTCGAGCGCGCCAGCCAGTCTGCCGCCAGCGTTGCCCCCTGAGTTTCGCTCAACCACTGGCTATGCTCGTAATAGAGCGACAGGCGCTCGGCGGCCAAGGCAAAAATCAAGGCCACACGCAGCCCTCGCTCGGTGATCGAGGGCTGTACGACTTTTTCCCAACTCATCCAGTTTTGTCCGTGTGAAATCCTGGTCCGACCTTACCATAGCGACCAGCCCGACATCGGCTCAGCGGAATACCCGACAGGCGAACTCGGTTCGGGCTTCGATTCGCCCGAACAAGACGCTCATATCCTGCTCCCAGTCGAGGCCGATTGCGGCACAGGCACCTTCGGAAATGCTCGAAACCTGATTTTCTTCGCGCGAAGTCAGGTCGAGGGCATTGGAAAGAACTTCGGCCACGTGGATCAATGCGACCAGCTTTTCGCTGAGCTGCGGGCCGGGATCGTGATGATGGCGGACAGCCGCGACAATCGATGCCGGCAAGGCCCATTGTTCGGCCAGAATGCCGCCGATCAAACAGTGATCGATGCCGAAATAGTGCTGTTCGATTTCGATGATGCTCCGATTGCTGACATTGACGGCATTCCGCACCATCTGGAATTCAAGCGGATAAAAACGCGCCATCCACAATTGACCGATATCGTGCAGCAAGCCGGCGACCAGTGCGTAATCCGCCGACGCATGAGAAAAACGCCCCAACTCCTGGGCCGTAATCGCCACAGCCACGCTGTGTTCCCAGTAATAGGCGGAAATTCCGCTCTTGCGGGCGAACTCGGCCATGCTGACGGCGAGAACGATTTCCCGAACCCGCGACATGCCGATCAAGGAAATCGCCATCTTGACGTTTTTCAACTCAACCGCCGTATGCCCCCCCATGGCGGCAGCATTGGCAGCCGAGACGATACGTGCGGTAATCACCGGGTCGCATTCGACAAAGCGGGCCAAGGCCCCGAGCGTCGCATTTTCATCCTCCAGCGTTCCGAGAATGTCATTCACCACGCGGGGAAAAGCAGGCAGGTTGATCGCCCGCGTCCTGACTTCCGATTCGTTCAGGTGCAAGCTCATCACTGCCTCCGATAGGCCAGTACGGCCCCGTACAAACGCGCCATCAACGGCTCGCTCAAATCGGCAGTACGAAAAATATGGCGAACCCGGTCTTCGCTTTCGGCGATTTCGGCGGCCCGTTCGTCATCACTGCGCGTGTCTTCCTGCTGAATGCAGACGAACTCGGCATGACGCACCGCCATCTGATGCAGATTCGTATCCGTCAGCACATGCCCGAGAGGCAGACTGAAGGTGCTGACACCATGCTCCGGCAACATCAGCGGCGCACCGAGCACCATCCCTTCCGTAACGTCGGAAAGTGGCAGATAACGAAGGCGGATAGCCATGGTCTTTCGATTCAGTAAGACAATTGACGGACGATGCTAGCCGCTAAAAATAAAACCCACAACCGCGAGCGAGCAAGGGTATTCCCGTATTACGCCTGAAAGACAGCCTGAGCCGCACGGCTCGACCACGCAGTCATGACTTCTCGCAATTGCACGCCGCCCGCTCGATCAGGCCATCACGCCATACTCGACAAGGCATTCATGAAATCCTGATCGTTCGACGCACCGGAAATGCTGCCCTTCATGGCCTCGATCGTCGCGATGTAGCCGAGCCGTTGCAATTCTTCGACCCATCCCTCGGCAGCGTGATAATCGGGGAGCCACGGACCATACTCAATCAGCCATTTGCCTCGATGATCCAGACACTTGGTCACAACGCGATACACGACTCCAACCTTCCCAGAGAAACCTTGAGCCAGCTTTCAAGTCCCGCCCGGCCACCTTGACTGGTCAACCGGACTCGCCCGAATTTATCATGAGCCGTCGCGTAACACCCAACCCGAACCAGGTGATACAGCACTCTCGTCCCGCCATAGGCGGCTAATCAGCTGGTTCGATCGAGCGTCGGCAGAGTAGAAATCAGAGCAGCGCCGCAACTGGTCTTGTGACCCTCCAAGGCCACCGGAATGCCATCGATCGTCCAATTGGGGTCCCCTTCAACGATCGTCACCATACCATGGCCGGGTATCGGACAAGTCACCTTGTCGCCCAGCCGGGCAATCCGGATGTCGTTTGCTTCGCTGTTCGGAGCCGCACTGACCACCACGCCGCCATGTGTGGTCGGATCACCGAGGCGGATAACACGAGTCATGATTCCAACACCCCCAGAAAAAGCCATCCAGTTTGCAGCAAAGGGAAACTTGGCAGATCACCCCGATCCACCGGACAGGGCACGCTGAATCGCCAAAGACAGCCATTCTAGCGAGCATCCAATGCAAACGCCATAATAACGGGGATTCAACAAGCAGGCTGACAAACCGGCACCCGACGCCAAAATGAGCTTATCCAATCCGGACTACAGAGCGCAGCGCATTTCTTGAAGCTGAAATAAACAAAGCCCTGACTGATCAGGGCTATTGTTCAATAATAGGTTGGTGGACCGAATGAGGATCGAACTCACGACCTCCGCATTGCGAACGCGGCGCTCTCCCAGCTGAGCTATCGGCCCGAAGCCGCGATTATAGCAGCGTAAAGCAGCCGGCAAGCAAGACAGGCCGGTCCGTTTCTCCTTTCAGGCCTGTCCGGCACCAGCGACGGCACGCCGCAAGCGGTCGGCGACGGCCGCCCAGGCGGCCCCCTCGGGCAGGGCTTCGACGGCAATCAACGCAACGCCGGCATGGTCCATGTCGCGCAACGCACCATAGAGATCGTGGGCATAGCCGACCGGATCGGCCGGCAACATGCGCCAGAGATGCGGCATGCCGGCTTGCGGCGGCTGGCTGTGGCCGATGACAGCACAACGGTCGCCCTTGTGACGCTGGGCATTGAGAAAATCGAGCAAGCGTTCGCTGGCCACCAGGCGCATCGGCGTTTGTGGCGCGTAATGCGCCTCCAGCGAACCGGAAACTCGCGGTGCGCCATGCGCCGTTTCAATAGCGGGGATGCGCCCGAGCACCGCTTCGAGATGGCTCGGTGCGATATGGCCGGGGCGCAGCACGACCGGCTCGGCCCGTGAGCAATCGACGATGGTCGATTCGATGCCGACGGCACAGGCGCCACCATCGAGGATCAGCGGCACGCCGTCGCCCAGTTCTTCGGCAACATGAGCTGCCGTGGTCGGGCTGATCCGCCCGAAGCGGTTGGCCGAAGGCGCGGCAATGCCGGCATGCGCGCCGCTCGCCGCAGCGAAGCGGCGCAGCAATTCGAGCGCCACCGGATGCCCAGGCACGCGCAAGCCAACGGTATCCTGACCGCCGGTCACGGCATCCGGCACCCAGGCCTGCTTTTTCAGGATCAAGGTCAGCGGACCAGGCCAGAAGGTTTCCATCAACTCCCAGGCGACGGCCGGAACCTGCTCGGCCCAGTGCTCGACTGCATCATGGCCGGCCAGATGGACGATCAGCGGATGGTCGGCCGGCCGTCCCTTGGCAGCAAAGATCTTGGCTACGGCAGCCGGATTGGCCGCATCGGCGCCCAGGCCATACACCGTCTCGGTGGGCAGGGCGACCAGTTCGCCGGCGCGCAGCAGTTCGACGGCGCGCTGGTAATCCGCTTCGCTGGGCGTCATCAGTCCGTGATACCGATCGCGGCACGAGCCGCCAGGGCCGCCTTCTGGACCGCCTCGGCATCTTCGCCAATCACCGTGAAATGCCCCATCTTGCGCCCCGGACGAGCATGATGCTTGCCGTACAAATGGAGTTTCAGATTGGGCACGGCATGCAGCTTCTGCCAATCCGGCTCACGATAAGTATCGCCTTCGTACCAGAGATCGCCCAACAGGTTGACCATCACCGCCGCCGAATGCGCCCGCGCCTCGCCCAGTGGCAAGCCGCACAAGGCCCGCACCTGTTGCTCGAACTGGTCGGTGATGCAGGCATCGATGGTGTAGTGGCCGCTGTTGTGCGGCCGCGGCGCCATTTCATTGACGATCAACTGGCCACGACTGATGAAGAACTCGACCCCCATGGTGCCGATGTAGCCGAGCTTTTCGGCAATCCGCGCGGCGACTTCTTCGGCATCGCTGCGCACGCAGGCCGAAGCCCGGGCCGGCACGATGGAGACATCGAGAATTCCGTTGGTGTGCTGGTTTTCGCCGGTCGGGAAGCACTGCACGCCACCTTGCTCATCGCGCGCCAGCACCACCGACACCTCGTAATCGAGGCTGAGGCGCTGCTCAAGCACGCAAGCCTCGCCCTTGAAGCGGCCGAAGGCGATCAGGGCTTCTTCGAGATTGTTGACCGTGGCCTGCCCCTTGCCGTCGTAACCGAAGCGGGCGACTTTGAGGATGGCCGGGAACAGCGCGACCGGTGCCTGCCTCAAGTCGTCCTCGCTGCGAATAGCGGCGAACGGGCCATGCGGCAGGCCGTTGTCGCGCAGGAAGGACTTTTCGGCAATCCGGTTCTGGCAGACGGCCACCGCCGACGCCGAGGGACGGACCGGCACGAACTTGGCCAGATAGTCGAGCGTATCGGCCGGCACATTCTCGAACTCGGTGGTAATCGCGGCACAACCGGCGGCAAATTCGTCGAGCACGGCGTAGTCGTCGTAGGACACGCAGAAATGCCGTTCGGCGATTTGCCCGGCCGGACTGTTAGCATCCGGATCGAGCACCCAGACCTGGTAGCCAAGTTCGTGGGCGGCCGTAACGAAAAAGCGGCCAAGCTGGCCGCCACCGAGCATGCCCAGCGTCGCGGGCGGCAGGATCAGATTCGAAGCCATGCGACTCATACTTCCGGCAATTTCATCGCCAGCACCTTGTCGGTCTGGGCCTGGCGGAAGGCCTGCAGCTTGCCGTTCAGTTCGGCATCGCGATTGGCCAGCATGGCAACGGCAAAGAGGGCGGCATTGGCGGCACCGGCTTCGCCGATGGCGAAGGTAGCAACCGGGATGCCCTTGGGCATCTGCACGATCGAGTGCAGCGAATCGACCCCCGACAGCGCCTTGGACTGCACCGGCACGCCGAGCACCGGCACGGTGGTCTTGGCCGCCAGCATGCCCGGCAAATGGGCGGCACCGCCTGCCCCGGCGATGATCGCCTGGAGGCCGCGCGGCCCCGCAGTCTCGGCATATTCAAACAAGAGATCGGGCGTACGGTGGGCGGATACGACACGCGCTTCGAACGGGATACCGAATTCCTTGAGGATCACGGCCGCGGCCTGCATGGTCGGCCAATCGGAATCGGAGCCCATGACGACACCGACCAGGGGTTGCTTGTTGCTCACAGTCCGGCCTTTCTTTCAGCAGCTTCAATGGTATTGGCCAGCAGCATGGTGATGGTCATCGGACCGACCCCACCCGGCACCGGGGTGATCTGGCTGGCGACTTCGGCACAACTGGCGAAATCGACGTCGCCGCAGAGCTTGCCGTCCGGCAGTCGGTTGATGCCGACGTCGATGACGACGGCACCCGGCTTGATCATGTCGCCGGTCACGAACTTCGGCTTGCCGACTGCAGCGACGACGATGTCGGCACGACTGGTGTGGAACTTCAGGTCGCGGGTCCGCGAGTTGCAAACGGTGACGGTAGCGCCGGCATTGATCAGCAGCAGGGCCATCGGCTTGCCCACAATGTTGGAACGCCCGATGACGACGGCTTCCTGGCCGGTCAAATCGACCTTGCCCTGTTCGAACATCTTCATCACGCCATAGGGCGTGCAGGGAATAAAGCGCGGATTGCCCTGGGCCAGCGCACCGACGTTTTCGGCATGGAAACCGTCGACATCCTTTTCGGCGGAAATGGCTTCGAGCACTTTTTCTTCGTCGAAATGCTTGGGCAGCGGCAATTGCACCAGAATGCCATGGATGTTCGGATCGGCATTGAGCTCGGCGATCTTGTCGAGAACGACCTGTTGATCGACGCCCGCATCGTAGACGATCTTCTCGGAATGCATGCCGATGGCCAGGCAGCCATTGACCTTGTTCTTGACATAGACCTGCGAAGCCGGGTCTTCACCCACCAGAATGACCACCAGACCGGGCTTGTGGCCCTTGGCGGCCAGCGCTTCCACGCGGGCCTTGAAACTCTGGCGAAGGGTTTCGGCCAACGCCTTGCCGTCAATAATATGTGCCGTCATCGTCGCATCCAACAAAAAAGAAAAGGGGAAAGGCGGGGGCCTTTCCCTTTGAATTGGCGAATATTTTACCAGATTACGCCGCCCCGGCCCGGCTTCGCCCTCGTTCCGCCCTCTATCCGCTACTGCCGCGACGCTTCACGGCCAAACAACATGGAACGCGCCCCACATCCAGTCATCGTATGACCTGACGTGAATATTTGTTTTTAAGGGTTTCTCCTAAAGAAAAAAGCCATTCACGATATTGCACGATGCGAATTTTGTTTTTACAATGCGAAATACTAAGTGGGTAGTAGGTGTAAACGCGGGGTCGCGTCGCGCCTCGCAAAGAGCTAGAGTTGTTTTGCTCAACAGGCAAAACAAAATGAAGTCCAACCTAGGAGACAAATCATGGCCGACCAGCCGAATGCACTGCCTGATCCTGCAGATATCGATCCGCAGGAAACCAAAGAATGGATTGACGCGCTGGAGGGCGTGATCACCCAGGAAGGCCCGACCCGGGCCCACTACCTGATCGAGAAGGTCATCGGCCAGGCCCGCTATCAGGGCGTGGATATTCCTTACTCGGCCAACACCGAATACATCAACACCATTCCTGCCGACAAGCAGCCCAAGTACCCGGGCAATGCCGACATGGAAATCAAGATTCACTCCTACATCCGCTGGAACGCCATGGCCATGGTCGTGCGTGCCAACAAGGACACCAACGTCGGCGGCCACATTGCCTCCTTCGCCTCTGCCGCCGCCCTCTACGATGTCGGCTTCTCGCACTTCTGGAAGAGCATCGACCATGAAACCGGCGGCGACCTGATCTTCTTCCAGGGTCACTCGGTACCGGGTGTCTATTCGCGCGCCTTCATGCTCGGCCGCCTGACCGCCGACCAGATGGACAACTTCCGCCAGGAAGTCGACGGCAAGGGCATCTCGTCTTACCCGCACCCCTGGCTGATGCCGGATTTCTGGCAATTCCCGACAGTTTCGATGGGTCTCGGCCCGATCCAGGCCATCTACCAGGCCCGTTTCATGAAGTACCTGGCCAGCCGCGGCCTGATCGACGCCGCCAAGGCCGAACAGCGCAAGGTCTGGGCCTTCCTCGGCGACGGCGAGACCGACGAGGTCGAATCGCTCGGCGCCATCGGCATGGCCGGTCGCGAAAAGCTCGACAACCTGATCTTCGTCATCAACTGCAACCTGCAGCGCCTCGACGGCCCGGTGCGCGGCAACGGCAAGATCATCCAGGAACTCGAATCCGAATTCCGCGGTGCCGGCTGGAATGTCATCAAGCTGATCTGGGGCACCCACTGGGACGCCCTGTTTGCCCGCGACAAGAAGGGCATCCTGAAGAAACGCATGATGGAGTTGTGCGACGGCGAGTACCAGACCTTCAAGGCCAAGAACGGCGCCTACGTCCGCGAGCATTTCTTCAACACCCCGGAACTGCGTGAGCTGGTTGCCGACTGGACCGACGATGAGATCTGGAACCTGAACCGCGGCGGCCACGACCTGTTCAAGATCTTCGCCGCCTACAACGCCGCCGTCACCCACAAGGGTGCCCCGACCCTGATCCTGGCCAAGACCATCAAGGGCTTCGGCATGGGCCAGGCCGGCGAAGCGATGAATATCTCGCACCAGCAGAAGAAGATGGACAAGGAGCAGATCGGTCGTTTCCGCGACCGCTTCAGCCTGCCGGTACCGGACGACAAACTGGAAGAGTTGCCCTATCTGACCTTCCCGGAAGACTCCGAGGAATACAAGTACATGCGCCAGCGCCGCATGGACCTCGGCGGTTTCCTGCCGCAACGTCGCCGCAAGGCCGAGCCGCTGGCAATCCCGGCGCTCGACAGCTTTGCCGCTCTGCTCAAGGCATCCGGCGAAGGCCGCGAACTGTCCACCACGATGGCCATCGTCCGCATCATGAACATGATGTTGAAGGACAAGAACGTCGGCAAGCACGTCGTGCCCATCGTCCCGGACGAATCGCGCACCTTCGGCATGGAAGGCATGTTCCGCTCGGTCGGCATCTGGAACCAGCAAGGCCAGAACTATGTGCCGGAAGACCATGACCAGCTGATGTTCTACAAGGAATCGAAGACCGGCCAGGTGCTGCAGGAAGGCATCAACGAATCCGGTGCGATGAGCGACTGGATCGCCGCCGCCACGTCCTACTCCGTGCATGGCGTTCAGACCATTCCGTTCTACATCTGCTACTCGATGTTCGGCCTGCAACGTGTCCTCGACCTCTGCTGGGCAGCCGGCGACCAACGCGCCCGCGGCTTCCTGATCGGCGGCACCGCCGGCCGCACGACGCTGAACGGCGAAGGCCTGCAGCACGAAGACGGCCACAGCCTGATCCTCTCCAACCTGATCCCGAACTGCGTCTCCTACGACCCGACCTTCCAGTACGAAGTCGCCGTCATCGCCCAGGACGGCATGCGCCGCATGCACGTCGAGCAGGAAGACGTCTTCTATTACCTGACGGTGATGAACGAAAACTACGAGCACCCGGAAATGCCGGCCGGCTCGGAAGCCGACATCATCAAGGGGATGTATTCGTTCAAGAAGGGTGGCGACGCCGCCGGCCCGCGCGTGCAACTGCTCGGCTCCGGCACCATCTTCCGCGAAGTCATCGCCGCCGCCGACCTGCTCAAGAACGACTGGGGCGTCGAAGCCGACCTCTGGGGCTGCCCGAGCTTCAACGAACTGGTCCGCAACGGCCAGGATGTTGCCCGCTGGAACCTGCTGCACCCGCTGGAAGCGCCGAAGCTGTCGCACGTCGAGGAAAAGCTGGCCGGCGCCAAGGGTCCGGTCGTCGCCGCCACCGACTACATCAAGCTCTACGCCGAACAGATCCGTCCGTTCGTCAAGGCACCGTACATCACGCTGGGCACCGACGGTTTCGGCCGTTCCGACACCCGCGAGAAGCTGCGCCATTTCTTCGAAGTCGATCGTCACTGGGTGACGCTGGCTGCCCTCAAGGCACTGGCCGATGCCGGCGAAATCAAGCGCGAAGTGGTCGCTGCCGCCCTGGTCAAGTACAACCTTGACCCGAACAAACCCAACCCGATGTCGGTTTAATCAGGGAGAGACAACATGAGCCAAATCATCGAAGTCAAAGTCCCCGATATCGGCGACTTCGCCGAAGTGCCGGTCATCGAGCTGTTCGTCAAGGTTGGCGACAGCATCAAGGTCGACGACGCCATCGTCACGCTGGAATCCGACAAGGCCACGATGGACGTGCCCTCGACGGTAGCCGGCGTGGTCAAGGAAGTCCTCGTCCAGCTCGGCTCCAAGGTCGGCGAAGGCGCCGTGCTGATCAAGGTCGAAACCGGCGCCGGCGCGCCGGCTGCGGCCCCCGCAGCCGCTCCGGCCCCGCAAGCCGCTGCACCTGCAGCAGCGCCGGCTCCGGCCGCTGCGCCTGTCGCCGCGCCGGCTGCCGCACCGGCAGCCCTGGCGCCGGCCCTGCCGGTCGGCAGCAAGGTGCATGCTTCGCCGTCGGTTCGTGCCTATGCCCGCGAACTCGGTGTCGATCTGTCCAAGGTACCGGCCACCGGCCCGAAGAACCGCATCGTCAAGGAAGACCTGACCAAGTACGTCAAGGGCGTGATGTCCGGCGCCATTTCCGGCCCGGTCGCCCCGGCGGCGGGCGGTGTCACCGGCGGCGGCGTGCTCGATCTGCTGCCCTGGCCGAAGGTCGATTTCAGCAAGTTCGGTGAAATCGAGGTCAAGCCGCTGTCCCGCATCAAGAAGATTTCCGGCCAGAACCTGTCGCGCAACTGGGTGATGATCCCGGCCGTGACCTATCACGAAGATGCCGACATCACCGATCTGGAAGCCTTCCGCGTCCAGCTCAACAAGGAAAACGAGAAGACCGGCAACAAGCTGACCATGCTCGCCTTCCTGATCAAGGCTTGCGTCAAGGCGATGCAGCGCTACCCGGAATTCAACGCCTCGCTCGACGGCGACAACCTGGTGCTGAAGAAGTACTTCAACATCGGTTTCGCGGCCGACACCCCGAACGGCCTGGTCGTGCCGGTGGTCAAGAATGCCGACAAGAAGGGCGTCTTCGAGATCGCCAGGGAAACCGGCGAGCTGGCCAAGCAAGCCCGTGACGGCAAGCTGAAGCCGGCCGACATGTCCGGTGCGTGCTTCACCATTTCCAGCCTGGGCGGCATCGGTGGCACCTACTTCGCACCGATCGTCAATGCCCCGGAAGTCGCCATCCTCGGCGTCAACAAGTCGGCCATGAAGCCGGTCTGGGACGGCAAGCAGTTTGTACCGCGCCTGACCCTGCCGCTGTCGCTGACCGCCGACCACCGCGTCATCGACGGCGCGCTGGCCACCCGCTTCAACGTCTATGTCGCCGAACTGCTGGCCGACATGCGCCGCATGATCGTCTAAGGGGAATGCGATGAGCCAGATTATCGAAGTCAAGGTTCCCGACATCGGCGATTTCGCCGAAGTGCCGGTCATCGAGCTGTTCGTCAAGGTTGGCGACAGCATCAAGGTCGACGACGCCATCGTCACGCTGGAGTCCGACAAGGCCACGATGGACGTGCCGAGCCCGGTCGACGGCGTGGTCAAGGAAGTGCTGGTCCAGCTCGGCGCCAAGGTGGCCGAAGGCACGTTGCTGATCAAGGTGGAAGCCGGTGCGGGCGCTGCTGCGGCAGCCCCGGCTGCACAGGCTGCTGCCCCGGCCGCGGCCCCTGCTGCCGCGCCGGTCGTTGCCCCGGTGGCCGGCAGCCATGCCGGCGGTGCCGACATCGAGTGCGAGATGCTCGTCCTCGGCGCCGGCCCCGGCGGTTACTCGGCGGCCTTCCGCTCGGCCGACCTCGGCATGAAGACGGTGATCGTCGAGCGCTACGCCACCCTCGGCGGCGTTTGCCTCAACGTCGGCTGCATCCCGTCCAAGGCCCTGCTGCACGTTGCCCAGGTCATCGAGGAAGCCCAGCACGCCAACGATCTCGGCGTCACCTTCGGGGCACCGCAGGTCGACATCGACAAGCTGCGCGCCCACAAGGACAAGGTCGTCGGCAAGCTGACCGGCGGCCTGGCCGGCATGGCCAAGGGCCGCAAGGTCGACATCGTGCGCGGCTACGGTGCCTTCATCGACCCGCATCACATCGAGGTCGAGGAAACCACCGGCAGCAGCCAGGAAAAAACCGGCGTCAAGAAGATCATCAAATTCCAGAAGTGCATCATCGCCGCCGGTTCCGCCGCGGTGCATCTGCCCTTCATCCCGCGCGATCCGCGCATCGTCGATTCGACCGGGGCGCTTGAACTGCGCTTCGTGCCGAAGAAGATGCTGGTCATCGGCGGCGGCATCATCGGCCTAGAAATGGCCACCGTCTATTCGACGCTGGGTGCCAAGGTCGATGTCGTCGAGATGCTCGATCGCCTGATGCAGGGTCCGGACAGCGATGCGGTCAAGGTCTGGGAAAAGCAGAACACCAGCCGCTTCGACAAGGTCATGCTCAAGACCAGGACGGTTGCCGTCGATGCCCGTGAAGACGGCCTCTACGTCACCTTCGAGGGCGAAGGCGCGCCGACCGAGCCGGTCAAGTACGACATGATCCTGCAAGCCGCCGGGCGCGCCCCGAACGGCAAGAAGATCGCCGCCGACAAGGCCGGCGTGGCTGTAACCGACCGCGGCTTCATCAACGTCGATGCCCAGATGCGCACCAACGTGCCGCACATCTTCGCCATCGGCGACGTCGTCGGCAACCCGATGCTGGCCCACAAAGCCGTGCATGAAGCCCACGTCGCGGCCGAAGTCGCCGCCGGCCACAAGGCGGCCTTCGATGCCCAGGTGATTCCGGGCGTCGCCTACACCCATCCGGAAGTGGCCTGGGTCGGCTACACCGAGGATCAGGCGAAGAAGGAAGGCCGCAAGGTCGAATCCGCCAAGTTCCCTTGGGCGGCTTCCGGTCGTGCCATCGCCAACGGCGCCGAATACGGCTTCACCAAGCTGATTTTCGATGCCGAAACGCATCGCGTCATCGGTGGCGCCATCGTCGGCCCCAACGCCGGCGACATGATCGGCGAAGTCTGCCTGGCCATCGAAATGGGCTGCGACTCGGTCGATATCGGCAAGACCATCCACCCGCACCCGACCCTGGGTGAAACGGTGGGCATGGCCGCCGAGGTGGCGCACGGTACTTGTACCGATGTGCCGGCACCGCGCAAGAAATAAGCCGCAGCTAGGCTAAACTGGCATTCAGCAGGGCGACGGCAACCCCGTCGCCCTTTTCACATCCAGAGAACGCCATGACCGCCACGCCCCAACTTCCCCGCCGCTCCGCATCCGAACAGGCCCGCCTCGAAGCGGCGCTGCGCGATGTCTTCGAGCACAAGCTCTGCTTCAACGAACTGCTCGGTTTCAAGGTTGAATCGCTCGACCCGGCAGCGCCGCAGATCAGCTTCCTGATGCGCCCCGACCTGATCGGCCATTACCAGCACGGTCGCCTGCACGGCGGCGTCATCGCCACCGTGCTCGACACCGTCGGGGGTCTGGCCGCCACGGTCGCCGTCGCCGAGAAGTTCAACAACGAAACCACCGAACAGGTCGGCCATCGCTTCGGCCGCATCGGCACCATCGACCTGCGCACCGATTACCTGCACCAGGGCATCGGCAAGAAATTCACCGCCACCGGCCGGGTCACCCGCCTCGGCGGCCGCATCGCTTCGGTCCAGATGTCGCTGGAGAACGAAACCGGCCAGCTGATCGCCACCGGCTGCGCTTCCTACGTCATCAGCTGACTAGAGGATCGGCACGCCCTGTTGCTCGCCGCGCTCGTAAACCACGTTGGCGCGGCCGACGATCAGCGGGTCGAGATTGCCGATCTGCTCGGTGTCCTTGTTGGCGTAGGGCAGCTTGTGCAGCACGTAGCGCATGGCATTGAGCCTCGCCCGCTTCTTGCAATTGGACTTGATCACCGTCCACGGGGCATCGGCGGTGTCGGTGTGGAAGAACATCGCCTCCTTGGCCTTGGTGTAGTCGTCCCACTTGTCGAGCGAGGCCATGTCGATCGGTGACAGCTTCCACTGCTTGAGCGGATGGACCTTGCGTTCGCGGAAGCGGCGGCGCTGCTCCTCGCGGCTGACCGAAAACCAGAACTTGATCAGGTGCGTACCGTTGCGCGCCAACATGCGCTCGAACTCCGGCGCCTGACGGACGAATTCGCCGTACTCCTGGTCGCTGCAAAAGCCCATCACCCGCTCGACGCCGGCCCGGTTGTACCAGGAGCGGTCGAACAGGACGATTTCGCCGTTGGTCGGCAAATGCTGCACGTAGCGCTGGAAATACCACTGGCCGCGTTCGATCTCGCTCGGCTTTTCCAGCGCCACGACGCGGGCACCGCGCGGATTCAGGTGTTCCATGAAGCGCTTGATGGTGCCTCCCTTGCCGGCCGCATCGCGCCCCTCGAAGAGAATGACCACCTTCTGCCCGGTTTCCTTGACCCAGGCTTGCAGCTTGAGCAACTCGACCTGCAGGCGGTATTTCTGCCGCTCGTAGTTCTTGCGCTGCATCAGGTTCTTGTAAGGATAGCCGCCGTCGCGCCAATCCTTGGCCAGTTCCTCGTCCGGGCTGACCGGCAAGCCCTCGGCAACGACGCCCTGCTGCTTGAGCAAGCCCTTGAGCAGGGCTACCGATTCCTCGGCCGGCAAGCCGGCGATAACGTCACGCACCGCTCCCAACTTGGCTTCTCGCGCCGCATCGACCGCCGCCTGCACGCTGAAATCCTCGATGTCCGGTGGCGTCAGCCTGGGCGCCACATCGCCGCTACTGGCCAGACGCCGGCGCGGCGGGCGCGTTTTTGCCAGGTTGCCGACGCTTTCAACCGCCGGTTGCTTGCTGGGTGATTTTTTATTGACTGCCATGCCCCCTCCACTGAAATCATGCCAAAGGGCTTATTTCACGCCGAAGCGGCCGTCCTGTCTAGTCGAGCATATCGACCGGAATCATCGCTCGCAGCACGGTTTGCGTCTCGTTTCGGCGCACCCGGTTGCTCAGCCACCAGAGCGCTCCCTTCTTGATGCTCCACTCGGCTTCGTGGCCGGCCAACAACAGTGATGCCATCCGACCGAGCGAAGGCTGGTGGCCGACGATCAGCACCGAACCGCTGCCATGCGGCCAGCCCGAGGCGGCGATCAATTCGGAAACACAAGCTTCGGGGCCGATCTTGCGATGCGTTTCAAAAGGCAGCTTGAGGGCTTCGGCGGTCTGCTGGGTACGGATCGCCGGGCTGACGATGATCCGCATATCTTTGGGCTGATGGGCATGAATCCAGGCCGCCATGAGCCGCGCCTGCTTTTCGCCGCGCTCGGTCAGGCGGCGCTTCAGATCGTCTTCGCCATCCTCGGCTTCGGCATGGCGCCACAGCAACAATTCCACTTCAGTCTCCCGCGAAAGCCGGCATGATGGGGGCGAAATATTACAACAACATGACAATTCCGTAGCTCCCATTCATTCGGGCACGCTTAGTAGTTGACAGCCATGGTCGGGTTTATTACAGTCATCCCATCCCAAGGGGGAGTAGCTCCAAAACCGGCCTGTCGTCATCACGAAGCGCAAGCTTCCGGCATCCGGGCAGCAGAACAACGCTGTGAGCAAGACCTTTGCCGCGACGGCGAGGCTCCTTTGGCATTCCACGGCCCAGCCCCATCCGGCATGGGCTTTTTGCTATCTGGAATGCACGAAAGGGAATCAATCATGGAAACCATCGGCAGCCCGGCACTGTGGCTGGGCTTCGCAAGCATCGTCGTGGTCATGCTCGCCATCGACCTCTTCGTCGTCGGCGGCGGCAAGGAACATCGCGTCAGTTTCAAGGAGGCCGCCATCTGGTCGGTGATCTGGATCACCCTGACGCTGGCCTTCGCCGGCGGACTGTGGTTCTACCTCGACGGCACGCTGGGGCGCGAGGTCGCCAACACCAAGTCGCTCGAATTCATCACCGGCTACCTTATAGAAAAGGCTTTGGCAGTCGATAACGTCTTCGTCTGGCTGCTGCTCTTCGGCTATTTCTCGGTGCCCGCTGCACTGCAGAAGCGGGTTCTGCTCTACGGCGTGCTCGGTGCGATCGTGATGCGGACGATCATGATCTTTGCCGGCGCCTGGCTGATCACCCAGTTCCACTGGATTCTCTACCTGTTCGGTGCTTTCCTTTTGCTCACCGGCGTCAAGATGTACTGGTTCGCCGATGAACAGCCGGACCTGGAGAACAACAAGCTGCTGCTCTGGTTGCGCCGCCACATGAAGGTGAGCAAGACCTTCGACGGCCACAACTTCTTTACCTGGCAGAACGGCGTGCGCTACGCCACGCCCTTGTTCCTGGCCCTGGTGCTGGTCGAGATTTCCGACCTGATCTTCGCCGTTGATTCGATCCCGGCCATTTTCGCCATCACCACCGACCCGTTCATCGTGCTGACTTCGAACATCTTCGCGATTCTCGGCCTGCGCGCCATGTACTTCCTGCTGGCTGGCGTCGCCGACCGTTTCTCGCTGCTCAAGTACGGCCTGGCCGTGGTCCTGATGTTCATCGGCGTCAAGATGCTGCTGATCGACCTCTACAAGATTCCGGTTGGTTTCTCGCTCGCCGTCGTTGCCGTCATCATCGGGGTCTCGGTGTGGGCTTCCCTGCGCAAGGAAGCCCGCGAACGGCAAAGCGGCTAACGGTTCTCCAACCGGCTGTAGTCGAGAATGGCCGCTTCGCGCGGCGCGATCCGCCGCCATTCGGCATGGATCGCGTCGCTCAGCGGCCAGAAGCGGCGGTCGGTGTGGCGGATACCGTAAACCTCGGTCAGCTTGACCAGATCCGTTTCATCGGCCAGGCCGCCGAGCAGTTCAACAAAAGCGGCCAGTTCGCCGCGCGGGACCAGATAGAGCGCATTCGGGTAGGCACCAACGACACCATCGAGGGCCAGCAGGGTATCTTCGGCCGGCAAGCGACGGCTCGACTCACGGAACAGTTCAGCAACATTGCTGTGCGCGCTATTGCGCACCAGCGAGACGATATGCAGTTTCCCTCCCGGGTCCTGAATCGCCAGCAGGCTGTTTTCCGGCATCACCGAGGCCGGGATACCCTGGATGCTGTTCAGCCGCTGCAACAAGGCGACCTCGCGCATGCTCCAGCCGTTCGTCCGCCAATCCAGAGCCGCCTCGCGTACCGGGGCCATGCGCTGACGGATCGCCTGATAGAGTTCGCCGAGATGATCGGCTGTGCGATAACGCTGGCCGCTGTCCTTGGGGAAATAGGCGGCGGCGTCGGCGAACTGCCGGATATGCGGTTCGCTGCGGCCACGATACCAACGATCGAGGACCGGCTGACGATCGGCCAGCGGCAGCAGCGTCAGGAAATTAAGCTCACCTTCCATGCGCAGGAAGTCCATGTACAGCCGGGTGGCAACCTGGTGCCCGATATTTCCGTAGACGTCAAAGCCGGCCACCAGCAGGTAATGCATGCGCTCGAATAGCGGGTAACCCATCAGCAAGGTGGTCTGCGGTCGCTCGCCGACCAAGCCGCGCACCACCGAGGCACTGTCGAAATGCCGGAAGACGGTAAGTGCCGCATTCGGATTGCGACCATCACCATTCCATAGCTTGTCGACGGCGGGCAGGAAATCCTTGCTGGCGTATTTGGCCAGGACGGCGCTCTTCGCTTGCAGATACTGGTTTTCCAGCTTCGAATATTGACGCCAGGCGAGCAGTCCGGCCGTGCTCTCCTGCTCGGCCGGCAGACGCAGGGCCGGAATGGCGGCATCGAGCATGGCGTTCATGAGCAGGGTTTCCTTGCTGTCCGGCGCGACGAAGACCACCCAGAAATGGTCGTTGATGACATTGAGCGCCACCTGGCCCCGGCAAACCGGCCCTTTCATGTAGCCCATCAGCGTGAATTGGGCTTCATCGAGCATGAAACGGTAACGCGCATCGACCGGCAGGGCGCGGAAGGTCAGGAAGGGATTGGCCGCGACCTCGGGCGCGTAGCTGGGCAGTTCGCTGACCGAATAGGTAT
This sequence comes from Rhodocyclales bacterium GT-UBC, assembly GCA_003583745.1. Lineage (GTDB taxonomy): Bacteria > Pseudomonadota > Gammaproteobacteria > Burkholderiales > Rhodocyclaceae > Azonexus. The sequence continues at coordinate 21,620 of QXPY01000010.1, read as the reverse complement.
CGTTGAAGAACCAGCCACGCAATCTCGCCATCCGCTCGGCGTCGAGTTTGAGCGGCATGTGCTTCTTGGCGACCGAAGTCGCCTCCATCCGCTGCAAGCGGTAATACACCCGTTCGACGCCGGGATCGTCGTAAGGGCGGCGCGTCGCAATCAGGTCGATCGCTTGACCGGATGGCGTCCGACTGCGTACCAGTTCGAAATACTGGCCGGGCATTTCATCGAAATAAAAATGGCCGATGTACCAGTGTTCGAAGATGTAACGGGCAACCAACTGCTGCTTGGCGCTATCGCCGTTGAGAAAGCTCTCCCATTCCTTGACCCGGGCCAGTACCGAGGCCGGCAGCGGCTGCGGCGGCCGGTAGGGTGCGCCAGCCTCCAGCCAGCGGCTCAACGTGGCATGCTCGGCTTCAGAAAGCGGCGGCAAGCCGAAAGGCATGCCGCGCTCCGGGTAACGCAGGGCATATTCCCCCAAGCCTTCCGCCCGGACACAGACTTGCGCCCGGTCGAGCGAAAAATCGAAATCGTCCTCATCGAGCGGACCGCTGCTCGGGCCGGGATTTTCCTGCTTCATGGCGAGCAGGCGATGCATCACACCGCCGACGCGGTTGGCTTCGGGCGACTGCTGCCGCTCGTTGAGAACCGGGAAAAATCCCAATTGGCGCCACCCCACGGTACTCAGGGCATCGGTTCCCAGGCGCGTCGGTTGGGCGGCAAGCAAGCGGGTTCCGGAATACACCTGTTCCGGATTGGCTCCTCGGGTCAAGCCGGCGTAACTACTCAGATTGAGCTGGCAAGGCGCATCGTAGCAGGCATGACAACTGACGCAGCGCTGGTCGAGAATGGGCCGGACGTCGTTCCAGTAGTCCGGTGCGCGCCCATTGCCCGGTACGACAAGCTGGTCGAAGCGGGCCGGGTCGGCGCTGCCGAAGCGATCGTCGAGACGCAGCGAAACCACCGTCGCACAAGCGCCGAGAAACAGGAAGAGCAAAGGGGCGACGAATTTGCGCATGGCGCGTCTCCGGCATGAAAAGGGCTGAGCCCAAACCATCGAATCACATGAAAAAGGCCCGCGCAGCGGCGAGCCCGGCTGTTATACACCCCCCCGGCGACATGGATTGGCGGCCGCCGGCTAAAGCATTTGTCCTAAATTTTACCGAAAAACCCCGCGCCCCCGACTCAAGCGGCGTTCGGCTTCAGACTCTTCTTGGGGTAGATGTCGTAGCGGCTCGACTTGCCCTCCAGCGCATAGCCCGGTTTTTCGCCGGCCACCGGCGGCGCCTTGCGCGGCCGCTTGACCACCACCCGGTGCGTCGCCAGCGCCAGTGCCGCCGCGAGCAGGGCCGGTGCATCGTCGTCGCTGCCGACCAGCGGCCGGAACAGCCGCATCTCTTTTTTTACCAGCGCACTCTTGTCGCGATGCGGGAACATCGGATCGAGATAGATCACCTGTGGCGCCTCATCCGCCCAGGCCGCCATCAGATCGATGGCATTGCCGCCGAGCAGGCGCATGCGGCCCACCACCGGCCCGACTTCGGCATCATCCGCCGCCCGCCGCAGCCCGTCTTCAAGCAACGCCGCAATCAAGGGCTGGCGCTCGATCAGCGTCATCGAGCAGCCCAGCTCGGCCAGCACGAAGGCATCGCGCCCGAGGCCGGCAGTCGCGTCGAGCACCTGCGGCCGGACGCCGGGCTGGATGCCGACGGCCTTGGCGATCATCTGGCCGCTGCCGCCACCGAACAGGCGGCGATGCGCCACTGCGCCTTCGAGGAAATCGACCCGCACCGGCCCCGGCGCATCCGGCCCGGCTTCGACGAACTGCAGGCCATCCGGCCCGTACTGGACGACGAAATCGGCTTCGCCGACCAGCGGCAGATGCAGGCGCTCGGCCCACACCGCAGTCGCTTCGGCATACTCGGGAGCCATCGCCTCGATGCGCAAGCGGGCTGCCTGTGCCATGTCCTGATTCATCGCCGCCCCCTAACGCTTGCCGGCCAGACGCCGGAAAAAGCCGCGCCGACTGAGTTGCGGCGCTTCCTCGGCGACCGGGTTGGTGGACGGTGCCACGACAGGTGCCTCGACCACGCTCGGAGGCAGAAAGGCTTGCAGGATATCGGCGGCAATCAGACGGGCCGTCGCCATGTCGGGCACTTCTCCGATCGAGGCAACCAACGCGCTGTACTGCAGCGCCCCGATCTGCGGATCGTATTCGGCGACGAAGGGAAGGGTGCCGTAAGGCAACTCGACATAGCGCCGCTGTCCGGGCGGAATGTCTCCCCACAGCGTGCCGCCGCCGTTGATCAGGAACAGGCGCAGGAACCAGGGCGTGACGACCACACCCAACCAGTCGCCCTGATGCCGCGCAAAGCCGAAGGCTTCGACGCTCAGCGCCGGGTTGATCTGACCCAAGGTCGAGCCCTGGGTCAGCCAGCGTTGGCGGTAATGCAGTTCCAGCCAGTCGGCGGGATTATCCTGGCGCGGCGTGGCCGGGTCCGGGTCGGGCAGTGCAGAAAATTCGGTCATGCGGCAGGTCGGTAGTGATCGCCCCGCATTGTCGCCCGCTTCGCCGCCTTCGACAACGCGACACCTGCCGCATCGGCTAGAGCAATTCCGGCAAGCCGACCAGCCGGTAGCCATCGGCCAACAGGCGCAAACGGAGTTCGCGTGCCGTCGCCACCGCCTCGGCCCCGTCACCATGCACGCAAACACTGCCGATCCGGCAGGGCAGGCGCTTGCCGTTGATACTGAACAATCCGCCGATTTCCAGCATGCGCCGGACATGGGCATAGGCCGCCTCGGGACCATGCACCATGGCTCCGGGGCGACTGCGCGGCACGAGTTGGCCGTCGTCCAGATAGGCGCGGTCGGCGAAGACCTCGGACACGACGGGCAAGCCGACGGCCTCGGCAGCCTCGCCCAGTTTCGACAAAGCCGGGGCGAGCAGGATCATGTCGCGGTCGTAGCTGCGGATGGCGCGGACAACGCTATCGGCCAGCGCCCGATCGGCACAGGCTGCATTGTTTAACGCACCATGCGGTTTGACGTGACTGACGCGGACGCCCTCGCTGCGGGCCATGCCGTCGAGCGCCGCGATCTGATAAATGATTGCGGCTTCCAATTCATCGGCCGACATGGCCAGCTGGCGCCGTCCGAAGCCCTGCAGGTCGGGATAGGCCGGGTGAGCGCCCACGCCGACCCCATGTCTTTGCGCCTGGCGGACGGTCTGACGCATCACCAAAGGGTCACCGGCATGGAAGCCGCAGGCGATATTGGCTGAGTTGACGACCTGCAACATGGCTGCGTCGTCGCCCATCTGCCAGGCACCGAAGCTCTCGCCCAGATCGGCGTTGAGATTGATTGTGTTAGACATGCCGCGCTCCCTTTTCAAACCCCTGCATCGATACGCTTTCGTGCAACGCCGCCTCGTCGCCACGAATTGCCCCGCTCACCAGATTACCGCCATATAAAGCCGCCTCGTCAATCACCCCGGGCGGCCGGAAGGATTCGATCGCTTCCCGCCACGCCTGCAAGGCGGCAAGCTGCTGGCGCAGGGCGAGCTGCGCCACGGCATGATCGACCGCCGCGAAACAAACTTCGTCGCCCGGCCGCAGGTGAGCCAGACGCGGCAGATCGGCGCGGATCACCGTCGCCACCTTGGGATAACCACCGGAGGTCTGGCAATCCGCCATCAGCACGATGGGCTGCCCGTTTGGCGGCACCTGGATCGAACCAGGCGTCACGCCATCCGAGACGATCTCGGCGCCCTTCTCGTTGTGTGCCAGGGCGCGGCCCTCCAGGCGCATGCCCATGCGGTCGGCATCGCGGCTGACGCGATAGGGCGTGCCGAAGAAATCGGCCAGGGCGGCGGCCGTGAAATATTCGTCTTGCGGTCCCGGAATCACCCGTATCGGGCCGCTTTGCGCGGCCGGTACGCCGCTACCGCGAAACTCCAGCCAGGGATCGCCACTCAACGGATGGCACTGCAAGCGATCGCCGACGCGCAGCGCGCGCCCCTGATAACCACCGATGGCGGCTCGCAAATAGGTGGAGCAGCTGCCCAGCTGGCCGGCGAGCTGGATGCCGCCAGACAAACCGACATAGGCGACGCCGCGGCTAACGCTGCCGATCCGGATCAAATCGCCCGGAAACAGCGTGGCCGTCTCCCACGCGCCAACCTTCAGCAAGCGGCCGTTGGCCGACAGGATTTGCCCTGTCAGCTCCCCGGTCAGGGCAACCCGCAGGGTCCCGGAAACGGCCTTCAGGGCCGGACCGCTCAAGCAGACCTCCAATACCGTCGCGGCCGTATCGTTGCCGAGCAAGGCATTGGCCGCCGCCATCATGATCGGATCGAGCGCGCCGGAAACCGGGACGCCGATATTTCGATAACCGGTTCGTCCCAGATCCTGCAGGGTGACGGCAATACCGGACTCGACCACTTCGACGCACGCGCTCATGCCACGCCCTCCTGCTGCACCAGGCTGGCCAGGTCGAACTCACCGGCCGCGCAGGCGCGCTCGATGGCGAGATATTCGTCCTTTCCGACCGGACGCCAGACCAGTTCGTCGCCTGGCGCCAGCAAGGCGGGCCGACGCCGGTTGTTGGGATCGAACAGGCGAACCGGGGTCCGCCCGAGCAGCCGCCAGCCGCCTGGACTTTCCCACGGGTAGGCGGCGCACATGCGGCCGGCGATGGCGATCGAGCGTGCCGGTACCACCTTGCGTGGCGAAGCCAGACGCGACATTTCCAGACTGGCCGGCAAGCCGCCGAGGTAGGGAAAGCCGGGCAGGAAGCCCAGCATGTAAACCGAGAACACCGTTCCGGTCATCAAGTCGATCACTGCCTCCGGGGACATCCCACAACTGGCCGCAACATCGACCAGATCGGGGGCACAATCGGCTTCGAAGCAGACCGGGATGGACCAGCGGCAGCCGGCCGCCGACAAGCTGCCGCTTTGCCCGGCAAGTCCGAGCAGATGCTCGCCCAGGGCCATTGCATCGGCCTGCAGGGGATCGAAATGGACCGTCACCGAGCGAAAGGTCGGCACCCATTCCACCACGCCGACCAGGCGGTCGTCGTCGGACAAGGTATCGAGCAGGCTGCAGAAGCCGAGGACGCGACCGTGGATCTGCGGATCGATCTCGGCCCCGAACTCGACTGTCCAGGCGGCATCGCCCAGACTCAGCAAGCGGGGCGGCGATTGAAGTTGGGAAGCAAGCATGGCCGGCTCAGGGGTAAAGGCCACGCAGTTTGCGCGCCAGCAGCACGCGCTCGCAACCGAGCACGAAGGCCGCCGTGCGCAGCAGGATGCCCTTGCTTTCGGCCGATGCCCAGACGGCATTGAAGGCGTCGCGCATGATCTTGTCGAGACGCTGGTTGATTTCGTCCTCCGACCAGAAAAAGGCACTGATGTCCTGCACCCACTCGAAATAGCTGACCGTGACGCCGCCGGCATTGGCCAGCACGTCGGGAATGACCAGGATATTGCGCGCCTGCAGGATCAGGTCGGCCGCCGGCGTCGTCGGGCCATTGGCGCCTTCGGTGACGATGCGGGCGCGAATCCGGCCGGCATTGTCCTCGGTGATCTGGTTCTCCAGCGCCGCCGCGATCAGGATGTCGACCTCACAGGCCCAGAAATCCTGGTTGTCGATCGACTCCGCCTCGGCCATGCCGCCCAGGCTGCCGGTTTCATGGCGATGCCGCTTGAGGCGACGGACATCCAGCCCCGCCGCATTGAACACCGTTCCCGTCTCGTCCTGCACCGCGACGACCTTGGCACCGGCCTCGGCAAACAGCCGGGCGGCCGCCTCGCCGACGTTGCCGAAGCCCTGCACGGCTACCTTGGCGCCGGCAATCGGGATGCCGAGATGGCGCGCCGCTTCGACGGTGGTGATGAAGACACCGCGCCCGGTCGCATCGGGACGCCCGAGACTGCCGCCGAGCGACAAGGGCTTGCCGGTCACCACCCCCGTCGTCGTCTTGCCCTGGTTCATGGAATAGGTATCCATGAACCAGGCCATGATCTGTTCATTGGTATTGATGTCGGGTGCCGGAATGTCCTTCTCCGGCCCGATCATGATGTTGATCTCGCTGGCGTAACGCCGGGTCAGGCGCTCCAGCTCGGCGAGCGTCAGGTTTTTCGGATTGACCCGGATGCCACCCTTGGCGCCGCCGTAGGGAACATTGACCACCGCGTTCTTGATGGTCATCCAGGCCGACAGGGCCATCACCTCGGACAGCGTGACATCGGGGTGATAGCGGATGCCGCCCTTGCCCGGCCCGCGCGACAGGTTGTGCTGCACGCGATAGCCCTCGAAATGGGCGATCTCGCCGCTATCGAGGCGGATCGGCACATCGACGATCAAGGTCCGCTTCGGGCGGGTCAGGGTTTCGACCCACGGCAATAGGGATTTCTCGAGATAGGGCTCGACCCGGTCGATCTGGACCAGATAGGTTTCCCAGGGCCCCAGTCGCTCGCGCGACAAATAAGATGGAATCTTGCTCGTATTGTCCATGATGAATTCTTTTCAGACCGGCAGCCGCCAACCGCAAAAGTGCGGCTGACGAACCGGTTAGCGTTGACTGAAGCGCGAAGGATCAGTGCGAATGGGCCAGCTCCAGGCCCTGGGTCTCGGGCAGCGGCAAACAGGCGACGATGACCAGGATGTAGCCCCCGGCCGCGAACAGGCCAATCACCTCGCCCAAGGGCATGCTGGTGCTCAGATAACCGACCGCCGCCGGGAAGAAGGCGCCTACTGCACGGCCGAAGTTGTAGCAGAAGCCCTGACCGGAACCGCGCAGTTCGTTCGGGAACAACTCGGCCAGATAGGCCCCCATGCCGGAGAAAATGCCGGAAAGGAAGAAGCCAAGGGGAAAGCCGAGGAAGAGCATCAACTGATCGGTAATCGGAATATGGGTATAGGCGAAAACCAGCAGGCCGGCACAGGTCGCGAACAGCATGAAGCAGCGCCGCCGGCCGAGACGGTCGGAAAGGTAGGCGCTGGTCAGATAGCCGATGAAGGAGCCGAGAATCAGCACCAGCAAATAACCGCTGGTCCCCAGCACCGACAGCTTGCGCTCGACCTTGAGGAAGGTCGGCAGCCAGGTGGTGACGGCGTAGTAGGCACCCATCATGCCAGTGGAGAGCAGGCTGGCAAAAACGGTGGTCTTGAGATTCCTTGGCGAGAAAATTTCCAGGAAATGCCCGCCCCCTTCGGCCTGGACCTTGGCACGGGTAGCGTGGAAGACCTCGGGATCCTTGATGTTGCGACGAATATAGAAAATCAGGATGGCCGGCAGGATGCCCAACCAGAAGAGGACTCGCCAGGCCTGCTCGGCCGGCAGCACGGCATAGACGCCCCAGAAGGCGATGGCCGCCACCGCCCAGCCGACCGCCCAGCTGCTCTGAACCAGACCGACCGCCTTGCCGCGATGCTTGGCCTGGATCATCTCGGCGATCAGCACCGCACCGACCGACCATTCGCCACCGAAGCCGAATCCCTGCATGGCCCGCGTGAAGAACAGTTGTTCGAAGGAGTTGGTAAAACCGGACAGGAAGGTGAAGAAGGTGAACCACATCACCGTCCATTGCAGCACGCGCACCCGGCCGTACTTGTCGGCCAGCACGCCGGCCGCCCACCCGCCGATCGCCGAGGTGATCAGCGCCCCGGTCGCGATGTAACCCGCCTCGACCTTGGTCATGCCCCACGCCGCAATCAGCGTCGGGATGACGAAGGTATAGATCATGTAATCAAATGCATCGACACCATAGCCGGCAAACGCAGCCGTCAAGGTCTTTCTTTCAGCTTTGCTGGTTTCAGCAATCCACACGGTAGTTCCTCCTGATTTGGCTTGACGATAACCGCGACCACCAGTCTGACGCCGGTGTGCCACGGGTCGGGTGCTCTCCCCTGACTACAACTACGGAAAAATCATGAAAAGGCGAGCTCGCCATCCAGCAGGTCGGTGACCAACATCTTGCCGGGAGAATGCGTAATGCAGAATTCGGGTTTGGCTTCCATGACGACCGACTGCGGCGTCACACCACATGCCCAATAGACCGGCATTTCGCCGGGCAGAACCGCCACGGCATCGCCAAAATCGGGCTTTTGCAAATCGGCGATGCCGATCTGGGCTGGGTCGCCGAGGTGAACCGGTGCGCCGTGCACCTGCGGCACGCGGGCGGTCACCTGGACGGCGCGAATGGCGTTGGCCGGCGACATCGGCCGCATCGACACCACCATCGGCCCGTGAAAGGGACCTGCCGGCACCGTCTGGATATTGGTCCGGTACATCGCCACATTGCGCCCTTCCTGGACATGGCGGAGCGGAATGCCGGCATCGATCAATGGCTGTTCGAAGGAAAAGGAACAACCGATGACGAAGCTGACCAGATCCTCGCGCCACAGGTGGCGAATATCGCTGACCTCCTCGATCAATTCGCCCTTGCGCCAGACGCGGTAGGCCGGGACATCGGTACGGATGTCGAGATCCTCGCCCAGTCGCGGCAGGCGCGGGTCGCCCGGCTCGGAAACGGCGAGCAGCGGGCAGGGCTTCGGATTGCGCTGGCAAAAACGCAGGAAATCGTTGGCCAGCGCGGCCGGCAGGATGACCAGATTGCCCTGCACGTAATGCGGTGCGGTGCCGCTGGTATGCCCGGTCCATTCTCCCGAGCGGATGATGTGGCGCGCCGCCAGCCCCGTTGCCGCGACCAAGCCCTGCGCCTCTTGGGCGCAGCCCGAAATCTTTGTAACCATGTTTGTCTCTCTGTAGGGTTTTTGTGTCGGCGCAGTATGAAATGACTGGCAAAACACCGACAAACGAAATATTTCGTTATCACCTCATCGATTTTTTTGCTGCTATGCTACCGCCTCCATCTCGGGAGTTCACGGTGAATTTGCGTTTTGTCGAAGCCTTTGTCTGGGTCGCTCGCCTGAAGAGCATCACGCGCACGGCGGAAAAGCTGTTCCTCACCCAATCCGCGGTATCGAGCCGGATTGCGGCGCTGGAAGAGGAACTCGGCGTGCCGCTGATCGACCGCCGCGACCGGGTTTTCCGGCTGACCAATGCCGGCACCCGCTTTCTCGATTACGCCGAGCGCTTGCTCGCCCTGCAACGCGACGTCAAACGCGAACTGTCCGGCCCGGAACAGCTTCCCCTGTCGCTACGGGTAGGCGGTATCGAAACCGTGCTGCACACCTGGATGATTCCCCTGGTCAAAGCACTGAAGAGCAAAAAGCCCCACTTGGAATTCGAACTCAATATCGAAATGACCCACGTCCTGAACGAACAGGTCCGGCGGGGTGGCCTCGATCTGGTTTTCTCGGCCGAGCCGGCGCTCGGCAAAGGCCTGATCAACGAAGCCTTGCCGCCCATGGAGGTTGTCTTCGTCGGCCCCGCCTGCATGGCCGGCCGGCCGACCCTCAGCCTCGACGAACTGCTGGCCAGCGAACTACTGACCTTCCAGCGTGGCTCACAGCCCCATCTCACCCTGCTCGATTCGCTGCGCCAGGCCGGTGTCGCCGACAAGCGTGTCCACACCATTTCGTCGATATCCGGCCTGGTCAAGCTGGTCGAAAGCGGCCTCGGCCTGGCCACCCTCGGTCGCGATGCGGCCGAGGAACTGACCTTGCGTCACGACATCGCGGTGCTCGACTGTGAAATGAAGCTACCGCCACTGCCCATTTTCGCCAGCTACTGGAGCTATCCGGCCGCCCCAGCGCTCGAAAACGCCATCGCCGATGCCCTGGCCTTCGCGCGGGAGGCAACGCTGGGCAATGCCGGGGCTGGGCAAACTAGCTCGAACAGCTGACCGCCAGTCCGCTCGCCCAGTCCGGCGGCAGCTCGGCGTAGGCCTCGAACTCCGGCTGTTCGGCATAGGGGTTACGCAGGCAGGTTTGCAGGCGGGCCACTTCGGAAAAATCGCCGGCCTTGGCCTGGCGGATGGCCACTTCAGCCAGCCAGTTGCGCAGCACGTATTTCGGATTGGCCGCCCGCATCGCCGCCTGCCGTTCGCCATCCTCCCACGGCGTCTGGGCCAGCCGGGCCCGCCAGTTGGCCAGCCAGGCATCGCAGGCGGCGCGGTCGATGAACATGTCGCGCAGCGGCGCATCGACCGCCGGCTGGCGCGCCGGCTCGACTTCGCCGGGCAGCTTGGAGAGCTTGCGGAAGAACAGCGTGAAATCGGGCCGATGCTGCTGCAGGAAGCCGAAGGTCTCGCCAATGAAGGCCTCGTCGTCGTCCAGCCCGCTGCGCAAGCCGAGCTTGGCGCGCATCAGCTGTTCGAACTTGCCCTCGAACGCGGTGCCGTAATGCTCGTCAACCGCCGACTTGGCCAGCGCCGGCCGGCCGATCAGCGGCAGCAGGGCATCGGCCAGCCGGTACAGGTTCCACTGCGCGACATGCGGCTGGTTGCGGTAGGCGTAACGGCCCTGGTGGTCGGAATGGTTGCAGATATGCCCCGGGTCGAAGGCTTCCATGAAGCCGAAAGGACCGTAATCCAGGGTCAGGCCGAGAATCGACATGTTGTCGGTGTTCATCACGCCATGCATGAAGCCGACTGCCATCCAGTGCGCCATCAGCTCGCCGGTCCGGCGCGCCACATCGGCCAGCAGTTCGGCATAGGGGTTGGCCGCCGCCCGGCATTCGGGCCGGAAGGTATCGATGACGTAGTCGGCCAGCTGGCGCAGCTCGACCAGCCGGTCGCGCGACGCCCAATGCTCGAAGGAGCCGAAGCGGACAAAGCCGGGCGCGACACGGGCGACGACGGCGGCGGTCTCGATGCTTTCGCGGCGCACCGGGTAATCGGCACCGATCACGCACAGCGCCCGCGTCGTCGGGATGCCGAGGCCGGCCATCGCTTCCGAGCAGAGGTATTCGCGGATCGACGAGCGCAGCACGGCACGGCCGTCGGCACCGCGCGAATAGGGCGTCCGGCCCGCCCCCTTGAGCTGGATTTCCCAATGGCCGCGATCATTGCGCAGGCCACCCAGCAGGTGCGCCCGGCCATCGCCCAGCTGGCCGGCCCAGACGCCGAACTGGTGACCGGAATAGACCGCGGCGAGCGGCGCCGAACCAGGCAGCAGCTGGTTGCCGGCAAAGGTTTCGGCAAAAGCCGGGCTGGCCAGGAAGTCGGCCGGCAAGCCGAGCAATTCGGCCACTTCCGGGCTGACCCCGACGACGTAGGGATCGGGCAGGGGTTGCGGCAGCAGCCGGGTGTAAAACGCCTCGGGCAGGGCGGCAAAACTGTTGTCGAAAACGGGGAATTCGAGAGGCAGGGCTTCCGGGGCGTTCATGTCGGGTTTCCGGCAAAAAGTCAGAGGGTTCCGGCCCGCAGCAAGCGGCGTGCCGAACTCAGCCATTGAGAGCGTCAAATCGGCGAAAGGTTCGCCTCGACAGGCATCGGCGGGAGCAACCGGCGCCATTTGGCCGGCCGCGGGCAGTCGGCTACACTGCACCGATGCGTCGCTATCCCTTTTCCTTTGTCGCCCTCACCACGCTCGGCATCCTCTGCGCCATTCCCGGCGCCTTCAGCCTGGCCGGCTTCGGCGCCCTGTTGCACCCGATACTCGACGACCCGATGGCCGGCCTCGCCTTCATCGTTTCGGCCATCGCCCTGATCGGCTCCGGCGCCTTTCCGCTGGTCATCGCCAAACTCAAGGAGGGCGGCTGAACCGCCCCGTCACGGAGACCCCATGTCACTTGTCAGCTATGAAGTCAGCGAAGGCATCGCCAGCCTGACCATGAACCGGCCGCAGTCGCTCAATGCCCTCAACGACGGCATGATCGATGCGCTGCAGGCCGCCACCAGCCGGGCCGCCAGCGATCCCGAAGTGCGCGTCGTGCTGCTCAAGACCAGCGGCGAACATTTCATGGCCGGCGGCGACCTGAAATGGTTCGGCGAGGAAATCGCCGGCCGCGATGCGGCCACGATCGAAGCCCGGATGCAGGAAACCCTGGCCCGGGTGCACCAGACGACGCTCAACATTCGCCACATGGAAAAACCGGTGATTGCCGCCGTGCGCGGTGCCACCGCCGGCTACGGCGTCTCTCTGATGCTGGCCTGCGATTTCGCGCTGGCCGCCGACAGTGCCTACTTCACGCTGGCTTACTGCCATATTGCGCTGTCGCCGGATGGCGGTTCGACCTGGGCGCTGCCGCGTCTGGTCGGGCTGAAGAAAGCCACCGAAATCGCCTTGCTCGGCGACCGCTTCGATGCCGCCACCGCCGCCACGCTCGGCCTGGTCAATCGCGCCGTGCCGGCCGATACGCTGGACGAGGAATGCCTGGCCCTGGCCACCCGGCTCAAGCGCGGCCCGGCCAAGGCCCTGGCGCGCACCAAGGCGCTGCTCAACCAGTCGTTTTCGACCTCGCTGGAAGCGCAACTGGCGGCTGAGCAGGCCAATTTCGCCCGCTGTGCCGCCGAACCGGATTTTGCCGAAGGCCTGCAAGCCTTCGCCGAGAAACGCAAGCCGCGTTTCGGCTGAGCGCCGGGGCTGAACTTTCGCCCGGGCGCCCGGCTCAGGCCTGGCGCATCAGCCGCCAGTACTGGATCTTGAGCATCGCGGCGGCGCCGCCGACGATGGCCAGGAAAGTCAGCATCGACCCCACGGCCAGCGTCGAAAAGCCGCTGATGCCCTGACCGACCGTGCAGCCCATCGCGGCTACCCCGCCAAAGCCCATCAGCGCGCCACCGAGCAGGTGGTTGGCGGTATCTTCCAGACCGGCAAAGCCCTCCCAGCGGAAGCGCCCGGTCAGCACGGCCCAGCTGGCCGAACCGGCAATCACGCCGAGCAGCGAGGCAATGCCGAAGCTCAGCTTGCGGCTGCTATCCGACCACAGCAACAGGAGATCCAGCGTATAGGCCTGCGGCGCGACGAAAGTCAGCGCTTCCATGCGACCGCTGTTGGTGGTCAGGAAAGCCTCTTCCAGCGTTTCCGGATGTTCGGCCAGGTAGCCGACATGGCCGCTGACATACCAGGCTGCAACAACGCACAGGCCGATGCCGATGCCGCCCAGCAGGTTCTCCACGGTCCAGAAATCCCGCCGCGCCAGACAGAAGGCGAGCAGGCCGCCGCCCAGCCCGAGCACCGGCAGCCAGAAAGCGACTGGCGCCGACCAGCCGGCGGCGACCAGCAGCGCCGGCAGATCCTGCCCGCCGGCCAGCGTCAGGGCAACACGGTCGAGGCCATTGACCCGCCAGGCGGCAAAGACGCCACGCAGGGTCATGTAGGCGACCAGGCCGAGGACGAGGAAAACGACCAGCGATTTGAGACTGCCGCCGCCGATGCGGATCAGCGTCTTGCCGCCGCAGCCGGAGGCCAGCACCATGCCGATGCCGAAGAGCAGGCCGCCGACGATATTCGACAGCCAGGTGAAATTCGGCGTGCGATAGATCGACTTGCCGAGATCGATCAGCCCGGCGGCATGCAAGGCCGCCGAACCGAGGATGGCGACGGCAATGGCGAGCAGCCACATGCGCATGCGCCGCCAGTCACCCATATTGACGATGTCGGCAACCGCCCCCATGGTGCAGAAATGCGTTTTCTGGGCGATCAGCCCGAAGGCGAAGGAAACGGCAAAGGCCAGCCAGAGAACCGTGCCGGCCGTTGCCCCGGTCTCCATGTTCAGGCGGCGTAAGCCGTCGGATCGGCGACGCCGGCCGCGGCAAAGCCCTCGGCGCGCAGGCGGCAGGAGTCGCACTGGCCGCAGGCCCGGCCCTGCGCATCGGCCTGGTAGCAGGAGACGGTCAGGCCGTAATCGACCCCCAGGGCGGTGCCGGTGCGGATAATGTCGGCCTTCGACATGTCGATCAGCGGGGCATGGATCGACAGCTTGACGCCTTCCACCCCGGACTTGGTCGCCAGATTGGCCATTTTCTCGAAGGCAGCGATGTATTCCGGACGGCAGTCCGGATAACCGGAGTAATCGACCGCGTTGACCCCGACGAAGATGTCGCGGCTACCGAGCACTTCCGCCCAGGCCAGGGCGAGCGACAGCATGATGGTGTTGCGCGCCGGCACATAGGTGACCGGAATGCCAGGCTGGACACCGTCGGTCGGCACCGCGATATTGGTATCGGTGAGCGCCGAACCGCCGAACTGGGCGAGGCCGAAATTGATCACGCGATGCTCGGCCGCCCCCAGCGCCTTGACGACGCGCTCGGCCGCCTGCAACTCGGCGTTGTGGCGCTGGCCGTAATCGAAGGACAGGCAGTAGCAATCGAAGCCCTGGCTGCGGGCCAGAGCAAGGCAGGTGGCGGAATCGAGTCCGCCGGACAGGAGAACGACAGCAGGCTTTTTCATGGGGGGCGAATATACCCGAAAAGTTGCTTCGACTCAGCCTGTATCTGCTTGTTCCAACGCTACAATTTGCCATCGGGGCGGTCGGCAGGACGACCGTTTCGCCATTGCATGCAATGCGTCACTCGGCCCATACGCCGATGGCAAGGAGATTCGCCTGGAACAACTGCTCGCCCCCTTCCTGCTGACCATACCCCTTGCCCTGCTCGGCACGCTCTGGCGAGTTGGCCAATTGCTCGTCGGCAAACTCCCGCCACCAGGCTGGCGACGCTGGCTGCGGGTTGGGCTGAGTGTGACGCACCTGCTTTGTGCCGGCGAACTACTTCTCTGGACAGGGCGCTGCATCTGGCCCCATCAATGCGGCGAGGGCTTTGCTTCAGGCATGGCGGCTGGCGCCGTCGGTGTCATGGGCGCGCTGTGGGCACTTTGCTGGCTGATCAGCGAAGGCTTGATGTTGTTTTGCCACAAACCGGCATCACCGGTCGGACATTGAGCCGCCCGCCGGGCGCTCAGATGACCCAGTCACCCGCCCCCGCTGCCGGCGGCAATTCACCAAGATTGCGCTCGAATTCGGCGAACGGCACCGGCCGGCCAAACAAATATCCCTGGAAACAGGTACAGCCATGGTCCAGCAGATAGGCATGCTGCTCCGCGGTTTCGACGCCTTCGGCCACGACTTGCAGGCGCAGGGCGTTGCCCATCGCGATGATTGCACGCACGATGGCGGCATCGTCAGAATCGGTGGTGATATCGCGAATGAAAGAGCGATCGATCTTCAGTTGATTGAACGGAAAACGCTTCAGATAGGACAACGAGGCGTAACCGGTACCGAAATCATCCAGTGAGAAGCGGACACCGACACGCCGCAAAGCTTGCATTTTGGCAACCACTGCCTCGACGTTATCCATCAGCAGACTCTCGGTCAGCTCGATTTTCAAGCAGCCAGGATTGACGTTGTATCTGGCCAGGGCCAGACAGACTTGCTCGACGAAATCCGGCTGGCGGAACTGGCGGGCGCTTACATTGACGGCCATATGCAATCCCGCCGTCCGCGGATCATCGCCCCAGCGCTGCAGCTGGGCACAGGCCTGATCCAGCACCCAATTGCCGATCGCCACGATCAATCCCGTTTCCTCGGCCAGGGGGATGAAATCGGCCGGCGCCACCATCTTCTCGCCAGGCGGCTGCCAGCGGATCAAGGCTTCGGCGGCGATCAGCTGGCGAACCGCGTTGAACTGCGGTTGCACGTACAACTGAAACTCGCCCCGTGCCAAAGCCCGATGCAATCTCGACTCCATAGCGGCACGCGCGTCCAGGGCTGTCTGCATGGCATCGTCAAAGAAGCGAATGGCGTTGCGCCCGGCATCCTTGGCTTTGTACAAGGCAATGTCGGCTTGCTTGAGCAAGACCTCGGTCGTTTTGTCCAAGGCGCAAAACAAGCTGATACCAATACTGGCCGAATGAAAATGCTGGGCATCACCAGCCACGACGTAGGGACGATTCAGGCTGACGCGAATCTTCTCGGCCACCACTTCGGCCTGAATGCCCGCCACTGCCCCTTCCGTACCGAGATTTTCCAGCATGACGATGAACTCGTCGCCGCCCTGCCTTGCGGCCGTATCGCCTTCCCGTATGCAATCGCGCAAACGACGCGCCACCTCGACCAGCAACAGGTCGCCAACGTCGTGGCCGAGCGTGTCGTTGAGATTCTTGAAGTGATCGAGATCGATGATCAACAACGCTCCGTACTGCAAACTGCGTTTCGCGGTCAGGCGCGCCTGACCGAGGCGACTGAGCAGCAAGCGCCGATTCGGCAAGGCAGTGAGCGGATCGTAAAAAGCCAGGTTCTGAATCTCGCTTTCTGCCACTTTCAGGTCGGTTATATCGGAAAAGGTGCTGACGTAATGCGTCAGCTTTCCCGCTTCGTTACGCACGGCACTGATCGTCAACCACTCGGGATAGATGCCGCCACATTTGCGCCGATTCCAGATTTCCCCCTGCCAGGAGCCAGTGCTATCCAAGGACTCCCACATTTGCCGATAAAACGCGGCATCCTGTCTTCCCGATTTCAGAATCGACGGTTTCAAACCGACTGCTTCTTCCGCCGCATACCCGGTCAGCTGCGTAAAAGCCGGATTGACCCGCAATATTCTTTGCTGCGCGTCCGTCACCATGATCGCTGCTTGCGACTCGAAAGCGAGCGCCGCAATGCGCAAATCCTCATTCACGTGCTGTCTGCCACGCTGGTCGCAGGCAACGCCGACATAGCCGATCAAGCGCCGCTCGCTGTCATGCAGCGCCGTCACCCACAAACAAACGGGAATCCGCGTACCGTCCTTGCAGACGTAAGTCCATTCCTGAAGCTCGTGGGGCGCCGGCCCCAGGCGTGCGATGAAAACCTCGAAGCCGGGCGGCACCGGGCGCCCCAACTCAAGGGTCAGCGCCTCCGCGCGGGCTACGATTTCTTCTTCAAGATGGAATATCGAAGCCGCCTGCCGACCGACCACTTCCTCCCAGCTGTAGCCGAGCAGACGCTGCGTCGAGGGATTGAAATAGACGACAGTGCCTTCGACATCGGTGGCAATCACTGCCGGAACCGAGCTTTCGAGAATCGCGTGCTGAATTTCGCAGAGATCGGGCAGGGATTTGCCGCCAAAGCCGATATTTGCGTAGCTGCAAAATGCGGGTGTATCGGCCATGGCTCAGCTCTTTGCAATCATGCCAAATGACTTGAAAACTGAATTCCAAGGCAAAACCGAATGATGAAGCGCTTTGTCTGCCATTTCCTCCCCCCAGAAGAAAATGCTGAGCCCTCAAGGCCGTATCGATCAACTGCTTAGTTGGTAATTTCGCAGAGTCTAGCCTAGCCGAATCCCTCTCGCAAGGCGGGTTTCGGCTGATTCAGGGGAAGAATTTCTGAGCGAGGAGCGTCTCCCCTCGCGCTGCATCGAACTCAGGTTCGCGTCAACAAGCCGAACTCGCGCTCCAGCAGTGCTTCATCGCCCAGGTTAAGGGCAACCAGGCGGCGCAAATGCGTAATGCTGTCCAGGTCGATTTCCCGGCAAGCCAGGCCCCACAGGCCTTTCTGACTATGAATCAGGGTGCACTCCATGCGAATGGTAACGCCTGACTCATCGAGGCGAATGCGCAAAGTGCATTTACTGCCTAGATTGGCGAAAACCGCTTCGGCAGGACGAATCAGAGCGCCCTTCAGCGATAAATCAAGCACTTCGACTGGGTATTCGCCGGTGGGAAGGAACAGGCGGGCTTCACTCTCGAAGCGAATGCGGGAAAACTGGCGTCGATTGCTGGTCATGATCGTCTCCTTCCTTATTTTCCCTTCATGTTACCCCAAAGCAGCTTGTGCAATTGCATCTGGAAACGGACGTCAAGGCCATCCTCGAGAATCCAGGCAGCCAGTTCAGCCGGCTCAACCAATCCTTGCGCCGGCGAAAAGAGGACCGGGCAACGGCGCTCCAGCTGGTGTTCCGACAAAACCTGGCGCGCCCATTCGTAATCGTCGCGCGAAGCAATGATGATCTTGACCTCGTCGCGGTTGTTCAGGCAGCCCAGGTTTTCCCAGCGGTTCTTGTCGACCTCGCCCGAACCGGGTGCCTTGAGGTCCATGATGCGCGACACCCTGGCGTCGACCGCAGCGATATCGATCGCCCCCGAGGTTTCCAGCGAAACGTCGTAACCGGCATCACACAAAGCCTGCAGCAACGGGAGGCAGTCCTTTTGCGAGAGCGGTTCGCCACCGGTCACGCAGACCTGGCGCGCCGGATATCTGGCCACTTCGGCCAAGACCGACTCAACGGATGCAGCCTCGCCACCGGTGAAGCTGTAGGTGGTATCGCACCACACACAACGCAAGGGACAGCCGGTCAGGCGCACGAACACGGTAGGCAAACCAACACGCGAGGCTTCGCCTTGCAGGGAATAAAATATTTCGGTGATTCTCAGGGCCACGACACTAACTCTTGGAGACGGCCTGCCGGCCATGGGGAATGTCCGGGAGGAAATGGCCGCCCGCTTCCGCGAGACAGACCATTCCCGGCAACCGGTGTTACTTCTTTTTCAATCGCTGCTGCGCCGTTTCCGCAGCCGGTGAAGACGGATACTTGCTGATCACGGTTTCGAGGGAGCGCTTGACGCCGCCTGGATTGCCCATTTCCTGCTGGCACGTCGCGATGGCCAGCCAGGCATCCGGTGCCTTCGGGCTATCGGCGTACTTGCTCGTCACGATGCTTTGCGCCTCGATCGCCTTCTTGCAATCGCGCTGCGCATACCAGGCATTACCCATCCAGTACTGAGCATTCGGCGCCAACTGGCTGTCCGGGTATTTCTGCACGAAAGCGGCAAATCCGCTGGCAGCTTCCTTGTACTTGGCTAACTTGAACAAGTTCAGGGCAGCCTCGTAATCCTGGGTTTCCTTGGCCGGGTCGCCTGTCGGCTTGGCCGGAGCCGTGCCCGCCTCGGGACTGGCATTGACCGTCGGAGCAGTCTCAAACTTGCGCAAGCGGGTATCGAGATCGAGATAAAAATCCTGCTGCCTCTTCTTGGCCGTTTCCAGCTCGTAATTCAGTGTTTCGATCTGCCCGCGCAGGCGAGCAATCTCTTCGGCCTGGCGCTGGATCTGGCTGGCCAGATCCAGCTGGGCCTTGCCCTGCTGGTCGAACCGCGCCTCGGTCTTGATCTTCAGATCGGATACCTGACGACGTGCTTCCTCATCGTCAAACATGCCAGCCTGGGCCTGAGCGGCACCCAGCATGGCAAGCAGAAACGCGATTCGAACCGGGCGCATGCTTAGAACTCGCCGCGGCCGTCTGCGCCCTTGTAGAGAATGTCGGCACGACGATTCTCTGCCCAGGCAGACTCGTCATGACCGGCATTCTTCGGCTTCTCTTCACCGAGGCTGACCGACTCGACCTGGTCTTCCTTAGCGCCGAGCAACACCAGCGAACGCTTGACGGCGTCGGCGCGCTTCTGACCCAGCGACAGGTTGTATTCGCGGCTGCCACGCTCGTCGGTATTGCCTTGCAGCAGCACCTTGAAACCGCGGTGATCGACCAGATACTTGGCGTGGGCAGCGACCAGATCCTTGTACTCGTCCTTGACGTCGTACTTGTCGAGGTCGAAGTAGATGCTGCGTTGCGCCAGCTTGCTCTTCGGATCGGTCAGTTCGCGCGGCAGACCATTGGCGTCGACACCGCCAGCAACCACCGGTGCGACACCGCTACCACTGCCGCCCGTACGGGATTCGACCGGGGCACCGTTTTCGTCAGGGACAGGAGTCGAGCTGCAACCCAGGATCAAGGCGGACAACAGGGCAGGAATTAAAAGTTTGTTCACAACATTCTCCGATGAGGATTATTGATAGAAAGGGCCCCAGGCGGGTTCTCGCACGTCACCTGCGGCAACCGAGAGGCGTTGTTTGATCCTGCCATCGCTCGAAACAGCCGATAGTACGCCGCGCCCGCCAACTTCTGTAGCGATCAGGATCATGCGGCTATTGGGTGCAAAACTGGGGGATTCATCCTTGTGCGAGTCAGTCAGCACCTGGACCTGGCGGGTGGCCAGATCCATTGCGGCGAGTTGGAAACGCCCCTCCCGACGGGTAATGAATGCAAGCATCTTGCCATCCGGCGATGGCCGGGGCGACACGTTGTAACTGCCTTCGAAGCTGACCCGGCGAGCCTCGCCGCCATTGGCGGCTACTTGGTAAATCTGCGGGCTGCCGCCCCGGTCGGAGGTGAAGAAAATCGAACTGCCATCCGGCGCATACCGCGGCTCGGTATCGATACCGGCCGACTGGGTCAGGCGCTGCAAGCCACTGCCGTCGGCATTCACCGCGTAAATCTGCGAATTGCCGTCCTTGGAAAGCACGACAGCCAGACGCCGGCCATCCGGCGACCAGGCCGGTGCCGAGTTGGATCCCTTGAAGTTGGCGACAATGTGACGCTGCCCGGAAGCAATCGAATGCACGTAGATCACGGGCTTTTTCTTCTCGAAGGAAACGTAGGCCAGCTTGCTCCCATCCGGCGACCAGACAGGCGAAATGATCGGCTCGGTCGAAGTCAGTGCGGTCGCCGCCCCCTGACCGTCAGCATCGGCAATTTGCAGGAGGAATTGACCCCGCGCCTTGACGACATAGGCGATCCGGGTCGAGAAAACACCCTTCTCACCAGTCAGCTTCTCGTAAATATAGTCGGCGATGCGATGGCCAGCCGCGCGCAGCATCTCGTTACTGGTGACATAGGCAGCTCCGCCCAGGGATACGGCTTTTTGCGTGTCATAAAGACGGAAACGAGCCTCCATACGACCGTCGGGGCTCCGTCCGATACTGCCGGCGGCAAGCGCGTCAGCCCCCTTGCCCCGCCAGTCGGCATGATTGATCGAGGTATTCTCGTCGAGTGCCGCACCGGTCGTATCGACCAGTTTGAACAAGCCGCTGCGTTCCAGGTCCGAGCGCACCGTCGCGGTCACGATGCGTGACGCCGTGGCGTCGCCGAGAAAATCGGCAATCGCCACCGGAATACGGCTGGCACCTGCCCCCGTGATTTCGATCGAGAGCTGGGCCTGCGCCAAGGCACTGGCAGCAAGGGCAAAGACCAGGAAAAGACGGCGTGAAATTTTATGCATATCGTTTGTTTTCAATAAGTTTCGCGCGATTCTACTCTTCAAACGGCTTGTACTTGATTTCAAGTTCGCGCTTGAACAACGAAGGATCATCCGGCTTGGGCAATGGCGACGACTTGCGGATTGCCGTCTCGATCGCCCGATCCAGGGCCGCATGTCCACTCGAACGCTTGAGTCTGACATCGAGCACTTCGCCGGATGGCAGTTGATTGACTTCGAACACGGCTTCCGGATTACCCTGAATCGCTGGCGGCAAGACGATATTGCCGCGAATCTTGCCACGAATCTTGGCTGCGTAATCCGCCAAGCCACGCTTGCTCGACGAGGCACGTTGCTCGGCTTCGGCCGCCGCGGCATTCGCCATCTGCTGCGCCGAAGCAGCCGCCTTGGCGGATGACTTCAGCTGATTTGTTTCCTTGGCCAATTCCTTGTCGAAATCGAACTTCGGCTGCGGCTTGGCCTCCGGTTTGGGCGGCTCCGTTTTTTTCGGTTCCGGCTTCTTGGGCTCAGGCTTGGGCGGTTCCGGCTTGGGTTCGGGCTTCTTGGGCTCAGGCTTTTTCGGCTCGGGCTTCTTTTCTTCCTTCTTGACCACGATCTCGGGCTTGTGCGCCGGTATGGGATCCGGCTTCGGCACGACCTTCGGTAAGGGCTTGGGCTCGGGCTTCACTTCCGGCTGGGGTTCCGGCT
>QXPY01000001.1 GCA_003583745.1 Rhodocyclales bacterium GT-UBC | reverse complement strand
GCGCTGCTTCGGTTTCCGCCTTGGTGTGTTTGTCTTTTAGCGGTCGGCCGGTCTCGGGGTCGAGGTGCTTGGCGCGAGCCATTTCCTGTATACGTTCTTCGCTGTGCAGTGGTGGCGGAACGTTCGCCTCGTGAGTCTTGAGCCACTGGAAGCTGCCATCCCAGGGCGGGAGTTTGGCCGGCGGCAGGGGGACGATTCGGTCGATTTCGGGAACTTTGGGGTTGAGGTAGGAGTAATCGGCCAGAAAGCTCCAGATCGCCCGGTAGCGTTTGTAGCGTTCTTCATCTTTTTGTTGGCCGAGGTAATACAGTTCGTCGGTGGTGGGGGGGCGTTGAAGCCTTTGTATAGAAATGACGCTGAGGTTTCATCGCCCGCTTTGACTCCTAGCTGGAAGGCTTGGAGGGCTTCCGGGTAGTACCCATCACTTTTCAAATCGATGCCTAATGCCATCCCTGCCTCGCCATGTCCTTGCTCGGCGGCACAGCGGCGCATCTGACGGGCAATGTCCGGGGCAATGTCGATGGGGGCAAGCAGTTCGGCAATGGCGTATTGCCCTTCAGGGCTGCCCATGTCAGCTGACTTGCGGTAGTACCGGCGAGCCAGATCCCTGTCCAGCTTGACCCCATAACCCCGCTCCAGATAGCGACCCATGTCGTAGTAGCCACCGGGGATGCCGCGCTGGATCAGGTCTTCGGTCAGGTCGAGGGTTTCCCTGGTGATGTTGTCGCTTTGCGCCGTGCCCTTGCCGATCATCTGGCGCAGTTCGAGGTTGGCCTTGTCGTGGCCGTAGGCGGTCGATATACGGATCAGGCGTTCGATCTTCGGGTAGACCAGCGGATCTTCCTTGAGGAGATTGTTCTTCTTCAGCCAGCGGGCGTGTTGGTAGAGCTGGTCGGCTTCCGGGTCGCGGGGCGGAATGGCGTCCTTCTCGTAGGCACAGGTGAAGGCGAGGTTGGCTTGGATGGCGGGTAGATCGGGCACGGGGCGGACGGTGGCCTGGTCGCCATCGCAGGCGACCAGGGAAGTCATCAGAAAGGCCAGCAGTCCTAAACGCCCGAGTGTCATGCCTTGCTGTTTTCCGGCAATTCGACCAGCGTCCAGGTGGTGTCGACGATCTGGGAAGGCGCTTCGCCCTTGAGCTTCTGCCACAGGCTGGGTTGCGCTGGGATACGGACACCGGCCAGGATTTCGCCCGCCACGAAGACCCGCCGGCTGGCGCCCTGTTCGGGCGAACAAACCCAGGTGCCGGTGTGCGGACAGGTGGCGCCGGTTGGGAGTTGCAGGCCGAGAGGAATGGTTGGGGTAGCGGCGGTTTTGAGTGGCGCTGCTTCGGTTTCCGCCTTGGTGTGTTTGTCTTTTAGCGGTCGGCCGGTCTCGGGGTCGAGGTGCTTGGCGCGAGCCATTTCCTGTATACGTTCTTCGCTGTGCAGTGGTGGCGGAACGTTCGCCTCGTGAGTCTTGAGCCACTGGAAGCTGCCATCCCAGGGCGGGAGTTTGGCCGGCGGCAGGGGGACGATTCGGTCGATTTCGGGAACTTTGGGGTTGAGGTAGGAGTAATCGGCCAGAAAGCTCCAGATCGCCCGGTAGCGTTTGTAGCGTTCTTCATCTTTTTGTTGGCCGAGGTAATACAGTTCGTCGGTGGTGGGGGGGCCGTTGAAGCCTTCGAAAAGGAATGATGCGGCGCCTTCACTTCCCGCCTTGGCGCCTAGTTGGAAGGCTTGAACGGCTTCGATGTTACGGTCGCCCTTAAACCACACTCCTAGTTCCAGCCCGGACTTGCCATGTCCTTGTTCTACCGCACAACGCCACATTTGAATGCCAATCTTCTGGATGGCCGGGTCGTCAATACCGGTCAGTTTGTCGCCTACCGTATACTGCCCTTCTGGACTGCCGAGGTCGGCCGACTTGCGGTAATAACGGCGAGCCAAATCCTTGTCCAGCTTGACCCCATAACCCCGCTCCAGATAGCGACCCATGTCGTAGTAGCCACCGGGGATGCCGCGCTGGATCAGGTCTTCGGTCAGGTCGAGCGTTTCCTGGGTGATGTTGTCGCTTTGTGCCGTACCCTTGCCGATCATCTGGCGCAGTTCAAGGTTGGCCTTGTCGTGGCCGTAGGCCGTGGCAATGCGGATCAGGCGTTCGATCTTTGGGTAGACCAGCGGGTCTTCCTTCAATAGGTTGTTCTTCCGGAGCCAGCGGGCGTGTTGGTAGAGCTGGTCGGCTTCCGGGTCGCGGAGAGGAATGGCGTCTTTCTCGTAGACACAGGTGAAGGCGAGGTTGGTTTGAATGGCGGGTAGGTCGGGCACGGGGCGGACGGCGGTCTGGTCGCCATCGCAGGCGACCAGGGATGTCATCAGGAAGACCAGCAGTGCGAAACCTTTGAAATTCATGCCTTGCGGTTTTCCGGCAATTCGACCAGCGTCCAGGTGGTATCGACGACCTGGGAAGGCGCTTCGCCCTTGAGTTTCTGCCACAGGCTGGGTTGCGCCGGGATACGCACCCCGGCCAGAGTTTCACCTGCCACGAAGACCCGCCGGCTGGCGCCCTGT
This sequence comes from Rhodocyclales bacterium GT-UBC, assembly GCA_003583745.1. GTDB lineage: Bacteria > Pseudomonadota > Gammaproteobacteria > Burkholderiales > Rhodocyclaceae > Azonexus. Next base: position 494,230 of record QXPY01000001.1, on the reverse strand, counting down.
TCGGGCGAACAGGCCCAGGTGCCGGTGTGCGGGCAGGTGGCGCCGGTTGGGAGCTGCAGTCCGAGGGGAATGGTTGGGGCAGCGGCGGTTTTGAGTGGGGGAGCTTCGGTTTCAGCCGCGCTGTGTTTGTCTTTTAGCGGTCGGCCGGTTTCGGGGTCGAGGTGCTTGGCGCGAGCCATTTCCTGGATACGTTCTTCGCTGGGCAGCGGTGGCGGAACGTTGGCCTCGTGGGTCTTGAGCCATTGGAAGCTGCCGTCCCAGGGCGGGAGTTTTGCTGGCGGCAAGGGGACGATTCGGTCAATTTCGGGGACTTTGGGGTTGAGGTAGTCGTAGGCAAACAGAAAGTGACCAATTGCCTTGTAGCGACGAACGCGCTCTAGGTCTTTTTGTTGGCCGAGATAGTAGAGTTCGTTACTGGAAGGCGGGCCGTCGAATCCGTGTTCGAGGAATGAGGCTGCGCCGTCGCTCCCCACCTTGGCGCCAAGTTGGAAGGCTTGGAGGGCTTCGGCATTGCGTTCGCCTTTAAGCCAAACTCCCAGTTCCAGGCCGGCTTCGCCATGCCCTTGCTCCACCGCGCAACGCCACATCTGAACACCGATCTCCCGAATGGCGGGATCGTTGACGCCGGTCAGCCAGTCACCGACAAGATACTGCCCCTCCGGACTGCCCAGATCAGCCGATTTACGGTAGTACTTCCCTGCCAATTCCTTGTCCTGCTTGACGCCATAGCCGCGTTCCAGGTAACGGCCCATGTCGTAGTAGCCGCCGGGAATGCCGCGCTGAATCAGCTCTTCTGTCAGGTCGAGAGTTTCCTGGGTGATGTTCTCGCTTTGCGCCGTGCCCTTGCCGATCATCTGGCGCAATTCGAGGTTGGCCTTGTCGTGGCCATAGGCGGTGGCAATGCGGATCAGGCGTTCGATCTTCGGGTAGACCAGTGGGTCTTCCTTCAAGAGGTTGTTCTTTCTGAGCCAGCGGGCGTGAACGTAGAGCTGGTCGGCTTCCGGGGCGCGGGGTGGAATGGCGTCCTTCTCGTAGGCACAGGTGAAGGCGAGGTTGGTTTGGATGGCGGGCAGGTCGGGCACGAGGCGTTCCTTGGGGAAGCCCTTGCCGCAGGCGACAAGGGCGAGAGTGAGAATGGTAGTGAACAGATAGCGTGAGGTGTCAGTCATCGTTTTTGCGTTCGGAAGTACCAGAGTAGAACTCCACCAGTGATGCGACAGGAGGCATGAGAAGTTTTCTGTTCTTCTTGTTTTGATTGATAACGTTGGCCCAAGCTTTGTAAGCCGTTTCCATCCCCTCCTTATTGAACGACTCCCCGCCGCTCATGTTATTGGTATGTAACCCCCACAGCTTTTTTCTCGCCGGCTGGGTGATTTCCGGGCGGTGGTGGGATATGTTGAGTTCGCTGTCGGTTTCCATGCTGCGCGTATTGATGTTGGCGCTGCCCACGGTCATGAAGGTGTCGTCGATGAGCATCAACTTGGCATGGATGTAGACATCCACCCAATCGATGGGATTGCTCGGGTCTTTCAGGTCATCAAGTTCCTTCTTGGCAGCATCGCGCCGTTGCAGGGCCGCGGCATGACGCTGATTGAGCGTTTCGTACTCGCGAGTGATGTCGCTACCCGTGTTGGGCAGGCCTTGCAGTTGCCTGGCGCGGGTGTCAAGGGCGTCGCGCTCCCGGTAGTAAGGGGTGAGACCCTTCTCGGCAGCGGCAAGGCGCTGCTCAGCTTGTTTGATACGTTCTTCACGGCTCTGTGCCTGTTTGCCATCGGCACTCAGGGCTGTAGTGCCATTGCGTCCCGGCGTGTCGGGCGCAACCAGGGTACAGATGTGCACTTTGAGGCCGGGGCGATTTTCGGGGAGTATGGGCGTCTTGTCGTCACGGGTCTTTTTCTGGGCTTCAAGTTTGGTCAGGAGTTCCTTCTCCTTATCCTGCGCGGCTTGCTGGCGGGCTTTCGAGTCGGCCAGTTTCCGCTGATCGGCCAAGCTGATCGGACGCTCGGGCCGGGGTTGCGGCAATGAGCGTTGACGCACGCTTTCCTGGCTATTGATTTGTCGAGCCCGCGCTAGTTCGGCTTCGCTGTCTTCCACGCAGACTTCCCGACTGACTTCCGGCAGGACATCGGCGCGGCCCAGGCTGTTGAGCATTTTGGCCGTCTTGACCGTACCCGGCCCCATCCCTTCCTTGTCGGCATTGGTGATGACGAAGAGGTACAGAGGTCCGTGCGTTTCCGGTTTGCGTCCCCAGCAGTTCTGGCCGGCGGCACAGGCTTTGATCTTCTCGGCCAAAGGGGGCCAGCGGAAGTACTGATTTTCGATATAGATGTACTGGGTGGCGTTATTGACCGCTTGCAAGTAGCACTTTTTGATGTCTTCCTTGCTGTACTGAGGCTGCGTACGCAGGATTTGCCCCATCATCAGCAGGTTGTGTTTGTCCATGCCTAGTGGGTAGTTCTGAAAATCGGCTGGCGGCAGTTTTTCTCCTGCTTCCTTTTCCCAGGCCTGGGAAAAGTTCTTGAACAGATCGCCGACAATGGGGCCGGTCACCCGACTGGAAAAGTCTTCTCGCGGCCGTGTACCGTTGCGTCCGCGGTTATGCGCCTGGCGCAGATAGCTGTGTCCGCTTTTATCCCAGTATTCGTCGAGCGTGTTGTGTCCCATTACGAAGCCAACGCAAAGAGTCGGGTCTTCGTAATCAACGAGGACCATTTTCTGGTGGTGGCTGGGGCCGACCACGAGATTCTTGTTGATTGTGGAAATGCGGCTTTGACCACTTTTGGGCTGGAGGGCGATCTTATATCGGTCAGCGAAGCTGAAGCCACGTCCTACGTAGTGGATATTTTTTGTTCTTGGCTTGCCGTCCAGATGGGACAGCCATTCCTTGCCGATGAGGTCGGTCAAACTTTGATCACGGTCGTAGCGCAGATACCATTCCGAGTCGTAGCGGTATTGATCGGCGGTGCTGGTCATGATGAAGTCGTCGCTTGATTTGAACCAATCGCGGCGTCCTGGAGCGTATAGTTCGCTGGGTTTCCATCTTGTAATGTCTATGGGTAACCACAACGGATCAACCACATAGCCCAAAATCCTGATTTTTACGCCCTCTTTACCCTTGGCTTCGAGCAATTGACCGATGGTCGGGGCGCCGCTGGCCTCGCCGCGCAAAAAACTCATCGATGGCTGAAAGCCCAGGCAGATTATGCATACGGACTTTTTGGCGGCAGCAATTGCTTCGTGTACCTCGGCAAATGCTTCCTCGCCATTGATCAGCAAACGGAAAGTCCCGAGCAGTGGGTTGTATTCCGATTTGTCCACGAACCATTTTGCTGTCGCCGTGCATTGATTGGTTTCGCTTTGTGCCAATGGGGTCGTGACTGTGTTCTCGCTCATGCCTGATTGCTCTCGCTGTCGCCTTTCAAGGCCTTGAAGTAGTCGTCCCGCGTATTGGCCCGCTGAGGCGTCGCTCCGGTATCTGGTGCCTTGCCGGCCACGTGGCGAAGAAAGCCGCTGTTGGCTGCCTCGCCTTGTTCGGGATTGCTGTAGCAGTTCGGAACGGGAATGTTGTGAATCATCCCGTTGGCCAGTTCCAGTTTGTATTTCTGTGTTGGCACTTCATGGGCAATGGGCAATTGCCCCGTCTCGTCCAACACGCCTTCCTTGATCTGGGCGCCATCGGCGAAAAGCTTGTAAGGCATGCCGGCCCAGCCTGCCCGGTGTCCTTCTGGTGAGTGATCGGTATTGATCACCAGCGGCGTCTTAGGCAGGTTGTTCGGAAAAGCCGGGTGGCCGATGTACATCGAGTCCGGGCCGGAGAGCTTGTGTTTTTCGGCCTTGATGCTGACGATGCCCGGGCAGTGGATGTCGATGTTGCCGCCCTTGAGGCGGATGTAGCCGCCGCCGGCGGTGAGGAGAATTTCTTCCTTGGCGGCGATGACGACCTTTTTTTGCAGCGAGGTGATCAGGATGTCCTGTTCGGCGGTCAGTTCCATCTCGCCGTGCTGGGCTTGCATCTGGACCTTGCCTTGGGCCGCGATGAGCTTGAGGGATATCTTTTCCTTGAGGCCATTGACGAACAGGCTGATGTGCTGGCCGGCGTTATGCAGCCAGCGCCGGCCGCTGGTCTGGTTGAGATCGCGTTGCGCCACCTGGTCGATGTTGGTGCCGGCGGCGATGCTGTGGTTCTGCGCCGTGACTTCGGCAATGCCGGCCGGCGAGGCGAGGACGAGGATGGGCTGACGGCCGGCTTCTTCCTTGGCGGTTTCGTTGCGCGGATCGGTGTTGCTGCTGCCTTCCCAGGCCTTGAGCGCTTCGAGGTGGTGTTTCAGGTGGCCGGATTGGGTTTTCTCTTCCGGCGCGTTGTCCGGGCTGATTTTTTCCGGGCCGTGTTCGAGGGTGTCGGCGTATTGCTTGGTGGCCACCTCGCCGAGGCTCTTGGCCAGGCTGTAGGCGGCATCGAGCTGGCCGGTGGCGAGATTGCGGGCGAGTTGCTTGCCGCCGGCCATGGGTTGCGCTTCGGTGGTGAGGAGCAGGCCGTGGCCGGCCCGCACGGCGCCGTGGTGGTCGGTGCGCAATTCGAAGCCTTCGCCCCGTGGCTCGCCTTTGCCGCCGGTACGCGGGTGGATCAGGTAGCCCTGGTTCAATTGGCTCTTGCCATGCTCCGAGGAGAGCTTGACGCGCATCTGGCCGGTGCTGTCGTCGAAGAGCAGTTCGTTGTAGGTGCTGCCCTTGTATTCCTTGGATTTGTGGCCGGACAGGGTCTTGTTGGCGGGGAGGGCGCCGGCCCCCGAGAAGGTCGGCGGCATGTGGCTGCCGTTGTAGACGACGCCGGTCACCAGCGGCCGGTCGATGTCGCCTTCGATGAAGTCGACGACGACTTCCTGGCCGATACGGGGGATGTACAGGGTGCCCCATTGCGCCCCGGCGCTGGGCACGGCGACGCGCACCCAGGTCGAGGAGCGGTCGTCGAAATCGGCGCCGCCGCGCGGGTGGTCCTGCTTGCGCTGCCAATGGAACTGGAGCTTGATGCGGCCATGCTCGTCGGTGAAGATTTCCTCACCAGGCGGACCAACGACGAGGGCGGTGGTGGTGCCGACGGCAGTGGGCTTTTGATGCCGGGTCAGGTGGTAGTCGGGGACGATGGTGGTGTCGTGGCGGACTGCCTTGAAGGTATTGCGGTAAGGCGGCCGGTTCTGGCCCTTGCCGGTATCGGTGTCGCCGATAAGCCCGCCGAGTGCGCTTTGCGCCTCCGGGGTCAGGTTGTTCTGCGCTTCGAAAGACAGGTCGGTGACGACGAAGAGCCGGTCTTCGGGATTGCTCTGGTCGTGCACCGGATGGTCTTCCAGACCGAACTTGCCGCCCGGAAAGAGATGGCGCGGCGTGCCGCTGCCGCAGTGCTGTTTGCCCGAAAAGTCCTTGGCGAGTTGGCGGAGTTCGGCGTAGCGGCCGACTTCTTCGTTCTGACTGCCGTAATAGGCAGTTTGCGGGTCGTAGTCTTCGAGCGTCGCCATCAGGTCCTGGCGGGCCTGGCCGCTGGAATCGGTTGCCAGTTCGTCGCCCGGCAGTTGCGTGCTGCCTTTGTAGTCCCAGGTGGTGAGGCTGGTCTGGCCGGATTGCAGAGCTCGTTCTCCTGTCCATGAGTCAATGGCGTCGGCCGTTTCGACGCCGTCGGTGCGGTGGAAGCGGACCGGGCTTTCGCCGGCGTCGGGGTGCGGCGTATCGGCGTCCTGCAGGATCAGGGTGTGGAGAATCGGCGTGTTGCGGGCTTCGGCCAGCGCCGGGCGGAGGGGCTGGTCTTCGTCCGGACCATGGCTGAAGCGGTAGGTGATGCCTTCTTCGGCCAGCAGGCGCTCGATGAAGGCGAGGTCGGTTTCGCGGTACTGGTTGCAGTAGGAGCGCGTCGGGTAGGTCCGCCGCAACTTGTCGCGATAGCGGAAGCTGGCGGCGAAAATCGGGTTGCCGGCAATGTGTTCGTCGAGCAGGGCCTTGACGATGTCGGGAACGCTCATGTCCTGGTAGTTGCGGCTGTTGCGGCGGTGGGCGAGCGCCGCCAGCGCCGATTCGACGGTCAGGACATAGACACAGAAGCCGCCGTCGGCATTGCCGCGCTGTGCCGCGGTGACGATGCCGCTGAAAATCCGCTGGCCGCCTTCCGGCAGCAGCAAACCGATCTCGACCGGCTGGCCGATCAGGTTCTTGAGTTCGAGATGGGCTTGGGGCGACAGGCAAGTCAGCGTGTGGCGCGGGTTTTTCGACAGTCCTTCCTCGCCGGCCAGATGGTGCGGCAGGAGCGTGTCGTCGCCGAGGCCGCTGCTTTCGCTGAAGCGCAGGCTAAGGATCCGGTTGTCTTGTGAAAAGATCGAAGCGCCGCTGGCGCGCAGGTCTGCAAGAAGGTCGTTGCCCATGGTGCGAAACCGGGTATGCAATTTGAATCGCGCATTCTAGCGATTGTCATAAAAATTGCTATCCGACTAAGGGCATAGTCCGGCGTTCCAGGTTTACGGGGGTAGCCGGCAGCGGGGCGTTGCGGCGGCGAGCGCAGGTTGGCCGGGCCTGGTAGCCCGGCCATGATGCAGCGCTTAGATGACGAAGAAGCCGTGTGTGCCGTCGCGACCGAGTTGCTCGACCAGCCCGAACTCCCAGTCGAGATAGCCCTGCATGGCTTCGCGCGGGTTGTCGGTGCCCTCGTAGGGACGGCGATAGCGGTCGATTGGCGCCGAGGCCAGTCGTGTCGCACCGCTTTCCAACGGCAAGCCGGCCTTTTTCCAGGCCTGGGTACCGTGGCTGAGGACGCGAACTTCGCCTTCGACCAGCCCGGACAGTTCGGCCACCGCAAACGGTGCGAGCAGGCTGGTGGCGCAAGTCAGGACGTACAGCCCGGCCGCCGGAATGGCCGTCAGGGCCTCGGCCAGCGCGTCGCGCCGGGCATACCAGGCGCCGGGAATGTGGCCGCGCAGGTAATTGGCGCTGGTGGTGATGTCGATCACCGCGACATTACCGGCTTCCAGGCGGGCCGCCAGTTCGGGCGCGGCGATTTCGTGCACCGCAGGCGGCGCCGGCAGCGGCGGTTGCCAGGCGCCGGTTTGTGCAAAGTCGGCGGCCTGCAGACCGTCCACCACGTAAACTTCCCACCCCATCTGGGCCAGCCAGGAGGCCGACATGTTGGCGCGGACGCCGTCGTCATCGACCAGTACCAGGCGGGCGCCGCGCACCGGCGCGACCATTTCGGTTTCCTGGACCAGCTGGCCGCCAGGGACCGGACGAAAGCCCGGCAGGTGGCCGGCCTCGTATTCTTCCGGCGTGCGCACGTCGAAGAAATAGCTGGTGCGGCCATTCTGCGCTTGCCAGTCGGCCAGAACGCCGGGCGCGATGCGGCCGACGCCGGCGCGGTCGGCAACCTGCCGGGCGGCTGTCGCCGCCTGTTGGCGGGCCGCTGCGCTGACCTCGGGAAAGCGCCGGCTCTGGCCGCGATCCAGCGTCTGGCCGGCCAGGGTCCAGCCGATGGTGCCATTGCGCAAGGCGGCCACCGGGTTGGGCAGGCCGGCATTGACCAGCGACTGGGTGCCGATGATGCTGCGCGTGCGGCCGGCGCAGTTGACGATGACCTGGGTCTTCGGGTTCGGGGCGAGGGCCGGTACGCGCAGCACCAGCTCGGCGCCGGGCACGCTGGTCGCGGTCGGGATGCTCATCGTCTGGTACTCGTCGAAACGCCGGGCATCGACGATCACGACATCGGCGTTGGCGTCGATCAGCGCCTTGACCTCCTCGGCCGAGAATGAGGGCGTGTGGCGGCGGGCTTCGACCAGTTCGCCAAAGGCCTTGCTCGGTACATTGACGTCGCGGAACAGTTCGCCGCCGGCGGCCTGCCAGCCGCTGACACCGCCTTCGAGCACGGCGACATCGCGGTAGCCGAGGGCGATCAGCCGGCGGGCGGCACGTTCGGCATCGCCTTCGCCGTCATCGAGGACGACGATGGGCACATCCCGCCGGGGCAGCTTGGCGTAGGCGGTGATCTCGATGCGCGACAGCGGAAAATTGGCCGCGAACAGCGGATGCGCCTGGGCATGCGGGTCTTCCTCGCGGACATCGAGCAGGGCGATTTCCTGCTTGGCCAGCAAGGCGGCGCGAACGTCGGCAAAGCGCCGGACGGGAAGGGCTTCAGACACGGTTCAACTCCACAAATTGGGTACGACATTGCTGGCGTAACCGGAAACGAAGGATTTCTCGGCGCCACTGAGCGGATCGAAGACATGGCGCTGAACCCGGCCGATATTACGTCCATAGACGTGGATGCTGATCGACGGCTGATCGTCGAGATCGTTGGCGACTTCGTGCACATCGCCGATGCGCGGCGAGACGGCGGTAGTCTGGCCGGGCAGCAGCAGGGCCGTGCCGGCAGCGCGGTAGCTGCCGTCCGGCTGCTTCTCGTAGCTGGTTTCCCGCTCGCGGCCGCGCAGGCCGCCGACCAGGCCCCAGGTCAGGTGGTCATGCACCGGCGTCTTCTGGCCCGGGCCCCAGACGAAGCTGACGATCGACACGCGGTCGAGCGGATCGGCGTAGAGCAGGTATTGCTGGTAGTACTGCGGATGCGGCTGGGCGAATTGCTCGGGCAGCCAGTCGTCGCTGGCGACCAGCTGGGCCAGCAGTTTCTGGCCCTGGATCAGGATGGTGTCCTCGTTGGGCTGGGTGTCCAGCAGACGGGTGATGCCCTGGACAAAGTCGAGCAGTTTTTGTGAGCTCATGCAGTTTTCCTCGTGGATTGTTCGTGAGTGATGGGAATGGCTGCGCCGGTCGGTTCGTCAATCCGTTCTGAAATGGCCGAGGCGCAAGCATAAAGGGTATCGAGGTGAGGTGTCGCGACGCCCTGCAGGCGGGCGAGTTCGACAACCGCACCGATGATCGGGCCGACTTCCAGCCGGCGGCCGGCCAGGCGATCCTGCAACATCGAGGTGCGTACCGAACCGCGTGCCGCCACCTGGTCGGCCCGCCGCAAGCGCTCGGCTGCGCGGGTGGCGGTCTGGATGCCACAGGCACGGGCGACGGCAATCGCTTCCTCGATACTGCTTTCGATCAGGCGGCGGGTTTCCGGTTTGGCCAGCATGGTGGCGAGATCGCAGCCGGTGATCGCACTGAGCGGATTGAGCGCGACATTGCCGTACAGCTTCTCCCACACCGAAGCGCGCAGGTCGGGGCTGATCTCGACGGGCAGTCCGGCACCGCGCATCAGTTCGGCCAGCTTGGCCAGCGCCGCATCCTGGCCGCCTTGCGGCTGCCCGATGATGAAGCGGTCACCCGGCGTATTGACCGCCACAACATGCTGGCGGTCGCGCCGCTCGGCCGACTTGTGGACGATGCAGGCAATGCTGCGCTGCAGATCGACCTCCGCCGCCAGTCGGCCATCCGGGTCGCTGGCGAGCAGCGTTCGGCCGTCATGCGGCCCGCCTTCGCCCAGGAAGTACCACCAGGGCAGACCGTTCTGGATGAACAGCAGTCGGGTTTCAGGTCCGATCCAGCGCCGGATTTCCGGCCAGGCAGCCGGTAACTGGTGGGCCTTGACGGCGATGACGACCAGGTCCTGCGCTTCGCCCCGGTCGCTGCTGCCGACGGCAAGCGTTGCGCAGGTCTCGATCCGGCCTTGCTCCTCGATCAGCAGCGGCAAGGCAAGCGTACTGCCCGGACGGACGACCAGCGTCACCTGCTGGCCGGCCTGCGCCAGGCGACCGCCGATATAGAGACCGAGCGCACCAGCGCCGAAGATGGCGATGCGCCTGAATGCTGTCGATGTCGTCATTCGTTCTACAGGCGGTAGTCCGGCGACTGGCGGTCGAGCAGGCGGAGCAGTGCCGCCCATTCGCGGCGTCCGCTCGGGAAGAAGCTGGCCTGGCGGCCATAGATCAGCTCGGCCTGTTGCAGGGTTCTGGCGATCACTGCATCCGGCAGCGGCTGCAACGGCACCCCGGCCGACTGGGCGGCCAGCTGGAAGCGGCAAGCCCGTTCCAGGCGCCAGATGCGCGAGAAGGCTTCGGCCATGTCGCGGCCGACGGCCAAAGTGCCGTGGTTGCGCAGCATGAGCAGCGGCTTGTTGCCCATCGCGGCGAGCAGCGTGCCGCGTTCGTCTTCGTCGAGCACGACGCCGTGGAAGTCGTGGTAAGCCAGTTGGCCGAGCACCATCAGCGACATCTGGGTCAGCGGTAACAAGCCGTCTTGCTGGGTGGCGACGGCAACGCCTTCGCGGCTGTGCAGATGCACCACCGCCGCCGCTTCCGGCACGGCGGCGTGGATTGCGCCATGGATGACGATGCCGGCCGGATTCACGTCGCCGTCGCCGGCAACGACCCGCCCGTCGAGATCGACCTCGAGGATCGATGACGCGGTCACCTCGTCGTAAAGCAGGCCGAGCGGGTTGATCAGGTAGCGGTCATGGCGGCCGGGCACGCGGATCGAGACATGGGTGGCAAGCAGGTCGGTCCAGCCGAAATGGGCGATCAGGCGGCAAGCGGCGGCCAGATCGAGACGCGCCGCCTGCTGTGGGGTGGGGGCTTGGCTCATCGTTGGCTCAATCCAGCTTGGCGCCCGAGGCCTTGACCACCTTGCCCCAGCGGGCGTGATCTTCGCGAATCAGCTTGGCAAAGCCTTCCGGCGTCGAGTTCAGCACATCGACGCCCTGGGCGGCAAAACGCCCCTTGACCTCGGTTGAGTTGGCGATTCGGGTCAGCTCGGCATTGAGGCGATTGACGATTTCCTTCGGCGTCGCCGCCGGTACCACCACGCCGAACCAGGAGCTGATTTCATAGTTGGGCAAGCCGGCTTCGGCTGCGGTCGGCAAGTCGGGCAGCAGGAAGGAGCGCTTGGCGCTGCTGATCGCCAGGCCCTTGACCTTGCCGGCCTTGACCTGCGGCGCCAGCACCTGCAGCGTATCGAAGGCCAGGCTGACTTCGCCGCCAAGCAGCGCGGTGATGGCCGGGGCGCTGCCCTTGTAGGGAATGTGCAGGATGTCGGTGCCGGTCAGGGTCTTGAACAGTTCGCCGCTGAGATGGCACAGCGTGCCGTTGCCGCATGAAGAATAGGTGAACTTGCCCGGTTCCTTTTTCGCCTTGGCGATCAGGTCCTTGAGGTTGTTGATGCCGGTATTGGGCGCTGCCGCGATGACGTAGGGCACCGAGGCGACCACGGCGACCGGGGCGAAATCCTTGAACGGATCGTAGTTCAGCGTCTTGCTGATATTGGGCAGTACGGTCAGTTGCCCGGCCGGCGCCAGCGACAGCGTGTAACCGTCCGGTGCGGCCTTGGCGGCGGCTTCGGCGGCGATGGCCGTACCGGCGCCCGGTTTGTTGTCGACGATGACCGGCTGTTTCAGGGCTTCCGACAGCTTTTCGGCGTAAAGGCGGCCGACGGCATCGGAGGCGCCGCCCGGCGGGAAGGCGACGATCAGCTTGATCGGTTTGCTCGGCCAAGTGTCGGCCTGGGCGAGCAGGCTGATGGCGCCGAGCGCAGCGGCAACCAGGGTTTTCTTCAGGGACATGCGGTTCTCCTGGGGATTGTTGGTGAGAGTGTTGTTGAGATTGTTGGTGACTTAGGCGCCGCTGAAATGCGGCAGGCGTTTTTCGACAAAGGCGGCAATGCCCTCGTCGAAGTCGCTGGAGGTGTTGATCTTTTCGATTTCGGCGCGGGCAATGGCGGCAGCTTCGGTTGGTCCCTTGGCAATGACCTGACCGACGAAGCCCTTGAGCAGTTGCACGACCAGCGGCGCATTGGCGGCGATCTGTGCGGCCAGTTCGCGGGCGGCGGCGAGTTCCTCGCCGAGCGGCACGACGCGATTGACCAGGCCGACTTCATAGGCCCGGCGGGCATCGATGCGGCCGCCGACCAGCAGCAGCTCCATCGCCACCTTGTGCGGGATGCGGGCGGCCAGCGAGCTGATCAAGCCGCCGGAGAAGCCGACCTTGGCTTCCGGGTAGGAAAAAACGCTGTTGTCGGCGGCAATCGCCAGGTCGGCGAACTGCACCAGCACCAGGCCGCCGCCCACCACCAGGCCGGCGGTGACGGCGATGATCGGCTTGTTCACCGCGATGCCGGCACCGGGAATGGCCCGCCACAGGTCGTGCGGGATATCGCGCAGGTCGGCGCCGGCGGTGAAGGCCTTGCTGCCGGCGCCAGCCAGAATGGCGACGCGGTCGTCGCTGGCGTTGAAACGCTCCCAGGCGGCGCGCAATTCGGCGACGAGCTCGTGGGTCAGGACGTTGTATTTTTCCGGGCGATTGAGGGTGATTTCGGCAACGCCGTCGCGGGATTCGTAGAGGACTACTGGCATGAGGTTCCTTTAATCGATGATTTGGCCGAGGGTCTGTTCCCTCAGCTTTTTGGCATGCAAGCGGGCCGCCTCGGCTTCGTGACGCAAGCGCGCCAGTTCGTCGGCATCGAGGCGGTCGGGGTTGGCGTAATCAAGCTTCCATTGGTCGTCGTCGGACCAGCGCAGCGGCGACTGTTCGGTGCTGCGCGGTGCGCGGGCCGTTTCAAGCAGGCCGAGGGCGAATTCGAGCGTCAGCGTCTGGCTGGTCGGGTCGTTCGGCAAGCCGGCGGCATTGCCGAGCGGGAAGTCGCTGAACAGAAAGCGCGGCACGCCGCAGTGCTCGACGACATCGCGGGCACAACCGAGCAGCACCGTGCTGATGCCGTTGGCTTCGAGATGGCGGGCGGCCAGCGCCAGGCTCTGGTGGCAGACCGGGCAATTGGCGACCAGCACGGCGACATCGACCGCATCGGCCTGGCACTGGCGGAGCAGTTCCGGGCAATCCACCTCGTTGGTGTGACGCTGGCTGCGATTGGTCGGAAAGCCGAAGAAGCGCGGCGCCAGCTGAACCCGCCCGACCTCGGCGAAGCAGCGCAGCACGGGCAGCGGAAACCAGCTGTTGCTGTCTTCCATCGTCGTGTGGTGCCGGTCGATGGCGACATGGGCGATGCGCAGATCGTGGTCCGTCGCGCTGTCGCCGGCATAGACCTTGTAGAACTTGGCGGCGGCGTTATAGGGCGCGCCCGGCCCCTGCGGCCCGGCTTCCGGCTTGAAGGGCGCGGCCGTGGTAACGATGGCGACCCGGCTCTCGGCCAGCGGCTTTTTCAGCGGCTGGAAGGGCACTGTGTCGTGGTGCGCCCAGACGTAAGGTTCGGGGTAACCCAGCGCCAGGTAATAGGCGCGGGTCCGTTCCATGTAGGCAATCGGCGGCAGGTAGCCCGGCTGGCTGCTGCTCGCCGGAGCGGTTTTCCTGGGCTGGGAACGTGCCATGGCCGGACTCAGTCGAAGGTGGCGCCGGAGGCTTTGACGATGCGGCCGTACTTGGCGTGGTCGCTGCGAATGCGTTCGGCAAACTGCGTCGGCGTCGAGGGCCAGGCTTCCAGCCCCTGCGCCGCCAGTTTTTCCTGCGCGGCCGGCTGGGCGGCAATGACCTGGACCTCGGCGTTGAGGCGCTTGACCACGGCATCAGGCGTACCGGCCGGCGCAGCCAGGCCGAACCACGACACCACGTCGTAATCCGGGTAACCGGCCTCGGCCACCGTCGGGACACCGGGCAGCAGCGGCGAGCGCTTCTTGCTGGCGATGGCGATGCCCTTGACTTTGCCGGCCTTGATCTGCGGTGCCAGCACGGTCAGCGTGTCGAAGGCCAGGTCGACTTCACCACCGAGCAATGCGGTGACAGCCGGCGCGCTGCCCTTGAACGGTACGTGCAGGATGTCGGTGCCGGTGGACAGGCGGAAATTCTCGCCGGCGAGATGGATGATCGTGCCGCTGCCGCTCGACGAATAGCTCAGCTTGCCCGGCTTGGCCTTGACCAGTGCGACCAGTTCCTTGACGTTGCCGGCCGGCACCGTCGGGTTGGCGGCGATCACCACCGCCGTCGAGGCGAGCAGCGAAATCGGGGCGAAGCTGTTCAGAGGATCGAAGCGCAGATTCTTGGCGATATGGGGCAGCACGGTCAGTTGCCCGGTCGGCACCAGCGACAGCGTGTAGCCGTCGGCCGGTGCGTTGGCGACAAACTCGGCGGCAATGGCCGTACCGGCGCCCGCCTTGTTTTCGACCAGCACCGGCTGCTTGAGGCTTTCGCCCAGTTTTTCGGCGTAGAGGCGGGCGACGGCATCGGCGGCGCCGCCCGGCGGGTAGGGCACGACCAGCTTGATCGGCTTGGCCGGCCAGGTATCGGCCCGGGCAGGCTCGCTGGTGGCGAGCAGGGCGCTACCGATGCCCAGCGAGAGCAGCGTGGCGGCGACGCCCTTGAGCGGGCCGAGGATGAAGTCGGGGAAAAGCCGGCGTTGGGATGAAGTCATGGGGATTCCTTGGGGTGTAGGCGCTCAGGCCGGTGTTTGCGGGGCGATTTCGATCAGCTTGGTCTTCTGGCCGGAGCGTGGCAGGCTGCCGTACGGCAGGATGCTGACCGCCGGGCGGAAGGTGAGCAGTTCGCGAATGCGGTTTTCAATGCGGTTGGCGAGATTCGGCCAGGCCGATTCAGGCGTTTCCGGACTGGCTTCGATGACCAGGCGCAACTGCCCCTCGACCCGTGGTGGCGGGGCATCGAGGCGGATGCGCAGCTCGCCGGAAATCTCCGGCTGGAACTGCAGCACGACGTTCTGGATGGCCGCGGGATAGACCTTGACACCCTTGATGGCCAGCATGTCGTCGACCCGGCCGACGATTTCCATGCGCGTGCCGAAGACGCCGCAACCCGGGCATTCCCCGACGTGGATCTTGATGATGTCGCCGGTGGCGTAGCGGAAGGCCGGTGCAGCTTCGTAATCGAGGGCGGTGTGCAAGGCTTCGCCGACGGCGCCATCGGTCAACAGCAGCGGTTCCTTGGTCACCGGATCGATCAGGTCGTAGCGGAAGCAGCTGTCGTCGGTGAGGTAGTGCATGCCGTGGTAGTCGTGGCTGGCGCAAGAAGTCAGCGCGTTGTGCCAGGCGCCACCCATCATGTCGAAAATCTCCGCCCCGAAATGCTCGCGCACACGCTGGCGGAAAGCCGGCAGCCCGGCGCCCGGTTCGCCGGCGCAAAGAATGCGGCGGATGCCCAGCGCACCGACCGGCTTGCCGATTTCGCCGGGCGCCCGGTCGATCAGTTGATTGACCATCGACGGGGTGGCGAACAGCGTGGTCGGCCGGGTGAATTCGATATAGCGCAGGATCTTCGGCACGCCGGCCTCGGCGCCTAGCGCCACCGGGCGGGCACCATAGGCTTCCAGCGCCTGCACGTAGGTGATGCCGGCCAGCCACAGCGACAGGCCGAAGGCGTGGAAAGTGGTTTCGCCGGGCACGATGCCGGCGGCGGCAAACAGACGCCCCAGCGTCTGGTGGGAGATTTCCAGATCGCGCTTGGTGAAAGCGTAGAAGGTCGGCTGGCCGGTGGTGCCGGAGGTGCCGGCCAGATGCACCACCTTGTCGAGCGCTGCGGTCAGGTGCAGGCCGAATGGATGGTTGTAGCGGGCCAGCGAATCCTCCTGCGACTGGCGGTGGCTGACCTTGTCCATGAAGGCCGGCAGGCGGCGGAAATCATCGAGACTGCGGATGTCTTCCGGCGCGCTGACCCCGGCGGCAATGAAACGCGGCCGGAAATAGTCTTCGTTTTGCCACAGGTAGCGGATCTGGCGCTGCAGCTTTTCAAAGCGGTGGACGCCCAGTGCCGCCTGGTATTCGGCCGGGTCGCGGGTGGAGATGTTGTAGGGGTTGTAGGGATTGAGGCTCATTGTGTTTTATTCGGGTTTGATCTTGCGTTCGGTGATGACACGCCGCCAGCGGCTTTCCTCGCTGCTGACGAAACGTTCGAAGGCGGCCTGTTGCAGGCCGGGATTGACGGCATCGAGGCCGTCGTAGCGTTGCTGCACGTCGGGCAGCTTGAGCACGCGCTCAAGGTCGCCGGCAATCCGGGCCAGCACCGGCGCCGGCGTGCCGGCCGGGGCGAACAGGCCGTTCCAGGGCAGCACGGCGGATTGCGGATAACCGGCCTCGGCTACCGTCGGGATCTCCGGGAAGCTTTTCAGGCGCTCGCTGTAGCTCACTGCCAGCGGCCGCAACTTGCCGCTGCGGATATGGGTGGCCGCCAGCGCCACGGTGACGAAGGCGAAGTCGAGCTGGCCATTGAACAGGTCCGGGATGAAAGGCGGCTGCCCCTTGTAGCCGACCAGGTTGAGATCGATGCCGGCCTCGGCCTGGAAGATTTCCGTACCCAGATGGTTCGAGCTGCCGACCCCCGGATTCGCCGCGTTCAGCTCGCCCGGCCGGCGCTTGGCCAGCGCGACGAATTCCTTCAGCGTCCTGACCGGCGAAGCGGCCGGCACGACCAGCAGGTTGGGCGGCATGCCCAGGCTACCGATGGCGGCGAAATCGCGCGGGCTGACCTTGGCGTTCTTGTCGAGCAGGGGATTGACCGCCAGGAACAGCGAGCCGACCAGCAGGGTGTGACCATCCGGCGGAGCCGTCCTGACCGCATCGGCACCGATGTTGCCGTTGGCGCCGGGGCGGCTTTCGACAATCACCGGCTGGCCCCAGAGCGAAGACAGGTGCTCGGTGACGATCCGGGTGACGACATCGACCACGCCGCCGGCCGGGTAGGGCACGATGACCTTGACTGTCCGGCCCGGGAAGGCTGCAGGAGTGGGCGCGGCCAGTAGCGGCCCGGTCAAACCGAGGCCGGCACCGGCCAGGGCCGTCTTGAGCAGTGTTCGTCGCAGCGGATTCATCTTGATCCTCCTCGCGGCTCAGTAGGCGGCGCCGGGCACGGCGATGCCGGCATAGCTGGAGCGGGCCTGGATGCCCCAGCGCGTACCGCGGCGGGTCAGCACGTAGAGCGCTTCGTAGCTGGCCAGCGGCTGGTCGGCCTGGTCGTAGCGGGTAAAAGAAACGATGAAGTGCAGCTTGTCGGCATCGGCCTGGATCAGGCGGCGCCAGTTCCAGCGCGTGTGGTGCCAGCCGCTGGCGGTCAGCCGGCCGATCTCGTTGCTGCGGGCGTACTCCTCCGGCGTATCCCAGACGATGACTTCGTCGGCCGCCAGGCGAACGTGCGGATAGTGCAGGGTCTCGGCCCAGGCGGCGGCATCCTGAGCATTGAAGGCGGCCAGGAAACTGTCGAGGACGGCGATGCCGGCCAGATAGCCCTGATGGCTGGCGATCTGGTCGAGGGCGGTGGCGTAGGGAGAACTCATGGTCAATCTTCCTGGAAGGCGACTTCGCGGGTCTGGCGCACTTTCGGCAGCACCAGGATGAGGACCAGCAGCAGCGTGGCGACCAGCAGGCCGAGGCTGAGCGGGCGGGTGAAGAAGACGGTGGCGTCGCCGCGGGCAAGCAGCAGCGCCCTGCGCAGGTTTTCCTCCATCAGCGGGCCGAGCACGAAGCCGAGCAGCAGCGGCGCCGGTTCGCAGTCGAGCTTGATGAAGAGATAGCCGAGCAGGCCGAAACCGACGGTGAAGGCGACTTCGAGGGCGCTCTGGTTGACGCTGTACACGCCGACGCAGCAGAACAGCAGGATGGCCGGGTAGAGCAGGCGATAAGGCACCTTGAGCAGGCGGATCCAGATGCCGATCAGCGGCAGGTTGAGCAGCACCAGCAGCGCGTTGCCGATCCACATGCTGGCGATCAGGCCCCAGAACAGTTCCGGCCGCTCGGTCATGACCTGCGGTCCGGGCACGATGCCGTGGATCATCATGGCGCCGACCATCAGCGCCATCACTGCATTGGGCGGAATGCCGAGGGTAAGCAAGGGAATGAAGGAGGTCTGGGCGCCGGCGTTGTTGGCCGCTTCCGGCGCCGCGACGCCTTCGATTGCGCCCTTGCCGAAGCGCGACGAGTCCTTGGCCAGCCGCTTTTCCAGTGTGTAGGCGGCAAAGGAACTGAGGATCGCGCCGCCGCCGGGCAGCACGCCGAGAATGGAGCCAAGCGTGGTGCCGCGCAGCACCGGCTTCCACGACTGGCGGAAATCGTCGCGGCTCGGCCAGATACCGCCGACACTGGTAGCGAAGAAGTCGCGCTTCTCGCCTTTTTCCAGGTTGTAGATGATCTCGGCAATGCCGAACAGGCCCATCGAGACGACTACGAAGCCGAAGCCGTCGGAGAGTTCGGGGATGCCGAAGGTAAAGCGCTCGACGCCGGAATTGACGTCGGTGCCGACCAGACCGAGCAGCAGGCCAAGAATGATCATGGCGATGGCCTTGATCAGCGAGCCGTTGGCGAGCACGACGGCGGCTACCAGACCGAGCACCATCAGCGAGAAATATTCGGCCGGGCCGAACTTGAGGGCCAGTTCGGCCAGCGGCGCGGCCAGGACAGCGATGATCAGCGTTGCCACGCTGCCGGCGAAGAAGGAGCCGAGGGCGGCAATGCCGAGCGCGGCGCCAGCCCGTCCCTGGCGTGCCATGGCGTGGCCGTCGAGGCAGGTGACGACCGACGATGATTCGCCGGGCAGATTGACCAGGATGGCCGAGGTGGAGCCGCCGTACTGGGCGCCGTAGTAGATGCCGGCCAGCATGATCAGCGCCGAGAGCGGTGGCAGGCCGTAGGTGGCCGGCAACAGCATGGCGATGGTGGCGACCGGGCCGATGCCCGGCAGCACGCCGATCAGCGTGCCGAGCGTGACGCCGACCAGGCAGTAGGCGATGTTGCCGAAGCTCAGGGCGGCTGCAAAGCCCTGGCTGAGTTGAGACAGGAGTTCCATCAGACCGGCAGTGCCTGGAAGGGCAGGCTGAGTCCGTAGGAAAAGACGCCAACTGCGAAAACGGAAAGGGTCGCGCCAAGAATGGCCAGCTCGCTCCAGCGGAAGCCCTGGTAGGCAACGCCGCTGACCGTGACCAGGCCAATGGTGGCGACGATCAGGCCGAAGGATTGCACGGTGAAGGCAAAGATCAGCACGCCGGCCGCCACCAGGGTGATCGGGCGGAGCGCGAAGGGCTCGACGGCCTGGGCATTGGCGCGATCCAGCGTCAGCGCATGGGTGACAACGAAGAGGCCGATGGCGACCAGCAGGGCGGCCAGGGTGAGGGGGAAATAGCCCGGCCCCATGCGCATGGCGCTACCCATGGCGTATTTGAAGGAACCGGCCGCCACCAGGGCGCCGAGCAAGGTAAAAAAGAGTCCGGCGAGGAAATCCTGCCGGCTGATGATGCGGATGTGCATGGAAGCGCTCCCTGTCTGTGTTTGCCGAGTTCGGGCAAGTTAACAGAGGCGCCGGGGCCGGCCAAAGATTTAATCCTGATTAGCTAATCACAATAAATCAATGAATTAGATGCGATTCTTATAAGCAATCAAGAAATACGTCATTGCCCATCGGCGAGGCCAAATCTATAGTCGCAGGCCTGCATACCAACAACATTGAACGGGAGAGCGTGATGCGTCACCACCACGGCATTCAGGCGAGGGCCGCACGGCCATGAGCTACAAATTCGATACCCTTTCGCTGCACGCCGGCCAGGTGCCGGACAGCCAGTACGGCGCCCGTGCCCAGCCCATCTACCTCAGTTCCTCCTTCGTCTTCAAGGATGCCGACCAGGCTGCCTCGCTGTTCAACATGGAACGCGGCGGCCATGTCTATTCGCGCATTTCCAATCCGACCAACGCGGTGTTGGAGGAGCGCTTGGCCGCGCTCGAAGGCGGCGTCGGCTCGGTGGCCGTGGCGTCCGGCCAGGCCGCAATGCACCTCGCGATCACCACGCTGATGGGCGCCGGCGGCCACATCGTCGCCAGCCGCTCGCTCTACGGCGGCTCGCACAACCTGCTCGAATACACGCTGCCGCGCTTCGGCATCACCACCACCTTCGTCGATCCGCGCGATCTCGATGCCTGGAAAAACGCCATCCGCCCGGAGACCCGGCTGCTGTTCGGCGAAACATTGGGCAATCCGGGGCTGGATGTCCTCGACATTCCGCGCGTCTCGGCCCTGGCGCACGAACACGGCCTGCCGCTGCTGGTCGACTCGACCTTCACCACGCCGTACCTGCTCAAGCCCTTCGATCACGGTGCCGACCTCGTCTTCCATTCTGCCACCAAGTTCCTCTCCGGCCACGGCACGGTGATCGGCGGCGTCGTGGTCGATTCGGGCGCCTTCGACTGGGCCGGCAGTGGGGCAAATGCGGATAAATTTCCGACCCTGACCCAGCCCTATGAGGGCTTCCACGACATGGTGTTCACCGAGGAATCGACCGTCGCCGCCTTTCTGCTGCGGGCGCGGCGCGAGGGCCTGCGAGACTTCGGCGCCTGCTTGAGCCCCTTGTCCAGTTTCCAGATCCTGCAAGGGCTGGAAACCCTGCCGCTGCGTATGGCGCGCCATATCGAGAACACCCGCAAGGTGGTGGCGCACCTGTCGACGCTGGTTGGCGGGGCGGTGCAGGGCGTCGTCCATCCCGATCTGCCCGATCACCCGGACCACGAACTGGCGAAAAAGCTGCTGCCGCGTGGCAGCAGTTCGGTCTTTACCTTCAACCTGAGCGGCGGCCGGCCGGCCGGGCGCAAGTTCATCGAGGCGCTCAAGGTCTTTTCGCACTTGGCCAATGTCGGCGATGCCAAGTCGCTGGTCATTCACCCCGCGTCCACGACGCATTTCCGCATGTCCGACGCGGCGCTGGTCGCTGCCGGCATCCACCCCGGCACCATCCGCCTGTCGATCGGCCTGGAAGACGCCGACGACCTGATCGAAGACCTCAATCGCGGCCTGGCGGCTGCAGCCAAGGCCTGAACCATGGAAATCAACGTTCTCGGCCAAGCGGCCTACATCTACAACGGCGGCAAGAAGCTGACCGCGGAAACAGTTGGTCAGCAGCCGGTTGTCGTCTTCATCCACGGGGCGCAGCAGGATCACTCCTGCTGGGTACTGCAAAGCCGCTGGTTCGCCCATCACGGCTATTCGGTACTGGTGCCTGATCTGCCCGGACACGGCCGCAGCGGCGGTGAAGCGCTGACCAGCATCGAGGCGCTGGCCGACTGGATCATCGCCTTGCTCGATACGCTCGGCGTCAATCAGGCGACCCTGATCGGTCACAGCATGGGGTCGCTGATCGCCCTCGAGGCCAGCGTTCGTCACCCTGGGCGGGTCAGCCGGACGGCGCTGATCGGTACCTCGTTGCCGATGCCGGTGTCGCAGGCGCTGCTCGATGCCACGCGCGACAACGAGCCGAAGGCGGTCGCCATGATCAACGCCTTCTCCTACTCGGCAAGTGGCCAGATCGGCGGCAATACCGTGCCCGGCCTATGGCTGCTCGGCATGAACAAGCGCCTGATGGAGCGCCAGAAGAAGGGCGTCTTCCACATCGACATGAATGCCTGCAACAGCTACGGCCGCAGCCCGGAAAGCCTGCAGGGCATGACCACGCCGCTGCTCATCATCGCCGGCAGCCAGGACCGGATGACCTCGCCGAAAGCTGCCAAGGCCTTGCTCGGCTTCATTCCCGGCGCCCGCCTGAGCAGCATCGAAGGCAGCGGCCACGCACTGATGGCTGAAAGGCCGGATGCGGTGCTCGATGCGCTGCGGGGGTTTGTTACTGGCAGCTAGGTTTTGGACGGCGTCGCCAAAGGCGGCGCCTTGCCTTGGCGGCTTGGCGCAAGCGGGATCTACCGATCGGGGCATAAGTCTTCACCAACTGAGGTGCCATCAACTCACTTTGTGCCCGAATCCTGCCACAGTAACAACGCCGCGACGAACAGCAATAGAAACGGTTGTAATGGATGTCTTCTCGGCAAGGAAGTCAGGGCGGTGTCATGCGCCAGCAGACGATATCGCGGGTGGACAGTTCTTCGATCTTGCCGGTCTCCGGCTTGGGCGCCCAAGCAGCACGGATGCCGGTTTTCCAGTCGACCTTCTCGCGCCGTCCCAGGCGTACGACTGCAATGAAATCCGTATCGGTATTGCCGTTTATTTCGCAGTCACCAGTCATCATGTAACGTTCCCCCGGCTTGAATCGGGGCAGATGCAAGGCGTCGACCACCTTGACCTTGCCGTCGCCGATAGATTGCTCCAACAAATAGAGTCCCCGCCCATTGCAGTTGAAGTAATCGATACGGAAGCCGTGTATCCGCTTCTGGTTTCTTTGGAGATCTTGACTCTCCAGATGCTTGCACTGGCCGGAGAACGGGTAGGGATCGAAAACTGGGGTTTCTGAGACCCATTGTCTCCCGATGAAGCCTTGTTCGAACTCGGTGCGGGGTGGTGCTGCGACGCTTGTGTCGCAGAGAATAGCGAGCAGGCAAGCGACTGGCGAGCGAATCCAGAGGTTCATAGCACGTTGGTCCCCGGCACCTTGAGGCCGGTCCCGCTCCGGCCCAGTGTTTGCATATGCTCGGGGGGGCGGGTGTCATAAATGGGGCTGCGCAGCGGCACGAAGCCATAAACCGTCTTGGGGTCGATCCGTCCGCCCAGCCCGTGTCCCGGTCGGCTTTCGGTACGAAACTCGAAGTGGAGGTGCTGGTCGTCACCCTTCATGGTGCGCGCGTTACCGGTATTGCCGGTGAGTCCAATCCATTCCCCCGCTGTGACACGTTGCTCGTCTGTGACAACTACGATATTCAAGTGGGCATAGAAGGCGAACAGGTTGTTGCCCCGGTGCTCGAATTCAAGGCTGATGAATCGACCATAGTCGCCGTTGAATCCCGTTGTCACCACGCCATCCGCCACCGCATAACAGCGAGTGCCAGGGTAGGCGAGCAGGTCCCAGCCCTGGTGGGCGCGGTGGCCGTCGTTGCGGACCATGCCGAAGGTGTTTGCGACAGAATGCTTGCGGATTACGTTGGCGTCGAGCGGCCAGGTGATGTCGGGTAAGAGCATGAGCGATCCTCCTCGGTTTCGTGCGACTAGGCGGCGACCTTGTTCTGGGTCAGGTCCCATCCCCCGCTGACGTTGCCGCCCAACCCGCCGTCGGTGCGCTTTTGCTGGCTGTAGACGAGCTTGAACTTGCCGGGGTTGAAGCTCAAAGTTTCGGATGGGAAATCGCCGCCGGCATTTTGGTGGTAGCTTGAGATCAGTACCTGTTCCAGGTGGATTTCCAGGAATTTCTGCTTGTCCCCGCCGGCCCGGCAGACCTCAATAACCACCTCCTTGATGTGCTTGCCGAGGCAGCATGCCTCGAAGAGCTTGGGCGAGGCCTTGTCTACCAGCTTGGCTACTGACAGATCGGCAAAGTTCACCCTTTCAGCCGATGCGCCGCCGTTGCTGCTGGCCGTGCTGCTGGCCGGCTGGGTTACGCCGTGGCTGTAGGACGTGATCTCGATCCAGTCCTTGTGCTTGTCGTCGGTCGATTCACCGGGGATTCCATCGATTTTCAGAAAGGTGTCAAAGGCCATGGCTACAGTCTCCAGTAAAGGGCGAAAAGTACAATGGAGTATGAAAATTGCATATAACCCGTGTTTTCCACGTGTCCTGCAAACGAACATTAGTTGGCCATACCGGACAATGCGATAGGTGGACGGAATGACAAACAAAGGGGGCTACCATGGCACTGATCGGCTATGCGCGAGTATCGACGGCGGAACAGGACACCACCTTGCAAACGGATGCGCTGACGAAGGCGGGCTGCACGCGGATTTTCGAGGACACGGTGTTCGCGGCCAAGGCAGACCGCACGGGCCTGGCTGCCCCGCTGGCCTACCTGCGCTCCGGCGACGTGCTGGCCGTCCGGAGGCGGGACCGGCTGGACGCTCCCTGCCGCAGCTGATCGAGACGATCAGTGCGCTGGAAGGGCGTCGCGTCGGCTCCCGGTTGCTGACCGAAAACATCGACACCACCACCTCGGGCGGGCGCCTTATCTTCCAAATCTTCGTCGCGCTAGGCCAGTTTGAGCGCGACCTGACCCGGGAGCGTACCAAAGCCGGGCTGGTTGCCGCCGCTGGACGCGGTCGAAAGGGCAGGCGCAAGCCGGTCGTCACTGCCGACAGGTTGCGGCGGGCGCGGGGGCACATTGCCAACGAGTTGAACATCAGCGAGGCCACATCTCGGCTCAAAGTCGGCAATGCCGCCCTGTACGCCGCCCTGTACGCCGCGCTGCAAGTGGCGCGAGCAGGGGACTCGTGATATTTAGAACAGTTGGCTTCTGAAATGGCAACAGGGTCATGTCATTGGTTTAGCGGTGTTTTTTCGTTCCACTGCGCTTCAAACCGCTGCTTCTCGGCGCGTTGAGCGCTGGCGCCCAGGCGCATGGCCTGTGGGTTGCCCAGCGGGCCGGGCAGTGGGCGGCCGTGTATGGCGAAGGGGCCGAGGATGAGGCCTATTCGCCTGCGGCCATCGAGCAGGTTGACGCACGGACTGCCCTGGGTGGTGTGGCGCGCTGGCATGGCGAGGTCAGCGCCTGGCAGTGGCGCTTTATGCCCGACGAACCGGTGGCTCGCCTGGCCTTGCGTCTGGATGCCGGAACCTGGCGGGAAATGCGCGACGGTCGTTGGCTTGCCGAGGGTGAGGCCGGCGCGGCGGCGGAGGTGCGGCAGACCTGGCGTCTGTTGCGCTATGCCAGCGCCGTGCTGAATCCGCTGCCCGCGGCGCCCGCGCCGCTTGGCCTGCCGCTTGAATTGGTGCCGGCGAAAAATCCGCTGGCTCTGCGCAAGGGCGACAGCTTGCCGCTTCGCTTGCTGCTGCGTGGGCAGCCGCAGGCCCAGGCCAAGGTGATCGGTGATTTTCTCAACGACGACCGAGCAGAACCGCTGCGGACCGATGCCGCGGGGTGGGTGGTCGTCAAACTGGGCAGCAACGGCCTGAACGTCATCCAGGCAAGTTATGCCGAAGCCTGCCCGACGGCTTCTTGCACTACCGACCGCATCGCCCATTCGACGACCCTCTCGTTTGCCGTGCCGCGCCGCCCGGACTAAGGCCCGAACGCGCGGCCGCCTCAAACCCCGAGCAGCGTCCCCAGTTGCTCCGGCCGGGCGGCGGCCTGCCAGTGTGTTTTCATTTCGGCCTGGCTCAGGCTGCCGTAGCCCCAGGTGACGGCGATGAAGGGCAGGCCGTTGGCGTCGGCCGATTCGCCATCTTCGCTGCGGTCGCCGATGTAGATGGCGTCGGCCTGCGGGATCGCCTGGTCGGCGAGCAGGCGGCCGATCATGGCGGCCTTGTGCGGCAGTCGATTCGGAAACAGGTCGAGGGCGTAAACGTGGGTGAAATAATCGCGCCAGCCGAGGTAGTCGAGAATCAGGCGGGTCGGATGGATGCGCTTGTTGGTGGCAATCGACAGCGACCGGCCGGCCGCCGCCAGTCCGGCGAGCAGGGTGCCGACCCCTTCGTACGCGGCAGTGGCCTTGTAGCCCTCGCTGTCGTAGCTCGCCTTGAAGGCATCGGCCAGCCTGGCGATCAACGTCGTATCCTGGCTGCCGGCCAACAGTTGCAGGGTCTCGGTCAGCGGCGGTCCGATGATGCTTTCGTCGATGCGGCGCACCGGGGTGATGCCCGATTGCGCGAAGGCGTCGCGGAAACTGGCCAGGATGGCGGGGGCCGAATCGATCAGGGTGCCGTCGAGGTCGAACAGGATGTGCTGATAGCGCGTCATGGTTGAAGCATCGGAAGAGTGGGGCGACAGGGAGGCGAATTATCGCCTGTTCGCCCGCCTTTGCGCAGGGCCGGGGAAGGGGAAGGGCTGAACTTCCGCTGGCATGTCCTTGGTCGTCGGTCGGGTAGATGCATATGTCAATTCGCCTTATGTCGATTGCAGATTAAAGTCGTTCGATCGCCAGAAGGCGGCCGCTAGATTGACGCTGTCAAAACTTCTGGGAGCGCATCATGGCAGCACTGATTGTGGGTGGTGATCGGGTCGGACCCTACAAGGAATTTCTGGCGCAGCAGGGCTTCATGCCAGTGCGTCACTGGAGCGGCCGCAACCAGAGCGAATGCCACCGCTCGATCCCGCTCGACACCCGCGTCGTCGTGGTCATGGTCGATCAGGTCAACCACGGCCTGGCAAGGAAGATCCGGCGGGCCGCCGATTCGATGTCGGTGCCCATCGTCTTCAGCAAGCGCAGCGTCTGTCAGTTGAGCAGCGTGCTGGCCGGCGTCGCTGCCTGAACCTTGATTCCAGCAAAGCAAAGCCGGGCTGGTGCGTGTGCAGCTGCCCGGCTTTTTGATTTTTCCTACCGGAAACAGCCTGAATCCGGCGGGACGGGAAGTTGAATCGACTCAGAAATCGGCTGGCGAGAGCGGCGATCCCCGGCGCAAGGCCTGGCGGATCAAAGCCCGGGCTTCGCCGGGGCTGAGTTCATCGAGCCAGCAAGGTAGGGCGCCGAAGCGGCTTTCATAGGCATCGAACGGGTCGAAGGCGGCCGGGCGGATGGGAAGTTCGAGAGTGAGAACCATGATGTTGCTCCTTGCTCCCCTTTGATCCGGCGCGGCCGGCCCCCGGGGAGTGACGGGGCGAGCGACGCTTTAGCCAGCATTTGTCGGCCGCCCTGGCAAGTTATCGATTAAATCCGGCGGGTTCAGCCATTTTTCCCCAAATTGACCTCTGGCCAAAGAATTTCTGGCTATTTCGATATGACCTGCTTGCGCCTAAGCAACTACCAAGCAATTCGTTGGCGGCTTCCTTGCCCTTGCGCATGCTGTTTGACCGAGGCGGTGAACACAGCGGAGTTGATGGCTATCGCCAACATCCATATTGACCGATTCGTTATATCGATCTGAATTTTTATTCGTTCTTGGCATGAAGGCAGGGGAATAAATTGGTGGCTACAGACACCTTCGACACAGAACGAAGGCGCCAACCCCAACCCGTGCCGACGGGTGTAGACGCACAGCCGGCCGGTTAAAGCGAAAGGAAATGTCCATGTCCGATACCGTTCTTGATCAGCCGTCGCTGCAAACCACCGCGGGCAGCACCTCGCCGATTCTGGAAAAGGCGCGCCTGCGAGCCGCCGAAGAAGGTTTGCCGTTTGCTGGCAGTGTTTCGCCGCTCGACGCGTGGAACCTCGTAACCGCCGGCAAGGCCGTGCTGGTCGATGTCCGTACCGCCGAGGAGCGCAAGTTCGTCGGGCATGTGCCGGAAAGCACGCATGTTGCATGGATGACCGGTCTGTCCCTGTCGCGCAATCCGCGTTTCGCCAAGGAATTGGAGCACAAGGTCGGCAAGAACGATGTCGTGCTGCTGCTCTGTCGCAGCGGCAAGCGCTCGGCGGCCGCTGCCGAGGCTGCTGCCAAGGCCGGCTTCACCAACGTTTTCAACATCAATGAAGGTTTCGAAGGGGATCTCGACGCGCTGCAGCGCCGTGGTGCCTTCAACGGCTGGCGCCATGCCGGCTTGCCGTGGATTCAAGACTAAACAAAGGGAGCAGGAAAATGTCGAAATGGTTTGCCGATAACTCGCAATCGATTGGCCGCACACCGCTGATCAAGCTCAACCGTGTCACCGATGGTGCCAAGGCCACCGTGCTGGCCAAAATCGAGGGCCGCAACCCGGCCTACTCGGTCAAGTGCCGGATCGGTGCCGCCCTCATCAACGACGCCGAAAAGCGCGGCCTGCTCGGTCCGGGCAAGGAACTGGTCGAGCCGACCTCGGGCAATACCGGTATTGCGCTGGCCTTCGTCGCCGCCGCCAAGGGCATTCCGCTGACCCTGACCATGCCGGAAACGATGAGCCTGGAACGTCGCAAGCTGCTCACCGCCTTCGGCGCCAAGCTGGTGCTGACCGAAGGTGCCAAGGGCATGGGCGGCGCCATCGCCAAGGCCGAGGAAATCGCGGCCTCCGATGCCAAGTATGTCCTGCTGCAGCAATTCAAGAACCCAGCCAACCCGGCCATCCACGAAGCCACCACCGGCCCGGAAATCTGGGACGACACCGATGGCGCCATCGATATCCTGGTCTCCGGCGTTGGTACCGGCGGCACGATTACCGGCGTTTCGCGCTACATCAAGCAGACCAAGGGCAAGGCGATCCAGTCGGTGGCGGTCGAGCCGACGGCCAGCCCGGTACTGACCCAGGCTCGCGCCGGCGAACCGATCAAGCCCGGGCCGCACAAGATCCAGGGTATCGGTGCCGGTTTCGTACCGGCTGTACTCGACCTGTCGCTGGTCGATGCGGTCGAGCAGGTGAGTAATGAGGATGCTGTCGCCTATGCCCGCCGTCTGGCCCGCGACGAAGGGATCATCTCCGGCATTTCGAGCGGTGCGGCGGTGGCGGCGGCGGTGCGCCTGGCCAAGTTGCCGGAGAACGAAGGCAAGACCATCGTCGTCATCCTGCCCGATTCCGGCGAACGCTACCTCAGCTCCATCCTCTTCGAGGGGCTGTTCAACGAAGCCGGGCTGCCGGCATGACCAACCAAGGCCCGCTTGCCTCGGCCGCCTACGAAAACGTTGGCGGTTGGGGCGTCAGCCAGGTGGTGGCCGAGCTGCGTGCGGCGCGCGAACGCTGGCGTGCCGCCCAGCAGCGCAGCCTGGAGTTCGCCGTGCGCGAGTTCCCGTCGCGTGAAGCCCTGAAACAGATCGCCAGCGACCTGTGCGGCGTGCTCTTTCCGATGCGCCTCGGCCCGCCCGAGCTGCATCAGGAAGGCGAGGACTACTACGTCGGCAACACGCTCGATACGACGCTGAATGCGCTGTTCCAGCAAGTTCGGCTGGAGTTGGGCTATCTGGCGCGGCATCAGGGGCTGGACGGCAATATCGATGCCGACGCGGCGCGCATCGTCAAGACCTTCGCCGCCGGCCTGCCGGAGTTGCGCTCCCTGCTCGACAGCGATGTCGAAGCCGCCTACCAGGGCGATCCGGCGGCGCGCAGCGTCGATGAAGTCCTGCTCTGCTATCCGGGCATCCTGGCCGTCATTCACCATCGTCTGGCACACGCCCTCTATGAACTGGGCGTGCCGCTGGTGGCGCGGATCATTGCCGAGATCGCCCATTCGGCCACCGGGATCGACATCCACCCCGGCGCGACGATCGGCTCGGGATTTTTCATCGACCACGGCACGGGCGTGGTGATCGGCGAAACGACGGTGATCGGCAACCGGGTGCGCTTGTACCAGGCGGTGACGCTCGGTGCCAAGCGCTTTACGCAGGACGAGAGCGGGGCGCTGGAAAAGGGGGCGCCACGGCATCCGATCCTGGAGGACGAAGTGGTGGTTTATGCCGGCGCGACGATTCTCGGCCGCATCACGATCGGCCGCGGTTCCAGCATCGGCGGCAATGTCTGGCTGACGC
Source organism: Rhodocyclales bacterium GT-UBC (assembly GCA_003583745.1). Classification (GTDB taxonomy): domain Bacteria; phylum Pseudomonadota; class Gammaproteobacteria; order Burkholderiales; family Rhodocyclaceae; genus Azonexus. Next base: position 465,116 of record QXPY01000001.1, on the reverse strand, counting down.
GCAGCGTGCCGCCCGGCAGCCATGTCTCGCAAGCCAGCCTGCAGCACGAGCCGCCGGAACTCAAACGGGTTGCCTCATGACCGAATTGATCAACAGCTTTGGCGCAGCCGTCCGCCATTTTCGCGAGGCGCAGGGCTGGTCGCAGGAGTTGCTGGCCGAGAAGGCCGACCTCAACCGCTCCTACCTCGGCGAGGTGGAGCGGGGCAAGGTCATCCCTTCGCTGGCAACGGCGGGAAAACTGGCCTCGGCGCTCGATATTCCACTCTCCGGCCTGCTCTCGCATTGCGAGAAAAGCACCGCCTGAGCTGGGTTTTGGTGGCTATAGCATGTTGAAGGCATGCCGTCCCCCGCCCAGAATCCATATTTAGTTTTCTTATAAACAATTTCATTCCTGATCTAAGGAGAGTCCTAAATGGCACAACATCCCGAAGCGACTGCCCTGGGCGATGTCGCCGCACGGCAACTAGCCAATGCGACCAAGACCACCGCCCAGCTGTCCACCATCAGTCCGCGCTGGCTGGTGCATCTGCTGCAATGGCTGCCGGTCGAAGCCGGTATCTACCGCCTGAACACGGTCAAGAACCCGCGTGATGTGCGTGTCGCTTGTTCGCAGCGCGACGAATCCGAACTGCCGCAGACCTTTGTCGATTACGACGAACAGCCGCGCGAGTATTTCCTCAATGCCGTCACCACCATCCTCGACGTGCATACCCGTATTTCCGACCTGTACAGCAGCCCGCACGACCAGATCAAGGAACAGCTCCGCCTGACCATCGAGACGATCAAGGAGCGCCAGGAATCGGAACTGATCAACAACCCGGACTACGGCCTGCTGGCCAATGTGCATGACGACCAGATCATCTCGACGCTGACCGGCGCACCGACCCCGGACGATCTCGACGAGCTGCTGACCAAGGTCTGGAAAGAACCGGCCTTCTTCCTGGCCCACCCGCTGGCCATCGCCGCCTTCGGCCGCGAGTGCACCCGCCGTGGCGTGCCGCCGCCGACCGTTTCGCTGTTCGGCGCCCAGTTCCTGACCTGGCGCGGCATTCCGCTGATCCCGTCGGACAAGGTGCCGGTGGATGGCGGCAAGACCAAGATCCTGCTGCTGCGCGTCGGCGAAAAGCGCCAGGGCGTGGTTGGCCTGTTCCAGCCCGGCTTGGCCGGCGAACAGTCGCCGGGTCTGTCGGTGCGCTTCATGGGCATCAACCGCAACGCCATCGCGTCCTACCTGATTTCGCTGTATTGCTCGCTGGCCGTGCTGGTTCCGGATGCACTGGCTGTCCTCGATGACGTGGAGATCGGCAAGTACCATGACTATCCCGACACCTACAAGTAATGGCGTCGAGGGACTGTCCGGCGCTCCGGCGCCCGGCATTCCCGACGAAGCCACGCTTGGACGGCTTGCCTCGGAGTTCTTCCGCGCCTTGCCCGGTGCCGCGCTGCCCTCGTTCGACGACTTGCCGACTTCGCTCGGTGCCGGCAGCGTGCCGGCACCGGAGCTGAGCCTGGCCCAGTCCGGCCCGAGCATCGCGCCACAGCCGGTTGCGCCGGCTCCGGTCGATCCGGTGGGCAGCGGCGGCGCCGAATTCGGCGTGCCGGAAGCCTATGCGGCTTCGTTGCCCAGCGTGACACCGCCACAGCCGCCAAGCCAGTTCGCCGACGTGTTGCCGGTTTCTCCGCCGGGGTCGCCGTACTACTTCCTGGGTGAGGCCAGCCCCTATACCCAGTCGGGCACTTCGCCCACGGTGCCGGAAAACCGCGTCGTCGCGCAGCCTTTCGGGCTGCCTGGCGAAGGCGAGCTGAAGGCGCTGTTGGCCGAGATTGCTGCCGATCGTGAGCCGGTCGCTGCGCACGGCCAGCCGGCCCATACCGGGAATTTCTACTTCCTGGATGCGGCCAAGGTACCGGAAGCCGGCCCGAATGGACGTGAAACCTCGCGCCCGGCCTTCGACGTCAATGCGGTGCGCCGCGATTTCCCGATCCTCAACGAACGGGTAAATGGCAAGCCGCTGGTCTGGTTCGACAATGCCGCCACGACGCAGAAGCCGCAATCGGTGATCGACCGTCTCGCCTACTTCTACGCCCACGAGAATTCCAACATTCACCGTGCGGCGCATGAACTGGCGGCGCGGGCCACCGACGCCTACGAAGCTGCACGCAACAAGGTGCAACGCTTCCTCGGCGCCGGCTCGGCCGACGAGATCATCTTCGTGCGTGGCGCAACCGAAGCCATCAACCTGGTCGCCAAGACCTGGGGTGTGCAGAACATCGGCGAAGGCGACGAAATCGTCGTCTCGCTGCTGGAACACCACGCCAACATCGTGCCCTGGCAACAGCTGGCGGCGCAGGTTGGGGCGAAGATTCGCGTCATTCCTGTCGATGACAGCGGCCAGCTCAGGCTCGACGAGTTGCAGAAGCTGCTCAATCCTCGGACCAAGCTGGTGTCGGTGACGCAAGTCTCCAATGCACTGGGCACGGTGACGCCGATCAAGAAGGTGATCGACATGGCCCATGCGGCCGGCGCCAAAGTGCTGGTCGATGGCGCGCAATCGGTTTCCCACTTGCGGGTCAATGTGCAGGCGCTGGATGCCGATTTCTTCGTCTTCTCCGGCCACAAGATCTTCGGCCCGACCGGGATCGGCGTGGTCTATGGCAAGAAGGCGCTGCTCGAACAGATGCCACCCTGGCAGGGCGGCGGCAACATGATTGCCGACGTCACCTTCGAGAAGACGCTGTTCCAGCCGGCCCCGAACAAGTTCGAAGCCGGCACCGGCAACATCGCCGATGCGGTGGGCCTCGGTGCGGCGCTGGACTACGTCGAGCGTATCGGCCTGGAGAACATCGCCCGCTACGAGCACGACCTGTTGGTCTATGCCACGCGCGGCCTGTCCTCCATCCCCGGCGTGCGCCTGATCGGCACGGCGGCGGACAAGGCCAGCGTTGCATCCTTCGTGCTCGCCGGTTACTCCACAGAGGAAGTCGGTCGGGCGCTCAACGAAGAAGGCATCGCAGTACGCTCCGGCCACCATTGCGCCCAACCGATCCTGCGTCGCTTCGGCGTCGAAGCCACGGTCCGGCCCTCGCTGGCCTTCTACAACACCTGCGAAGAAATCGATCGCATGCTGGCTGTAGTCCGTCGCCTGGCAAGAGGCAAGGGCAGGGTTGCTGCCTGATTTTTCATCTTGATGAAAAGCAAAAAGGCCTGGGTGACCAGGCCTTTTTTATGTTTACACGCCAAATGCTGCGTAGAGCGGCACGGGTGTATGGCAACCGGCCAAGGCAGGCGTTGAGGGGACGCCGTCTGATGGCCGCGGATATGCCATGTGCATTTTTTTGGTCAGAACAGCCGGTCAGGGGTGTAGCGAATTCCAAAGGAAAGCCAGTGACTGTTTCCTTCACCTGATAGCTGTTGTCCAACGGTCGCGTCAAGCTGAAACAGGTCGGGGATCACCGAGTAACGGATACCTATTTGCCCATAGGACATGCCGCGGTTGTCGCCATACGTTTCTGCAATGCCAAGCAACTTGGCGTGCATTTTGAACTCGCCGCCAATCCCCCATGATGCGCTGTTGAGGCCGGAAGCCTTGTCTTTCAGCCATCCCAAATTCGCATGCAAAATGATCTCGTCGTCATTCAACGAAACCGACAAAGGAATGTAGGCATAGGTGTTGCCGAGCATGTTCGGCCCCGGGTTGATTTCCGGGTGGCGAATTGTTCCGACCGCCAAACCCATGCCCCAGCCATTGGTCTCCAGCGGACGGAGCAGGGTCTTCGCCTGAAAGACATAGTCGCTCGTCGCCTGCTCGCCTTGAGGTTTTGATCGCCCGCCACCCAATGTGAATTCCAGATTGCCCGTTGGATTGCAAGCTGGAAGCGCCCAGAGTTCGTTGCTGTCGGGATAAATCCGCATCCAGCTCTCCACTTGGCAGCTGCCGCCCGTGGTCAAGCGCGCGTCATCCGTCACGAAGGGCCGTGCAGCCAATGCGAACGATGGAATGAGAAAGGCGATGCAGGCTAATGCGCTATGTTTCATTGGAAATATTGATCGAAAAAATTCAGAGGTCTTGGCGTTTTTGCGCGGTGATCCAAGGGGAATTGCTCGGACGAAGGCGTCTTCCGGCCCGTCACTCCGCTGTACTCGGGCTCCAGAAGGCTTGTGTGATGATCGGCATGTCCGCAAGTTGCCGGGTCAATTGGTCGAGTTTCTCGCCTTCTACCGCTGATGCCAGCAGGACCGCTTCGATTTTAACGGCATCATCACCAAATGCGTGGACGAGTACGTCACGGGTGCCGTACTCCGCCTTGTCCAGAAGGTTTTCGAGCAAATTCAGCGCTTGTTTCTGATGCGCGCGCGGGGCAATCACATAAACCGTATTGGTCACTTCGACCGTGAGGGTGTCGATAGGCTGTCGGTTGATTTGATTGACGACCGGGCGCAGCAGCGTATTCGAGGCCAGCACGAACAGCGCCCCCATGACCGCTTCCGGCAACATATCGGCCCCCGCACAGGCGCCGACGGCAGCCGAGCCCCACAAGGTCGCGGCGGTGTTGAGCCCGCGGACGTTTCCTTCTTCCCGCATGATGACGCCCGCACCGAGAAAGCCGATTCCGGACACCACGTAGGAAACGACGCTAACCGCGCCTTGGTGACCATTCAGGCGGTTGGCCATATCCACGAAGATGGCAGCCCCCACGGCAACCAGGACGTTCGTACGTAATCCGGCCGTTCGTTGCCGGTACTGTCGTTCAAGGCCAATCAAGCTGCCAAGAATGAAAGCCGTAGTCAAACTGAGGGCGGTGTCGGCGAGTGAGGCCAGATTGATGTGTTCGATTGCTTGTAAAGTCATGGTCGTTAATCAAGGTCATTGCGTTCTTGTCAGCGTTGTCTTGAAGGCTTGTTTGTTGCCATCGGCCAGCCCGGCGGCAACGTGGTACATCAGGTAAGCACCGGGTCTATATCCGACAGGAAAATGAAACTGAAACGCATGGTCTGCCTCCTGGAAAAGCGAAAGGCGAATACCCCTGGAGAGTCGATGCAGAGGACGTGTTTTGCAATCCGGCAAAATTCCCCCTGGCCAGATAAGCCGGTTGGGAATGTAGCGTGGTCAAGGCCTTATCCGTGCGGTCAAGCATGGAAAGGCCTGATTGCAAATTGTTGGTGGAATTGGCGAGAAGCCTGAACCGGCTTCCTGTACCGCATCCCGCTCTTGGCGAGATAGCGGCAGAAAAAAACTGCGCGTTATCGTGCCGAGAGCGTGCTCGTCAATTGGACTGAGCGACAACCATCACTCGAACAAGGGCCCACAGGGGGTCTCCGCAAAAAATAACGGGCGGATTCTGGGCGCTGAGGATATGAAAGTAAAGTGACGATTCCGTGAATCCCTGAAGAAAACTCGGGCTTTTCGAGATATTTTCGTGTCGAATGCCTGCGTAGATGGCGCAATTGGAGCAGTTTGCAGGCCCGGTACTGTGTCGTTTCGGCGTCGAAGCCACGGTCTGGCCTTCTACAATACCTGCGAAGAAATCGATCGCATGCTGGCCGTGGTCCGCCGTCTGGCAAGAGGCAAGGGCAGGGTTGCTGCCCGATTTTTTATTTCGATGAAATGCAAAAGGCCTGGATGACCAGGCCTTTTTTTAGAATCGAACTTCGGTACGCTTATTTGCGGCGGCGAGAAACGGCCAGGCCGGCAAGGCCCAGGCCGAGAAGCGCCAGGCTGGCCGGTTCCGGCACCGTTTCACCAACGCTGACTTCCGCTGCATTGAACCGGAACAAATGGGCGGTGCTGTCATCAAAATGGAAGCCGGTCTTGTTCGGGGCATACTGGATAACGATATCGCTAGTGTTGATCAGCGGTGACCCCCAGGTTAGCTGCGAAAAAATGTTTTGCACGTCGGCCAGATTAACGTCGTACGTCCCCATGGTTACGCTCAGCAAGTTGTAGCCGGTCAGGGAGTTTTGCAGCGCCGAACTCATGGAGACCGAAACGCTGGTCATGTCCACGCCATTGACCAGACCGCTGATGTTCTCCTGTCCGCCGCCGCCCATCCCCAGTACATAAAACATCGTGTCGCCGCTGGGCAATGCGAAGTTCAAGGTGGACAAATTGGGAATCTGGTTAGTCCAGACATCGTTGTTCTGATAAAGCAGATTATTGATGCCGCTGGATGTGCCGCTGAAAATTGCGAAATCGTTGTCGCCAACGATGGAAATCGAGAATGCCTGGGCGTCCACGGCAGCAAAACAGCTCAGCCCGAGGGACAGGGCAAGGGCCGGGAAAACGGAATTTTTTTTCATGCTTGTATCGGGAATGGAGTGAGATCGAGAACGGTGGCGCTAAATGGGGCGCTGCGTCTTACCTAAGCAAGTTACAAACCACCATTGTAAAAATGCGGGTATTGCCGAAGAACGCTGTTCTTCGGCATGGCGTTTGTAAAAATTCTCGACAGCGCGGGCGGTCGATTGTTGCCATGTCATTGGGCATGGCGAATCCCGAACTGGCACAAGCTGCGGACCAGCCTGATTTCGTGCCGGCGGCGTGAGCGGACTGCACGAAACCAGACTGGGCGGCGGAGGGCCTTGCGGAATCGTTCAGAAGCGGTAGGCGGCGACCACAGCGCTCATTTGGCGTGCCACCTCATCCAGGTGGCGGGCCGACTCAGCGCTGTTTTGCGCAGCGGCACTGCTTTCTTCCGCCATTTGGGCGATGCTTTCGACGCTGCCCGATATCATGTTGCTGGTTTGGCTTTGTTCGCGGATGGCGGCCGTGATTTCCTCGACCATCGTCACCGCGCTCCGGCTGGCGTGGCTGATCTTCTTGACAGCGGCGCTGGCGTCATCGGCACGCGCGACGCCGGTCGAGACCAGACTTACGGCATGGGTCATGCTCTCGGCCGCATCTTTCGATACGGAGCGAATGGCGCCGATCATCTTGGCGATTTCCTGGGTCGATGCCGATGTCCGTTCGGCCAGCTTGCGCACTTCGTCGGCGACTACCGCAAAGCCGCGTCCCTGTTCGCCGGCGCGCGCCGCTTCGATGGCGGCATTGAGGGCGAGGAGATTGGTTTGTTCGGCGACTTCCTTGATGACCGAAACGATGGAGGAAATCTGCTCGCTGCTTGCTTCCAGTTCATTGATGCTCTGCGCCGCCTGATCGATGGATTCGGCGATCTGGCGGATGTCGCTTACGGTTTGCGCGATGACCGATTCGCCTTCGAGGGCGTAGCGCCCTGATTCGGAGGACAGGTTATGCGCTTCGCCGGCGCGGTCGCTGATATGGGCAATGCTGACCGTCATTTGTTCGACGCTGGCTGCCATGCTCGATGCGGAATCGCTCTGTTGCGACGAGGTCATTGCCACCTGGGTCGAAGACTGGGCCAGTTGGGCGGAGGCATCGGCGATTCGTTGCGAACTGGTCGATACGGACGACAGGCTGCTGCGTAGACGATCTACCAGACGGTTGAGGGCCGCCGATACGCTGGCGATTTCATCCTGGCCGATGATCTCGGCATGCACCGTGAAGTCAAGATTGCCTTCCATGCGGCTGATTGCCGACTGCATGGCTTGCAAGGAACGATTGACGCCGCGAATGACCAGCAGGCTGACGGCGCCGATCAGCAGCGAAGCCAGTATGGTGATCGAAAACACCAGCGTGTCGCCCTGCCGGGCAGCGGCTTCGGCCGCCTTGCCTTGCTCCTGGTTCAGGCTGACGTTTAGATCGATGTGCTCATTGACCAGTTTGGCCAGGATGTTGCGCTGCTCGGCCATGTTCTTGGTTTCCGCATAGGCGCCAGCCTTGTCGCCGTTGCGCGATCTTTCCAGCACGGTTGGCAGAAAACCGAGATATTTCCCGGCCGCGGTCTTTTCGGCGTCGAGGAGTTCGCGGCCGCGCGGAGTACGGATGAATTTCTCGTAAGCCTCAAGGCCCGAAATCAGCTCCTTGGCTGCCGTTTCGATGGCCTTCTCGTTGATTTCGAAAGCTTCCTTGGTGGTGCTGTTGAGGTGGCGGTACAGGTTCAGGCCGACATCTTGTTGGGCGGATTTGATCCGGTACATCGTCTGGATTGCCGGCAATGCTTTTTCATTGGTGTAGCCCAGCGCTTCGCCGGTCCGCTGGGCAACGTAATGGCCAAGCAGACCGACCGTTATCAGTGCGACGATCGAACTGATCGCCATGATCTTGAGTTTGAGTGCGATATTCATCGAGTTCCCCTGATGATTCCCCTCTTTTTAGTAGGGAATTTTGTAATTTAGTAAATGCTGATTGATCCTGGCCAATGACCATGGAATCGAAATCCCGGGCCTTTGCCGATGCCAAAAAGAGTTTAATTTCATTTGGATATTCCAAATTGACAAAACTGGCCAAGAAAGGGGATATTTCGGCCAGATCAACCCGGCTTTTCTGATCTGCATCAAAAGCTCGTGTATTTTCTGTTCGAACGGAGGTCCCTGAATGCTGCGTGTCGGCCCGCTAATTCGAATTCCTTCCCTGATCGCGGAATGCGGCCATTCCCCGGAGGCGGTATTGGCCGAGGCAGAAATCGTTCCCGAGATGCTGGCCAATCCGGACGATACGATGGCTGTTCCGCAGCTTTGCCGGCTTCTGGCGGTTTGCAGCAGGACGCTCGACTGCCCGCATTTCGGCCATCTGCTCGGTGAACGGGTTACCTTGGCTGACCTGGGTTTGCTGGGCGTCTTGATGCGTGCAGCTGGCGACGTCGAGGCGGCGCTGTCCTACCTTTCGCGTTATCAACGCTTCCAGAGTCAGTTGAATGATCTCGTTCTGGAATGCGGCCGCGAACATTTTCATATCTATTTTCGCGAGCCGCTCGGCATGCCTGGCGGGGAACAACTGGGCGATACGATCATGAGCGGTTTGTGCTCGATCATGCGGGCCATGTGCGGCCCCCATTGCGATCCGGTTCAGGTCAGCTTCGCGCATGCACGTCCGGCCGACACGGGCGTCTATAGCCGCCATTTCAAGGCGCCGCTGGCGTTTTCGCAAAACACGTTTTTCATTTCCTACGCCGCACGCTATCTGGCCAAGCCCTTGGCCGGCATCGACGCCGGTCTGCTCGATGTACTGGTCCGGCATGTCGAGTGCAGACTTTTTCAGCCAGAAGCCAGCTTCGTGGCATCGGTATATACCGCTATCGAGACCTTGATCCGGAGCGGTCAGGCGACTGCCCCGAAGGTCGCTGCCGTAATGGGCGTTTCTGTCCGTACGCTGAGCAGGCATCTGGAGTGCCAGGGACTTCGCTTCCAGAAAATGCTGGATGAGGTCTGTTGCCGGACGGCCATCAGCATGCTCGACGATCCACGCATGAGTATCGGCCAGATTGCGGAATTTCTCGGTTACAAGGATGTATCCGGTTTTGTCCGGGCGTTTCGCCGGTGGAGCGGCAAGACGCCCGTCGAGTGGCGTACGCAGGCGCCGACTGATCGCCGTTGAGGCGGCCGATCGCCTGCCGCAATGCTGCTTGGGGCGTCAGGTGGCGAGGTTGAGGAAGTGATCGAGGATGTTGAAATGATCCTCGAAAAACGCGTCCTCCATCGCCGCCAGTTCGCTGATCGGTATCCAGCGGGCCAGCGCGGCGTCGTCGGCGCCGGCGACTTCGGGGAGGCGGCAGGGGCCGAGGTCGAAGCGGTGGGCGTGGGTGATGGTGCGGCCGCGCAGGCTGCGGTCCGGGTGGTCGAAGACGGCGACGCCGGTGAGGGCGCCTTCGAGTATCGAGTCGAGCAGGGCGAGGCCGGTTTCTTCGCGCAGTTCGCGGATGGCGCCTTGCAGCACGCGTTCGCGGCCATCGAGAAAACCGCCGGGTAGTGCCCACAGGCCTTTGCCGGGCGCCCGGCCGCGCTCGATCAGCAGCACATGCTCCTCAGCGGTGACTACGGCGTCGACGGTGATGAACGGGCCGCTGCCCCAGGTGCGCCGGCTGTCCTCGACCGCCAGGTGTTCGCCGCGCAGTTGCGCGTAGGCCGGCAAGCCGGACCAGCCTTTGAGGTAGTGGGCAATGGTGCGCGGCACCAGGCCGCCGAGCAGGGCCTGAGTAGCCGGCGCGTCTTCGCCTTCGAAGTAGATCCGGCGAATGGCCGTGGCGTCGATTTCGCCGGCTTGTGGCGCACTGAGCAGGGTCCAGCCGGGGAAGCGTTTCAGGTACTGGCTGGAGGCGTCCTTGAAGTGGCCGATCAGGGCCACCCGCGCCGCCGGGGCGTGCAGCGCACCGACTGCCAGGCTGACTGCCTCGGCCCAGCGCCGGTCGTCGTAATAGTCGCGCAGCGGCACGAAGCGCAGGCGGGCCTGCGTCGCTTCGTCCTGCGTGGCGGCGATCATCGCAGCTCGTTCCTGCCAGGTGAAGGGGTTCTTGGCGTTGCGCGCGGCATGCGCCGAGCCGAGCACGATGATGACTTGCGGTGCCGTGGCCAGCGCCTGGGCGAGCAAGGCGGCATGGCCGTTGTGGAAGGGCTGGAAACGGCCGATCAGGACAGCGATATCGAAGCTTTCGGTGGCATTCATGGCGTTCTCCTCAGTCGTCTCAGTCGTACTTCGCGGCGATCGGCATTCGCCGGCCGCTACCGAAGGCGCGGCCGCGCAGGCGCAGGATGGGCGGGGCCTGGCGGCGCTTGTATTCGTTGCGGGCGATCAGGCGGCGCACCTTGGCAACCAGTGCGCTGCCGTCAGGCTGGGCAAGGAGCACGGCATGGGCGGCTTCAACCTCCTGGCGCTCGGCGCTGCCCAGGCGGGCACCTTCGATCAGCACCTTGAGAATGGTGTCGAGCACCGGGTAGGGCGGCAGGCTGTCGCTGTCGCGTTGGTCGGGGGCCAGTTCGGCCGAGGGTTCCTTGTCGATGATCGCGTTCGGAATCAATTCGCGGCCGGCGCAGGCGTTGAGGTGGCGGCACAACTCGAATACCTCGGTCTTGTAGAGATCGCCGATCAGCCCGAGGCCGCCGTTGGTGTCGCCATATAGCGTGCAGTAGCCGACCGAGATTTCGCTCTTGTTGCCGGTGGTCAGCAGCAGGTGGCCGTAGCTATTGGAATACGCCATCAACAGCGTGCCGCGCACGCGGGCCTGCAGGTTCTCCTGTGCCAGGCCGCGCAGAGGCTGGCCGAAGCTTTCGGCGAAGCCGGTTTCGTACTGGCTGACGATGTCGCGGATCGGATGCTCGTAGAGGCGGATGCCTAGATTGCGGCATAGCGTCGCCGAATCGTCCACGCTGCCGCGGCTCGAAAAGCGCGAGGGCATGGTGATGGCGACCACGTTGTCGGCACCGAGTGCTTCGACCGCCAGGGTCAGGGTGAGCGCGCTGTCGATGCCGCCCGAGGAGCCGACCACGGCTTGTTTGAAGCCACAACGGCGGGCGTAGTCGCGCAGGCCAAGGACGATCTGCCGCCGATAGAATTCCATGACCGGCAGGCCGGCTGCCGGCACCGGCGGCAGGGCGGTGCCGTCGGCGGCGAGGAAGCGGCCATCTGTAAGTTGCAGCGTATCGACCGCTTCCGTGAAGCGCGCCGCCTCGAAGACCACGCCGTCATCCGGCGTCACCGCGAAGGAGGCGCCGTCGAAAACGAGTTGGTCATGGCCGCCGACCTGGTTTACATACACCAGTGGCAAGTTGTGGCGTCGGCTGGCGGCGGCGAACAGCGCGTGGCGTTGCTCGCGCTTGCCGATGTTGGACGGGCTGGCGTTGATCGAGACGACCAGGTCGGGCGCTGCATCGGCCAGCCGGCTGAACGGATTGACGCCGTAGTCGTCGCCGCTGTCGTTCCAGCCGTCTTCGCAGATCAGGAAACCGACCTGGCTGTCGCCGATGCGCAGGACCTTGGCGACGTCCGGGCCGGGTTCGAAGTGACGGCGTTCATCGAAGACGTTGTAGGTCGGCAGCAACTGCTTGGCGTAGCGCAGCACGATTTCGCCATCGCGCAGCACCAGCAGGCAGTTTTCCAAGGCCTTGCCGGGGCCGCGGCGCCGCATCGGGGCGCCGACCACCCAGGCCAGCCCCGGCGTGAGGCGGCTGGCGGCGAGCAATTCGGCCAGTGCCTGCTCGGCACGGTCGATGAAGCCGGGTTCGTCGAGCAGGTCGCCCGGCGAGTAGCCGGTCAGCGACAGCTCCGGAAAGACCACCATCTGGGCCTGCGCGGTGGCCGCCTGCTGCGCTGCTTCCCGCATCAACCCGACGTTGCCGGCAAAATCGCCGATGGTCGGGTTGAGCTGGGCGAGGGTGATGCGCAGCGTGCTCATGAGACGACCTCGGGGTGATGGAACACCTGGCGCAGGTAGGCGAGGAAGGTGTGGTCCTCGCACAGCGTCTTGCCCGGCGAGTCGGACAGCTTGGCAACCGGCTGGCCGTTGCACGAGGTGATTTTCATGACGATGTTCAGCGCCTTGTGCGGCGTATCGTTGGTCAGGTTGGTGCCGATCCCGTAGGAGGTCGGGATGCGCCCGAGGAAGCGCTTGAAGAGGGCGATCGAGCGAGACAGGTCGAGGGCGTCGGAGAACACCAGGCGCTTGGTCATCGGGTCGATGTTGAGCTTCTGGTAATGGGCGATGGCTTTTTCCGCCCAGACCACCGGATCGCCCGAATCGTGGCGCAAGCCGTCGAAGAGCTTGGCGAAATAGAGATCGAAGTCGGCCAGGAAGGCATCCATGCCGACGACGTCGGTCAGGGCGATGCCGAGGTCGCCGCGGTATTCCTGCACCCAGGCTTCGAGCGAGGCCTTCTGGAAGTCGCGCAGGCGAAAACCGAAGGCCTGGAAGGCTTGCAGGTATTCGTGGGCCATCGTGCCGATCGGGATCAGGTTGAATCGCTTGGCCTGATAGACATTCGAGGTGCCGGGAAAATGGCCGGGCAGTTCGGCGGCCAGGGTCTGGACGACTTCGTCGTGCCAGGGGCCGGAATAACGCCGACGCAGGCCGAAATCGACAAAGGTGAAGGTTTCGTTGCCGACCAGTGCCGGGTCGTTCTTGACCAGCGCGATCTTGTCGGCCAGCCGCTGGCGTGCCGTGGCGAGGATGGCCGCGTCCTGCGGCAGGCGGCGGAAATACAGCTCATTGACGATGTAGAGCACGAAGATCTCGAAGGCCATGACATGCACCAGCGGCCCACGGGCGACGATGCGCAGCTGCTCGCCTTCGGTCGTCACCTGGATGAAGTGACGCTGGAAGCGAAAGACCGACAGGAAATCGACGAAGTCGCTCTTGATGAAGCGCAGGCTGCGCAGGTAGGCCAGCTCGTCGGCCGCGAAACTCAGCGTGCACAAGCGGTCGAGTTCGGCTTCGACATCGTCCTTCAGCTCGGCCAGCGGATAGGCCGGCACGTTGCGGCAGACGAAGGCGTACTCGGCCTCGGCACCGGGATGGCTGTGCAGCAGGGCCTGCCACATGGTGAATTTGTAGAGGTCGTTTTCAAGCAGGCTGCGGACGACGGGGAGCTTTGCGTGGGTGCTGTTCATGGTTGTTCTCCGTTTTATTCTCGGATTTATCAGCGGGCGCCCGCCTGGGGCGCACCGGTCAGTTCTGCTGCAATAAGGGCTGGATGTCGGCCGAGGTACTCAACCCCAGCCCGCGCTGCCGCATGTCCGCAAGAAACTCGGCGTACTGGGATTCGAAACCACCGACCGCGCTCATGCAGTCGGTGAGCAGCACCAGCCGCCCCAGTTCCCCGGCCGGCCAGTTCTCCACGACGTGCTCGACCGTTGCCCGCACGCAGTGGCTGCCCGCCTCGCCGGCGAACAACACCACATCGGCCGCGGCTAGGCTGGCCAGGAAACCGGCGTTCAACTGGGTATCGGCATCATCGGCATCCGGCACCTCGGCCTGGATGGCGCTGAAGTGCTCGGTCCACGGATTGCTGCCCTTGAACACCTTGGTCACCACGGCGGCGTTTGCCTCTTCCCAGTCGTTATAGGCGGCGCGCACGGCGGCATGGACGCTGTGTCCCCAGGTGCCGATCTCGCAGTGCACCGGCCAGACCATGTGCACATAACGCCCGGCCGCTTCCAGCGCATCGAGATAAGCCAGCACGCGCGGCAGCGCCTCGGCCCGGCGCGGCAGAAAACGCCCGGCCCGCACATCGGCTGCGCGAATCTGCGTAAACGCCCCGACCGCACTGCCATCGCCCTGCCGCCAGAAGGTCGGATGCGCGATATCGACGCGCTGGTGGGCGTCGAGGGTCAGCGAAATATCGCTCAGGCCCGAGCCGCCGGCGCGGATCAACTCGGCGACCCGCAACAGGTCGGCATGCGCCCCGGCAACCGGCAAGGCAGGCGCCTGCTGCACGCCGCCGATGACCGGGCAATCCTCCGCCGGCAGATCGCAGAAATCGTTCTGCGGATCGATGATGACCAGATGGATACGCTGCTTCGCCATGATCTTTCTCCTTGGATACCAGCGCTGGAACGTGCGCTTGAGTGCACTTTAGGTTAGTTAGTTTAAAGTTGCAACTAATTAATTGCGGGCTGCCATGGAGCGCATCAACAGCGCGTGTTGCTATTACGTACGCCGGCAGGGGTTGTTATGCTGATGGACTTACGCAAACATCCTGGCCAATTGCAAAACCAGCGCAAGTGAGCGTCCTTTAAACAGCGCAATGCTGTCGGCCGGATTCAGCAGTACGGACTACGGGATGTAGGTTGCGCGAGACAGGCCGCAAATTGCGCTCATCGTCATCCATCATCGCCAAAGGACTCCACCATGGACATTCCTCGCATCTTCAATATCACCGAAAGCGCCCACCGCATTCACAACCCGATCACTCCTGACAAGCTCGCCACGCTCGGCGCGGCCTTGAGGCTGGAGGCCGGGGCGCGGGTGCTTGATCTGGGGAGCGGTTCGGGCGAAATGCTGTGCACCTGGGTGCGTGACCACGGCGTCGTCGGCATCGGCGTCGATCTGAGCCAGCTGTTCAGCGAACAGGCCCGGCAGCGGGCGCTGGAACTCGGTGTGGCTGATCGCATCCGCTTCATCCATGGCGATGCGGCCGGCTTTGTCGCCGAGGCGCCGGTCGATGTCGCGGCCTGTGTCGGCGCCACCTGGATCGGAGGCGGTGTCGCCGGGACGCTGGCCTTGCTGGCGCGCAGCCTGAGGCCGGGTGGCCTATTCCTGATCGGTGAGCCCTATTGGCGGCAGTTGCCGCCGACGGAGGCAGTGGCCCAAGGCTGCCTGGCCCGTTCGGTCGCCGACTTCCTGACGCTGCCGCAACTGCTCGCCTCCTTCGGCGAGCTGGGTTACGACGTGGTCGAAATGGTGCTGGCCGACCAGGACGGCTGGGACCGCTACGAGGCAGCCAAGTGGCTGACCATGCGCCGCTGGCTGGCGGCCAACCCTGACGACGAACTGGCCGGCGAGGTCCGCGCCCAGCTGAGCGCCGAACCCGTACGCTACGCTACCTACACCCGCGAATACCTCGGCTGGGGCGTGTTCGCATTGATGCAACGCTGATCGGAAGCAATGGACCATGAAATTCGGATACACCATCGTCTATGTCGATAACGTCAGGGCATCGCTGGACTTTTTCGAACGGGCCTTCGGTTTGAAGACAAGTTTCCTCGACGAGGCGGCGGGTTACGGCGAGCTCGATACCGGCTCGACCGCGCTGGCCTTTGCCTCGCACGCGTTGATGGCGGAACTGCTGCCCGAAGGTTACGTTTCCAGCCAGGAAAGCGCGCGGCCGCTGGGTGTCGAAATCGGTCTGTTCGTCGAGGACGTGGCGGCCGTCCACCGGCAAGCCCTGGCCTGCGGCGCCATCGAGTTGGCGCCGCCGAAACGGACGCCCTGGGGGCAACTGGTTGCCTTCGTTCGTTGTCCGGACGGCACGCTGGTTGAAATCTGCACGCCAACCCAGCGCTGAACTCGGCACTTGCGCGCCGGCCTGCCGCTTCGAGGTGTTGTCGCTTTATCGGGCCGGGAAGCTTTCCGCCGGGCAGGTTGAGGCTTTCGTTTCGCGCATCCGGCGATGCCCTGGGTAAATGGGCTTGGCTCTATCCTCGATTCTTTCGCGCTAACATGTTTCTTTTTCCAGCCAAAGCCAGCCCTTGAACGACATCATCTGTACCGTCGACGTTGTCCTGATGACCCTCCGGGACAGCTGCCTGCATGTCGCGCTGCTCAAACGCGACCACGCCCCGTTTGCCGGCGTGGCGGCGCTTCCCGGCGGCTATATCCGTGTCGCCGAAGATGCTGACACTCAGGCAGCGGCGGTACGGATGTTGCGCGACAAGACGGGTATTGCCAGTCCCTATCTGGAGCAGTTGGCGACCTTTTCCGGACTCGGCCGCGACCCGCGCGGCTGGTCGATCTCGGTGGCCTATTACGCGCTGGTGCCGGAGGCAGTGATCGCCGGCGGCGGGCATCCCGAGGTTGAACTGCGGCCGGTCGAGGCGCTCGCGGGTTTGCCCTTCGACCACCTGCAGATCATCGAGGCGGCGGTACAGCGGGTGCGCAACAAAAGCAGCTATTCGTCGCTGCCGGTATATCTGTGTGGCGAGAACTTCACCTTGCCGCAATTGCAGAAGGTGTATGAAGCCATACTCGGCGAGCCGATCAACAAGGTCAGCTTCCGCCGCAAGCTCGACGAGCTGGACATCCTCGAACCGGTGGCAGGCGCCATGGAGACGGGCAAGGCACATCGCCCGGCGCAGCTTTACCGGCTGAAGACGTGCTTCCGGCAGCAGTTGTCGCTGACCGACCGGGCACTCAACGCCGCCAATTGAGCGATTCACCCCGCGTGCTCGGGGTGGGCGGTACCCGTCAATCCGGTGAAGAGCGCTCCAGGGCCTGGTCGGCCATCGATTTCGGATCGCCCAGCGGTTCGAGGTGGGTGGTGACATGGGCGCCGGGCAGCAGGCCGGCAATATCGAGTTCGATTCGCTCGGCCCAGTCGTGGCCGTGCTTGACCGTCCAATCGCCGGGCACCAGGACGTGCAGCGTGACGAAGGCGCGGCTGCCCGACTGGCGGGTACGCAAGGCATGGAAATCCAGTCCTTCGGCTCGATAGCCGGCCAGCAGGCTTTCGATTTCCGCCTGTTTCTCGGTGGGGATGGCCGCATCCATCAGGCCGCTGGCCGAGCGGTGCATCAATTGCCAGCCGGTCCACACGATATTGAGCGCGACCAGGATGGCGATCACCGGGTCGAGCCACAGCCAGCCGGTCAGGGCGACCAGGCAGACGCCGGCAATGACGCCGACCGAGGTCCAGACATCGGTCATCAGGTGGTGGGCATCGGCTTCGAGGGTGATCGAGTTGTGCTTGCGGCCGACTGCCATCAGCGTGCGGGCGGTCAGCAGATTGATGATCGAGGCGAGGACGGATACCGCCAGGCCGACGCCGACGGCTTCCAGCGGTTGCGGATTGAGCAGGCGCAGCACAGCCGTGTAGCCGATGCTGAGCGCTGCGATCAGGATCAGGAAGCCTTCGAAAGCACTGGAGAAATACTCGGCCTTGCTGTGCCCGAAGGCGTGCTTTTCATCGGCCGGCATCGCCGCCAGCGTCAGCATGGCCAGCGCCATGATCGCCCCGGCCAGATTGACGAAGGATTCGATGGCATCGGAAAGCAGACCCACTGATCCAGTCATCCACCAAGCCACTCCTTTGAGTACGATGGTGGCGGTTGCGGCGGCAATTGACAGCCAGGCGTAACGGCTGAGTGAGGTGGGTGGGCAAACCTTGTCCATGCAGGCGACCTTCTTGTTATCCGGAGCGTGAGTATGAGCCGGATAGCATGCCCGGCCGAAGCCGGATATTTTGCCGTCAAAGCCTTAGCAGTGGCTTAAAGATTGCGGCCTGTCGTCACCGTTCGTGATGGATCGCCAATCAGGTGGTAGTCGACGGTGCCGGGCACGCCTCCGGCGCCTTGGCGCCGCGTCCGGCATGCAGGCTTGCCATAACGAGCTCATAGCCTGTTTCGAACTCATCGCCATTGCTCAGTCGATCCAGTACGCGCTGAGTCGATTGGTTCATGGTCGCCGCAATCGCTGCTTCCTGGTTCTGGCTGATGTTGAGCCAGGTAAAAGCCCGTTCGACTTCATCGACCTGGTCCTGCAGCAAGAGGCGGACATCGTGCAGCATGCGGCGGTGTTGTTCGCCCAGTCGATTCAGCGCTTCCTCTGCACCGACCAGGGCCGTGCGCATTTGCCGGGTATTTTGGCGAGCCGCCTTCTTCTGGTCGATGTTCCGTGCGACGACTTCCGCCGCTTCGGCCAGGATGTTCAGGCTGTCACGCAGCAGACCCGCCCGTTGCGGATCTTCGCTCTCGTCGGGCATGTTCGAGACGATGATCGAGGCGCGATCGTAGTTGATCACCAAGCGGTTCTTGAACTGGAACAGCCGGCCGATTTCCGAGACATGTTCGAAGATCGACAGTTCGAGCGGAGTCGGAGCGCCGTGATCGGTGACGACGGTCGGCCCACCCGGGTGATTGATGCGGACGCTGCAGCTCAGCCCGAGCTGCTGGACCGCCCGGCGCAGGTGTTCGGCCAGTTCGCCGTATTCCTGGCTGGCCAGGCTGGAGCGCGTGAAGTCAAGCAGGGCGCTGCTTTGGCTGACGCTGTTGAGGAAGCCCATGGCCATTTTTTCGAGCGCCCGTTTTTCGTCGGCCAGGGTTGCCGTCTTGCGATATTGCTCGATGGCCAGGGTGACGGTACGGACCAGGATGTCGCTATGCACGGGCTTGGTGAACAAGCTGTTGCCACCTGCGTCGTAGGCGCGCAGATGCTCTTCCATCGAGGTGTGGGCGGTGATGAAGACGATGGGAATGGCGGTGAATTCGCGCAATTTTCGACAGGTTTCATAGCCATCCATTTCCGGCATGTCGACGTCGAGCAAGATCAGGTCGGGGAGGTGTACCTTGCAGCGCTCCAAGGCCTCCTGGCCGGAGACGGCGGTCGTCACGTCGAATTTAGCGGCGAGGAAGGTGCGGTGAATGGACCGCGACAGACGATCGTCGTCCACCACCAATACCCGCCCGGTGGCTGAAGCTTCCTGAGGCAGTTCGTCTAGCGGATCGGCGGCAATGGTAGCTGGGATGGACATGGCGATGCCTCGGCAAGAGAGAGCTTCTATTTTACTTTATTTGATAAAAATCGCAAAGATATGTAAATTGTTATTTATGGGGTTTCGTAAAATCCAGCCTCGCTAGGACTTTCGGGAACCTATGGCCGGTGTGTTCGTCACTACTAGCGGGGCCATATTTCTGGACAAGGAGTAACGCGATGAGCCGAGCACAGCATGATCCCAACCTTGACCTGGCTTTTTCCCGCCATGTTGCCTTGCCGGCAGAGGCATTGTGGGCGGCCTGGACGCAACCCGATTTGTTGATGCCCTGGTTCTGTCCCAAGCCGTGGCAAACCGTTGCGTGCGAGATCGATTTACAGCCGGGCGGGATCTTTCGCACCGTGATGCGCTCGCCGCATGGCCAGGAGCATGTCAATTCGGGGTGCTATCTGGTGGTTGAGCCGAATCGACGCCTGGTCTGGACGAATGCGCTGGCACCAGGTTTTCGCCCGCTGCCGCCGAATCGCGACGGGGATGACTTCCTGTTCACTGGCGAGATCGCCCTGATGCCCATCGAAGCGGGACTTACCCGTTATGAGGCACGGGTTAGCCATGCCACGCTGGCCGATTGCGACAAGCATGCGGCAATGGGCTTCGAGAAGGGCTGGAGCGTGGCGCTCGATCAACTGATCGAGTTCATGCGCTTGCGTCAGGCAGCGGCAGGTCAATAACAAGGCGGCGCCGCGTTCTTGCGGGAAAGCGGCGAGCGGTCGGGAGCGACGGCCCCGGCGCGGTATCTACCCATCATTTTCGGTCTTTCGATACGCTATGTATGCCGGATTGCTATATCTAGTAGTGCCCGTTTAGTGTTGTTTGATTGGCGGGTCTTTCGTCACTATGGCGTCGCTGCGAAATAGTCAGCAAATCAACGAGATCCATAGGACGAGGAGACATCCATGAAAATAAATTCCATTTGTCGATCGCTTGCCATCGCGCTGTTCGGAACCGCTTCCGCGCTGTCAGCCGGGGCGGCCGAGCCGTTGAAGATCGGCATGGTCGTGCCGATGAGCGGCCCCTTCGCGACCTATGGCAAGGAAATGATGAACGGCGCCAAGCTCTACATTGCCCGCAATGGCGATACGGTCGCCGGTCGTAAAATCGAGCTGATCGTCAAGGACGACGCCCCGGGCACGGCGGGCGATGTCAGCAAGCGCCTGGCGCAGGAATTGGTCGTCAAGGAAAAGGTGGACATCCTTGCCGGCTTTGCCCTGACCCCCTCGGCCGCTGCCGTCGCGCCGCTGGCGACCGAGGCCAGGAAGCCGATGGTGATCATGAACGCGGCGACCTCGATGCTGACCACGAAGTCGAACAACATCGTTCGCGCTTCGTTCACGCTGCCCCAGAATACGGCACCGATCGCGATCTGGGCCGCCAAGAACGGCATTCGCAAGGTCTATACCCTGGTCGTCGATTACAGCCCCGGCCACGATTCCGAAGCCCAGTTCAAGAAATCCTTCTCTGCTGCGGGTGGCGAGGTGATCGGCGAAGTGCGCGTGCCGATCAAGACCACCGATTTCTCGCCTTACCTTGAGAAAATCAAGGAAGCCAAGCCGGACGCCGTCTTTATTTTCGTGCCGGCCGGCGATCTTGCCGTCAATTTCATGAAAGGCTTCCAGGAGCGCGGCCTGAGCAAAGCCGGGATCAAGATCATCGGCCCGGGCGACCTGACCGACGAGGAGTCGCTCGACGCCATCGGCGATGCGGCGATCGGCATCTACAACTCCTTCCATTACGCGCCGGGCCACAAGTCGCCGGAAAACAAGGCGTTCACCGAAGCCTATGCCAAGGCGTATCCGAACGACCGGGTCAATTTCATGGCGGTGGGCGGCTACGACGGCATGCACCTGATCTACGAGGGCCTGAAGAAGACCGGTGGGAGTGCCGAACCCGAAAAATTCATCGACGCCGTCAAGGGCTTGAAGTGGGTCAGCCCGCGCGGCCCGGTGATGATCGATCCGGCTACCCGCGACATCGTTCAGACCGTTTATATCCGCAAGGTGGAGAAGGTCGGCGGCAAGCTGCAGAACGTCGAGTTCGACCAGATGCCGGACTTCAAGGATCCGGGCAAGTAAGTCTTTCGCCCGTTCGCCAGCTTCCCCGGCGGCTTCGCCCGCCGGGGCGGTTTCCTGATTCCTTCGGAGTAGAGAATGACCATCCTTTTTGATGGCATTGCCGCCGGCATGCTGCTTTTCCTGATTAGCGTCGGCCTTTCGGTCACCCTCGGGCTGATGAATTTCGTCAATCTGGCACATGGCGCTTTCGCCATGCTGGGCGGCTATGTCTGCGCCATCCTGCTGGGCAATCTCGGGCTGCCGTTCCCGCTCGCCATCCTTGGGGCAGCGGCGGGGGCCGCCGTGGTCGGGGTCATCCTCGAACGCACCCTGTACTGCCGTCTTTACGGTGCTTCGCATCTCGACCAGGTGCTGTTCTGCATCGGTCTCGTCTTCATGTCGATCAGCACCGCCCATTTCCTGTTCGGCGCCCAGCAGCAACCCTTCGCCTTGCCCGACTACTTGCAGGGGCAGGTGCATCTGCCCGGCCTCGATATCGGCGTCTATCGCCTGCTGCTGGTCGTCATCGGCGCGACGCTCGCCTGGGCCTTACAGGCGATGGTCACCCGCACCCGCTTCGGCGCCCAGTTGCGGGCCGCCGTCGACAACCCGCGCACGGCCCGCGGTCTCGGCATTCCGGTCGATCGCGTGTTCACCCTGGCCTTCGCGCTGGGCTCCGGCCTGGCCGGTCTGGGTGGGGCGCTCGGCGTCGAACTGCTCGGCCTCGACCCGAGTTTCCCGATCAAGTACCTGGTCTATTTCCTGATCGTCGTCGCGGTCGGCGGCAGCGGCAATATCAAGGGCTCGCTGATCGCTTCCCTGGCGCTCGGCATCTTCGATATCGGCGGCAAGTACTACATGCCGCAGACCGGCGCCTTCGTCATCTACGCGGTGATGATCGTCATGCTGATCGTCCGGCCCCGCGGCCTTTTCGCACGAACCTGAAGGCTTGATGCCATGCAAACCCATATCGATCTTGCGCCGCTGCGCAACCTGTCGCGTTGGACCTGGCCGGAATACCTGTTCTGGCTGATCCCGCTCGCCGCCTATTTCATTTTTCCGGAAAACCTTTCGCTGCTTTCGCAAATTGCCATCACGGCGATCTTCGTCCTGTCGCTGGATCTGATCCTCGGCTATTCGGGCATCGTGTCGCTCGGCCATACCGCCTTCTTCGGCCTCGGCGCCTACGCCGCCGGGATGATGGCGCAGCACGGCTGGGGCGACCCCTTGCTCGGCCTGGCTGTCGCCGCCCTGGTCGCAGGCGGGCTCGGCCTGGCAACCAGCTTCCTGGTCCTGCGCGGTGCCGACCTGACCCGCTTGATGGTCACCCTCGGCGTCGCCATGATGCTGTTCGAAGCGGCCAACAAGCTCTCCTGGCTGACCGGCGGTCTCGACGGCCTGCAAGGCATCGAATTGACGCCGATTTTCGGCCAGTTCAGCTTCGATTTCATGGGCAAGACGGCTTACTGGTACAGCCTGGCGCTCTTGTTCGTGCTCTTCTGGCTGGCCCGGCGTCTGGTGAATAGTCCCTACGGCCTGTCGCTCAAGGGCATCAAGCTCAATGTCGGGCGCATGCCGGCCCTCGGCGCCTCGGTCAATCGCCGATTGATCGGCATCTACACGCTGAGCGCCGCCTACGCCGGTATCGCCGGGGCCTTGCTCTGCCAGACGACGCAATTCGTCTCGGTTGATGTCTTCTCCTTCAGCCGCTCGGCCGAGATCCTGCTGATTCTCGTCCTCGGCGGCAGTGGTTGCCTGTACGGCGCCGTGCTGGGGACGATGGTCTTCATGACGGTGCATCACTTCCTGTCCGATCTCAATCCCCAGTACTGGCAGTTCTGGATGGGCGCGGCACTGATCCTGACCGTGCTCTTCGCACGCGACGGCCTGATGGGCCTGCTGCGTGGCCTGGCAGGCAAGTTCGCTCAAACCCGGGGCAAGTGAGGAATCCATGTCTTACGTATTGCAAACCCATGATCTGATCAAGCGCTTCGGCGGCTTCGTCGCCACCAACTCGGTTTCGCTCAATGTCGAGGCCGGCGCGCGGCATGCGCTGATCGGCCCCAACGGCGCCGGCAAGACGACGCTGATCAACCTGCTCACCGGTTTTTTGACACCGACCAGCGGCAAGGTCGTGCTGCTTGGCGACGACGTTACCTCGCTTGCCCAGCATCATCGGGTCAAGCGCGGCCTGGTCCGGACCTTCCAGATCAACCGCCTGTTCGCCGAGCTGACCGTGCTTGAATCGGTCACCCTGGCCGTGCTCGAACGCATGGGTCTGGGCGCCCGCTGGTGGTCGCCGGTGGCCAGCCATACGCAGGCGGTGGACGAGGCGGCAGCCCTGGTCGATTCGCTGAAGCTGGGCGATGTCGCCAATCTCAAGACGCGCAGCCTCGCTTACGGCAAGCAGCGCCTGATCGAAATCGCCCTGGCCCTGGCGGCACAGCCCAAGGTACTGCTTCTCGACGAACCGGCGGCCGGCGTACCGACCGGCGAGAGCCGCGAGTTGTTCGAGCGCATCGCGCAATTGCCGCGCGATGTAACCATCCTGCTCATCGAGCATGACATGGACCTGGTTTTCCGCTTCGCCGACCGGATTTCCGTGCTGGTCGGCGGTGCCGTGCTGACCGAGGGAACGCCCGAGGAAATCGCCGTCGACAAGCGGGTCAAGGAAGTCTATCTGGGGGAAGCGCTACATGGCTGAACTATTGAAACTGGACGAGGTATGGGCCGGCTACGGCAATGCCGTCGTTCTCGAAGGCGTCTCCCTGCAACTGGAGGAAGGCGACAGCATGGCCTTGCTCGGCCGCAATGGCATGGGCAAAAGTACCTTGCTGTCGACCCTGATGGGCGCCAACCGCTTCATCCGCGGCGACATGCGCTGGCGCGGTACCGACCTCGCCGTTGTTCCCTCGCACCGCCGCGCCGCGCTTGGCCTCGGCTGGGTGCCGCAGGAGCGCGACATCTTCCCGTCGCTGACGGTCGAGGAGAACATCACCGTGGTGGCGCGCCCCGGCCCCTGGGATCTGAAGAAGTTGTACGCCATGTTCCCCCGGCTGGAGGAGCGCAAGGCCAACATGGGCAACCAGTTGTCCGGCGGCGAGCAGCAGATGCTGGCCATGGCCCGGGCGCTGATGCTCAATCCCAGCCTGCTGCTCCTCGACGAACCGCTGGAAGGGCTGGCACCGCTGATCGTCCAGGAACTGCTGCGCATCATCAGCCAGATGGTGCGTAGCGGCGACATTGCGGTGATTCTGGTCGAACAGCATGCACACCAGATCCTGCCGATCACCCGCCAGGCCGTCGTGCTCGAACGCGGCAAGACGGTCTATAACGGCGCCAGCGACGTCCTGCGTGCCGACAAGGCGCGCCTCGACCAGTGGCTCGGTGTCGGCAGCCAGCATTCCAACGAATCGAATCACGGGTGAGCGAGATGAAGACTATCGACATCATTCACGACGAACACCGCGCCCTGGCTTCCATCCTCCAGGCCTTGCGCTTTCTGTTGAACGAAATCAAGGCCGGCCGCCGCGAACCGGATTTCAAGCTGCTGGCGATGATGGTCGACTACATCACCCGGGCGCCGGACGCGATCCACCATCCGAAGGAGGATGACGTGCTGTTTCCGCGACTGCGCGAGCGCTCGCCGGAAGCGCGGGCGCTGATCGACAAGCTGCAGGAGGATCACCGGGTCGGCTACAAGAAGACGGTCGAGCTGATACAGGCCCTGATCCATTACCAGAGCGTCGGCGCGCCGGCTTTCGACCGCTTGTTCGCCGAGGCGCAGACCTATCTCGATTTCAACTGGCAGCATCTCAACGACGAAGAGGGCACCTTGCTGCCGCTGGCTCGTCGCGATCTGACGGCAGAGGACTGGGCCGAAATCGATGCCGAGTTTGCCAAGAATTTCGATCCCTATGCCGGGGCCGAAGGCGAGTTTGGCGAGCTGTTCCACCAGATCGTCAACCTGACGCCGGCGCCCTACGGCTTGGGCTAAGCAGCCCCAGGTTTTGGAGGTTCCTGACTTCCAGTGCCGGCCTTTCTGGCCGGCGCTGGTGCTTGCCGACAATACCGACATTCAGCCTCGGCAGGAGCAGGGGGCCAAATGGTTCAACCTGGCTTGGCTACAAACGCTTGATCGGCGCGGGCGACGCATTGTCGTGGCGGTCGCCCTTGCTGCCGGCTGAATGTTCGATGCCGGCGTCGGCCAGTCGTTCGGCGTAGCGGAGCCGCCTCAGTTTTCGGTGCGATTCAGGCGCACGGAGAGGAACAGGGCCAGGCTCATGACAAAGGCCAGGATCGCCATGGGCGACAAAGTCGCTTTCAGGTTGATGCCGATCAAGGTGGTGGCAAGCAAGGTACCCAGCACGCTCACTGCGCCGAAAAGGCCGGCGGCTGTTCCCGCTTTTTGCGGAAACGGGGCGACCGATCCGGCTTGGGTGGTCGGGAAGATCAGGCCATGCGAGAACATGCTGCCGAACTGAAACAGAACGAGCAGCGTCCAGTGCTCGATTCCCGACAAGGTACAGACCAGGAAACCGAATCCGGAAAGCAGCATGCTACGGCTGCCCATGGTCATGACTTTTTCCATGCCCAGTTTGGGTAGCAGTTTTCGACAGAGGTAGGTGCCTGCCAGATAGCCGGCGCAACCCAACGAAAAGCAGTAACCGTAGTGGATCGTCGAGACCCCGAGAATCTTGATGAAGCCAAAGGCGGCGCCGGAGATGAATACGAAAATCGTGCCGTAGCTCAAGCAGCCAGGCAGGGCGTAGCGCCAGAAGGCGCGGGTGCCGCACAACTCAAGGTAAGAACGGGCCAGTGCAAGAGGGGTGATCGCTTGCGGATTCGTTGGACGGTTGCTTTCCTGCAGCATTCGCCAGGCGAAAACCAGCACGGCCAGGGAGAGCAGTGTGTGGAGATAAAATGCGGCGCGCCATCCAGCTGTGTCTTGCAGCAGTGCGCCGACGATCGGGCCGGTGAAGACAGCCAGCCCCATGTAGTTGGAAGCCCGCGCAATGCGTTGCGCCCCCTCGCTCGGGCTGTAGCAATCGCGGATGATGGCTCGGCAGACGACGATGGCGGTGCAGCAGCCAATCGCCTGCAGGAATCGTCCGCTGATCAGGGTATAGATATCGCCGGCCCGGGCGCAGATCAGGCTGGCGATGAAATAGGTTGCCAGCCCGGCAAGCACCATGGGTTTCCGCCCAAAACGGTCGGATAAGGGACCGCTGATGAGCTGGGTGACGCCAAAGCCGATGGTGAAGAAGGAAAGCGTTTGCTGGACGATGACCATCGAAACGCCGAATTCACTCACCAGATGCGGCAGCGATGCGAGATAGAGGTCGGTCGATATGGGCTGCAGGACAAAGCAACCGGTAATGATAAGGATGAGCAGCTGCTCGGTCGGGCGAGGACGATTCATGTTGGGCGCGCGGTTGGTGATATCTGGCCGACTGTAGCGACAACGGCGGATCAAGCCTAGGCGCGATCATGCATACGAGCTATGCGGAATCGGCCTATCGGACTCCAGGTATTCGTTGCCCGGCGATTTCATCGATGACGCGTTTTGGAAGACCCGGCACGTTCTTACTCCTGGCGGTTTCCCGAGCGAAAGGCGCTGGCTGTAAGTCCGGTCTGCTTCTTGAAAAAGCGGCAGAAATAGGCTGGTTCGGAGAAACCCAACTCGTAGGCCAGTTGCGAGATCGGGGTGCTGGTGTAGATCAGTTTTCGGCGCGCCTCGAGCAAGAGGCGCTCCTGGGTGAGTGCGAAGGCCGACAGGCCAAAGCTTTTCTGACTCAGTCGGTTTAGCCGGCTTTCGGTCAGGTTGAGTGCTTTGGCGTAGCGTTCGATGGGCCAATGTTCGGCATAGTGCGCCTCAACCTGCTCGCGAAAGCGATCCATCAAGCCTGGTGTTCGTTCGTCGGAACCGGTCTCGGTTTGCAGTTGGGCGCGGACCAGCAACAGCAGCAGCGCACGGACCAGCCAGACTTGCAGGCGGGTACTCGCCGGCCCCGGGGTGCGAAACTCGGCTTCGATCTGTTCGAGCAGGCCACGGATGCGTTTGGCGCTGCAGCTGCCTTCGTCTTCGAGCACGATCACATCGGCTTTGCCCTTGAGTATCGAGAACATCTGCGTTCCGTCTTCGGACTCGCCTGCCAGGCCAGAAGCATCGAGGGTGAGGACATAGCCGGCGGTCTGCGGCATGAACTTGAAGGCGTGGATGACGCCCGGCGGAATGATCACCGCGATCGTCGATTCGTGCTCGTTCTCGGCACTATCCAGGCGAACCCGTGCCGTCCCCGAAAAAACAAACAGCAGCTGCAGCAATCCATTGTGGGTATGGGTGTCGATCTGCCAGTTTCGGGCGGCGCTGCGGGCCGAAATTTCCTCGATATGAAGATATTCGCGGCTGACTCCGGTGGGTTCCTCGCCGTACAGCGAGAAGGTGGGAATTAGCGTTGTCATGTTTGAAAAATGCAAGTATGTCTGCCGATATAGCAGTTATGCCGCTTTTTGATATAAAAAAAGTCCAATTGTTTGTGTTGATCGTCCATTGGTCGATGGTACGCGAAAGCCTAATCTCCCAACAGCCCGATGCAAGGGGCCTAACGATTGAATCGCTCAGAAAACAACCGGATTTTGCAATTGCCCGGAATTGAACGCGATTCACCCAAAACAGGAGACAAGGAATGAAAACCAGCGTTTGCATTATCGGCGGCGGCCCATCCGGCCTCATGCTTTCCCAACTGCTGCATCTGAAAGGCATCGACACCGTCGTCCTCGAACGGCAGAGCCGCGAATACGTACTCAGCCGCATCCGCGCCGGCGTGCTCGAACACGGTTTCGCCAAGCTGATGCGCGAAGCGCAATGCGGCGAGCGGATGGATCGCGAGGGGGAAATCCATGATGGCTTCATCATCGCCCATTCCGGCAAGCAGAGCCGGGTCGACCTGCACAAATACAGTGGCGGCAGCTCGGTGGTGGTGTATGGCCAGACCGAACTGACCCGCGATCTCTACGAAGCCCGCGACCGCATGAACGGCATCGTCATCCACAATGCCGAGGATGTTCAACCGCACGACCTGACCAGCGCCAATCCGTATGTCACCTATCGTTCCGGCGACGAGGTGATCCGCATCGACTGCGATTACGTGATCGGCGCCGATGGCTTCCACGGTGTCAGCCGCAAGTCGATTCCCAAGAACGTGCTCAAGGAATACGAAAAGGTTTATCCCTTCGGCTGGCTCGGCGTGCTGTCGCGCACCAAGCCGGTTTCGCCGGAGTTGATCTACGCCAAGCATGAACGCGGCTTCGCGTTGTGCTCGCTGCGTTCGCAGGTATTGAGCCGGTACTACATCCAGGTGCCGCTGAGCGATACCGTCGAGGACTGGTCCGACGAGAAGTTCTGGGATGAACTCAAGCGCCGCCTGCCGGAAGAAGTCGCCGGGCGCCTGATTACCGGTCCTTCGATCGAAAAGTCGATTGCACCGCTGCGTTCCTTCGTCGCCGAGCCGATGCGTTACGGCAATCTGTTCCTGGCCGGCGATGCCGCTCACATCGTGCCGCCGACCGGCGCCCGCGGCCTGAACAGCGCGGCCTCCGACATCTACTACCTGTATCACGCCCTGGTCGCGCACTACAAGGAGGGCGACGACAGCGGCCTCGACAACTATTCCGCCAAGGCGCTGGCCCGGGTGTGGAAGGCGCAGCGTTTCTCGTGGTGGATGACGACCATGCTGCATACCTTCCCGGACAGCAATCCCTACGATCAAAAACTGCAGCAGACCGATCTGGACTACCTGTTCTCGTCGGAAGTGGCGCAAGGCTCGCTGGCCGAGAACTACGTCGGCCTGCCGTTCTAGTTTCTGGCGCCAGGCGGCGCCGATACCGCCGGCGACGGCTCCCTTCAGCCCTTGCAGGGCTGCTTGGCGAGTCGCTCGCCGGCGACTTTTTGTACGATCTCGATCAGGGCGCGCTGAGTCGCAGTGACCTGGCGGTGCGAGTTGAGTGCCAGCGATAGCTTGCTGAAGAGCACCGGATCGACGATCGGGCTCAACTGAAACACCTGCGTACCGGCCAGGTTGGCGACTGCATTGCGCGACAGGACGGCATAACCGAATCCTTCGCCGACCAGGTCGAGAATGGTGCTCACGCCATCGACTTCGAGGGCGATGCTGGGGCGCAGGCCGAGGTTGGCCAGTTCGCCCTCGATCAGCATGCGGATGGCGTTCGGGCGGCTGGGAACGATCAGCGGGAAGCCCGGCAATTCGCTCATCGGCAAGCGCGCCGGCACCTGCTCATCGCCCTTGCGGCTGACCAGGAACATTTCTTCGTCAAGCAGCGGGGTCAGATCTACGTCGGGTGAGGGCGATGCGTTGTAGAGCAGCGCCAGATCGAGGCGGCCCGAGATCAGGGCTTCCTGCATGCCGGTGGTCAAACCCTCGCGGATGGACAGTTTGGCGGCCGGCAGGCGCGCCTTGAATTCGTGCAGGATGGGCACGGAGAGCATTTTCAGCAGGCCGGGCGGCATGCCCAGCGCAACATGGCCAACCAGGGCGCCGCGCGCCCGGCCCAGTTCCTCGCGCAAGCGTTCGGCCTGGTAGAGGATGCCGCGGCCGTATTCAAGCAGCAGCTTGCCGGCATCGGTTGTCGTCACGCCGCGGCCGTTGCGCAGCAACAGCGTCTGTTCGAATTCCAGTTCGAGCAGGCGGACCTGCCGGCTCAGGGCCGGCTGGGCGATATCGAGCACGATGGAGGCCCGGGTAAAGCTGCCCAGTTCGGCAACGCGGACGAAGTATTCGAGTTGTTTCAGATCCACCGGTGCATCTTCCTCTGACAGTAAAGCGTTTTCGATGGTGATGCGGTTTCCGTCTGCGGGAGGGGCTCCCGGACGACTATTCCGCGTTCTTGAGATCCTTCAGCGTGTGTAACACCTGGCGCAGATTGCCGTGGATCGTTTTCCGTTGCGTTGCGGTAAAGCTGGTCAGCATCTCCGTTTCAAGCCTGGCAACGGCGGCATGCGCCTGCAGCAGCAGAACTTTGCCGGCGGTTGTGACGCCGAGGCGGACGACCCGGCCATGAAAAGGATCGGGAGCCCGCTCGATCCAGCCTTTCTCGTTCATCTGCTTGACCATCTCATTGGCCGATTGTGGCGAGATCAGCGTGCGCTCGGCCAGCTGGGCGTTGCTGATCTGCTCCTGCGAGTCGATGAAGGAAAGGGCCGTGTACTGGCTGACCGTAAGGCCGAGCGGGGCCAGGACATCGAGCATGCGCCGTGTCAAGGCATGGTCGAGGCGGCCGATCAGATAGCAGAAGCCGCTCGGCAGGAGCGGGGCGTCGTCACTGGCAGTGGAAGGGAAGTCGGACATCGTGCGAATCCGTACGTGGATGAAATGGAAAAAGGTCCTGTATCTGGGGCTGAATGATGACAGGGTGCCTGATATGTGGCGGACACATTCTAACTGTCCCGAGCCATTGGCGCGCATTCGGAAAATTATTTATTGCGCAATCGATTACACCTGTTGACTTTGTCTTTGGATGAAATATGATGGCTCACATATCAGGTTACCTGATAACTTTTTATCTCAGAGGAGAGTGGCAATGTCGAAATACGAAGGTCGTTGGTCGGTTGTAAAAGTTGAAGTCGAGGCGGGTATCGCCTGGGTGACGTTCAATCGTCCGGAGAAGCGCAATGCAATGAGCCCGACGCTCAATCGCGAGATGGCCGACGTGCTGCGCACGCTCGAGCTCGATGCCGACGCCGGCGTCGTGGTCCTGACCGGTGCGGGCGACGCCTGGACCGCCGGCATGGATCTCAAGGAATACTTCCGCGAAACCGACGGCAAGCCGGAAATTTTCCAGGAAGTGTCGCGCCGCGAAGCCTGCGAATGGCAATGGAAGCTGCTCCGCATGTACAACAAGCCGACCATCGCCATGGTCAACGGCTGGTGTTTCGGTGGCGGATTCTCACCCCTGGTCGCTTGCGACCTGGCCATCGCGGCCGACGAGGCAACCTTCGGTCTGTCCGAAATCAACTGGGGCATCCCGCCGGGCAATCTGGTCAGCAAGGCGATGGCCGATACCGTCGGGCAGCGCGAATCCCTCTACTACATCATGACTGGCGAGCCGTTCAGCGGTCAGAAGGCCGCCCAGATGGGTTTGGTTAACAAAAGCGTGCCGCTCGCCCAGCTGCGCGGCGAAGTCCAGGCGTTGGCCGAAAAGCTGTTGGCGAAAAATCCGGTGGTCCTGCGCTATGCCAAGAACGGCTTCAAGCGCTGCCGCGAACTCGACTGGGATCAGAACGAGGATTACCTCTACGCCAAGCTCGACCAGTGCATCGGCCGCGATCCGGAGCAAGGCCGCAAGGAAGGCATGAAGCAGTTCCTCGACGACAAGACCCTGAAGCCGGGCCTGCAGACCTACAAGCGCTGAGCCCGAAGCCGGGGAAAGCCCGGCAAGTTTCGAATACTGGAGGAGACAGGATATGAACAGCATTCAATTGCTTATCGGCGGCGCAGCCTGTGCCGCTTCGAATGGCGCAACTTTCGAGCGCAAGAGCCCGGTCAGCGGCGAAACGGTCTCGATCGTGGCCGCCGCCACGCTGGCCGATGCCGATGCCGCCGTGGCCGCCGCCGCAGCAGCCTTCCCGGCCTGGTCGGCAATGCCGCCGAGCGAGCGACGCAAGCTTCTGCTCAAGGCCGCCGATGTCATGGACAGCCATGCCGGGGACTTCGTCGAGCTGGGTGTCGCCGAAGCCGGTTCGACGCCGATGTGGTACGGCTTCAATGCCATGCTCGCCGCCAACATGCTGCGCGATGCGGCCGGCCTGGTGACCCAGGTCGGCGGCGAGGTCATTCCGAGCGATATCGAGGGCAACCTGGCCATGGCCCTGCGCCAGCCGGCCGGCGTGGTGCTCGGCATTGCGCCTTGGAATGCGCCGGTCATCCTCGGTACGCGTGCCGTCGCCGTGCCGCTGGCCTGCGGCAACACGGTGGTCCTCAAGGCATCGGAGCTGACCCCGGGCGTACACCGCCTGATCGGCCAGGTCTTCGTCGAAGCCGGTTTCCCGGCCGGCGTCGTCAATGTGGTGACCAATGCGCCGGCCGATGCGCCGGCCATCGTCGAGCGTCTGATCGCCAATCCGGCCGTCAAGCGCGTCAATTTCACCGGTTCGACCGGCGTTGGCCGCATTATCGGCCAGCTCGCCGCCAAGTATTTGAAGCCGGCCGTACTTGAACTGGGTGGCAAGAACCCGATGCTCATTCTTGACGATGCCGATCTCGACGAAGCCGTCGAGGCGGCTGCTTTTGGCTCCTTCTTCAACCAGGGCCAGATCTGCATGTCGACCGATCGCATCATCGTTTCCACGGCCGTCGCCGACACTTTCGTCGCCAAGCTGACCGCCAAGGTCGGCCAGATGAAGGCCGGCAAGCCAGGCAGCGAAGGGTGCATCCTCGGCGCCATGGTGACTCCCGAAGCCGCCGCGCGCGTCAAGCGCCTGGCCGAGGATGCCACGAGCAAGGGTGCCCGACTGGCCACCGGCCCGATCCAGCTGGATGGCGCGGTACTGCAACCGGTGTTGATCGATGGCCTGACCACCGAGATGGCGCTTTACGAGGAAGAGGCCTTCGGCCCGGTCGTTACCGTGCTGCGCGCCGGCAGCGACGACGAAGCGGTGCGTCTCGCCAACGACAGCGAGTATGGCTTGTCCGCCTCCGTTTTCAGCCGCGATATCGGGCGCGCCATGGCGGTTGCCAAGCGCATCGAGTCCGGCATCTGCCACATCAATTCGTCGACCGTGCATGACGAGGCGCAAATGCCCTTCGGTGGCGTCAAGGCGTCGGGTTACGGCCGTTTCGGCGGCAAGGCCGGGGTGGCCGAGTTCACCGACCTGCGCTGGATCACCGTGCAGATGACGCATCGCCACTACCCGGTGTGACGAGCCTGACCGCCCCGGCTCAGCGGGGCGGTCAATCGACTATTTCCGGATCGGGCCGCTCCCGATCCGCAGCAGGAGAAACGAATGGATACCTATGGCGCGCCTTTGCGTGACATGCGCTTCATCTTGGACAAGCTGGTCGGCATTGATGCCATCGCCGCGCTTCCGGGTTGCGAAGAAGCCGATCCGGAGCTGATCTACAGCATTCTGGAAGAGGCCGACAAGTTCGCCGCCGGCGTGCTGGCGCCGCTCAACAAGGTCGGCGATGCCCAGGGCTGCCGCCTGGAAGGCGAGCAGGTGGTCGTCCCCGACGGCTGGCAGGATGCCTGGGATCAATTCGTCGCCAGCGGCTGGCTCGGCTTGTCGCTGCCCGTCGAGTACGGCGGGCAGGGGCTGCCCAAGGCATTGTGGGCGCCGGTCTGGGAAATGTGGTTTTCGGCCAATCTGGCCTTCACCATGCTGCCGCAATTGACCCTTGGCCAGACCGAGGCCCTCGAAATGGCGGCTGACCCGGCGATGAAGGCGCTTTATCTGCCGAAGATCGTCTCCGGCGAATGGGCCTGCAACATGAGCCTGACCGAACCGCAGGCCGGTTCCGACCTGGCGGCCGTCCGCATGCGGGCCGAGGATGCCGGCGACGGCAGTTACCGCCTGTTCGGCCAGAAGATTTTCATCTCCTACGGCGATCATGAACTGGCCGACAACATCGTCCACCTCGTGCTGGCGCGTCTGCCCGACGCTCCGCCCGGCATCAAGGGCATTTCACTGTTCCTGGTGCCGAAATACCTGATCAACGAAGACGGCAGTCCGGGGACCAGGAACGATGTCCGTGCCGTCTCGCTCGAACACAAGATGGGCATCCACGGCAGCCCGACCTGCACCCTGGCCTATGGCGACCAGGGCGGCGCCGTCGGCTATCTGGTCGGCGAACTGAATCGCGGCATCGAGTACATGTTCGTCATGATGAACGACGCCCGCTTCGGTGTCAGCGTCCATGGCGTCGGCCTCGCCGAGCGGGCCTACCAGATGGCGCTGCGTTACGCCAACGAGCGGGTCCAGGGGCGCAATGCGGTGAGCGGCGAAGTCGGCCAGCCCATCGTCAGGCACGCCGACGTCAAGCGCCAGTTGCTGAGCATGCGAACCCGCTTGTTCGCAATGCGGGCGCTGGTCTATACCGCAGCGGGCTGGTTCGACCGCGCCAAACACAATCCGGACGCTGCGTTCGCCGATCGTTGCCGGCGCTACATCGACCTGCTGATGCCCGTGCTCAAGGCGTGGAATACGGAAACCGGCAACATCGTCTGCGACGATGCGATCCAGGTTTTCGGCGGCATGGGCTTCGTCGAGGAAACCGGCGTCGCGCAGCACTACCGCGATTCCCGCGTTACCCGCATTTACGAAGGGACGACCGGCATCCAGGCGAACGACCTGGTCGGCCGCAAGATCCTGCGCGAAAACGGCGCCACCCTGCGCGAGCTGATCGCCGACATCCGTACCGAGGTCCTTGCCCTGGCCGAGGTTCCGGCACTGGCCAAACACGCCCAGGCGCTGTCGGGCAATGTCGGAGACCTTGAACGGGCGGCCGAATTCCTGCTCGCCAACGGCAAGAGCCAGCCCGGCACCGTCCAGGCCGCGGCAGTTCCCTTCATGCACCTGAGCGGTCTGGTCTGCGCCGGCTGGCGTGTCGCCCAGGCGGCGAGGGCGGCGCAGGCCGAGCTGGCCGGAACGCCGGCCAATGGCGATTACCTGCATGGCGTACTGGCCATCGCCGATTTCTGGTTCGCCAGCTATGCCCCGCAGGTCAGGGCGTATGCCGAAACCGTCAGTGCTTCGGCCTGCGTTGCGGCCGCACCGGAATCTGCGTTGATTGCCTGAAATACCCGGCTCGCCCTGGCGCAATCAGGGCGAGGCGGTACGTAACAGCGACAAAAATATTAGGAGACATGATGAACAACCCCGCATTTCAGCACATCGTCGAGGCCGACTACCGGCCGGTCAATATCGGTTTTCCCCCGCCGGATATTCGTCATGACGACAATGGCGTCTGGCACATCCGTCCGCTGGAGACGCTCGGCCAATACCCGTCGCGCGTCACTGAACGCCTGGTTTCCGGGGCGCGGGATTTCCCCGAACGGACCCTGATGGCGGCGCGTGGCCCGAATGGCGAGTGGATACACATCAGCTATGCCGAGATGCTCGCCCGCGTGCGTTGCATCGGCCAATGGCTGCTCGATCGCGGCCTGTCGGTCGAGCGGCCGCTGCTGGTGCTGTCGGGTAACGATCTTGAACATATCCAGCTGATGTTGGCCGCGATGTATGTCGGCATCCCGTACTCGCCCGTGTCGCCTGCCTATTCGCTGGTCGCCACCGATTACGGCAAGCTGCGTCACATCATCGGCACGGTGACGCCGGGTGCGGTCTATGCCGCCGATGGCGGCGCCTTCGCCAAGGCGATTGACGGCGCGGTCGAAGCCGGCGTCGAGATCATTCTCGGCAAGGGCGAGTTGCCGGGCCGCAAGACCGTCATGTTCACCGACCTGCTGGCCACCGAGGCGCGTGACGCCGACGCCGCCAATGCCGCAGTCGGGCCGGATACCATCGCCAAGTTCCTGTTTACCTCCGGCTCGACCAAGCTGCCGAAGGCGGTGATCACCACCAACCGCATGCTCTGCGCCAACCAGCAGATGCTGCTGCAGACCTTCCCCTTCTTCGCCGAGGAGCCGCCGGTGTTGATGGACTGGCTGCCCTGGAACCATACCTTCGGCGGCAGCCACAATGTCGGGATCGCACTGTACAACGGCGGCAGCTATTACATCGATGACGGCCAGCCGACGCCCAAGCGCTTCGGGGAAACCTTGCGCAACCTGCGGGAAATCTCGCCGACCGTCTATTTCAACGTGCCGAAAGCCTGGGAAGACCTGACTGTTGTGCTGGAGCAGGATGCTCAACTGCGCGACAAGTTCTTTGCCCGCCTGAAGCTATTCTTCTTTGCCGGCGCCGGCCTCTCGCAGGCCGCCTGGGACCGTCTGGACCGGGTGACCGAAGCCCACTGCGGGCACCGTATCCGCATGATGGTCGGCCTTGGCATGACCGAAACCTCGCCGTCCTGCCTGTTCTCCACCGGCAGCGTGATCGGTGCCGGCTATGTCGGCCTGCCGGCACCGGGTTGCGAAGTCAAGCTGGTGCCCATCGACGGCAAGCTGGAGGCCCGCATGCGCGGCCCGCACGTCATGCCGGGTTACTGGCGCAATCCGGAGCAGACTCGCGAAGTGTTCGATGAGGAAGGCTACTTCTGTACCGGCGATGCGCTGAAGTTCGTCGATGAGGCCGAGCCGCAAATCGGCCTGGTTTTCGACGGCCGCATTGCCGAAGACTTCAAGCTTTCCTCGGGCACCTTCGTCAGCGTCGGTCCCTTGCGTGCCAAGGTGATCACCGCCGGCGCGCCCTATGTCCAGGATGTTGTCGTCGCCGGCATGAATCGCGACGAGATCGGCCTGCTGGTCTTCGGCCGGGTTGCCGAGTGCCGCCAACTCTCCGGACTGGGTGAGGAGGCCGATTTGTTCGAGGTGATGACGCATGCCACTGTGCGCGATTACTTCAAGGAACTGTTGCGGCGCGTCAATCAGACCGCCACCGGCTCGGCCAACCGGGTCGCCTGGATCCGTCTGCTGGAAACCTTGCCGTCGATCGACCATAGCGAAGTGACCGACAAAGGCTCGATCAACCAGCGCGCCGTCCTGGCGCGCCGGGCCGACCTGGTCGAGGCCTTGTACAACCAGCAGGACCCCTTCGTCATCAAGGCCTGAGGACGGTACGTGCCGATGCTCGAAACCGACTTCGCCGATGGCGTTTACCGGCTGATCCTGGCTCGGCCGGAGAAGCGCAATGCCATCAACGAGGCGCTGATCGATGCCCTCGAACAGGCGGTGGCGGCCTTGCCCGACGAAGCTCGCGTCATCATGGTCGAGGCGCAGGGGCCGCACTTCTGTGCCGGCCTCGATCTCGCCGAACACCAGACGCGGGACGCGCGAGGCGTGTTTTCGATTTCGCAACGCTGGCAGCGCGCATTCAGTCGCCTCCAGGAAAGCGGCCGGCCGGTCGTCGTCGCGATGGCAGGCGCGGTGATCGGCGGCGGTCTCGAACTGGCCGTCACCGGCCATGTCCGGGTGGCCGACCGGACCTGCTTCTACCAACTGCCGGAAGGGCGCCACGGCGTCTTCGTCGGTGGCGG
This sequence comes from Rhodocyclales bacterium GT-UBC, assembly GCA_003583745.1. GTDB lineage: Bacteria > Pseudomonadota > Gammaproteobacteria > Burkholderiales > Rhodocyclaceae > Azonexus. The sequence continues at coordinate 427,845 of QXPY01000001.1, read as the reverse complement.
CGGCTCGGTGCGCATCGCCCGCCTGATCGGCACCGACTGCATGGGCGAGATGATGCTGACCGGGCGTCGGGTCGACGCCGAGGAGGGCGCCCGACTCGGTTTGTCGCACTACCTGGTCGAGCCGGGCATGGCATCGGCCCGGGCACGGCAACTGGCGCTGTCTATCGCCGGTAATGCCGAACTGGCAAACTGGGCCATCGTGACCGCCTTGCCGCGTATCGCCGACATGTCGGCGGGCGACGGCTTTTACGTCGAGTCGCTGACGGCGGCGCTAACCCAGACCGGGCCGGAAGTGGCGGCGCGGATTTCGGACTTTCTTCACGGCGGCCCGAAGCGACAAGGAAAAATGACATGAAAACGGATGAACTGATCGCCATCGATTTCCACACCCATGCCGAAGTCTCGTGCTGCCAGGGGCACGACCATTTCGGCGACGAATTCGACCGGGCGGCCGACAAGTACTTCGGCTCGGACCGCCGGCCGACCATTGCCGAGACGGTGGCCTATTACCGCGAACGCAAGATCGGTCTGGTCATGTTCACGGTCGATGCCGAAGCGCAGATCGGCCGGCGACGCATTCCCAACGAGGAAATCGCCGAGGCCGCACAGGCCAACAGCGACATGATGATCGCCTTCGCCAGCATCGATCCGCACAAGGGCGTCATGGGCGCCCGCGAAGCCCGGCGCCTGGTCGAGGACTACGGGGTGCGCGGCTTCAAGTTCCATCCGACGGTGCAGGGTTTTCAGCCCTACGACCGTTTCGCCTGGCCGCTCTACGAGGTGATTGCCGAGTACAAGCTGCCGGCGATTTTCCATACCGGCCATTCCGGCATCGGCAGCGGCATGCGGGCTGGCGGCGGCTTGCGCGTCGGCAATTCCAACCCGATGCTGCTGGAGGACGTCGCCATCGATTTCCCCGACATGCAGATCGTCATGGCGCATCCAAGCTGGCCCTGGCAGGACGAGGCGCTGTCGCTCTGCCTGCACAAGCCCAACATGTGGATCGACCTTTCCGGCTGGTCGCCGCGCTATTTCCCGCCGCAGCTGGTGCAGTACGCCAACACGCTGCTGCGCGACCGCATCCTTTTCGGCTCGGATTTTCCGCTGATCACCCCCGACCGCTGGCTGGCCGATTTCGAAAAGGCCGGCTTCAAGCCGGAAGTGGCGCCGCTGATCCTCAAACAGAACGCCATGCGCCTGCTCGGACTGGCCGGCTGAAGCGACATTGCAAACTCAAAGAACAGGAAGCTGTGACATGAAGATTCTCGTTCCCGTGAAACGGGTCATTGATTACAACGTCAAGGTACGCGTCAAGGCGGATGGTTCGGGTGTTGACCTGGCCAACGTCAAGATGAGCATGAACCCGTTTGACGAAATCGCCGTCGAAGAAGCCGTGCGTCTGAAGGAAGCCGGCATTGCGACGGAAGTCATCGCCGTATCGTGCGGTGTTGCCGCCTGCCAGGAAACCCTGCGCACCGCGATGGCGATCGGTGCCGACCGCGGCATCCTGGTCGAAACCGATGTCGAACTCCAGCCGCTGGCCGTCGCCAAGCTGTTGAAGGCACTCTGCGACAAGGAAGCCCCGGGCCTCGTCATCTGCGGCAAGCAAGCCATCGACGACGACGCCAACCAGACCGGCCAGATGCTCGCCGCGCTGGCCGGCTGGCCGCAAGCCACCTTCGCCTCCAAGGTCGTCATCGCCGACGCAAATGGGCAAAAATCGGCCACCGTTACCCGCGAAATCGACGGTGGCCTGGAAACCCTGGCGCTCAGTCTGCCGGCCGTGGTCTCCACCGACCTGCGCCTCAATGAGCCGCGCTACGCGACCCTGCCCAACATCATGAAAGCCAAGAAGAAGCCGCTCGACACCGTCAAGCCGGCCGACCTCGGCGTCGATGTCGCACCGCGCCTGACCACCCTCAAGGTCGCCGAACCCGCCAAGCGCAGTGCCGGCGTCAAGGTCGCCGACGTCGCCGAGCTGGTCAACAAACTCAAGAACGAAGCCAAGGTGATCTGATCATGAGCATTCTCGTCATCGCTGAACACGACCACGCCAGCCTCAAGGCCGCCACCCTCAACACCATCGCCGCGGCCGCCCAGATCGGTGGCGACATCCACGTCCTGGTCGCCGGCAGCAACTGCAACGCCGCCGCCCAGGCCGCCGCCCAGCTGCAAGGCGTCGCCAAGGTCAAGGTCGCCGACGCCGCCCACTACCAGAGCCAGACCGCGGAAAACCTCACCGCCCTGGTCATCGCCCAGGCGGCCGGCTACAGCCACATCCTCGCCCCGGCCACCACCTTCGGCAAGAACCTGCTGCCGCGTGTCGCCGCCTTGCTCGACGTCGCCCAGATCTCCGAAATCACCGGCGTCGAAGCGCCCGACACCTTCGTCCGCCCGATCTACGCCGGCAACGCGCTGGCCACCGTGAAGAGCGCCGACCCGGTCAAGGTCATCACCGTGCGCAGCACCGCCTTCGACGCCGTCGCCGGTGGCAACACCGCCGCCATCGAAAGCGTCGCCGCCGCCGCCGATACCGCCCAGACCACGCTGACGAACCGCGAACTGACCAAGTCGGCCCGCCCCGAACTCGGTGCCGCCAAGACCATCGTTTCCGGCGGTCGCGGCCTGGGCAGCGGCGAGAACTATCACCAACTGCTCGAACCGCTCGCCGACAAGCTCGGTGCAGCGCTCGGCGCCTCGCGCGCTGCCGTCGATGCCGGCTTCGTACCCAACGACTACCAGGTCGGACAAACCGGCAAGATCGTCGCGCCGCAGCTCTACATCGCGGTCGGCATCTCCGGGGCGATCCAGCATCTGGCCGGGATGAAGGACTCGAAAGTGATCGTCGCCATCAACAAGGACCCGGATGCGCCGATCTTCCAGGTCGCCGATTACGGCCTGGTCGGCGATCTCTTCGAGGTCGTGCCGCAACTGGCTGCCGCGCTCTGAACTGCTCCTCTGCGGACTGCGTTTTCTCTTTTTGGCGCATCCGTCTTCGTCCGGTCCGGCAGGATTCCGCCGGACCGGCTTTTTTTTCTTCGATCCGTAGCGAGCGGAGCAGGCTAATCGGGTTGTCGAGGTTCATAACAAAACGTTATAGCTGCTAGTGTCCTGGTTCGATGTTCGCCAGCTGGCCGGTTCGCCAGAATCGACCACATGCAAACACCGATCAAAACCCTGTTCATGCGCGGCGGCACGTCGCGTGGCCCGTTTTTCAACGAGGCCGACCTGCCGACCGACATCGCCACCCGCGACCGCGTCCTGCTCGCCGTCATGGGCTCCCCCGACAAACGCCAGATCGACGGCCTGGGCGGCGCCCATCCGCTGACCAGCAAGGTCGGGATCGTCCGTCCGAGCACAACGCCGGGCGTCGATCTCGATTTCCTGTTCGCCCAGTTGCAACCGGACAAGGACACCGTCGACACGACGCCGAACTGCGGCAACATGCTGGCCGCCGTCGTACCCTTTGCGCTCGAAACCGGCATGGTTCGCGCCCAGGGCGAAAGAACGACGCTGCGCGTGCTGACCCTGAATACCGACATGCAGTGCGACATCACCGTCGAAACGCCGGGCGGACAGGTCAATTACGCCGGCGAAGCAAAGATCGACGGTGCCCCCGGCAGTTCGGCCCCGATTACGATCAATTTCCTGGATACCGCCGGCTCGGTCTGTTCCGGGCTGCTGCCGACCGGCCAGGTGCGCGACGTGATCGATGGCGTGCCGGTAACCTGCATCGACAACGGCATGCCGCTGGTCATTTTCCGGGCCGAGGCGGTCGGGAGGACGGGGTACGAAAGCGTCGCCGAACTGAATGCCGATAGCGAACTGAAGGCGCGCATCGAGCGCCTGCGTCTGGCCTGCGGCCACGCCATGGGCCTGGGTGATGTCAGCGCCAAGAACTATCCCAAGATGACGCTGGTGGCTGCGCCGCGCCATGGCGGCAGTATTTGCACGCGCAGTTTCATTCCGCATGTCTGTCATGACGCAATCGGAGTGCTGGCTGCGGTAACGGTCGGTACGGCCTGCGTCCTGGAAGGATCGGTGACGGCCGGTCTGGCCATCGTCCCGGCAGGCGCCAGCAAGAAAATCTCGGTCGAGCATCCGACCGGCGAATTCAGCGTCGAACTCGAAATCGACCCGGCGAATCCGCAAAACGTGCAACGTGCCGCACTGCTGCGCACGGCGCGCCTGATCATGCGCGGCGAGGTCATGGTGCCGACCGAGGTCTGGGCCGGGCAAGGCTAGGCAGCAGTTGGCGGCACATCATCCACCGCACGGCGGGGCAAGATGCGGGCAAGCCGCGCTTGCCCCGTTTTTACGTCGCTTGAGCGGTATTGTCCGGTGCGGTGCAGGCCATAGCAAAAACGTATAACTGCTAGTCTCAACGTGCCATTTGCGCCGTTGATTGCATAATTCAGAATTGGTTGCATGAAAGGTGGCAGCGGTTTCGGCCAGATCACCCCGGTGCCGGCTTGAACGAATTACCAAAGCATTCCAATCAACGACATTCCGCCCGGAGGCGGAGGAGACAAACCATCATGCAACATGCCAAGGCGCTGGATATTCAGCGATTCATCGACGAGAACAAGTTCTCGGTATTTCAATGGATCGTTTTCCTGATCAGTTTCTTCGTCATCCTGATCGATGGCTTCGATACGGCCGCCATCGGCTATATCGCACCGAGCCTGGTCAAGGAGTGGGGCATCACCAAGCCGGATCTGGCACCGGTGCTCAGCGCCGCGCTCGCCGGCCTGGCGGTCGGCGCCGTGCTGATCGGGCCGATCGCCGACCGCCTCGGCCGCAAGTACCTGCTCTGCGCGATGGTCTTCCTGTTCGGCCTGGCCAGCCTGATCTCGGCCTCCGCCGCCAATCTTTCCGAACTCGTCATGTGGCGCTTTTTGACCGGCCTCGGCCTGGGTGCCGCGATGCCGCTCGCCGTCACCATGTCCAATGAGTTCGCCCCGACCAAGCGGCGTGCCTTGCTGACCAGTGCGATGTTCACCGGCTTTCCGCTGGGTGCCGCCTGGGGTGGCTTCCTCTCCGCCTGGATGATCCCGCAGTGGGGCTGGCGCAGCGTGCTGGAACTCGGCGGCGTGCTGCCGATGTGCCTGGCCGTGATCATGCTTTTCCTCTTGCCCGAGTCGGTCCGCCACATGGTGACGCGTGGCGCCGCACCGGCCCGCATCCGTGCCGTGCTGCTGAAAATTTCGCCGACGCTCGGCGAGGTCACGCAGTTCGTCCTCGGCGAAAAAGTGCGCGCCGTGTCCAGCGACGATCACGGCAAGCGCGGCGTCGGCCTGGTTCTTTCCCGTTCCTACATCGTCGGTTCGGTGATGCTGTGGTTGACCTACGGCATGGGCATCGTGATCTTCTACGCCCTGATCAACTGGATGCCGATCCTGCTCAAGGATGCTGGCCTCGATCCCAAGACCTCGCTGCTCGTCACCTCGCTTTTCCCGCTTGGCGGCGTCGGCGCCATCGCCTTTGGCTTCCTGATGGATCGTTTCAACGCCAATCGCGTCATCATGCTCGGCTACCTCGCTACCGCCGCATTTGTTTACATGATCGGCCAGGCGGCCGGCAATATCGGCTGGCTGGTTGCGACTGTCTTCATCGGTGGTGCCGTCATGAACACCACTCAAACCAGCATGCCGGCACTGGCCGCCGCCTTCTATCCGACGGCAGGGCGGGCGACCGGGGTGGCCTGGATGATGGCGATCGGCCGCGTCGGCGCCGTCATCGCGCCCTTCCTGGTAGCCGAATTGCAACGACGCCAGTTCAGTTTCGCGCAGATCTTCGCGGTACTGGCCGTTCCGGGCCTGATTGCCGCCATGGCCCTCTTCATCAAGAACACCTCCCATCCGGAAAGCCAGGCTGCGGATTCCGAAGCGGAACTCAAAGGCGAACTCAAGACGGCGGAAGCCTGATCTGCTCGCCTGGAGGCCAGCCGGGCCGTTGAAAGGCGCGGCTGGCCAAACCGGGTGAGGGCGGGACAGTCACCGTCCGGATTCTTCGCCGCGTCGTCGCCACGCGGCAAGCCATCAGCAAATGCATTGAATACCAGGGCTTCGCCATGGGCGGCGGAGCTCGTCCAGATTTCTCCGGAGGTTTCCGGGGTTCGCACACCGGCCAGGGGGCCGGTTCAACAATAAGTCAGGAGACACCATGAATCATGTCATTCAGCACAGGGCTGCGTTTGTCAGGAAGCCGTTGATCGGCGCGCTGATCGCCATCGGGGGGCTGGCCGCCGCATTGCCGGCCCAGGCCGAAAGCGAGATCGAAGCGCTCAAGCGCGAACTGGCCGAGCAGCGACAGTTGATCCAGAACCTGCTGGCCCAGCAGGAAAGCCAGAAGAAGGCCGTCTCGCGGATCGAGCAGCAGGCTGCCGCAGCACCGGCGTCCCGGGCTGCGCCAGCGGCCCCGGCTGCCTCGTCCGGCGGCTCCATAGTGCCGCCGTGGATGACGATCTACGGCGTGCTCGATGGCGGTGTCGAGCACATCACCAACGTCAAGAATGGCGGCAACGACGGCAGCGTGACGCGGGTGCCGGGCATCACCGGTACCGTGGCCTCCCGCCTCGGCTTTCGCGTCGCCAAGGAATTGGCCCCGGGCCTGACCGGGATCGCCACCCTCGAAACCGGCTTCAACCTCGACAACGGGACGCTCGGCCAGAACGGCCGCATCTTCGGTCGTCAGCTGTTTGCCGGGATCGATACGCAATATGGTGCCTTCACCATCGGCCGGCAGTATTCGATGCTGATCTACGCCATGGATTCGGACCTGCTCGGGCCGAATATCTATGCCCTCGGTTCGCTCGACGCCTATCTGCCGAATGCCCGCTACGACAATTCGCTGGCCTGGAAGGGCAAGTTCGGCAATGTCAGTCTCGGTGCCGTCTACAGCCTGGCGCGCGACAGCGCCGGCGGGGCGCCCGGTTCGGGGACCTGTGCCGGCGAATTGCCTGGCGGCGGTGCCAACGCCTGCCGCGGCTGGTCGGTGATGGCCAAGTACGATACCGACCGCTTCGGCGTTGCCGGTGCCCTCGATGTCCAGAAGGGCGGCAGCGGCGCCCTGGTCAACTTCTTCAATGGCGCGGCGCCGATGGCCTTTACCCGGGCCGAGGATAGCGACCGGCGCAGCCATCTCGGGGCCTACGTCAAGTTCGGAATGGGCGGCAAGCTCGGCATCGGCTGGCTGGGCCGCAAGGTCGATGTCGCCGCCGGCGATTTCAAGTCGGATGCCTACTACGTCGAAGGCGCCTGGCAGTTCAACGAGAAGCTGTCGGTGGATGGCGGCTATCACCGGATCACCAACAAGGACCAGGATCGCGATGCCGACCTCTTTGTGCTGCGCGGCTTCTATTTCCTGAACAAGGACTTCTCGCCTTACGTGCAGATGGCCCACATCAACAACAGCGACAAGGCGCAGTACGCCGTCTCGGTCGGCGCCGGTGTTTCGCCGCCGGCCGGCGGGTCGCAGACGTCGACCATGCTGGGCCTGCGCTACCGCTTCTGAGATCCCCGGCGCTGCAGTTGTACCGCCAAGCCTGCCGGTCGCACCCATTGGGTGGGGCCGGCGGGCTTTCTTCGGCTGAGCGGGTAGAGTTCGAGAGAAAACGCCACCCCCATAACAGAATGCTATAGCTGATAGTCGGGGCCTTCGCTGTTCAGCCCGCATCGGGAAATTCAGAATCCGCCCAAGGCGCTTGAAAAACGACGGGCGACCAGGCCACACCTGGCGTCAAGCACACAACGAAACGGACAAGGAATCCAGCATGATCATCGACATCCACGGTCACTACACGACGGCCCCGAAGGCCCTGGACGAGTGGCGCAACCGCCAGATCGCCGGCCTCAAGGATGCCAGCCTGACGCCCAAGGTCGCCGAACTGCAGATCAGCGACGACGACCTGCGCCAGACCATCGAGCAGAACCAGCTGCGCCTGATGCAGGAGCGCGGCGCCGACCTCACCATCTTCAGTCCGCGCGCCAGCTTCATGGCCCACCATATCGGCGACTTGCAGACCTCGGCGACCTGGGCGGCGATCTGCAACGAACTGTGTTTTCGCGTCGCCGAATTGTTCCCGGACAATTTCATCGGCGCCGCCATGCTGCCGCAGTCGCCGGGCGTCGATCCGAAGACCTGCATCGCCGAACTGGAAAAGTGCGTCAAGGAGTACGGCTTCGTCGGCATCAACCTTAATCCCGACCCCTCGGGCGGCCACTGGACCAGCCCGCCGCTGACCGACCGCCACTGGTACCCGATCTACGAGAAGATGGTCGAGTACGACATCCCGGCGATGATCCATGTCAGCACCAGTTGCAATGCCTGCTTCCACACCACCGGCGCGCATTACATCAATGCCGACACGACGGCCTTCATGCAATTGCTCAGCGGCGACCTGTTCAAGGATTTCCCCAGCCTGAAATTCGTCATCCCGCACGGCGGCGGTGCCGCGCCTTATCACTGGGGCCGTTACCGCGGCCTCGCCCAGGAGATGAAGAAGCCCTTGCTGGAAGAGCACCTGCTCAACAACATCTTCTTCGACACCTGCGTCTATCACCAGCCGGGCATCGACCTGCTGACCGACGTCATCCCGGTCAAGAACGTGTTGTTCGCCTCCGAGATGATCGGCGCCGTGCGCGGTATCGATCCGCAGACCGGTCACTACTACGACGACACCAAGCGCTACATCGAGGCGGCCGACCTGACCGCCGAGGAGCGTCACATGATCTACGAAGGCAATGCCCGGCGCGTCTATCCGCGCCTGGATGCCGCACTGAAGGCCAAGGGCCGCTAAGGAGGAATTTCATGAGCCTGAACAATCTCGGCATCGTCAAGCGCAATATCGTCCGCGCCGACAAGGAAGCCGTCGAGAAGCTGTCGCGCTTCGGCGTCGCCACCATCCACGAGGCGATGGGCCGGGTCGGCCTGTTGAAGCCGACCATCCGTCCGATCTATGCCGGCGCCTATATTTGCGGTACCGCCGTCACCGTGCTCATGCAGCCGGGCGACAACTGGATGCTGCACGTCGCCGCCGAGCAACTGCAACCCGGCGACGTCTGCGTCGCGGCCTGCACCGCCGACAGTACCGACGGCTTCTTCGGCGACCTGCTTGCCACCTCGTACAAGTCGCGCGGCGCCAAGGGCCTGATCATTGACGGCGGCGTGCGCGACGTCAAAGACCTGACTGCCATGGGCTTTCCGGTCTTCAGCCGGGCCATCCACGCCAAGGGCTGCACCCGCGCCACGCTCGGCTCGGTGAACATTCCGGTGGTGTGTGCCGGCGCCCTGGTCAATCCAGGCGATGTCATCGTCGCCGACGACGACGGTGTCGTCGTCGTACCGGCGGCCCTGGCCCAGCAGGTGGCGGATGCCGCCGAAGCCCGCGAGAACAACGAAATCGCCAAGCGGGCACGCTTCGCCGTCGGCGAACTCGGCCTCGACATGTATGCCCTGCGCGAACCGCTGGCCAAGGCTGGCCTCAAGTACATCGACTAAAAATGAACGCCCCGACCCCGAGAGAAACCATGGAATTCACCAAGACCCCAGGCTGGCTCGACTGGTACGCCGGCCCGACGAAACCGGCCTTCAAGCTGCCGGCCGGCGCCGTCGACGCGCACTGCCACGTTTTCGGCCCTGGTGCCGAATTCCCTTATGCGCCGGAACGCAAATACACCCCCTGCGACGCCGGCAAGGCGCAGCTCTATGCCTTGCGCGACCATCTCGGCTTCGCCCGCAACGTCGTCGTCCAGGCCACCTGCCACGGCGCCGACAACCGGGCCATGGTCGATGCGCTGCTCAATAGCGGCGGCAAGGCGCGGGGTGTGGCCACCGTACGGCGCAGCGTCAGCGATGCCGAACTGCAGGCCATGCACGATGCCGGCGTGCGCGGCGTACGCTTCAATTTCGTCAAGCGCCTGGTCGATTTCACGCCCAAGGACGAACTGCTGGAAATCGCCGGCCGCATCGCCAAATGGGGCTGGCATGTCGTGATCTACTTCGAGGCGGTCGATCTGCCCGAACTGTGGGATTTCTTCACTGCCTTGCCGACCACGGTGGTGGTCGATCACATGGGCCGGCCGGATGTGTCGAAGCCGGTCGACGGTCCGGAGTTCGAACTGTTCCTGAAATTCATGCGGGAGAATCCGAACGTCTGGAGCAAGGTGAGCTGTCCGGAGCGCCTTTCAGTGACCGGGCCGCGTGCTCTCGACGGCGAGCGCAATGCCTATGCCGACGTGGTGCCCTTCGCCAGGCGCGTGGTCGAGGCGTTTCCCGACCGCGTGCTGTGGGGAACCGACTGGCCGCACCCGAATCTCAAGGACCACATGCCGGATGACGGCCTTTTAGTTGATTTCATCCCGCACATCGCAGCGACCGCCGAATTGCAGCAAAAACTGCTGGTGGACAACCCGATGCGCCTGTACTGGCCGGAGGAGCAATAAGCCATGGCGCTTGAAAAGCCATACCAGGACGTTCCCGGCACGATCATTTTCGATGCCGAACAGTCGCGCAAGGGCTACTGGCTGAACCAGTTCTGCATGTCCTTGATGCATGCCGAGAATCGCGCCCGCTTCAAGGCCGACGAACGGGCCTATCTCGACGAATGGGCGATGAGCGAGGAGCAGAAGCAGGCGGTGCTGGCGCGCGACTTGAACTGGTGCATGCGTACCGGCGGCAATATCTACTTCCTGGCCAAGATCGGCGCCACCGACGGCAAGAGCTTCCAGCAGATGGCCGGTTCGATGACCGGCATGAGCGAGGAGGAATACCGCGAGATGATGATCGGCGGCGGTCGTTCGCCGGAAGGCAACCGCTACCTGGGCGAGGACGGCGATGCCCAGCCCCATCGCCAGCCGCAAGGCAAGAAAGGACAACAATAATGGCGCGCATTACCGCCTCGGTTTATACCTCGCACGTGCCGGCCATCGGCGCCGCCCTCGATCTCGGCAAGACCGGGGAGGATTACTGGAAGCCGGTTTTCGCCGGCTACGATTACGGCAAGCAGTGGATCAAGGAGAGCAAGCCGGATGTGATATTCCTGGTCTATAACGACCATGCCACGGCCTTTTCGCTCGACCTGATCCCGACTTTCGCGCTCGGCACCGGTGCCGAGTTCAGGATTGCCGACGAAGGCTGGGGACCACGCCCGGTGCCGACGGTGTACGGCCATCCCGAACTGGCGGCGCACATCGCCCAGTCGGTGATCCAGGACGATTTCGACCTGACCCTGGTCAACAAGATGGAAGTCGATCACGGCCTGACCGTGCCGCTGTCGCTGATGTTTGGCCAGCCCGATGCCTGGCCGTGCAAGGTCATTCCGTTCGCAGTCAACGTCGTGCAGTATCCGGTACCGTCCGGGCGCCGCTGCTTCCAGATCGGTCAGGCGATCCGCAAGGCCGTCGAATCCTTCGATCAGGATCTCAACGTGCAGATCTGGGGCACCGGCGGCATGAGCCACCAGCTGCAGGGCGCCCGCGCCGGCCTGATCAACCGGGAATGGGACAATCGCTTCCTCGACCGCCTGATCGCCGATCCGGCCGATCTGGCTACAATGCCGCACATCGATTACGTGCGCGAAGCCGGTTCCGAGGGCATCGAACTGGTCATGTGGCTGATCGCCCGCGGCGCGATGGCGGATGTCGCCGGCGGCGCCAAACCGACCCTCAAACATCGCTTCTACCACGTCCCGGCGTCCAATACCGCCGTTGGCCATCTGATTCTGGAGAACAACTGACATGAGCAAAACCATCAAGGTCGCACTGGCCGGCCCAGGTGCCTTCGGCATCAAGCATCTCGATGCCATCAAGCTGATCGACGGCGTCGAAGTCGTCTCGGTGATCGGGCGCGATCCCGAGCGCACCCGCGAAGTAGCCGCCCAGTACGGCATCCCGCATGTCGCCACCGAGTTGGACGAAGCGCTGGCGCTGCCCGAGGTCGATGCGGTGATCCTGTGCACCCCGACGCAAGTCCACGCCGAGCAGGCGATGGCCTGCCTCAAGGCCGGCAAGCATGTCCAGGTCGAAATCCCGATGGCCGATTCCTGGGCCGACGCGCAGGCCCTGGTCGACGCCCAGCAGGCCAGCGGCAAGGTGGCCATGGTCGGCCACACCCGGCGTTTCAACCCGAGCCACCAGTGGGTGAACAAGAAGATCCGGGCCGGCGAGTTCAACGTCCAGCAGATGGACGTACAGACTTATTTCTTCCGCCGCAAGAACATCAATGCGCTGGGCCAGCCGCGTTCCTGGACCGACCACCTGCTCTGGCACCATGCCGCGCATACCGTCGATCTGTTCGCCTACCAGGCCGGTTCACCCATCGTCAAGGCGAATGCCATCCAGGGTCCGATCCACCCCGAGCTGGGCATCGCCATGGACATGTCGATCCAGCTGAAGGCCGCCAACGGCGCCATCTGCACGCTGTCGCTGTCGTTCAACAATGAGGGGCCGCTCGGTACCTATTTCCGCTACATCGGCGACACCGGCACCTACATCGCCCGCTACGACGACCTGTACAACGGCAAGGATGAGCAGATCGACGTTTCCAAGGTCGATGTCTCGATGAACGGTATCGAGCTGCAGGATCGCGAGTTCTTCGCCGCCATCCGCGAAGGGCGTGAGCCGAACGCTTCGGTGGCCAAGGTCTTCGACTGCTATCGCGTCCTTGGCGAACTGGAAAAGCAACTGGCCGACTGAGATGAGCCTGAACCAGAAGCGCAAAGTCGGCCCCTTCACGGTGGCCGCCATCGGCCTCGGCTGCATGAACCTCAGCCATGCCTACGGCACGCCGCCCGCCGCCGAGGACGCCGCCCGGCTGCTGCTGCGGGCGCTCGACGCCGGCGTCGACTTGTTCGATACCGCCGCGCTGTATGGCTTCGGAAACAACGAGCGCCTGCTCGGGCAGGTCCTGAAACCGCACCGCGAGCGTTTCGTCCTGGCCAGCAAATGCGGCATGGCCGGGGTCGATGGCAAGCGGGTCATCGACGGTCGTCCGGAAACCATCCGGGCAACCTGCGAGGCCGCCTTGCAGCGTCTGCAGACCGAGGTGATCGATCTTTATTACCTGCATCGTCGCGACTTCAAGGTGCCGATCGAGGATAGCGTCGGCGCGCTGGCCGACCTGGTTGCCGCCGGCAAGATCCGGGCGATCGGCCTGTCCGAGGTGTCGGCGGCGACCCTGAGGCAGGCGCATGCCGTACATCCGGTCAGCGCCGTGCAAAGCGAGTATTCCCTTTGGTCGCGCGAGGCCGAGATCGCGGTGATCGACACCTGCAGCGAAATCGGCGCCGCCTTTGTCGCCTTCAGCCCGCTGGCGCGCGGCTTCCTGTGCGGCGAGCTGACCGATCCGGCGAGCCAGTTGCAGGCCGGCGACATCCGCCTAGCGATGCCGCGCTTCGCGCCCGACAACTATGCCCGGAACCGCCTGCTCCTCGACGAGTACAAGGCGATTGCAGGCGAGGTCGGCTGTTCGATGGCGCAACTGGCGCTCGCCTGGATACTGGCCAAGCAGCCGGACATGCTGGTGATTCCCGGAACCCGTTCGCTCGCCCATCTGGAAGACAATCTCGGCGCGGATGGCGTGCGGCTCGGCGCCGATGTCGTGGCCCGTCTCGATGCCTTGATCAACGAGAAAACGGTGGTCGCACCGCGCTACAATGCGGCGACCTACCAGGAAATCGATACCGAGCAGTTCCCGGCATGATCGGCGCCGGCCTGGCGCGTCTTTCCGGGGCGGTGGTCGACCGGGCGCCGGCGCTCGGCCAGCGCAATTTCCGCCGCTATTTCTACGGCCAGATCTGCTCGGTGCTCGGCACCTTCATCCAGGCCGTCGCGCTGTCCTGGCTGGTGTATCGCATCACCGGTTCGCCGGCGCTGCTCGGCCTGACCGCCTTTCTGTCGCAGGCGCCGCAATTGCTCGTGGCGCCGGTGGCTGGCGTGCTGATCGACCGTTTCGACCGGCGTCGCATCCTCGTCATCCTGCAATGCGTCTTTGCGGCGCAGGCCTTGCTGCTTGCCGGCCTGGTCGCCTTCGACCTGATCGCCGTCTGGCACATCCTGGCCCTGTCGCTGCTGCTCGGCGTGCTCAACAGTTTCGACCTGCCGTCCCGGCAAAGCCTGCTGCTCTATCTGGTCGACGACCGTTCGACCCTGGCCAACGCCGTGGCGCTCAACGCGGCGGTGGTCCATTCCGGCCGCTTGATCGGGCCGCCGCTGGCCGGCCTGCTGCTTGCCGTCGTGCCGGAAAGCATCTGCTTCCTGATCAATGCCTTGTCCTATCTCGGGCCGATCTATGCGGTGCTCGCCATCCGGGCGGAGATGCCCCGGCAGCAGAAGCTGAAGACCGGCTCGGCCCTGCTCGAGGTGGCGGCCTTCATCCGCGGCAGCTTCCCTGCCCAGGCGGCGCTCTCCGCCGTTGCCATGGTCAATGCCACCGCCTCGGCCTATGTCGTGTTGATGCCGGTTTTCGCCAAGGATGTTTTCGCCGGCAGCGCCCAGTCGCTTGGCGTATTGCTCGGCATGGGCGGCGCCGGCGCGCTGACCGCCTCGGTATATCTATCTACCCGCGCCCGCACCGGCATCGCCCTCGATTTCCTGACCGGCAGTTGCGCCGTCGCCAGTATCGGTCTGGTCGGCTTTGCCGTCGCCGGCTATCTGGGCAGCGTCGGGCTAGGCTTGCCGATGGTCGGGCTGATCGGCGCCGGCATCGGCGCCACCAACATCGCCGCCAATACGCGTTTGCAATACGAGGCGCCGGACAGCCTGCGCGGCCGCGTCATCTCCATCTTCGGCTCCTTGCGTTTCGGCTTCGACGCCCTGGGCGGCCTGTTGGCCGGGGCACTGGCGGCCTCGCTCGGCGTCCTGCCGGTGACCCTCGGACTTGGCCTGTTGCTGCTGCTCGGCAGTGGCTTGCTGCGAACCCGGCTGCTGGCCCGGGCCGGGATGCAGCTTCGGGCCTAGGACGTCTCCCGGGCGACGCGGTCGGTGATCTCGTAGAGGCAGTCGAGCAGCCAGCGCAGCAGCGGGTCGTGCTGGTAGCGCTGGTGCCAGATGGCGTACATCGGCATGCCGGGGCAATCGAATGGCGTTGGCGCCTGCGCGAAACCGGCGAGCTGACTGGCGCCCAGGCGGCGGGGCAGGGTGGCCAGATACTGCGAGCCGCTCAGGAAGGGCCTGATGCCGGCAAAGCCGGCGACCGAGACGGCGAAATTGCGCCGGATGCCGCGCGCACTGAGCAGGTCGTCGATATCCAGATTGCGCTGCGGTTCGTACACCACGGTGACGTGCTCGGCCGCCAGGTAGTCGGCCAATGTCTGCGGTGGCGGCCGCGCCGTTGCATCGAAGAAGACGACATAGCTGTCGTCGAATAGCCGCCGTTGCAGGATATCCGTCGCATTGGGCGGACGCGGCGAGATGGCCAGCTGGCATCGGTCGGCACGCAGCATCTCGGGGTCGGGAATGTTCGAGGGGACGACGCGCAGGCGCAGGCCCGGGGCACTTTCCCGCAAACGGGCGAACAAGGCCGGCAGCAGCAGGTCGCGCTGCAGGTCGTTGGCGGCGATGGTCAGGGTACGGCGCAGCGTCACCGGGTCGAAGCGGCCGCGGGCGCCGAACGCCTGCAGTTGATCGAGCAGCAGGCGGGCCCGGCCGGCCAGTTCGCTGGCCTGGGCGGTGGCGACGACCGAGCGGCCGGACTTGACGAACAGCGGGTCGCCGACGATGCCGCGCAGCTTGTCGAGCATGTGGCTGACCGCCGATTGCGTGACGCCCAAGCGTTCGGCGGCGCGGGTTACCGAACCTTCTTCGTGCACCACGATGAGCAGGCGAAGCAGGCGGCCGTCGAGATCGAAATGATCGAATTTGTTCATGAATAAAATTATAAAACATCGATTTATTAAATCGATTGCTCATTTGATAATCCATGCGCGATGCCGACCCGAGATGGCGGCAAGGACGCACAAAAAATCATTTCCGGAGACAAGGCATGAATGCTCGGCAATCCAAGCGCACCATCCCCGGGGCGCCCATTTTCGACAGCGACGCGGCCCGCCGCGGCTATGCGCTGAACAAGATGTGCTACTCGTTCAACAGCAAGGCCAACCGCGACGAATTCGTCAGCAACGAAGTGGCCTACTGCAAGAAGTTCGGTCTCGACGAGGCACAGATCCAGGCGATCACCACGCGCGACGTGCTGGCGCTGATCCGTGTCGGCGGCGGGGTGTATTTCCTCGGCAAGCTGGCCGGCGGCGTACTCGGTCTGGACATGCAGGACATCGGCGCGTTGCAGACCGGTGTCAGCAAGGAAGAATTCAAGGCAAAACTCGTCGCGGCAGGGCACTGATCATGGCAAAAATCGTAGGCATCATGACCACTTCGCATGTCCCGGCTTTGGGCAAGGCGATTCACCTCAACCTCCAGCAAGACCCCTACTGGAAGCCGTTCTTCGACGGCTTTCCACCGATCCGCGAATGGCTGGAGCGGGTCAAGCCGGACATCGTCGTTTCCTGCTACAACGACCACGGCCTGAATTTCTTCCTCGACAAGCAGCCGACCTTCGCCATCGGCACGGCGCCGGAACTGGTCAGCGCCGACGAAGGCTGGGGCATTCCCACCATGCCGTCCTTTCCCGGCCACGAAGACCTGGCCTGGCATATCCGCGACAGCCTGATCCGCGACGATTTCGACATGCTGACCTGCCAGGAAATGCTGGTCGATCACGCGTTCACCCTGCCCATGGCGCTGTTGTGGCCGGACCAGAAATGGCCGGTGAAGAGCGTGCCGGTCTGCGTCAATACCGTGCTCTTCCCGCTGCCCTCGGGGCGCCGCTGCTTCAAGCTGGGCGAAGCCATCGGCCGGGCCATCGAGGCGTTTCCGGAAGACGCCAAGGTATTGGTGATCGGCTCGGGCGGCCTGTCGCACCAGCTTGAAGGCGAGCGCGCCGGCTTCATCAACAAGGCGTTCGACCTCAAGTTCATGGACAGCATGGTCAACGACCCGCAGTGGGCCACCCAGTTCTCCGACCTCGATCTGGTCGAGCAGACCGGCAACGAGGGCGTCGAACTGCTCAACTGGCTGGTGGCGCGCGGGACGGTGTCGGGGCCGGTCCGGGTGGTGCATTCGAACTTCCACATCCCCATCTCCAATACCGCCGCCGCGACCATGCTGCTCGAACCGGTCTGAGCGCCGCCACCCGCCATTCGGGGCATGCCGGTCGACCGGCATGGGGTTCCGTTAGCGGCGACAGCTGCGCTTTGGCCATAAACCAGGTTTATCCCCATTTCCTGTGGATAAGCCTGGGAGTAGTCACTGAGTACGCTGCCTAGTGCCTTGTCGGAAAACAATTTTTAACACTCTGCCCACAAATCGGGCGGCCCGTCATAAAACGTGAAAACGGCTGCAGCACAAGGCTCTGCAGCCGTTTGTCAAGTCAGGTTTTGATTCCGGCTTACTTCTTCAGGTAGATCTGGTCGAACGTGCCGCCGTCGGCAAAGTGCGTCTTCTGGGCTTTCTGCCAGCCGCCGAAGGTGTCGTCGATGGTGACCAGCTTGAGTTTCGGGAAGCTGGCGGCGTACTTGGCGGCCACCTTGGCGTCACGCGGCCTGTAGTAATGCTTGGCGGCGATGTTCTGGCCTTCCTCGGAGTACAGGTAATCGAGATAGGCCTGGGCGGTCAGGCGGGTGCCGCGCTTCTCGACCACCTTGTCGACCACCGCCACCGGCGGCTCGGCCAGGATGGAGAGAGTGGGCGCGACGATCTCGAACTTGTCCTTGCCGATCTCGTTGACCGCCAGTTGCGCCTCGTTTTCCCAGGCGATCAGCACATCGCCCAGACCGCGTTCGACAAAGGTCGTCGTCGCGCCGCGGGCGCCGGAATCGAGCACCGGCACGTTCTTGAAGATGGCGCTGACCAGTTCCTTGGCCTTCACGTCGTTGCCGCCCGGTTGCTTGAGCGCCCAGGCCCAGGCCGCCAGGTAGTTCCAGCGGGCGCCGCCGGAGGTCTTGGGATTCGGCGTGATGACGCTGACGCCGGGCTTGGCCAGGTCGTTCCAGTCCTTGATGGCTTTCGGATTGCCCTTACGCACCAGGAAGACGATGGTCGAGGTGTAGGGCGAGGAATTGTTCGGGAAGCGCTTCTGCCAGTCGGCCGGAATCAGCTTGCGCTCGACCAGCGCGTCGATGTCGTAGGCCAGGGCCAGCGTCACGACATCGGCCTCCAGCCCGTCGCGCACCGCCAGCGCCTGCTTACCGGAACCGCCATGCGACTGGCGGAAATTGATCTGTTGGCCGGTCTTGGCTTGCCAGTGTTTGGCAAAGGCGGCGTTGAAGTCCTTGTACAACTCGCGGGTCGGGTCGTAGGAGACGTTGAGCAGCGTGGTCTGGGCAAAAGCGCTGCCCAGGGTCAGCAAAGTGGCCAGGGCCGAGGAAAGGACAAACTTGCGCATCGCGGGACTCCAGAAAGTGAAATTCGATGCGCCCAGTGTAGGGAGAGCCCTTAGACTCAAAAACGAAGGAATTCTTTGTTGCTTATATCCAAAAGCATCTATGCCGGGCTTTGTTCGGCAACGCGCGCCTTGAGTTGCTCGAACAAGGCCATGCCCTGCGGCCAGATGCCATGCCCCGAGTCGACATTGATGTGCCCGGCGGCGCCGACATCGACGAATTCGCTGCCCCAGTGGCCGGCCCAGTAACGGGCGGCCGAACTCTTGACCCAGGGATCGTTGGTACTCGATACCACCACGCTGGGAAAGGCCAGGCGTTCTTCAAGCAGGACTTCCGGTTCGTTGAAACGGGCCGGGTCGGCCGGCGCCACCAGCAGGGCGCCGCGAATCCGCTCCGGGCGGGCAAAGCCGGCGGTAACGCTGGCCAGGCAGCCGAAGCTGTGAGCGACGATCCATAGCGGCCCGTCGACCGAATCAATGGCCTGCCGCACCTTGTTGGCCCAGTCGGAGAGGCAGGTTCGTGTCCAGTCGTCCTGATGCACCCGGCGGGTGTTGGGGAGTTCGGATTCGAACCAGGTCTGCCAGTGGGTCGGCCCGCTGTTGCGCAGACCGGGAACGATCAGGATGGTGTCCATGTTCAGCTCCAGACGTGCTGCCGGCGATCCTCGACCCGCTTCGCCTTGTGGGTGGCGCGGGGCAGGGTGTCGGGCGGCAGGATGACAATGCGTGCCGCGACGCCGGTCACTGATTTGAGATGGCCGGCAAAGCGTGCGGCCAGTTCGGCATCCTGGCCAGCATCGCTGGCAGCGCGTTCGATTTCGACGGTCAGGTGGTCGAGATGGTTTTCCCGTTCGACGATCAGCTTGTATTCGCCGCTCAAGGCATGGTCGCGGCGGGCGATGGCTTCGATATCGCTGGGGAAGATATTGACGCCCTTGATGATCAGCATGTCGTCGAGACGGCCGTGGGTGCCCAGCATGCGGATCGAGGTCCGGCCGCAGGCACAGGGGTCCGAGGTAAAGGAAACGATATCGCCGGTACGGAAGCGGATCATCGGCCGGGCACTCTTCTTTAGCGTGGTCAGCACCAGTTCGCCGCGCCCACCTTCCGGTACCGGCTGGCCGGTTTCCGGATCGAGCACTTCGACCAGGATGTGATCCTCGGCCCAGTGCAGGCCGTGCTTTTCTTCGCACATGCCGGCGCAGGAACCGAAAATGTCCGACAAACCGTAGTAGTCATAGACCGAGGCGCCCCACAAGGCTTCGATGCGCTGCCGGGTTTCGGGAATCGAGCCGCCCGGCTCGCCGGCGACGAAAATGCGCTTGATGTTGAGATCCTTCTTCGGGTCGATGCCTTCCTTGATCGCCGTTTCGCCGAGATACCAGGCATAGGACGGCGTCGTCCAGATGGCCGTGGCCTGGAACTGACGAATGATGGTCAGCAGCCGCTCGGAAGGTACCGTGCCGGCATGGATCGACAGCGCGCCGAGCTTCTGGGCACCCAGTACGCAAGGGCCGCCGACAAACAGCGAGAAATTCAGCGAGTGGCAGTAACGGTCGTCCGGACGCAGGCCGGATGACCAGAACTGGCGGGCCTCGTAGTCCATCCAGTCGTCAAAATCGCGCGCTGTGAACGGCGAAGCGGTGGGTACGCCGGTCGAGCCGCTGGAGGCCGAGATATAGACAATGTCGCGCTCGGGCACCGCAACCAGGTCGCCAAAGGGCGGCACGGCGGTCTGGCGGTCGCGCAACACCTTCTTGTCGATGAAGGGGAAGCGGCGAATGTCGTCGAGCGATTTGACCTGGTCGGGATGCACCCCGGCCGCATCGAAGCTGGCGCGGTAATAGGGCGAATTGGCGTAAGCGTGCTGCAGGTGCTTTTGCAGCAGGTCGAGTTTCAGCGCATCCCAGTCGGCGCGCGACTGGGTTTCGAGTTTTTCGTCCCAGTACGGGCGGTCTGTCGCTGCATCGGAGAGGTGGGCCATCGGTGCTGTCCTTCAAGTGTTTTGCAGGATTTTCCCGACGGCCGGCACCGGCCGGAACGACGCAATTCTTATGAGCTTATGGTATTTGCCGCCATTGGCGTCGATTCGGAGGAATCGGCAGTTTCTCGGCCAAGGCAGGCGACGCGGTTCCGACCGGCCCGTTTCGCCAGGTACATCGCCTGATCGGCCTGCTTCTGAATTTCGTGCATGGCCAGGATTTCGCGTTTATTGCCCGCCACGCCAATGCTGGCAGTGATCTTCAGCACGCCGACACCGGCCACGTCGATGTCAAGCGAGGCGATCGCCCGACGAATGTTCTCGGCAACGCCATGCGCCGCCTCCGACCCGGTATTGGGCAAAAACACGCTGAACTCCTCGCCGCCAACCCGGCCAAGCGAATCACTGGTCCGGATGCTGTTGCCGATACAGCGGGCCGCCGCTTGGAGGACCGTGTCGCCGGCGGCATGTCCATGGGTGTCGTTAACTACCTTGAAATGATCGAGGTCGATGAATAACACCGAATAAGGTGTGTTGGCACGGGCGGCGAGCGAAATCAATTGATCGCACACCTGGTAGTAGGCCTTCGCGTTGAGTACCCCCGTCAAATGGTCATGCATCGCCAGGCGGTAGAGCGCCTGATTCGATTCGCGCATTCTGAGATAAAACGAAATCGCCCGTCGGGCATACAGGTGAAAAAAGACGCCGAGATAGATCACGCTCGCCAACAAGGTTGCCATCGCATTGGGCGAATAGGGAGCCGGCAAATAGGCATTGCCCAGCGCCAGACCGAACGCGGTCAGAGCGGTGATGAACGCGCCAGGACGGCAACCGAGCAGCAAATAGACGCCAGGAATATTGGTCAGGAACCAGACGACGCGGAATTCGTCTTCGGACACGTAATACAGCGCCGAGGCGTATTCGAGCATGCAGAGGCATTCGTATGTCCAGGCCACACCGGGAAACCAGGTCTTGCGACCCCGCAACAGCCACCACAAGAGCAAGGATCCACCAGTGAAGATCGACATCGAGCGGACGTGCAGTGGATCGATGGGATTGACCGCCGAATGCGACCCGATGAGCAGCAAACCGGTCAGGACCGCACCTGCAATAATGACGATGCACAGGAACTTGAATTGAAACTCGCGATATTCCTCGCTCGAATGAAACGCGACCTTGCCGAAGAGCAGTGTCGATAACAGGCTCATCCCTTCTCCCCCGGATATTTCTCTTATCCCGAGATGGTGCGCTACGCGCTCTAGACTGACAACTGGGCGATTGCTCTGGGTAGCCGATACACTTGCGTCTTTGCGATGGAGGAGTGCGCGATGCAACGCTGCCCGTGGTGCGAAGGCTTCGATCTTTACCGGCAATACCATGACGAGGAGTGGGGCGTGCCGCTGCACGACGACCGGGCCCTGTTCGAATTACTGATCCTTGAAGGGGCGCAGGCTGGCCTGTCGTGGTCGACCATTCTGAAAAAACGGGAGAGCTACCGGCTCGCCTTCGACGGTTTCGATCCGGCGACGATTGCCCGCTACGACGACGCCAAGGTGGCAGAACTGCTGGGCAACCCGGGCATCGTCCGCAATCGGGCCAAAGTGGCGGCCACCATCCAGAACGCCCGTGCCTACCTGGCGCTGACCGCCAATGGCCGGACTTTCGACGACTTCCTGTGGCAGTTCGTTAATGGCCAGCCGATCCAGAACCAGTGGCGCACGCTGGCCGAGGCGCCGACCAAGACGCCGGCATCGGACGCGATGAGCAAGGCGCTGCTGAAAGCCGGCTTCAAGTTCGTCGGGTCGACGATCTGTTACGCCTTCATGCAGGCCACCGGGATGGTCAACGATCATCTGCTGAGCTGCCCGCGGCATGCCGAAGTGCAGGCACTGGCCAAGCGCTGAGCCGCCCGCCCGGTTCGGGATGGATATCCCTTGCCGGGTCGGCGGATAAGGTAGAAGTTTTTTCCAGACGCTGAATAAGCAATGCATAACTCCTTCGTTGGTCGGCGAACTGGCTGTCTCTAGCATCGCGTCCTCGGATCGGCCATCAACGGCCTGTCCATTTGACACTGCAGAACGACAACCAGGAGTTCAAAATGAAAAAACTGCGCATTGCTTCCTTGCTCACGCTCGCCCTGTTATCCACGCTGGCTCACGCCGATCGCCTTGACGACATCAAGAAAGCCGGCGTGCTGCGGGTTGCCGCCTTCGACAGCAACCCGCCTTTCGGCTTTGTCGATGCGCAAAGCAAGCAGATCACCGGTCTCGACGTCGATTACGCCAAGGAGCTGGCGGCGAAACTCAAGGTCAAGCTGGAACTGGTGCCGACCAACCCGGCCAATCGCATCCCGCTGCTGACGGCCAACAAGGTCGATATCGTTCTGGCCAACTTCACCATCACCGAGGAGCGCGCCAAGCAGGTCAATTTCAGTATTCCCTATTTCGCTTCCGGCCAGCAGTTCATCGCCAAGAAGGGCACGCTGACCTCGCCGGACCAGATCGGAAAACTGCGCATCGGCGTCGACAAGGGCACGACCAACGAAATCGTCTTGCGCGAAAAATTCCCGACGGCAACGCTGGTTGCCTACGACGACACCCCGTTCGCCTTTACTGCCTTGCGTAATGGTAATGTCCAGGCGGTCACCCAGGATGGTCCGAAGCTGATCGCACTGCTCGCCAATGCGCCGGACAAGGATAAATACGAAATTCCGCCGTTCTCGGTGTCCGACGACCTGATTGGTGCCGGTATTGCCAAGGGTGAAACCCGGCTCACCGAGTTCGTCAATCAGACCCTGCGTGAACTCGAGTCGAGCGGCAAGGCCCAGAAGATTTACGACGCATGGTTCGGTCCGGCCACGAAGACGCCGCTCAAGCGCATTTTCAAGATCGGCGACAAATAAGCGTTAGTCGCGTTTATCCGGGCGCCGGTGGGCAGAGCCTCCGGCGCCCTTTTACGTTAATCATTCAATCGAACTTCAATCATGACTGTATTTGGTGAGCTGCTGGCCCCGAAATACCTGGTCTGGCTGATCCAGGGCTTTGGCGTTACCGTGGTGCTGGCCGCCCTGGCCTCGCTGGCGGCGACGGCGCTCGGCTTCGTGCTCTGTCTGGGGCGGCTCGCCCGCTCACGCTGGCTGGCCTGGCCGGTAGCTGGCTACCTTTCGCTATTTCGCAATACGCCGCTGCTGATCCAGTTGTTCTTCTGGTATTTCGGCTCGACCGCCTTGATGAGCGAAGGCCTGCTCGAATGGCTGAATACGCCACACCAGCTCGACATGGTCGTCTTCGGCATCAAATGGCCACCGTTCGAATATCTGGCCGGCTTTGTCGGCCTGACCCTCTATACCTCGGCCTTCATTGCCGAAGAATTCCGCGCCGGGGTCGGCGGCGTCCCGGCCGGGCAGGTTACGGCGGCGGCCGCGCTGGGCATGACGCGCTACCAGATCTGGCGCCATATCGTGATGCCGCAGGCCATCCGCATTGCCATGCCGCCCTTGCTCGGGCAATACATGAACACCCTGAAAAACTCCTCGCTGACCATGGCCATCGGCCTGGCCGAACTGTCCTACGCCTCGCGCCAGGTCGAGACCGAAACCTTCAAGACCTTCCAGGCTTTCGGCATTGCCACCTTGCTCTATATCGGCAGCATCGTGCTGATCGAAACCACCGGCCAATGGCTGCAGCATCGGCGAAAACTGATCGGAGCACCGCTCTGATGGATTTCACGGTCATTGCCAACAATTTTTCCTATTTCATGGTCGGCGCCTGGCCCAACGGGCCACTGGGCGGTGCTGCACTGACCGTGATCCTCAGCGTTATCTCGGCCATCGCCGCTGCCGTCATCGGCTTCATCCTCGGTATCGCGCTGGCCATGACCCGCGGCGCCTGGCATACCGGGCTACTGCTGTTCCTCGGCTTTTTCCGGGCGATCCCGGTGATCATGCTGATCTTCTGGATGTATTTCCTGCTGCCCATCCTGCTCGATATCAACGTGCCGGGCACGGGCACGGTGGTGGTTGCTCTGTCGCTGATCGGCGGCAGCTACCTGGCGCATTCGGTGCACGCCGGCATTCGCAGCCTGTCGGTCGGGCAATGGCAGGCCGGTGCCGCCCTCGGTCTGACGCGGCGCCAGGTCCTGTGGTCGATCATCCTGCCGCAGGCCCTGCCGATCATGGTGCCGTCGTTCATCAACCAGTGGGTTTCGCTGATCAAGGATACGTCGCTGGCCTACGTGATCGGCGTCGGCGAACTGTCATTCGTCGCCACCCAGGTCAGCAATCGCGAAATGGTTTTTCCGACCGAAATCTTCCTCTTTGTCGCCTTGCTTTACTTCGCCTTCTGCTCGCTGCTCGAGTTCGGCGCCAACCGACTGGCTTTGCGTTATCGCTAGATTGGCGCCGAATTCCTCCGTGGCCTAGGCAGCCTGATCAAGCTTCCACGAGGCCAGGCCGGCAACGGCCTGCTCGGTGATGTCCACCGACTGACGCAATGCTGCTGTCCGCCACTCTTGCGAGAAGGGGACGTAGGCGTCGCGCAGGTCGAGTTGCAACAACTCGAATCGTTCGGTCTGACGCGGTGCGCGGAAACGCAGCCATTGGTCCAGCGGCTGAACCTTGTTCATGGCAATCTCGCGCGTGCCGAATTCGATCACCGCGCCGACCAGCGGCCGGTTGCCGATGAAGCGGCTGACGCCGTGAAAGACCAGGCCGGAATATTGCGGCCGGGACAAGCCATGCGGTCGGGCATTGCTGATCCGGTGCTCGCCCCACCAATGCACCGCCTGTTGGTATTCGGCGCTATCTTCCGGACTGAAGCACAGGAAGAAGGGCTCGCCGTATTTACCCAGACCGGTGTGCCAGTCGATCAGCGCAACTTGGCGGGCCGCAGCGAGATGTTCCTCGATGATGCGCTGCAAGGTCAGGTTCGACCATTCGCGTGCCTGGCCGCCGTAAAACAAGCCATCCGCATGGTTGTACTGGCCTTTGACCCGGGCATTGAACAGGGCGTCGGCACCGTGCTCGTCACGGTAGTTTGCCTCGGCCGCCGCCATTTTTTCGAGAAATTCCCAGCCCCAGTCCTCGGCCTTGAGGTGCGGATGCAGGCGGTCGTAATCCGGGTTGGCTGGGTGGGCCCGTTCGTGATCGACGAAATTCCGGTTCAGGTCGACATTGTTTTCGGTGGTCCGGCTGAAGTGGGCAAAGCCGTAGGGATTCAGGCCATGTATCAGCAGCACGCCCAGGCCGGGCGGCAACTTTCCGGCGTTGCCCAGGCGCAGCCAGGCGATCTGGGCGGCCGATCCGGCATAGCCTTCGAGGCCGTGCGTACCGCTGATCACGATCAACTGCCTGGGGGCTGCCGGATCGCCGATATGGGCGACATCGACGGCCAGCGGTTCGCCGTTCGGGCCATGTTGCGTCGGGTGCGGGTAGGAGGCGAGCGTGCCGTTGACTGAGGCGACGGCATCGATGAATTTACGCCGGGCCTGGGTGTAGCTGGCGGCAAAAAAGTCGGTCAGGTCCATGATGGGTATTGTCCGTGGCTAGGGTTGTCAAGTGCTGCCACAGGGAAATAGGCGGGCAGCGTGGTGATGAAGCAGGGAGGGGGCCGTCGACACCTTCAGTCGACAACGAAAAACCGCGCACCATGGCGCGTGTAGTTGCGGTGCGGTTCGGCCTGGTCGGCGACCTGAAAGCTCATGCCCGGCGTCAGCAGATGTTTGCGTCCATCCTGCAGCTCGATTTCGAGTTCGCCCTCAAGGCAAAAGAAAACGTGCCCCTTGGTACACCAGTAGCCGGTCAGATAATTGGCCGAGTATTCGATGATGCGGACGCGCATCTCACCAAACAGTCGGGTCTGCCAATAGGATGTGCCCGTCGCGCCAGGATGTTCGGTGCGTTCGATGGTCGCCCAGTCGGTTGCAGTAAAGGGAAAGCCGGCCAGAATCATCCAATCACCGCCTTGCCGAAACGATCGAGCGTCAAGCCATCGAGGTCGAGGTCCGGCGTCTTGCCGGAAACGATATCGGCGACGATCCGGCCGGTGCCGCAGGCCTGGGTCCAGCCGCTGGAGCCATGGCCAGCATTGAGAAAAAGGCGTTCGACCGGGGTTTTGCCGAGAATGGGCGGGCCATCCCAGGTCATCGGCCGCAATCCGGACCAGAACTCGGCATCGGAAAAGGCGGCCACGCCGGGGTACAGCTCTTCCAGTCGTTCCTGCAGGAAGGCCCGTTTGCCGTCGGGCAGGCGGGCATCGAATCCGCTGATCTCGGCCATGCCGGCGATGCGTATGCGGTCGCCGAGACGGGCAACGAAGGTTTTGTGCTGCTCGTCCATCACCGCGAGCGACGGCGCAAGAGCAGACGATTTGATGCGTGCGGTCAGCGAATAGCCTTTTACCGGACGGATCGGCAAACGAATGCGCCAAGGTTTGAGTAACTTCGCGGCGGATGCCCCGAGGGCGACGACGACGGCGTCGGCAGCGAATTGGTCGCGTTCGGTCCGTACGCCGTTGACCGAGCGGCCGTTGCCGATCAAGGCTTCAATCCGCTGTCCATAGCGGAATTCGACGCCACGGCTGCTCAGCCAGTCGGCGAGCGCCTGGCTGAATTTGTGCGAGTCGCCGGATGCGTCGCCGGGCAGCAGCAGACCGCCAACGAAGTGTTGGGCACTGCCCGCCAGGGCTGGATCGAGCGCGACCAGTTGATCATTGCCAGCCAGTCGATGCGCTACGCCGGCGGCTTGTAGCACCCGTACGGCGCCGCTTTCAGCCGCCGCCAGATCCTTCGGGTCACGGAACAACTGCAGAACGCCGGTCGGCCGAAAATCGTAGTTCTCCCCCCAGCCCAGATCGCGGTTGAGTTCGATCAAGCGGGCCTGACTGTAGTGGGCAATCCTCTGCATGCGCGCCTTGTTGCGGGCGAAGTTGGCACGCCGGCAATTGGCGACAAAATGCTGCAACCAGCTCAAATCGGCGAATTCGACGCCCCGACCAAAAGCGAGCGGCGCATTTTTTTTCAGCAGCCAGCCCAGGCCCTTGCGCAACACCCCCGGCGAAGCCCAGGGGCCGGAAAAGCCCGGACACAAGCCACCAGCATTGCCATAACTGGCCCCCTCGGCCGGGCCGTTGCCCTGTTCGAGCACGGTCACCTGATGTCCGGCTTGCTGCAGGTAATAAGCCGTGGTGACGCCGACGACGCCGGCACCGAGGACAATGACCCTCATGCGTCGGCTCCACCCAGCACCTGGCGCACAAGCTCGACCCAATAAGCCGCGCCGATGTTGAGGATTTCGTCGTTGAAATCGTAACCGGGGTTGTGCAGCATGCAGCCGGCCTGGCCGGGTCCGGCACCCAGCCAGATATAAGCCCCGGGCCGGGCCTGCTGCAGAAAGGCGAAGTCCTCGGCGCCCATTGACGGGCGTGGATCGAGATCGACCTTGTCGGCGCCGACCAGCGCCGTTGCCGCTGCCGCCGCGATACGTGCCGGTTCGCGCGCATTGATGGTGGGCGGATAGCGTCTTTCGTAGCGCAGCCGGGCCTTGATGCCAAAAGTCGCGGCAATGCCCTGCGCGATCTCGTCGATCCGCCGTTCGGCCAGATCCTGCACGCTGGCGTCGAAGGCGCGCACCGTGCCGCGCAAGACAGCCTGTTGCGGCAGCACGTTCCAGGTGTCGCCACCATGAATCTGGGTGACGCTGACGACGATCGCATCGAGCGGATTGGCGTCGCGACTGGCGATTGTTTGCAGGGCGGTGACCAACTGGGCCGCCGCGACCATCGAGTCGCGCCCGAGGTGGGGCATCGCCGCGTGGGCGCCTTGTCCTTCCAGCGTGATCTCGAAAATGTCGTAGGACGCCATTTGTGGCCCCGGACGGATGGCCAAGTGGCCGGCCGCCAGCCCTGGCCAGTTGTGCAGCCCATAGACCGATTCGATCGGAAAGCGCTCGAACAGGCCTTCTTCAACCATCACCCGGCCGCCGCCCTCGTTTTCTTCGGCCGGTTGAAAGATGACGGCGACGGTGCCGGCAAAGTCGCGCTTCGCCGCCAGGTATTTGGCGGCGCCGAGCAGCATCGCGGTATGGCCGTCATGGCCGCAGGCATGCATTTTCCCGGGGTGCTGCGAGCGATGTGCGAAGTCGTTGGCTTCCGGCACATCCAGGGCATCCATGTCGGCGCGCAGGCCGACCCAGGGGCCGGTCGCCTTGCCGTGAATGACGCCGACCACGCCGGTGCGGGCAATGCCGGTATGGACCTCGATCCCGAAGGAGGTCAGCAACTCGGCAACCAGCTTGCTGGTCTGGTGCTCTTCGAACGCGGTCTCGGGATGGGCGTGCAGATGATGACGCCAGCCACGCATATCGCCCGTCAGGTCTTGCAGTTCAGTCAGGATCGACATGTTTCAGGCACTCACTTCCCGGGTATCGCGCCAGCGGTAGCGCAGCAGTTCAAGGCTGGCTACCCGTTTCACCACACCATGCAGCGGAATGGTGCGCAATGGCGTCAGGGGCAAGTCGAGATCGTCGGCAGCCCGGCCCAGCGCGGCCTCGGCCAGCAGTTGCCCGCTTTGGGTCGCCAGGGCGACACCCCGGCCGTTATAGCCGGTGACGGTGACGATGCCTGTCGCCAGTTCATGGAGACGGGGCAGGAAGTCGGTGGTCATTGCAACGTGTCCATCCCAGACGTAATCGAATTTGATGTCCGGGCGAATGGCCGGAAAGACCTCGTGCAAACGCTGGCGTGTGTGGCTTTCCAGGCGGTTCTTCCAGTCGTGCTTGAAGACGAGCGTGCCACCGGAGACGATTCGGCCATCGACCGTCGGTCGCGCGAAACGCATGTCGGCATGGGTATCGGACAAGGCCTGCTTGCCGGGCAAAACCTTGGCCAGTACCTCCGGCGGCAAGGGTTCGGTGGCTTGCTGGAAAAAGCGGACCGGCACCACCGATTTGCGCAGTTGCGGAAACAACTGATCGGCATAGGCATCGGTGGCGACGATCACCTGGCCAGCCCGAACTGCGCCGCGCGGCGTTTCAACCCGCCAGCCCTGGGCATCGGCCTTGACCGCAGTGGCAGGCGACTGGGTGAAGATGCGGGCACCGCTGCGCAGGGCGGCCGTGGCCAGGCCGCGCACGTATTTGAGCGGATTGAGGTGGCCGCCGGTCTTGGCCAGCCAGCCACCGTGGTAGAGCTGAGAACCGCTCAGCGCCGATATCTCTTCACGATCGAGGTAGGCGACATCGGCACCCAGGGCTTGCCATTGTTCGAAACGCTTGCGGGCCAGGCGGGCCCGACCGGGCGAGTGCGCCGGCTGGGTCCAGCCGGTCTGGACGGCATCGCAATCGATGTCGTGGCGGCGGATCAGGTCGAAGGTGAAACTGGCGGAGCGGCCGATCAGCCGGGCCATCCGCTCGCCGCGTTCGTTGCCGAAGCGGGCACGCAGATCGTCCGGGAAGGCGCGCGACAGGGTCGGGATGACCATGCCGTTATTGCGCCCGGCGCCGCCATGGCCGATTTCGCCGGCTTCGAGCACCACCGCCTGGCGGCCTTTTTCGGCCAGATGCAGAGCGGCGGAAAGGCCGGCATAACCGGCACCGATGATGACCACGTCGGCATCGACCGACGCTTCGAGATGGGTGGTGGCGGGTGGCGGCAAGGCGGTTGCCGACCATAAGGACGGCAAGGATGGCGTCGTCAGCTTGGACATGGCGTTCTCTCCGCTTATTCGCTAAAGACCAGGGCGACGCCGAAGGCTTCGCTAGCTGGAACCAGAATTTCGCCGGCTTTTTCCTCGCGGAAGGCCACCTGTCCTGCAACCAGGGCAGCACGCGCCTGGGCCAGCGAGGCGGTTCTGAAGACCAATGCCACCTTGCGGTCATGCTCGTTGGGACTGTGCACGGCCGCGTCGCCAAAACGCTGAGCGACGGCTTGCGGCGTCAGGTAGTCGACCGTGGTTTTGCCGGCATTCAGGCGCCAACCGCCGTCAATGGCCGTGACGTGCTCGGCGCCGAAGGTTTGCGCCAACAACTTGATCGACGTCGCCGGATCGCGTGCTTCGACGATGGCGCCGGTAATCGCCTCGACGCCGTTGGCATGGCTCTGCCATTCCTTGCGCCAGACGAGATCGGCATCGAGATGGTGGCAGAAGAAGAGACGGCCATTGGGAATCGCTGCCGGGTCGAGACGGACCGTGCGGAAACGCGCATCGCGCGAACTGCCGTCAGGCAACTCGACCGGGCGGAAAAAGGCCTGCGGCGCCTCGCCGTCGAGACGGACACCCCGTTGGCGCAAGTCGGCAAAGAGTGCGTCCGAATCGCTGGTTTTGAAAACGAGGCCGGACAAGCCTTGCAGCTTGCCCCAGAAGCTGGCGGCGCGTTCGGCGTTTTGGGGCTCGTAGCCGAGCAGTTCAAGGTAGTCGTCGCCAAAAATGGCGAGATGGTTGCTTGAACCGAGCGAATGGTGGCCGCGCGGGGTCAGCACGAAGCCGAGGCGGCGATATTGCGCCAGCGATTCGTCGAGTTGGTGGGTAACGTTGATGACGACGTGATCAAGGCGGGGAAGTTGATTTGACATGGGATTTCCGTAAGTTGAGTGCCGTCTTCAGGCGGCAATGCGTTCGATATCGCCGGCGAAGCTGGGCGGCGTCCAGTGACGCCCCGGAACCGCATCGAGCAGGGAGCGGGTGTATTCGTGGCCGGGCGAACCGAAAACCTGGGCGGCCGTGCCATGCTCGACGACGCTGCCGTTCTTCATCACGGCGATGTGGTCGCAGATTTGAGCTGCGACGCGCAGATCGTGGGTGATGAAAAGCAAGGAAAGGCCGAGCTGTTGGCGCAGCCGGGCGAGCAGTTCGAGTACCTGGGCTTGGACCGAAACATCGAGTGCCGAAACCGGCTCGTCCGCCACCAGCACGCGCGGCTTGAGGGCCAGCGCCCGGGCCAGACAGATGCGCTGGCGCTGGCCGCCGGAAAACTCGTGCGGATAGCGGCGGGTGGCATCGGGGTCGAGACCGACCAGTTCAAACAGTTCGCGCGCTTCAGCCAGTGCCTGCTGGCACGGCGTGCCGTGCACGATCGGCCCCTGGGCCACCAGTTCGCCGACCCGGCGCCGGGGATTCAGCGAGCCGTAGGGATCCTGGAAGACCATCTGGACATGCCGGGCATGCTCGCGCAGCTCGCGACGGCCGAGGCTGGCCAGATCGACGTTGTCGAATTCGATATGACCGCTGTTCGGATCGAGCAGGCGGACGACGCAGCGCGCCAGCGTGGACTTGCCGGAACCGCTTTCTCCGACGATGCCCAGCGTGCCGCCTTTCGGCAAGTCGAGCGTGACATCGCGCACGGCATGGGTCACCCGTTTGTTGCGGCCGAGCAGGCCCCCCTTGCGATAGATCTTGTTGACCTGGCGGATGGCGAGGATCGATTCCTCGGCAACCTGCCGGATCGGTGGCGGGGTGAGCGGTGGCACCGCCGAGATCAGGGCGCGCGTATAGGCGTGCTGCGGCCGGTTCAGGATGGTATCGGCTTCGCCTTGCTCGACCACCACGCCATGCTGCATGACCGCCACCCGGTCGGCGATTTCGGCGACGACGCCGAAATCATGGGTGATGAACAGGACCGCCGTGCCCTTGCGTTCCTGCAGTTCGCGAATCAGCTTGAGAATCTGGGCCTGGGTCGTGACATCGAGTGCCGTCGTCGGCTCGTCGGCAATCAGGATGGCCGGCTCCAGGGCCAGGGCCATGGCGATCATGGCTCGCTGGCGCTGGCCGCCCGACAACTCGTGCGGGTAAGCACGAGCCGCCGCCAGCGGATCGGGGATGTGAACATCCCGGAGCAGAGCCTGTACCCGCTCAGCCGTTTCGCGTCGCGACAACTTGCTGTGGGTACGGAACATCTCGCCGATCTGGTCGCCGATCGTGATCAGCGGATTCAGCGCTGTCATCGGTTCCTGGAAGATCATGCCGATCTTGGCGCCGCGAATCCGGCGCAGTTCGGCATCGTTCAGTTCAAGCAGATTGCGTCCTTCAAATTCGATCCGGCCGCTCTCGGCACGCACACGGTCCGGCAGCAGGCCCATGATGGCGCCTGCGGTCATCGATTTTCCGGAGCCACTTTCGCCCACCACGCAAAGAATTTCATTGCGATTGAGGTGCAGGGATACCTGCTTGAGGGCGTAGGGGCGGTCGGCGTCGGCAGGCAGCGCAACGCTGAGCTGATCTATGGAGAGGGCGATGGTCATCGATTTTTCAGTCGTGGATTGAGGGCGTCGTTGAGCCCCTGGCCAACCAGAGAAACGGCCAGAACGGTGAGCAGGATGGCAATGCCGGGGATGGCCGAGACATACCACTGGACGCGCAGCACACCGCGGCCGCCGCCGATCAGGTTGCCCCACGAGGGGACATTCGGGTCGGACAGGTTGAGGAAGGCCAGGGCGCTTTCAAGCAGGATGGCCACGGCCATGATGACACTGGCGTAGACAATGACCGGCGGCAGGGCATTGGGCAGGATTTCGCGGAAAATCAGGCTGAAGTCACCCAGCCCCAGGGTGCGTCCGGCCTGGACGAATTCCCGGTTGCGCAGCGACAGGAATTCGGCCCGGGTCAGGCGAGCCGCCGCCGGCCACGAAACGACGCCGATGGCGACGATCACCGTTTGCAGTTCCGAGCCGAAGACAGCAACCAGCACCAGCAGCAACAAGAAGCTGGGCAGGATCTGAAAGGCTTCGGTGACCCGCATCAGCATGTCGTCGAGCAAGCCGCCGTAATAGCCGGACAGGGCGCCGACGACGATGCCGATGATGATGGCGATCACCGTGGCGATCAGGCCGATGAACAGCGAGACCCGCGCGCCATGGAAAATCTGCGCGCCGATGTCACGGCCGACATGGTCGGTGCCAAACAGGAAGTCGGGATTCGACAGGGGCCATTGCAAGGGCCTTCCGGCCAGTCCAAGGGGGTTTTGCGGGTAGAGCAAACCAGCGGTCGCCGCCAGGACCAGAATGGCGAGCAATAGAACCAGACCGAAAACGGCCGCCGGATTGCGTTTGTAACGATGCAGGAATTCCATCGTTCAGTGTCCCGAACTGATGCGTGGGTCCAGCCGTGCGTAAAGCAGGTCCACGATGAAGTTGATGGTGATGACCAGCAGGGCCGAGACGAATACGACGCCGAGCAGCGTATTGAGGTCGCGTTGCATCACCGATTCGTAGGCCAGGCGCCCCAGGCCGGGGAGCGAGAAGACGCTCTCGACCACCACCGAACCGCCGAGCATGGTGCCGGCCTGCAATCCGATCAGCGTCACCATGGGCAGCAAGGCATTGCGCAGGATATGGCGGACCACCACGGTATTGTCCGAAAGCCCTTTGGCGCGGGCAGTGCGGACGAAGTCGAGGGTGGCTACTTCAAGCATCGAGGCACGCATGATGCGCAGGTAGGTGGCGAGGAAGATCAAGGCCAGCGTCAAGGTCGGCAGGATCAGGTAATAGGCGATGTCGAGCACCCGGGCGAAGCCGGTCAGGCCGCTGCCGATACTGCCGAAGCCGCCGGCCGGTAGCCAGCCTAAGTAGATGGCGAAGACGAAGATGCCCATCAGGCCGAACCAGAACGATGGTGTGGCGTAGAAGATCAGGCCAAGTGTCGAAATCAACGTATCCGGCCAGCGATTGACCCGGCGTGCCGCAATGATGCCCAGCCCCATGCCGGCGGCAAAAGCCAGCGCCAGGGCCGACCCCATCAAGAGCAGGGTGGCGGGCAGGCGGTCTACGATGACCTCGGCCACCGGCTTGCCGTAGATGGCGGAGTGGCCCAGATCGAGATGGATCAAGCGCCACAGGTAGTCGCCCAGACGGACCGAAGTCGACTGGTCGAGTGCGTAATGGCGGCGCAGGGCTTCGATCATCGAGGCATCGCCACCGCCCATCTGGGCAACCAGCGCATCGACGGTGTCGCCGGGCGCCAGTTGCAGCAGCAGGAAGAGGCCGGCCAGGATGATGACCAGGGCGGGCAGGGCGGCGGCCAGCCGCCGCCCGGCAAGAGACAGGAAGCGCATGGCTCGCCCGGATCAGGCTTGCAGCCAGGCATCAGACCAGTCGCTGGAAGGCCAGCGGCTGGTGTTATGGCTGTTCTGCAGCTTTTTGCTGAACACCGAGTAGAACTCGCGCTGGGTGACGAAATGGATCGGCAGTTGATCGTTCACCTCACGGACGAACTCGGCATAGAGCGCTTTGCGCTTGACCGGATTGACTTCGGAGGCCGCATCGTCGATCAGCTTGTCGACCTTGTCGGACTGCCAGCCATACTGGTTGGTCCAGGGCGAACCGGCCGGGCTGCCCGAGCGGAACCATACCGTGGTCGATACGGCGGGGTCGCCGCGGTACTGGTGCCAGCCGGTGGCGATGTCGAAATTGTGTTCCTTGTACACCGCCGACAGGGCGCCGGCATAGTCGTAGGTGGCGATATCGACCTTGATGCCGACTTCGGCCAGCGACTGCTGGATAAAGGTGCCGAGCAAGGGCACGTCTTCGCCGTTGGGGATGACCACCAGCTTGAGATTGAAGCGGATGCCGCCGGCGCCGCGTTTGTAGCCGGCTTCATCGAGCAGGGCTTCGGCGCGCTTCTTGTCGTAGGGGTAAGGTTGCTTGCTGTCGGTCGGGTAAAACGCCGTCGAGGTCGAGGGGATCGGACCGGTCGCCGGCTTGCCCTGGCCGTAGAGGAAATTGTCGATGAAGAATTGCGCGTTGATCGAATGCGCAATGGCGCGGCGGACGCGGACGTCGGCGATTTCCTTGCGGCGGAAATTGAATTCGAGCGTGTTGTTGAACTGATTGGCTTCCAGGCCCTTGCTGGTGACGACGAATTCCGGGTTCTTCTTCAGGCGATCGAGGTCGGCCAGGGTGAGCTGGGAATAGGCGCTGAGCTGCAGTTGGCCGGTTTCGATGGCGGCGGTGGCGGCCGATTTGTCGGTGATGATGCGCCAGACGATGCGGTCGAGGTAAGGCTGATCCTTGCGCCAGTATTTCGGATTGCGCTCGGCAATGATGAATTGGCCGCGTTCGTATTGCACGAACTTGTACGGACCGGTCCCGATCGGTGCCGTGTTGGCCGGGTTTTCCAGCACATTGGTGCCTTCGAAGACATGCCGGGGCACGACGTATCCCAGATCGGCCAGGCCGCGCAGCAGCAGTTCGGTTGGAATCGGGCGCGAGTAGCGGAAGACGGCAGTGTATTTGTCCGGGGTATCGACGGCTTCGAGGTTGCGCTGCAGAGCGGTGCCGAAGTTTAGGTGCTTCTTCCACAACTCCAGGGCGTTGTATTGCACGTCGGCTGAGGTGAAGGGCTTGCCGTCATGCCAGGTCACCCCTTCGCGCAACTTGAAGGTCACCGTTTTGCCGTCCTTCGAAGCATTCCACGAAGTTGCCAGCACCGGCACGACCTTGCCGTTGGCGTCGAGATCGACCAGCGATTCGATGATCTTGCTGGTCACGATATAGACGCCGGTCGAAGCGCGCAGGGACGGATTCAGGATGCGCTGCTCGGAACCCAGGTGCACGTTCAGGATGCCGCCTTTGCGCGGCGCCGGCGTCTTGGCGCCTTGTTGCGCATAGAGCAGCGGCGGGAAAAGGGCCGATGCGGCGAGCGCACCGGTGGATAGCAGCAATTCGCGGCGGGTCAGTTTCATTCTGTTGCTCCATCAGGCTTTAAGAGATGGCGCAGTCTATGACCCGCGTTTTATTCCCGGAACGAATGCATTCTTATATGTTTATGCGCCGGATACTTGGATGAAAAGTCTTGCAGCAGAAGCGATTCCACATTTTTCAATCGATTGAAAATAAGGCCTCAGGAAACGAATTCGAGCAAGCAGGGAGGGGCGCTTATTCCGACAAGAAGCCGCCCGGCTTCCAGTGCGTGAGGCAAGTCGAGTTGCCGCACCCTATCAGCCATCTTGTCGAGCGAGCCGACCCGAAACGTGATGGCGGCGAATCGTTCAGCCTGGCCCGGCTCACGGGGCGCCAGGTCGCCAAAGCTTTCCCGCAGGCCGGCTTCGTCAACAAACGCCAGCTTGAAGCCACCGTCGATCTTGCCCAGCTCGGCATAGCGTCGAGCTGCCTCAGCCGGCGCCCGGCTGACAATCGTCAGCTGCTCAATGCCGCTGACGTCGTTCTGATGGTGCAACCACTCGGGCCGCCAAACCAGTTCCGGCGTTTCATGTTGGCAAAAATAAATGCGCCCGGCCGGAAACTGCCCGGGCAGCAGACGTACGGTCTGGAATACGGCGGCCGATGACTCGCCGTCGATCTCTACCGGACGCGAAAAACGTTGCACCGGTTGCACCTGAAACCCTGCCGTGACCAGGGCGGCATGGGTTGCTGCCGCGTCCGCCGAGCCGAATACCAGACCATCGATACCAGGCGGACTGTCGAGGATCTCCTGGCGCAAGACTGCCCCATCTCTGGGTAAGCCGATCAGTTCGAGGTAATGACCGGCGAACATGATCAGATGGTTGATCGACCCCAGCGAGTGGTAACCGCGCGGGGTCAGCGTAAAGCCCAGTGCAGCAAACAGCTCGGCGGTCGTATCGGTGGCAAAACCGGTATTGATGACCAGGTGATCGAGCCAGTTACGCAGGCTTCCCTGGCGGGGACGGCTGGCCTCGATCGGGAATGCGGCGATCCAGTGCGGCATCGCGGAACTAGCGGCCGCACCAGGTCGGTACGCGTTTGTCGATGAAGGCACCGATGCCTTCCTGGGCATCCTGCGCCTGCAGGTTGGCGACCATGACGTCCTTGGTATAGGCGTAGGCCTCGGCGAGTGGCAGTTCGGCCTGGCGGTAGAAGGCTTCCTTGCCGATGGCCAGCGTCAGTGGCGACTTGCTGGCCAGTTTGCGGGCCAGGGCCAGGGTGTGGCTTTCCAGGTCGGCGGCCGGCACCAGTTCGTTGACCAGCCCGAAACGCCAGGCGGTATGGGCATCGATCAGATCGCCGCCCAACAGCATCTGCATCGCGTGCTTCGGGGCAACGTTGCGCGACAGCGCCACCATCGGGGTCGAACAGAACAAGCCGATATTGACGCCGGGCGTCGCAAAGCGGGCATCGTCGGCCGCCACGGCGAGGTCGCAACTGGCCACCAGCTGGGCGCCGGCAGCGGTAGCGATGCCATGAACACGGGCGATCACCGGCTTGGGCAGTTTGACGATGGCCTGCATCAGTTCGGCGCAGTCGCCAAACAGCTGCTCGGTGTATTCGCGCGCATAGTCGGCGGCGCGCAGTTCCTTGAGGTCGTGACCGGCACAGAAGGCGGGACCGGCGCCGGCGAGAATGACGACACGCACGCTGTCGTCGGCGGCAATCGCCGCAAAGGCGTCGAGCAGGGCGCGCAGCATGCCTTGCGACAGCGCGTTGCGGGCCTGCGGCCGGTTCAGGGTAAGGGTGGTGACGCCATTGTCGTCATGGCGCAGGAAAAGCGCTTCGGAAAGGACTTCGGACATGCTGACTCCGTAGAGGTGAATTAGCTGGCTTCGGCCGGTGGCTGGTAACTCCAGCGCGGGATGACGAGCAAAGCCAGGATCGAAAGCAGGGCGGCGACGACCAGTACGCCGGTGAGCAGCGGGCGGTCGGCCAGACGTTCCGGGTAGAGGCGCAGCACCGTGCCGATACCGATGGCGTTGGCGCCGCTGGCCAGCACCGCCGCCGCGTAGTCGTGGAAGCGCCGCACCTTGTTGACGCCGCTCGACCAGCGCGGATCGGTGTTGTAGCTGGGCAACTGGTGATGGGCGTTGGCAATGCGCTCCAGGCTGGCCAGGAAGGAGCGCAGGTTGGTGATGGCGCGTTCGGTCTTGTAGTTGAGAAAGGCGAGGCAAACGGTGGTCACCGGAAAGGCGAAGACCAGCCACTCGACCGGCAACTGTCGGCTGGATTCACCCGGGTGCAGCGCAAACAGGCCGGCCAGCAAGCTGGCGGTCAAGGTCACGTAGAGCGTCAGTGCCTGGTGACGCTGGACGATACGGGCATTGACCTCCTGGTAGGCGGCGATGAAGCGGTAGTTGGCGTCGACGCCTTTTTCGCTCATGCCTCAGGCCTTGCGCAACGCACCGGTGGCATCGACCCGACGCAAGGCGGCCAGCTCTTCCGGCGTCGGCTCGGGGACGACATGGACGGTCGGCGAGACTTTCAGATCCCAACCGGTACTGGCCAGGATCTCCTCGATGCTGGAGAAGGCGTAATAGGCTTCGAGAATGAACTCCTTGCTGACCGGGTCCGGACGCAGGATGCCCAGCGTCGTGATGATCGCCGATGGCCCCTTGCCGACGAAGCCGTAGCGTTCGCGGGCATTGCCGCCTTCAAGATAGCCCGGCGAGCTGATGTAGCTGACCTTGTCGGCAAAGCGCTTCGGCTCGTGCGTCACCATGATGACGACGCGCCCGGCCCCGCAGGCGATGTCGTTGGCGCCGCCGGCACCGGTCAGGCGGGTCTTGGGCAGCCGGTAGCTGTCGCCGATTTCACCTTCCCAGATACCGGTCGTATTGACGTTACCGAACTTGTCGACCTGCGCCGCGCCGATGATGCCGACGTCGCAACGGCCTGATGCCACCAGGAAACCGAGGGCGTCGATGGCATTGGTAAAGCTGGTGGCATTGGCCGAAATGCGGTTGCACTCGATGCCCCAGGGCAGGCCGCCAACCGGCGTGGCACCATAGACGCCACCTTCGGTCATGGCGCGGATGTTGGGCGCGTGATGGGCCTGGGCGAAGTAGCCGGCCAGCATCGACAGGCCGACGCCGAAGATCGCCAGTTCGCCGTCACGCAGTTCGCGACCGGTGGCAATCGCCATCATTTCCTGGCGGGTGTAGGGCAGGTTTTCGTTGGCAACGGTGCTCATGCGGCCACCTCCGCGCTGTTCTCGGCACTCAGGGCAGCAATCTCGGCCGGGGTCTTGATCCACTGGCGGAAGGGATCGAGCAGGAAGCTGGTGGCGCTGTCGCTCAGTTTGGCGATGGTGTCGCGGCCGATCAGGTCGAGATAACTGTCGATGTCGCTGTAACTATCGACAAAGTCGCGCACATAGTCGGCGGTACCTTGTTCGGTGGCCAGCGCCTTGTTCATGAATTTCATATGGCTTTCATCGACGTCGTAGAGCCCCGGCGAGGATTGCGGCCAGGCGGCGAAGGGCCAATAGACGACGGCTTCGACGATGATGTCGGGGATGCGTACCAGGTTCGGGAACTGCCGCATGCAGTCGGTATCGACGATGGCATCGGCTATCAGCACGACTTTCTTGGCGGCGCGCGACAGCTCGAAGCGGCTCCATTCGGTACCGAGCATGATGGCGTTGCCGAGCGGATCGGCCAGCGAGACATGGATGGCGGCGAGGTCCGGCTTGAGCGGGCTGAAGGCGCCGATCTCGCGGCCGGAGAACGGGTCGGTGACGCTCGGAATCTTGCGTTTCGACGGATATTCGTCCGGCGCAAAGGCGCTGCGGTCCTGGATGTCGGAACCGATATTGACGGTGGCCGGCACGAAGGGCCAGTTCATCGCGCCGCCGAGCAGGCGGGCCGCCATGGCCAGATTGGAGTAATCCTCCAGCGCCAGTTGGCCGGATTCGACGGCACGGCGCAGGCCGTTGGCGAAGCCGAATACTTCCAGTCCGGAAAAGCCGCATTCCGCCTTGGTCGCGGCGCCGGCGCCGGCCAGCAGGTTGAGTTGCTGGGTGTTGCAGTGGAAGATGCCGTGCAGGTCACGGCGCTGCTGGCGCAGCAGCTCGCGTCCGAAAACGATGGCGTCGGAGCCGACCGGCAGGGCGGCGCCGCTGGCGTATTGCATGCCGTCCCAAGTATAGCGACGGACCGCCTCGGCCAGAGGCAGCAGTTTGTTGCTGGGCATTTCGATGTTCCGTTCAGTGGTGGGCGAGAGAATGAGGCCGGGCGGTGCCGGCCAGGGTAGCCAGATCGCTGCTCAGTCTGTCGATGCGCTGGCCGTAGGGCGAGAGGCCGAGCAGACGGCCGTCGGCGGCAAACAGGAAGACGCCGGCCGTATGGTCGAGGGTGTAACCCATCGAAGCCGAAGGCTGCTTGTCGGCGACCAGTTGCAATTGGCGGATCAGGCTCGCCGTTTCGGCGGCATTGCCGCGCAGGCCGAGAATCGGCCGGCCGCCTTCGGGGCGGAAGGCGTCGGCATACTCCTTGAGTAGCGGCAAGCCATCACGCTCCGGGTCGAGCGTCGCGAACAAGACCTGGATCTGCCCCCGCAGGCGCAGCGGCAGGGCTTCGACCGCTGCCTTCAACTCGGCCAGCGTGGTCGGGCAAACATCAGGACATTGCGTATAACCGACGGTGAGCGCCACGGCGAGCCCGCGAAAATCGCTCAGATGGCGGGTTTTGCCGTCGGTTGCCGCCAGGGTGAACTCGGGGTGCAGGGGCAGGGTGGCGGCGGGCAATTCGGCATGCAGGCGCAAGGCCGGCTGGCCGGCGGTCTGCCGGGGCGGCGCAACGAACGGGCGTTGCTCGTAACGGGCGGCCAGGACATAGTCGCCCAGTTGCACCAGGCCGCGTGCATCGAGCGTGCCCGTAAAGCGGTAGCGTATTTGGCCATCCTTGTCGAAGAAGGCGTAGGAGGGGGTCGCAAATGCACGCAGGCGGTCGGCAAACGCGCCAGGTGTGGTCTCACGCCCGGCGGGGTCGATCAGCCGCTCGTTGGCGGAAATATCGAGTTGAACGGTACGAAATTTCCGCCCGAAAGCCTTTTCCACGCCCGGCAAGGGATGAACATTGCGCGCCATATCCAGGCAGCCCGGGCAATCCGGCAGGGTCATGAAAACCGCCAGTTGCTTGCCCTCGGCTGCTGCGACACGGCTTTCCGCCTGCAGGTCGAGGCTGCTGCGGGCAAACAGGGCGGCCTGGGCCGAGCCGAGCAGGCCGGCGCAGAGCAAGGCCAGGGCGCTACCGCGCAGCAGGCGGGTGATGAAAGCTGACGGCATGGTCTTAGCGTTGCCAGAACAGCGCACGGCGCTTGAGCTTTTCCAGACCGGTCATGGCCAGGAAGGTCACCAGGCCGGTGTAGAGAATGCCGGCAACCATTTTCGGATAGTCGGCGAAGTCGGCGTAATACTGGACGAAGCGCCCGAGGCCGGCATTGGCGCCAAACAGTTCGGCCACGGTGAGCAGGATGAAGGAGAAGCCGAGGCCAACTGCCATGCCAGAAAAGATGTGCGGCAAGGCGGCTGGGAAGACGACCCGGCGGTGATATTCGAAACCGCTCAGGCCGAGGATGCGCGCGTTGTCGCGATAGCGCTCTTCCAGCGCATGGGCGCCGGCTGCGGCATTCTGGAATATCGGCCAGAAGGCGCCGATGAAGACGACGAAGATCGCAGACAGCTTGAAAGTCGGCAGGATGGCGATGGCGTAGGGGATGTAGACGGTCGGCGGAACCGGCGCTGCAACCCGGGCAAAGGGAAAAAAGGCACGCTGCAGGCGCGGCGAGGTGCCGATGCTCAGTCCCAGGCCGATGCCGGCCAGGCTGGCGAGCAGGAAGCCGGGCACCAGGATGCCGAAGGAGGAAATCGTCCCCA
The DNA here is from genome assembly GCA_003583745.1 of Rhodocyclales bacterium GT-UBC. Lineage (GTDB taxonomy): Bacteria > Pseudomonadota > Gammaproteobacteria > Burkholderiales > Rhodocyclaceae > Azonexus. The sequence continues at coordinate 385,880 of QXPY01000001.1, read as the reverse complement.
GCCAGAGTTCGGGCAGCGAATCCCACAAAGCCCGGGCGGTGATCAGCGGGCTGGGTACCAGCGGATTGTCGCCCAGCGGCAGGTATTCGGCAGCAACGAACCAGCCGCCCAGCAGGAATATCCAGATCAGCGAGGCCTCAAGAACGGGCAACAGGCGGCTGGAGACGGCGCTGCGAGCCGGCTCGTCATGCGTATGCGGCACGGGGGTCACCGATACCTCGCGGGTTTCGAGGGCAAGGGTTTCAGGCATGGGGTTCTCCTTCACGCCGCAACCAGCTGGCGCAGCGTATCGGCGGCCAGCGTCTCGGCGATCGATTCGCGCAACTGATGGAATTCGTCGCTGTTGAACAGGCTGCGCCGCTCGCGATGGCGGGTAAATTCGACCGGCAGGTCGGCGATGATGCGGCCCGGCGTCGAACCGAGAATCACCACCCGGTCGCCCAGATAGAGCGCCTCATCGACATCGTGGGTGACGAAGACGATGGTCTTGCGCGGCGTTGCCGCTTCCCAGATTTCCAGCACCAGATCCTGCAACCGGGCCCGGTTGACCGGGTCGAGCGCGCCGAAGGGTTCGTCCATCAACAACAGTGGCGAGCCGAGCGCCAGGGCACGGGCAATTGCCGCCCGCTGGCGCATGCCGCCGGAGAGTTCGAAGGGGTACTTGCCGATGGCGCTTTCCAGGCCGACCTTGACCAGATACTCGCGGGCTTCGGCAAGCCGCGCCGACTTGGCGGTTTCAGGCCGGGCCTTGCCGATGGCGATGGCGATGTTGTCGACCACCGACATCCAGGGAAACAGCGCGTAATCCTGGAAGACGACACCGCGATTCAGGCCGGGGCCGGTGATCGGGGCATCGCTCCAGCTCAGCCGGCCGCGTTCCGGAAACTGCAGCCCGGCGACCAGGCGGAGCAGGGTCGATTTGCCGGAGCCGCTGGCCCCGAGCAAGGTAACGAACTGCCCGGCCGGAATCGTCAGATTGATTCCCTGCAGGATGGTGGTGGCGTCGTAGGAAAAATCGATGCCGTCCAGAACGAGGCCGTGGTTCATTACGCGTCCTTCTGCTTGAACTCTTTCTGGAGCTTCTTCCAGAACGGGTCGTTCGGGCTTTCCTTGGCCAGCTGGTTGAGCACCTTCTCGTAGACGCGGGCATCGATCGCGGCATTGAGATCCGGCTTGGTGGTGATGAATTCGCTATTCACCATCACGTCGGCAAAGTGCTTGACGCCCTTGACGTTGGGATCGGTCGACTGGTCGAGATATTGGGAGTAGTAGCCGCGCCACAGCAGTTGCTGATCGAGCTTGATGTACTTGGCGATCGACTCGATCGTTTCCTTCTTGTTCTCGGCGGCGAACTTCTCGGCCTTCAGGATGGCGCGAACGAACTTCTCCCAGGTCGCCTGGTTTTGCAGGCTGGCTTCGGTAACCACCAGGCGGCAGCACGGATGGCCCGGTTGCAGGTCGGTCGAGTGGATGACGATCTTCAGGCCCTGATCTTCGGCGCGCAGGTCATGCGGACCCCAGACCAAGCCAGCATCGACTTGGCCGGACTTGACGGCTTCGATGACGGCCGGCGGGTTCTTCAGTTCGAAAATCTGGACGTCGGTCTTCCAGTTGATGCCCTTGTCCTTCAGGGCGCCGCGCAGCACGGCATCGCCGGAAGCCATGCGCACAGTGGCGATCTTCTTGCCCTTGAGGTCGGCGACGCCGGCAATCTTGCTGGCGTTGGCCGGCGTGGCGATCAAGGCGGCGTCGCCGCCCATGATGCCGCCGATGATCTTGAGCTTGGCGCCTTTGGAAATATGCGCCACCGGTGCCGTGGTACCGAAGGCACCGATATCGAGCTTGCCGGCCACCACGGCATTCAGGCCGTCGGCCGAGTTCTGGAATTCGATCAATTCGACATCCAGGCCTTCCTTGGCAAAGAAGCCCTGTTCCTTGGCGACGAAGAATTTGCCGTGGCCGGTCACCGGCAGGTAGCCAACCTTCAGGGTATCGGCAAAAGCGCCACCGATGCCGCCGGCCAGGGCCAGCACGGCGATGCTCGCCTTGATGTGGGTGCTGAGTTTCATGGGTTCTCCAGACTGGGTCAGTTGTTGTACGGACGAAGTTTGCCGGGAGCCCACGGCGGGTCGGAACTAACTACTTCTTTGGTCGATATACGCGGATCGATATATGAGCGGGCATGAGGTGCCCGTTTTTACAGATTGGAGCCGCTGAATATCCATATCAGAAATTTGTTGTTCGATTTGCCGATACGGCTGACTAATCTTCGCCAACAAACCAATTTTGAATATACATACATCATCAGAAACTGCTGCCTATGGCTGACGACATGAGTGACTGTCCGGATACCGCCGGCACGCCTGAACCGAGCGCCCCTCGCCAGGGCGAACGCGGGTCGCGCCCGATGGACAAACTACCCACCCTGCAACGCAATGCGCTGTGCAAAATCTTCGACCGCCCGGAGTTTCAGCCCGAGGAGGTTGCTGCACTGGGGTATCGCCGTCTGCAGCAGGCCGAGGGCATCGGCCTGAAGGGCTTGAACGAGATCACTGCCTGGCTCAATGCATTCGGCTATGCACTCGCCCCGCCGGAACCTGAAGGGGGCCCCCGCCAGGCGGTTCACAAGAAGGCGAAGAAGAATATCGAGCTGGCCGTTCGCCTGCTGCGCACGCATGGTTATCTCGTGCAGCCGGGTAACGATCCATCCTCCACCGGCAAGGCCTAGCCGATTTCCCGCTGTAACAGGCAGCGTTCGGCCTGGCCCCGAACGGGGTTGCGCCAGGACTTGCTTATTCACTATTTGAATTAGCTTTTAAATATTAAGTATTTCTTTGCATATGCACGGCACCCTAAACTGCCGGTCAGATGCTGCATTGCAACAGCAAAACGCATTTTCGGAGAACAGAACATGAGTATCGCCATCCGTAACATCAGCAAGCAGTTCGGCGCCTTCCAGGCCCTGGACGACGTTTCCATCGACATTCCGTCGGGCGAACTCGTGGCCCTGCTGGGGCCTTCCGGCTGTGGCAAGACAACCTTGCTGCGCATCATTGCCGGTCTCGACTATGCCGACCGCGGGCAGATCCTGCTCGAAGGCGACGATGCTTCCGACCGTCACGTGCGTGATCGCCAAGTTGGCTTTGTTTTCCAGCATTACGCGCTGTTCCGCCACATGACCGTTTTCGACAACGTCGCCTTCGGTCTGCGCGTCAAGGCACGGAAGTTCCGTCCCAGCGAAGCCGAGATCAAGAAGAAAGTGACCCGCCTGCTCGAACTGGTGCAACTCGAATGGCTGGCTGACCGCTTCCCTTCGCAGCTCTCCGGCGGCCAGCGCCAGCGTATTGCACTGGCCCGCGCCTTGGCGGTCGAACCCAAGGTGTTGCTGCTCGACGAGCCTTTCGGCGCGCTCGATGCCAAGGTGCGCAAGGAACTGCGTCGCTGGCTGCGGCAATTGCACGACGAAATCCACGTCACCAGCGTGTTCGTGACGCACGACCAGGAAGAGGCGCTGGAAGTCTCCGACCGCGTCGTCCTGATGAACAAGGGCAAGGTCGAGCAGATCGGTACGCCGGACCAGGTCTATGACCACCCGGCGACGCCTTTCGTCGCCAGCTTCCTGGGCTCTGTGAACCTTTTTCACGGCCGGGTCAAAGGCCAGCATCTGCACGTTGGCGAGCATGCCCTGCATGTCGGCGACGGACATCAGCCAGGCGAGCAGGCGATCGGCTTCGTTCGCCCGCACGAATTCGATCTGCTGCCGGCCAATACCCCGGGTGATGGCCTGCCGGCCAAGATCATCCGCGTCATCGCCATCGGGCCGCTGGCACAGGTCGAACTGACCCGCCTGGATGGCGAATTGATCGAGGTGTCGGTCCTGCGCGAAGCATTGAGCGCTTCCGGCCTGCAGGAAGGCGATCACGTATCGCTGCGCCCGCGCGCCATCCGAGTCTTCCAAAACAATAATCCGCTGGCCGCTTAGGAGAAAAACAATGAATTTTCAGCAACTGCGCATCGTCCGCGAGACCATTCGCCAGGACTTCAACCTGACCGAGGTGGCCAACGCGCTCTACACCTCGCAGCCCGGGGTCAGCAAACACATCAAGGATCTTGAGGACGAACTGGGGATCGAAATCTTCATTCGCCGCGGCAAGCGCCTGCTCGGCCTGACCGAGCCGGGCAAGGAACTGGCCGAAGTGGTCGAGCGCATCCTGCTCGACACCCAGAACCTGCGCCGTATCGCCGACCAGTTCGCCAGCCGCGAAACCGGCCATTTCGTCGTTGCCACCACGCACACCCAGGCGCGCTACGCCTTGCCGGCGATCATCAAGTGGTTCAAGGCCGACTACCCGAAAGTTCACCTGACGCTGCTGCAGGGCAGCCCGAAGGAAATCGGCGAATTGCTGGTTTCCGGGCAGGCCGACGTCGGCATTGCCACCGAAGGGCTGGCCAAGATACCCGAGGTTGCTTCCTTCCCGTTCTATTCCTGGCACCATGCGATCATCGTGCCGCAGGGGCATCCCTTGCTGCAGGCCGGTGAAATCACGCTGGAAGCCCTCAGCGAGTATCCGATCATCACTTACCACGAAGGTTTTACCGGTCGCGCCCACGTCGACCAGGCCTTTGCCGATGCCGGCATCGTGCCCGACATCGTGCTTTCCGCCATCGACGCCGACGTGATCAAGACCTACGTCAGCCTGGGCCTGGGCGTCGGCGTCGTCGCCTCCGTTGCCTACGATGCGGAACAGGATCGCAACCTGGAGCTGATCCCGGTGCCGCACCTGTTCCCGGCCAACACCACCCGCCTGGGCGTGCGCCGTGGCACCTACTTGCGCAGCTACGCGCATGCGTTCATCGAAAAGGTCTGCCCGGACCTGGGCGAGGAAGCGCTCAAGGCGGCGCTCAAGCCGCAGAACGGCGTGGAGGCCTGAACGACCACGGACACTGGGCGGACAAGGCGGGCTGCGGTAGGCTTACGGGCTGCAGGCAGCACCGCCTGCTCGAATCCCGGTGAAACATGGACAAACTAGCAAGAGAACTGCAGCGCCTTTATTTTCAGCCCGGCACGGGGCAGCTCGACCCGCTCGGGCAGACAGTTCGCTGTCTTCTGATCGATATTCAACGTTCTGCCGATTGGCCGAAGCTGGCCAGGCTGTACGAGGCCGTCCAGGGCGAACTCGATCTGCCGGCGCCGGCCGTGTCGGTATCAAGTCGCAACGGCTTTCGACTGTGGTTTTCCTTGAAGAACGAGGTGCCGGCGAGGCAGGGTGAAGCCTTTCTGCGCGGCTTGTGCCGCAAATACCTCGATGACTTGCCGGAGCACGTTATCGCGCTGTATCCAGGGACGATCGGTGCAGGCGGCCAGTTCATCGAGTTGCCGCCCTGTTTCGACGAGACAGTGGAAAAATGGTCGGCCTTCATCGACCCCGGCCTGGGCAGCATGTTTGCCGACGAGGCTGGTCTCGACATGCCGCCCGGCACGGACAAACAGGCCTCGCTGTTAGCCGCCTGCAGCAGTATCCAGGCGGCCGATTTCGCCCGGGCTGCGGCCATCCTGGACCGTGGCGAGACGCTTGCCGGCGAGTTGTTCGGCGAAGAGCCGAACATTGGCCAAGGGTCTGCGGCACCTGGCGTGACCATCGCGCCGGTCGGGCGACATACCGACCCGCAGGCCTTCCTGCTCGACGTCATGAACGATGCGGGCGTTGCCATCGAGTACCGCATCGAAGCGGCCAAGGTATTGCTCCTGGCTGGAAAACCTTGATCTGTTCTCGCCTTCGCGTGTGGCGAAAGGGTGGGAGTACGGCGCATACCGCCTCTTTGCCAGGGGGGATGAGGCTTCCCGGCCAGGCTGTTAATTGCCGGAACTGCGTGGTCTGAGGTCTTGTTCCTGGATCCACCTGGCCTTTGCCCAATACCGGCTCAGTCGATCCAGCTCCTTGCTGTGCAACAGGTCGATGCACTTCATGGTGTTGAACTCGGATTGGACCGAGCCGCTGTAACGCCTGGCCACAAACTGTTCGATCAGTTTGTTGAGCGCTTCATAGGCGGCGATGGGCTGATGGCCGAATTCCAGATAGGCTGAGGCAGTCGCACCGGCATCCGCTTTGTCGCGTACATCCTGCGCGATGCTGGCCAGGCACACGCTCAGGGCCCAGTTCTTGAGGAGTTGTTGTTGCGTGTAGCTGCGCGACGAGGGCGCCGGGTAGGGCGGGCGATCATCCGCGAAGACCGGCTCGGCCAAAAAAAGGATGACTGCGCAAAGGCCGATCAGCCAAGTGCCAAGCGCGAACCGATCGATGCGTATCGGGCGCGAGACAATCGAATCCGGCGGAGGCCGGTTCCGGTGGTCGGCGGAGGCATGGCGCAATCGCTAAATTCCGTTGTCTTGCCGCTCTGGCGCCGATTCGCGCTCGCTGGCGCGGCGCAGGCGTTCGCGGCTGTTGCTTAAATGCATGCGCATGCCGGCACGGGCGCTTTCCGGATCCTGTCGTGCGATGGCATCAAGGATGGCGCGATGTTCGAGATTGGTCTGCTGCAGGTATTTCTGGCCCTTGTCCTCGGCGAATTGCGCCGTGTCTAGCCGGGCGCGGGGGATCGTAGTGGTACCGAGATGACGGTAGAAGTCTTCGAAGTACTTGTTGCCGGTGGCCAGTGCGATCTGCAGATGAAAGTTGAAATCCGCATCGACCGCCGATTCGCCGCGTTCGATGTATTCCTCGAAGAGTCCCAGGGCCTGGCGCATCGCCGCCAACTGATCATCGCTGCGTCGCAATGCGGCCAGGCCAGCGGCTTCGGTTTCCAGGCTGATGCGCAGCTCGAGCATGGCCAGCACGTCGCGAATGGTTTCGACCATCAGAAAATCCGAGGCCGACGCTTTGGGCGGCGGCGTCAGGACGAACGTGCCGATGCCGTGTCGGGTTTCGACCAGCCCGGCCGCCTGAAGTCGGGAAATCGCCTCGCGGATGACGGTGCGGCTAACCCCTTGTTCCGCCATCAAGACCGGTTCGGTCGGCAATTGATCGCCGGGTTGGAAAATGCCTTGTTCGATTTTTCCGCGCAAATCGTTCATGACCTCTTCGCCGAGACTGCGGGAACGTTTGCGGGGCAGGGAGGCGGACGGGGTGTAAGTCATGGGCGAGTCGTGGAAGCAATGGGCAGTTCGCGGCACTTGAGCGTCAAATTATAGCCCTGCCGCCCTGGCGGCGAGACGACAGATGTCGGTCATCGGAGAACAATCGCGACGGCAGGTATACCGGAAACCAGGCTACCGGACGCGGTGACTTAAATGACCTGTTTGTCCGGAGCAAGCCAGCCTGACCAGAACAGTTCATGCAGCCTTTCGAAAGCGCCCAGATTGGCTTTGAGCAAATTCAGCTGGTTGAGCCACAGGGCAGGCAGAGGACCCGATGCGCCGGATTCCTGGTCGGCGAGTATGCAGAAGCGATCGATGGCCTCCTGATAGTAGCGCGGACTGGTGCACTCGCCCAATGCCCCCTCGGCCTCGCCGGCGGCGCGCCGCCAGAGCTTGAGGGCCAGTTCATGACTGATTTGATTGCGTGCTGCAATCCAGCTGAGTATTTTTGGCGGTTTCATCAAACGTTCCCCGCGCCAGCCTTATCGCTGGCCGACGGCAGCTGCGCCGACCTTGGCGAGTTGTTCATCCTCCGGCGGCTTGGCACCGGAAACCCCGACTCCGCCGATGGTTTCGCCGTTGACCACGATGGGAACGCCACCTTGCAGGAAGACATAATCGCCAGCCGATAGCAAGGCCGCGCGGCCCTTGCCGATGCTCTCTTCCATAACCCCCGAAGGACGCCGGAACAGTGCAGCGGTGCGCGCCTTGCCGACGGCAATGTCGGCACTCGGACGGGCGGTGTGGTCTAGGCGATCCATCGTGAGCACGACGCCTGCATCGTCGACGACGGCAATCACCACCGACCAGTTGTTCTTTTTCGCTTCATCCGTAGCCGCGGCAATTGCCTTTCTCGCCTCGGCCAGCGTCAGCGCCTTGCGGTCGACCAGTTGGGCATGCGCTGAAAAGCTGGCGGCGCCCAGCAACAGGGCAAGTACTTTGATGAATGAATTCATGGCGATGGCCCCTCGTGTTCGGATGGTGTCAAAGAAGGATCGGCTCGCGCAAAAAATGACTTGCTCGTCAATGAAATGCGGAGCACCATGACAACATATCGTACGACGACCGATGTGTAAACATATAATCGCTAGAATGCTTTCGATCTGTGAACAAGCTGCAGCGGGGTTGGGTGAGATGAATTCGTCGGGCTGAAAAACAATGGCAGCCTTGCGGCTGCCATGTGCTGCGCTCATCTTCCGTTCTGCCGGTACCGGCAGGGAACTTCAGTGCATGCCGTCGCCCGGCACAGGGAAGGCTCGCGACAGGGTAAGCAGGATTTTGCCCCAAAGGGTGTTGCGCCAGGCGTCGAGCGAAGCCCCGATGGCCTGGTTTTCAAGGGCATTCAGGTTGAGGGTGGGGGGCAGGGGATGGGAAAGGGTGTTCATAGTTGTTCTCCGTTGGGGTTGGGGTGTGGCGCGTTCTTCGGTAATTCCAGTGTGACGTCCTACGAGCTGAACTATATGTACTCTGCTGCGCCGCAACAAACGATTCTTTTTTGTTTCTCGGATTAGAAATTCTTTTTTATTGCCTATCGTGTTTCAACGACTGCCTCCCATCCAGAGCCTGCGTTCATTCGAATCGGCCGCCCGCCATTCGAGCTTCAAGCTTGCCGCGCTTGAACTGAATGTGACCCCCGCCGCGATCAGCCAGCAAGTCAAGGTACTTGAGGATTACCTCGGCGTCGCCTTGTTCCGCCGTCTCAGTCGCCGACTTGAAATTACGGTCGAAGGCGAGGCGATGTTGCCGAAACTGCGCGAAGCCTTCGGCTGCATTGTCGAGGCCATCGAGGCCGCACGCGATCCGGGCAGTCGCTTGCTGATTATGGCGCCACCCAATTTTGCGGCACGCTGGCTGGTCCCTAACCTGTCCGATTTCGCACGCCGCCATCCGGACATCGAGTTTCAACTTTCGAGCAGTGTCGATGCCATCGATCGTTACGATGCGGGCAATCCCCACCTCATGCCGCTGCTCGATCACCGTATTGGCTATACTGAAGTGGCGATCCGCTTCGGGGCGGCACAATGTCCAGGCTATCAGGTCGATCCGGTCCTGGCGCCGGATTACACGCTGGTCTGCAGTCCGGCGCTCCTGAATGGCGCCCATCCGCTACGCACGCCGGATGACCTGCGTTGGCATGTACTGATCGACGACCAGGCGATTCCGGGGGAATCGCTGCGTCCGAGTTGGGAGGAATGGTTGCAGGCGGCCGGCGCCTCGACGGTCGATGCGACGCAAGGCTTGCGTTTCGGCAACTCGACCTTGGCGCTGGAAGCGGCCTTGAACGGGCAGGGCGTCGTTCTGGCGCCGGAGCCCCTGGTTGCGGCCGAGGTCGCGGCGGGGCGTCTGGTGATGCCATTCGACATCAAAGTTCCGTCCCGATTCTGCTATTACCTGGCGACACCGCAAGCTGCTGTCGAGCGCCCGGCAGCGAGGGCCTTTCGTGCCTGGCTGCTGGCTCAGGTGCGATCCATGCCGACGGAGGACTAGATGGCGATGCGTCACAATGGCGTAGCACATCCACTCAATGTCATCGTACGACCTATGACAATGATGATATAGTCGAGAGCAACGCGACGGGGCGGCCAGCCAAAAAGATCGTTCATATCCAAACCCGAAAATCCAGGAGGAGACCCATGACCATTGCACATCGCCTGATCCTGTTTGTCAGTATCGCCGTTCTGACCATGCTGAGCTGCATGGGCGTCAGCCTTTATCAGAATTTCCAGATCAAGAAGCAGCAGGACTACATCGGCTCGACCATCTTCCCGTCGATGCGGGCTTTCCGCGATATCACCGAGTTGGTTGGCGAGTATCGGCGGCTGCTGACCAGTTTCAACCGGGTTGCCGGAACGCCCGAAGAAAAATCACTGCATGTCCTGGAAGACATGAGCGCTACCGAAAACAAGCTTGACGAGGCCTTCGCTGCCTACCTGAAGGTCGTTCCAGCTGGTGAAGAGACGCGGTTGCTGGAAAAGACGCATGCGCTGTGGAAAGGCTATCTGGAAGCGGCGAAGTCGAGCATCCCCTTTGCCCAGAATCACCAGTTCGAGCCGCTCGAAGCCAAGCGCGTCATCATCCGCAAGACGGGGGCCGAGTTTTTCAAGGCAATGCGGGCGCAAGTCGAGTTCTCCGCCGCCCAGCAACAATCCGTGCAAGCACAGGTCGAAGCGGCAACTCACCAGGCAATCGTCGTCTCGCTCGCCATGGTGACCACCGGCGTGGTCGTCGTCGGCCTGTTCGGCTGGCTGCTCTACCGGAAAACCGTGCTGCCCTTGCATAGCCTGAGTCAGTTGATGGTACGCGCCAAAAATGAGCGCAACCTGACCCTGCGTGTCGAAAGTAGCGGCAAGGATGAAGTGGCGCAGACCATTCAGGCATTCAATCAGTTCCTGGCCGGCTTGCGCGACGATTTCGTGCTTTTGCATCAGTCCAGCACGCAATTGCATGCCGCATCGAACTCGATGTCGGCGACAGCCGAGCGGGTGGCGGTGGCAGCCAGCAGCCAGAGCGAGCGCTCATCCTCGATTGCCGCAGCCACCCAGCAACTGACCGTCAGCATCCACCATGTTGCCGACCGTGCGAAGGATACCCGCCAAGCTTCCGATGCCTCGAGTCGACTGGCCATGTCTGGCGTGGCCGTGATTTCGGATGCCGTCAGCGAAATCACCAATATTGCCAGTACCGCCCAACAAACGGCGCGCTACATGCAGGAACTGGAAACCCGTGCCCAAAGCGTCGAGCAGGTGGTTGGCGTCATTCGCGGGCTGGCCGACCAAACCAACCTGCTGGCCTTGAATGCCGCGATCGAAGCGGCACGGGCCGGCGAGCATGGCCGCGGCTTTGCCGTTGTCGCCGACGAAGTCCGCAAACTGGCTGAACACACCACCAAGTCGACGGTGGATATCGGGAACATCATCGGCAACATCCTCAGCAGCGCCGGCGAAGCCGGCCACAGCGTCGAAGCGACGGTCAATTCTATCGCCCAGGGCGTTACCCGCACCGAGGAGGCAAATCAGACAGTAGCCGGGATCAACGAACATGCCCAAAGGGCGGTTGGCATGGTCGAGGAAATCTCCGATGCGCTCGCCGAGCAGAGTGCGGCGGCCGTCGCCATTTCGCAGCAGATCGAGCAGATGGCCCAAACCAACGAAACCAATGTCGACGCTTCGAATCAGACCCGCTTGGCGGCCGAACATCTCAATGGTCTGGCCAATCAGATGCAGCAGGTCTTTTCCCGCTATCGCATTCAATAAACAAACATCACGAACATGCTGAGCGCACTGGATATCTGGCAGGACATTACGGCGGTCAGGCGGCAAGGGCCGCTCGTCCATTGCATCACCAACCTGGTGGTGATGAACCTCAACGCCAACGTTTTGCTGGCGGCCGGAGCCAGTCCGGTGATGGCACATGCCCACGAAGAGGTGGTCGACATGGCGGCGATCGCCCAGGCGATCGTACTCAATATCGGGACGCTGTCGCCTTACTGGATCGAAAGCATGCAGCGAGTGCTCAAGGCGCAGCAGGGCGGTTCGAAGCCCATCGTGCTCGACCCGGTCGGCGCCGGGGCCACCGAATATCGCAACACCTGTATTCGCGACCTGCTTGCCATCCGTGTGCCGTCGGTAATACGCGGGAATGCCTCGGAAATCGTCAGTATTGCAGGCGGCCAGGGGCAAACGCGTGGCGTCGATAGCACGGCGGTCGACGAAGATGGTTTCCGGCTGGCCGAAGATCTGGCCCGCCAACTGGGCTGTGTCGTCGGCGTCAGCGGACCGGTCGATCGTGTGTTCGCCAGCGACGGGCGCTGGGCGCGGATCGGCAACGGCCACCCCTGGATGACCCGGATCACCGGCGTCGGTTGTTCCGAATCGGCCTTGATCGCCGCATTCTGCGCAGTTCAGCCGGATACTTGGCGGGCGACTACGTCGGCCATGGTCTTGATGGCGCTGGCCGGGCAATTAGCTGCGGCAACAATGATCCAGCGCCAGCTCGGGGTCGGCAGCATGCAGGCGGCACTGCTCGACGCCCTGCAGTTGATGGACGAGGAGGCGCTTGCCGAAAAACTTGATCTCGAGACGGGATACAAACCGCAGATGTGAGTCGATAACGGGTGAGGCAATTTTGCATGACTTGGCGCGCTACATCTTCCGGATCAGGACGCGGGTGCATGGAAAACACAAATTTACTTCGCTAGATGGTTAATAAGCCGGTTTCGGTTGCATTCGGCCCTGTTGCATCACAATATAAAATTTAACATAATACAAATTATGCGTTTTATTCCTATCGGAATATGGCCGAGATATCCGTCGCCGCAACACGGCCGGAAATCTCATTTTGGCCGTGCTGCGTATGCTTCATCGAAGATTTGCTCGAGTGCTGGATGAACGCCTCGTAGGCCTTCAATGACTGCCTTTGCCCAATCAAAATATTCTTGCCGACGATGAAGTGACCAATCTGCAGGCGGACTCGCAGCCACGTCACGCAGGTTGCAAATTTTGTCTGCCAGTTTGACAAGCTTGGCACGTCGACTGATGGTTGCTGCATGGTCAATTTGCAATTGCTTGCGCTCGGCTTTTGGCAACGCTTTATCGTCGCTTACTTCCATGACGACACGGGCGATCTCCTCACCGAATTCGAGTAACAACTCTTGTTCGGTCGTTACGGTGTCTTCGATGGTGTCATGCAAGATGGCGGCAATCAGTACTTGCTCGTCGTCGACATTGCCTTCGTTGGCGAGAACATTGGCCAACGAGATCGGATGGTTGATGTAGGGGGAAGCCACCGCATCTTTTCGACGTTGATCCCGATGTTTGTTCGCAGCAAAAGCAATGGCGGCAATCAGTTTTGAGTTCATTCGAAAATCCTGTATTCAGGCTAGCTCGTTCGTGTTGCCAGAAATCACGACGGAACCAGGGAGTTTTTCGGACAATAAACCACGATAATAGCGCCCTCTTTGTTTTTGGCACTGTTTTGGGACCCGCGCATGGAAATCAAGGTCAATTTTCTCGACAAGCTTCGCCTGGAGGCCAAGTTCGACGATTTCACGGTTATAGCCGACCAGCCCATCCGCTACAAGGGCGATGGCTCGGCACCGGGGCCATTCGATTACTTTCTGGCCTCATCGGCCTTGTGCGCGGCCTATTTCGTCAAGCTCTACTGCAATACGCGCAATATCCCGACTGAAAACATCCGCTTGTCGCAAAACAATATTGTCGATCCGGAAGACCGTTACAAACAGGTTTTCAAGATCCAGGTTGAATTGCCCGCCGATATTTCGGCCAAGGACAGGCTGGGCATACTGCGTTCGATCGAACGGTGCACGGTCAAGAAAGTTGTTCAAACCGGGCCGGAGTTCGTTATCGAGGAAGTGGACAATCTCGACGCCGATGCCCAAGCCTTGCTCTCCCTGGTTCCTGCTTCGGATTCCAGTACCTATATCGCCGGTAAGGATCTGCCTCTGGAACAAACCATTGCCAATATGTCCGGCGTCCTGGCCGACTTGGGCATGAAGATCGAAATCGCCTCGTGGCGTAATCTGGTTCCCAACGTCTGGTCCTTGCACATCCGCGATGCGCATTCGCCCATGTGTTTCACCAATGGCAAAGGCGCGACCAAGGAAAGTGCCCTGGCTTCGGCGCTCGGTGAGTTCATCGAGCGGGCGAACTGCAACCATTTTTACAATGACCAGTTCTGGGGCGAGGAAATTGCCCAGGCGCCCTTCGTGCATTATCCGAACGAACGCTGGTTCAAACCCGGCCGCAAGGATGCGCTACCCGACGGCTTGCTCGACGAATACTGTCGCGAAATCTACGATCCGGATGGCGAATTGCGTGCCTCGCACCTTTATGACACCAATTCCGGCAATACAGAGCGGGGAGTCTGCGCCCTGCCCTACGTCCGCCAGTCGGATGGCGAAATCGTCTATTTCCCGACCAACCTGATCGACAACCTTTTCCTGAGCAACGGCATGAGCGCCGGCAACACGCTGGCCGAGGCACAAGTGCAATGCCTGTCCGAAATTTTCGAACGGGCGGTCAAACGCGAGATTCTGGAAGGTGAATTGACGCTACCCGATGTGCCGGAGGAAGTCCTGGCCAAGTATCCCGGCATTCAGGCGGGGATCGCCGAACTGGAAAATCAAGGCTTTCCGGTATTGGTCAAGGACGCTTCGCTGGGCGGAGAATTTCCGGTGATGTGCGTAACCTTGATGAATCCGCGTACAGGAGGCGTCTTCGCTTCGTTTGGCGCTCACCCACGGCTCGAAGTAGCGCTCGAGCGCAGCCTGACCGAGTTGCTGCAAGGCCGGAGTTTCGAAGGCTTGAACGATCTGCCCCGCCCTACTTTCGAGAGCAATGCGGTGACCGAACCCAACAACTTCGTCGAACACTTCATCGACTCCAGTGGCGTCGTCTCCTGGCGTTTCTTCAGTGCCAAGGCGGATTTCGACTTTGTCGAGTGGGATTTTTCGGGCAAGGGCGAAAACTCCAATGTCGACGAGGCGGCCACCCTGTTCGGCATTCTCGAAGACATGGGCAAGGAAAGCTACATGGCGGTGTACGATCAACTCGGCGCCACGGCTTGCCGCATCCTCGTTCCCGGTTATTCCGAAGTCTATCCGGTCGAGGATCTGATTTGGGACAATACCAACAAGGCCCTGGCCTTCCGTTCCGACATCCTCAACGTGCATCGCCTTGACGACGACGCGCTTGCCGATTTGCTGGAGCGATTGGAAGAGAGCGAACTGGACGACTACACCGACATCATCACCCTGATCGGTATCGAGTTCGATGAAAACACGGCCTGGGGCCAACTGACCATTCTCGAACTGAAGCTGCTGATCAATCTTGCGCTGAAACAGTTCGATGCGGCCAAGGAGCAGGTCGAAGCCTATCTGCAGTACAACGAAAATACCGTCGAACGCGGATTGTTCTATCAGGCATTGAACGCGGTACTCGAGGTTGTTCTCGACGACGAAATGGAGCTCGACGACTACGTCGTCAACTTCCGTCGGATGTTTGGCGATCAACGTATCGATGCAGCACTCGGATCGATCGATGGCAGTGTGCGCTTCCATGAACTGACCCCGACCAGCATGAAGCTGGAAGGGCTCGATCGGCACCAGCGCCTGATCGACAGCTACAAGAAACTGCACGCAGCGCGCAGCCGGATCGCTGCCGGCTCGAACTGAGCCGACGCCCGGCCGGCATCCCGGCAAACAGGGAGAAGCCCGTACCTGGCCAGGCTTCTCGTCGCTTGTCGGGCGCTATTCGGCCCGCCGCATCAGACCGGGGCGGCGTCGCCTTTGGGAATGACGCGAACCAGCACGATGCGTGGTCCGTTCATCTTCTTGACCACGGCATCGAACTGCGCAAACTCAATGCGCTGCCCCTCTTCCGGCAAATCGCCCAATTGCTGCATGATGAGCCCCCCTACCGAATCGACCCCGGCTTCGTCGATATCGATGCCCAGTGCGCGCTCCAACGTGAAGATCGGCAGACTGCCCTTGCCGATCAGCGAACCGTCGTCCAGTTTTGACCACTCGTTGTGCGTCTGACGGAATTCATCGCGGATCTCGCCAACCAGCGCGCCCAGAAGGTTATCCAGGGTCACGAAGCCGATCGGATCGCCATTGTTGTAGGCCACCACCGCAAAATGCGGCGCGCCTTGGCGAAAACGCCGGAACAGCTCGGTCGCCGAGATTGACGGGGAAACCACGATGACGGGCCGGACCAGCCTTTCCAGGCTGTTCAGTTCAGGATCCTTGCGCAGGGCAATGAAAATGTCTTTCAAGTGCACCACGCCTTTGGCACGCCCATCGGCCGCCAGATAGGGATAACGGCTGAAACGGTGCATCACGATCCGTTCCAGATTGGTCGCCATGTCGTCAGCCTCGGACAGGGGAACGGCTTCGTTGAACGGGCGCATCAGGTCGGCTACCTCCAGGTCGCGGAAATCGAGCGCCTGGGCCAGCACCCGCCACTCATCGCCGGTAAAGTCGGCGTTGGCCCTTGACGCACGCAGAATGACCTTCAGCTCTTCCGCCGAATAATGGCTGTCATGCCCGCCATGGACATCGAGATTGACTTTGCGCAACACCCAGTTAGCACTGTGATTGAGGACCCAGATTGCCGGGTACATCGCCCAATAGAAGACATAGAGTCCTGGCGCAGTCCACAGGCCAACCTGCTCGGTAATCCGTATCGCCATCGATTTCGGCGCCAGTTCACCGACGACGATATGCAGGTAGGAAATGATGAAAAAGGCAACAGCAAAGGCAATGCCGTGGATCAGCTTTTCGTCGGTGACGCCCAAGGCCGCCAGGGCCGGCCGCAGCAAATCGGCAAAGGCCGGCTCGCCGACCCAGCCCAACCCGAGCGAAGCCAGGGTAATCCCGAGCTGACAGGCTGAAAGATAGGCTTCGAGGTCATGATGCACCTTAGCCAGGATACGGCCACGCCATCCATAAGTCTTGGCAATCGCCTTGACCCGGCTGGCCCGCAATTTGACCAGACCGAACTCGGCCGCCACGAAAAAACCATTCAGAACAACCAAAAACAGTGCAACGACAACCAGCAGGAAGCTGCTACCCATATGGCGGACACCCTGTGCCCTGCCCCTTTCCTTGAATGCGATGTCCGGATACTAACCGATAGGCTATGCAGCGTGCGATCCGGAACATGAGGCGGTGCCCTGGATGCTCACCAGCACATCGCACTGCGACTCGGCCAGGATGTGCTTGGTGGTACTGCCCAGGATCAGCTCTTCGAACTTGCCTTCCCCATGCTTGCCGACCACGATCAGATCGCAATCGAGGTTCTGCTCCTGTTCGAGGATGCGCTCGGATGCCTGCCCTTGCGCAACCATTAATCGGACACGCCCGGTGTCGACAGCCGACAAGGCCAGCCGGTCCTGCAACGCCTCCTCGGCCTGTCGTCGGGCCTGTTGGCGGTAGTACTGAATTTTCTCCTCATCGACACCGGCGTAACGTAACTGCCCCTCGAACGGGACATCGAATACATGCAGGACCGTCAATTCGGCCGATGGTGCGACTTGATGTGCCAGATTCAGCGCCGCCTCGGTACCGGATGAAAAATCGACCGCCACAAGGACGTGACGATAGGTTTCGTGAGCAACTTGTTTGACGACCAGCATCGGACAGTGCGCCGAACCGAGCAGGCGTTCTGCAGTCGAGCCCAGCATCATGTGGCGCAGATAGCGCTCGCCCCGAGCCCCCAGAACCATCAAATCGGCCGGTGCCTCTGACGTCAGCACCTGCAATTCGCCAAGCAGGTCGCCGCAGGCCAGGCAAACGGAGGCTTGAACATCGAAACGGGCGGCGATACTTTGTCCCAGATCATGCATGCGCCGGCGCAAATCTTCGAGCAATTGCTGCTCGAACCGCTCCGGGTCGTTGGCCAGCAATTTCCGAATTTTCGCCAGCGGGGCCAGGTCGGCAACATGGACCAGCGAAAGCGCGGCAGCACTTTCGGCTGCCAGGCGCGCAGCCCGTTCTGCGGCATGTCGTGCCGACGCCGAGAAATCGGTTGCCGCAACAATATGACTCGGTTTCATCTTCTACTCCCGGCAAAATGGACCCGGACAGGTCGACGTCGGTGAGAACTAGTTGTAAGGCCTTGTCTGTTCTGAGTCGGCATTCGCCGTTCCGGTTCCAAATTTGCCGAATTGCCGGCCCAAGGCGCGCAAGCCATGCCAAGCCCTATTGATGTGGCAGGCGCAGCTATCAGGACAACGCCGCCGAGCTAGCCCGATATTTTTTGCCAAACACACGAACGGACGGGAAAAGATACGCTTGGCCAATCAGATCGGTCTCACCAACTTTGGAGGGAATCTCACCAAACCGGCGTCCGGGGTAAGCTCCGCGCTGCGTGTAGATGATCTTGTACTTGCCAGCGTTGGGGCTGATGCCCTCGTGCGGAAATTCACCGCCGCCCTCCTGAACGTAGCTGAAAACGATGACTTGCTCCATGCGGATTTCGAGGTACTTCTGTTTGTCTCCGCCCGCCCGGCAGACTTCGATGCTGACTTCCTTGAGGTGCTTGCCGGTGCAGCAGGCTTCGAAGAGCTTGGGTGAGGCTTTGTCGACCTGCTTGGAGATGGCGAAGGCACCGAAGTTCACGTTGCCGGCCGACTCACGACCTGACGGTAGGACGCCATTTCAAAATGGCAAACCCTATGCCAGAACCGTTTGCCGGAGGGGGTAGGTAAAATGGCTTGCCACAAAGGAGTCCCGCATGCCGACAACCATCCGCTTCCTCGTCCCCTTGCTCGCCAGCCTGCAGCTATCCCCTCCGGCATGGGCCGATGAATCACTGGGGATCGATGGTTTGCACCTGGTACCGTTCGCGTCGGCTGAAGGCCTGAACCGTCTGACTCGCACGTCGTCGCGCGACGATTTCGCCCCGCTCGCCAACCAGTTCGAGGCGCAGGCGACCATCGCCTTCTGCGGTCCGACCTCGGCCGCCATCGTCCTCAATGCCTTGCGTCCGCAAGGCAACGAAGCGCCGCGCGACCGCAGCCGCTTGCGCTCCGAAGATGCCCGCTACCTGCCGCCCAGCCTGGAATTGACCGTACCCCGTTACACCCAGGAAAGCGTGATCGCCACCGGCCGCAAAACCCGCGCCCAGGTATTCGGCGAACCGGCCACCATCAACGGCAAAACCGTCAGCGACGGCGGCTACCAGTTGCGCCAACTCGACCAAGTGCTGCAGGCCCACGCGCTCTCCACCCACCTGGTCATCGCCGACGAACGAGTCACCGACAACGACATCCGGCGTGACCTGATCGACAACCTGAACCGGCCCGGCGATTACGTCATCGTCAATTACCGGCGGGCGGCAGTCGGCCAATCCGGCGGTGGCCACATCTCGCCGCTGGCCGCCTACGATGCAACCAGCGATTCGGTGCTGGTGCTCGACGTCAATCCCAGCCATTACCCGTGGGTATGGATGCCCTTAAGCACGCTGATTCGCGGCATGCGCACCACCGATGTCAGCGAAAACCGGGGGTATATCCTGGTACAGGATCAGCCCCGTTCTCTCCTTCGCTGAACTCGTCCGCCCCAGGCCGCATGGGGCGCTAGCGGCAAAGCTCAGTGATTCATCAATTTGCCGATGAAGCCGAGGAAAAGCAGGATTACCACGACCTTCCACAGCAGGCTGCGCATGTACCAGGGCGGCGCCTCGGTCAGGCTGCTGCTGGTCGCCTTCACGTTCTTGACTCTGAACTGGGTGGCGTAGTCCTCATCGCTGAACTGCACCTCGAAGACGTCCATGTCCGGGTCGAAGCGGGTTGGCCGGAGGCTGCTCGCCCGCTTCGCCCAAACAATCGCCAGGATGCCGACGACACCCAGCAAGGGAAACAGGGAGAACCAGCCGAACTGGCCGATGATTTTCACCGGTCCCAAAAAGAACGGCAAGGCAAATAAGGCACCCATAAAGCAGATCAGGCGAAGAAGCTGGAGCACGGGGCTGTTAGCGAGAATCAGATTGGCCAGGCTGGTTTCCTGAGCATGCTTTTCGCACATTGGAAATGACAGGTGCAGGATATCGCTCTTCATGGTCATGCCGCCGGTCAGATTCGGACGAATCGACTTGACGCGGCCAAGACGACTGGTCGTTTGCACCAGCGACTCGGTCGAGCCGCACTTGGGGCAGCAAAGCGGCCAGACAAGGGGTGGAAGATCATCATTGATTGCGACGCGCACGGTTGTTGCCACGGTTCCCCTCACAAATCCAGGTTAAAAATTATCGAATTGGAATAACTCATTTGACGTTTGAGTATAGCAGCCGAACGCACGCTGCATCGACATGGAATATTTCCGCCAGCATCGGTAGAGCCGCGCTGATGGCGGGCCTTCGACAACTCGAGATTTGATTCACTGGCCGCATTCACGCCACGTCGAGCGGCTACAATCGGCCTCATGTTCAGTTCAAGCTCCTCCACCCGCCGCTGGCTGTGCGCAGCCCTTCTCGGCCTGTGGCTCGGCATCGCCCAGGCGTCGGCCGATATACGCCTCGGCGTGCTTGCCTGGCTCGGCTCGGAAGAAGCCGAGGTGCAATGGCAGCCGCTGGTCCGGCAATTGGAGCGGCGCCTGCCTGGGCATCGCATCGTGCTGCGCGACTACAGTCTGGATGAGCTTTCCGAGGCGCTGCAGGCAGGTGAAATCGAATTTCTGGTGACCAATCCGGGCCACTACATCATGCTCGAAGCCGAGCACGGCATCAGCCGCATCGCCACGCAGGTCTCGGCCACTTCACAGGATCCGGCCCATGTCGTCGGCTCGGCCGTGGTGGTACGCAGCCAGCGACAGGATCTGCGGCGTCTGGAAGATTTGCAGAACAGCCGGCTGGCGGCTGTCGCCGACGATGCTTTCGGCGGCTATCAGGTGATCTGGGCGGAATTGCGCCGGCGCGGGCTGGATCCTGAACAGGGCCAGCCGCTAACCACCTTTACCGGCTTCCCCATGCCGCGCGTTGCGGAAGCGGTGCTCAAGGGCGAAGCCGATGCCGGCGTGCTGCGCGCCTGCCTGCTCGAACGTCTGGAACGGGAGGGCGCCATGCCGGCCGGTGCCTTGCGGGTACTTTCGCCCCGGCCCGACATCGGCCATTGCGGCGTTACGTCGGCGCTCTACCCCGGCTGGGCCTTTGCTGCCGCACGCGGCACCGACCCGGCGCTCTCCCGCGCCGTGCTGATGGCCCTGCTCACCCTGCCGCCAGACGACCAGGGGCAATCCTGGAGCGTGCCGGCCGACTACCACCCGGTGCATGAACTGTTCCGCGAGCTGCAGATCGGCCCTTATGCCTTCCTGCGCGAAACCGGCTGGGACTCGCTGTGGCGCCGCTACTGGCCGTGGGGGGCCGGGCTGCTGCTGGTGCTGGTGGTCTGGGGCATCTACACGCTGCGGGTCGAACACCTGGTGCAACGCCGCACCCAAGAACTCAGCTCGGCGCTGGCCGAGCGCCACCGACTGGAAGAGCGGGTCCAGGCCGGGCAGGAGCAGATGGACCATCTCTCCCGGCTGTCCATCCTCGGCGAACTGTCCGGCACCCTCGCCCATGAACTGAACCAGCCGCTCGCCGCGATCGGTAACTACGCCCGCAGCCTGCTGCGCCGCCAGCAGGCCGACAATCTGTCGCCCGAGGCGCTGCGCCAGGCGGCAGAGGAAATCGCCAGCGAATCTGAACGGGCCGCCGGCATCCTGGGCGGCATTCGCGCCTTTGCCCGCAAGCGCAGCCGGGTTCGTGAAGTGCGGGACATGGCCGGCCTGGTCGAGGAAACCAGCGGGCTGATTCGCGGCATGCTCGCCCGCGCCCCGCTCATCGAACTGCAGACCACGCTGCCCGCCGAGGCCCGCCAGGTCGTGGTCGATCCGCTGCAGATCCAGCAAGTCCTGCTCAACCTGTTCAAGAACGCCTGGGATGCGCAGCAGGCTGCCGGCAGCGATGCCCCAATCGAGGTGCGGCTCGCTGCCGCCGACGGGCGCTGCACGGTGGCGGTTCGCGACCACGGCCCCGGCCTGACGCCGGCCTTGCAGGCGCATCTTTTCGAAGCCTTCTTCACCACCAAGCCGGACGGCCTGGGCCTTGGCCTGTCGATCTGCAAGACCATCATCGAGGCCCACGGCGGCGAACTGCACGCCACCGCTCCGGCCGATGGACCGGGCCTGGTGCTGGACTTTTCCCTGCCGCTGGCGGCGCCCGATGCCACCCGCCAAGAACCGGATCACGCATGAGCCCGACCTCCCTGCCCCCAACCATCCATGTCATTGACGACGAAGCGCCATTCCGCCGCTCGCTGCTCTTCCTGCTCGAATCCGTCGGCTGGCAGGCGGTCGGCCACGAATCGGCCGAAGCCTTCCTCGATGCGCCGCCCGCTTTCCCGGCCGGCGGCGGCTGTCTGGTGCTGGACATCCGCATGCCGCGGGTCAGCGGGCTGGAGCTGCAACGCCGCCTCAAGCTGGCCGACTCGCCCTTTCCGATCATTTTCATGACCGGCCACGGCGACGTCGAACTGGCGGTACAGGCAATGAAGGATGGCGCCGTCGATTTCCTGCAAAAGCCGTTCAAGGACCAGCTGTTTCTCGACACAGTGGAACGGGCCGTGCAGCTCAGCCTGGAACGCCACGCCGCCAGCCGTCGCCATCAGGAAGCGCGCGACTGTCTGGCCCGCCTATCGGCGCGCGAACACGAAGTGGCCCGCCTGCTGGCGCTCGGCCAGGCCAACAAGGAAGTGGCGCGGCAACTCGGCATCAGCGAAAACACGGTGCATGTGCATCGCCAGCACGTCATGGAAAAGACCGGCACCGGCAGCGCCGCCGAACTGGCCCGGTTGATCCTGCGTGCCGACCCGTCCGGCCTCGACTGAAAGCCCCTGGCAGACAACCAATAATCACTTTCGGCTATATGACTAACCGGATATCTGAATAGTCGCTTGCCGTGCGACTCCCTAGACTTGGTCCCAAACAAGCCAAACAGGGAGTACAGCCATGCAACACCTCGCCACCCCGTCCCTCGCTACATCGAACGGACGACTTAGCCGCCTGCTGCGCCAGACTGCCGGCGGCCTTTTCGGACTCATTGCCGGCGCCACCATCGCCCAGGCTGCCACTGCCGACAGCGCCCAACTGGCGCGCGGCGAATACCTGGCCCGTCTCGGCGACTGCGTCGCCTGCCACAGTGCCGACAAGGGCAAACCGATGGCCGGCGGGCGCGAACTGGCCACGCCTTTCGGCGTGCTCTATTCGACCAACATCACCCCGGACCGCGAAACCGGCATCGGTGGCTACAGCTTCGCGCAATTCGACCGCGCCATGCGCCAGGGCGTCGCCGCCGACGGCCACAACCTCTACCCGGCCATGCCCTATCCGTCCTACGCCAAGATGACCGGCGACGACATGCAGGCCCTCTACGCCTACCTGATGCAGGGCCTGGCACCCGTCAAGCAGGCCAACAAGCCGACCGCCATGCGCTGGCCGTTCAACCAGCGCTGGGGTCTGGCGCTGTGGAACTGGGTCTTCCTCGATACCACGCCATTCCAGCCGAATCCCCAGAAGGATGCGGCCTGGAACCGTGGCGCCTACCTGGTCCAGGGTCTGGGCCACTGCGGCGCCTGCCACACGCCGCGCGGCATCGCCTTCCAGGAAAAGGCGATGAGCGACGCCAGCAATAGCGGCAAGCATTTCCTCGCCGGCGAGACGGTCGAATCCTGGCGCGCCCTCAGCCTGCGCGGCCTATGGACGGTCGAGGACACCGCGCTCTTCCTCAAGACCGGGCAGAACCGCTTCGCCACTGCCTCCGGCAACATGGCCGAGGTCATCCATCACAGCACCCAGCACGTCAAGGATGAAGACCTGGTCGCCATCGCCACCTATCTCAAGGCACTGCCACCCGGCGAACACGAGCTGCCGGCCCCGTCGGTGCCGCGCGCCGCCATCGTCGGCAAGGTGCCCGACAACTTGTTCAGCTCGCGCGGCGGCCTCGCCTACATGCAGTTCTGCGGCGATTGCCACCGCCAGGACGGGGCCGGGGTGAACAAGATCTTCCCGCCTCTGGCCGGCAACCCGGCGGTCACTGCCAAGGATCCGGCCACCCTGCTGCACATCACCCTGACCGGTTGGCAGACTGCTTCGACTGCAGCGCATCCACGGGTGTTCACCATGCCCGGCTTCGCCCGCCTGAACGATCAGGAACTGGCCGAAATCATCAGTTTCGTCCGGGCCAGCTGGGGCAACGGCGGCGAGCAGGTGAGCGCCGCCCAGGTCAAGGCGATGCGCGCCGAGGTGGTGAAAGCCGACGCCAAGGCCATCGACAACAGCAAGTTCGAAACGCCGCGCCTGGCCGACATGCTGGCCAAGCCCAACGCCCAGCAACTGGTGCGCGGCATGCGCCTGCATCTCGAAACCAAGGACCTGCTGCCCAATCACGTCGGCGACCAGCTCAACTGCACCAGCTGCCACCTGAATGCCGGCACCGTCGCCGATGGCTCGCCTTTCGTCGGGGTCTCCGCCTTCTTCCCCAGCTACGCACCGCGTGCCGGCCGGATCATCAGCCTGGAAGACCGCATCAACGGCTGCTTCAAGCGCTCGATGAACGGCAAGCCGCTGCCGGTCGAATCGCCGGACATGAAGGCCATGGTCGCCTACTTCGACTGGATGAAGGGCCAGACCAAGCCGGCAGACAAGGTCCCCGGCCGCGGCGTCGGCAAGATCGACCGCAACCTGGTGGCCAATCCCGACCACGGCAAGAAAATCTACGCCGAGCAGTGCAGCGTCTGCCACGGCGAGAACGGCGAGGGCCTCAAGCGCGCCGACGGCAAGATGATCTACCCGCCGCTATGGGGCGATGAGTCGTTCAACATCGGCGCCGGCATGGCCCGTACCTATACCGCCGCCGCCTTCGTCAAACGCAACATGCCGATCGGCTTCCACGGCCAGTTCCCGCTCGGCCAGGGCGGCCTGTCCGACCAGGAAGCGTTGGACGTCGCCGAATACTTCAGCCATCAGCCGCGTCCGGACTTCCCGGAAAAGGTCAAGGACTGGCCGAAGGACAAGAAGCCGGCCGACGCCCGCTACTGATCGCCGCCTGATTTTCCCGACCTCACCGCCCCTCTAACCGGGGCGGTGTTTTCAACATCGAACGCCCAAACGGAAAGATTTGCAGCATTCCATTCATTCACCATAAGAGCGCCCGACAGGCGCCTGATTCAATCCCATCCCTAGCCGAGAGGAGTTTCACCGTGAGAAAGACCGTATTCCTGAGCTTGCTGTTCCCGCTGCTCGGCCACGCCGCCGACGGCGAAAGCATCATGCAGCGCGGCGGCAGCAACCCGGCCGCCATGCCCTGCATCACCTGCCACGGCACCGACGGCAAAGGCATGGCCGCCGCCGGCTATCCCCGCCTGGCCGGCCTGCCCGAAACCTACATCGCCAAACAACTGGCCGACTTCAAGGCCGGCCGGCGCCAGAATCCCTTGATGCAGCCGATCGCCCAAGCCCTCAACGAGGCGGAGACCGCCGCCGTCGCCAAGGCTTACGCCGAACTGCCCAAGGTCAATATCAAGGCCGGCCCGGTCGAACGGCCACAACCCGGCAGCGGCGCCTGGATCGCGCTGCGCGGTGCCTGGGAGCGCAACATTCCGGAATGCACGCTGTGCCACGGCCCGGCCGGGGTCGGGGTGGGCAACGCCTTCCCGCCGCTGGCCGGGCAGTCGGCGCTCTACATCGAGAACCAGCTCAATGC
Organism: Rhodocyclales bacterium GT-UBC; assembly: GCA_003583745.1. GTDB lineage: Bacteria > Pseudomonadota > Gammaproteobacteria > Burkholderiales > Rhodocyclaceae > Azonexus. The sequence continues at coordinate 360,485 of QXPY01000001.1, read as the reverse complement.
CTGGCGTGGCACACCGGCCATCCCGGCCGGCCGCAAGAGCAAGGCGGTGGCCGCCGTACCGCCCAGTCGCCACAACGATCCCAATGGCCTGATGCAGCACATCGCCGTCGATCTCACTGCCGCCGAGATAAAGGCCGTCGCCGAGTATTTCGCCGGCCTCGGGGAATCCAAGGAAACCTTCGACGAAAGCCAGCATCGCTTGCGCTGAGTTTGTTCGCGCCAAGCCTGCCTTCCCTCATCGAACTCAAGGATTCCCGCCATGAAAAAGACCATTTCCTCCCTGCTCCTCCTCGCCTTTGCCGTCGGCCATGCCATCGCCGCCGACAGCCCGCGCAATCCGCGTCTCGACGACCAGACGCAATTGCCGAAAGCACCAGCCAAGGCGCCCAGCCAGCGTTACTTCCAGCCGCCGGCCGACACCGAGATTCCGAACAATGCCTTTGGCGACCAGGTCCGCCGCGGCATGGACCTCTTCATGAACACCAAGGCCCTGGCGCCCGAGTACGTCGGCAACGAAATGAACTGCGTGAACTGCCACATCGACCGCGGCCGCAAGGCCAACTCGGCGCCGTTGTGGGCGGCCTATCCGATGTATCCGGCCTACCGCAAGAAGAACAACAAGGTGAATACCTACGTCGAGCGCATGCAGGGCTGCTTCACCTTCAGCATGAACGGCAAGCCGCCGGCGGCCGACAGCGAAATCCTCGCCGCACTGACCACCTACGCCTACTGGCTATCGACCGGCGCCCCAACCGGCAAGGCCCTGCCCGGGCGCGGTTTCGACGAACCGCCACCGCCCGTCGGCGGCTATGACATCGCTCGCGGCAAGGCGGTCTATGACAAGCAATGCGTCATCTGCCACGGCGAAAACGGCGAAGGAAAGAAGGTCGGCGTCACCACCGTCTTCCCGGCACTGTGGGGCAAGGACTCCTACAACTGGGGGGCCGGCATGCACCGCATCAACACCGCCGCCGGCTTCATCCAGCACAACATGCCGCTCGGTCGGGGCGAAACGCTCTCCGACCGCGACGCCTGGGATGTCGCCGCCTACATCAATTCGCACGAACGGCCGCAGGACCCGCGTCTGGTCAATGGCAGCATCGACGAGACCCGCAAGCGCTACCACGCTGACGACGGGGTCAATCTTTACGGCGTCGAGGTGAATGGCAAGAAGCTAGGTCTGGGTCTGTAATAGTCCGTCCGATGGCAAGGGGCTGCCTGGCTTCTTGCCGGTCGGCACGCAATGCGCGAGGTCGGGCGGGTGTATGCTGCACCGGTCGACAGACTGATGCCCGCCACGGGTTGGAAGACCATGAACAAGCCCTTGTTTCCACGCAGTCCCAAGCTTGCCGACCGTCCGTCGGAAACGGTCAGGCGTGACATTCTCGAGGCTTTCCACGCCACCCAGGACCGCTACGAACAACTGTTTGAAACCCTGGCCTGCGAGGCGGCCTGGTACGAAAAGCCGATCAGCCTGCGCCACCCGCTGATTTTCTATTTCGGCCATACCGCGACCTTCTTCGTGAACAAGCTGCTGCTCGCCGGGCTGATCGAAGCGCGCCTGAATCCGCGCCTCGAATCGATCTTCGCGGTTGGCGTCGACGAAATGAGCTGGGACGACCTCGACGACACCCGCTACGACTGGCCGAGCATCGAGGCAGTCCGCGACTACCGCCGGCAGGTCCGCCATCTGGTCGACGGTATCTTGCGCCATGCGCCGCTCACCCTGCCCATCGACTGGCAGCATCCGTGGTGGGCGATCCTGATGGGCATCGACCACGAGCGCATCCATCTCGAAACCTCCTCTGTCCTCATCCGGCAACACCGCCTCGACTACGTGCGACCGCATGCGGACTGGGCGCCCTGCCGCGAGGCCGGCTTGCCGCCAACCAACGTTCTTATCGACATTCCGGCCGGTACGGTCAGCCTCGGCAAGGCGTTCACGGACGCCTGGTACGGCTGGGACAACGAGTACGGCCGCCACCAGGCGACGGTGGGCGCTTTCCAGGCCAGCCGCCAGCTGGTCTCCAACCACGAATTCCTGGCCTTCGTCGAAGCCGGCGGCTACGACGATGACCGCTGGTGGAACGAGGAAGGCCTGGCCTGGCGCACTTTCGCCCGAGCCAAGGCACCGAGCTTCTGGCTGGCCAAGCCCGCCGGCTGGCAACTGCGCCTGATGACCGAAGAAGTGCCGATGCCCTGGAACTGGCCGGTCGAGACCAACTACCACGAGGCCAAGGCCTTCTGTCTCTGGAAATCAGCTCAGAGCGGCCAGCCGGTGCGCCTGCCGAGCGAGGACGAATGGCATCGCCTGGCCGGCTTTGCCGGGATCGGTGAAGTCGAGCCCGAGCAGCCGGCAGCCGCCAACCTGCACCTCGATCACTGGGCTTCGTCGTGTCCGGTGGATCGCTTCGCGCACGGGCCACTGTTCGACGTCGTCGGCAACGTCTGGCAATGGACCGAAACGCCGATCTACCCCTTCGACGGCTTTGCCGTGCATCCGATCTACGACGACTTCACGACGCCGACCTTCGACGGTCGCCACAACCTGATCAAGGGCAGTTCATGGATATCCTGCGGCGACGAGGCCCGCCTCGCCGCACGCTACGCCTTCCGGCGTCACTTCTTCCAGCACGCCGGCTTCCGCTACGTGGTCGCCGAAGCACCAGCCACCCATGCCGCCTCCCATTACGAAACCGACGAACTGATGGCGCAGTACGCCGAATTCCATTTCGGCGACAGCTATTACGGCGTGCCCAATTTCCCGGCGACCCTGGCGGCGCTGGCCGTCGAGGCCATGGGCGGGCATCCGAAACGCCGTGCCCTCGACCTCGGCTGCGCCACCGGCCGCGCCTGCTTCGAACTGGCCCGGCATTTCGACGAAGTGACCGGCATCGATTTCTCGGCCCGTTTCATCGGCCTCGGCGCACAGATGGCCGAACAGGGCCGCATCCGCTACACCCTGCCCGAGGAAGGCGAACTGGTCGGCTACCGCGAACGCACTTTGGCCGAACTCGGCCTGGCCGAAACAGCCGGGCGAGTCAGCTTCTGGCAGGGCGACGCCTGCAACCTCAAGCCCAATTTCACCGGCTACGACCTGATCCTCGCCGCCAACCTGATCGACCGCCTGCACTCGCCGGAACAATTCCTGGCCAGCGTGCATGAACGCCTCAACCCCGGAGGCCTGTTGCTGATCGCCTCGCCCTACACCTGGCTGGCCGAGCACACCCGGCGCGAGCACTGGCTGGGCGGGTTCAAGAAGGATGGCGAAAACTTCACCACGCTCGACGGCCTGCACGCCCTGCTCACCGCACACTTCGAGCCGGTTGGCATGCCACGCGATGTGCCCTTCGTGATCCGTGAAACGAAGCGCAAGTTCCAGCACACCCTGTCGGAAGTCACCCTCTGGCGGCGACGCAGCTGACCGGAGCCTCTCAGGCCGCCGAACAGAACCAGAGCTTGTTGCCCTCGCTGTCGAGGAAGGCGCCGATATAGAACAGACCTTCCTCGTACAGGCTGACTCCGTCGCTGATGCGTACGCCGCGCGCCAGAAGGCGCTTCTCGGTCTGCCGGGCATCGGCCACCGCCAGGGTCAGGCGCGGATTGAGTTCGGTGCTCGGCTTGCCCGGCCAGCCGTTGCCACTCAGCTTGAGCATGAGGGTGGCGTTGCCCAAGGCGAACGCCGCCTCGCCGCCTTCAAGTGCCGGCACCAGACCAAGCGTATTTCGGTAAAAGTCGCAGGCCCTTGCCATGTCGTCGACAGCCAGGGCGACCACCTTGAGTTCCTGCAAGCCGAGTGGGTTCATGATTGCTCCTCCTCCGCAGCCTCGGCCGACAAGCAACTGCCGAGCCTTAGCGTGGGGTCATGTCAATTCGACACGGCGTCGTCCGCGGAGTTGCCGGGTGTGCCCGGACTTTTGCCGATCAGCAGCAGCGCCGCCAGAGCCAGCAGCGAGACGGCCACCGTCAGGCACAGGCCAGCCTTGGCGCCACCCCAGGCCATCACCAGCGCAAACAGGAAAGGCGCCGCCGCCTGCATGATGCGCTGGGCGACGGCCAGCCGGCCCTGCAGCGCGCCGTACCCGGCCGCGCCGAAAATGGACAACGTCAGCGTGCCCTTGGCGATGGTGATCAAGCCGTTGCCGGCGCCGTGCAGGATGGCGAACAGCATGGCCATGCCGGGCAGCCCGGCCAGACCGAGAAAAAGCAGCCCGGCCAGCGGATGCAGGGCAGTCGCCACCCGGGCGATCAGCAGCGGCTCGGGGCGAAAGCGCTGCGCGGCGAGAAATTCGCCAAGCCGGGCCAGCACCTGGGCTGGGCCAAGCAAGGCGGCTGCGGTGATCGCCGCTGCCGAGCCGACACCTGCAGAAAGCAGGAACAAGGGCAGATGCGCCGCCATCGCCGAGGTGACGAAAGCCGTCGCCGCGCCGAAGGTGGCAAGCAGGATGAAGTTGCGGCGCCGCAAGCGGGCTTCCGAAGGTGAGATCACCGCCGCTTCGCTGTGACGCCCGTCGCCCTCGCGATCGATCTCGCGCACAGCCGGGATGAAGCGGAAGTTGAGCGGCAAGGCCACCAGCAGGTGCCCGGCCGCCCAGGCCAGACAGGCGACGCGCCAATCCCAGTGCGCCACCATGAAGGCGGTCAGCGGCCAGCCGATGGTGCTGGCAAAACCGCCCAGCAAAGTAATGCCGGTGATCGGCCCGCGCGCCGCCAGCCCGTGTTGCCGAACCAGTGCCGCGAAGGCCGCGTCGTACAAGCCGAGCGCCATGCCCGCCCCGATCAGCCCCCAGCCGACGAACATCGACCAGGCATGGTTCGACACCGCCAATCCGGCCAAGCCGAGGGCCAGTACGATGTTCGACAGGCAGAGCACGTGGCGTCCGCCGCGTCGGTCGATGGCCCGGCCGACGACCGGCCCGAGCAAGGCCATGACGCACAGCGCACCGGAATAGGCGGCGAAAATCCAGGCCGGCGTCAGGCCGAGATCGGCCGCCATCGGCGCGGCCAGTACCGCTGGCAGATAGGTCGAGGCAGCCCAGGCGATGGTCTGGGCGAGGCCCAGCGCAATGACCTGCGGAGCCCGCCCCGGGTTCATCCCTGAGTTGATCCCTGAGCGCTTTCGCCCTGGCGCACCCACACCGCGGTGTCGTGATAGGCGACACCGGAATTGGGGAAACCCGGCTCGGCGCCGACCAGGGCGTTGATGCCCAGGCCTTCGATGAAGGCAGCGTTCGGCCACTGGCTTTCGACGATCAGGGTTTCCCGGCGCAAGCCGGAAAACAGACTGGCGTGGATGAGCAGCGAAGCCTGATCATTGCCGAGGCGCACCACGTCACCTTCGGCAATACCCAGCCGGCTTGCCGCTTCAGGGTGGATGAGCAGGGTCGGCCGGCCTTCGCCGCGTTGCGATCCGGGCGTTTCGGTGAAGGTGGTATTCAGGAAATTTCGGGCCGGCGCCGCCACCAGACGGAAGGGTTTGTCCGGCGTCGCTTCGTCGAGCACCGGCAGATGGTCCGGGTAGCGCGGCATGGCGGCATGGCCGGGGCCGCGCTGCGCCCAGTCCGGCGCAAAACGGAAGCGGCCGTCCGGCTGCGGGAAGCCGTTCAGGAAATGCGCCTCCTCGAAAGGCTGGGCGCAATCCAGCCAGCCCTGTTCGAGCAACTGGTCGGCACCGGGCTTGCCCGAATCGCGCAGCAGCTTGTCGACCAGCGGCCATTCTTCCAGCGCCATGGCCGGGTGCTCGATGCCTAGGCGGGCCGCCAGCTGGCCGATTACCCAATGGTTCGAGCGGCTTTCGCCGACCGGCGGAATGATCCGCTGCGAGGCCTGCAGGAAGGTGTGGCCGGACGCCTGGTAGAGATCGTCGTGTTCGAGAAAGGTCGTCGCCGGCAACACGATGTCGGCCAATTGCGCCGTCTCGGTCATGAATTGCTCATGGACGCAGACGAACAGGTCCTCGCGCAGCAGGCCACGACGCACGGCGGCGCTATCCGGCGCGACAACGGCCGGGTTGGTGCTCTGGATCAGCATGGCGGTGACCGGCGGCCCTTGCCCGATGTCGCGTGGGTCGCCGGCCAGCACGGCGCCGATCCGCCCCATGTCGAGTTGCCGCGCCAGCGGCGGATTCGTATCGAGGCCGTAGAGGAAACGGTTGTCGATGCCGTACAGGCCGCCATTGCTGAACAGCGCACCGCCGCCCGGATATTGCCAGGCGCCGGTCACCGCCGGCAGGCAGCTCACCGCATGCATCGCCGCCGCACCGTTGCGCTGACGGGTAAAACCGTAACCGACGCGCAGGTAACTGCGCTGCGTCGTGCCGTAAAGGCGGGCGAAAGCGACGATTTCATCGACCGAAAGACCGGTGATTGCCGCCGCCCAGGCCGGCGTCCGGCTGGCCAGATGGGCCTCGACCTCCGGCGAGAAATCGGTCAGGCGCGCCAGGTAGTCGCGGTCGGCCAGGTTCTCGGCGAGCAGCACGTGCATCACTGCGCAAGCCAGCGCGCCGTCGGTGCCCGGCTTGAGCGCCAGATGCAGGTCGGCCTTGGCCGCTGTTGCCGTGCGATAAGGGTCGACCACGACCAGTTTGGCGCCGCGCTGGCGTTTGGCCTTTTGCACCCAGTGCATGAAATTGACCTGGGTATGCACAGGGTTGCCGCCCCAGACGACGATCAGGTCGGATTCGACCGCCTCGCGGGCATCGACGCCGCGCTTGGCGCCAACCCCGGCCAGCCAGCCCGGATCGGCCAGCGCGATGCAGAAGGTTTCCAGCTGGCGCGACCAGCCGCCGAGATGCCCCAGGCGACGGATGGCACCGCGCTGGACCAGCCCCATGGTGCCGGCGTAGTGATAAGGCCACACCGTTTCCGGCCCGTGTTGCTCGATGGCCGCCCGGAAGCCGGCCGCCACGCGGTCCAGCGCCTCTTCCCAGGAGATCGCCGCGAATTGCCCGCTGCCCTTCGGCCCGACCCGGCGCAGTGGCTGGGTCAGGCGTTCCGGGTGATGGACGCGCTCGGCGTAGCGCGCCACCTTGGCGCAGATGACGCCGTCGGTATAAGGCTGCGGCGCACCGCGCACCCGGCCGATGCGTTCCGGCGTCAGCAGGTCGACTTCAAGCGCACAGACGCTGGGGCAATCGTGCGGACAAACGGCGTGTTTCAAATTCGATGACATCCAGGCGGTTCCTGATTTGGCGAAGCGCGATTTTCTCCCGAAGCGGCGCCGCCGGCTGATCGATTTTGCGATTAGCTTAGAAACAAATCTTCGTTTCGTCCTTGCCGGCGGCCAGCTAGTCACCCTCCCTTGGCGCCCATGCCGGATCAATCACGGAGAATCAATGCCCATCGCAGCGCTGCTCGCCTATTTTACGGCGACGAACGAGCGCTATAGGCAAACAGCGACCAACATGCCAATTGGGTCATGTTATCGTCCTGAATTTACCGCCATTTTCTGGAGACGTGCCCCATACGAATGAGCTATGTACTTAACAAGACAGGATTCCCGAGCCGCAAGAGTGCGCGCTACACGATGGTAAGCGGCGGCGACAACATGCAATACATCTACCGGGTCAACGACATGCTGCTGTACATGGCTGACACGTTCGGCAAACCCGACAAATCAGCGAAGTCGCCGACGACATCGGACTTCGCTGGGATGAAAGGCATCATCGTTGTCAAAGGGCATGGCTGGGGCGATGCCAAAGGGCATGTAACGCTGTCGAACGGACAATCATGTTCAGACTCCTGCCACCTTATGAGCGACCCCGATAACGGAATATTTATCCCGGAAGTAGCCTCACTATGGAATCTTCCTTGAAATCCATTGCAGCAGCAGTACTCCTGGCAGTCGGCGTCTCTGGCCACGCTTCTGAGGGAACGAACTCATTGCTGCCAATGACCGAGACCTATTCCCAGCAAGACTTGCTAAAGAATTGGACCTTGAGCGTATGCCTGGCAACCATCGCCAAGGATGCGAACGACAGGGCAGACGCCAACGCTACGGCTGCCGCATATTTGGAGTTCGGGCGGCAGCGTCTCGAAGACTATGACAAGTTGCAAAAGCTGGCCGAGAAGTACGCTGCCAGACGCTATAGCGGCGCGATCCAGTCCGAGTTCAACACAATGAAATGCATAGATTTGTTCCACAGCAAGGAATTGGATTGGCTCACCAAGAAATTGTCGAAAACACGGTGAGTGCATTCTGACTTTAGCGCTTCCGGCTGTCCTCCTCCTTGCCATGGGCTGGGCTTACCACCGCCGCACCACCTTGTCGAACTCCGGCGTCGCCCCCGGCCATCACCCGTGCAAACAGGAAAGGCGCCGCCGCCTGCATGATGCGCTGGGCGACTGCCAGCCTGCCCTGCAGCGTGCTGCCGCCCGGAAGCCGGCATACCTCGAACAAATCTTTGGCAAACCAGACAAGACCGTAACGCCACCCAAACCGGAAGACTTTGCCGGAATGAAAGGGATCATCGTAGTCAAAGGCCACAGCAAGGGAAATTCAGTGGAACACGTCACGCTTTGGAATGGAACAACGTGTTCGGATTCATGCCATCTGATGGCTGATCCTGATAACGGTACTTTTACTCCTGACATCGCTTCTATCTGGGATCTGCCGTGAAAAAACAAATCATTGCAAGCGCATTTTTTCTGACCACCACATTATTCTGCGCCCCCCTCTCTGCTCAACCGGCTTTCACTGGAAAAGGGGCGAATGATCAGAAAATGCTCATGAAAAATTGGGCGCTCAGCACCTGTTTTGCCCGCATAGCAGAAGATCAGGCGACGAAAGCGGATGCTGGCTTGACGGCATCGGCCTACCTGGAGAACAGCCAGCAGGACCTGGAGGGCTTCGACAAGATCGACAAGCTTGTCGAAAAGTACCTGGCAAAGAAATACGGCGGATCTGTGGCGTCCAACTACAACACCATGAAATGCGTCGACCTGTTTCACAGCAAGGAGCTTGATCGGCTAGCCGGCAAGCTGGTGCGCCGCCGCTGATTTTGATGCGTCAAGAAGTCGTTAAGCCCGGACATCTGGACTTGGCCGCCGATGGTTTCGCCCGTAGTGGCGCCATCGGCTCATCGCTTTTTCGATTAGCTTAGAACCAAATCTTCGTTTCGTCCTCGCCGGCGGCCGGCTAGTCTCGTTGGCCTGGCACCCATGCCGGATCAATAACGGAGAAACAATGCCCATCGAAGCGCTGCTCGCCTATTTCACGGAGACGAACGAGCCTCGGTCCGAAAGCACGCCCCATCTGCAGGTCGATCCCCTCGGCACGACCGGCTTCTATCGCGGCATGCGCCTGTCCAGCGTCTTCCAGCCGCTGTTCGCCGCCGACAGCCTGAAGGCCCGCGCCTACGAAGCCTTGTTGCGGGTGCGCGACGAGCACAACCTGATCCTCTCCCCGGCCGAGGCCTTCTCCCGCCCGGTCGGCAGCGAGCAAATCGTCTATTTCGACCGCCTGTGCCGGATCATGCATGCGCTCAATTTCCAGCGCCAGGCCGACCGCGATGCCGAACTCTTCCTCAACGTCAGCGGCCGCCACCTGCAAAGCCTGAACAACGGCCAGCACGGCGAAACCTTCGAACGCCTGCTCGCCCAATGTGGCCTGAAGCCGGAGCAGATCATCCTGGAAGTGCTCGAAGCCCGGGTCGAGGACATCGAGCATTTCAACGAAGCGGTCGAGGCCTACCGCAGCCGCGGCTACCGCGTCGCGATCGACGATTTCGGCTGCGAACATTCCAATTTTGACCGCCTGTGGCGCCTGACCCCGGACATCGTCAAGCTCGACCGCTCGCTGATCCTGCAAGGCACCACCAACCCGCGGGCGCGCCGCATCCTGCCCAAGCTGATCGAGATCATCCACGACCTCGGTGCGACGGTCGTCTGCGAAGGTATCGAAAGCCGCGACCAGCACAGCCTGGCGGTCGATGCCGGCGCCGACCTGCTGCAAGGCTTCCATTACGCCCGCCCCGCCGCCCGACTTCAAGACACGGCAGGCGATGCCGACACGATGCTCACCAGCCTCGAGTATGGGCTGGCCGGCATCCGCTGAACGGCGCACCATCGCCCAGCCCGAGCCGATCACGGGCAATGACGTTTATGATAGGCAAACTGCAGAGCCGCCCGTTGCTCGCTCTGCCAGCCCGGCATAGAGGCCTGCTCGACGCAAAACCGGGGGGGCCAGCAAGGTAAAGACTTTCGTCGTCCTGTTCAACAAGGAGAAGATCATGCTTGTCGGCGTTCCCAAGGAAATCAAGAACCACGAATACCGGGTCGGCCTGACCCCGGCCAGCGTCCGCGAACTGGTCGCCCACGGGCACCAGGTCATCGTTCAGAAAAACGCCGGCACGGCCATCGGCCTGACCGACGAACTGTACCGGGCGGCGGGTGCCGAACTGGTCGATGGCGGCCCCGAGGTGTTTGCCCGGGCCGAACTGGTGGTCAAGGTCAAGGAGCCGCAGGCCGAGGAGTGCCGGCAGTTGCGGGCCGACCAGGTGCTGTTCACCTACCTGCACCTGGCGCCCGACCCGAAACAGACCGAACTGCTGCTCGCTGCCGGCGTCACCGGTATCGCCTATGAAACGGTGACCGACGCCAAGGGCGGCCTGCCCTTGCTGGCGCCGATGAGCGAGGTGGCCGGGCGCATGGCGATCCAGGCCGGCGCCGCCTGCCTGGAAAAATCGCGGGGCGGTGCCGGCGTGCTGCTCGGCGGCGTGCCCGGCGTAGCGCCGGGCAAGGTCACCATCCTGGGCGGTGGTGTCGTCGGTTACAACGCCGCGCTGATTGCCGTCGGCTTCGGCGCCGACGTCACCGTCATCGACCGTTCGCTCGACCGCCTGCGCTGGCTGGACAGCCTGTTCGGCAATCGCATCCGCACCCTGTATTCGACGGCCGAGGCGATCGAGGCCAGCGTCATCGATGCCGACCTGATCGTCGGTGCCGTACTGATCCCCGGAGCGGCGGCGCCTCACCTGGTTCGCCGCGAGCAATTGAAGAAAATCCGCCCCGGCTCGGTGCTGGTCGATGTCGCGATCGACCAGGGCGGCTGTTTCGAAACCAGCCACGCCACCACGCATGCCGACCCGATCTACGTCGTCGACAATATCGTCCATTACTGCGTTGCCAACATGCCGGGCGCCGTCGCCCGCACCTCGACCTTCGCCCTCAACAACGCCACCCTGCCCTTCACGCTGGCCCTGGCCGACAAGGGCTACCGCCGGGCGCTGCAGGACGACCCGCATCTGCTGGCCGGCCTCAATGTCTATCAAGGCAAGGTCACCTGCGCCCCGGTGGCCGCTGCCCTCGGCCTGCCCTGGACGGATGCCGCGGCGGCGCTGGCCGCCTGATCGGGCGATATTTCCGGACGGCCGGGCAGCGATAAGCTTATCGCCAACAAATCGTTCCCGGCCGACCACCGGTTCGCTAGCCTTGCTGCTTCGATCGCGGCGGAGGCAAGCGCATGGGCAACCCGGAATTGCAGGAAAGTCTCTACCAGCAGCACATGGCGGAGCTGAAACAGATCGAGAAGTCGCTCAGGACCTGCATTGCGCTCAGTGCCATCCTGATTCTCGGCTGCGCCGCGCTGTTTCTGGTCGATTTCTGACCCGGTCAAAAGGCCATCCGGCAGCACACCTCGTCCGTGCTGCATAAGCTTCTAAGTTTTTCATCGTTTGAGTGGTGAAAGGCGCGCTCTAGCATGCGCCCCATGAGCGATATCAACACCCTGCGTCGCGTGCTGCGCGAAAGCCGCACCCTGGCCATTGTCGGCCTTTCCGCCGACTGGTTCCGTCCCTCCAACTTTGCCGCCAAGTACATGCAGGCCCAGGGTTACCGGATCATTCCGGTCAATCCGAAATACGCCGAAATCCTCGGCGAAAAATGTTACCCGAGCCTGTCGGCCATTCCCGAGCCGGTCGATCTGGTCGACGTCTTCCGCAAGCCGGCCGACACCCCGGCGATTGCCGCCGAAGCGGTCGCCATCGGCGCCAGGACGCTGTGGCTGCAGATCGGAGTGATCAATGACGAAGCCCGGCAGATCGCCGAAAACGCCGGCCTGACGGTGGTCATGGATCGCTGCGTCAAGATCGAATACGCCCGCCTGTTCGGCGGCCTCAACTGGTTCGGGGTCAATACCCGCCTGATTTCCTCCCGCCGCCCGACCTGGCTGCCCCACTGAGAGATTCCGATGGCTGATCACAATTACGGGTTCGACACCCTCTGCCTGCACGCCGGCCAGATTCCCGATGCCGCCACCGGCAGCCGGGCTGTGCCCATCTACCAGACCTCCTCCTACGTTTTCGACAGCCCCGACCACGCCGCCAGCCTGTTCAACCTGCAGACCTTCGGCAACGTCTATTCGCGGCTGTCCAACCCGACCGTCGCGGTGCTCGAAGAACGTATCGCCGCGCTGGAGAACGGCCGCGCCGCGGTCGCCACCGGCAGCGGCATGGCGGCGCAGATGATCGCCCTGCTCAACATCTGCGAGGCCGGCGACGAAATCGTCGCGGCGCGCACGCTTTACGGTGGCACCCATACCCAGCTCGACGTCAACTTCCGCAAGCTGGGCATCAACACCCTCTTCGTCGACTCGGACGACCCGGAGAATTTCGCCCGCGCCATCACCCCGAAAACCAAGGCGCTCTATGCCGAAACGCTCGGCAACCCGTCGCTCAACGTGCTCGACATCGAGGCCGTGGCGAAGATCGCCAACCAGGCCGGCGTACCGCTGTTCATCGACAACACCTTCGCCAGTCCCTACCTGTGCAAGCCTTTCGAATGGGGGGCGGCAATCAGCGTGCACTCGGCCACCAAGTTCATCGGAGGGCACGGCACCACGATGGGCGGCATCATTGTCGAATCAGGCAAGTTTCCGTGGGACAACGGCCGCTTTGCGACCATGACCGAACCTTCACCGGGCTATCACGGCGTGCGTTTCTATGAAACCTTCGGCGATTTCGGTTTCACCATGAAATGCCGCATGGAAGGCCTGCGCACCTTCGGCCCGGCGCTATCACCGTTCAATGCCTTCCTGCTGCTGCAAGGCGTCGAGACGTTGCCCCTGCGCATGGAACGGCATTGCTCGAACGCGCTGGCGGTTGCCCGCTACCTGCAGGACCACCCGAAAGTCGCCTGGGTCAACTACCCCGGTCTGGAAAGCAGCCGCTACCACGATCTGGCCAGGAAATACCTGCCTAAGGGTGCCGGCGCGGTGCTCAGTTTCGGCATCAAGGGCGGTGCCGCCGCCGGCCAGAAGTTCATCGACAGCGTCGAGTTCCTGTCCCATCTGGCCAACATCGGCGACGCCAAGACCCTGGTCATCCACCCGGCATCCACCACCCACCGCCAGCTTTCCGAGGAACAGCAGGTAGCGGCTGGCGTGCCGCCCGACCTGATCCGCCTCTCGGTCGGCCTGGAGACGCTCGACGACATCCTGTGGGACATCGACCAGGCGCTGAGCAAGACCTGAAACCCCGAGTCATATGCAAAGCAGCCGGCGGCTGAATTGGTTATGACAAAAAAATGGTTGGTACCACGAAGGGGCTGAACATAATGAGGGCGTACGTTGCGGTGCAGCAATCCTGCCCGGCACAGCACGACACCTTCGTTCAGCCCCTACCGGAGATCACCATGCCCATTTCCCTTCCCGCCGCTTCCGACCAACTCGTCAACATCCACAAGGCCGCCTACGACCATCTGCTTTCCTTGATCAACGTCTCGCTGGCCGGCGCCGAGAAGCTCGCCGCCCTGAACATATCGGCCGCTCGCAGCGCACTGACCGAACAGGTCGACCACGCCAAGAACCTGCTTGGTGCCAAGGACCTGCAAACCGCCTTCGCCTTGCACTCCGCCGCCAGCCAGCCGCAGGTCGAAAAGGCGATCGCCTATTCGCGCAGCGTTTATCAAATTTCGGCCGAAACCCAGGAAGAACTGGTCAAACTGTTCGAGCAGGGCCACGCCGAACTGAACAAGTCGATCGGCTCCGCCCTTGACTGGTATGCCAAGTCCTCGGCCAGCTCCGACGTCGCCGTTGCCGCCGTCAAATCCGCCCTCTCCGCCGCCAATTCGGCCTTCGAGAACGTCAACAAGGCCGCCCGCCAAGTTGCCGACATCACCGAAGCCGGCGTCAGCGCTGCCACCAACGCCACGGTACGTGCTGTCGCATCCGTCCCCGGCTCACGAAAAAAGGCGGCTTGAGTCTGAATCGGTAGTCTGCCTGATTCGTCCTTGAGGCTTATCCCGCCTGCTCCGGCCTAATCGTTCGATGTCGCCGGAGCAAATAGTTTTCAAATTTGAAACGCTCAGCAAAATGTCCTTCGGGCCAGGGACCACACACCAAATCGCGCAATAGCCCAACCCCACCCATCATTTTGATGGCAATGCCAACAGGCAGTACGGCATGAAAGATCCCGATATCGCTCAATTAGCTGTCACGACAGACTGTTGAGGAGCTCCAACATACGCGATAATGCTTATGAACTTTTGGAGCTTGTGATGATCTTCGCCACCCGGCTACTTTTAACCACCGTTATCGCAGTTTTGCCAGTTTTTTCCGCCGCAGCGGACTTGATGCGGATTTCGGTCAGTATTCCGGGGCCCGGGGCCGCTTCCTACCTTCCGGTCGAACTCATTCCCAAGATTGGCGCCGATAAAGCCGAAGGGGCCGAGTTGACGGTCCTTTTCTCACCGGCAGGCGGTATTTCCCTGACCGAGATGCTTTCCAACAACGCCGATTTCGCCGTTGTCGGCCTGCCTGCGGCAATGTCAGTCCGCTTGAAGGATCCGCGCGTTGTCGCCTTGGCCGCCGTGAACGACTTACCCTTGTACGTATTGCTGGTACGCCAGGGACTCAAGGGCAAGGTCAAGACCATTGCCGATCTGAAAGGCAAGACGATAGGTTTGCACAGCAATTCGGCAACAACCAAAACCACATCGCAGCAAGTACTTGAATTGTTGCTGAGACGTGGTGGCGTGCCGCCCGACAGCTATCGCAAAGTCAGCATCGGACGGCGTTGGGAATCGGAATCCTCGATGCTGCGCACCGGCACGGCCGACGCAGTCATTGGCGACGAACCGCACGCGACCCGCATGATCGAGGAGAAAGTTGCCTTTCCCTTGGTCCATCTCGGTGACCCGCAAACCATGCGACTGTTTGCCGGAGCCGGCTTCCTGCGCGGAACGCTGGTTGGACGTCGCGACAGTGTCGAGAAAGATCCGAACAAATCGGAAACGATGGTTCGCATTCTGCAGCGCACCTTGAAATGGATGGCCTCCCATTCCCCGGAAGAAATCGTGGACAAGCTCGAAATCACGACGCCGGAAGAACGAATGCGCATGGTTGACCTGTTGCGCGCTTACCCCAGGCAGTACAGCAAGGATGGAAAATTTTCCAGCCGTCAATTAAGCGAGACGGAAATCTTCTTTATCGATTCGCAGTTGGGGAATCCGGCAGCCGAATCATTCCGTGTCGAATCGATGATTTATGACCGTTGGGCAGGACGAAAAGAGTGAGTAACCGATGAGCAAGAAGTCCCCGTCCCTGGATCGGCAACTCGTCATACGTCTGCTGTTTCTTTCGCTGCTCTCCGCCTGCGTCATGCTGGCTATCGGCGTATGGATCTATCAGGATGTCAACAAGCGTGCCGCCCAGGCTCGCCAACGCAGCGCCCAGGAGCATTACACCAATGTCATTGCCGACCTCGAGCGCAATTGGGGCCGGGAAGCCTTCAATCTAAAAACCAGAATCGAGTCGCTACAATTTTTCGATGGCGTCGAGCATCAACGCGACCAGCTCATTTCCTATTTGACCTCGCAAGGCAGCAGCCTTGAGTTTCCATCGTTGCGCATCGAAGATGGCAAAGGCACCTTGATTGCTTCCTTTGAACAAGTGAGACGCTCGGTACCCAAGGTCAAGTTTCTGCCCGGGCAGGAATCAGCCTGGGTTTACGACCCGGCGCAGGGCAGCCTGTTCCTGGTTTTCCGGCAGCTGATCTGGTTGGGCAAGGAGAATGGCTACCTGCTGCTGTTCAAGAATATGGATCACGCACTGCTGAATCAGCACAGTTATCCATCGACCAGACTGAGCCTATGGTGGAATGGCGCACCGGTCTCCTCCTCCGAAGGAGCCGATGGTCTGGCCGCGACCGCAAGCGCCCTATCCAAATCGGGCGCGGAAGCGCGCTATTCTCGCCTCAAATGGTCGGAAGCCAATCCGGACAACACGCCGGAGTTGATCATCGAAACCACCTCGCCTCCTCTGCTCAATATCATGCAATTGGCTATCCCGCTCGGTATCGGCTGGGTCTTGCTGACATTCGCAGCCTGGGCTGTCATCGGGAAGTGGTTCGCCCTGCACATCGGGCGCGTCGCGATGCTGGGCGCTGCCAGCAAGAATTTCATCAAGGCAAAAAGCTTTGATGCGTCTATCGCCAGCGATTTGGAAAAGGCCCGCGCCGAGATCGACGATGAAATCAGTGCGCTGGCCAACAATAGCGAAAGCGTGATGCGGGAAGCAGGAAAGCGCTTCGTACACTCCCGCTTCCATTAGCCGGAAAAGCCCGTTCCGAGCTGGGGCACCACCCGCGTCCAGTCTTAGCGGTGCCCCGGGTCCTGCTTATTTGCCTGGCCGCAGGTGGGACACGCCGCCAAAGCTGCCAACCCATAGATCTCCCTTGGGGCTGGTTCCCATCGCAAAGATATTGTTGGCAAACAAGCCATCCGCCGTTGTCATTGCTTTGGCGAATTTATTGCCTTCCTGAAGGTAGGTCAGACCGTTGTTGGTCCCGATCCACAAGCGACCTTTCGGATCCAGGTGCAGCATGAAAACATGGTTGCCCGGCAAGCCGTCGGCAGTGGTGTAGTTGACCCACTTCTTGCCGTCGAAGCGCGACAAGCCGCCACCCCAGGTTCCAGCCCAAACGCTGCCTTGTTTGTCCACCTCCAGAGAAACAACGTAGTTCGGGTTGTACGCAACATCGACATCCTGCAAGCCCATTTCCTGTTTCTGCTTGGCGTGGTGAGTCGACTGCTTGCCCGGATCGTTCTTGAAGGAAATGGCGTCCTTGACCTTGTCGTAGGAGGCGCCGAGGCCCTTGGCATGGTTCCAGTTTTCCCATTTGTTGTTGGCAAAACGAGCCATGCCGCCTTCGGTGGCCAGCCAGATATCGCCGTTCTTGCCCTCGGCCAGACCATAAATCCAGTCGTTAGGAACGCCGCCCTTGGTGTTCTCGACGGTGAACAAATCCCACTTGCTGCGATCATCAAGGTGACCGCCGCGGATGCGATTGACCCCGGACCAGGTGGCAATCCAGATATCGCCGTTGGCTGCCGTGATCACGTCATAGACAAAGGCATCGCCCAGGCCTTCTGGAATGTTGTAGGTCTTCCACTTGCCGGTCTTGTCATCGAGCAATGAAAGGCCACCGCCGTAGGTGCCGACGGCGATTTGCCCCTTGACCCGGCCGACGAAGAACATGCCGTTCGACAGCAGGCCGTTACGGGCATCGAACAACTTGAAACTGTCATCCTTGGTGTCATAGCGGACCACGCCACCGGAAGTGCCAACCCAGACGATGCTGCCGTCGATGTAGATCGACTTGACGTTCTTGTTGCCGACCCGGAAATGGGTGAACTTGGCGGCCGGATCTACCGTCACCGTGCCTTCGCGCTGTTCCGGTGCGACAGCCGGATGCGGTGCGCCGTTCGGCATAGTCGGCAAGGCTGGTACAGCCGGCTTGGCCGGTTCGGCGGCGAGGGCCGACGACTGGGCTGCCGCGACGGCAAAGCCGGCAAGAATGAGGGACAGCAGGCGAGAGAGATTCTTGGACATGTTGTTCAACCCAAATTCGTTACTGAGGAGCAATGCGAACGACACCGCGCTTGGTACCGGCCCAGATATCGCCGTTCGGAGAGACCGCCAGGGCATAGACGTTGGTGTCGAACAGTCCCTCTGCCTTGCCGATGGTTTTCCAGGTCTTGCCGTCGTAGCGGGAAACGCCGTTATTGGTGCCGAACCAGAAAACCCCCTTGTCGTCCTGAACCATCGAGTAGACGATGTTGCCGGCCAGACCATCGGTCGAGGTGAAATTGCTCCACTTCTTGCCGTCGTAGCGGCCGACACCGCCACCCCAGGTGCCGGCCCAGATCACGCCATCAGGTGCGGCATGAATGGAAAAGACATAGTTCGGGTTATAGGTCGGCAAACCATCGACCTGGGTGGTCAGGTCATGGCGGGAACGCGTGCCAAGTCCGGTATTGGCACTGGCCTGAAGTTGCGCGACGTTTTCTCCGCCCAGTCCATCCTTGTGATTCCAGGACTTCCAGCGCTTGCCGTCGTACATCGACACGCCGCCTTCGGTGCCGAACCAGACGCGGCCATCCTTGTCCAGAGTCAGGCCGTAGACCCACTCGTTGATCAACTCCTTGACGTAGGTCTTGAACTTGCCGGTCTTGACGTTAAAGAAATTGACCCCGGCCCAGGTGCCGATCCACAGGTTGCCGTCCTTGTCGTTCTGAAAGGAGTAGATCCAGTAGTCGGCGAGACCATGCATCGGGAAATAGGTCTTCCACTTGCCATCCTTGTAGCGCGAGGCGCCACCGGCATTGGTGCCGAACCACTTGTAGCCTTCGCTATCGACGCCGATCGCAAAGACGTATTCATTGGCCAGGCCTTGCTGCCGGGTAAAGGTGTTACGCGGCTTGGAGGTCTTCAGGTCGATCTCCAGCGCACCAACCGAGGTTCCGACCCACAGTGAATCGGCCTGCTTTTCGACGGTCAGGGCACGAACATAGACGTTCTCGCCGACCTCGAAGGAGTCGATCACGCGCGGTCCGGTCTTGTCGGCCGCCTGAAGCGGCAGGCTGAGGCCGGGCAGGCAGAGGATGAGGCTGTAAATCAGACGTTTTATTTTCATCTCAAGGTTCTCACATAAGCCAGGATATCGAGTATCTGCGGGTCCTGAAGGACACCGAAGAACGGTGGCATGGTCTTCTTGCCGGTTTTGACCGATTGCATCAACACCAGGTCGGGCTGCTCCAGACGTTCGCCCATCCGGAATTTGGGCGCTTCCGGATGCACGCCCTCGCCTCGCGGCCCGTGGCAGGCGGCGCAGTGCATGTTGTAGAGCCGCTGACCGTTGGCTGGATTGGCGGCCAGACAGGGCGCTACCGAAGCGACCAGCAGTACGGCAAGTAACGCAGTTTTATTGGTGATCATCGTAGAACGCTCAGTTGGGCGAGGCGACGACGCGTCTGGCCTTTTTCTTGGCTTTGGCCGCATCAATATTGCGAATTCTGTTTGCTTGCGCCAGATACTGGTCAGCAATCGCCTTGTTGGCCTCAATCCCCCATTGATTGCCCAAGGCATAGGCCGAAGCCAAGGCATCGATGGCAGGTAGGTAATCGGTTTCGGCCGCCTGCTTGACCCAATGCAACGCAATCGGCGAAGTGCACTCCGCTTCGCTGAAGCCCAACTCGCCCTTCAGGTAAGCCTGAGCAATGACCCGGGTCGCCTGCTGGTGCCCGAGGTCGGCGGCCTTTTGAATCCAGGCTCGACCGGCCGGGACATCCTTCTTGTCCACACCCTCGCCAGCAACAATCATCGTCCCCAGCCCGAACATCCCGTCCGCATCCCCCTGTTCGGCCGCCTTGCGATAGAGTGCCACCGCATCTTCGTCGAACTCGGAGCGATCCAGTATTTCCGCCAGCAACACCTGCGCCTTGGCATGTCCGGCATTGGCTGCACTGCGCAGCGGATTCATCGCACCGACAATATCACCAACCTGAAAACTCTTCAGGCCTGCCTCATATTCCTCGGCCGGCCCCGCTGACGCCTGATTGGCCGCCAGCAGGAGAAAGCTTCCCAGCCAAAACGCTGCCCCCAGCGAAGAACGAATCCTGCTCCATTTACGCATCGATATTTCCAGCAGCCATTGCCTCAATTTCCTCCAGCTTGCGATACAAGCTGGAAAGTCCGATATCCAGTTTTTGCGCGGCGAGACGACGATCCCCTCCGGCATCGCGCAAAGCACGGCTGATGATATCCGCCTCGACGCGACGCAACTGCTCGCGCAGCCCCCCCGACAACGCAACATCCATGCCACATTTCTCACGCACAGGCGCGGCACGGGCGATATCAGGAGGAAGGTCGGCAAGCGTGATGCGATCGCCGTCAGCCAGTATATGTGCGCGATTGATTACGTTTTCGAGTTCGCGAACATTACCTGGCCAGGGAAACTCGACCAGGATTTCCTCGGCGACCGGATCGAGCATCAGCGGCTTCTTACCCTGGCCGCCAGCCAGATTGCCCAGCACGAAATGGATCAGCCGGGCGATATCTTCGCGCCGTTCGCGCAACGGCGGTATCTGGATATTGAACATCGACAGACGGAAGTAGAGATCTTCGCGGAAGCGCCCATCCTTCACCATCTCCGGCAAATTGCGATTGGTGGCGGCAATAATGCGCGCATCGACCTTACGCACCTGCTCGCCGCCCAGGGGCCTGACAACCTTGTCCTCAATCACGTGGAGCAATTTGGTTTGCATGTGCAGGGGCAACTCGCCAATTTCGTCGAGGAATAGCGTACCTCGATCGGCTTGCGTAAACAGGCCCTTGCGCGCCCTGTCCGCGCCGGTGAATGCGCCCTTGGAATGCCCGAAGAACTCGCTTTCCAAGAGATTTTCCGGAATCGCACCGCAATTCACTGGAATGAAAGGGAATTCGCTACGCGGACTCATTTCGTGGATATTGCGCGCCGTCACCCCCTTGCCGGTCCCGCTCTCACCGGTAATCAAGACCGTACTGTCGGTCACCGCGACCTTGGATACCAGGCGTTCCATATCGACCATCGAGGGCGAGCTGAAGTGAAACACCCCCCGCTCACGCGCCACCATTTGACGCAGCGCCTGGTTTTCTGCCTTCAAGCCGCGCATGGAACCGATCTGCTCGAGTCGATGCAGTAGTTCCTCGGTCCGCACCGGCTTGATCATGTAGTCGGTGGCACCGGCACGCAACGCTTCGACCGCCGTTTCCATCGAGGCAAAGGCCGTCACCATGACAAATTGCGTGTCGATCCCCGCGCCGCGAAAACTGCGCACCAGCTCAACCCCGTTGCCGTCGGGCATCATGATGTCGCACAAGGCCACATCGACATCACCTCGCACCAGCTTCGAGGAAGCCTCTTTCACATTCTCTGCGGTATCGACCGAATGCCCGGCACGACTGATAGCCGATGCCAGAATCTGACGGAGTGCGACTTCATCATCAATTACCAATACATGCATGGCTTTGGCCTTCTCTGTGTCTCACCAATAATCTCAATCCACCCCGAGTGCCGGGATGGGCAGCTTGATCGTGACTTCCGTCCCCTGACCGAGCGTTGACTCGATTTCAATTTTTCCTCCGGCCCTTTCAATCAAGGACCGGCACAACGACAACCCCAATCCGCTTCCTCGCCCAGGTGCCTTGGTGCTGAATCGCTCGACAAAAACCATGGGCAGGTTTTCGGGACTGATCCCCTCCCCGTTGTCGGTCACCTGTATCAATACCTGCCCGTCCTGGCGCAAGGTCGTAACGCGAATTTGCGGCGCCTGGCCCTGTTTCCCATGCAAGGCATCCGCTGCATTGATAAGCAAATTCATTGCCACCTGTACCAGATGATCGGCAATGGCGTACACCGCCGGCAGACTGCTATCGAGTTCGACAACCACGTCGATAGTTCTGAAACGCCGGTCGAACTTGACGAAATTCACCGTGCTGCGCAGCAAACCGTTGATATCGATGAACTCGGGGTCCTGTGACTGCGGCACCGAAAACTCGCTGATCTGGCGGGTGATCTGAATCACCCGCTTGGCCTGATCGAGAATCATCTCGGGATGGCAAGCCGCTCCGTACAAGGCACAGGCTTCAGACTTGCATTCGTGATCGATTGCCTGGGCAACACCCACGATAGCCGACAAAGGATTATTGATTTCGTGTGCAACGGCAGCCGCCAGCGAGCCGATAGCGGCCATTTTCTCCTTGTGGAAGCTTTGCTGACGGGAAAACTCGATTTGATTGTCGCGTTTCGCCAGCTCATCCTGCATGGTATTGACCGCATCCATCAGCATACCCAGCTCATCCTTGCGATTATGCTCGAGCTTGCCGGTTCCCCCCCCCATGACAATCGCCGTCGCATGTTTACGAACCCGGTCGATATCCACCGCCAAGCCCCTGAAAAACCCCTTGAATACCCAGGCGATCAAGATCAAGGCGAGCACACCAAAAGAAATCCATTCCTGCGTGATACGAACAAAAGTCCGCTGATAACGCTCGACCATCTGAACCTTTTGGCTGACCACGTCGGCCGTCACCAAATCGAGGTCGAGCACCAGGCGGTGCATGGTGCCACGCAAATCGGCAATACTGGCGCGGGTCGGCGCCGTCGACAACTCGTCGACAACCTGGCTCAGCACGCTGCGCGGCTCGGCCAGGATGGGGTAAGCCGCCTGCAAGCGCATCATTGCAGGCAACAAGGCCTCGACCTCCAGGGCGAGCATCTTGCCGGAGGTCTCGATATCGGGTGAGAAATAGTTTTCGTTGATCGAAATCACCGCTCGCGATACCGCGTAATTCAATCCGACCAACCGTTCTTCGCGCTCGTTGAGATCCTGCAGCAGCGCCACGGACTCCTGCAAGCTCCAGCGTTCGTATCCGACCACGATGGTCACGATGACGAAATAAACGGCAAGCACGAACGTGAACAGCCAGGCCTTGCCGCGCAGGGACTTGGTCAGGGACAAGCGCCCCGGTTCGTCCCGCTTATTGAATTTGTCTGTTTCAGTCACGCTCCGCCACCCTTCCTCTTTCACCGGCCTGCTTTTTGCTTTTTACATCGCCACGCCGGGATAATCCCGCTGAACAGCTACCATAATCGTCAGTCAAACAGTCTATACAACAGTTTGAAATGCCAAATCCAAGAATATACATGCGGCTCAATACACTCCTGATTTCCCTGCTACTTTCGACCGCTCCGGCCTTTGCCTCCGACCCGCTGACCGAAGCCACGCGAGCCATCGAGAGCGGGCGCCAAAGCCAAGCTGTTCAATTGCTGACCCCTTTGGCCGCGGCGGGCAATCCGGTCGCTCAATACAAGCTCGGCATGCTCTACTACCTCGGCCAGGGCGTTCCTGAAGATGAGAAGCAAGCCATCATTCTTTGGAAAAAAGCCGCTGCCCTGGGATCGACTGATGCCATGTACCAACTCGGCTCCGCCTTCCTCTTCGGTTCTCAAGCCGCAAAAATCGTACCTGACCCGGACCGCGAAGCGGCAACCTGGTATTTCCAGGCCGCCAGCGCCGGACATGCCGAGGCGCAATATCATCTCGGACTGCTCTTTCTGGCTGGCAAGGGCGTGATCGACAGCCGCCCCGAAGCGGCACGCTGGATGAGAAAGGCGGCAGCCCAGGGGCACCCGGAAGCCAAAAAGGCGCTCGCCATTATCGAACCCGGGAAATAATCAGGCCCTCCGACCCGCGACAAGCTGCCGCAAAAGCGGCTGCATCGCGGGATGATCCCAGTCCTGCTCCCCCAGCCACGTCGCATTAATCAAACCGCCTGCCCCCACCAGTGCCGTATAGGGATAGGCGCTCACCCCCAGTCTGCTACGCACAAGGTCACCGCCACGATCCAGTACCACTGGAAAACTCAGCCGGACCTTGAGCAGGTATTCCCTGACCAGATTCAGGTCGCTATCGACCGAAACACCGATCACTCTCAACCCATCCGCAGCAAAACGCTGACTGACCCGCTCCAGACCAGCCATTTCGGCTCGACAGGGCGGACACCAGGTCGCCCAGACGTTGATCAAGCAAGGAAAGCCGGGAACGGGGAGATGCATGACCCCACCTTCCAGATCCTGTAACTCAAGTGCGGGAAAGCGATCCTCCGGACGCAAGCCGGCAGGCGGTTCGGCACGGTCGCACCCCCAGCCCAGCAGTGGCGCGGCAAATAGCGAGAGAAACCGCCTACGTTCAAGCACCCTAATCCTTCGTTGTCTTTTTGACCGATATCGCACCGCGGATCTGGCCAACCTGATATTCGATCGCCCGATCATTCGGATACTCTGCCGCCAATTGTGCCCGCACACCGTCCGCAATCTGCGCGCCGGGGCCGTGACAGTGCAAACAAGGCTGAGCCATGGCAATGGCTTTCATGTATCGCATGGCTTTTCCAGCCGGTTCCTGAACCAATTCGGCGAATTCAAGCATATCCGCTCTCTCGCCTTTGGCAACCCGTTTCTCGAAATCAAGAAGAACCCGCTGCTCCCAAGCGTCAGGTTCGGCCAGCGCCGGATTGCGGGGTCGCAAGGCAACCCTTGTCACGCGCATGCCGCTTTGCCGGGAAAGCGTTGAGGTTATTTCCGGAACGCTATATTTGCAAACGACGATGGCCCGAATCGGGCCTGTCCGCTCAAGCTCCTTGACCAGTTCACTACGTACCTGGCTTGTGATCAGGTTGGCCAGCCGGCGGCCCTCGTCGCTGAAGCCCCGCATATCTTCATCCGCTGCCATGACAGCGCCAACAACCAGCATCGACATCAAGATCGACCCAAGCCTGAACTGCCCAGCATTCACGATATTCACCCCGTGCCTCAGCATTGAAAAAGGGGCCACATCAGCCCCTTTCTGCAATAGTGAAGCCGGCCGGAGCTTATTTGACCGTCGTAGCGATCACCACCCTAGCATTCTCCGTACCCACTACCACCGGAACCGACAAGCCTTCGTAATCGCCAGCCCTGGCAAGGGCATCGCCACTACGCGAAACACGGGCACCGATCACCACCTTGCCGACGGTCGATAGTTTGAATTGAGGCGTCATCGACATGCTGTCGTCGAGCGTGAACTGCAAGGGCAAGTCGCTCACCTTCTTGCGCAGCATGGCGACCGGCATTTTGGGGCCATCGACGGCGCGAGCAAACACAAACAGCGTATCGCCAGGTGCAAGCTGAGCCCTCAGCGCGGGATCCAGCTCGACGACGCCACTAACCCGGGCCGGCGCGGCACTTGCCGAATCGCGCTTGCTTTCCGCTTGCTGACCAGCGATGGCCATCCGGTTTTCCGCATCGCTGATGCTGTTCTGGATGCCCGCCGCCACTGGCGAGCCCTCGGGCACCTGGACCAACACCTTGCGCCATTCGCGAATGGCCCGTGCGTAATCCTGACGGTCAAACGCGATGGTGCCCGCCAATGCGAGTGCCTTGATATTGTTGGGATCAATCTCCAGCGCACGGCGCACCAGCTTCTCCGGCTCTCCTTCGAGGCGCTTGCCCTGGGTCATGGCGACGATATCAGCGAAATCGGCATAGTGCTGGGCATCCGGCGGCAACAATCCGAGCGCACGACTGAATGCGGCGGCCGACTCGGGATAGCGGCCGAGCACAGCATAAGACCGCCCTAACATCAGCCATCCCTGACCATCGTTCGGGTTTTCCTGCAGACGCAATGCCAGATTCTCGACCATGCCGGCAATCTGCTCAGGCGAAAGAGCATGCTCCCCGGCGCCGGTGCCTCTCGCCTGGGGCTTGCCCCCGGTGACAGCCTCCGGCGTACCCAAGTAGAAATACAAACCGACCACCGCCGCCGGCACCACGAGCACCAAGCCGACAGCCAGTCCAAGCCGGCGTCCGCCAGCACCGACCGGACGCACGCTACCGCCAGCGTCATCGAGAACCCGCCGCTCCAGCTCTTGTCGTGCCTGCTCATAGGCCGCCTGATCGAGGCGACCGTTGGCCTTATCGTGTTCCAGTTCAGCCAATTGCTCGCGCAGGATCGCCAGGTTGAATTCCCGCACACCACTGGCCGTCGTGGTCGGCTCATCCTGCTGCTTCAGCAATGGACGCAGCAATACAACCAGAATCCCGAGCAACAACAGCCCGCCAATTGCAACAAACCAACTCATTTCGGCTCCCCTGTCCGGCCTTCGAGCAAACTGCTGGCCGCAGAACGCTCCTCGGCACTCAATACCTCCCCACCTTGCTGGCGACGCCGCCGCAAATTCAGATAAAGCATCCCAAGTCCAGCTGAAAACAGGGCAAAGGGGCCGCCCCAGAGCAACCAGGTCGAGCTTTTAACCGGCGGGCGGTAGAGTACGAAGTCACCATAGCGCTGTACGAGATAATCGATCACTTCTTTCTCTGTCTGTCCCCGGCGCAACATTTCCCGAACCTGATTCTTCAGATCGATCGCCAATTCGGCATGCGAGTCAGCCAGATTCTGATTCTGGCAGACCAGGCAGCGCAACACTTCGGCCAACGCCTGGACGCGAGCTTCGAGTACGGGATCCTCCGCAACCGGCTGGGCTTCACCGGCCTGCGCCAGGCCAACGCAGAATGCAAGGGCGATTACTGCAAAATATTTAAGCACCGTTCAACTCCTTGATCAGCGGGATGATCTTCTCACTGAGTACTGCGGGGGTCACCGGCCCCGTATGTTTCATCCGGACAATCCCCGATTTGTCGATGACAAAGGTCTCCGGCACGCCGTACACCCCGTAATCGATCCCGACTTTGCCTTCGCGATCCCACACCGAAAGCCCGTACGGATTGCCCTGCTCGGCGAGCCATGCCTTGGCCGGCTCCCTTTCGTCCTTGTAGTCGAGTCCGATGATGGGGACCACTCGATGACGCGCCAGGTCCATCAGGACGGGATGCTCCTGACGACAGGAGACGCACCATGACGCCCAGACGTTTAACAGCCACACCCGCCCGCGCATGTCCTCCGGCGAAAAGCTTTCCTCTGCTGCGTGCAATTGGCTCAAGCGAAACAGGGGCGCAGGCTTACCAATAAACGGCGAAGGCAATTCGCGCGGATTCAGGCGCAGCCCGACAGCCAGGAAACCGACCAGTACCGCGAACAGCAACAGGGGCAAAATAAAGCGGCGCATGGCCCTCAGCCTTTCGCCGAAGCCAGTACGGCGGCTTCCGTCTTCAACGAGCGCGCAATGCGATAGCGCCGGTCGGCTGCTGCCAACGCACCGCCCAATGCCATCAACAAGCATCCCCACCAGATCCAGTCCACCATCGGCTTGTATTGCACGCGCACGATCCAGGTCTGCATGTCGATCGGCTCGCCCAGCGACACGTAGAGATCGCGGAACAGGCCGGTATCGATCGCCGCCTCGGTCATCGGCATGCGCTGCACGGTATAGATACGCTTTTCCGGCTCCATGACGCGTTCCAGTTTGCCGTCGCGACTAACCACGATTTGCGCGCGGGCTGCCATGTAATTGGCCCCCTTCAGTTCATGAATGCCCTTGAACGTAAAGGTATACCCGCCCACCGTCGTGCTGTCGCCGACGCTCATCTTGACGTCGTTGGCGCTCTCGTAGGTCTTGACCATGGTCACGCCGAGGATGAACACGCCAACCCCGGCATGCGCCAGAACCATACCCCACTGCGCCATGCCGATAGAGCCCAGGCGCTCAGCGAGGGAAGCCGATTTGCCGCGCACCCGAACGATGACGATCAGCAGACTCGCGGCGATGGCCCAGCAACCCAGCAAAATGCCGCAGGCCGTAAGGAATGACCAGTTACCGAGCATTATGGGCAGAGCTATCGCTGCCAGCAGCACGGCAATACCAACCAGGCGAAGCGCCTGCGGCAAATCGCTCAGGCTGGCCGTCTTCCAGCGAGTGAACGGAGCAATCCCCATGAGCAGAACCATCGGCGCCATCAGCGGAACAAAGATCGCTTCGAAATAAGGAGGCCCGACCGAAATCTTGCCTAAATCGAGCGCATCGAGGAACAAGGGATAGAGCGTCCCGATCAGCACGGCACTGGCCGCCACGGTCAGCAAAACGTTATTGACCAGGAGCAGCGACTCACGCGAAAACATGCCGAAGACGCCACCCAAACCGACCTTCGGCGCGCGCCAGGCGAACAGGAACAGCGAGGCGCCGACTACGACGGCAAGAAAGCTGAGCACGAAAATACCGCGCTTCGGATCGGTGGCAAAGGCATGAACCGAAGTCAGCACCCCGGAACGGACCAGGAATGTTCCAAGCAGCGACAAGGAAAAAGCCATGATCGCCAGCATCACCGTCCAGTTTTTGAAGGCACCGCGTTTTTCGGTAACCGCCAGGCTGTGGATCAGTGCGGTACCAACCAGCCAGGGCATGAACGAGGCGTTTTCGACCGGATCCCAGAACCACCAACCACCCCAGCCCAATTCGTAATATGCCCACCAGGAACCGAGCGCGATCCCCAGGGTGAGGAAAACCCAGGCGACAGTTGTCCACGGACGCGACCAACGCGCCCAGGCCGCATCCAGACGCCCGGAAATAAGGGCCGAGATGGAGAACGCGAAAGCGACCGAGAACCCGACATAGCCCATGTAGAGCATTGGCGGGTGAAAGGCCATGCCCGGATCCTGCAGCAGCGGATTCAGGTCGCGTCCGTCGGCCAAGGCCGGCAGCAGGCGCTCGTACGGATTGGAGGCAAAAAGGAGAAAGGCCAGAAAGCCGATGCTGATCAGGCCCATCACCGACAGCACGGTGGTTACCATTTCGTCAGGCAAACGCCGACTAAAGGCGGCGACGGCGACCGTCCATGTAGACAGGATCAAGGCCCAAAGCAGCATCGAGCCTTCATGCCCGCCCCATACGGCTGCCACCTTGTAAAAGGTCGGCAACAGCGTATTGGAATGCTCGGCGACATAGCGCACCGAAAAGTCGTTACTTAGAAACGACTGTAATAAACATGCATAAGCAAATGATATTGCGATGAATTGTGCAACAGCTGCTGGCCGCGCCAGCGCCATCAGACGGCCATTACCTCGCAATACGCCGAACAAGGGCAGTACACCGAGGACAAGGGCAACAACCAGGGCAACGATCAGGGCAAAATGCCCAATCTCTGGAATCATAGAACTGCTCCGAGTGGTATCCCCCGCTTCGTAGCAAGATCGGTTCCATATTTTTTAGAAATGGGCCCCGCCCGCCCCTCAGCCTTTTCCGGGAAACACCGGAGTCCAAATTGCGGAGCAATAGACCAAAAAATTCCCGGAAACGGAAGGCGCTTCCCAGTATTGGGAATTTTCGCCGAGCGCTTATTGGCCTCGCGCTTCGGCACGCAACTGGCGACCGAGCAATTTCAGGCTTTTTTTGCGTTGTGCCAGGGCCCACGCCGGCTCGCCGGCCATGATCAGCACCGTGACGCCGAACGAGCCCCAGACATAAAAGCCGTAGCCGCCCATGGCGAGAAAGTCGGACAAGCTGTTCCAGTAGATCATCGTTCAACTCCCGCCAGTTCGGCCTTGACCCAGTCGGTATGGCGCTCGCGCTCGAGCATGATGGTGCGCGCCCGCAGCAGGGCGACGGCAATCGAATACATCCAGAAGCACAGGGCCATCAACAGCATGCCCCACAGCATGGTCTGGGCCATCGACGACTTGGTCAGATTGACGCTCGATCCCTGGTGCAGCGTGTTCCACCACTTCACCGAGAAGTAGATGATCGGCACATTGACCACGCCGACCAGCAGCAACAGGCCGCCGGCCTTGTCGGCCCGCTTCGGATCGTCGATCGCCGCGGTCAGGGCCATGAAACCGATATAGAGGAAGAGCAGGATCAGTTCCGAGGTCAGCCGGGCATCCCAGACCCACCAGGCGCCCCACATCGGCTTGCCCCACAGGGCGCCGGTCCACAGCGACAGGAAGGCCATCAGCGCCCCGGTCGGGGCCAGCGCCTGCGCCATCATGCCCGACAGGCGGGTGTTGAAAGCCAGACCGATGGCGGCCCAGAAGGCCATCACCAGATAGATGAACATCGACATCCAGGAGGCCGGGACGTGGATGAAGATGATGCGGTAACCCTCGCCTTGCTGGAAGTCGGTCGGTGCGACCAGCATGCCGAGATAGAGCCCGGCTAGGCCGAAGAGGACCGACAGCGCGGCGAAATACGGAATCATCCGGCCGGCCAGCGGGTAGAAGGTGGCCGGCGAGGCGTAGCGGTAGAGACTCATGGCCGGCTCCCTTCCTCGGTATTGCGCCGACGATGCGGTGCTTGCTCCGAGGGCTTGATCGGTCTTTCCTTTTCCAGATCGGCACGCAGTTCCCAGGTTGCCGATTCGGCCTTGCGGCGGAATGGGTCGTTGGCTGCGGCGCGATGCAGATAGGTTTCCATCGCCTGCAAGGCACCCTGCTTGTCGCCCATCGCCTGCAAGGCTTCACCAAGACCGAAATAGGCGTTCAACTGATTCGGCCGCAAGGTGGTGGCGGTATCGAAAAAATCGGCGGCCGCCTTGTAATTGCCCAGCCCAAGCAAGGCGTAGCCGGCATTGACATGCGCTTCCGGCATTTCCGGATTGAGCTGCAGCACGCGGTGAAATGCCCCCAGCGCCTGATCGTAGTGCTTGGCCTGCAGCAAGGCGACGCCCTCACGGAAGCGGCGGTCGAGTTCGTCCCGAACGCGGCTCTGTACATGCTGCTCGGGTTGAAGACGGCCACTCAGCGGCGACTGATCCCAGCCGAAATAGACGACACTCCCCAGGATCAACGCCATTCCCATCAACAAAAGACTGCGACCGACCTCGTTGCCGATCGAAAACCTTACCGGATGGGAGTGCTGCTCGGATTTGCTTGGCATCTAGACAGTCCGCTTCTTGAAAATCGAGATCGCAATGCACGCAACAAAAATGCCCGCACCCAGTGTGGCAAACAATCCACCGATACCGGCCAGCCCCATCGCGCCTTGTCGCATGCCCTCGGCCACAGCCACTTCCGCATGCGGCGACTTGCGCATGACGCCCATGCTGCCGGCCCAGGCCAGGCCAAGTACCATCAGACCGATACCGCAGCCGTAGATAAAAGGTTGCCAGCGCCACAACCAGCCCCCGCCGAATGGAAGACCGGCACGATCCAAGGCATGGCGCGCCCAAAGCATGTAAGCCAGGGTCACGGCACCTACCGTACCGTGGTAATGCGCCGGCACCACCGTCGTTTCGCCTCTAATCCCGGCACCGACGACGCAGCCGAGCAAGAACAGCAGCACCGTTCCGATCAATCCGAACTCCACCGGCGTCAGCCGACGCACCCTGGCCAAGCGCTGGAAACCGATCAGCAGACAGCCCCCGAGGGCGACGGGAGCGGGCCAGGTGGCCCAGCGCATGATTTCGGTAAAACCCCGCCGATAAGACGGCGTATCGACCTGAAAAAGCATGGCGATGGCCATATCGGCCAACACCGCCAGCACTTCCCCGGCCAACATCGCCGCCACCCATTTGCCGCGCAGGCCGATGCTGGACAACGCTGCTTGCCCGAGGCAAAGCCAGGCGGCCATCAGCATCAAGGTATGCACGATTTGCAGCACGTGCCCACCACCCCACAGTCGCCCGTCGAGCGATACATCCCCCGCCGCCGACCGCAGCGCCAAGCCGAATACCAGGCAAGCGCCCAGAAATGCGACGATGGCGGCAAGCACGGCCCACTGCCAGAAGGCCAGTGGCTCGAATCGGCGGGAAGGCGCCACGCTCCGCGAAAAAAAGGAAAAGAGCCCGGCCAGCGCAGCCAGCGCGATACCGCCGAGAAAAGCGGTCAAGCCAAGGTAGAAAATGGGGGTGTCGAGTACCGGAACATAGTTGGCAAGGACAGGCTGCGCACTTCCGTCAAATGGCGAAACGAGCATGCCGAAGACGCCACTGCCGGCGAGCCAGAAACCGCCATTGGCCAATCGCGCCAATCCGCCATGCTTGACCGGGATGGCAATCAGCCAGATACCGGCTGCGACTGCAAGGAACCAGACGACGACCGCCAGGTCGACGTGCAAGACCAGCGCAGTACGGAAAAAGGCGGCCCCCAGGCCGAGAAATGGCGTACGGGCGACCACCAGCACCACGGCGAACAGCGTAGACAGCCCCAGCGCCAGCCAGGCCAGCCCGTACCAGCGAACGGGGAGAACTGCACTCATGGCCTGTCCCGGCCGCCTGGATGGGATACTGGCCGAACGGTCGTAGGTGATCGACAGCGGCAATTCAGACGGCTCCCTGATGCGGTGTCTGGGAAATGAAAGGCACGCCGAAGAAAGTCAGGAATGCGGAAACGAACACGCCGATCACCAACCAGGCGCCAAGCCGGGGCGACAACCTGAAGGTCAGCCGGGCATGCAGCGAAATGCCGACGATGATCCAGGTGATGAAAGCCCAGGTTTCCAGCGGATCCCAGTCCCAGTAACGCCCCCAGGCATCCTGCGCCCAGATCGCGCCGGCGATCAGCATCAAGGTCTCGAAGACGAAGCCGATCGCCATGCAGCGGTAGGACAGTTCGCTCAGGCGTTCGCTATCGGGCAGACGGGAAAACCAGCCGTCGGCGCGTCCATCGCGGCGCAGCAAAATGACGCCGGACAGGCCGACTGCAACCAGGACCGCGCCAAGGAACACTTTGCCGAAACCGATATGGATGAATAGCCAGACCGTGTGATAGGTTGGCGGCAAATGGGTTTCGCCGGGACTGACCGTCATCAGCCAGCCCATCATCGTAAACAGGATCGGCATGATGATCGCCGCAACCGGGCGGATGCTCGGCAAGCGCCAATAGGCGATCGAAAATGCCAGCATCAGGCTCCAGACGTTACTGGAGAGAATTTCGAACATCGTTACGAACGGGCCGTGATCGAGACGCTGCCAGCGCAAGGCGATGGCTGCCGTATGCAGCGCCAGGCCGAGCAGCATCAGACCGAGCACGGTCCGCTCCGGCCGCTTTTTCAAGAGAACGCCGAAGATCGAAATACTGCCGGCCAGCACGTAGGCAACGACGGCTACCCAGAGAATCCTTAACTCACCGATCAAATCCAAAACCGACTCCTTGTTGAAGCACCTGCCACTCAGGCATTCCACGGTTGTTGAGCGAATTTTTTCCAGAAATGCCAGGCCAGCGCCAGCACGGCGATGACCGAAGCCCCAAGTAACCAGGGCATCGTCCTGTCCCAGGCCACCTGGTAGCCCATCCAGGTCCGCAGGCCGAGATAACTCAGACGGCCTCCGGGCAGATCGATATCCGCCCCACCCTGTCCGGCGTCGATCTCCCAACGCTGCTCTCCGTGACGGATGACCACTTTGTAGCTTTGCGGCAGGCGGAATTCTCCACCATTCTCCGGCACCGGCTCGTCATCGAATTGCAGCGCCGCCCAAATCGGTTGCACATTCCCCGGCAAGGACCACTGGCGCGCCTGGGTCAAGGCGTTAGCCGGATAACTCGGCAAATTCACCGACCCACGCAGGGCTTCGCCGGTATTGGGCTGCCAGCCGAACATCAGAGCAAACCCCTTGTTCCAGTTGGCGTAGAACCGATAGTGGTGGCGAATCAAGGGCGTATGGTCGCCAATGACGGCCTGCTCGGGCTTACCCTGATCGTTGATCCAGCCCACCAGATTTTCGGTGCCGATACGCACCGGCCCCGGCGCATAGCGGATACGCGTTCCCAGATTGATGAACTGAACCTGCTCGACACCGAGCGGATGCCACGGCCCGGCATCGATCTCGACGAAATCGCCGGTAAAGGCCTCGCCCTCGACCACCTCGGCCCGCCCCTTGAAATAGGTCAGGCGTCCGATCGCGATCAGGATCACGATGGCCAGCAACGCGAGGTGAAACACCATCAATGGCACCTGCCGACGGAAATACGGGTTGGTCGCAATCGCCGCCAACAGGTTGAGCGACAACAAGGACAACGAAAGCACCAGCCACGGACTGGTCCTGACCTCGTTGAAATAGGCCAGAACGACACTGAGCCCGAGAAAGACGAAAGTGACCAGGGTCAGTTTCAGCGAGGCCAGCAGCAGCACAAGTCGCGGCACGCCAGACCTCAATTGGTCGGCCCGCTGCAAGTGCTGGTCATCCAGTTCTTGCCGGTTCCGGTCGTGTTGCCGGACGCCGCACCAGTCCCTGCATCGGTCGTACTGGTAATCAAATTGCCACCGGTCTTGCCACGCGAACCGCAATTGGTATCCGCCCAATTGCCGCTTGCCGCAAACGAAGAAACCTTGAGCTTGGCATAGAGGTAATAGGGTTCTTTCTTGTAGTAGGCGCTGTTGCCATTGATCGCTACCTCCTTGCTGCTGCCGACGCCTTGCCCGGCCTCTTCGCCGACGTCGTTGAGGTTGACCAGCAAGGCCTTGTTCTTCCAGCCATGCGGCACGGCAACGTGACACCAGGTGCAGTAGAGCTTCTGGATACGGTCGATATGGTAATTGTGCAGATTGCCCTTGCCCGTACTGCCGTCATAGAAACCCGATTTGCGCCCGGTATCGTTACGGGTCGTGTAATTCGCCGAATCGTGGCACTTGAAGCACAGCAGGTTGGCGGTTTCGCCGCTGTTTTGACCGGTTGCGCCCATGCCGTTGCCCCATACGCCCTTGAGGATGAAGTTGTTGCTCGAGCCGTGTGGCCCCCATGGATTGCTGCTATCTGGAATGACCGACTGCGCTGTCGTCACGCCTGAACCATGGCAGTCGGTGCAATACATCGTTTGCGTGCCGACGGCATTGCTCCACGGAGTAACCCATGGATTGCCACCGCTCATGCCGCGTTTGCTTGTTGTCCGTCCCGTTGCTGCCATCACCGGGTGCCAGGAGCGATGGTTGTTGGTATTGAAATTGGTATCGGACGAACCGGCGTCGGTCCCCAGCGACAAAGGCTCGCCTGCATGCGAACTCGGCGCCTGGAATTCCTTGGCCTGATTGGTATAGACCGTCAGGCCGTTGGTTCCGCTCGGCGTCGTCCCCCCGGCCGAACCGACCTGTGGGCGATTCGTGCTCTTGTAGGCGTTATCGTCCGAATAGGCGTAATCGGAATGACACTTCAAGCAGATCTGGTATTCACGGGTGACATAGGTTTCACTGGCCAGTGTACTGGTATTGCTACCCGGGTCGCCACGCTTGACGTTGTAGCCACTGGGCAGACTATGGAAGGAGTTGCTCGAGTAGGTTGGCTCAACTCCCCACGAACCACGCAGAACGCCGGAAATTACATTGCTGTGGGTATAGCCCGAGGCATTCGTATGCTTGTGCGCACCGCCACCGGTATTGCGCCCGCTCACGGTGTCTTTCGTATTGGTCGCCGATAGTGCGCCAGGCAGGCCGTTCTGGGCGCGGATGACACGATGCGGATTGTGGCAGTCGGTGCACTCGACATGCCGCTTGGTCAGGTTGCCCCTTCCGAGATTGCTTCTCGGCTCGATAAAGTCCTTGCCGCAACGCGAACCGGCGGTCGAACAGTCGATATATGTCTCGGCCGAAAAGTTGCTGTTGATGTCGTGCATTTCCGGCGTCGTACCCTGTTCCGTATTGGTAATCGGCATGTGCCGCGCCAGGGCGAAATCACTTTTGATATTCGGTACGCCGGTTACCGCTTGCAAGGTCCCGTTGCCGCCACCGTCGTGACATTGATAGCAGGTTTCCTCAATGGCCGAGCTATTCGCTCCGCCCGCCTTCGGCGTCGCACTGGTCGACACGCCCTCATTGGTACCTTCGCGCAAGAGTCGGCGGGACCCGGAGACGGTATGCGTGTCATGGCAATTCAGGCATGCCGCCTGCCAGACCGGCAAATTGCGCGGAAACTCGCGGCGGTCGGCGTGGGTGTTGCTGTACAACTCGTCGGCGACCTGGGAGTTCGCATGTGCCGAGAATGCCCACGACGCGCCGGCCTTGTCATGGCAAGCCAGGCAAATGATGTCGCCCGAATTGTCCGTCATGTTGACCCCGCTTGAACTGGGCGGGTCCTGGTGCTGGAAGCGGTTCATCCGCAGGAATTTCTGATTGCCGACGGTCGCCACATTGGTTTCCCGGATATGCGGATCATGACAGGTCGCACATTGAATCTGCGCCTGATTGGCCCCTGCCGACCCGGTATTTTCCAGTTTCAGCTTGGGCTTGCTGCTCGTCGTGCGCACGCCCATGACCGTCGGGTTGGCACTTGGCGTGCGCAACTCGCCATCGCGATTGGCCAGGGCATCGTTGTAGGAAACGGAAATGGGATGATCGTTGCTCAAGTCCGTACCCAAATTACGGGTAAAACCGGTTCCCGTACCGGAACCCGTCGGCATGTAAGTTCCGCCGGTGGTCGCAATCGTGCTGCTGCTAACCGGATTCGGGCTGGGTGCCGAGCCGTTCAGCACATTGACGTTACCTACCGCCACCGTACCGTCATGGCAGGACAGGCAGAGTTTCGAACTGCCTCCCGGCTGATCGAGGCCGCCGATCTGCACCTGGTTCGCATCCAGCGAACTCGAGGTGTAGAGCGTGTAATTGGGTGTGTAGCCGGCGCCCGCCACCTTGCGGTTCCACAAGGGCGTCGCGCCGGAGGTTGCCGCATGGGGCGTGTGGCAGAAGACGCAAATCTGGGTTTCAGAACTGGCCTTGATGTTACGTGTCGTCACTGTGCCCGCACCGGCGGTAGGGCTGGTGTACGCAGAGCCATCGGCCGCTGCCGAAAGATTGTGCTTGGTACCGCGAATATCCGATACGCGGGCCGCCTGGACCGGTTCCAGCCCATAACGCAGGGAAACGAACGCAACCAGGGCGAACAACCCGAGAACCTGCAGCAGGCGATGCCCGGCGTGCTTATTCGCCACCATTTTCCGCGCCTCCTCCTAGAAACTGAAATACGGCAATCCGCCCATTGAACGTGTCCGCCACGAAAACGCGATTTTCCTTGTCCACCCAAACACCGCTCGGCAAATAAAAGCTTCCCGCCTCCTTGCCCGCTCCGCCAATCGGTAGCAGAAAGCGCGCCTGACTGTCGAATATCAGCAGATGGTCGTAATAGGACTCGATCACGTAGATGTTGCTCTCCGCATCGACGGCCACACCTTTCGGGCGGGCGAAATGGCCGACCTGGATGCCCCGTTCGCCGAACACGATCGGTGCTGCGCTGTCGTCAAGCGTAATCATCTGAATCCGCGCATTCATCGTATCGGCGACGATCAACTTGCCTTTGCTCAAGGCGAGGTAGGTCGGGAAATTGAACTCCCCCGGCGCCTCGCCGCGTTGGCCGATCGTTCGGACCAGACGCCCGGTGACATCGAACACCTTGATCTGGTGGGCCTGCGTATCCGCCACGTAAAGCAATGCGGTGTTGGCATCCCAAGCCAGGCCGGTCGGGCGCTCCAGCCACTCCTTGCCGATCAACTGCTGGCCTCTGCCCTCGCTATCGAGCACCACGACCTTGCGCTGGTCTGCATCGGCAACAAAAACCCGGCCGGCCGGGCCCAGGGCGATTCCGGTCGGCGCGGAAAAACGCCGCAGTCCGTCGGCATACTCCCAGACATCGAGCCGCCCATTGATCTGATCGAAGACATACACCGCGCCGCGGCTGACGTCGGTGACCAGAATGCGGCCGTTCTCGTCCACCGTCCCGGACTGCGGTCGCTGCAAGACATTCGGGTTCTGCAGATCGAGCAAACCGGCAATCCACTTCAGGGCCTCGATCAGCGGATTTTTTTTCTGCGGTTCGGGATCAACGAAATTTTGTTCGCCGATCAACTCTCCGACATAGACGTAGCGCGGCACTTGCTCATCGCTCATCGGCGGGAAATAAATGCGCTTCGCCGTCGCGGCGCGCACCGGATCGAAACGCAATACCTGCTTTTCGGTGGCACAGCCCCCGAGCCAAACCAGCATGCAAAGAATGAGAAGGTGTTTCAAGCCCGCATCCGAAAGGTTTGCACACGCCGGGCGGCGGTATCGACAACATACAAGGTCTGTCCCGCAATCGCCATCCCGCGCGGCTCGGTCAAGCCCAGACTGGCAAATTCATAGGATGCCACTTGTTCATTCTGGCGCCAGACGCGAACCACCCTGTCACGCATGTCTGCCGCCACCAGCCAGCCATCTCCGGCCGCCAGCGCGGCGATCTGCCCGCTTTCCTCCAGCACCGGGACCTGCGGCCGGGCACCGGACATCTCGATCGCCACCACGCATTGGCAAGTACGCCCGGCGACGTAAAGCGTTTGTCCGTCCATCGCCATGGTCATCGGCTGCTCGGGCAGGATACCGTCGGCCAATACGGTCGCACCGTGCCCATGCGGCATGATTTCTTCGAGGCGTCCTTGTACCCGGTCAAGCCCGTAGTAACGCCCGCTGGTGCTGTCGACGGCGATTTCGTCAAAGTGCGCCAGTCCCAACTGAGGGTCGAGGGTTTGCATTTGGCGACCGTTGCGGGCGAAACGCGTGGCAAGTGCCGAGCTGCCATTGGCAACCATCACCGAACCGTCGCTCAAGGCTGCCAACCGCGTCTGCTGCGTCACGCGAGCCCCGCGAATGACCGACATCGCATCCTGCATCGGATCATAGCGAAAGAGCGCCGAAAGACCGGCATCGGCCACGTAGATATCGCGCATCGGGCTGACTGCGACCGCCACCGGGGCGATAAAGAGGGTCATCGGACCAAAATTGTCGCGTTGCAAATCGGGAAATCCGCCCTCATTGACCCGTTGCAACAAGCGGCCACCCATGTAGGCCGGACCGGTCACCAAAACCCGTCCCTTGGCGGAACTCCGGCCACCCAACAGTAATCCGCCGCACGCCAGACCGGCGAGCAGCAGGCGACGCCGAGTCGGCTGCGGGGCAATGCCCGGCAAGGCTTTACCAGCGCCCTGGTCCTGAAGTTTCGTGTCCACCAAACACCCCCGTCGGCAGGCCCGGCTTGCCGGAATGGCAAAGATCGCAATTCTCCGGCGACCAGGCGATATCGTTGTTGTGACAAGCCCCGCAGAAGCGGCCCTCGATGATGTCCGTCATCGTAATCGTGTTTGAACCGGCACGCATCTTGAAGCCGAGTTCGGCATGACAAACCTTGCAGCGGAAACGGATGCGGTGAAACCAGTGCGGAAAGATCACCGGTCGCATGCCGTTCTTTTCGGCCTGGCGATTGATCACGACATCGCCATATTCTGCCGAAACATCGCTCGTATCGAGGAAGCACACCACGAGCAGCAACAGCAGCAGACCGGCGCGCAACAGCCCTGATTTTAGGAACTTCACGGCGCCGGCCCCCGGCTACGATGCATCTGCATGTTTACGTCGGGCGGAATCACCGGCTGCTTGTCGCCCTTGGCAATACTGTGGCAACGCATGCACTCGGTCAGGGGAAAGGCCACGGCCCCATGGCAGATGCCGCACTGCTCTCCCTGCAGGATATTGAACATGGTGATCTTGGTGGCACCGGTCTGCATCTTGAAGACACCATCGTGGCAATTGACGCAGTCGAGCCATTCGGTGTGCTGACGGTGCGGAAAGCGCACCGCAGGCATGCCGCCCTTGACGTCGAGGATGATGTCGCGATCGAGCTTGCGCACCTCGGTCTTGGCAAACAGCTTTTCGCGCGGCCGAATTTCCGTCTTGTCGAGCGCCTGGACCCAGCGCACCTGATTGCCTGCATTGTCCGGCGTCAGGCGGCTCAGGGCTTCCTGAGGCTGCTGGAGGATCTTGACTGCACGCGACTTCGGATCATGGATCCCATCCCGCGCCAGCGGCATCCATTCCCCCGCCATAGACTGGATGGCCCAGCACAGCGCAAGTACAAACGCAAAGACGACCCGTGGCCTCAATCGGCCACGGGTCATCGGAACGTCGAACGATGTAGGCTTAGCCAGGAATGTATACGCCGGCATTCCGGATGGCCTTGACCAGCTCGGCGGTGGACTCTTCCAGCAGCTTGATCGCATGCTGATGATCGCGCTTGGCGGCGGCCGCTTCGGCAGCCTGGCGCAACTCGCGCGACTTTGCGGTGAAACCCTGCACCTGTTGGTCGAGCATCGGATTGGTCGCCCGCTTTTCCTCGACCAGCACCTTGATCAACATCTGGTGCGTGTCGTTGCGATCGATCTCGTAGTGATACTCCTCTTCCTTGCTCGCAAAATTGAGCGAACGGACCAGCGTATCGCCGCTGCGCAACGAACTGATGCCGGCCTTGGCCACCAGGTAGGCGCGATCGAGCTCGAGGCGTCCTTCCTTGAACTTGCCACCCTGCGCCTGACGCGCGGCTTCGGCGACCGACTTCTCGATCTGGCCGACCGTTTCGTTGACCGTCTTCGAGGCGCTGCCCTTCTCGCTAGCCACGCGCTTGTAGGCGGCCAGCAGGGCATTGACGCTTTCCAGGCGGGCGCGATAGTCAGCTTCCAGTTTCTTGGCCGTCACTTCCTCCGGCGCAGCCAGGCGCACGGCTTCGAAAAACGCGGCACGAACCTCCGTCAGCTGGGCCGAAGCCTTGGTCAGATCCCCGGCATTGAGCGAAGCCCGGGCCTGCTTGTAGATTTCCCGTGCCTTGTCACGCCGGGCCAGCGCCTCCGGCGCCTTGCTCGATTCGATCTGGCGGGCAGCCGAGGAACTTTCCAGCAATTTGCCGACCGACTCCATATTGAAATTGAGTTGGTCGCGATCGATCTTGCCGCCGGCCAGACGGGTCGCTGCGCTCTCCGGCGCGGCCTCGGTGCTCTGCGCCAGGGCAGGCTGAGCCAACGAACAGGCCAAGGCAATGGCCCCCAATTGTTGCAAGGACTTCTTATTCATCTTTGATCTCCATGCCCCCGGCCCAGACCGGGGGAGTCATTGGCTTACTTGCCGGCATCGGCCGGGCTTGCCACCTTGGCCATGTCTTTCTTCTTCGAGTGGCAATTGCGGCACTCGGAAACCGGGAACGCAACCTTGCCGTGGCAAACGCCGCATTTCTCGCCCATCAGGATCGCCGCCATGCTGATCTGGTTGGCACCCTTTTGCGGCACGAAGATGGCCGGGTGACAATTCGAGCAATCTAGCCACTCGGTATGCTGCTTGTGCGGATACACCACGTCCGGCATCGACCCTTTCACTTCGCGGACGATGTTGAGATCCATCACGATCGGCTCGGCTTTCGGGTCGTTGCGGTCATAGCGCGGATTGATCTTCTTCTGGCCGATGGCTTCCACCCAATTGATCCGGTTGCCGGCAAAGCTCTTCGGCAAAGCGCCGAATGCGGCGAGCGGCGGCTGCAAGGCATGGGTGCCGTCGTTGGTCGGATCGTGAATGCCATCTTCCGGCGGCGGCAGATTGCGCTTGCTGGCCGGCTTGAGCAGACGATTGAACGAATTGGCGTCGGCACTGCCGGCTGCCGCAGCAGCGGCGCCCGACGAGGCGGCCTCGGCCACCGGC
Organism: Rhodocyclales bacterium GT-UBC; assembly: GCA_003583745.1. Taxonomy (GTDB): domain Bacteria; phylum Pseudomonadota; class Gammaproteobacteria; order Burkholderiales; family Rhodocyclaceae; genus Azonexus. Next base: position 319,337 of record QXPY01000001.1, on the reverse strand, counting down.
ATCGAAGGCACCGCGGCAACCGGTGCAGGCGCGACGGTCGGCTTCACCTCAAGTTTCTTGGGCTCTTCCTTTTTCGGTTCCGGCTTCTTCGGCTCTTCCTTCTTGGCTTCCGGCTCGGCCTTGGCGAGCTTCGCTGCATCCTTGACCGCGCCAACCATGTAATCGACGGCTGCCTTGACATCGGCGTCCGCCAGGGTCAAATGCCCGCCCTTGGCCGGCATGCCTTTCGGCGTGCCTTTCAATGCGCTTTGATAGAGTCCGGCCATCCCACCCGCCAGGCGCGGCGTCCAGTCGGCGGCATTACCGTAGCGCGGCGCGCCGGCCAGACCGGAACCGTGGCAGGTGACGCAAACCTTGGAATAGACATCCTTGCCCGATTCAGCAAGGAGTGGAGCGGAAAATGCCAGCGCCGTTGCCAGCAGTGCGATTGTTTTTTTGGTCATCATGCTTGCACCTTATTTCTTGGGCGCGCCGGTCGGCTGCGCAAGCTTCTGGACAGTGCTTTCGTGCACTTGCGTCGGGGTGTTCGGCTTGCCCGAATGGCAGAGATTGCAATTCTCGACCGACCACGCAATTTCACCGTTGTGGCAGGCACCGCAGAACTGGCCGTCGATGATCTTGACCATGTTGATTTCGTTGCCGCCGGCCTTGAACTTGAAGCCGAGATCCGCGTGGCAAACCTTGCAGCGGAAACGCATCCGGTGAAACCAGTGCGGGAAGACCACCGGACGCATGCCGGCACCGTCCGAATAATTGTTGATGACCACATCGCCGTATTCGGCTTGTGCTTCGTTGATGTCTACAAAGAACACGGCTAAGAGCGTCATGATCAGCCCCGCCAAGAACCCTGCTCTCAATTTCGAGAGTTTTTTCATTCCATTTCCTCTTGATTTAAAGCACTGCGCCTTTATCCAAGCCCCGCAGATCAATACGCACCGATCTGTCGGGTTACCTGGAAGAAAAGCAGAGCATTTTTCTTGCCACCTGTTTCGTTGTTCACCAGCGAGAAGCGGAAATTGAGCAATCCGATGGTGTAGTCGAGACGATTGGTCAGGCTTAGACGACTGCGGTCCTGGTCGGTATTGAAATTGCCGTAAAGGCGGTCGTCGCGCAGACGGGTGTCCGCGGCGAACAGCAGGTTGTAGCGCAAGCCGCGCACGCCCCAGAAGCGCAAATGGCTGTAATTGGCCGAGCCATTCAAGGTCATGCGCTGATTGCTCATGGTTTGCGGCAAACCGAAGGCATCGAAGGTCTGATTGGTTTGATCCGTCCAATTGAACATCAGATTCAGATTGAGCGCGGACTGCTGGGTCAAAGCCCCCTGCCCGACCATGCCCAGGCTGAAACTCTGATAATGCTGGGCATTGACGCCACTGGTCTGGACATCGGATAGCGTCGTGCTGAACGAACCGGAAAAGCGCTCGCCAAAATACAAGCCGTAGTTGGCTGAAAGACTATTGGAAAGCGTGTCCGAAGTCCCGATCGCCTGGTTGTTCATCACGTTGAGCGATTGCGAAAAGCTCAGCGACAGGGTGTGACCATCGGTCGGCGTGAAACTGCGGGCCACGGCATGGGATGCGATGGCGCCATAGACGGCGTTTGCTCGCACTTCGGCGACCCCGCTCTGCCAGTTGGCGTTACCGCCGACATTCCAGTTATAGGAAAATTTCCCAAAAACGAGAGGATTCCCGACGTAGTTCACATTGCTCCCGACCAGGGAGAGCAAACGGGAGCCTGACTCCGAAACGGAGATGCGATTGACTGCGGTGTTGACCGAGGCAGTCAGATTGTTCGAGAAACGATACATCCCGGAAACGTTGATACCGAGCGTCTGCGCACTCGTCTGCGAGGTACCGAAACTGTTTTCCTGATTGCCGTAGCGCAGACTCCCGTTCAAGGTCAGGGGCAAATCGTCGAGATCCTCGAACTCGGGCATCCACGATCCATAGGAGTACATCTGCAAGTAGCGGCCACGATTGGCGAACAAGCCACCATTGCCGTTCGCCGTGCGCAGTTCGCTATCGGAGTAATTCATCGTCGCACCGAGACTGACGCTGTCAGACAGATTGGCACTGTGCGAGGAATTCAAACCGAACAAGCGCGCACTTTCGTGGGTCTTTTCACGCTCCCCCAGGGAATAGCGCCCATTCAGGCTGTGCTGCCATATCCCGGTCTGCGTCGCATAGTTTCCCGAAACGGCGGTCACCGAATCGCTATTCCCATCGCTGCTGTCGACGACGCTGCGATCAAGCATGAAAGTGCTGTTGCTGACGCCATCCTCGGCGCGGTAATTCTGGCTCAGGCCGAATCGCGTGCTGATGTAGTCGTTGCTGACGATAGAGCCACTGGTACGGCTGTCGGAGCGGTCGAAATAGGCGCGGAAGGGAAAGCGACTGTTCGAAAACATGGCGAGTTCCCCCCCGCCTACGACATTGGCCGACTTGTTGGTATCGGCCGTGCCAGCATCGCCATTGGAGCTGGAGGTGCTGGAACTGGAGCTGGTTACCCCCAGACGACCGCTGACTGTTGCGAACCAGGGCGCGTAGATGTAGCTGGAGGCATTGATATTGGCGAACAGCCCCTGGCCCGAACTGGAACTTTGGTTCGAACCGGAATTGGAACTGCCGCGCTGCATCGAAAATCCGAGGCTCCCCCCCCAACGAACGGGCGGCACTTCCCAACCGGTCCCGGCAAAACCGCTATCGACCGCTTCGCCAACGGCTTGACCGCCACCGAGCGGAAGCCCCGGCCCGCCCACCGAAATTGCCCCTGCTTCGGCCATCGCCACATCATCCTCGAGCAATCGGTCGCTCGGCATCGGTACCGGCGCTGGCATGCTGCCGATTGCGCTGGCGCGCCCGGTCCCACTGGCACCAGGCAGGCCCAGGGAACCGGCCGCGCGCAGACGGGGCACCGGATCAGCGCCGGCTCGCCAACGCGGCACCTTGTTGCCCGCCGCGCCGATCCCCATTTGCGTACTCATGCGCAGGCTCCCATCGTCCTTGGGCGGGGCCATGCGGTTAACATTCTGGGGGCTTGCCTGTTTTGCCTGCTCGCTCGCTTCCGTTTGAATCGACAGTTGCGCCAGACGGCTGGCCAGGCGCAGGGATAGGCTGGCGTCGCTTAGCGCGCGCTGAACCGGCGCGGCGGCAGGAGCCACGCCATCCAATGTGACCTGTTCGGCGAGACGCAAGGGGGCTGCCAACTCGACATCGTCGGTATAGGCAGCCTGGATGGCCACGGCAATCTGCCTGGCTTGCACGGGAATCGCTTCTTGGGCCTCGGCGGAAAAGCATGAACCAGCGCAGCAGCCGATCAATATCCCGCCGACCAGACTGGCCGTTAAGCGTCCGGGTAAGACCACACCGACTGGAAATGCATGCTTTGCCGCCATCCCTGTTGCAGAAGGCCAGCCCTAGTCCTGGCCGGCGTTCGGTTGCTCCGTTGTTTTGAATCCAATGAACTTGACTTCAGCCTTGGCAACCAATCGGTCCACCAGATCCTTCCAGGCCTTGTCCTGACGTTCACGCAAGAGCAATTCGCGTGCTCGCCCGGCAACATCTGCAAAATCACGTTTTTTGGGAACGAGCCGCTCCAGCAGCTTGAAGATGGCAACGCCTTCCAGCGTATCGATGGGCTCATTGATTTGCCCCACCACAAACTGGTCGATGCGCTCCTGGATCACCTCGGGCAGCATGCCGCGATGCAGGTAACCCATATCGCCACCGGCATCCGAATAGACCGAGGAATGCAAGCGCGCCGCATCCTCGAAGGCCGTTCCTGCCTTGATCCGGGCGTAGATGGCACGCGCTTCGTCGCGCGCCGATTGCCATGCCGCTGGTGGCGAAGCCGGATCGATGGCCAGCAGGATGACGGCCAAGCGCAACTTTTCCGGCTCGGTGAAGAGCTGCGGATTCTGTTCGTAAAAAGCCCGAACCTGAGCATCGGTCGGGCTGCCGACATCCTTTACCAGCTTGTCCAGCGCGGCGACCTGGCTCTGTTCGACCAGGCTTTTTCTCAATTCCGGCAAAACCCGTTCGCGATTTTCTTGCCATTGGGGAGCCGTTGCATAGCGCTTGTCGTAGCCAGCCATCGCTTCGTCGATTTGAGCCACGTCGATTGCGACCTGGCGCCGCTCCGCCTCCTCAACCAACACCACCCGTTGCACCAGCTTTTTCTTGATCTCTTCGCGAACCTGGGCCAGTTCGCTTTCCGGAATCTGGCCATGGTAAAAGCGCTGACGGACCAGCGTGGTAAAGGCAATCTCATACTCCTGCATGCCGATTTCGCGACCATTGATCACTGCGAAAACAGCCGAATGCGTCGCCTGATGCCCAGCCGCCCCGGCGCCAGCGGCAACGTTGACCGCCGGCTCCGTCGGCGCGCTGTCGGCGCGGGAACTCAACGGCAAACTGGCCAGCAAGGACAGGATGGCGATCTGAAATGGGCGATACAGGCCGGGAAAGGTGTTCACTTGACTTCTCCTGAACGAAAAAAGCGGGCCGAACACTGAGTGTCCCGGCCCGCTTGGCTAAATTGATCTATCGACGCAGCCGGCTTACTTGTTATGGCAAGTCAGACAAACCGCACTCTGTGCATTCGGAATGCGCAGGAAGGTCGCGTTGGTCGAATTGTGGGGATCATGGCAGCTACCGCACTCGACGAACGGCTGATAGAAACCGTCGGTCGCATCGCCGCTCAGCGTCACGGCGCGGGCATACAGGATCATGTCGGTCTTTTCGCGATTGCCCGCCGTACCGACGCTGTTATCAACCCACCAGGCACGGGCGCCACCGATGATCTTGTTCTGCGGCGTAGTGAAATCCGGGTCGCGGCAAGTACCGGTACTGGCATCGGTAGTCGATGCGCTGCCGGTGCTGATACCGCCACCGCAATACTGGATACCCACCGGGTGATCGTTCGACAAATCGGTGCCGAGCATGGCGACGGTGTTGCTGTTCATTTTGCCGGCCGTTTGATTGGCACCGGTCCATACGCCACCGGAAATGGTTGCACCGCCAGCGACATAGTTACCCGAACCCGGACCATTGATCATCGAATCCATGGCTTGCGTACCGTCGTGGCAGGACAGGCAGGCCAGGGACACGCCGGTCATGCTGACCGAGCCGTCGATCGTCGCCGAGGTCGAGGTGTTATACGTCGTGTACACGCCGCCATTGACCGGCTTGTTCCACAACGGCGCCTTGACCCCGGTATTCGAAGCGTGAGGCGTATGGCAGAAGACGCAGATTTCCGTCGTACCCGTCGTCATGTAGTTGACGTTGGAACCGGTACTGGCCCCGAGATTGTGCTTGGTTGCAGCGATCCCGGCGTAAGCCGCGGCTCCGCCGAAAACGAGCGCGGCCCCCGCCAGCAATTTGACCACCCGAGCGGCAAGCCGTTTGGTCCCCTTGGTGTGATTAAACATTTTTTACTCCCGACCTTAAAGAAATTGATCAAAGTCGAGCCGTACAGCTCGCCTCGTTTCCTTAAGAGCAGATTCCATGCCACACACCCAAAATTCATATCTGGCGCGAAAAACCACGGTTTCCCACCAAAAATACGCCGCCAAACCCCGGATTTATATTGATTTTTCCCAAACCAAGGAATGCGGCTTTCCCGCCCACGGGAAAGCCGACTATATCCAATACGGCCAGACTACTTAGCAACCGGTTTCGGCCGCTTGCCCAGATAGCCCGCCTCGGCGGCCAACCCATAGGGGCGGAAAATATCGATCTTCTTGAACCACTGATCGACCATGTAGATACGGTCGTCCTCGTCGATATAGATGCCCGATGGCAACATGTAGTTGGCTGGGCCATCGCGCTCCGAACGTTCGCCGATATACATCAGCAAATCGCCGTCCGGACTGAATATCTGGAAATTCCCGAAGGCCGCATCGACGACATAGACGTTTCCGGTCGAATCAGTGGCGATTTCCTTCGGGCGGGCAAAATTACCCAACTGCTTGCCGACCGAGCCGAAGCTTTGCAGGTATTTTCCATCCCGATCAAAGACCTGGACGCGGAAATTCCCTCCGTCGACAATATAGATGTTGCCATTCTTCCCGACTGCCGCATCGCGCGGCAGATTGAATTCTCCCGGCCCGATACCGCGTTTGCCCAGATCGAAGAGATGATTGCCGGACAGCGCGTCGAAAACCCTGATTTTGTGCTGATCGGAAGAAACACCGCCAATATCGGTCACCAATACCCGCTGTCCGACAGGGTCGACGGTGACGCTGGACAAGCGCTCGAAATACTTGGACCCGCCAATTTTGCGAATGAATTTGCCGTCCCGGTTGTACACCATCACCGCCTTATTCGAGGCGTCGGCCACATAAACATTGCCCATGCGATCAACGTCCAGGCCCAGGGGTTTGACCAATGGCCCCTGATCGTCGTCGCCAATCTTGGTATAGGTCCCCTCGCCCACATCGAAGACCTTGACGAAGCGTTCAGCGGAATCGCTGACGAATATCCGGCCCCGATGCACGGCCACGGCGTAAGGCTTGGCCAGCCCCTCCGAGCGCTCCATGTCGCCCGTCAAGGCGCGCTTGAGCGCCAGATCCGAGCGCTGCGGAACGACATCGGCACTGCCATAGATGGTTCGCTCGTAAATGAAACGCGGCGGATCGGGCGGAGCCGGATAAACCAGTTGGCTGGGTGCAGCCTTCGTCGGCTGGCGCTCCTGGACCGGCGCACAGCCGGCAAACAGCAACACGCCGGATAACAGGAATGCGAGCGGAGCGCACATTGTCTTTTTGGGGAGTAGGCAAATCATCGTTGACCTCTGACCATATCCATTCAGTTATTTATCGTGGCACGTCAGGCAAAGACGGCTCCCATCGTTGCTGACCCGCAAGAAAAGCTTGTTGGAGACATGCGGATCGTGACAACTACTGCATTCGACATAGGGAATCTCGCTCGAATCCACCTTGCGGGCATAAAGCGGCAAATCGGAACGGGTTCGCAAGGCACTGACGCCATTGGCCGAAACCCACCACACCACGCGGTTATCCACCACCCCTTTGCTAGGCAGGCGAAACTCGTCGAGAGCCTTGAGTTCCTTGGCTTCGCGGAAAGGCAGATCCTCGTTGCGCCGGCTTTCGGCCATTGATCTTTCCCGTCCTCGGGAAAATCCACGGTAAGGCACGCCAAACGGATGATCCGATTCCGCGTTCATCACCGAGAATGCCTGATTGGCATCGTGGCAGGACAAGCAGGCGATCGATTGCGAACCGATTGCCTGCTTGTCGCCAAATTGCAGGCGACCGATATCGTCATACACCACATAGGAATGGGTGTAGGGCAAGGACGGCTGCCAGGCAGGCTGCATCGCACTACTGCTACGCCCGCCGAAATCAACGTTGACCTGCGGCGTATGGCAGAACACGCAAACCTCGTCCGCCTCGACCGTCGCGCCACGCTTGGTCAGATTGTGCGGCGTCGTACGGATATCAGCCGCGTGAGCCAGTCCGCCAAGCAGCCATAGCGTCACAAAACCAATCCGGATAACCGCTCTGAACAATCAACGCCCCTTGAATCAAAAAAAGCCGCAGTCCGATCACTCGGACTGCGGGAAAATGACCACCGGAAAAATTAACAGGGAGGTGGGTTAATTCTCAGCTTCCGGTAGCCCGTCTGAAACTATTTCGCGCCATTCAACATGAAATCCAGTGCCACATAGGCCTCGGCACGCGTCAGCGACGCATTGCCGCCCTTGGGTGGCATCGCGCCCTTGCCGCGCAAGACCGAAACCAGCAACTCTGCCGTGCCATTACGACTGCGCTCAACCCAATCATCGGGCCGGCCGGGGCGCGGCGCTCCACCAACGCCATTGGCGTGGCACATGGCACAAGTCTGGACATAGACCTCCCGTCCGTTCAGCTCCCGCGCAGCCAACCTTTCCTGCTCGACCGGCTTCGCTGCCATGGCATGGTGTGCCAGCAGAAGCAGCGGAACGACAAGGAGCCAATGATTGTTCACGTGCACATCCGGTTAGAAAAAGCGCTATCGCAGGCAAGTCCCAAACGCATGGGACGACAAATCCTTGCTAGCAATCCTCGTGCCATAGATAATGAAAATTCGGCCCGTATTTTGCTTGCCAGAACGGCATACAATTCAGACCACTTCGCGACGGAGATCGCCCCGCCATGACTCGGCCAACTCGCCTGACCCACATTCTGCTTTCCCTGGCGGCAGCCAGCTGTACCCTGCTCGCCCATGCCGGCGAACGCCCGGCCAAAGGAGGCCCGCTCAACCCGAGCGCGATCTATCACAACTACTGCTCGGTCTGCCACGGCGACCGCGGCGACGGCAACAGCCGGGCCAAGAACAGCCTGGTTCCGCCACCGCGCGACTTCACCCGCGCCAGCGAACTGACCCGCGACACCATGCTCACCATCGTCACCCATGGCAAGCCGGGCACGGCGATGACCGCCTGGAAGACCCAGCTCGACAGCAAGGAAATCGCCGCCGTGGTCGACTACATACGCTCGACCTTCATGCAGCTGTCGCTCGACCCGAAGCTGCAACGCGGCCGTACCGTATACGCCCAGAACTGCATGGTCTGCCATGGCGATCGCGGCCAGGGGGCCCCCAGCGCCACCGGCCTGATCCCGCCGCGCGATTTCACGACGCCGCAGGCACGCAGCGAACTGACCCGCGACCGGATGCTGAGCTCGGTCACCAACGGCCGGCCGAACACCGCCATGGCCGCTTTTGCCGGTCGCCTGCCAGCCGAGGATATCGAAGCGGCGGTCGATTACGTCCGTGCCGCACTGATGCTGCCGGCCACCAGCCGGATTTCCGGGACCAGTGCCAACGGCAGCGGCGGTCAGCTGACCAGTACCGACGGCATGAACCAGCCCTTCCAGAACGGCCTGATCGGCAATCCGGCCAAGGGTGAAAAGACCTACATGGCCAACTGCTCGACCTGCCACGGCGTGCTTGGTGACGGAAAGGGGCCGCGCGCCTACTTCATCAATCCGAAGCCGCGCAATTTCCTCGACAAGAGCTTCCGATTCGCCTTCAACCGCCCGGCCATTTACACTGCGGTCCACGACGGCCGGCTGGGTGCCGAAATGCCCGCCTGGAGCAAGGTCCTCAACGATCAGGAAATCGCCGACGTCAGTGAATTTGTCTTCCGCCGCTTTGCCCAACCCGGGAAATACGGCAAAAAATAAGCATCGTCACAAGGCGTTTTCATGAAGCTGCCCGTCTTATCACTGGTTGCACTCGCTGCACTTGCATTCCTCCCCACCACGGCCGGCGCCTCGGAACAGATCGAGGCAGGCCGGGCGGTCTACAACTTCCGGTGCTATTTCTGCCACGGCTACTCGGGCGACGGGAAAACCCTTGCCGCCAGCTACCTGGCGCCGCGTCCGACCGACTTCACCCGCGCCGACCCGGCCTACCTGACCCCGGCGCGGATTGTCGAGGTCCTCAGGCAAGGCAAGCCGGGCACAGCGATGAAACCCTTTACCGGCATTGTCAGCGAGACGGAGATGCAGGCCGTCGCCGCCTTTGTTGCCGACGAATTCGTCAAGCGCAAGGCGCCCAACACGCAATACCACACGCTCGAGAACGGCTGGCCGGATCATCAGCGTTACCAGGCCGCCTTCCCCTTTGCCAAAGGCGAGATACCGCTTTCCCGACCATGGGAAAACCTGACCCCGCAACAGAGCGAAGGCAAGCGTCTCTACCTCGCCAGCTGCGTCAGCTGTCATGATCGTGGCGCACCGACCGACGACGACATCACCTGGGATTCGCGGCCGCTTTCTTTCCCGCGCAACAACTTCTCGCTGGCCAACGCACCAAAGCCGGATGCCATCGCCAGTGCCAGCCCGTATGCCAAGCACGACATCCCGCCCAAGGTGAAGGGGATGAACCCGCTGGAACGGCGCGGCGAACGACTGTTCCAGCAGAACTGCGCCTTCTGCCACGGGGCCGACGGCACCGGCCAGAACTGGATCGGCAAGTTCATGGAGCCGCATCCGCGCAACCTGCGCGACATCAACTTCATGTCCAGCGCGACCAGGCAGACGATCCGCCACGCCATCCGCGAAGGCTTGCCCAACACCTCGATGCCGGCCTGGAAGGACGTCTTCAGCGAGCGCGACATCCAGTCCGTTGTCGCCTACATCAACCGCGCCTTCTACCCGCTGCGCGACGAAGGCAAAGCGCCCTGACCCGTCGTCTCTCGCCCAGGTTGATCGTACCCAAGCCGTCAGGCGACGACTGGCACCCATCTTGCAATACCTCCACCTGTTCGCAGCGCCGCTCATGTGGCAAACAGGGGAGATTTCGGGATGGGTATTTGGCAAATCGCCGCAACAAAAGCCAGGGAGGCTGCTCACTTCAGCGCAGCAGGCCTCAGCTTGCTTTTTGTCGCACCGATTGGCGGCTACCTTTTCTACCAATACAGCCAGCGTAGCGACGAACTCGAATCGCGCGCCATTCGGCATGCCGAGATCTACAGCCAGCGGGTCGAGCTCGCCTTGACCCAGGCGGCGACGGCAACGACACTGATTGCCGAAAGCCTGCATAACACGCCGCCCAGCCAATTCTCCCGCCTCGCCGGGAGCATTCTCAAACTGGTCAGCCCGGCTTCGCTGCTGGAAATCAGCCCGGATGGCAAACCCAGCCTGGTGCAAACCAGCAAGAGCGAACAACCCATCGACCAGCTGAAAGCGGTACTCGCCAGTTCCGGAATTTGGCCGAACCCTGTTCCCTCGGGCGAACCGCTGATCAGCATCCGGGGTCAGCAACTGATGATCAGCCAATCGCTGATCAATCGTTCTCCGGAAGGACGAACCCATTTCTGGGGCCATATCGGCATCGCCTTGCACTTTCCCGCCCTGGCCGAAGCGACGCAGCTGCCCGAACTCATTTCCGAAGGACTGGCCATCCGTGTTCAATACTTGTCGAATGGCCACGCCACCGGCACCGTATTGTTCGATACCATTCCGGCGCAGGGCGCCGTACTGGCTCGGCGTGAAACGCGCTTGCCGGGAAGCAGCCAATTCCGCGTCGAAATCGCATCCGCATCTCCGGCATGGCTCGGTATCGGAATTCCGCCCCTCCTCTACCTGATTCTGGGGAGCCTGGCGCTTTATGCGATCAACCTGCACCTGCTCAGACGGCCCAATCAACTGGAGCAAGAGGTGCGACTGCGCACGCAACTTCTCGACGACGAGAAGCGTGTTCTGAAAATGGAGATCGAGGGCCGGCAGGAAGCCGAACGCATGCTGGAACGCTCGCATCGTCTCCTCGACAGCATTTTCGAACATATTCCCGGCATGATCGTTCTCAAGCGCGCCAACGATCGGCGGATCGCACGCATCAACCGCTCCGGCGAAGACATCCTGAATCGGTCGCGGCAATCCCTGATCGGGCGCAGCAACGATGAAATTTACGGCAGCGAGCAAGCCGACGGTTTCAACCACAGCGACGACGAGGTGATCCATGGACGCGGCCAGGTCGATGTGCCGCTCCAGCAAATCACCATGCCCGGGCAACCCGCCCGCTGGGTGAAGATGCGCAAGACCGTGCTGCTCGGCGACAACGGTGCGCCGGAATACATTCTCGAATTCGCCCAGGACGTCACCGAACAGGAAATGCTCGATCTTCGCCTGCGCGAACACCTGCACTTCCTCGAACAATTGATCGACGCCATTCCCGGCCCGCTATATTTCAAGGACACGAAAGGGCGCTACATCGGCGTCAACAGCGCATTCGAACACTATATCGGCGTACAGCGGGAAGATATTTCCGGCAAGACGGTCTTCGATATCTCCTCACCACCGTTGGCCTACGCCCATCACCGGGCCGACATGGATCTGCTCGTTGCCGGCGGCAACCAACTTTACGAAAGCAGCGTGCGCAATGCCGATGGCAGCGAACGCGAGGTCATTTTTCACAAAGCGGTCTTCCACAAGACCGATGGCGATATTGGCGGGATAGTCGGCATCCTGCTCGACATTACCGAGCGCAAGCAGGCCGAAGTCCAGGTAGCACGACTCAATCGGCTGCTCACCCTGCTCAGCGACACCAACCAGGCCATCGTTCGGCTACGCGAACCGGGACGCTTGCTCTCGGTGATTGCCGACTTGCTTTGTCGCAGCGGGAAATTCCCCATCGCCTGGATACAGCTCGACGACACCGAGGAGCTGGTCATATCAAAGGACTGCCAGCACCCGCCAGCACTGATTCGCGAGCTGGCCGACCTTGGCACCCTGCCCAAGCTCGACGACTGCCTCTACCTCCCGGCCAAGGAAGTCTTCCCCGGCACACTGGGCGAACGACTTGCCCAGGAAGGCATGAACGCTTTCATTGCCTTGCCCTTGCAGCGCCAAGGCCAGCCCCTCGGCTCCATCCGCATGCTCGATGCCAGCCTCGAAGCCTTCGGCAACAACGAGAAGCAGTTGATCGACGACCTCGCCCACAATATCTGGCATGCCCTGGAAAGCATGCAGGCAGAGGCCGAGCGACGGCAAGCCGCCGAGCAACTGGAACTGGCGGCGCGAGTTTTTGAAAACAGCACAGAGGGCATCATCATTACCGATGCGAGAAATCGCATTTTGCTGGTCAACAAGGCCTTTTCCGCCGTCACCGGTTACCAGCCCGAGGAAGTCATTGGCAAGAACCCCAATCTACTCAGCTCCGGCCGGCAGGACACACAGTTCTACCATGAGATGTGGAGCGTTCTGCAACGCGATGGGGAATGGCGCGGCGAAATCGAAAACCGCCGCAAGAACGGCGAAATCTATCCGGAATGGCTCAACATCAGCGTCGCCCGCCAAACCGACGGCAGCATCAACAACTACGTCGCGGTGTTTTCCGACCTGACCAAGCGCAAGGAAGCCGAAAACCGTCTGACCTTCCTCTCCCATTTCGATTCCCTGACCTCATTGCCGAATCGCGTGCTCTTCCACGAGCAACTCCGGCACGCCATTGAACATGCCAAAAACCAGGATGCGAAAATCGCCCTGCTCATGTTCGATCTTGATCGCTTCAAGATATTCAACGACACCATGGGCCACGGCGCCGGCGACCGGCTGTTGGTCGAAGCCGGGAACCGCCTGAAGGCCTGCCTCGGGCCGGGTGACATCCTGTGCCGGCTGGGCGGAGATGAATTTGCCATTATCGCCACCAGCGCCGATGGTCCGGCCGATGCGACGATGCTCGCCAATGCCTGCCAACGCCGCTTGCGCCAACCCATCATCCACGAGCACCACGAAATTCACCTGTCAGCCAGCATCGGGATCGGCTTTTACCCGGATGATGCGGACAGCGCCGAAAGCCTGATCAGCAGCGCCGACTCGGCCATGTATGCGGCGGTCGAGCAAGGCGGCAATGCCTTCCGCTTTTTCCAGCAAGACATGAATGCCCGCTCGGCCGAACGGATGCGTCTGGAAAGCCGACTGCATCATGCCCTTGAACGCGGCGAACTATCCGTATTCTTCCAGCCCCTGGTATGCGCCCTCAGCGGTCGCATCGCCGGCGCCGAAGCGCTGTTGCGCTGGCATACGGACGAACTGGGCGGACCGATCAGTCCGGCCGTCTTCATTCCGCTGATGGAAGAAACCAAACTGATCCGCCCCATTGGCGCCTGGGTATTGCGCAAGGCCTGCGAAGAAAACCTGCGTTGGCAACAACTGACCGGGGAGGAGTTGTTCGTCGCCGTCAATCTTTCGGCCATTCAACTCTCCGATGAAAACCTGATATCCGATATCCGGGCCATCCTGCGCGAGACCGGCTTCAATCCACGACACCTGGAAATCGAACTGACTGAAAGCGCGGTGATGCAGGACAGCGAACAAGGCATTCGCACCCTGAACCAGATCCGCGACCTGGGCATCAAGCTATCCATCGACGATTTCGGTACCGGCTATTCCAGTCTGAGCTACCTGAAACAACTGCCGCTCGACACCCTGAAGATCGACCGCAGTTTCGTCATCGACGCGGCCGTCGACGACGATGCCAGCGCGATCATCAAGGCCATCGTCGCCATGGGGCATAGCCTGCAATTCGACATCATCGCGGAAGGCGTCGAGAACATCGAACAAGTCGAGCTGTTACGCGACGTTTCGGTCGACATCCTGCAGGGCTACTATTTCTCGCGCCCCTTGCCGGCGCGGCAATTCGAAGAACTGCTGCAACGCAAGCACCAATTCAAGCTGCCGGCACGCAGTACGGACGGCATGCCGAATATCCGACCGCTGCCCTTTTCACTCCGCCACCGTTGATTCGTCGCAGCCTGCATCATCGGCCGCCTGGCGGCAAGCCTGCCATCGCGCATAGCCGGCCGCCAGGCCGCCAAGAACGACGATTGCGATCGCAGCCAGCCAATGCCCCTGATCGATCCACCCGGCAAGAGGGGCTACCGACAGGCGCCAGGTATTGTTCGGCAAATCGACGGTCACCCCCAGCGGTGCGCACAACTCAGCCGCAGAAGACTGGGCAAAAACCTTGCACTCCCCGCCATCCGCGTCGGGCATGACCCGACAAATCTGGTAAGCGTAACCCTTGCGCTCGATTTCCATCGAGCCGGCACTGGTTAAAAGCTCCTTGACGTGGAACAGCACGATGGCGAACCCCCAGAAACTCGCCTTCCCCTGATCGCCCATCAGAAAAACCGGATAACGCGCCACCGCGCCAAGGCCGCCCTGGATCAACTCAAACGGGCCGGCTACCATCATCTGCCTGCGGAATACTGCAAGATGCGCTTCACGGTTACGACCCCGGTCCTTCAGCAAGTCGTGGCCCAGCACCGCCTCGTTACCACGTAACGGATACACCTGACGAACCACGCCCGCCGGCGCCAGTTCCAGGGCGCGCGCCAAGGGGAACTCCTGCAGAAGATCGGAAGCAACCTGATCGAACTCAGGGATCTCGCCCCGATTCAACTTCACCATCGAAGCCAGCATGTACACCGGACTGACAGTTTCATAGGTTCGCTGCGTGATACGGGAAGCAAAGGCTTCAGCCGCCGCCCGCGCTTCGATTTCCTTTTGGTCCCGCTCTGCGTGCAGGAAGATTGCCGCCCCCGCGGCCAAACACAGGGCTGTCAACAGCCCCGCCAGCATCCCCTGGCGACAAGCCCGGTCAAACTGCCATTTCATCGCGACCCCCTTTGCGCCCCCGATTCAGGAGGAAAAACTTGGCACGGACAATGCGTATATTACTAAAGACATATCCATCCCAATAGTACGTCACTTGGAACAGCCTGCATGAAATTTCGTCTGGTTCGCCATTTCTCTTTGACCAGCCTGGTGCTGTTTGCCGCGATTGGCAGCCTCCTCGGCCTCTATTACAGGGAAATGGCCTTGTCGAGAATGATCAGACAGCAGGAAAACAACAATGTCAATCTGACCCGAGTATTCGCCAATACGCTTTGGCAACGCCACTTTGTCGATCTGCTGGAAGAAGCAGGGCATACGTCATCCTCAAATTTGAAAACGCTTTCCCGTATTCCGGAAATCCATCGCGACGTACTGGCCTTGATGCGGGGCAGCAGCACTTACAAGATCAAGGTCTATGACCTCCAGGGCCGCACCCTGTACTCTTCCGAACTCGCACAGATCGGCGAAGACAAATCGCAGAACCCCGGCTTTCTCGGCGCGAGAGACGGACAAACCCGTACCGAACTGGTTCACAAGGAAAAATTCAGCGCGTTCGAGCAAGTCGTCGAAAACCGCGACCTGATTCAAAGCTACATTCCACAATTCGCCAACGACGGAAAACGGACGGCTGGCGTGTTCGAGATCTACTCCGACGTCACGCCCCTGCTCGCCGAAATCCGCGACACCGAGATCCGGCTGCTGGTAATGATCGTTGGTGCCATGGGTCTGCTTTTTACCTCTTTGTTCCTGATCGTCTTGCGTGCCGAACGCATCATCCGTCGGCAGGCGGAAGAAAATCGGCAAAGCCAGCAGCAACTTGCTCAAGCAGAAAAAATGGGGTCGCTCGGCTTGCTGGTCGCCGGCGTCTCGCACCAGCTCAACACGCCGATCGCCTTCTCGCACAGCAATGTCAGCCTGGCCATCTCGGCCATCCGGAACCTTGAGCTGCCGATGCGCATCGCCAGCCGCTTTGCCGGCGTGGTACGCAAACTGCCCGCCGATCAGCACACGATCAAACTCGATCTACAAAAGTCGCGCCATCTGCTGAGCAACTACTCGGCACAACCCGAAGACATCGAGCACCTCTGCCTGATGCTGGGCGACGTCCTGCAAGGACTCGAACAAATGCGCGAACTGGTCGACAACCTGCGCGACTTCACCCGTCTCGACCGCAGCAAGGTGGTCGATACCGATATCAATGCAACCTTGAAAACGGTTATTTACATCGCGCGCAGTGCGATTCCATCCCGCGTCCGAATCAGCGAAAGCTTCGGTCAGCTGCCGCACATCGATTGCAATCCGTCGCAATTGAACCAGGTTTTCCTCAACCTGATCACCAACGCCGCCCAGGCCATCGAAGACAGTGGGGAAATCCGCATCAATACCGCCCTCCAGGGCAGCACCATCCGCATCGAGGTCAGCGACAACGGAAGCGGCATTCCGCCCGAAGTGCTGCCGCATATCTTCGACACCTACTTCACGACCAAACCGAAAGGCATTGGAACCGGTCTCGGCCTCTCCATCGCCCGCGACATCGTGCGCAATCATGGCGGCGAACTTTCGGTCGCCACCCAGGCCGGATTTGGCACGACCTTCGTCGTCACCCTGCCCGTCTCGGCCCCCGAAACCGTGATGCAGCTTTGAACCCGAGCAACAGAAAGAACCACGTCATGTCAGCCAATTCCCTGTCCATCACCATGCCGACCAGCAGCGCCGCCCCAAAAGGACGCGTGCTGTGCGTCGATGACGAACCGAATATCTTGCGTGCGCTATCCTGGTTGCTCAAAAAGGAATTTCACGTCGTGACCGCGGTCAGCGCGCAGGAGGGCCTTGCCCTGGTGAGGAACAGCGACTTCGATGTCGTCATCAGCGATCAGCGCATGCCGGAAATGAGCGGCGTCGACTTTCTCAATGAAGTCCGCCAACTGGCGCCGCGGGCAATGCGCATCCTGCTCACCGGCTATTCCGACATGCAAGCCGTGTTGCGCTCGGTCAACGAATCGGAAATTTTCCGCTTCATCAACAAACCCTGGAACGTCGAAGAACTGCCGGCCATCGTCGCCCAGGCGGCCGAGATCGCCCGCCGCCAGGAGAGCGAAGGCGAAGCCCTCGCGCCGGCCGACGAGCCGAGCCCGAACGCAATCTCGCAACCGACCCGCCTTCTCGTCCTCGACGACGACGAGGCGACGCATTCCGCCGTCGAAATGAGCGCCGGCGATCTGGGTGAGGTCATTCATGTGACCAATCCGGCCGAAGCCTTCGGCATTCTCGAGAAAGAAGAGATTGGCGTGATCCTGGCCGAACGCAATCTCGGCACAACCGACCTGACCCACCTGCTTTGCCTGCTGAAACGTCAGCACCCGCAAATCGTCAGCATCGTCCTGACTTCGACGATGGACAGCAACCTGATCACGCGCATGATCAATCAGGGACAGATTTACCGCTTCATCCCGAAGCCGGTTAAGGCGGGCTATCTCCGCCTGACCTTGAAATCGGCCATCGCGCGCCATAACGAATTGCGCGAAAACCCGCGGCTTGGCTTGCGCTACCAAGTCGCCCTGCCGGCCAACGAAGATCTCGCTACCGCTGCGGGTAGCACCGCCGCGCCGCTTTCACACAATACCGCGCCGGCCGCTGCAACATCGCCCGAATCCGCATCCCCGACTTCGCTGATCAGTCAGGTCGGCGGCTTTCTGCGCCGCATGCTGGGGAGCTGAATCATCGTCGCGCCAAACCGCATCGATCATCTGCTGCGCGCCCTGCTGACGCTGGGCCTCGCCCTGCTCAGCCTGGCTGAGGCACCAGCCGGCGAGCATCGCGTCTTCAGCCCCTGGCTCGCCTACTTGCGCCCTGCCGCCAACCAGGGCCTCGCCGACGAAGTGCCTGCTGCCCCGGCAAGCGTCGAAAGCCAGCCGGTCGCCCGCCGCGCCATCGACGCATCGCCACTACTCGACCCCAACAACCCGGACTACCTGCGCCTGCAAAATATCGGCGAGGCAACCCGCAACATGCCTTATGACGCGAATCGCTTCCCGGACTGGATGAAAGCCCTTAACGAAGGCTTGATCAAACCGCGGTCCGGCTTGAGCGGGAAGGAAAACATGGAGGTCCTCGACCTCGATATCGTCATGCGCAATACGAAGGAAATGCCCTTCGTCCGCTTCCCCCACAAATCCCATACCTTGTGGCTCGCCTGCGCCAATTGCCACCCGGCCCCCTTCAAGGCGCAAGCCGGAAGCACGCAGATCCGAATGGCCGACATTTTCCGGGGTGAGTTCTGCGGCATGTGCCACGACCGCGTCGCCTTCATTACCTTCTTTTCCTGTCAGCGCTGCCACAGCGTTCCACAAAACACCGTGCCGCCACAGAAAACCGGAGCCAGCAAACCATGAATCATCCAGAACACCACACCCCCCAAGCCACCGCCAATAGCCTGGCCCGCTGGTGCTTGCGCGCCCTGCACCAGAGTTGCGATTCCATGCTCTACAACCACTTGCATTCCGAACAAGGCGACAAGCCGCTCGACTATTCGCGCCATCAAGGGCCGCCTCCCTTGCGTTTTTCGTGTATCGCCCCTTATTGCCAACACTGGCAATCCGATGGCGAAAACAGTGATAGCGGTTGCTGCACCTATCGTCAGAGCCTTACCCGGCCTGCCGTCCCGAGCGCCCTGTTCGATCTTGGCACGACGCTGAACGCCAGAAGCCGTTAGGCGGTGTCTTTTTTTCCTTCGGGAAGCGGCAAGGCGAACAGATAGCCCTGCGCCCGATTGCATTCGAACTCCTGCAACAAACTCAACTGCTCCAGACTCTCGACGCCCTCGGCCACTGCCCGCAAACCAAGCGCAGAAGCAACGCCAAACACGGCGTTCAGCAAGGACTTGTCGTGATGCTGACTGAGATACTGGCGAATGACGCTGCGATCGACCTTGACTGTATCGATCGGCATCTGGTGCAGCGCTGCCAGACAGGTATAACCGGTACCGAAATTCCCGATGCTGAGCATCACGCCGAGATCGGCCAATTCCCGGAAGACCCGCTTGGAATGCTCGGCATCGACCATGACCAGGCTTTCCGGCACCTCCAGCTCCAATAGATTCGGCGTCAAGCCGGCCCGCCGCAAAATGGCACGTACGGTGTCGGCCAGGTCCGGCCGATTGAACTCGCTGGCCGAAAGGTTCACGGCAATTCGCACCGCCTGATTTTCAAGCTGCCACAAGCGCGCCTGGATACAGGCTGTCTCCAGCACCCACTCGCCCAGCTTGGCCATCAAACCGACCTCTTCGGCCAGACCGATGAACTCGTCCGGCATGAGCAGCTGGCCTTCCGGCGTTTGCCAGCGGATCAAGGCCTCCTTGCCATGCACTTCGCCGCTTTGCAAATCGATGATCGGCTGATAGTGCAGGACGAACTCGCGATTGATGAAGGCGTCCTTGAGGCGTCCCTCCAGCTCGCTGCGCCGCGAGGGCGCGCCGCGCAGTTCATCGGAGAAGAAACAACGCCCGGCGCGGCCGGTCGCCTTGACGTGATACATCGCCGCATCCGCAGACTTCATCAAGGCATCGGCATCCCGGCCGTCCCTGGGATACATGCTGAGGCCGATACTGGTGGTAACCACCCGATCTTCCGCCCCCAGGGCAATCGGCTCGCGCATGGCCGCCAGAATCTTTTCGGCAACGGCATCGGCATCGCTCTCGCAGGTCACCTCCGGCAGCAGGACGGTGAATTCGTCACCGGCCAGGCGAGCCACGGTGTCGACCGAACGCACGCAGCCCTTGAGGCGATTGGCCACTTCCTTGAGCAGCAGGTCGCCGACGTCGTGCCCAAGCGTATCGTTGACCTGCTTGAATTTGTCGAGATCGAGAAACATCACCGCCGGTGTCCGGCTCTTGTAGCGTTTGGCCTGGGCCAGCGCCTGCTCGAGGCGGTCCTTGAACAGCAAGCGGTTGGGCAACCCGGTCAGTGCGTCGTGGAAGGCCTGGAAGGTGATCAACTCCTCCCGCTCCTTGCGTTCGGTGATATCCGAAAAGATAGCCACGTAATGCTCGACCTCGCCGCGTGCGTTACGGACGGCGCTGACATTGAGCCACTCGGCGTAAACCGACCCGTTCTTGCGCTGATTCCAGATTTCTCCACGCCATTCGCCATCGCGCTGCAGGGCGGCCCAGAATTCGCTGTAGAACTCCGGGCTTTGCCTGCCGGATTTGAGAATGGCCGGCGTCTTGCCGATCACCTCCTCGGCGGAATAACCCGTGGTATCGGAAAAAGCCTTATTGACCAGCTGAATCCGCGAATAAGCATCGGTAACCGTAATCCCTTCTAGCGAATTATCGAAAACGATACGCGACATGCGTTGTTGTTGCAGCAGTTCGCCGGTCTTGCCCATTACGCGATTGAAAGCCTCGATGGCGGCACCGACTTCGTCATGACGCAGAACCGGCAGCAAATTGGCCTGGGCGATGTCGCCGTCGGCAATGCTGCTCAAGCCTTCGGTCATCTTGGCCATCGGCCGGGTGACCATTCTCGAAATGAAGAACCAGATGAACAGGCCGAGCGGCAGGCAAAGCGCGGCACCGGCCAACAAGGCGCGCAAACCGAAGCTGCGGGTCGTTTCGGCGGCACGATCAAGCGACACTTCCATGCTGACGGCACCCAGTACCGTGTTGACCGGCACTTCATGGCAGAAAAGACAATTCTTGCCCAAATAATTTTCGGTCGCCTTGACCGGAATGATGGCCTTCAAATGCTCGCCGCCGCGCTTGCTGCTGACCACGTCGAAATACGCCTCACCGGTCACCAGAACACGGGTTTCCAGGGCATCGGAAGGCGTTTCGCCATCGAAGCCCAGACCAAACTGCTTGACGACCGCATCACCGCGAAACACCTTCAAGGACTCGATGTGATTCGACTCCTTGATCTGGTCGAGAAAAATGGTCCGCAACCCGATGGTGCCGGTAATCATCATTCCGGTCAGTCCGGCGAGCGTCATCTGGTGAACGCTCATCGCGAAATCCTTCGACTGCTCGATTGCCAGGTTCTTCTGTTCCAGGGTTGCCCAATGAACCAGGCCGGCGCCTGAAACCATCACTGCCAGCAGGATGGCGATGACCAATCTCACCCAGATTCTTGCTTTTTTCATGTTTCGCTTTTCTGGCAACCGGAAAGAACCGGTCAGTTTCCCGATAATGCATTGTCTGCCGTGGCAAGTGCAAGCCAGGACGCGATGAGTTGGAAGCAAAAGGCTGGCCCGATGCTTGCATTGCAGGAATCCGTACCGGGGCAAAATGCACTTGAACCGCCGGTATCCCTCTCGGGGGTGCCCTTCAACCGGGCTTCTGCTAATTTTTTACCCCGTTTAACGGGGTTCATTCACAGGAGTAATCTCACCATGAATCCGTCTCGTCGCAATCTGTTGAAAATCGGTGGTCTTTCCCTGGCCATGATCCCGGTCGTCGCCCTGGCAGCCAAGAACGAAAACATGCGCACCACCATGAAATACAAGGACAGCCCGGAAGGCGACAAGGCATGCGCCACCTGCGTCCAGTTCGTTCCGGGCTCGGGCGACCTCGGCGGCTGCAAGATTTTCCCGGGCGACACCGAAGTGTCGGCCAAGGGTTACTGCGTTGCCTACGCCAAGAAGGGCTGAATTTCAGCGACTCCGCGAAAAGGCGCCTCGGCGCCTTTTTTCTTGACCATCGAGCCAGCGCAGCCAGTCTGCGATTCGCAAACAAGGGAATCCCCCCCTGCTTTTTCCCGAGATCGGGAAGCCTTTCTCCCCGTCAGCCAGCCTGTTGCCCCAGCACACAGGGTTCGGCGCCTTGGCATCCTTGCTGCTTAGACAGGAACCAGGTCGTTGCAAGCCTCACCCCATCGACGACGAACCATCTTTTGCAGAGGGCTTATCCGTGAACAGTGCAGCCGTTCTCCTGGTCGACAACACCCCATTGCCGACGATCAACTTCGAGATGGAACACGAATCCGCGCCAGCCGCAGCTTCAGCGGCACGCGCCGGCGCAACCATCGCAGGCGACACCAGTGCCGCCCTCGAATCCATGCCCCACCTGGCCCGCCAGATCGTTCAACTATGGCGAACGCGCGAGCTCAATACGCTGATTCACAAGGTACTGCTCGATTCGCGCGACGGCAGCCGCCAGGGCTTTCCGATCGACGTCGCCCGGGAACTGATGTTCCTGGCCAAGATGAACGTCATCCTGCGCGCTCAGGATGCCGCCCCTCTCCTCGGCATCAGTATCGGGGAAGCATGCCGGCTCATCGAGAAAGGCGACCATGCTGCCCTGGGCGAAGGCATTTCGGTCAGCGATGTATGGGGCTTCAGCCCCCGTCCAAAACTCGCCTCCCTGATCCGGGGGCACATCAACGCCCACGGCGACAAGCGGCCGCCACACCCCGCGCCACTGATCCCTGCCCCGCGTCTATCGGCTGTCTTGAACGAAACGCCCCCCACCCCGTCCTCGGTCTGTCTTGACCTGACCGCCTCGCGCACCCTGCGCGACAGCAAGGGTGGCGCCCTGCGCGACGCCGGCGACGTGATGGACCAAGGTTTCTTCCGCTGTATCGTCAGGGAACTCGGAAACCTCAAAATCGGCCAACTGGTTCTTTCCGATCTCGGACCAATCCGGCGCTGCGCCTGGCTTCCCTCCGCCATCAGCTTCGCCAAATCGCGTTGCCATTTTCCCAAGGTCGTTCTGCATGCCGACCCGCTCTCCGCCAACGAGGAATTGTTGGTCATGGCGATGGCCTCGGGCCTGGATCAGCTGGTCCTCGACTACAACCTGGCCAGTGGCAAATGGCGGGCCGAAGCCGAAAGCCGAGCCACGGTCGAACCCGATTGCTTTGCGGCGCAAATTCGTCGCCTGCTCGACAGCCGAGACGAATTGACGCGAAAAACCGGTCATCACTGCGCGATATCGGTGGTCCAGATCAACCACAAGAGCGTCTTCCATCTCACCCAGGCGTTCATGCGTATCAGCAACGAGCCTGGCTTAACGCCCTTTCACCATATCAGCGAAAGCCGGCGCGATGAATATGCCGGCAAGTGCCATTGCTGGTCACCATTCATCGAAGCGCATATTCGCACCAACGGCCATCTCGTCGCCTGCGCCCAGGATCACTCGGGCTATTCGTTTGCTGCCGACCTGAAACAAATCACCTTCACCGATGCCTGGAACGGGCAGGTTTTCCGAACCACCCGCCAGCGCGTACTGCACGGCGACAAGCCCGGGCGTCTTTGCGAAATCTGCCCGCATCGCGCCAAAACGCCCGACTCGGATTAAGCCCCGCGCAGTAAGCGACCGCGCCATTTACCCCTGTTCTCCCACCAATCAGCCACTTTTCCATAGGATCGCCATGCCGCAAACACGCCGGGCCCAGACATTTGACACTTCCAAAGCCACGCAGTGGACCATCGAGCGCGCCCAGGCGCTCTTCGAACTCCCCCTGATGGACCTGATCTGGCAAGCCCAAGGCGTGCTTCGCGAGCACTTCGAACCCGGAGCCATCCAACGCTCCGCCCTCTTTTCAATCAAGACGGGTGGCTGCTCCGAGGACTGCAAATATTGCTCGCAGTCCGCCCATTACGCGACCCCGGTTGAAAGAGAGCCGCTCAAACCCTTGAACGAAGTCCTCGCCGCAGCGCTGGAAGCCCGTGTTCGCGGTGCCACCCGCTTTTGCATGGGCGCCGCCTGGCGCAACCCGAAAGACCAGGATCTGGATGCCGTGGTCGCCATGGTCAAAGGGGTCAAGACACTTGGCCTGGAAACCTGCTTGACGCTCGGCATGCTCAAACCAGGGCAAGCCGAACGCCTGAAGGATGCTGGACTCGATTTCTACAATCACAACCTGGATACCGAGGCGAGCTATTACCCGAACATCGTCTCCACCCATACGCATGCCGACCGCTTGAATACGCTAGACCAAGTGCGCCAGGCCGGCATCAAGATCTGTTCCGGCGGCATCGTCGGCATGGGTGAAACCCGTCGCCATCGCGCCGGCCTGCTGGTGCAATTCGCCAATATGCCGAAACCGCCGGAATCGGTACCCATCAACCACCTGGTAGCCATTCCCGGCAGCCCATTGGCCGACCAGGCAAAACTCGACCCGTTCGAATTCGTCCGCACCATCGCTGTCGCCCGCATCCTGCTCCCCCGTTCCGTCGTCCGCCTCTCGGCCGGGCGTCAGGAGATGAGCGAAGAATTGCAGGCACTTTGCTTCATGGCCGGCGCCAACTCTTTGTTCTACGGCGACAACCTGCTGACCACGCCCAACGCGGATAGCTGCCGGGACGATCAGCTGTTTGAACGCCTTGGGTTGAGCGCCGCCTGATACGCCGCCAGTGAACACAAATGCCCCGGACCGGACGGCCTCTGATTGAAGAGCGGCCGGAAGGGGCGATCGCATTCGCCCGGGCGCTTGGCCAGAAAGCCGGTGCGCAAGATAAGCCGAGGCCCACGCCACCCTTTACCAGTTACGGGAAAGCAAGACGGCAACCGGCCATCCTGGCACGCTATCTGCAGACAGATTCCGCGAACACTTCCTGCAACTGAGAATTCCGGAGTCGATTTTGAAAACACTGATCCCGATCTGTCTCCTCGCCAGCCTGGCCGGTGCCGCACCGAGCTACGCCATGGACGAGGCTGCTGCCGAAGCCCTGGCCCGCAAGAGCCGCTGCTTCAAATGCCACACCATCGACAAGAAAAAAGATGGCCCGGCATACAAGGACATCGCCGCCAAATACAAGGGGAAGGCCGATGCCGAGCAAAAAATCACCACCCATATCACGACCTCGCCCAAGGTGAAGATCGAGGGTGAAGAAGAAGACCACGAACAAATCAAAACCAAGGATGCCGCTGAAATCAAGAACGTCGTCCAGTGGATTCTCAGCCGTTAAAAAATCATCGGGTCACGGGGGTAAATAATGATGAAAATAAATGGATCAGGAAACACGTTTTTCCTGAATTCGAGAAGCCGAATCCTTTCCTTCGGCATATTCGCCTTGCTGTCGCTCACCATCCTTATAGGTGGTCAAAGCGCACATGGCCAAGAAACAAAGGCATCGGCAAGGAAGGACATCCTTCTCGAAGGCGACGCAAAATGCACGCGTTGCCACGATGAGAATGAAAGCAACCCCGTTCTCAGTATCGGGAAGACTCGCCACGGCACCCGCTCCGACAGCCGCCTGCCGAATTGCGCCGGATGCCACGGCGAAAGCGAGTCGCACATCAAGCCGAAGAGCGGCCAGGACCGCCCGCTACCAACCTTTCCGTTCGGCAAGAAAACGCAGAACAACATCGAAGGGCACAACGCGATCTGCGCCAACTGCCACAAGGGAGGCAAGTTCATCCACTGGTCCGGCAGCATTCACTCCGCCCGCAACGTACCGTGCACCTCCTGCCACCAACTGCATGCCGAGCACGACAAGGTACGCGACAAGGCAACACAGCCGGAAGTCTGCTTCACCTGCCACAAGGAGCAGCGCGTCCTTGCCAACAAGCAGTCCCACCACCCCATCCTTGAAGGCAAGATCGTCTGCTCGGACTGTCACGCCTCGCATGGTTCCGCCGGTCCGAAGCTGATGCAACGCGACAGCGTCGCCGACACCTGCTTCACCTGCCACATGGAAAAGCGCGGCCCCTTCGTCCGCAAGCACGAACCGGCCGAAGACTGCACCATCTGCCACAACCCACACGGTTCCTCGATCGACAACCTCCTCAAGAAGCGTCCGCCCTTCCTCTGCCAGCAGTGTCACGAACCCAGCACCCATCAGGGCGGCATTCCCGGATTTGGCAGCGGCAACAGCAATGCGACCAAGACCAAGGGCATCACCATGGGTCGCTCCTGCCTGAACTGCCATACCAACACCCATGGCTCGAACAACCCGGCCAATGTGGGCAACGAGCGGACTTTCCGCCGCTGATCGAGGACTACGACAATGAATTATCAAAACCGGAAAGCAGCCCATCACCTGCCGCTCAAGGCTTCGGTGATCGCCATCGCCATCGCCTTCTCGAGTAGCGCCAGCGCTGTCTTCGATGAAGATCTGAGCGAGGAGACCTTGCGCCTGATCACACCGGGCAGCGAAATCACGCTCGGCGTCGGCAGCGTCAGCGGCGACAACCAACGCTTTGGCACCTACAACGGCCTGCACAAGCAGGGTTATATCGGCCTCGGCGAATTTTCAATCGTCCGCCGTGACGAAAGCACCGGCACCTGGTTCCGCAGCGAAGCACGCAATCTCGGCATTCCGCAAGCCGAATTCCGCATCGAGCACGAGCGCCAGGGACAATGGCGCTATTTCGCCGAGTTCGACCAGATCACCCGCTATACGCCCTACGACGTGCGCAGCCGCCTGCAGGGCGGTGGCAGCCATAACCTGTCCTATGCCAACACTTCAGGGCAACAAACTGTCGCGAGCAACACGCTGAATGATCTGCATACCGAGCGCCTCGGCGCCAAGCTCGGTTTCACCCATCTGTTCAATTCCGAACTGGAACTGCGCTTCCTCTTCCAGAATCAGGAAAAGAAAGGGGAACGATTGTTCGGTCGCGGCACCGGTGGCGCTCAGGAGTTCCTGATCGAACCGATCGACTCGACGACCCGACAGCTTGATCTGCTTCTCAACTACACCGGTGAACGCCTGCAACTCTCGGGGGGCTACTATGGTTCCTGGTACCAGAACGCGAACAGCCAGCTCAATGTCGCCGGTGGCGATGCCGCCCTGCGCACCGCAGCCGGACCGGCCATCCCGTTTTCGGTGATTGCCCTGGCACCGGACAATTTCGCCCATCAATTCCATCTGACGGGCGGCTATCAATTCACCGACCGGACCCGCGGCACCTTCAAACTGTCGCACACCAACGCCTACCAAACCGATGGTTTCGTCGGCGTTCCCGGGCCAACCAGCGGCGCCAATCCGGCCGGCGGCCTGAACCTTTCCGGACGCAGCGACCTGGGTGGGCGCATCGAAACGACGCTGGTCAATCTCGGTGTCAGCTCCCGCCCCAATAGCGATCTTTCCTTGCTCGGCAACTTCCGTTACGAGGATCGCCACGACCGCACGCCGGTCGTGCGCTACATCACCGTGACCAGCACCACGTCGACGACCGATGGTTTCAACGAGCCACGTTCGCTGAAAGTCATCTCCGGCAAACTGGAAGCCAGCTACCAGTTGCCGGCCGGCTTCCGCGCCACCGGCGGCATCGATCTCGAGCAAAAGGAACATTCGATGGCCGGCGTCCGCGTCGTCGGCTATCGCGACCGCACGGACGAAGTCTCCTATCGCGCCGAACTGTCCAAAGCCTTGGCCGACGAGCTGAGCGGATCGCTATCCTTCATCCATAGCAACCGCGATGGCTCCGACTACCGGAACTTGCAGACCTGGAACGCCACCACCGGCACCTTCAACAGCGGCACCTCCTACTCCAACCGTCTGCAGCCGATCTACATCGGCGACCGCAAGCGCGACAAGATCCGCCTGCTCAGCGACTGGAGTCCGGTCGAACCGCTTACGCTGCAATTCGGTGTCGAGAGCTCCCGAGACAACTACGGTGCCGGCCGCGACTCGCTCGACATCGGCCCCCGCCAGGGTAGCGCGCAGCTCTACTCGATCGATGCCGCCTGGTCGATCAACGATGCCTGGCGTCTCAACAGTTGGGTATCGCGCAGCGTCACCTCGATGGATCAGGCTACCGGCAACAGCGTGGCCACCTTGTGGACATCGGGCATTGTCAATCGTGTCCAGATGATCGGCGCCGGCCTGCGCGGCAAGCTAACGTCCAGGATCGATGTCGGCGCCGACCTGACCGTCGCGCATGATCGGAGCACCTACAACCAGGGCGGTGCTGCGGCCTCGTCGCCCCTGCCTGACATCACCTACGATCAAACGACCTTCAAGCTGTTTGGTCGCTACGCCTTGAGCAAGGACATCAAGCTGCGCCTGGACTACATCCGAGACCATCGCAAAACGGACGACTGGACCTGGAATGGCACAGCGTCGTCGGGACCCTATGTTTATACCGACGGCACGGTGATCTTCCAGAACCCGAACGAAACCGTTCATTTCCTCGGCATTTCAGTCAGCTACGCCTTCCGCTGAGCCATTGGAGTCAATCATGCTGCACCAATTCATCAACCGGGCACAGCACCTGCTCGCTCGTTTGTACAATTTCAAGATATGGTTGCGCCTGGTCGCCTGCATTGGCGCCATGCTGTGTCTTGCCTGGGGCAGCATGATTGTCTGGACGGTCCATCAACAACGCAATCTGGCCGTACATCAAGCTCACGATCTGGCCATGAGCGTAAACCAGATGACCATGGCCAACCTGCTGTTCATGAAGGTCACCAAGACCATCAAGAAACGGCACATTTACTACGACCAGGTCCGTCAGTCGGAAGCCATCAAGGATCTGCGCATCCTGCGCGGGCCGACGGTAATTCATGAAATGGGCGACGGCGACGAAATCTCGATGAATCCCGATGCACGGGAGAAAAGCGTGCTCGAAAATGGCAAGCCGCTGTTCGAAGAAGCCATCGACCCGCATCACGGCCACGTTCTGATCGCCATTTTCCCGGCCATCGCCTCGAAGAACTACCTCGGGCGGAATTGTTTGGAATGCCACGAAGAAGCCAAGGAATTCGAGATTCTCGGTGCGGTGTCGATGAAGATATCCCTGGCCGACCTCGATGAGACCATCGACGAGTCGCGCCTGGCGCTGATCGGCGCAACACTGTTGATTTCCCTGCCTCTGCTGCTTTTCATTTACTTGTTCGTCCGCAGCTTCGTTACCCAACCTCTTGCGGTGATGGCCAGCAACCTGAAAGCCATCGCCAGCGGTGACGGCGACCTGCGCAGCCGCCTGCCCGTACGCGGTGGCGATGAAATCGGCGAGGCCTCGGCAGCCTTCAACGCCATGATGGGCAAATTGCAGACCCTGATCACGCGCATCAACGGCACCGCACGCGATGTGGCCGACTCGGCCCGTCAGCTGCAGACGCAAAGCGATCTGGTAAGCAATGGCTCTGCCGCCCAGACGCGGGAATCCGAAGCCGCCGCCCAATCGCTCGATGAAATCACGGCAACCGTGACCAGCGTCGGCCAGTCTTGCCAGCAAGTTCAGTCGCTCTCTCGCGAGAGCCAGAACCGGACAATCGAAGGCAAGGAAAGCCTGGGCCAATTGCAATGCCAGATCAGTCGGGTCGAAACTGCTGTTGAAGAGATTGCGCAGACAGTCGAGCACTTCGTAACCAGTACGGCATCGATTACCAAGATGACGCGTGAGGTCAAGGAAATTGCCGACCAGACCAATCTCCTGGCGCTCAACGCCTCGATCGAGGCAGCCCGAGCCGGCGACATGGGACGCGGCTTCGCCGTCGTCGCCGATGAGGTTCGCAAGCTGGCGGAAAAGTCGAACCGCTCGGCAAGCGAAATCGACTCGATTACCCGTTCGCTCACCAGCGAGTCGGATCGTGTCCGGCAAGCGCTGCACAGCGGTATGGCGGTTTTGGCATCGAGCCACGGATCGATGGAAGCCGTCGCCAATGTTCTCGACTCGGCGTCCCTTGCTGTAGACAAAGTCGTAATGGGCATGAACGAGATCGGCGAGGCCACCGAACAACAACAAATTGCCTCCAGCCATATCGCAACCCAGGTCGAATCGATCGCCGGACTGGCTCGCGATAATGGCCACGCCATCCAGGGCATGAACCAGTCCACCCTGGCGCTAAGCGAACTGGCCCAGAATCTGGAACAGGAACTGGGTCGTTTCAAGACTTGAGCAAGCCATATGGCCTTCCCTCCTCGAATGCTGGAAAACACCGAACGGCGCAAACGGCGCGATCTCGAAATGCGGGTCTGGGACCCGGCCATACGGATTGGACACTGGTTGCTGGCCTTTGCGTTCGCAACCCTTTACCTGAAGTACAAGAAATTTCCCTTGCACCCCTACGCCGGCTATCTGGTCTTCTCCGTTACCACGCTGCGTATCGTCTATGGGTTGTTCGGCCCCGGGGCTGCGCGCTTTTCCAGCTTTCGCTTCAGTCCCCGCGAAATGTTGCGTTACATGAAGAATGCCTGGCACGGTCATGCCGAATACCATTTCAGCCACAACCCGATGGGGGCGGCCATGGTCTATGCCCTGCTTGGCATGCTACTGATCAACAGTTTCCTCGGCCTGCTGACCTATAGCGCCCAACAAATGCTCGGACCATTCGGCACGCTCATTCCGGATGTCTGGGAAAACTGGCTGGTACCGCTACACAGCTTTCTCGGGCACCTTACCGCATGCCTGGTACTTGCCCACCTGGCCGGCGTAATCTGGGCTTCCCGCCTGCATCGGGAAAATTACGCCCTGGCGATGTTGAGCGGCATCCGGAGAATTCCTCGGGCAGTCGTCATTCCCGCCGGCGCGCTCCGCCTCGTCCGCCGTCCCCAAACCGGCACCACACGCCAAAAAATCCGGGACTGGTTGAATTATCGCCATCCGGTACTGGGTTGCGTCATCCTGATGAGCATCATCATTGCAAGCGCCCAGCAACTGATCGGTTTGCTCGTTCCGCTGAACCGCCTGCTGCACGCCTATTGACTTCCTTGCCGCCTGGCCCGGCTTTTGCTGATCTGCATCAAGGAACATCATCCGGACGAGAAACACGCCATGCCGCATCGCCACTTCAGCCACAAAAACGAGCCGAATAATCCGCTCAAGGAATACGTCACCGCTGTACATGACCTGCACCGCAAACTGGCCCGCATCAACGCCAACCAACAGGATGTCAGTGCCAGCCTGGGCCGTGCTGCAGCAGCCTTGCGCTCGATGGGTACCCCTCGCATTCCACGCAACGCTCTTGAAAGCGGGAAATAACATTCCAATGGAAGAGAAGGGTATTCTAGAAAGTGCAAACTGCTTGCATGCCCATTCTTTTATTGCCCCACCAACGAAAACCATGCCCAAAATCGTTTGGCACGACGAATACAGCGTCGGCGTGAACATCCTCGACGAACATCACCGCCATCTCGCCTGGCTGATCAACCGACTCTCCGAGTGCTCAGGCGACCCCGGCCATTCGGAACAGGTCGGCGACGTAATCGGCGAACTGGTTCAATACGCGATGTATCACTTCGAGCATGAAGAAATGCTCATGACCCGACACGGTTTCCCGCGTCTGGACAAACATCGCGGCGAACACACCCAGTTTTGCGAAGTCATCACCGAAACCAGTTTCGGCGCAACGCTCGGCATCATCGAAATATCCCAACTCGTCGAATACCTGACTCGCTGGTGGAAAAACCATATCCTTTACGAAGACATGCAATACAAACCCTTTTTCGTCGAACTGGGCGTCGCATGAAGACCGCTCGCTTCCGTACTGCCAGCCTGCTCGTCCTTGTGCTGGCGACGAGCCGCATCGCAGTCGGCCAAACCATGGTACCGAAGCTGGATATGGAGGGACGGCGCGGCGATGTCGCCCGCCTGGCCAAGGAACGGGCGCTGGAGAAGTTCAATGCCGCCGACAGCGACAAGGATGGAAGAATCTCGCGTTCGGAAGCGGAAGAGCACCTGCCCTACTTTGCCGAAAAATTCAACGAACGGGACAAGAACGGCGATGGCTTCCTGAGCTGGGAGGAATACGTCGGCCATGACCGCTGGCCGCGCTAAGGCGGCCGACGGTTTATCGGGGACGGGCCAGGCGCCGTACGGTGGCCGACATGGCGATCGTGCCCTTGCCGGCGAATGCCTCAAGGTTGGTTTCGATATCATCCGGCGAGTAAAGGTAATTGACCATCAGGCCGAATGACTGACGAAAGCCCTTGGCTGACGTATCGCCCAGGTAATTGATGCGCTCCACCCGCGCCCCGTTGCCCAGGTGAAAGCGCGATACGGGATCGAAGGGCTGACCGCTGTCGCCGCCACCTTGTTTGGCACTGGCCAGATAGCGCGCAGCCAGGCGGCTGAGCGGATCACGCAGCGCACGCGCCATTTTTTTGTCGTCGGCCCATGCCGAACTGGACAGTGTTTCCAACGATGGCTCCAGACCTGCTTCGACCAGTACCTGAGGATTCTTGCGAACCCAGGCGGCCAGGCCGGGCAAGGGCGACAAGGTGGCGAAATTGGCCAACTTGGGAAAGTCGCGCTTGAGATCCTCGATCACCCGCTTGAGCAGGAAATTGCCAAAGGAGACGCCCCGCAAGCCGACCTGGGTATTCGAAATCGAGTAGAAAATCGCCGTGTCTGCCTTGCGATGATCGAATACCGGTGCATGCTCATCCAGCAGCGCCTGAACGTTGTCGGCCAAATGATCGGTCAAGGCCACCTCGACGAAAATCAGCGGCTCGGCCGGCATTCTGGGATGGAAAAAGGCATAGAGCCGGCGGTCCGAATCCAGGCGATTTTTCAGATCGGTCCACGAACGAATTTCATGTACCGCCTCGTACTCGATCAGCTTTTCCAACAAGGCTGCCGGAGAGTTCCAGGTAATCCGCTGCAATTCCAGGAAGCCGACATCGAACCATGCCGTGAGGCGCGACTCCAGCTCCCGGTCGAGCACGGCCAACTCGCGATCGCGTTCGAGATAGCGCAGCAAGTCGGCACGCAAATCGACCAGAAACTTGACGCCCTGCGGAATGGCATTGAACTGGGTCAGAATGCGGATGCGCCGGGAGCGCATCGCGGCCCGCAAGGCCGCCTCGGCCTTCCATTGTTCCGAACTGCCCACCGCGGCCTGGTAGGCAGCGTGAGCCGCTTCGACCTTGGCCGGGTCGGGACCGAACTCCAAAGCGATCAATTTGAGAAAGCGATAACGCCCCTCATCGTTCAAACCCAGATACGACTCGGCCAATCGGGCGGCACGGGTCCGGGCAGAAACCTCGCCCCCCAGGCCGGCGGCACATTCGCGCAGTTGCACGCGTAGCTGTTCCAATCCACGCGCAGTAAGAGACACGGGTTCGGAATCCGAACCTACCAATGAACGAAGCTTGCTGACCAGACCATGGGTTGCCATCTGCTTTCTCCTTTATCCACATTCTCACATGCCAAGGCATCATCGGGAACCATCACGATTGGTGAAACTTGTTGTCATCTTCACGAGTCGAACCGCGGTCATTTTCATGACCAACCCAAGGAGACAAACATGCCGAATCGCGCCGTGATCAAAGTTATCCAGAATCGTGACTTCCTGACCTCCACTCCCGAGAAAAGTGTGTTCTCGGTCGCCGTACATATGCAGACTTACCATGCCGATGCCGTCCTCGTCGTCGATGAAAACGACGGCAAGCTGCTCGGTATTTGCACCGAACGCGACATTGCCTTCAAACTGGTGGCCGAAGGTCTGGACGCCAAAACCACGCCGGTCGGGCAAATCATGACTGCAAAACTCGAAACCATCAGCCCGGAAAAACCCTTTGCCCATGCCCTGCACCTGATGTTTGAAGGCGGTTTCCGCCACCTGCCCGTGGTCGATCCTTTTTCCGGCAAACCGATCGGCGTGGTCTCTTCACGCGATGCCTTGAGTCCGGAAATCCGCCACTTCATCGATGAAGTCGATCAACGCGAAGCGCTGACCGAAATTCTTTAAGTCCCAATAGCATCAGCCGGGCTATCGGGTCCGGCTGACGCCATGATTCGAATGATCAAGCACATTCTGCTTGATCGGGGCGTCGAATCGAGACGATCCCTTCGCTTCACCCCAGCACACGATGCAGACAACTGACCATATCAACATTCTGGACTCGGCTGCATCGCTGCCGTCCGACGCCTGGATCCGCTTTGCGCCAGACGAACACCCCTTTTTGAATGCCGACTTCCTGCGTATCCTCGAACGGCATCAGGCAGCCGGCCCGGCCTGTGGCTGGCGTGCCGCACATCGGCTGGCGACTGACGCCACAGGGAATGCGATCGGAATGGTCCCGACCTACCATCGCGAGCATTCGCATGGCGACTTCGTCCGCGACTGGTCGTGGGCCGCGGCTTACGAAAAGCTGGGCAAGACCTATTACCCGAAGCTGCTCAGCGGCCTGCCCCACACCCCGGCAGCCGGGCCGCGCCTGCTGGTGGCCGATGGGCCGAGTGCGAACGCGATGAAGATCACCCTGATCGACGCGATCAAGGCCTCCGTCGCCGAACAGGGCTATTCCTCCTGGCACGTTGCCCTGCCTGCCCCAGACGAGGTCGAACTGCTGCAGTCCTGCGGACTGTTGGTCAGCCACGACGTGCAGTTCCAGTGGCGCGATGCCGGTTATGGCGATTTTGCCGGCTACCTGGCGGCCTTCCCTTCCGAAAAACGGCGCAAGATCAAGGCCGAGCGACGCCGCGTAACGGAAAACGGCCTGCAACTCGAAACCCGGCATGGCGATGAAATCGATGCGGCCGAATGGCCGGCGCTCTATCAGCTCTATGCCGCCACTTTCGACAAGTACGGCAACTACGCCGCCATCTCACCCGCCTGCTTTGCCGAACTGGCCGCGACGCTGGGCCGGCGCATGGTCCTGTTCATTGCCCGGCAGCAAGGCATCCTGGTGGCCATCTCGATCTGCTTTCGCAGCCAGAACACGCTTTACGGTCGTTACTGGGGCTGCAGCGGCACATTCAACAGCCTGCATTTCGAACTGTGCTTCTACCAGGGCATTGCCTATTGCCTGGATCAGGGTCTGACTACCTTCGAACCCGGCGCCGGCGGCGAACACAAGGTGGCACGCGGCTTCATTCCAACCATCGTGCGCTCCTGCCACTGGATCGAAGACCGCCGCATGCGGCAACTGATCGGCGACTTTCTCGAAAGGAATCGTCCGGCGGTCCAGGCCTATGCGGCAGAAGCTGCCTCCCACCTGCCTTTCAAGACTTTCACAACGCTCGAAACGACACCTTGAAAAATTCTTTCAAAAAAATGTTGCAACGCACCAATTTTCTTCGTATATTGGAACCGTCTCCTCCACTTCCTCCTCCAAGGATTGGAATTAGCCCGCCACAGCGCGGGCTTTTTTTTGCCGCTCGATTTGTTGCATTGCACCATCCGAAATCGAGGAGAATTCAGGCATCGCCACAGGCCAGAGCCGCCCTCGACCCATATCCGCCCCATGCGCCTTGTTTTTCTTTCCCTGCTCTGCCTTCTCTTTGCCGGCCAGGCACTGGCCGACCCCTGCGACGAATTGCCGCCGCCCTCGGTCAAGGCGAAACGCATCGATGAAGCCGTCAAGCTCAACACGAGCTACAGCTATGGCAGCCTGACCAATATCGGGCAGAGCATCGTCCGCCCCGGAAACCTGATCCTCGGCCTGACCCGGGGCAATGCCGTGGTCGCCTTTGCCACCAGCATTCCCAGCTATATCGACCGCAAGGGAGAATGGGAATGCGCCAGTCCGCAGATCACGCTGACTTACGGTTTTAGCCCGATGACGGTTTATGTCGCCCGCGAGTTTCCCCCCGGCACCTGTGCCTATAACGAGATCTACCAGCACGAACAACGCCACGTGAAAGCCTACCAAACCCATCTGGCCAGCCTGGAAAAGGAGGTGCTGGACTTGCTCAGCAAGCGCTTCGTGACCGGCGGCCCGTGGCGCGGCCCGGTCGGCCAGACCTCCAGCCGGGTGCAACAGGAACTCGACGAGCGCTGGACGCCCTACATCACCCGCGCCATCGAACGGGTCAATGAAGCCCAGGCACAGATCGACACGCCGGAGGAATACGCCCGCGTTGCCGAGAGCTGTAACGGCGAGATCAAGCAGCGCACCGGCCAAAAGGCGAAAACGAAACCCTAAGCGGCTGGACGTTTCCCGTACCAGTCGAGCAGCGAGGCTTCGATGGCGCCGTGCGGATAATCATCCACCGACAGGATGCCGACACTGGCCAACCGGTCTTTCGGACCATTGCCGATGCGCGCCACGAACAGCGCCTGACAGTCGGCCAGGGCACGCAGGATGACCTCCCGCTTGTCCTCGTCGCCAAAGCCCCCCTGGCAATAGTGTTCGACCTGGCGATTTTCCGAAAAGCGCACCCCTTCCGGCCCGAGCAGATAGATTGCAAAGTCGTCGGCATGGCCGAAATGCAGATCGATCTGCTGCCCGTCCTTGGTTGCCACCGCAACACGCAGTTCGCTCGCCGATTTCGCTTCAGTCATCATTTCGCTCCTTTTGATGGTCAGCGCAAGGCCGAGGCGTAGCCCTCTTCCTGCAACACCTGGCGCACGGCAGGCCGGGTCAGCATCCGGCGGTAATGCGCCAGGCAATTGACCGGCAAGGGGATATCGCTGCGGATCGCCCAGAACTCGACGTAGAACAGGGCCGCATCGGCAATGCTGAACTGCTCGACAACGTAGTCCCGTCCGGCCAGCTGGGCATCGACCACGGCAAAGGCCTGAGCGATGATTTCCCGCCCACGGGCCTGGACCGCCGGATAGTCGGTCTCGCTCGGGGTGAATTTCGGGGTGGTGAAAATCCGGGCAAAGCCCTGGCCATGCAGCGTATGCACCACGTAGCCGAGCATTTCGAGCACCCGCGCTTCGCCCTCGGCGCTCTCCGGCAACAGTTTGCGCTTGGGGTAGGCCCGGGCCAGCCACCAGGCAATGGCCTGGAATTCGCACAAGGCACTGCCGTCATCCCGTACCAGCGCCGGAATCGTTCCCTTTGGGTTGATCGCCAGGTAATCGTCCTTGAACTGGTCGCCGGCGAGCAGGTTGACCACGTAGGCTTCGAAAACCAGGCCAATCTCCTCAAGCAGGATGTGAATGCCGGTCGAACACGAACCGGGCGTCATGTAGAACTTCATCATCGCCGTTCAGCCCGCCTGAAGCTCGCCGGCCAAGGCCTCAGCCAGCGGCGCATAGCCGCCATCGACGCTGTAGACCTCGTTAAAGCGGAAATCGATGAACATCTGGGCATAGGTCTGGCTGGCATTGCCCTTGTAGCAATAAATCAGCACCGGCTTGTCCTTAGGCAGCCGGTTAAGCCAGAGCAGTACACGCTGCTCGGTCAGGTGGGCGGCGATATCGACATGCCCCTGCTGGTAGCTGGGCAGGTCGCGCACATCGAAAACACTGGGCGGTTCGGCGGAACGAATCATTGCCGCCGCCTGGCCGGGGGAAATGCGCTGGAATGCAGGTTTCTCTGGGGTCATGGTGACATCCTGGGTGTGTTTTTCCTGCAAACGCAAAAGGGATGCCAGCACCTGAACGCCCGTAAAGCCTTGTCCCATGGACTGTCCAGCGTCAGGACCGGCGTCGCATGTCGGCTTTGCGACAGGCAATACGGCCCCCGATGCCGGTTAGAATGTCTCGAACCAACCCGAATGCCCTTGCCGCCAGCCGACCCGCGATGCCGACCAACCTCCCCAATGCCGCCCAGCGGGTCATCAAGATCCGCCGCGACTACAACACCTGGGTCGCCAACGAAACGCTGGAGGATTTCGCCCTGCGCTTCACGCCGCGCAGCTTCCGCAAATGGTCGGAAATGCGTGTCGCCAACACGGCCTTCGGCGCCGCTTCCTTCCTGGTGCTGGAGGCGGTCGGCGCCACCATGCTGGTCAATGCCGGCTTCATCAACGCTTTCTGGGCGATTCTCGCCACCGGCCTGATCATTTTCCTGATCGGGCTGCCGATCAGTCACACCGCGGCCCGCCACGGCCTGGACATGGACCTGCTGACCCGCGGTGCCGGCTTCGGCTACATCGGCTCAACCATCACCTCGCTGATCTACGCCAGCTTCACCTTCATCTTTTTCGCGCTGGAGGCGGCGATCATGGCCTACGCGCTGGAACTCGCCTTCAAGATCCCGCCCGCCTGGGGCTACCTGATCTGCGCCCTGGTGGTCATTCCGCTGGTCACCCACGGCGTCACCGCCATCAGCAAGCTGCAGGCCTGGACGCAACCGCTGTGGATCGGCCTGCTGATCCTGCCCTATGCCTTCCTGTTCATAGAGGAACCGCAAGCCCTGGGCGGATTGCTGCACTACGCCGGCGAAAGCGGCCAGGGCGGCCGCTTCAACCCGCAATTGTTCGGTGCGGCGCTGACCGTCGGCATCGCCATGGTCACCCAGATGGGCGAACAGGTCGATTACCTGCGCTTCATGCCCGAACGTACGGCGCAGAACACCCGTCGCTGGTGGTTCGGCGTCATCGTCGGCGGCCCGGGCTGGGTTGTGCCCGGCATCCTCAAGATGCTGGGCGGCACCCTGCTCGCCTGGCTCGCCCTGCGTAACGCCGTGCCCGCCGACAAGGCGGTCGACCCCAATCAGATGTACCTGATCGGCTTCTCGCACGTGTTCGACAACACCACCCTGGCGATCGGCGCGACGGCCCTGTTCGTCATCGTCTCCCAGCTCAAGATCAACGTCACCAATGCCTATGCCGGCTCGCTGGCCTGGTCGAACTTCTTCGCCCGGCTGACCCACAGCCATCCGGGGCGCGTTGTCTGGGTCGTTTTCAACACCCTGATCGCGCTGCTGCTGATGGAACTCGATGTCTTCAAGGCGCTCGGCCAGGTGCTCGGCCTGTATTCCAACATTGCCATTTCCTGGATGGCGGCCGTAGTCGCCGATCTGGTAATCAACAAACCGCTCGGCCTGTCCCCCAAAGGCATCGAATTCAAGCGCAGCAACCTCTACGACATCAACCCGGTCGGCGTCGGCGCCATGGGTATCGCCTCGCTGCTCTCGATCGCCGCCTTCGTCGGGCTGTTCGGCGAAGAGCTTCAACCCTATGCCTCCTTCGTCGCGCTGTTCAGCGCGCTGCTCATCTCGCCGCTGATCGCCTGGGTCACCGGCGGCCGTTACTACCTGGCCCGGCCAGCCGCCGAGTCGGCTGTCGCCGCCAATACCTGCGTCATCTGCGAACGCCGCTACGAGCAGGAAGACATGGCCCATTGCCCGGCCTACCAGGGCGCCATCTGCTCGCTGTGCTGCTCGCTCGATGCCCGCTGCCACGACCTGTGCAAGCCGCAGGCCAACCTCACCGCGCAATGGAACGGCGTGCTGCGCCGCCTGCTGCCAGCTGCGGCGCTACCCTACCTGGAGACCGGCCTCGGCCATTACCTGATGTTGATGACCGGCATCGTGCCGGTCCTCGCCCTGGTCCTCGGCATTCTCTACACCCATGAGATGCTCGCCATCGGGGCCGAGCAAACCTTACTCGTCGCCGCCCTGCAGGACAGCTTCATCAAGGCCTTTGCCGCCTTGCTGATGCTCTCCGGCGTCGCCGCCTGGTGGATGGTGCTGACCCAGCAAAGCCGGCAGGTGGCGCAGGAAGAATCCAATCGCCAGACGCAGTTGCTGATGCAGGAGATCGAATCGCACCAGCGCACCGACGAGGCGCTGCAGAAGGCCAAGCAGATCGCCGAACAGGCCAACCAGGCGAAGAGCCGCTACATCACGGCGATCAGCCACGAATTGCGCACGCCGCTCAACAGCATCCTCGGCTATGCCCAGATTCTCGACGCCGACGAAAGCATTCCACCCAATCGCAAGCAGGCGGTCAGCGTCATCCGCAAGTCGGGCGACCACCTGTTGTCGGTCATCGAGGGCACGCTGGACATCGCCCGCATCGAGGGCGGCAAGCTGACCCTGGAAGTCAAGGCGCTCGACTTCCCTGACTTCATGCAGCAGATCGTCGGCATGTTCGAACTGCAGGCGCGCAACAAGGGGCTGTCTTTCGACTACCAGCCGGCTGGCGAACTGCCCGCCGTGGTCCGGGTCGACGAAAAGCGACTGCGCCAGATCCTGATCAACGTGCTGGGCAATGCCGTCAAATTCACCGTTCGCGGCGGCGTCCACTTCAAGGTCGAATGCCGGCGTGAAATGGCGATCTTCGAGATTAAAGACAGCGGGCCGGGCATTCCGCCCGAGGACATGCAACGCATCTTCGAGCCCTTCGTCCGCGGCAGTACGGTGCAGGCAGGCGGCAGCGGCGTCGGCCTGACCATCGCCCGCATGCTGACCGACCTGATGGGCGGCGAGATGCAGGTTTCCAGCACGCCTGGCGAAGGCACGCTGTTCCGCATCCGCCTCTTCCTGCCCCAGGTTCATTCCGCCCAGGCGGCGCGCGAACTGCCCCGCCTCAACCGCATCGGCTACGTCGGCGTTCGCCAGCGCATCCTGGTGGTCGATAATGAAAAGGTCGACCGCGACATGCTGCAGAGCGTGCTTGAGCCGCTCGGCTTCATCGTCGAGCAGGCTGCCAGCGGCTATGAAGCCCTGCAGGCCATCCCGCGCTTTTCGCCGCACCTGGTCTTCATGGACCTCGGCATGCCTGGCATCGACGGCTGGGAAACCATCCGCCGCATCCGCCAGCAACAACTGACCAAGGCCCATATCGCCATCCTCTCGGCCAACGCCTTCGACAAGGGCCTGGACAACGACGTCGGCGTCGCGGCTGCCGACTTCATCGTCAAACCGCTGCGCGTGCACGAATTGCTCGACTGGCTGGGGCGCAAGCTCGAACTGGAATGGGTCACGGCCGACACCCCGCCGCCGCCCGCCGCACCGGCCGAACCGCCGCCGCTGATTGCCCCCGACGAACTGCACCTGGCTGCGCTCGACGAGGTGATCGGCCTCGGCTACCTGCGCGGCATGCTCAACAAGCTGGCCGAGATCGAACGTCTCGACCCGAAACATGGAGAATTTGTCCGCGTCCTGCGCGATCTGGCGCGACAATTCCAGTTTGATGCCATGAAGGAAATTCTCAGGAAAATGCGCGATGCCACCGCCCGTTAATCCCGTAGACCGCACCATCTCCGACATCGTCCTCATCGTCGACGACGTGCCGGAAAATCTCTCGCTGCTGCACGACGCGCTGGACGATAC
The DNA here is from genome assembly GCA_003583745.1 of Rhodocyclales bacterium GT-UBC. GTDB lineage: Bacteria > Pseudomonadota > Gammaproteobacteria > Burkholderiales > Rhodocyclaceae > Azonexus. The sequence goes on along the minus strand of QXPY01000001.1, from coordinate 278,419 downwards.
CGGCTACACCGTACTGGTTGCCACCAACGGTGAGTCTGCCCTGCAACGCGCCCGGCAAAGCCTGCCCGACGTCATCCTGCTCGACGCCATGATGCCCGGCATGGACGGTTTCGAAGTCGCCCGCCGGCTCAAGGCCGACTTCGCCACCCAGCACATCCCCATCGTCTTCATGACCGGGCTGACCGAGACCGAGCACGTCGTCGCTGCCTTTGCCGCCGGCGGCGCCGATTACGTCACCAAGCCGATCCGCCCGCCCGAAGTCCTGGCCCGCATTGCCGCCCACATGCAGAACGCGCGCCAGATGAAGCAGGCGCGCACCGCCCTCGACGCTTTCGGCCAGGCCACGGTCGCCGTCCGCGCCGCCGACGGCAAGCTGGTCTGGCAAACGCCACTGGCCAGGAAGCTGCTCGGCGAATATTTCGAAGCGGTCGACGACCAGGCGCCGGATACCCTGCTCAAGTGGATCGCCGATGCCCACCGCGCCCGCCGCGAAGGGCGCGATCCCGCCGCCCTGCTGCTGGCCGCCGGCAGCCGCCGCCTGCTTGCCTCCTTCCACGACCAGACCGGCGACGACGAATGGCTGGTCGTGCTGCGCGAGGAGAACGACGCCTCGGCCATCGAGTCGCTGATTGCCGCCTTCCGGCTGACCCAGCGCGAAGCCGAGGTGCTCTACTGGGTGGTTCAGGGCAAGACCAGCAACGATATCGGCGAGATTCTCGGCAACAGTCCGCGCACGGTGAACAAACACCTCGAACATGTCTTTGAAAAACTCGGCGTCGAAACCCGCACGGCGGCAGCCAACCTGGCGCTGAGCCGGATGCGGGGAACTTAGCCGGAACAGGTTGTTCCACTGGAGGTCGGGCATTGCCCGATTTCCGATTCCACCGGCGGTTATCCGCCAACCATCAAGGAGATCGATGTGAGCACACTCAAGTTTCTGGGCATCTCCGGCAGCCTGCGCCGGCAATCCTGCAATAGCGGCCTGCTGCGCGCCGCCTTGGCCGAACTGCCGGAAGGCGTCAGCATGGATATCGCCGACCTTTCCGACATTCCCTTCTACAACGCCGACCTGAGCGAGAAGCCGGCCAGCGTCAGCCGGGTCCTGGCCCAGATGGCCGGCGCCGATGCCCTGGTACTGGCCTGCCCGGAATACAACTATTCGATGGCCCCGGCCCTGAAGAACATCCTCGACTGGGCCTCGCGCGAACCGAACAACGCCCTGCTCGCCGGCAAGGCGGCGGCCATTCTCGGTGCCGGCGGCGGCATGGGGACTTCGCGTGCCCAGTACCATCTGCGCCAGACCTGCGTCTTTCTCGACCTGCATCCGCTCAACAAGCCGGAAGTCTTTGCCAATGCTTTCGCCGGTGCCTTCGATGCCGACGGCAACCTGGGCGATGCCAAGCTGATCCAGCTGATCGGCGACCAGATGCGAGCCCTTGCCGCCTGGACCCGCAAGCTGAAGAACTAAACCGAACCACGAGGACGCCCCGGACATGGATATCGCCGCGATCAGCCAGACCTTGCAACGCGACGCGGTCTGGGTCGTCTTTCTGAACGTGCTACTGCAGCAGATCGGCCTGCCGGTTCCGGCCGTGCCGACCCTGCTGCTGGCTGGCAGCCTGGCGCTGAGTCAGGGGCAGTTCGGCCAGTTACTGGCCGCCGCCATCCTGGCTTCTGTGATCGCCGACTGGATCTGGTACATGGCCGGGCGCGCCTTCGGCTACCGGGTCCTGGCCGGCCTGTGCAAACTGTCAATCAATCCGGGTTCATGTGTCAGCCAGACCGAGGCGCGCTTCATCCGCTGGGGCGTCGGCTCGCTGGTCATCGCCAAGTTCATCCCCGGCTTCTCGACCGTCGCCCCGCCAATCGCCGGTGCCTTGCGCATGGGGCTGAGCGGTTTCCTGCTCGCCGCCAGTGCCGGCGCCGGCTTGTGGGCTGGCCTGGCACTCGGCGCCGGCTGGATCCTGCGCGACGAAGTCCAGACGGCCATCGCGGCCTTGAACGAACGGGCCGGCACCGCGCTCTTTGTTCTGCTCGGCATCGCCGCCCTCTGGCTAGGCTGGAAACTGTGGCAGAAGTACCGTTTCCGGAAACTCTGCGCCGTCCCCCACATCACGCCGGACGAACTGCTGAACGCGCTCGGTGGCGAGCAACCGCTGCGTCTGCTCGATCTGCGGGGCGCCACGATGATTGCCGAAGCCGGTCCGATTCCGGGTGCCACGGTCGCCGAACACGACCGTTTGCTGGAAGCCGTCAGCGACTGGCCAAAAACCCTCCCGGTGGTCACCCTTTGCGCCTGTCCCGAAGATGCGGGTGCGGTCCAGGCCGCCCGTCAGCTGCTCAAGGCCGGCTACCTCTCAGTCCGGCCCCTGCAAGGCGGCTACGAGGCGTGGCTTGCCGCACACGGCAAGCAATAATTCACATGTTTGTCAAAAATAACAATTTGTGTAAAATTGAAAGCACGTTAATGCTTCAGTAGCGAACCCTCGACGCGAACCGGTCCGCAGTACGGCTGGACACCCTGGGGCACTAGCGCGACACTGAGCGCGGGAGACAGGGAGATGCAGCGTGAATACAGCTGAAACAACAACGCCGCAAACCGAACCGGCCAATCGGCTGTGCGGTCCGGACGGCCAGAAGCCGTTACTGCTGATCGTCGACGACATGCCGGCCAACCTGGCCTTGCTGTCAGCCATCCTCCGCAAGGAAGGTGCCGAGGTCCGCTCGGCTACCAACGGCCGGCAAGCTATCGACTTCGCTCGGCAAACACCCCATCCCGACTTGATCCTGCTCGATGTCATGATGCCGGACATGGACGGCCACGCCGTTCTAGCCGAGCTACGGCAACACGGCGAGACGCGTGACATTCCGGTCATTTTCGTCACCGCACTCGACGACCAGGGCGATGAAGGACGCGGTATCGCCGAAGGGGCTGCCGACTACATTACCAAGCCAATCAACCGAACGGTGCTGGTTGCCCGCGCCAAGGCGCAGCTTGACCTACACCGTGCCCAACAACTGCTCGCCGGTCAAAAAGCTTGGCTGGAACAGGAAGTGGCACGCCGTATCGGCGAAAACGCCCTGCTCAACACCCGGCTCAAGCTGGCGCTCGAATCCGCCGGCTTCGGCATCTGGGAGCACGACCACATCAGTGGGCGCAATCGATGGGAAGATGGACTTTGCCAGATGCTCGGCTACCCGGAAGGTCCGGCCAGCATCGAGGCAGCACAGGCTCTGATCCATCCGGAAGACCATCCACAGTTCGCGGCCGAATATGCTACTTCCGTCAATTCGCCCACCGAGGTCAAGATAGGCGAATTCCGTATCCGCAAGCACGACGGGACCTGGCTGTGGGTGGAGGCACGCAGCCGCGTCATCGAACGGACGCCGGACGGCTCGCCGGCACGCACCATCGGTACTATGCTCGACATCGGGCTGCGCAAAGCCAGTGAATCGCAGCGACTGCTCGCCGAAGTGGTGTTTACCGGCATCAACGACGGCCTGTGTATCACCGATGCCGCACAACACATCCTGCTGGTCAATGAGGCCTTTTGCCACCTCTCCGGTTATTCCCGGCAAGCACTGCTCGGCAAGACCCCTGCCTTGCTCAAATCGGGCGTTCATGGCGCGGCGTTCTATCAGGGAATCTGGAGCACCTTGCAGCAGCACGACAATTGGCAGGGAGAGATCACCAACCGGCGCAGTGACGGTTCGCTGCTCACCGAATGGCTGAGCATTTCGGTCGTACGCAACCCTTCCGGGGAAATTACACATTATGTCGGGGTCTATAGCGAACTGTCGGCACGCAAGGCGGCGGCCGAGCGCATCCAGTACCTCTCTTCGCACGACACGCTGACCGCGCTGCCGAATCTCAACCTTTTCGCGGACCGGCTCGAACAATCCCTGATCAGCGCCCGCCGCTACGAGCGCGGTACTGCCCTGCTCCTGCTCGATCTCGATGACTTCCACCGAGTCAATGACGAACTGGGTCCGGCCGTCGGGGATGAAATCCTGATCGAAATCGGCCGCCGCCTGACCCTGCAGGCTCGTGCCGGCGACACGATCGGGCGACGCGGTGGCAATGAATTCGGCTTTGTGATGGCCAATCTGGTTCAGCAGCGGAGTGCGTCGGCCCTGGCGCAACGCCTGCTGGCGGAAATCGGCAAGCCGATCGAGATCAACGGACATGCGGTTACGGTCACGGCCAGCATCGGCATCGGCATTGCTCCGGAGAACGGAGATAGTGGCGACGTCTTGATCGAATGCGCCAGTGCCGCGCTGTTGCGGGCCAAGCAAGCCGGCAGCAATACCTTCCGCTTTTTCTCACCGCAGATGGATGCCGATGCCGTCCGCCGGCTTGCCCTGGAGACGCGGCTGGCCAAGGCCCTGGAGCGGAACGAACTGAGCGTGCATTACCAGCCGCAGATCAGTCTGGACAGTGGCCGGATGATTGGCATGGAAGCGCTGCTACGCTGGCACAATCCGGATTTCGGCCACATTTCACCAAACGAATTCATTCCGATTGCCGAAGACACCGGATTGTTGATCCCAATCGGCGAATGGGTGCTGCGTACCGCCTGCCGGCAAACCCGCGAATGGCTCGACCTCGGCTTGCAGACGCTACGCGTGGCGGTCAATCTGTCGAGCCGCCAGTTCTATCACATCAACCTGTTCAACACCCTCAGCGAGGCGTTGGCCGACAGTCGCCTGCCCGCCGGTGCGCTTGAGCTGGAAATAACCGAATCGACCGTCATCAGCGATGTCGATGAAGCCATGGTGATCTGCCGGCGGATCAAATCGCTTGGCGTCAAGCTCGCCCTGGACGACTTCGGCACGGGCTATTCTTCCCTCGCCTACCTGTCTCGTTTTCCCTTCGACAAGATCAAGATCGACCAGCATTTCGTCGAAGACATCATCGAGAATCCGATCAATGCGGGGATGGCAACCGCTGCCATCGTCATGGCGCGCAGCCTGAACCTGGCTGTCCTGGCCGAGGGCGTCGAAACCGAAGCGCAAGCTGCCTTTCTGCGTGGTCGTCGCTGCGATGCGATGCAAGGATTTCTGTTCAGCCGACCGCTACCCGCCGAAGAGTTCGGTCCGCTGCTACTGCGCAACAAGCACCTGCCGCAACAGGAAAGCAGTTGCAACGGTGCCCAGAAACTGCTGCTGGTCGATGACGAACCCAACGTACTCAGTTCCCTCTCTCGCCTGCTGCGTCGCGAAGGCTATGCGACCGTCACGGCGACAGGGCCAGGCGAAGCCTTCCAGATTCTCGCCCGGGAACCCATCCAGGTGATCATCTCGGACCAACGCATGCAGGAAATGAGTGGAACCGAGTTCCTGATGCAAGTCCGGCAACGCTATCCCGACACCATTCGGCTGGTCCTGACCGGCTACAACGAACTCGAGCCAGTGACCGCCGCCATCAACCGAGGGGACATCTACAAATTCCTCAGCAAACCCTGGGATGACGACCAGTTGCGCGAGCACATCCGGGAGGCCTTCCGGATGGCCAAGCACAGCGCCAACATGGCGACGATGCGAGGTACATCATGAAGCGGCCACTGATCGACTTCTTCCGCTGGTTCCTGCCGATGGCGGGCGCCATTCTGCTCATTACCTACTTTTACGTCGACAGTCAGCGCTTTGCTGAACGTAGCCGCATCGAGTCGGTGGAAATGCTCAACGTCAAACTGGGGGCCGGCGTACTGGACCGCCGGGTCCAGATGCTGATCAGCGACCTTCGTGCACTGGCCACCGACAGTTCCTTGAAAAATTACATCGAAACCAGTGCTGCCAAGGAACGCCAGGAGGTCGAGGACGACTTTGTCGGATTTTCGCTAGCCAAACCGAGCTACGACAAAATTCGCTGGTTCGATATCCAGGGCAATGAGTTGATTCGTATCGACCGCCGCCATGGTCGACCTCAGAAGCGCCTGCACGGCGAACTGCAGAACAAGGCCGAGCGCTATTTCTTCACTGAAGGTATGGCCCTGCCAGCCGGTGGCATCTATGTATCACCGCTCGATCTGAATATCGAAGGTGGCCAGATCGAAGTGCCGCACAAACCTACCTTGCGTATTGCAACGCCGCTCTCAGACCGCAAGGGCAAAAAACGGGGCCTGTTGATCCTCAATTACCTCAGCGCCGAACTGCTCGATGTCGTTGCCGAGGTCGCCGAGCCGGTCAAAGACCATCTTTACGTCGTCAATCGCGACGGATTCTTCCTGATGGCGCCGAACAAGGCCGATGAATGGGGCTTTCTCCTCGACCATCCGGAAAACAGCCTGGCCGTACGCTTTCCGGATAGCTGGAAGCGCCTGAGCACGACCGGGCAAGGCCAATTCACCGACAGCAACGGCCTATGGACCATTGCCACAGTCTATCCTCTGCAAATCGCGGACATGACCCAGAATGCCCCCGACTATCAGTGGAAAGTGATTACCCATCTACCGCCGGGGCGCCTGGCCGAGATGATGCCCAACCTGGCCCGCCAGCAAATTGCGGCCATCTTCGTGATGCTTGCCCTGGCAGCCTTGATCGCCCTTTTTCTGACCCGTATCCGAATGCGCGAAAAGGAAGTCGAAGTCCGCTTCCGCATTTATTTCGAGCGTGCCATGGTCGGCATGGCGATTTCGACGCCGGAAAAGCGTTGGCACCAGGTCAATCCGGCACTGTGCAAAATGCTCGGTTATTCGGCCGAGGAGCTGCTCAAACTAAGCTGGAGCGAACTGACCCATCCGGAAGATCTGGCGCAAAGCAATCTCGATTTCGAGCGGGTCATGCGCGGCGATGCCAACGGTTACGAGCAGCACAAGCGCTATATCCGGAAGGATGGGCAACTCATCGACACGTTCATTTCCGCCCAGGCTGTACGCAAACCCAACGGCACGGTGGACTACTTCCTGGTCATCATCGAAGACGTGACGTCGCGGCAGCAGGCGGAAAAAGCCCTGCGCGACAGCGAAGAACGTTTGCGGCAACTGGGCAACAACCTGCCTGACAGCTACGTGTATCAGTGCATCAAACAAAACAACGGTGAAATCCGTTTCCTCTACATCAGCTCGGGTGTGCAACGTATCCACGGCATATCGCCGGATGCAGTCCTTGCCGACCCCGGCCTGCTCAACGAGTTCATCGACCCGTCGCAACTTGGCGAGTTGTATGCGGCGGAACGGGAAAGCATGCGGACCCTGAGCGATTTCTCGATGGAATTGCGCGCCCGCTTCGCCAACGGCGAATGGGGTTGGGTGCTGGTTCGCTCGCGGCCGCGTCGACTGGTCTCCGGTGAAATCATCTGGGATGGCGTGGCCAGCGATATCACGGGCAGCCGCGAGATCGCCGCCATGCTCAAGTTGCAAGCCCGCCGCTCATCAGCCATGCTGGAACTGCCGCGCCTGAGCGACCATCTCGAAGAACGCGATTTCATGCAGCACGCTCTCGACCTGATCGAGCAGATGACCGATAGCAAAATTTCCTTCATGCACTTCGTCAACATGGACGAAAACAGCATCGAACTGGCTGCCTGGTCGCACAACACCCGTGAAAACTACTGCACGGCGCAATACAACAGCCATTACCCGATCAGCCAGGCCGGCATATGGGCCGACGCGGCACGCCTGCAACGTCCGGTGGTCGTCAACGACTACGCCAATGCCCCCAACAAGCACGGCATGCCGGAAGGACATTCGGCGCTGACCCGCTTGATCAACGTGCCGGTCCTCGAGGATGGTCATGTACGAATGGTGACCGGGGCCGGCAACAAGAAGGCGCCCTACACCGACAGCGATATCGAATCCATCCAGCTGATCAGCAACGAGGTCTGGCGCATCGTCAGCCACAAGCGGGCGGAAAATGCCTTGCGCATCGCCACCCAGGTGGTGAATGCGAGCCCGGTGGTCTGTTTCCGCTGGCGTGCCGACGACATGCGTTCGGCCATCTTTGTCTCCGAGAACATCACCCGCTGGGGCTACCGTGCCGAACAGCTCCTGGCCGGCAAGCCGGCTTTCCGCGACTTGGTCCACCCCGAAGACCTTGCCCAGGTCAGCGATGAAATCGCCCGCCTGGCCGACCGCGAATCCAACGCCTACGTACTGGAATACCGACTGCTGACCGCCGAGCAAAAACAGATCTGGGTGCTCGACCGCAGCACGGTGAGGCGCGATGAAGATGGGCGCCCCTGCTTTTACGACAGCGTTCTGACCGACATCAGCGAGCGCAAGCAGCAAGCCAGCGAACTGACGGAAAACCTGGCGGCCCAGCGACAGCTCAACAAACGCCTGGAGGAAGCGCACAATCAGTTGCTGCAATCGGAAAAAATGGCTTCGATCGGCCAACTTGCAGCCGGCGTCGCGCACGAATTGAACAACCCGATCGGCTTCGTCCACTCCAATCTCGGCACGTTGGAAAGTTACTTGATTGACGTCATGAATATCCTCGATGCGCAGGACAGGATGCTCGCCGCACCGGGTGCCGACCCGGATCGGCAGGCCAGTATCGCGCGCCTGAAGGAGGAACATGATTTCGATTTTGTCCGCCAGGACATCGCGCAATTGCTCAGTGAGTCGAAGGATGGCTTGTCGCGAGTCCGCAAGATCGTTCAGGATTTGAAGAACTTCTCCCATGTCAGCGAGCAGGAATGGCAATGGGCCGACCTGCACCAGGGACTCGACTCAACGCTCAACATCGTCTGGAACGAACTCAAGTACAAGTGCAAGATCGTCAAGGAGTATGGCGAGCTGCCCAAGGTTTATTGTCTGATCTCGCAACTCAACCAGGTTTTCATGAACCTGATGGTCAATGCCGGTCATGCCATCGAGGAACAGGGGACGATTACCCTCAGAACGGCACGCGAAGGCGACGACAAGGTGCGGATCGAAATCAGCGATACCGGCAAGGGCATTGCCCCCGAGCACTTGAATCGGATCTTCGAACCCTTTTTCACCACCAAACCCGTCGGAAAAGGCACCGGACTCGGGCTATCGCTGGCCTACGGCATCATCGACAAGCACCATGGCCGCATCGATGTCGAGAGCACGCCGGGCGTCGGTACCACCTTCCGCATCCTGATCCCGATCAATCCTGAACCCGGCGCAACTGTCGCCAATGCTTCGGAGACCTCATCATGAGCGAAACGCTCGCTCCCGCCACCCTGCTTTTCGTCGATGACGAACCCAGCATTCTTTCCGCCTTGCGTCGCCTCTTCCGCCCACATGGTTATCGCATCCTGGTCGCAGAGGGCGGTGCCGCCGGTCTGGCCCTGCTTGAACAGGAAGCGGTCGACCTGATCATTTCGGACATGCGCATGCCCGAAATGGATGGCGCCACCTTCCTCAAGCAAGCCTGCCAGCGCTGGCCGAACACGGTCAGGATACTGCTTACCGGCTACGCCGACGTCAGCTCGACGGTCGCCGCGATCAACGAGGGGGAGATTTATCGTTATATCGCCAAGCCGTGGGACGATGAAGAAATCGTCAAGATCGTTGCCGACGCGCTAGAGCGGCAACGCCTGGAATCGGAAAATCGCCGCCTGACCGCGCTGACCCAGGCCCAAAACGAAGAACTCAAAACCCTGAACAGCAGTCTGGAACAAAAGGTAGCCGAACGAACCGCCGAATTGCGCCAAGCCTTGAGCTTTGTCGAGCAGGCGCATGGCGAATTGAAAAAATCATTCCTGACCAGCGTCCAGGTCTTTGCCGGCGTAATCGAGTTACGCAGTGGCCCCGGTGGCAGCCGCCTCGCCGGGCACGGCCGGCGGGTCGCCGATATGGCTCGCAATCTCGCGCAACGCCTGGGCTTGAGCGAGGCCGAGACTCAGAACATCATGCTTTCCGGCCTGCTGCACGACATCGGCAAACTTGGCCTGCCTGACGAGTTGCTGGCCAAACCATTCAATACCTTGACGCAAGACCAACGCGCACTGGTCATCAAGCATCCGCAGATCGGCCAGAACATCCTGCTGGGTATCGAGAAATTCAAGGAAGCCGCGATCATTGTCCGCCACCATCACGAGTGCTTCGACGGCAATGGCTTTCCGGATCGCCTCGCCGGTATGGCGATCCCCATGGGCAGCCGAATCCTTGCCATCGCCAACGATTACGACGCCTTGCAGATCGGCACGCTGGTGCAACGCCCCTTGCGCCAGGAAGAGGCGATCGCTTTCCTGATCGACAACCGTGGCAAGCGCTATGACCCGACGGCGGTCGATGCCTTCGTCAAGATGATTGCCGAAACCCAGAAAAGTGCGCCGGTCGAATTGCCTTTACGCACCATGCACCTCAAACCCGGCATGGTCCTGTCGCGCGATCTGCCGCATCGGGACGGCTACTTGCTGCTGGCCAAAGGCAGCAGCCTGACGGCGGATATCATCGGCCAACTCGTCAAGCTCGAACAATCCGAAAAGCAGAATCTCACGGTCTATATTCGCCAGGAGGCAGCATGAACCGAATCATGATCGTCGATGACGAAGAAGCCATCTTGAATGCACTCAAACGCTTGTTGCGTCTGGCTCCTTGCACCTGCGGCACACGTAGCTTTCCACTCGAGGTAGTGACTTTCAATTCGCCGGAGGCCGCGCTGGAGAACGCCCGCCATGAAAGCTACGACCTGTTCATCAGCGATTACCGCATGCCGGGCATGGATGGCATCGAATTCCTCAAGGCGGCCAAAGCCCTGCAACCCGATGCAGCACGCCTGATCCTATCCGGCTACGCCGATCTGAATGCGCTGACCCGTGCCGTCAATGAAGTCGGGATTGATCGCTTCATCGGCAAACCCTGGAACGACTACGACCTGGTTTCAGCTATCGGACAAGCGCTGGCACACCGCGAACTGCTGCTTGAAAATCGCCATCTCGCCAACCTGGTCCGGCTCGAAATGGGCGACAAGACGGCAGAACAAATCGAAGCTGAGCGCCTGGAAGAAATCGAACCGGGAATCACCCGCGTCAATTGGGGTGAGGATGGGTCCGTACTGCTCGATCCGGAATTCCTGTCCAAGGCAAGACAATGAAGCGCCTGACCGCTGTCTTCACGCTGGCCATCCGCGAGCGCTGAAATGGATGTCTTCATCTGGAACGAGCGCTATGTCACCGGCGAAAGCGTGGTCGATAGCGAACATCAGGAACTGGTGCGTATCATCAACTGGGTCATCGAGCACCACTCCGGCATGCATCAGGAAAGAAACGTCGGTGAGGTGCTCGACCATCTGATCAGCTATGCCGCGACACACTTCCGGCACGAAGAGAGTCTGATGGCCGAATTTGCCTGCGACTCCAAATTCATCGACATCCATACCCGGGTGCATCGGGAATTTGCGGACCAGGTGACGAAGATGCGCGCCTTCCCGGCCAATCAGCAGGATATCGATTATCTGCTGCGATTTTTGAGCAGTTGGCTGGCCCATCACATCCTCGGCATCGATCAGGCCATGGCCCGCCAGATCAGGAAAATCAGGGCTGGCGTTTCGCCCGCCGAAGCCTTTGCCGATGAGGAAAAGCGGGGCCAGGATCCGGCTACCGCCAGCCTGCTCGAGGCCATGAATGCCCTCTTTCGGTTGATCGCAACACGTAACGATGCGCTGGAACAATTGAATGCCAATCTCGAGCAGCAAGTTGCAGCCCGAACCCGCGCCCTGAGCGAGAGCAACGAGCAGTTGGTGGTCGAACAAGGCCGCCTCCGACTGGCTATGAAACAAGTCGAAATAACCCAGAAGAAGCTGCTCGAATCTGAACACCGTCGAGCCGATGCTGCGCGCCGCAACATGGAGCAGTTGCTGGCCCAGATTATCGATGGCGATCCCGTCCCCACCTTCGTCATCGATGCCGAGCACCGAATTACCCATTGGAACCGTGCCTGTGCCGCGATCAGCGGTCTCGATGCCGGCGAGATGATCGGCACCCAGGATCAGTGGCGTGCCTTCTATCCGGAAAAACGCCCGGTTTTGGCCGACTTGATCGTCGATGACTGTATCGAAGCGCAGTTCTCGACTTACTATCAGGACCGATATCGGCGATCAGAAATCATCGAAGGCGCCTTCGAAAGCGAAGCCTTTTTCACGCAACTCGGACAGCATGGACGCTGGCTGTTCTTTACAGCGGCCCCTCTTTTCGACTCATCCGGCAACCGGATCGGTGCCATCGAAACCTTGCAAGACGTAACCGAACGCCATTTGGCCGAAGAAGGACTCCGCCGTTATCAGAACCGGCTGGAAGAGCAAGTCGCCACCCGGACCGCCCAGTTGGAGCAAGCCAACAGCGAACTGCAAAGCGAGCGTCGCGAACTGCAATCCCTGCTCTCCAAAATCGAAGAAGCACAGCAACAATTGCTGCAGTCCGAAAAAATGGCAGCCATCGGCCAACTTGCCGCAGGGGTTGCCCATGAAATCAACAATCCGATCGGTTTCGTCAATTCCAATTTGGGGACACTGAAAAATTACATCACCCGTCTCCTCGAATTGGTCACTGTTTACGAAAACACCCTTACGAGCGGTGATCGACGCGATCTCGATGCGGCCTTGCGCGAGACCGATTTCGACTTCCTGCGCGAAGATCTGCCAGCGCTATTGGCCGAATCGCAGGAGGGATTGGGGCGTGTCACCAAAATCGTCCAGGATCTCAAGGATTTTTCACATGTCGGAGAAACGGACTTCCAGCCAGCCAATCTCAACAGCGCGATGGAGAGCACGCTCAACGTCGTCTGGAACGAATTGAAATACAAGGCTGAAGTCATTCGCGAATTGGGCAAAATCCCCGAGGTCGAGTGCGTTCCAGCCCAGATCAATCAGGTGTTCATGAACCTTCTGGTGAATGCGGCGCATGCCATCGAGCAGCGCGGAAAGATCACCGTTCGCTCGGGATGCGAACTCGGCCATGTCTGGTTTGAAATCGCGGATACCGGGAAAGGCATGACACAGGAAGTCCGCAACCGGATTTTCGAACCCTTTTTCACCACCAAGCCCGTCGGCCAGGGAACCGGTCTGGGGCTATCGATTTCCTACGACATCATCGTCAAGAAACATGGCGGCCGAATCGATGTCAGTAGCGAACCCGGCAAGGGCACGGTCTTCCGCCTATGGTTGCCGATTCACGCCCCGAAGCCTGAAGAAGGCTAACGCACCTCGATACTGACCGAACGCCCGGATTTTCCACCTGCCTTGAGCAAGAGATCGGCGATATCGGTGTTTTGTGTCTTGGCCGCAACATCGAGGGCCGTTTCGCCAGTATCCAAGGCGAGATTAAGATCGGCCTTGTTCGCCACCAGCAAACGGGCAACCTCGAGATGTCCGCCACGTGCGGCGGCAATCAGCGGCGTCGTGCCATTTTCGCTAGCCGCATTGATTTCGGCCCCCGCCTTGATCAAGACCCGAACGATATCCAGATGGCCGTTGAAGGAAGCGTAAGCCAGGGGCGTCCAGCCCGGCGCATTAATTGTCGCACCAGCCGCCACCAGCAACTCCACAACTTTCAGATGTCCACGAAATGCCGCCAGGCGTAATGCCGTATCGCCAGCCGCATTGCGCGCATTGATCTTGGCACGCTGCTTGATCAGATAATCAACCAGCTCTGCATGCCCATCGCGTGCAGCCAGCATCATCAAGGTATTGCCATAGAGGTCCGTGCTATCGACCGATGCACCACGTCCGACCAGTTCTGCGACATCCTTGGTGACGCCCAATTTGGCGGCCGACATCAGGTCGTCGTAAGTCCCGGCAAATACGGCAGTGGGGAAAACGATGACGAAAAACGCTCGACGAAGGAACTTATTGAATTTCATTGGGGGCGGCTCGCATCCTTGAACAAGCGAAAGAAATTATCAGTCGTCGCCCGCTCGACCTCGGCCAGCAAAATACCTCTCAAACTGGCGATTTCCTCGGCGACATGTCGAACATAGGCCGGTTCGTTCCGCTTGCCACGATACGGGACCGGCGCCAGATAAGGCGAATCGGTCTCAACCAGCAGGCGGTCCAGCGGACACTTTCGGGCGACTTCCTTGACTACCGAGGCGTTCTTGAAGGTCACAATGCCAGAGAATGAAAGATAAAAGCCGAGATCAAGCGCCTGACTCGCAATTTCCCAATTCTCCGTAAAGCAGTGCATCACCCCCCCAACCGCATCGGCATTTTCTTCCTGCATCAGGCGCAGCGTATCGCTGGCTGAATCGCGCGTGTGGATGATCAACGGCTTGTTGCAACGTTTCGCTGCGGCGATATGACGTCGAAATCGTTCCCGCTGCCATTCCGGCTTGTCCTTCTGCCAGTAGTAGTCCAAGCCGGTCTCACCGATACCGATCACCTTCGGATGCATTGCGAGATCAACCAAGCGATCGACGCTCGGATCCTCGACATCGGTATATTCCGGATGAACCCCAACCGTGGCATAGAGACGGGGATCGGATTCGGCCAACTGAAGGATGGATGGCAAATCTTCGAGATTGACGCCAATGCAGACGGCGCAGCCGACTCCATTGGTCTGCATGCGCTGCAATACGGACGGCAACTCCTCAAGCAGGTCGGGAAAATCGAGATGACAATGCGAATCGACCAGCATCGCTACGGCTTAAAGAGTATGGGTCGGGCGGGTCGACTGCATCACGCCGCCAAGCAGGCCTTCAATTTTCCGCCTGGCTTCCTGGCCGCTTTCGTCATTATTAAAATGCACGCCAATTCCCTGGGCACGGCCATTCTGGGCACCTGGCGGCGTAATCCAGACCACCGAACCGGCGATCGGCAACTTGGCCGGGTCGTCCATCAGCGACAACAACATGAATACTTCGTCACCGATGTTGTAGCCACGGGTGGTTGGAATAAAGATCCCGCCGCTGCGTAGATGAGGCATGAACGCCGCATAAAGCGCGGACTTCGAATTGATGTTCAGGGATAGAACGCTGGGGCGCTGCGGCGCTGGTTTTGCTTCACTCATTGTTGATCAGTTGGCAAACAAGGCCCGATAGTCCAAGAAAACGCCTTCCAGAAAAAGACGGGCATTAAGTGGCTGCTCTGCTTCCTGGCGACGCTTGATCAAATCACGATAAAAATGAATCAGTCGTATGCTCGGAATCATATCAGCCAAGCCAAGCGTTGTGGCTTGATGAGATAGAAAATAACGTACCGGCAGACCAGACTTGGCCAGATTCAGATCAACCGACCACTTTTGCACGGCATCGACAACAGCCTTCAACAACAACTTGCCTTTGCTCTCCTTGATCGCCTTTTCCAATTCGCCGGCCATCGCTAGCGGATCGACATGCCGACCGCCCCCCAGCCTCTTGATCAGGAGATCCAGCCATGCTGCCTGACCTGATGCCGAAAGTTCCAGGGCAAGGCCCGGCGAACCTCCCGCCAAGGCAAGCCAGCGTTCGGCATCAGTAATCCCTTCTTCATGCAATGCCTGAATGGAAACAGCAGGCTGCGGCACAGGAACCGGCACAACCTGGCATCGACTCCGAATGGTCGGAAGCAAACGCAACGGTTCATTTGAAATCAATAAAAACAGAGTACTTGGTGCAGGTTCTTCAAGTGTTTTAAGAAGTGAGTTCGCGGTACTCCGGTTCATTGCCTCTGCGGGATTGACGATGATGATACGCAGACCATGGCGATGGGTACCGACATTGAGGTATTCATCGAGGCCACGCACCTGATCGATCGTAATTTGCTGGCTGGGCTTTTTCTTGCCATCCTCGGCCTCCACCTCTTCGGCCAGGGCTTCCGGCTGCAAGAGTCTGAAGTCCGGATGATTACCTTGCTGATACCAATTACAAGCCAAGCACCGGCCACAGGCCAGTCCGCTTTCCTGCGGCGCCTCGCAAAGCAGGCTGGCTGCAAAGTGCCGCGCCAGTTCAAACTTCCCAAGTCCTTTCTGGCCAACCAGCAGCAAGGCATGCGGCATCTGGGAGCGCCGCGCAAGCAAGCTCTCCCACACTTTTTTATGCAGCGTCAAAACATTCATAAACAGATACTTGAAACGACAATCTCAAGTGATTTACGAATTTCATCACGAGTCTGGTTGGCATTGACAATGCGGACTCGCGAAGGATTGCTCTGCGCACGCTCAAGATAGGCCTGCCGGACACGTTCGTGGAAATCGGCGCGCTCCTGTTCGAATTTATCAAGAACGCGGCTGGCAAGCACGATACGCTCACGTGCCACATCGAGTGGCAAATCGAAAAGCAGGGTCAGATCTGGCTGCACATGCTCGTGCACCCAATGCTCCAAGGCAAGGAATTTGCCCTTGTCGAGTCCGCGCCCCCCTCCTTGATAAGCATAGGTCGCATCGCTGAACCGATCACACACGACCCACTCGCCACGTGCCAGCGCCGGCTCGATCAAACGCGCCAGATGCTCACGGCGGGCAGCGAACATCAATAAGGTTTCCGTCTCGAGGTGCATGGCGTCGTTAAGCAGCAAGGTCCGCAGCTTCTCGCCCAACTCAGTCCCACCAGGCTCGCGCGTGACATGCACAACTTTGCCCCGTTCCCGCAAGGAACCGGCCAGCCATTCGACGTGACTACTCTTGCCGGCGCCGTCTATGCCTTCGAAAGTGATGAATTTACCTTTCACTTCCCACCTCTCTGATATCGGTTAACTGCTCGGTTGTGTTCATCCAACGTGCGCGAGAATTCGCTACTGCCATCTCCTCTGGCCACAAAATAGAGGGCATCGCTAGCCACAGGATGCAAAGCAGCCTGTAAGGAAGCCATGCCGGGCATGGCGATCGGGGTTGGTGGCAACCCTGCACGCGTATAAGTATTGTAGGGCGTATCAGCCAAGAGGTCCCGCTTGCGCAAATTGCCATCGTAATCTTCGCCCAAACCATAGATTACGGTTGGATCGGTTTGCAGCAACATGCCGCGTCGCAGTCGGTTGACGAACACGGCGGCGATTTGACCGCGATCGCTTTCACGCCCCGTTTCCTTTTCAACAATCGAGGCCATGACCAATGCTTCATGCGGCGTTTTGTAGGGCAAGCCTTCGTCCCGACGCGCCCACTCGGCATCCAGACGACGCTGCATGGCGCGTACGGCGCGAGCCAGGAGATCGAGATCAGAGGAGTGCTTGTCGAACAAATAGGTATCGGGGAATAACCAACCTTCGAGCCGCTCGGCCTTCAAGCCAAGACGGGCGATGATTTCCACCTCGTTCAGGTCACGGGTGTCATGACGCAAATCCGGATGACGATCAAGGCGCTGCCGCAACTGCTTGAAGCTCCATCCTTCGACCAGTGTCAATTCGCCTTGGGTGAACTCACCGCGCGTCAATTTGCCGAGGAGTTGTTGCGGCGTCACGCCCTGCACCACGGCATAACTACCCGCCTTGATACCCGTCTCCGCCTTGCTTGCACGTGCCAACGCCGCCATCAACAGTGGATGCATTTCGATACCGGCATCCTGCATCTGGCTAATCGCAGACCGCAAGCTACTACCCTGGACAATCCTGAAATCGAGCGGCGAAGTCCGCAAGACCAGAGGCTGATTGGCCCACCACCAGGTAGCGCCGGCTGCACCGGCCAGCAATAGCAGGACAAGAAAAACAAGACGAATCAATAAACGCACGGGAACTCGAAGGCGCTCGGCCAGTCAGGCTCGTAGCAAACGAGCACGTGAAAACGGGCGATATAATATCCCAAACCCCAACAGGAGCCTTCATGAACCCCAACTGGCGCAGCCTCCTCGAATCCGCTGCATGCGTATTCGATAGCGAAACATCCGAACCCTTGCATTTCGGCGATGCTACGGCAGAACTTCTTGCCGCACAGAATCAGACGGTACTGGTTCCGCTGACCCAGCTCGGCCTGCTTGAAGCGACAGGCGAAGACAGCAAGTCATTCCTTCATGGCCAATTGACCAGTGACATCAACCACCTGGCAGAAGGTGCAGTTCAACACGCCAGCTGGTGTTCGGCCAAAGGGCGCATGCAGGCCAGTTTTCTGGTATTCCGCAACGGCGACAGCTATCGCCTGATCCTGGCCAGCGATTTGCAGGAAGCGACCCAAAAACGCCTGCAGATGTTTGTCCTGCGCGCCAAGGTCAAATTCAGCAACCTGTCGGAAAGCACCATCCTGCTTGGCATTGCCGGCCCGCAGGCGGAAGACGCACTGAACGATGCCGGCCTTCCCTGCCCGGCCGCGCCCCTCAGCGTTGTGGAACAGGCTGGCAGCACGGTGATCCGCCTTGATACCAACCGCTTCATCGTCATTGCCGATGACAATGCCTCGTCGCAACTTTGGCAGAAGCTGTCGGCCAAGGCACGCCCGGCCGGCGTACCGGCTTGGCGCTGGCTGGATGTCCAGGCGGCGTTCCCGTTGGTAAGCTTGGCCACCAAGGAAGAGTTCGTGCCGCAAATGGCCGACTTCGAAAAAATTGGTGGCGTCAGCTTCCAGAAAGGCTGCTACCCCGGCCAGGAAATCGTTGCCCGTACCCAGTACCTCGGCAAGGTCAAACGCCATCTCTATCGCGTTGCCAGCGCCACCAGCCTCAAGGCCGGCGATGCTCTGTACTCGCCGGACAACCTCGAACAAGCCTGCGGCATGGTGATGTCCGCGGCCCCGTCGCCGAATGGCGGATTCGAAGCGCTGGCAGTGATTCAGTCCGAACACGCCGGCAACGCCCACCTCGGCAATCGCGAAGGACCGCTCGTCCAGGCAACTGCGGTCAATCCCTGAGTTACCCACAGCATGTGCCTGATCGTGATTGGCTGGCGGGCCAGTGCAGCCTTCCCGCTGCTTGTCGCCGCCAATCGCGACGAGTATCACCACCGCGCCAGCGCCGTTGCCGCACGCTGGCCGGATGCACCCCAAGTTATCGGCGGTCGCGACCTGGAAGCAGGCGGCACCTGGCTCGGTATTCGCGACAACGGACGCTTCGCAGCGGTGACCAATGTCCGCGAACCCGGCATGGCCAAAGGCGCACGCTCACGCGGTGAACTGCCACGGAACTTTCTTCTTGGCTCAGAGAGTGCAGAGGACTACGCCAAACAGCTCGACTACACCGCCCACTCCGGTTTCAACCTGCTGCTGGCCGATGGCGAAAAGCTGATTTACTGCTCGAATCGCGACCTGCCACCTCGGGAACTGAAACCGGGTATCTATGGATTATCGAATCACCGCCTGGACAGCCCCTGGCCCAAGTTGCTCAAAGCCAGGGAAGACTTCTCCCGCGCCATGAATACCCTGCCTGACGAGGCTGCGTTTTTCAATTTGCTGGCCAACCGGGACATCGTCAGCGACGACCTACTACCCGATACCGGCGTTCCACTCGAATGGGAACGCCTGCTTTCTGGCATATTCGTCAAATCGCCGACTTACGGCACGCGGGCTTCGACGCTGCTCATGCAGCGCGCCAACGGCGCAATCCGGCTGCATGAGCGCAGCTTCGGGCCGGATGGCCAACTGACTCAGTCTTCGCTGATTTCCACTTCGGAATAGCAAGGCACCATATCGAACAGTTCGACAATATCCGCGTTGCGCATGCGGATACAGCCATGCGAACCGGGCACCCCCATCTCCGCGCTATCCGGACTGCCATGGATATAGACGTAACGCCGCATGGTATCGACCTGCCCGAGACGATTTCGCCCTGGTTCGCAGCCGGAAAGCCACAGGATGCGGGTCAGAATCCAGTCGCGACCCGGAAACTGCTCGGCCAAGGCCGGCGTCCATATTTCCCCGGTCGGACGACGACGAACGAACACCGAATTCTCGGCTTGGCCGGCACCGATCTTGGCTCGAATCACGTGCCGACCGCGCGGCGTCTGAAAACTACCTGACACTTCGCCTACGCCAGCCTTCGCTGTCGATACCGCATACTGCCGCAAGACTTCTCCACTATCGCCGATCAAGCGCATCGACTGCTGCGCCACTGAAACGATGAGCTTCACGGGGTCTTTTTCCGGCGACTGGCAAAAAACTGCGACAACACCGAACTGCATTCCTCGGCCAGCACGCCGCCCAACACCTCGGCATGGTGGTTCAGGCGTTCTACACCAAACAGGTCGACCACGCTGCCATGCACCCCCGTTTTCGGATCACGCGCCCCATAGATGACCCGGCTGATCCGCGCATGCATGATTGCCCCTGCGCACATGGCACAAGGCTCAAGGGTGACGAACAACTCGCACCCCGGCAGCCGGTAATTCCCCAAGGTACGTGCCGCATCCCGCAAGGCAGCGATTTCGGCATGTGCCGTCGGATCACTTTCGCCAATCGGTGAATTGAAGCCGCGGCCGATGATCGCCCCGTTCAGGACAACCACAGCACCTACCGGCACTTCGCCCAAGCACTCCGCCGCCCGAGCCAATGAAATGGCTTCGCGCATGAAAAATTCATCGCTCAGCACAAAGGCCGGTTCACTCATCGATGCCTCGCACCTGAGCCTTAAAAATCATGCACGAAAACGAGAGGTTTCGAATCATTCAAAGATCGCCAGAATCAAAGGCCTGCCAAACAAACCAGATTAAAAGGGGGCGCAGTATAACCGGCACCAAATCAAGGGCGCCCCAAATCTTTCTTGATCTGCTCGATCAATCCGAGCGCCGCATCCTCAACCATATCAAGGACCAGATCGAACCCATGACCGAGTCCGTAATACGGATCGGGCACTTCCTCATCATCGAAATTTTTCGAATAGCTCATGAACAACTTGATCCGCGATTGCTGCTCCGGACTAGCCATACGCATCAGATTGTCAAGATTGCTCTTGTCCATGGCCAGGACAATGTCGAAGTAATCAAGATCCTGCCGGGCAACCTTGCGTGCCCGCAGTTGCGACAGGTTGTAGCCACGCAAGGCTGCCGCACGCTGAGTCCGTGAGTCTGGCGCCTCGCCTACGTGGTAACCATGCGTTCCAGCAGAATCCACTTCAACAACATCACCCAGGTTATTGTTTCGTAACAATAACCGTAAAACACCTTCTGCCGTTGGGGAGCGACATATATTGCCCATGCAAACCAAAAGCACGCGATAGGTCATTCTTGTTAGTCTCCATCCGGGTCATGCGGCGCGGCGCCGAATATCCTTTCTCTGAGCCTGAAAAGATCGTCGCGCGCAGCCGCAGCTTTCTCAAATTCCAGATTTTTAGCACATTCAAGCATCAATTTCTCAAGACGCTTGATTTCCTTGGCCGCTGTTTTCTCGTCCATGGCCTGATAGGCCGCTTCTAGCTGCGCAGCTTTTAGCTCGGTCTGGGCGGATTCGGCGCTATACACACCATCGATGATGTCCTTGATCTTCTTGGACACCCCACGAGGCGTGATTCCGTTTTCCGCATTAAAGCCGATTTGCTTTTCGCGCCGCCGCTCCGTCTCGGCCATGGCGCGCTGCATGGATTGCGTAATCGTATCAGCATAAAGGATGGCTGTGCCATGGATATGGCGCGCCGCCCGACCAACGGTCTGAATCAACGAACGCTCTGAGCGGAGGAACCCTTCCTTGTCGGCATCCAGAATGGCGACCAGCGAGACCTCGGGAATATCCAGGCCCTCGCGCAGGAGATTGATCCCGACCAGCACATCGAACTCACCGAGGCGCAAATCGCGGATGATCTCCACACGCTCGACGGTGTCAATATCGGAATGCAGATAACGCACCTTGATATCGTTGTCCGCCAAAAAATCCGTCAAATCCTCAGCCATGCGCTTGGTCAAGGTCGTAACCAGCACACGCTCCCCAACCTCTACTCGCTTGTTGATTTCTGCCAGGAGATCGTCGACTTGTGTCGAGGCAGGCCTGACATGAACGACCGGATCCACCAGACCGGTCGGCCGAACAACTTGCTCAACAACTTGCCCGGCGTGCAGGTTTTCATATTCAGCCGGGGTTGCGGAAACGAAGATCGTCTGCCGCATGTGGGCTTCGAACTCGTTGAACTGCAAGGGACGATTATCCAGAGCAGAGGGCAGGCGAAAACCGTAATCGACCAGATTCTCCTTACGTGAGCGATCGCCCTTGTACATGCCTCCGACCTGCCCGATCGTAACGTGCGACTCGTCAATGAACATCAGTGCATCGGAAGGCAGGTAATCAATCAAGGTCGGCGGCGATTCGCCGGCCTTGCGTCCGGAAAGATGCCGTGAGTAATTTTCGATCCCTTTGCAAAAGCCGATCTGGTCGAGCAGTTCCAGGTCGAAACGGGTCCTCTGCTCGATCCGTTGCGCTTCGACCAACTTTTGGTTACGGGTAAAGAATTCGACCCTGTCGCGCAATTCGACTTTGATCGCTTCGATGGCACGTAGCACGGTATCCCGCGGCGTCACGTAATGCGAGGCCGGAAAGACCGTAAAACGCAAGGCCTTGTGCAGCAAATGCCCGGTCAACGGATCGAAGAACTGCAAGCCTTCCACCTCGTCATCGAACAAGGACACCCGGATGGCGTGCTCGGCATGTTCGGCCGGGAAGATGTCGATGATGTCGCCGCGCACCCGGAAGGTACCGCGATGGAAGTCCATCTCGTTGCGCTCGTACTGCATCTCGGTCAAGCGCTTGACGATGGCGCGCTGGTCGAGTCGGTCGCCGACGCGCATGGTCAGGATCATGTTGTGGTATTCGTCACGATCGCCGATACCGTAAATGCACGACACAGTGGCGACGATGACCACGTCGCGGCGCTCGATCAGGCTTTTGGTCGCCGACAGGCGCATCTGCTCGATGTGGTCATTGATCGAACTGTCCTTTTCAATGAACAGATCGCGTGAAGGAACGTAGGCTTCCGGCTGGTAATAGTCGTAGTAGGAGACGAAGTACTCGACGGCGTTTTCCGGGAAAAACTCCTTGAACTCGGAATACAACTGCGCCGCCAGCGTTTTGTTCGGCGCCAGTACCAAGGCCGGACGGCCGGTACGGGCAATGACATTGGCCATCGTATAGGTCTTGCCCGACCCCGTCACGCCGAGCAGCGTCTGGAACGAGAGGCCATCCTCGACACCTTCGACCAACAGGCGAATCGCTTCCGGCTGGTCGCCGGCCGGCGGAAAGGGTTGATGAAGCTTGAACGGGCTGCCTTCAAAGCAAACTACCGGAATGCTGGTCGCGGTTTCTGTCATGCTAAAATTCTTCGGTTTCTCTCGCGCGGCAAGATTGTCGTGCGAATCTTGTGCCTATTATTCCATGGAGTCCTTATGTCCTCTTCGATCTTTGCTGCGGTGGAAATGGCCCCGCGTGACCCGATTCTCGGTCTGAACGAGTCCTTCAATGCCGACACCCGTAGCACCAAGGTCAACCTCGGCGTTGGCGTCTATTTCGACGACAACGGCAAGATTCCGCTGCTCGCCGCCGTCAAAACCGCCGAAGACGCACGCGTCAAATCCGCCCTGCCGCGTGGCTATCAGCCGATCGAAGGCTCGCCCGCCTACAACCAGGCCGTGCAGAACCTGCTGCTGGGCAAGGACTCCGAATTGATCGCCAATGGTCAAGTCATTACCGCCCAGGCACTGGGCGGCACTGGCGCCCTGAAGATCGGTGCCGACTACCTCAAGCGCCTGTCGCCGAACGCCAAGGTGTACATCAGCGATCCGTCCTGGGAAAACCATCGCGCCCTGTTCGAGTCGGCCGGCTTCGTCGTCGAAAATTACCCGTACTACGACGCCGCCACCCGTGGCGTTAACTTCGCCGGCATGAAGGCTTGCCTGAACGGCCTGGAAGCCGGTTCGATCATCATCCTGCACGCCTGCTGCCACAACCCGACCGGTGCCGACCTGAGCGACGCCCAATGGCAGGAAGTCGTCGACGTCTGCCGCGAACGCGGCCTGGTGCCCTTCCTCGACATGGCCTACCAGGGCTTTGCCGATGGCATCGATGCCGATGCCGTGGCCGTTCGTGCCTTCTCCGCCTCCGGCCTGCAATTCTTCGTTTCCAGCTCCTTCTCGAAGAGTTTCTCACTGTATGGCGAACGCGTCGGCGCCCTGTCGATCATCACCGCCAGCAAGGAAGAGTCGGCTCGCGTCCTGTCGCAGGTCAAGCGCGTCATCCGCACCAACTACTCCAACCCGCCGATCCACGGTGGCGCCCTGGTTGCGGCCGTGCTCTCCTCGCCGGAACTGCGCCAGATGTGGGAAACCGAACTGGCTGGCATGCGTGACCGCATCCGTGCCATGCGCACCGGTCTGGTTGATGCCATCAAGGCCCAGGGCGTAGCCCAGGACTTCTCCTTCGTTGTCCAACAACGCGGCATGTTCTCCTACACCGGCCTGAGCGCCGCCCAGGTCGAGCGCATGAAGGAAGAATTCGGCATCTATGCCGTATCGACTGGCCGTATCTGCCTGGCCGCATTGAACAGCAAGAATGTCGATTACGTGGCCAAGGCCATCGCCACCGTCACCAAAGGCTAAGCGAGTCAATTGCCTGATCAAGGGGCGGGACTTCGGTCCCGCCCCTTTTTATTTGCCTGACGCCACCAGATCGGAAAGCTCGCCCGAAATTCGGACTGGCGTCCGCATTGTCGAAACAGAAGTCTGCATGGTCACCATCAGGCTGGCATCGACCGGACGCTCGCGCCCGGCAACGAACTGCCCGGTCGCGGAAACCATGCCAGCCGACATTTTCAAATCGCGCCCGATCACCTGACGAGGATTGATCGTGACCATCGCTTTCAAATGATCGAATTTGGTGGAGCCGCCACGAACAGCTTGCCCCCCCCGACGTACGATTTCGCCAAGATCAACCCCGTGCAGCAAGCCCCGGCTGATCTCGGCATCGAGCACGGCCTCGACATTCAACCAGAGACCTTCCCAATCGCGGCCGCTGGAACGCAGATTCAGCGCCCCGCCCAACTCGCCCTCGAGTTTCAACGCCGGGGCAAATACCTTGCTGACTTTTCGGCAATCAAGCCGCGCCACGGTTGCATCTCCAGCCATGACCAGACCATTGCTCCAGTCCAGCAACCAGTTTCCTTTCAACACACCACCCAGTACGGTCGTGTCGATATCGCGTAGTAACAAACGCCCCTTTTGCAATAGTCCCTTTGCCTGAAAGACTTCGAAAGAGATTGCCCCCTCCAGCGGCTTCCAACCGAGGCCTTCAATATCGAGGTGAATTCCGCCCTGCTCGACAGGCTTGGCGAGGATTTTCAAACTGCGCTCGGGCGCAAACAGTGTCGCTTGCTCCATTTGCCCATCCGACCTGAATTCGATTTCACCCGACAAGTCGCGCAAAGCGACGTCGCGCGCCGTGACTGCCATGTGCTCGACGGAAACATGGCGCAACGCGAGATGCGTTGCCTGTGTGGCTGGCTTGACCTGGAACAAGGGCATGGCGAGCAAGCGGTCGGCCGGCATGACAACACCGCTCGCCTCGATCTTCGGCAAAACGCGAGGCCCCGACCCCAACAACGAAAGCGGCGAAAGTATGCGCAACTGTTCGATACTGGCATCGCTCCCCTCGCCAATGCTGACATTCGAGAGCAATAGCGCCGGCTTGGGCAGAAAAGCGACACTGACTTCGGCAATACGAACGGGCGTATTCAATAGACGCGATGCCGCCAACTCGATCCCGGGCTTCAATCCTTTGTAGGGATAAAGCAATAGCAAGGCAACACAAGCAACCAGCACGCCAACCGCTGCCAACAAGGCCCAACGCAATGGCGAACCGCGACGCTTTCGCGTCACTGGCGCTTCTGTCTCTTCAGAAACTTTTGCCCGCTTCGGCACTGGTTCCGGCTGCAACTGACTATGCCGCCCCGAAGCAGGCAGGATCGGCTTGCCAAAAGTCGAAAAATTGCTCGCCGCACTATCGGGCGAAATTGCTTCGGGCAAGGTCGAGCGAGGGCCGAACGTCGAGAACTGGGATAGAGCCGAAACCCGCTCAGAGCTCTCTTTCCGCTTCTTAATCGGGCGTTCGGCCCCCCCACCCTGCACCGGAGCAATGAATCCGCCTTCTTCCAATTCACGCAGCGCATTCTCCACCAAACGCGGATCGCCAATCTTGGTCGACAGTTCTTCGACGCTCAATTTGCCGTCCACCTGCACCAGAACCATGCGCAAGTTCCGCTGAACCACCCGCGTACTTTGCCGTACGGCTTCATCCCCGATCGGGGTCTTAGCGTAAATCAGCTTTGCATCCATCGCCATTTTTCTTATTGAATTACAGCAAAAATCTTGACAGCCCAAACACGCAAACCTAAAATGCGCGCCTCTGTTCCTCGATAGCTCAGTCGGTAGAGCGCCGGACTGTTAATCCGTAGGTCCCTGGTTCGAGCCCAGGTCGGGGAGCCAGAGCAGAATTCACGGCCCGCAGCAATGCGGGCCGTTTTCATTTCTGCCCTGCCTTTTGCTGCATCGCCGTACATCGCGCTCTCCTGACCACCGGACCCCGTCCGACGGTACGTGTTTGTGAATGAGAATAACGGCGCATTCTACCGCGCAGCACGGTTTTACCAAGCCCTCGCCATCATCTTCCAGACAACCGCCCCCGCCTTCTCAGCGCATGGGAATGACACCGCAAGCCAGCCTTGCTCCAGCGTTACCGGCCGGTTGACTCTTGAAGTCATCGGCTTGTGCATGAACCACGACGCTACGCCCGCGAATTCCCTGCGCCTCATCCGCCAATGAAACCCCGTCCAGGTAAGCGGTCAGGCGTGCCACACCACTCGCATCGGCCACCAGTTGCGGCATATCCCCGGCGTGATGCATCGCATTGTCAGGGCTGCCATGGCGCGCACCGGCAGGATTGAAATGGCCTCCGGCGCTACCGCCATCCGATGCGCTGCAATCACCGAACTCGTGAATGTGAAAGCCGTGCAGTCCCGGAGTCAGCCCACTGACCTCGGCTACCACGCGCAGTTTCTCGCCCGTCCTGGCAAAGGTGACCCGGCCCGTTACCTTGCTCCCGGTTGTCGGCATCAACGCCAGTTCGACCCGTTCCACGCCATTGCCGACCACACCACCTGCACAGCCGGCGATCGCGACAACGAAAAGGGTCAGAATGAACTTTTGCATTTTTGATCTCTCCACTTGTTTGTCGACTATCGAATCTCGATAATCCAGCACCCAGCGATTTTACGATCATTGCCGCACGCCCAAGTCTTCACGCCATGCACAACGAAACACTCAGGCCCGAATCTCCCTCTGACAGCCTCGCCACGCCTGATCCCCGGCAGATCAACGCGACCAAGACTTACGCCCCCGGCACCCTGATCGACAAATTCGGACGCCAGGTCACCTACGTCCGCCTGTCCATCACCGACCGCTGCGATTTTCGCTGCACCTACTGCATGGCCGAGGAAATGACTTTCCTGCCACGCCACGAAGTGATGAGCCTGGAGGAATGCCTGCGCGTCGCCCAGGCCTTCGTCGGGCTGGGCGTCAACAAGCTGCGCATCACCGGCGGCGAACCACTGGTGCGCAAGGAAGCGATGTGGCTGATCGAACGCCTCGGTGCCTTGCCCGGCCTCGACAATCTGGTGCTGACCACCAATGGTTCACAGCTCGAACGCTTCGCCAGGCCGCTCAAGCAGGCCGGCGTACGGCGCCTCAACATCAGCCTGGATACTTTGCGCCCGGATCGCTTCAAGGCAATCACCCGGATCGGCGACATCAACAAGGTCTTTGCCGGCATCGAAGCCGCCCAGGCCGCCGGTTTCGAGCGTACAAAACTGAATGCCGTCATGATGCGCGGCATCAACGACGACGAGTTTCTCGACCTGGTGCAGTTCGCCGTCGATCGCCAACTCGACATTTCCTTCATCGAAGAAATGCCGCTTGGCGAAATCCACGGCCGCACCGGCACCTATATTTCTTCCGAGGAAACCCGCGACAAGCTGGGCGAACGCTTCGAACTGATTCCCTCCACCGAAAACTCGGGCGGTCCCGCCCGCTACTGGCGCATCCCGGGCTCGGTCTCGCGCATCGGCTTCATTTCGCCACACAGCCACAATTTCTGCGACAGCTGCAACCGGGTGCGCATCACCGCCAAAGGCGAGCTCTACCCTTGCCTGGGCCAGAACGACGCGCTCAACCTGCTCCCCATTCTCCGCGCCGAACGCGACGAGCAGGCCTTGCGCCAGGCCATCATCGACAGCATGGGCATCAAGCCTTACGGCCACGACTTCAGCCAGCAAATGGACAGTCCGCAGGTCGTCCGCTTCATGTCGATGACCGGCGGCTAAGCCGGGCTCAACGCACCACCCCGCTCGCCGGGGTGGCGGGGAAACTCAATTTACAACGCGCAAGCAGCGGTGATGATGCGCTCGGTCTTCGCCTCGTCCAGCCCGGCGTGTCCACCCAGCGCAGCATTACCGTGGTCGCGCAGGGCCTGCATGACGCGACTGGCGGCCTGGGTATCGGCAACCCCGGTGTCGCGCAGATGCAAGGGCATATTGACGCTGCGGTAAAGCGCTTCGATTGCCTCAATGCAGGCTTCGGCGCTCGGCTCGGCCAAGCCG
Source organism: Rhodocyclales bacterium GT-UBC (assembly GCA_003583745.1). Lineage (GTDB taxonomy): Bacteria > Pseudomonadota > Gammaproteobacteria > Burkholderiales > Rhodocyclaceae > Azonexus. The sequence continues at coordinate 250,058 of QXPY01000001.1, read as the reverse complement.
AACACCTGCCGGCCCATCTGCTCCAGCTTGGCCCGCTTGGCTTCGATGGTTTCACGCAGCAGCGCCGGCTGCAGGATGGACAGCGTACGGCCGTGGTCGATGCCGTACAGCGCGGTCAGTTCGACGGCCATCCGGTGCGTCGCCCAGTCGAGTGGGACGCCGACGGCGAAAATGCCGCACAGTGCCTGGTTGGCTGACCACATCAGGTTCTGCAGCCATTCGCTCGAACGCCGCTGGTCAAAAGTTTCGGCCAGCGTTTTGAGCGCCCGCAGCACGGCCTCGGCATAGCCGTCCTGGACCAGCGCCCCGACCGGATAGGTCAGGTATTGCTCGCAGGCATGCACGAAGGCATCGACCAGGCCGTTTTCCAGTTGCCTGTCCGGCAGGCTGGCCAGCACCTCGGGATTGAGAATGGCGAAACGCGGCCGGGTCGGCTCGGCGAAAAAGACCTTCTTCTGTTGCGTCGCGGCGCGCGTCACGACGGCTCCGGCATTCGATTCGGAGCCGGTTGCCGCCAGGGTCAGCACGACACCGACCGGCAAGGCCGCCTGCACGAGATGGCTGCCGCTGACAATATCCCAGCCGTCGCCGTCGTATAGCGTTGCGGCAGCAATGAACTTGGCGCCATCGCAGACCGAACCGCCGCCCACCGCCAGGATGAAGTCGAGCTTCTGCTCGCGCACGACAGCCACGGCGCGATTCAGCGTTTCCAGCGTCGGATTGGCCTCGACGCCAGAAAACTCGACCCATGCGAAACCGGCCAGCGCCTGCGTCACCTGATCGTAAACCCCGTTGCGCTTGATCGAACCGCCACCGTAGAGCAGCAAGACTTTGGCCCCGGCCGGAATCAGCTCGCCCAGTTTGGCAAAACTGTTCGGTCCGAAATGAATCTGGGTCGGGTTGTGGTAGCTGAATTCGAACAAATGGGACATGGCGCGGACTCCTCGGGGCGTTCGCCGAATCGGGCGACGGGCCGAACAATATAACGGCTGGCTGCGCCCTTTGGAACTCAGGGAAAGCCCTTCCGTACTGGCAGCGCGGGAATGGCGGCGACCGACCACTACGCAATTCATCGTATTTCTGATCGCAGCCCGGCCCCGTAACCTGTCGCTGCACTGCACCAATTGCGGACGGACCCTCCATGACAAAATATTTACTCATTCTATTGCTCTGCGTTTCGACGCTGCCCGCCCGGGCGGCGCTGGATGCAGCCCAGGTACGTCAGCTGACGGCCGAGGATTCCAGCGACAAGGTCGCTGCCATCCGCCAACTGACCCAGACCGCCGACCCGGACGCCGTGCGCGTTCTCAAGGCCATGGCCGAGGACAGCCTGTTCCTGGCCGGCGACAAGGCGGTGATCATCGATGGCGACAAGGCCTTCGATGCGGCCAGCGGCGCGCCGATCAAGATGCCGGCCAACCCGGAGTCGCCCACCGTCAATAACCGGATTCGCGGCGAACTGGCCAGTGCGCTGGCGGCGCTCAAGCTGTTCGATGCCGACGCCACCGTCCGCCTGGCCTCTGCCCAGAAACTGCAGAGCCAGGTAACGCCGGAAATGGCCCCGCTGCTGGCTCGCGCTCTCGACAAGGAGACCGATGCCCAGATCAAGGCGCTGCTCACCCTCGCCCACGCCCAGGCCAACCTGGCCAACACCGATCCGGCTGCCCGTCTGGCCGCCGTCAAGGCCCTGGCAGCGACGTCGTCGCCAACGATCAAGAGCGTGCTGCTGCCGCTCACCGAAAAGGCCGGCGAGCCCGATGACAAGGTGCGCTACGAAGCCATCGCGGCGGTCAAGGCGATCGACAGCCGGCTGGCCATCGCCGAAAACATCGGCCGCGCCTTCTCCGGCCTGTCGCTCGGCAGCATCCTGCTGCTCGGCGCACTCGGCCTGGCCATTACCTACGGTGTCATGGGCATCATCAACATGGCCCACGGCGAACTGCTGATGGTCGGTGCCTACGCCACCTACGGCATGCAGACGCTGTTCCGCGCCTACCTGCCGGAGGCGATCGACTGGTACCTGCCGGCCGCCATCCCGGTCGCCTTCTTCTCGGCCGCCCTGGTCGGCGTGGTGATGGAGCGCACCGTGATCCGCTGGCTCTACGGCCGCACGCTGGAAACCCTGCTCGCCACCTGGGGCCTGTCGCTGGTGCTGATCCAGTCGGCCCGCGTGCTGTTCGGTGCGCAGAACGTCGAAGTCGCCAACCCGACCTGGATGTCCGGCGGCATCGAAGTCATGCCCAACCTGATGCTGCCCTGGAACCGGATCATCATCATCGGCTTCGCGATGTTCGTCCTGGCGCTGGTCTGGCTGCTGATGAACAAGACCCGCCTCGGCATGTTCGTCCGCGCCGTCACTCAGAACCGCCCGATGGCCGGCTGCGTCGGCGTCCCGACCTCGCGCATCGACACCATGGCCTTCGCGCTGGGTGCCGGCATCGCCGGCCTGGGCGGCGTCGCGCTGTCGCAGATTTCGAACGTCGGCCCCGACATGGGCCAGGGCTACATCGTCGATTCCTTCATGGTCGTCGTGGTCGGCGGCGTCGGCCAGCTGGCCGGTGCGGTCTGGGCGGCGCTCGGCCTGGGCATCTTCAGCAAGCTGCTCGAAGGCTGGGCCGGGGCGGTGATTGCCAAGATCAGCATCCTCGTCTGCATCATCATCTTCATCCAGAAACGTCCGCAGGGCATCTTCGCCCTCAAGGGCCGCTTCGTCGAGTAAGGCTGAAACCCATGCACAAACCTCTCACTCTTCGCATCCTGTCCTCGCTGGACGGTAAAAGCTGGGCGGCGCTCGGCGCCTTCCTCGCCCTTGCCCTCCTCGTCGTGCCGGTGCTCAACCTGGGTACGGCGGAAGACAGCGCCTTCCACATCTCGGCCTACGCCATCACCCTGATCGGCAAGATCATGTGCTACGCGCTGGTCGCCATCGCCATGGACCTGATCTGGGGTTACGGCGGCATCCTGTCGCTCGGCCACGGGCTGTTCTTCGCGCTCGGCGGCTACGCCTTCGGCATGTACCTGATGCGCCAGATCGGCCGTGACGGCAGCTATGGCGCCGACATCCCGGACTTCATGGTCTTCCTCGACTGGAAGGAAATCCCCTGGTTCTGGAGCGGCAGCGACAGCTTCGGCTGGGTCGCCCTGCTCGTCGTCCTGGTCCCGGCGCTGGTCGCCTTCGTCTTCGGCTACTTCGCCTTCCGCTCGCGGATCAAGGGCGTCTATTTCTCGATCATCACCCAGGCCCTGACCTACGCCGCGATGCTGCTCTTCTTCCGCAACGAAACCGGCTTCGGCGGCAACAACGGTTTTACCGACTTCAAGCGCGTCCTTGGCCACACCATCACCTCGCCGGAAACCCGCCTCGTGCTTTTCGGCCTGACCGCACTGTTCCTCGCCGCGACGCTGATCTTCGCCGCCTGGCTGGTCAAGTCCAAGTTCGGCCGGGTGCTGACCGCCATCCGCGATGCCGAATCCCGCGTCATGTTCATCGGCTACAACCCGCTCTGGTACAAGCTCACCATCTGGGTCATCTCGGCCGTCATCTGCGGCATTGCCGGCGCCCTCTACGTGCCGCAGGTCGGCATCATCAACCCCTCCGAAATGAGCCCGGCCAACTCGATCGAGATCGCCATCTGGGTTGCGGTCGGCGGTCGCGGCACGCTGATCGGCCCGATCATCGGCGCCTTCGTGGTCAATCTCGCCAAGAGCTGGTTCACCGTCAGCTTCCCGGAATACTGGCTGTTCTTCCTCGGCCTGCTCTTCATCGTCGTGACGCTGATGCTGCCGCAAGGCCTGGTTGGCCTGTGGAAGAAACTGCAGGAAAAGAACGCAAGTCGGAAAGGAACCGCAGCATGATCCTCGAAAACACCCTCGACGACCGCCCGGAAGGCAGCGACGGCGCCGACCAGATGGGTCACCTGGTCACCGGCGAGCTCGACCTGTCGCACGGCGTCGCTCTCTATCTCGAAGACATCACCGTCAGCTTCGACGGCTTCAAGGCGCTGAACAATCTCAACCTGGCGATCAATGCCGGGGAGTTGCGCTGCATCATCGGCCCGAACGGCGCCGGCAAGACGACGATGATGGACGTCATCACCGGCAAGACGCGGCCCGATTCGGGCAAGGCCTTCTTCGGCCAGTCGATCGACCTGACCCGCCTGACCGAACCGGAAATCGCCCACGTCGGCATCGGCCGCAAGTTCCAGAAACCGACCATCTTCGAGCAGCACACCGTGTTCGAGAACCTGGAGCTGGCAATGAAGACCGACAAGCGCGTCTGGAAGAGCCTGATGGCCTGGCTGGCCGGCGACGAGCGCGACAGGATTGCCGAGACCCTGCGCCTGATCCGCCTCGACAAGGAAGCCGACCGGCAGGCCGGCCTCCTGTCGCACGGCCAGAAGCAGTGGCTGGAAATCGGCATGCTGCTGATGCAGGAACCGAAGCTGCTGCTGCTCGACGAGCCGGTCGCCGGCATGACCGACGACGAGACCATGCGTACCGCCGAACTCTTCGTCTCGCTGGCCGGCAAGCATTCGCTGGTCGTCGTCGAACACGACATGGCTTTCGTCGAAAAGCTCGGTGGCCTGGTCACCGTACTGCACGAAGGCTCGGTACTGGCCGAGGGCGATCTCGCCACGGTGCAAAACGATCAACGCGTGATCGAGGTTTATCTCGGCCGCTAACGGAACAGACATCATGCTCAAAGTCGATACCCTGAACCAAGCCTACGGCGGCAGCCACATCCTGCGCGGCCTGTCCTTCGAAGTCGAAATCGGCAAGGTCACCACCCTGCTCGGCCGCAACGGCGTCGGCAAGACCACGCTGCTCAAGTCGCTGATGGGGCTGGTCAAGACCAAGTCCGGCTCGATCACCTTCGACGGCAAGGACATCACCCACCTGCCCCCGCACGAACGCGTCAAGGCCGGCATTGGCTACGTGCCGCAAGGGCGCGAGATCTTCCCGCGGCTGACGGTCGAGGAAAACCTGCTGATGGGGCTGGCCACCAAGCCGGGCAGTACCCCGATTCCACCGCGCATTTTCGAGATGTTCCCGGTCCTCAAGCAGATGATGCACCGGCGTGGCGGCGATCTTTCCGGCGGCCAGCAACAACAGCTCGCCATTGGCCGGGCATTGGCGATGGGACCGAAGCTGCTCATCCTCGACGAGCCGACCGAAGGCATCCAGCCTTCGATCATCAAGGACATCGAACGGGCGATCCGCATGCTGGCCGCCACCGGCGAAATGGCGATCCTGCTCGTCGAGCAGTATTACGACTTTGCCGAATCGCTGGCCGACCAGTACCTGCTGATGGAGCGCGGCGAATTCATCATGCGCGGCAAGGGCGAAAACATGCCCCAGGATGGGGTCCGCGAGGCCCTGGCGGTTTGAGGCCTAGCACGGCACCCGGCGCGGGAGGCAAAACCGCCTGCTCTTGGTGCCTGCAGCCATCAGCCATGCCTGAAATTGGTGCATGAACACAGGCCCACTCGCCCTTCCCATGGCCATTTCGGGCACTTTCGGAGCGGCCCGTTTATTGCTTGCACAGTGAATCCAAGCTGAAACAATAGAGGGAATAATGGCCACGACCTGCTCCTGGGAATCGATCGACGTACATCTGCTGCAAGTGCTGCACGCCCTGCTCACCGAATGCAGTGTCTCGAATGCCGCACGCCGCCTGAACCAGTCCCAGCCCGCCGTCAGCACCGCCTTGCGCCGTCTGCGCGACATCACCGGCGACCAGTTGCTGGTCCGCAGCCGCAACGGCATGACGCCGACCGAGCGTGGTCAGTCGCTGCTCGAGCCGGTCAAGATCGCGCTGTCGCAAATCGAGGCCATCGGCCTGCAGCAGGTCCGCTTCGACCCGATGAAATCGAAGCGCATCTTCAATATCGCGACGCCAGACTACCTCAACGCCATCCTGATCGGCAGCATCGTCGCCCGCCTGCGCAAGCTGGCACCGAATTCGCAGGTCGTCCTGCACTCCTTCGGCCCGGACTACGACTACTCGAAGGCCCTGGAGTCGGGCGAACTGGACATCGTCGTCGGCAACTGGCCGCAACCGCCGGAACACCTGCGCCTGGCGCCGCTGTTCGACGACGACGTGGTCTGCCTGATGCGCAAGAATCATCCGCTGGCCGGCCACAAGCTGACCCAGGACGACTACCTGAATGCCGAGCACCTGGTGCCGACGCCCTATGCCGTCGGCCAGCGCGGCGTCATCGACATGCAGCTGGCCCGCGAACGCCTGAAGCGCAACATCGTGGCCAGCGTGCCCTATTTCAACCTGGTGCCCTACGTACTGCTGCAGAACGACATCATCTTCTCGGCGCCGCGCATTTTTGCGGAACATTGCTGTTCGCTCGGCGACCTGTGCTATGCCGAGTCGCCACTCGAATTCCCGAAGATGCGCTTCTACCTGCTCTGGCACGATCGCTCGCACCACTCGGAAGAATGCCGCTGGTTCCGCGATCAGATCATCGATGTCATCCGCGAAAAGCTCGGCAACAAGAACGAGGCTGCGCAGACCGCCAAACCGGCCGCCCGCCAACGCGCTCTGGCCTAAATGACCCGGCGATGAACAAGGGCTGCCTTCGCCGGGCAGCCCTTTTCATTTGTGCGGGGCACCTGCCCCCGGCTCAGTCAGCGGCGATCAGATCGTCGAGGCGGAAACTGGCAATGCGGATGATCTGCGCCAACGCCTCGGAGAATTCCTCGTCGGCCGAACGCTCGGTCCGCCGGGCCATTTCGGCGATGATCTCGCTGCGGCTCAGCCCCTTGACCGCGATGATGAAGGGCCAGCCGAACTTCTCGCGGTAGGCGGTATTCAGCCGCTGGATCCAGCCGAACTCTTCCGGCGTGCAGGCATTCAAGCCCGCCCCGGCCTGCTCGCGGGCCGAATCGGCGGTCAGTTCGCCGCGGATCGCCGCCTTGCCGGCCAGTTCCGGGTGGGCGTTGATCAAGGCCAGTTGCAGTTCGCGCCCGGCTTCGCGCAGCACCTCGGCAAGCTGGGCGTAAAACGCCGCCCGGGTGGCGAAGGGCCGCTTTTCCCAGGCGCGCTCCATGACCCAGGGCGAATGTTCGAAAACCGCGCCGACTTTGCCGACAAAGGCAGTGCGGTCAAGGCTGGAGAGACTGGCGACGGTCAGTAGTTCGGGCATGAGGGAAACGTGGGGCTGTTGTTCGTTATCCTAGCTTACGGAGGAGCCCCCCGGTCCAGCAAGCCGCCGGGCAATATAATGGTCTTCTCGCCTTTCATATACCGACCGGCTACGCCGCATGCAGTTCGCCAAAGACAGACCGGTCGAACATTTGAAAAAACCCATAGCCTTTATAAAACCCTCGGTGGGCCAGGCTTCCTATAATCGGCCCATTGAAATTCCGTCCACGGAGAAAGCCCATGGGGCGCCTGACCACCCACGTTCTCGATACCGCCCACGGCACCCCTGCCGCCGGCATGACCTTCAGCCTCTACCGGCTGGAAGGCGACCAGCGCAGCTTGCTGCTCACCGGCACGACCAACGCCGACGGCCGCTTCGATCGTCCCCTGCTCGAAGGCGATGCCTTGCTCAGCGGCCGTTATGAACTGCTCTTCCTGACCGCGCCCTATTTCCGCAGCCTGGGCGTCGATCTGCCCGAGCCGTCCTTCCTCGACCAGATCAGCCTGCAATTCGGCATCGCCGATGCCGATAGCCATTACCACGTGCCGCTGCTGGTCTCGCCCTGGTCCTACTCGACCTACCGGGGCAGCTGATGGACGCCGCCTACCTGATTGAAATCGCCTCGCTGCTGCTGCGCTGGCTGCACCTGATCGTCGGCATCGCCTGGATCGGCTCGTCCTTCTACTTCGTCTGGCTCGACAACACGCTCAAAGCTCCGACCGACCCCGACCTGAAAGCCAAGGGCGTCGGCGGCGAGTTGTGGGCCGTCCATGGCGGTGGTTTCTACAACCCGCAAAAATACCTGGTTGCTCCGAAGCATCTGCCGGACGACCTGCACTGGTTCAAGTGGGAGTCCTACTCGACCTGGATCACCGGCTTCTTCCTGCTCGGCGTGCTTTACTACTCGCAGGCTGCCACCTACATGGTCGATCCGGCCAAGGCAGCTTTGACACCGGGTGCGGCGATCGGCATCGGCCTGCTCACACTGGCCGGCGGCTGGCTGGTCTACGACGGCCTGTGCCGGCTGCTGATGAAGCGTAGCATGCTGCTTTTCGCCGGCCTCTACTTCCTCTTCGTGGTGGCCGTTGCCTGGGGGCTGAACCACCTGCTCTCCGGCCGCGCGGCTTTTTTGCATGTCGGGGCGATGATCGCCACGACGATGAGCGCCAATGTCTTCTTCTGGATCATTCCCGGCCAGAAAACCACCGTTGCCGCCATGCAGCGCGGCGAGACGCCGGACCCGATCTACGGCCAGCGGGCCAAGCAGCGCAGCGTGCATAACAACTACCTGACCCTGCCGGTGCTGTTCTGCATGATCTCCAACCACTATGCCTTCACCTACAACCATCCGCAGGCCTGGCTGGTGCTGACGGCGATCCTGCTGGCGGCAGTGCTGATCCGCCACTTCTTCAATCTGCGCCACAAGGGTCACTTTGCCTGGCCTTATCCGCTGGCCGGCGGCAGCATCCTGCTCGCCGTCTTCGTCTGGCTGGCCCCGGTACCGGTCAAGCTGGCCGACGCCGCTTCGGCCCCGACGCTGGCCCAGATCCAGCCGGTGGTCGCGGCGCGCTGCGCCGGTTGCCACAGTTCGACGCCGACCCTGATGCCGGCACCGCCAGCTGGCGTGCTGCTCGATACGCCGGAGAACGTCCGTCTCAACGGCCCGAAGATCCTGACCCAGGCGGTTCAGCTCAAGGCCATGCCGCTCGGCAACATCACCGCGATGACCGATGCCGAACGTCAATTGCTGGCCGCCTGGGCGGCCGGCGGTTACCGCTGATCAGGCGGGATTGCTGCGATGTTTCTTGATCGGCGGGACAAACTGGTAATCGATATCCCACGGGAAGTAGATCCACTTGTCCTGACTGAATTCCTTGACGCACAGATCGACCACCTGGCGCCCCATCGGCTTGGCATAAAGCGTCGCGAAATAGGCCTTGGGCAGCAGCTTGCGGATCACCCGGGCGGTATTGCCGGTATCGACCAGGTCATCGATCAGCAGGAAACCCTCGCCATCGTGATCGACCCCCTTGAGGATCTTCACTTCCTTGCGCATGGTCTGGGCGGTATCGTCGTCGGCCGCTTCGTAGCTGGAAGCGCAAATGGTGTCCATCAGGCGGATTTCCAGTTCGCGGGCAACCAGTGCGGCGGGAATCAGGCCACCGCGAGCAATAGCGATGATGCCCTTGAACGGCCCCTTTTCCATCAACTGGTGGCAGAGCAAGCGGGTGTCCCGGTGCAGTTCCGGCCAGGAGATCACGATATCGTCACGGTAGGGGCTGGTAGGCGAATTTTCCATGGTTCATTCCCGAGAAAAAAGAATGGGCCGCAGTATAGTTGGAGCCGGACATGAGCCATATACATAAAACCGAATACCCGCGCGATCTGATTGGATATGGTGCGCATCCGCCACACGCCGCCTGGCCCGGGCGGGCTCGCATCGCCGTCCAGTTCGTCCTCAACTACGAAGAAGGCGGCGAGAACTGCGTCCTGCATGGCGACGCCGGCTCCGAACAATTCCTGTCCGAAATGTTCAATCCGGCCGCCTATCCGGATCGCCACCTGTCGATGGAGTCGATCTACGAATACGGCTCCCGTGTCGGCGTCTGGCGCATCCTGCGCGAATTCGAGAAACGCGGCCTGCCGCTGACCGTCTTCGGCGTCGCCATGGCCCTGCAGCGCCACGCCGAACTGACCGCCGCCTTTGGCGAACTCGGTCACGAGATCGCCTGCCACGGCTTGCGCTGGATTCATTACCAGAACATCGACGAAGCGACCGAGCGCGAACACATGCGTTCGGCGCTGGAAATCATCCACAACATGACCGGCAACCGCCCGCTCGGCTGGTACACCGGTCGCGACAGCCCGAACACCCGCCGCCTCGTGGTCGACGACGGCGCCCTGCTCTATGACAGCGACTACTACGGTGACGACCTGCCGTTCTGGAGCGAAGTGACGCGCAGCGACGGCCAGACGGTGCCGCACCTGATCGTGCCCTACACGCTCGACACCAACGACATGCGCTTTTCGCTGCCGCAAGGCTTCAGCCATGGCGATCCGTTCTTCCAGTACCTGAAGGACAGTTTCGACGTGCTTTATGCCGAAGGTGACGAATCGCCAAAAATGCTGTCCATCGGCATGCATTGCCGCCTGCTCGGCCGTCCCGGCCGCTTCCTGGCCCTGCAACGCTTTCTCGACCATATCGAACAACACGACCGGATCTGGGTCTGCCGGCGGATCGACATCGCCCGCCACTGGCAAGCCACTCACCCCTATTTGCCTCGCTGAAACAAGGAACTCCCAAGATGAGCCAATCTCCCCTCGGTGCCCCGATCATTTCCCCCGCCGCCGATCTGCCGGCCTGGGCCCGCCAGTCGATCAACCTGGCCGACCCGCGCATCGGCGCCCAGGCGATTTTCGCCAGCGACGAATTCTTCGCCCCGCTCGAACGCATGCTCAATCCCGAACCGGCCGTCTTCGTACCCGGCAAGTACGACGCCAACGGCAAATGGATGGATGGCTGGGAAACCCGCCGCAAGCGCACCACCGGCTACGACTGGAGCCTGATCAAGCTGGGTCGGCGTGGAAGCATCCGCGGCTTCGACGTGGACACCAGCCACTTCACCGGCAATTACGCTCCGGCCATCTCGATCGAAGCCACCGACAGCACCAGCGATGATGCCGACACGCTGGCCGCCGCCCAGTGGACGACCGTTCTCGAATCGACCAGCCTGAAGGGCAACAGCCACCATCTGCTGGAGATCGCCAGCAGCGGTACCTGGAGCCATCTGCGCATCAACATCTATCCGGATGGCGGCGTCGCCCGCTTGCGCGTCTATGGCCAGCCGGTCGGCATCTTCGATGCCGGCCAGCCGGAAAAGATCTACGACCTGGCCGCCGTGGAAAACGGCGGCCGCGCCGTTGCCTGGAACGACGCCCACTTCGGCGCCGCCGCCAACCTGATCCTGCCCGGCCGCGGCATCAACATGGGCGACGGCTGGGAAACCCGGCGTCGCCGCGAACCGGGCAACGACTGGTGCATCCTGCAACTGGGCACGCCCGGCATCATCGAGCGCATCGAAGTCGATACCGCCCACTTCAAGGGAAACTTCCCCGACCGCTTCTCGCTGCAGGCGGCATTGATGACGGGGGGTACCGATCAGTCGATCATCACCCAGAGCATGTTCTGGCCCAGCCTGATCGGCGAACAGAAGCTGTCGATGGATGCCATCCACAGCTTCAGCGAAGGCATTGGCGCGCTCGGCCCAGTCAGCCACGTCCGCCTCAACATCATCCCGGACGGCGGGGTATCGCGGCTGCGCCTGTGGGGCAAGGTGGCACGGTGAAAAAACTGCTCGTTCAACCACTTACCCGCGAGGCTTTCGCCCCGTTCGGCGATGTCATTGCCGCGGACGATAGTGTCCAGCACTTCAGTATCAATGGCGGCAACACCGAGCGCTACCATGATCTCGCCAGCCTTGACCCCGGGCCAGAAGGACGAATGATCGCCAGTATATTCCGCGGTCAGCCACGGCCCTTGCCATTTTCCATCACGATGATGGAACGCCATCCTTTCGGCTCGCAAGCCTTCATACCGTTGAGCAGCGAGCCTTATCTGGTCGTTGTCGCGACAGCCGGCCCCGCGCCAAGTGCTGACGACTTGCATGCATTCCTTGCCCAACCGGGTCAAGGCGTCAATTACCGGACGGGTGTCTGGCACCATCCTTTGCTTGCCCTGCATCGAGTCAGCGACTTTCTCGTCATCGATCGCAGCGGCCCAGGCAAGAATTGCGACGAAGTCAGCATCGAGCCGCCGGTCTGGCTCGACCTGTCCTGAAGCAACGCAGCGCTACCGAGCCCGCGTCCAGCTAAGCGGATTTGACCGGGGCTACCTCGCCCGCAGTCGGATCTGGCGCATCCTCGATGCCCCAATCGCCCCATTGGTACCAGTCGTCGCCAAGCATTTCGGCTGGATGCTGGGTTCGACCGGAACCATTGCCGCACTGCAGATCCTTTGCCGAACAATATTTATCGCAGCCCCAGCAAATTCGTTCGGGATGTTTGGGATGCAGGGGAAATCGTTTAGTCATGGCTTCGCGGAGTGCCGAATTGGCACGAATGGGCTCAGGCAGAGGATGTTAGCGGATAGCCCGACTTTTCCTTTGATACCGGACAAATGCACCCCGGATACAAATGAAAATGCTTCGATTAAATCAGACTAACGGTACGCATTTTTTCGAGGCATACTATTTCCCGAACCGGTTACGATTAGCATCCGGCTCGTAAATACAGGAGACAAAATAAATGAAAGTAACAACTTCGATCATGCATGGTGCCGAATACATCTGCACCAAGTTCGGTGACGTAGTGACTGCCATTCAACAGGTCGCCGTAGTCAAAGGCCAGGCGATGTGGGAAGTGGAGCGCCAACTGGCTTCCGGCGTCAAAAAGCGGATCATCGTCTCCGCCCGCTCTTTGCTTCCCTTGCAACCGGTCACATCCGGCATCTGACCGACTGAAGGCAAAAACGTAGGGCACACAGACGGCAGGAATTCGACTTCTCCGAACCTTCGCCCGAACCATCAAGGCCTCGCCCCTCAGTAAGGCGCGGCCTTTTTTTCGCTTGACAATAATCGAGGCCAGAAACCATACCGAAATTGGCTGTGTAACTCAGGTCACAGAGTCATCGCGGACGGCTTCCTATACTGGTAGCGCATTTCATTTCAACCCTATCCAGTAAAGGCCAACCCCATGACGTATCGAATTCTTGCGCTGAGCATCGCCACCCTCCTGATCGGAAACGCTTACGCCGCCCCGCTCAAACCAGAAGACCAAATCAAGATCCGCAAGGCCGGCTACAGCTTCATGGCCTGGAATATGGGCAAGATCAAGGCGAATATCGACGGTAATTTCAACAAGGATGAGGCAGCCAAGGCGGCGGCAGCAATCGCGGCGATTTCCAATTCGGGTATGGGCGCGTTGTATGGCGCGGGCACAGACAAGGATATTGGCGACACCAAGACCCGGGTCAAAGCGGAGTTTTTCCAGGAACAGGACAAGGTGCGCGAACTGGCCGGAGCGTTCAACAAGGAAGCCAACGAACTGGCCAAGGTGGCGGCCGGTGGTGAACTTGCTGCACTACGTGCCCAATTCGGCAAGACCGGCGAAACCTGCAAAGCCTGCCACGACAAGTTCCGCAAGGAAGATCACTGATCTAGCCTCCGCGAGCAACACAGGACAAAAAAAAGCCCGCACCAGGCGGGCTTAAATCCATTTCTTGGAGGAGATGGAGGAGACAGTTCCTAGTATGCCTAAAGTAATGCTGCGCTGCAACAATAAATTTTCACCAATGTGAAATATTTCTGCTTTTCAGCAAAACTGCCTTCACACTCGCATTTCCCCGCCACAAAAATGAAAAAAGCCCAGCGCAACTCGCTGGGCTCTGGCCTTTCAGTAGAACCGAAAGGTGTAATGCTTACTTGCCGGCCTTGGTGGCAGCCTTGGTTGCAGCAGCAACATTGGCTTGAGCGGCATCGGTGAATTGCTTGGCAACGGCGTTCATGTTGCCGAAAGCCGAGTTGGCAGCAGCGATCGCGCTCTGGATGGCGGCGATGGCGCCTTCGGAACCGGCCGGGGCAGACTTGGCGGCTTGATCGATCAGGCCGGCAACCGTCTTCTGGAAACCGCCGAACTGGGCTTCAACCATCTTGGCGAATTCCTGCTGGGTTTCGGTCGAGATTTCGTAGACCGAACGGGCGTAGGCAACGGCCTTGTCGACGCTCGGTTGGGCCAGGGCGGTCTGAACAGCAACGGCTTCCTTCGGATCCTTGGCGGCCATCACAGCCTTGACGCCGGAGACGGAGTCTTCCAGGGTGGCACGGGCGGTGTTCAGGTTCAGGGCAGCGATACGCTCGGCAGAAGCCAGGGCGGTGTTGGCGACGGACAGCAGGGAATCAACAGCAGCCTTGTTGGCGGCGGTGAATTGTTCGGCATTGAAAGTCATGTGTGGCTCCAGGAATTAGGTCTATCAAGCGTGGTGTTCGACGCCAGTATAACCCAGGAATTTGACATTTTGCTGCAGTGCAGCAAATATGTTTGCATGATTGCTGCACTCCACGCCAGGCAACTGCCGCGTGCCCGATCTGTATTACCTCTTTACGGATCGGGAATAAACGGTTAAAAGCTGCCGCAGCCTCACAGGAGAAACCAATGTCCAAGAAAGACCTGGCCTTGCAAGCCGATCAGATGCTCGAAGCCGCACTCGGCGGCCTTACCCCGCACCAGGCGCTGCTCGAAGCCTCGCTGGCGGAAGCCGCCAATGTTGACGAACGGGCTGCCGCCCGCGAAAAGAATCGCCAACGCGCCCTTCGCCTGCTAGCCGAAATCGAGAAAACGCTCGACTGATCCGGGCATCGTCGCCCGGACTGCAGCAAGCCTGGCGAATTGCCTCGCCAGACAATCGCTTCATACCTTACCCGAGAGGGTGCCCCGCCGCCCTGAAATAGGCGTCCAATCGGGCAATCCAGCCGGCCTTCTCCGCCTCGGTCGCGAAGCTGGCTTCGAAACTGTTGCGCGCCAGGCGATACCAGGTGGCGGCATCGAAATTGAAGGCACTCTGCACGGCCCGCAGATTATCGTTCAGGTAGCCGCCGAAATACGCCGGGTCATCGCTGTTCAACGTTACCTTGGCCCCATCGGCCAGCAGCTTGCCCAGCGTGTGCTGGTTCATTTCCTCAAAGACGCAAAGACGGATATTGGACAGCGGACACACGGTCAGCGGCACGCCTTCGCGCACCAGACGCGCCACCACCGCCGCATCCTCAAGCGCCCGGACGCCATGGTCGATACGCGCCGATCCGAGCAGGTCCAGGGCTTCGCTGATGTAAGCCGGCGGTCCTTCCTCGCCGGCATGCGCCACCACCGGCTTGCCCAGGGCACGGCAACGGGCAAAAACGCGCTCGAACTTGCTCGGCGGATTGCCCTTCTCCGATGAATCAAGACCAAAGCCGTCGATCCGGTCGATATAGGGCTCGGCTTCGGCCAGCGTTGCAAACGCCTCTTCCTCGCTCAGATGACGCAGGAAGCAGAGAATCAGCCGACCGCTGATTCCCCAGCGCGCCTTGCCTTCGCGCAAACCGGCCTCCAGGCCATCGAGCACGGTAAGGAAGGGAATGCCGCGTGCCGTATGCGTCTGCGGATCGAAGAAAATCTCGGTATGAATGACGTTATCGGCCGCCGCCCGTTCCAGGTAAGCCAACATCAGGTCGCGGAAATCGTCGGCGGTGCGCAGCACGTCGGCACAGGCGTAGTAGAGATCGAGAAAGGACTGCAGGCTGTCGAAATCGTAGGCCGCCTTCAGCGCAGCCTCGTCGGCATAAGGCAGCGTCTGGCCGTTGCGTCGGGCCAGCGCAAAGGCCAGCTCTGGCTCCAGCGTGCCTTCGATATGCACGTGCAGTTCGGCCTTGGGCATGCCGCAGGCCAGATCAATCAGGGTGTTTGGATTCATGGTTTTCCCTTTGGGTAAATTGGTTTTCAGGCGGCCTGCTCAAGCGTCTCGGCTTCGGCCATGCCGGTGATCTGGCGCCGAAACGAGGCCGGGGTCAGGCCATAGTGGTTCTTGAACTGGCGATGAAAGTGGCTGAGGTTGGCAAAGCCGCTTTCCAGTGCCACCTCGGTGATCGATTTGGCGCCTGACACCAGCTTCAGCGCCGCCCGTTCGACCCGCCGGGTATTGCAGTAATCGACAAAACTTTTGCCGGTGTGGCGCCGAAACTCCCGCGTCAGCAGGCTGCGCGACAGGCCGAACCGGCTGGCCGCCTGATCCAGCCCGATATCTTCATCCAGACTGGCCTCGATCCAGGCGCGGATCTCGGCAATTTTGGCCGCGTGACGGCGCCGGCTGCGCGCATCGGGCGTTTCGCAATGCTTGCCGTGCAAGGCCAGCAACACGCTGATGGCACCCCAGATGACGCGCAATTCAGGCATTTCGTTGATTCCGAAGCCGTCCGGAATCAGCGGCAACAACGCCCGCAATTCGGCCCCATCGACCGGATGATCCGCTACGCTGGCCGCTTCAGCGCTCAGGCTGGCCAGCGACGCGGCATGGGCCGGCGACAGGAAACTGGCGACATCCTCGGCATTCATGCAGACCATTTTCAGGTCGGCTTCGTCGCCGGGGGCAAAATAGTATCGATGGCGCACACCCGGCGCCACGATAATGCTCCGGCCACGCACAAAGTCGATCTGCTGCCGATCCAGCTCCAGCCGGCCGACGCCACCCAGGCAGCAGACGAACTCATAGACATCGTGCGCATGCCAGGGCGTCGCCTCACCGATCCGGGCGCTTACACTCCACAACATATTTGTATCCGATCGTACATAAGCTTGGCTTGATTCTACAAGACTCCCGCATGGCGGACTTATATATTCACCATCACGCATTCCATATTGCGCCAATCGAATACATTGCCACTGCAAGCCGTGCAGCCGGCGCATCGGAGTTAACGCATGTACATCGCCCTCAAACACGCCCACACGCTGTTTTCGCTGCTCGGTTTGCTCGCCACGCTGGCCTGGCTGATCGTTGCCTGGCGCGGCGCCGCCTCGCCAGACACTGACATGAGCGGCAACCCCTCCTGTGCTACATCCTCAACCGCGCCCTGGTCGGCCTGGCAGGCCTGAGTGGCATCGCCCTTACCGGCCTTGGCCCCTGGCTGCAGATGCTTTTCCCCTACTTGGGCCTGGCCGCTTTCATCATCCACGGCCTGGCCGCCGCTGCCTCGAAAAAGACCTGGGGCAGTGGGCGGGAACGTTTTCTGCGCGGCGTACTCTTGCTACAGGTACTCGCCCTGCTCGTTGCCGCAGCGCTGATGGCCGTCAAACCCCTCTGACCAACTTACCCCACCCACGGAGTTCCATCCCATGACCCGTCTCTACGACATCCCCCTCAAAGCCATCGACGGCAGCGCCACCACGCTGCAAGCCCACGCCGGCGAAGTCCTGCTCATCGTCAATGTCGCCTCAAAATGCGGCCTGACGCCGCAATACGAAGGTCTGGAAAAGCTCTATGACCGCTACCGCGACAGCAAGTTTGCCGTCCTCGGCTTTCCCGCCAACGATTTCGCCGGTCAGGAACCGGGCAACGACGCCGAAATCCAGGCCTTCTGCACCGGCACTTTCGGCATCCGCTTCCCGATGTACAGCAAGATCGCCGTCACCGGCCCGGACAAGCACCCGCTCTACCAGCACCTGACCAGCGCCCAGCCGGTCACCGAAGACCGCACCAACATGGAAGAAAATCTGCGCGGCTACAAGATCGAGCCGACCCCGGCCCCGGAAGTGCTGTGGAATTTCGAGAAGTTCCTGGTCAACCGCCAGGGCGAAGTCGTCGGCCGTTTTGCACCGGACACCCTGCCGGATGCCGAAAAGCTGGTCGCCGCCATCGAACGGGAACTGGCCCGCGCCTGAACCGCACCCTAGGCAAAGCAAAAGCGCGACCCGCGGGCCGCGCTTTTTTGTCTGCTACGATTGGATCTGCTGGGCAGAGATATCCGATTGCCCATTGCTACCCGCCCCGAAACTGAGGCGTAACGCAGGACGACTTAAACCTCTTCCTCGTCCTCGAACTCGTCATCCTCGCTCGCTTCCTCATCCTCGGCATCCGCCGCAGCATGCAGCGCCTCGACATTGCGCTCGACGTAGAGCTCGATCGCCTCGCGCAGATTCTCCAGCGCCTCCTCTTCGGTCGCCCCATCGCTGGAAACGTCTAGATTGAGGCAGCGGGCGACAAAAATGCCGTCTTCCGGATAAACCTCGTATTTGATCTTGAAGGGTTTGGCTTGGCTCATGGTGCAAAAACAGCCGGCAAGGCTGAGGGAATTCAGGAAAGCGCGAATTATCGGCAAGCCAAGAACAAACCGCAACCAATGATGATCGCTCGCCCGACCACTTTCCTTACCATCACCCATTCAACCCGGGGCAGTTTCTCCAGAGGGCGTGAATACAAAAAGCCCCGATTGATCGGGGCTTCCTGAGCTTGTCGGGCCTTGGCTTAAAACAGCATCATTCCCACTCGATCGTCGCCGGCGGCTTGCCCGAGACGTCATAGACGACGCGATTCAGGCCACGGACCTCGTTGATGATGCGATTGGATACCCGGCCCAGCAATTCGTAAGGCAGGTGCGCCCAATGCGCCGTCATGAAGTCGCTGGTCACCACTGCACGCAGGGCAACGACGTTTTCGTAAGTCCGGCCATCGCCCATCACGCCAACGCTCTTGACCGGGAGGAAGACCGCGAAGGCCTGGCTGGTCAGGTCGTACCAGGTCTTGCCGATATCGGCCTCGGTACAGGCCCCGGCGGCCACGTCGCGCTCGGTGGCGACGGTGGCGCGCAGTTCGTCGATGAAGATCGCATCGGCACGTTGCAGCAGGTGCGCCGCCTTCAGCGTCACTTCGCCGAGGATGCGCACGCCCAGACCCGGGCCGGGGAACGGGTGGCGATAAACCATCTCGCGCGGCAGGCCGAGGGCGACGCCGAGTTCGCGGACTTCGTCCTTGAACAGTTCGCGCAGCGGCTCAAGCAGCTTGAGATGCATGTCTTCCGGCAGGCCGCCGACGTTGTGGTGGCTCTTGATGGTATGGGCGCCCTTCTTGCCCTTGCCGGCCGACTCGATCACGTCGGGGTAGATCGTGCCCTGCGCCAACCACTTGGCGGAAACCAGCTTCTTCGATTCGGCCTGGAAGACTTCAACGAATTCCTTGCCGATGATCTTGCGCTTCTGTTCCGGGTCGGCCACACCGGCCAGCTTGCCCATGAAGTCGTCGACGGCATCGACGCGGATGACCTTGACGCCGAGGTTGCGCGCAAACATGTCCATCACCATGTCGCCTTCATTGAGGCGCAGCAAGCCGTGATCGACGAAAACGCAGGTCAGCTGGTCGCCGATGGCGCGATGAATGAGCGCCGCTGCGACGCTCGAATCGACGCCGCCGGACAAACCGAGAATGACGTCATCGCTACCGACCTGGGCGCGAATCGAAGCCACCGCTTCAGCGATGTAATCGCCCATCACCCAGTCGGTGCCGCAGCCGCAAATGCCATGCACGAAGCTTTCGAGAATGGCGCGGCCCTTGATCGTATGTGTCACTTCCGGATGGAACTGCACAGCGTAAAACTTGCGGGTTTCATCGGCCATGCCGGCAATCGGGCAGGACGGCGTCGAAGCCATGGTCTTGAAGCCGGGCGGCAGTTCCATCACTGAATCACCATGGCTCATCCAGACCTTGAGCATGCCATGGCCTTCGGCCGTCGTGAAATCAGCAATATCCTTCAGCAGCGCCGTATGGCCGTGGGCGCGCACCTCGGAGTAACCGAACTCGCGCGCCTTGCCGGCCGCTTCGGCGGTCATCACCTTGCCGCCCAGTTGCTGTGCCATGGTCTGCATGCCGTAACAGATGCCGAGCACCGGAATCCCCAGATTGAACACCACTTCCGGCGCGCGCGGCGTATCGCCCTCGGTGACCGAGCTCGGTCCTCCGGACAGGATGATGCCCTGGGCGCCGTAGCTGCGGATGAACTCTTCCGAGACATCATAAGGATGGATTTCGCAGAAGACCTTGGCTTCGCGCACACGACGGGCAATCAGCTGGGTGACCTGGGATCCGAAATCGAGGATGAGGATTTTCTGGTGAGCCATTTCAAAACCTTGAATGAAAAAGGCGGCTACCGGAGCCGCCCTTTGGGACACTTGAACGATCAGTCGAGATGGTAGTTCGGCGCTTCCTTGGTGATCTGCACGTCGTGAACGTGAGATTCGCGGATGCCGGCCGAGGTGATTTCGACGAAACAGGCGTTGTCGTGCATGTGAGCAATCGTCGGGCTACCGAGATAGCCCATCGACGAACGCAGGCCACCCATCAACTGATGGATCACCGCCAACACTGATCCCTTGTAGGGCACGCGACCTTCAATGCCTTCCGGCACGAACTTGTCGACGTTGTTGGTATTGTCCTGGAAGTAACGATCCGAGGAACCAGCCTGCATCGCACCCAGCGAACCCATGCCGCGATAGGACTTGTAGGAACGGCCCTGGAACAACTCGACCTCACCTGGCGCTTCTTCGGTACCGGCGAAAAGACCGCCCAGCATGACCGTATCGGCACCGGCTGCGATTGCCTTGGCGATGTCGCCGGAATAGCGGATGCCGCCGTCGGCAATCATCGGCACGCCCGTGCCTTTCAGACACTCGGAGACGTTCTGGATGGCGGTGATCTGCGGCACGCCGACACCGGCCACGATACGCGTCGTGCAAATCGAGCCCGGGCCGATACCGACCTTCACGCCATCGGCACCGACGTCGACCAGCGCGCGAGCCGCATCGGCCGTCGCAATATTGCCGCCGATGACTTCGATCTGCGGGAAGTGCTTCTTCACCCATTTGACGCGATCCAGCACGCCTTGCGAGTGACCATGTGCCGTGTCGACAACGATCACGTCAACGCCAGCCTCGGCCAGCGCCTCAACGCGTTCCTCGGTACCGGCACCGACGCCAACTGCGGCACCTGCACGCAAGCGGCCAGTTGCATCCTTGTTGGCCAGCGGATGCTCGGTGGACTTGAGAATATCCTTGACGGTGATCAGGCCACGCAGGCAATACTCGTCATCAACCACCAGAACGCGCTCAAGGCGATGCTTGCGGATCAATTCCTTGGCATCGTCAACACTGGCCCCTTCGCTCACGGTCACCAGGCGCTTGCGCGGCGTCATGATCGACTTGACCGGTTGATCGAGATTGGTTTCGAAACGCAGATCGCGGTTGGTGACGATACCGACCACCTTGCCCGACTTGTCGATCACCGGCAAACCGGAAATACGGTGCTGACGGGTGATTTCGATGACATCGCGCACGGTCATCAGCGGCGACACGGTAATCGGATCGCGCAGAATACCGGATTCGAAACGCTTGACCTTGGCCACCTCGGCCGCCTGGGCCTTGGCAGAAAGGTTCTTGTGGATGATACCGATACCACCCTCCTGAGCCAGCGCGATCGCGAGGCGACCTTCCGTCACGGTATCCATGGCGGCGGAGAGCAACGGCAAGTTCAGGGTAATGCTGCGGGTCAGTCGCGTTGCGAGGCTGACATCGCGGGGCAGAATCTGGGAATGGGCGGGGACGAGCAGGACGTCGTCAAAAGTCAGGGCTTTTTGCAGAATTCGCACGGCCTTTAATCCAAGGTCACAAAATCGTATTATACAGAAAACCTTCGAAAAGCCCGACTACCATGAAATCTTCCCTGTTCTTCTCCGCCGGCTTGATCGCCTGCCTGATTACGCCGGCCTTGAATGCACAAACTTACCAGTGGAAAGACGCCAACGGCAGGACGATCATCTCCGACACCCCCCCACCCGGAACGGCAAAGGGATCAGCCCGCTCCCTGGGCGTCCCTGTTCCCAACGTCCAGACCGAAAAGCCCGTCGAGAAACCCGCCGACGCCCCAAAAACCAGCGCCGACAAGGACATGGAGTTCAAAAAGCGGCAACAAGAAGCCAAGGAAAAGGCGGAGAAGGACAGCAAGGACCTGGCCGCAACCAAAGAGAAGCAGGAGAATTGCGAACGCGCCAGACGCAATGTCTCGTATCTCGAATCGAACCAACCGCTCTCTACCTACGACGAAAAAGGCGAGCGCAAAGCGATGGACAGTAGCCAGCGCGACCAAGAACTGGAACGCGCCAAGCGCTTCCTGGCCGAAACCTGCAAATAGCAACCGACTCGATTCAGGCCTCGGGGGCGTCGGTATCACCGGCGCCTTTTTTCATGACCTTACCCTCGGCTGCACGCTGCTTGCGCACTTCTTTGGGATCGGCAATCAGAGGGCGATAAATTTCGACACGATCCTTGTCGCGCAACAGGGCATCCGGCTTTGAAAGCTTGGCGTAAATTCCGAACTTGTTCTTCTTGAGGTCGATTTCGGGGTGCTTTTCCAGCAAACCGGAGGCTTCCAGCGCCTGAAGCAGCGTGGCCCCCGCCGGCAATTTCACCTTGACCAGTTCCTGCCGCCCCGCCTGCGCGTAGCAAACCTCGACATTGAGCATTTCATCAGGCATTGCTGGCTCCGTAGACTTGCGCCGCCCGGCGCACGAAGGCATCGACAAACGTGTTCGCAATATGGTTGAACACCGGCCCGATCACCTTCTCAAACAATTTGCTGGAAAACTCGTAATGCAGCCTGAACTCGATCTTGCAGGCATTTTCTGCCAAGGCACGAAATGTCCACGACCCCTCAAGACGGCGAAACGGACCATCGACCAGGCGAATCATCATGGAAGACGGAAAAACCTTGTCATTTTCCGTCGTAAAGCATGACTTCACGCTATGGTAATTGATGTGCAAAGTCGCCTTGGTCTTCTGCGCATCACGAAATAGAACCTCGGTTTGGCTGCACCAGGGAAGAAACGCCGGATAGTCCTCACAGCGATCAACCAATTCGAACATGCGCGCAGCAGACTGTTCGATGAGTACTGTTTTTTCAACCTGAGCCATGCGGCGACAGCGTTCCTGTATCCTGTAAAATAGCGATTTTAATGGATCAGCCGCAGCATGAGCATCACGGTCAACAAAAAAGCCTTTCACGAATACTTCGTCGAAGAGAAATACGAAGCAGGCATCGCCCTCCAGGGATGGGAGGTGAAAGCCATTCGTGCCGGCCGGATGAACATCAAGGAATCTTACGTCATCATCAAGAATGGCGAGATTTACCTGCTCGGCATGCACATCACACCGCTGCCCACCGCCTCGACGCACGTCAACCCCGACCCGACCCGCACCCGCAAGCTGCTGCTGCACTCGGCCGAGATCATGAAACTCATCGGCAAGGTCGAACGCGCCGGCTACGCCCTGATTCCGCTCGATCTGCATTACACACGCGGCCGCATCAAACTGGAAGTCGGTCTGGCCAAGGGCAAGAAACAGCACGACAAGCGCCAGGACCAGGCGGAAAAAGACAGCAAGCGCGAAGCCGAACGCGCAATGAAAGAACGCTAGCCCACCGGTGAATCTCGATGCGCTGCTTTACTGGGTAGGCATGGCTGCGGTAGCGGTCAGCGCCCTGACCGGCGTCCTCGATTCCAGCCGCAAACAGATGGACCTGATCGGCGCCTTGCTGGTCGGCGTGGCAACCGCCCTCGGTGGCGGCACTATCCGCGACCTGCTGCTCGACCGCAACGTTTTCTGGGTAGTCGACCAAACCTATCTGGTCGTTGCCCTTGCTACAGCCTTCGTCACTTTTTTCCTGGCCCGCAGCCTGCACCTGCCGCCACGCCTGTTTCTGATTCCGGATGCACTCGGCCTGGCCTTGTTCACCATCGTCGGCACCCAGGTCGCATTGCAATGGCATGCCCCCTGGCTTGTAGCCAGCCTAATGGGCGTCACCACCGGCGTCGTCGGCGGCGTACTTCGGGATATTCTGTGCAACGATGTCCCCTTGGTATTCCTTAAAGGGGAACTGTATGCCAGCGCAGCCTGGCTCGGTGCCCTCAGCCTGATCGGTCTGCAAGAGCTGGGACTGCATGGCATATGGGCGAGTTGGATCGCGATGTCGGTTGTTCTGGCCTTGCGCCTGCTCGCCATCCGCTTTCACCTCACCCTGCCTGCCTTCGCCCCCCGCCGCAGCGACTGATCGCAAACCTCGGGCCCGACTAGCCCCCCTTGATACGCCGCACTCTCGCCAAGATGGCCGTCATCGCTTCAGCCGCACCCAGTGCGAGATGGTATTCGACGGCCGAACTGAGCCGGGTCTGAATCGGATTGATCTCGACCGTCGGGATGCCAATCCGCGACGCCCACAATACCGGCTCGGCAATATAGGGAAATACCCCGGATGTACCAATGGTGAAGATCATGTCGAACCCCGCTTCCAGGGCATCGAGAAAACGATCCATTTCATCGCTCGGCAAGGACTCGCCAAAGAGCACCACCTTGGGACGGAGCACAGCGGCACAAGCCGGACACAAAGGCGGCAACGCACGCCCAGCCAAATCGCTAACCCGCTCTTCGAATTCGCATGTCGTACACATCAACTCCTGGAGGTTGCCATGAATCTCGACAATATCGCTGCTACCGGCCTGCCGATGCAAACCATCCACATTCTGGGTGAACACCATGACCCGAGTCAGGTATTTTTCCAGCTCCACGATGGCGCGATGTGCGGCATTCGGCACCGCACCACGGCAATTTTCCTCGATCTGCGCCAGGTATTTCCAGGTGATATCCGGCCTGACGCTGAATACCTGACCGGAAAGCGCTTCTTCGATCGCCAATCCGTCTTCTGTTTCATCGCCGTTATACAAGCCGCCGACGCCACGATAGGTCGGCAACCCCGAGTCAGCCGAGATACCCGCCCCCGTGATGAACAACACCCGTTCGGCCTGGACCAGAATGCCAGCGACCTCATCCAATTGCGTTTCAATTGTCATCATCAACCTAAATCAATCCCGCTTCGAAAACCGCCCCAAGCCAAACAGAAGGCCATTCGCGCCAACATCCATTACGCCGCAGGCGCCAACAAGTCGTAGCTCAAATCAATTGCCGCCTGGTAACTTGCAACCAAGCCGTCAGCCCCGACCTCCACCGCCGAAGGCCGAGCATGAGGCGCCGCCACCTCTTCGAGAACACGCATCACCACCAGTTTTGCCCCCGGTAGTTTCAGGCGCAACGCCGCCAGCGTATCGACCAACAATTCCGCATGATCTTCCGGTGCAACGCAGACGACAAAAACCAGGGGATGAACCGAACCGGAAGCAAGTTCCGAAAGCGCCTCCACCGAAAGACTTCGCGCCCTCAGGTGTTCGCTATCGAAAACACTGACCAGTACTTTGGCAACCAGATCCGACACCTCATGCCCCAGACCCAGCACCAATACGGCCTCGTTGGGCGACAGGTCGAGTTTGCACCGCGCCGCACCACTCGCCTGTTCTAGCGCAGAGCCCTTGCCACGAAATTTATGCAGACCGCGCGCCGACATGGCCTCGATCAAGGCCAGAATCGCCCCCGCCATGCGCCCCTGCTCGGCATGCGTGATTTCGTGCTTGGAAAAATCGTCATAGGCCAGACGTATCGCCGCCAGCAAGACCTGATCGCAATATTGCGCCAGCGACTTTTCCCTGAGAAATTTTCGCAGCCCGCGAACCAGATCAGCCGAATCGCCCGACAGCGCCCGCTGATAAAAACGCTCGGCCTGGGTTAGTGCAGAAAGATCGCCCAACAGGAGCTCCAGGAAATTGAGCGCCCTGACATGGCGACCGGCAACCACCAGACAAAGCGTCAACGGGGTCGCGAGAATCAAGCCCACCGGCCCCCAGAGGGCACTCCAGAAGATCGCGGAGATCACCACGGCCAGCGGTGACAGACCGGTCGAGTGCCCATATAGCTTGGGCTCGAAATACTGGGCGATGACAATTTCAATAAATAGAAAAATCAGGATAGCCTGAATCATCAACGACCAACCATCCGACATCGCAGCCGCCATGATTGTCGCAGCGCCGGCCGCCAACCAGATACCGACATAAGGGATAAAGCGGGAAACGGCGGTCAGGCCGCCCCAGAACATGGCACCATCAAGCCCGGCCAGCCCCAGCCCCACCGCCACCAGCACACCAACCAGGGCGTTCACGGCAAATTGCGACACGAAGAAGCGGGACAAGCGCTCGGTCGCATCGGTAATTGCCCGCGTCGTCGTACGCAAATTACTCCCACCCACCAGGCGAATGATGCGGTCGCGCAACAATTCGTAGTCGAGCAAGATGAAGACCAGCACAATCAGCACGATGCCGGCCATTTCAAGTGGCGGCAGAACGACCTTGGCAATCCTGGAGAGAATTTCGAAGGGCTTGGCATGCGGCTCTTCAATCTGCACCCGCATCGGCTGTCGCGCCTCCCCCCCGGAAGTCGCCGTTGGCGCGGGCTTGCGCGCATTCTCGGGCGACAACTTGCCAACCATGCGATCTGCCTGATTGACGATCGCATTCAGCTTGCCCAGCGTCAGCCGATCCAGATCCTGCAATTTGCTGCGAATGGTCCGCTCATATTGGGGCAGGCTGCTGGCCAGCCGAATGGCTTGCGACGCAAGCACCACGGTCGTCGCCGACACCGTAATAAACAGCAAGAGCACCGAAATCGTCACCGCTTGCCCCTGCCCCAGGCCCCAATGACGCAAACGGCGAATCATCGGCGCCAGGAACAATGCCAGAAAAACCGCTAAAGCGATGGGAATGATGACATCGCGACCATAGTCGAGCATGAACAGCAAAATGGCGCCGCCAACCAGCTTGGCCAACTGGTCCGATGGCGGACGGTGCGAATGGCCTTCTTCCTGCATGACAAACTTCCCGCGTAATCTACAAGCCAATCGAAAAACGGCCGTCTCGATCAGGCAGTCGCCTCCCCAAGAACACCCGCTGCATCGTCGCATTATGCGATACCAAGTACCATCGGGGCGCCGGGAAAACGCGCAACAATGAAAATGCCCGCCAAGCCGATCAGAATCTGATCGAATTGGCGGGCATCCGAATATTGGCGGAGTGGACGGGGCTCGAACCCGCGACCCCCGGCGTGACAGGCCGGTATTCTAACCAACTGAACTACCACTCCTTGCCGGCTCGACCGAAGCGGTCAAAGCAGAAGCGGCGCGCATCTTAACACAGACTATCCGCTGTGCTGCAAGCTTTTCAGCGAATACAATAGCCGCCCCGCCTAACCAGCTCGTTCTCAAGTGAATCAATCCATCGAAATCGCCAACCTCAACTACCGCTGGTCACAGGCCCTGGTTGGCGGCTTGGTCGCCGCCGGCGTCCAGCGCACCGTCATTTCACCCGGCGCCCGCTCGACGCCGCTGGCCTTGGCCATGCTACGCCACCCCGGCCTATCCAGCGAAATCGTCGTCGATGAACGCTGTGCCGCCTTTCTGGCGCTTGGCATGGCTAAAGCCAGCCGGCGCCCGGTTGCCGTGCTGGCCACGTCAGGAACGGCGGTGGGTAACTGGCTTCCGGCTGTCATCGAAGCCAGCCTGGCCGGCATACCGCTGATTCTCATCTCGGCGGATCGTCCTCCCGCCTTGCTCGGGCTTGGCGCCAACCAAACCATTCCGCAAGTCGGCATCTTCGGCCAGTACGTCCGGGCCTGCCACGCCCTGGGCAGCCCCGAACCGGGTTTTGCCCCGGCCAGCCTGACAGCACTCGCCGCCCGGGTTGTAGAGCAAGCCAGCTGGCCTCACCCGGGCCCGGTCCATATCAACCAGCCTTTCCAGGAACCCCTCGTTCCAAGCCTGACGGAATTGCCCTCTGCGCCCCCCCTGCCCATACCGATTCGGGTGGCGCCGGCCGAATTACACCCCGACCCGGCCAGCATCGACGAATTGGCCAAGGCACTATCGGGCCGCCCGGGCGCCATCATTTGCGGCGAAATGCCGGCCACGCCCGGCTTTGCCCAGGCCGTCACCCAACTCGCCGAACGGCTGAACTGCCCGATCCTGGCGGAACCGCTCTCCAACCTGCGTTTCGGGCCGCACCCCAGGCATCGCATATCGACCCATTACAGCCGTTGGTTGGGCGATTCGGCGCTGGCCGGGCAAGCCGAATGGATACTGCGATTCGGTGCCGTTCCGGTCACCCGCAAGCTACAGGACATGCTCGCCCGTCATTCCGGCTTGATGGCATTGGCCGACCCCTGGCCGCGCTGGAATGATCCGAACCACCGCTTGACCCATCTGCTGCGTTGTACCCCAGACCAGGCCTGCCAAGCCTTGCTCTCGCGCGAATTGACCGCCGCCCCGCCAGACTGGTTCGCCCGCTGGCAAGCAGCAGAAAGCGCGGGCCCAATCGACGACTCGGCGAACGCCCAACTGATCCGCCACTTCATCGCCGCCCTGCCCGCCGGCTGCCCGGTTTTCGTCGGAGCCTCGCTGGCCATCCGCAAGATCGACGCGTATTCCGACAGCGGCGAGCGCCCCCTGTGCTTTTTCGCCAACCGCGGCGCCAGCGGCATTGACGGCAATATCTCAAGCGCCCTGGGTATCGCCATCGAACACGGCCGCGTCGTCGCGCTGCTCGGCGACCTCACCACGCTGCATGATATCGGCGGCCTCGCCAACGCCGGCGGTCGCGATGCCGTCATCGTCGTCGTCAACAACGGCGGCGGCGGCATTTTCAAGGAATTGCCACAAGCCACCCTGCCCGAGGTCGAACGCGGCTGGCTGACACCGCAACACATCGATTTCAAGTCGGCCGCGGCCACCTTCGACATCGGCTATGCCCAAACCACCACCGACCGCGGCCTGACCGACACGCTGCACCGCGCCATCACGGCCGGCGGCCCTCATCTGATTGAAGTCATCCTGTAAACATGAGCAAAACCACCAGCACCACCAAAGACGGCCACAGCCCGATGATGAAGCAGTACCTCGGACTCAAGGCTGCCCACGCCCCCAACATGCTTTTGTTCTACCGCATGGGCGACTTCTATGAACTGTTTTTCGAGGACGCGGAAAAAGCGGCCCGCCTGCTCGACATCACGCTGACCACGCGCGGCCAGTCGAACGGCCAACCGATCAAGATGGCCGGCGTCCCCTTTCATTCGCTCGAGCCCTATCTCGCCAAGCTGGTCAAGCTCGGCGAATCCGCCGTCATTTGCGAACAGGTCGGCGACCCGGCCACCAGCAAAGGACCGGTGGAGCGCGCCGTGGCTCGTATCGTTACCCCGGGCACGCTGACCGACGCCGCGCTGCTCGACGACAAGCGCGACAACTGGCTGCTGGCCCTGACCACCAACCGCAACACCGCTGGTATCGCCCGCCTCAACCTGGCGAGCGGCGAATTCGTCCTGACCGAAACAGCCATTGACCAGATCGCCTCCGTGCTGGAGCGCATTCGGCCAGCCGAAATTCTCTACCCGGAAAGCTGGCAGCCCGACTTCGCGTTGGAGACGGCCCGGACCCGCCAACCCGACTGGTATTTCGAATTCGATTCGGCCAAACGCCTGCTTTGCGAACACTTCAAGGTCGCCTCGCTGGCTGGCTTCGGTGCCGAAGGCCTGCGCCCGGCCGTGGCCGCCGCCGGCGCCCTGCTGCAATACGCGCAAACCACCCAGGCCGGCAGCCTGCCGCACCTGCGCGCCCTGAATGTCGAAGTCGAGGGCGCCTATCTCGGCCTCGATCTCGCCACCCGGCGCAATCTCGAATTGACCGAAACGCTGCGCGGCCAGCCCTCACCGACGCTGTTCTCGCTGCTCGACAACTGCGTGACCAGCATGGGTTCGCGCCTGCTGCGCCACACCCTGCACCATCCGCTGCGCGAACGCCCGATTCCGGCCGCCCGCCATGGCGCCATCGAGATACTGCTCGATGACTACGGCCGTGCCGCTGGCGAAGTCCGCCGCGAACTCAAGGGCATCGCCGACATCGAGCGCATCGCCGGCCGCATCGCGCTACGCAACGCCCGGCCGCGCGACCTGGCCAGCCTGCGCGACTCGCTGGCTCGCCTCGAACCTTTGCGCGCGCCCTTGCCGGGCAGCGCCTCGTCCTTGCTCGATGCGCTGCACACCGATCTGGCCACGCCGCAGGCCACGCTCGACCTGCTGGTCCGCTCGATTGCCGCCGAGCCGGCGGCGCAGATCCGCGACGGCGGCGCCATCGCGCCGGGCTACGACGCCGAACTCGACGAATTGCGCTCGCTCAACGACAACTGCGGCGCCTTCCTGGTCGACATGGAAAGTCGCGAACGCGAACGCACCGGCATCACCAGCCTCAAGGTCGAGTTCAACAAGGTGCACGGCTTCTACATCGAAGTCACCCACGCCAACACCGACAAGGTGCCGGACGACTACCGCCGGCGCCAGACGCTGAAGAATGCCGAGCGCTACATTACCCCGGAGCTCAAGGCTTTCGAGGACAAGGCGCTGTCCGCCCAGGAACGCTCGCTGGCCCGCGAAAAGCTGCTCTACGAGGGCATCCTCAACGAGCTGATGGGCGTCGTGCCGACCCTGCAGAACATTGCCCGCGCCGTCGCCCAACTCGACTTGCTGGCCGGCTTTGCCGACACCGCGCTGAAGCGCAACTGGAGCAAGCCGGAATTCAGCGACGAGATCGGCCTGATGGTCGAGGGCGGCCGTCACCCGGTGGTCGAGGCGGAAATGGCCAACAGCGCCGAAACCTTCATCGCCAACGACGTCCGGTTGGCCGACAGCCGCCGCCTGTTGCTGATCACCGGTCCGAACATGGGCGGTAAATCGACCTACATGCGGCAGACCGCGCTGATCGCCCTGCTCGCCCACATCGGCTGCTACGTGCCGGCCGACCGCGTCGTGCTCGGCCCGCTCGACCGCATCTTCACCCGCATCGGCGCCTCTGACGACCTCGCCTCCGGCCGTTCGACCTTCATGGTCGAAATGACCGAAGCCGCCGCCATCCTGCACCATGCAACCGCCAACAGCCTGGTGCTGATGGACGAAATCGGCCGCGGCACCTCGACCTTCGACGGCATGTCGCTGGCCTTTGCCATCCTGCGTCACCTGATCGAGAAGAACCGCTGCCTGACGCTGTTCGCCACCCACTACTTCGAGCTGACCCGGCTGTCGCACGAGTACACCGAACTGGCTAACGTGCACCTCGATGCGGTCGAGCACAACGACCGCATCGTCTTCCTGCATGCCGTCGAAGAAGGCCCAGCTAACCAGAGCTACGGGATCCAGGTCGCCGCCCTGGCCGGCATTCCCAATGCCGTCGTGCGAGCCGCCCGCAAGCAGTTGCGCGAATTCGAGCAACGCGCCGCCATCGATCCCTTGCAGCCCGATCTGTTCACGCAAAGCGCCCCGGAACCTGCCGAACCGGAACCGCATCCGGCACTGGATCAACTTGCAGCGCTCGACCCGGACAGCCTGACCCCGCGCGAAGCGCTGGAAGCGCTTTACGCGCTGAAGGGCCTGCTCAAGTGAAAGGCTGGCTGGTCGCGGCCTGGCTAGCCTTGATCAGCCAGGCCCAGGCGGAAACCTTCAGCTTCGCACTGATCGGTGACGTACCGTATTCCGATTACGAGCGCCGTGAGTTGCCCCGCCTGCTCGAAGCCATCGCCGACAACCAGGTCGATTTCGTTGCCCATGTCGGCGATTTCAAACATGGCAGTGGGCGCTGCGACGACAGCGTTTTTGTCGATCGGCAGCAATTGTTCGACAGCAGCCGGGTTCCCTTCGTCTTCATCCCGGGCGACAACGAATGGACGGACTGCGAACGCCTGTCGAACGGCGCCTACGCGCAGCAGGAACGCCTCGACAAACTGCGCAGCCTGTTCTGGCAGGACAACCAGTCGCTCGGCCAGAAGAAGCTGGCACTGACCCGTCAGCCCGGCCCTTACCTTGAACACTCGCGCTTCCAGCTCGGCCCGGTCTTGTTCGTGACATTCAACCTGCCGGGCGGCAATAACAACTACGGCCTCGCCGACAAGCCGTCTGCGGATTTTCAGGCACGCAATCCGGCTGTGCTGGGCTGGCTGAAAGAAGGCTTTGCCCTTGCCCGACAGCAGAAACTCAAAGGCATCGTCCTCCTCTTCCAGGCCGACCCGAGCTTCAAGAATTTTGCCCAGGGTTTCGCCCACAAGGGCTACCGGGCATTTCTCGAAACCTTGCGCGATGAAACCCGGCAGTTCTCAGGGCAGGTTATCGCCGTGCACGGCGACACGCATATCAGCCGCATCGACCAACCGCTACGCGATGCGCTAGGCCGCCCGCTGCACAATTTCATCCGGGTCGAGACCTTCGGTTATCCGCTGATGGGCTGGACGCGAGCCGTCATCGACACCGATAGCGCCAGTCTGTTCCGCTTCGAGACCCATCCCTGGCCGCCCAAGCAAGCCTTGCGTGGCGACTGAGGCGCTGCGCAGTGAACAAAAAAATGGCGCACCGCGACAAGCCGGGTGCGCCAACGACATCCGTTCAATCAGTTCAGCTTGTCGGGATGGCCGCAGCACTGCTTGTACTTGCGACCGCTACCGCAAGGACAAGGGTCGTTGCGCCCGGACTTCGGTTCTTCGCGCACGACGGTACCGCCCGAGCGCTTGTTGCGCCAGAAGTTGTACAAGGTCTGCACGATGACCGGCAGATTTTCCTCGATATCGGCCACCAGACGGGCTTCTTCGGCCGGCGAGAACCAGCGCTCGCCACTTTTTTCGACATCTTCCTTGAGCATGCCATTGAGCATGAACATCGGTTCGAGCAGTTCGGAGAGATCTTCGGCATGCTTGCCGGCCAACTCGTACCAATCCCCCGCCATGCCGGCACCGAAAATATAAGAGTCGGCCCAGGCGGCATAGTCGTAGGCCTCGCCGGTTTCATCCACCGGATAAAGGACAGGGGCAATCGTTTCGTCGGCCATCAGGGCCGCCGCGATACTGTTGTTCAGGCGCATCAGCAATTCGATGGTCTCGCCGACCCAGGGATCGCTTTCGTTCGCGGCCAGCGCTTCGCCCAACACCTCGGGCAACCAGATAGTCGGTGCGACCGGAACGGGCCCACTGACTATCGCACATAAAATGGCCTGAATTTCATCCAGCCGCATGGCATCGCCGCCAAACACATCGCCTTCGAGAAGGACTTCCAGGCGATCGAGATCGGAATCGGTCAAGGGGTTCGGGTTCATTCGCTTCAATCCAGTGACAATCGTCCAATGATAGCCCACGTCGGCAACGCCGTCAGGCGCAATCATTCGCTAGCGGCTGAGTCGGCGCCGATTCTTCAGGGTTTGACCGGAAAGTTTCAAGCTAGATCCGTCGGCAAATCGATATCAAGCAACACGCCCGGGTCATCAACCGGACAGCGTTTGAGCAGTTCCGGCGCCGCCTGAACGATCGCCCGCGCGCCGGCATCGCCTTGCAGACCAAGCAGGTCGGCACGCCACATCGCGGCGAAGCCCACCGGATGGCCCGGTCGACCGCCGTATTCCGGCCGGGCCATCGCCGCCCCGCCCTGCAATGCAGCCAACACCGCCCGATAGGAAGCCGCTTCGATGCGCGGCATGTCGGCCAGCGCGATCAGCCAGCCACGGGCATTAGCACTGGCTGCAACGCCGGCGGCCAGGCTATGGGCCATGCCAAGGGCGGCATCTTCAGCCGCGACGACCGTGCAACCGAGTTCGTCCAGCATGCCGGCCAGCCCCTGGTCCTCCGGCCGGACGACCGCAATGACTCGACCACAGGCCGCCAGCAGATTGCTGGCCGCGACGACGGCCATCGGCCGGCCGTCAGCCAGTGGCTGCAGGCGCTTGTCGCCGCCGAAACGGCGACTGAAGCCGGCCGCAAGCAGGATGCCGACGATGTCCGACACCGCCGCCTCAGCCGGTACGACAGGCGTAGGGATCGGCCTCGCGTGCCGCGCCGGCCGTCACCGGCTGGACCGCATTTTTCACCGCCGTCATCTCGGCCAGGATGGAGACCGCTATTTCCGGTGGCGTGCGGCTGCCAATCGGCAGGCCAACCGGGCCGTGCAGACGCTCGACCTCGGCCGCCGACAGATCGAAATACTGCAGCAGACGGGCGCGTCGCTTCTCGTTGTTGATCTGCGAACCCAGCGCGCCAACATAAAAAGCCGGCGATTTCAGGGCTTCCAGCAAGGCCATGTCGTCCAGCTTGGGATCGTGGGTCAGCGCCACCACGGCGCTGCGCGGATCGAGCGCGAGTTCGATCACCACGTCGTCGGGCATGCCGGCAACCCGCTCCGTCCCCGGCACATCCCACTCGTTGGCGTATTCCTCGCGCGGATCGCAGACCAGTACGCGGTAGCCCAGGGCCTGCGCCATCATCGCCAGATAGCGCGAGATCTGCCCGGCGCCGATGATCAGCAGGCGCCAGGCCGGGCCGTGTGGCGTGGTCAGCACCTGTCCGTCCCAGGCCAATGCATCGCCGGCACAGCCTGGATGAATGCGCACCTGGCCGCTGGCCAGGTCCAGCTCACGCTGTACCAGTTCGCCGCCGGCAATCCGTTCGCCCAGACGTTCCAGCGCAACGAGATCGGGCGCCGGTTCAAGAACCAGTTCCAGCGTCCCGCCACAGGGCAGGCCGAAGCGATGCGCCTCGTCCTGCGTCACACCGTAGCGCACGACCTGCGGCAGGCTGCCGGCAAACTCGCCGGCCAGGCAGCGCCGGATCAGGTCGTCCTCGATGCAACCGCCTGAAACCGAACCCTGCACCATGCCGTCGTCGCGCAGGATCATCCACGCCCCGGGCGGGCGCGGCGCCGAGCCCCAGGTCCGCGCCACCGTCACCAGCGCAAAACGTCGCCCCTCGGCGGCCCAGCGTCGGGCCGCATCGAGCACCTGCTTGTCCAGGCTATCCATCGTCGCGCTCCGCTCAGGCCAGCAGATCGGCCGGGCGGATCGGCAGCCGATGCACGCGCTTGCCGGTCGCCGCCGCGATGGCATTGGCCACGGCCGGCGCCACCGGCGGCACGCCCGGCTCGCCGATCCCAGTCGGCGGCGCGGCAGAAGGCACGATGTGCACCTCGACCTTCGGCATCTCGTTGATGCGCAGCGGCGCGTAGCCATCGAAGTTGCCCTGCTCGACGCGCCCTTCCTTGAGCGTGATCTCGCCATGCAGGATGGCCGACAAGGCAAAGCCGACACCGCCTTCGACCTGCGAGCGGATATTGTCCGGGTTGATCGCCGTGCCGCAATCGACGGCGCAAACGACGCGATCGACCTTGAGACTGCCATCCTTGGCCACCGTCACCTCGGCCACCTGGGCGACGACGCTGTTGAAGGACTCGTGGATGGCGATACCGCGGCCGCGCCGCTCGCCCGCCTTGCCGGCCTTCAACTTGCTGCCCCAGCCGGCCTTTTCGGCCGCCAGCTTGAGCACGGCGAGATAACGCGGACGTTCGGCCAGCAGCTCCTGGCGCAAGGCCAGCGGGTCCTCGCCGGCGGCGGCGGCGACCTCGTCGAGGAAAGCCTCGGTCGAGAACGCGGTATGCGACGAACCGACCGAGCGCCACCACAGTACCGGCACACCAATATCGGTTGGCGTATGCAGGTCGACCAGCATATTGGGAATGGCATAAGGCAGATTGGCGGCACCTTCGACCGAAACGTGGTCGATGCCGTTCTTGACCATCACCGATTCGAAGGGCGAACCGGTCAGGATCGACTGACCGACCAGGCGATGCTTCCAGCCAAGCAGCTTGCCGCTGCCATCGAGCGCGGCTTCCAGCGCATGGTGGAAGAGCGGCCGGTAGTAGCCGCCGCGCATGTCGTCCTCGCGCATCCAGACCAGTTTGACTGGCGCCCGGCCATTGATCGCCTTGACGATGTGGGCCGCCTCCAGCACGTAGTCGGAGTGGGTCGATGCCCGGCGACCGAAACTACCGCCGGCATAAAGCATATTGAGATTGACCTGTTCCGGCTTCAGCCCGAACAACTGCGCGATGCGTCCCTGATCGACGGTCTGGAACTGCTCGCCATTCCAAACCTCGCAGCCATCCGCCTTGAGCTGCACGACGCAGTTCATCGGTTCCATGGCAGCATGAGCGAGATAAGGGAAATCGTAGCTCGCCCGGACCACCTTGGCCGGCGCAACGAATGCTTGTGCCGCATCGCCTTCCTGGCGGGCGACCAGGCCGGGCTTCTTGGCCATTTCCTTGTAGCGGGCCATGATCTCGTCGCTACCCAGCTTGAAGGCACGGCTGTCGTCCCATTGCACGACCAGGGCGTCGCGCCCCTTCTTGGCGCTCCAGGTATCGCGTGCCAGTACGGCAATGCCTTGCGGAATCTGCACGACATCGACCACGCCCTTGATTGCCCGGGTCTTGCTGCCGTCGAAAGACTGCACCGTGGCACCGAACTGCGGCGGATGCGCCACGACGGCGACCAACATGCCGGGCAGCTGCACATCCTGGGTGAACTTCGCCGTGCCGTTGGTCTTGTCGGCCGAATCGCGGCGCTTGGCGGTCTTGCCGATCAGCTTGAAATCCTTCGGGTCCTTGAGCCTGATCTCGGCCGGCACGGTTTCCTGCGCCGCCGCTTCGGCCAGTTGGCCGAACGAAGCCGTGCGCCGGCTGGGCGGATGACTGAGTTTGCCAGCTTCAACCACGATCTCGCCGGCCGGCACCTGCCACTGGCGGGCGGCGGCCGAAACCAGCATGGCACGTCCGGCGGCGCCGGCCTTGCGCATCTGTTCCCAGGAATTGGCCATCGCCGTACTGCCACCGGTACCCTGCGACGGCCCCCAGAACAGGTTGTTGTAACGCTTGGCATCGGCCGCCGCGCCTTCGACGCGCACCTGCGCCCAATCGGCGTCGAGTTCCTCGGCCAGCAGGGTGGCCAGGCCGGTATAGGTGCCTTGCCCCATTTCGAGGTGCTTGGAGAGCACGGTCACCGTGTTGTCGCTACCGATGCGCAGGAAGGCATTGGCTTCGAACGTGCTCACAGGGGATTTGCCGGCGCTGGCCGCAACAGCCAGGCTCGGCAGGCAGAAACCCAGGGTCAGGCCGGCACTGCCTTGCAGAAAGCGGCGGCGGCTGAGATTTTCAATGGTCGTTTCACGCATGGGGATTCTCCTAGGCCAGGCTGCGGGCAGCTTCGTGGATGGCGGCACGAATGCGGACATAGGTCGCGCAGCGGCACAGGTTGCCGGACATCGCGGCATCGATGTCGGCGTCGGTCGGCTTGCGGTTCTGGCGCAACAGGGCGACCGCACTCATGATCTGGCCGGACTGGCAGTAACCGCACTGCACCACGTCAAGCTTGCGCCAGGCCGCCTGCACCGCCTTGCCGACGCGCTCGGCATCGACCGCTTCGATGGTCGTCACCTTGCGGCCGACGACCGCCGAGACCGGCATCGAACAGGAACGCACCGGCGAGCCGTCAACATGTACGGTACAGGCGCCGCACAGTGCCTGGCCGCAGCCGTATTTCGTTCCGGTCATCTGCAAGCTGTCGCGCAAGGCCCAGAGCAGCGGTGTATCGGGTTCGACATCAAGCTGGACGGACTGCCCATTGATATTCAGTTGAATCATCTCGTTGGTCCTCGGTGGGGTTGATGATCGGTGGTACCTGCCACCGAAGCTATGGCGGAAGTGTGGGCCCGGCAGTGCGGCGACCGATAACCCAAAACTACGAACTTATTGCCTGATCCTCCAGAATCGCATCTATCCCTCTCGCTGAGAAATAGCAAAGCCGCTACGCTGGCGAAAATCAAATCCTGGCCTATGACCATGACCGAACGAAGAGATTCCCTGCCCCCCGATACCGGGCGCCAGCAAGCCCTGGCCGAGCTGATTGATCGCCACTGCCCGGAAGACGGCAATCTCACGACAAGCGTTCCCGGCTTGTTGCTTTTTCGCGGCAGCTGCGTCAGTTCGCCGACCTGCACGATCGCGCTATCGGCCTTTGGCATGATGGCGCAAGGCGCCAAGCGACTGACCCTGGGTGAAGAGTTCTTCGATTACGACGCGGCGCATTACATCGTTTCATCGGTCGAACTGCCGATGGCGGCACAAATTACCCGCGCCTCGGAGAGCGAACCCTACCTCGGCCTCGCTCTCGTCCTCGACCCGCTGAAGATTGCCGAAATCTGCAGCCAGCTACCGCCGCAGGTCCGCCCGGCAAGCGGCATCGCGCGGGCGCTTGCCGTGACCAGGCTCGAGGCGCCGATCCAGGATGCCGCCTTTCGCCTGGCCAGCCTGCTCGACACACCGGACGACATCCCGATGCTCGCCCCCCTGATCGAACGCGAATTGCTCTATCGCTTGCTGACCGGACCACTCGGCCCTCGCCTGCGCGACACGACGATCAGCGGCAGCCACAGCAACCAGGTGGCACGCACCATCGGCTGGCTCAAGCAGAACCTGGCACAGGCGATCCGCATCGACCACCTGGCCGAGATCGCCAACATGAGCAAGTCGTCGCTGCACCATCATTTCAAGGCGCTCACCGCGATGACGCCCTTGCAATACCAGAAGCAGTTGCGCTTGCAGGAAGCGCGCCGCCTGATGCTCATCGAGCGCCACGATGCGGCCTCCGCCGCGCACCGCGTCGGCTACGAAAGCCCGTCGCAATTCAGCCGCGAATATCGTCGCATGTTCGGCGCCCCGCCGGGCCGCGAAGTGACGCAGGCCAAGCAAAAGGATGCGGGCTGAGCCGCCCGTTACGGGAGGCTGCACAAAGACAGCGGCGCGTCGCGACAAGACCTCGCCCAGCCATGCAAAAAGGATATTATTCACCCCCCCCGGACGTACCTCATGCATTGTCCGTTCCCGTCTCTTGCCCATGTTTTCGTTCCCGGAACGCCATGACCTGTTTGATCAAGCCTACCGAAGAAGCTGACTTCCGGGACCTCCACCGCCTGCTCGATGTCATTGCCCGTGAAAGGCAATTTCTGGCCATTTTTCAAGCCCCGCCTTTCGCACAATCGCAAGCCTTCTATCGACGGGTTATCGACAACGACCTCTGTCAGTTCGTGGCCAGCCAGGCGGGAAGCGTTGTCGGCTGGTGTGACATTCTGCCCTGCCATGGTGAGGCGCGGGCCCATGTCGGCACACTGGGCATGGGCGTCCTGCCGCAAATGCGAGGCCAGGGCATTGGCCATCGACTCATCGAACGCGCGCTCGACAAGGCGCTTAAAAAAGGAATCTACCGGGTCGAACTCAATGTTCGCAGCGATAACACGGCAGCCATTAGCTTGTATCAGCAATTTGGCTTTCAGATCGAAGGACAACAGCGCGCAGCTTATCGCGTCGGCGAAAAGCACTTTGACGGCTTGACCATGGCCCGTCTGAGTGGCCTGCATTCGGTAGCCGATAACGACGAAGCGAGTTGAGCCGGGGTGTCCCGGAATCCTGCCCACGATTATTCGGCCGATGAAGCTGCGCTGGTCCGCATCATCGAAGCCTCGCCCTATTTGATGTCGGCTCTCCACGCCGTCCAATCACTCGGACAGGAAGCCTGGTGCATTGGTGCCGGCGCAATCAGAGCGCGGGTCTGGGACGAACTGCATGGCTATTCCGACCACAGCGCAACACCGGACATCGACGTTGCCTATTTCGATGCTTCATGCAATGAACCGGCTACGGAACAGGCCCTTCAACGTCAATTGTCGATCATGCATCCCGAGATTCCCTGGGAGCTGACCAACCAAGCCAAGCTACACCTCTGGTACGAAAAGGAATTCGGCTATCCGATCAAGCCGCTGCCATCGCTATTGGCCGGTATCGCCGCCTGGCCGGAGTTTGCAACGGCGGTCGGAGTTTGCCTCGACGCACAATCAAGATTGACGGTCCTCGCCCCGTTTGGCTTGAGGGATCTGTTCGCCATGGTCATTCGGCACAACCCGGCTATTGCTGACGCAAAAATCTACGCCGACCGAATCCATAGAAAACAATTCGTCCAACGCTGGCCGAAAGTACGGATTCTGCCAAGCATTTACAGCCAGCCCACGGCAATCGACAGCGCAGCGCCCGGCACCAGCAACTTCAATCCACCGTAAGCACCGACATGGACGAAGCGACACGGATCGATATGTACGTCATAATCGAATTCGTCCCGACTTCCCTGAATTGCCATGAAACGCTTCTGTTATTTGATCGCCTGCCTTTTCGCCCTGTTACTGACTGGCTGCTCCGCCAACCTTACCCGCTCCGACGCTGCGCCCTGGTTGGATTTGCGTTCAGGTAGCGGCGACTACGACATTTCCGGCCGCTGGGACTCAGGCAGCAGTTGGAGCGGCAGCTGGGGAGAAGCCAACTTCATTCAGGATGGCGCCCGCTTCTATGGACAACTGGGCAGCTATAACGTCGAAGGCGCCCTTAACGGCAATGCCATGTACCTGTCGCTGAGCGCCGGCAAGCGGGTCTATTACACCGCGCTTCTCAAGCGCGATGCAGAAGGCGGCTATTCCGGCAAAGTCGTACAGGACACCTTCGTCGACGGCCCACTGGGCGACTCGGTCAGCTACCAGGTCCTCTTCCTGCGCCGCAAGGAAGCGCCTACAAGCCCCGCGCCCAAGCCGGGCGCAAACGGGCCTGCTCGGGCGCAGTAATGGCCTGTCGGACTTCGGCCAGCAGGCGATCCTTGTCCGCACCCAACGTCCCCTTGAGAACCAGCCAGTTTGATGCGTGATCGCTGCGGAAGACGGTTCGGCGCAAAGCCAACTCACTCAGCAGCTGCTCGATTTCGACGAACAACGCCTGTTGGCTCAAGGGCTCCCAGCCGGGGAAACCGGCTCTGAACCGGTTCTCGCCCTGCGGGAAGCTGACCACCAGGGTAGCCAGATATTCCGGTTGAGTCGCGTTGATCAATCTGGCCGAATTAGCCGCATGCTGGCGGCTCAAGGCCTTTCCGCCCAAACCGTTGAGCAGCATGACTGAACGCGTGATCCCGGCTGCACCCAGCTTGTCCAGCGCCTCCAGCGTCGATGCGAAAGATTCTCCCTTGCTGACTGCCGTCAGCACGGCATCGTCGCCGGATTCGGCCCCGACATAGACCATTTTCAAGCCGGCAGCAGCCAAGGCATCGATTTCCGCCTGTGATTTCTTGCGCAGATTGCGCGGCAGGCAATAGGCAGATATGCGCCGCACGGCCGGCAGATGTTCGCGAATCGCGGCGAGTATGGCCAACAGCCGCCGGGTCGGCAGCACCAGCGCATCGCCATCGGCCAGGAAGACCCGACGCACCTGAGCGCCATAGCGCAAGCCCGTCAGCCGGATGCTTTCCAATACTTCATCTTCGTCCCGTGCCCGGAATTTCTTTTGGGGTGCGGTGTACATCTCGCAGAAAGTGCAGCGATTCCAGGAACAGCCATCGGTCACCGGCAGAATCAGCGATTCCGCCTCGCTGGGCGGACGGAAGACCGGCTCGACGTAGCGGATCGGCAACATGCTCAGACAGCGGTCCTGGCGATAAAGGCGGGAGGAACCGCCGTCGCTTTCCGGACGGCATAGTCGAAGAAAAGGATGCCATGCTTGCCGCGCGCCACTTCGCGGCCGCTCGCCTTGTCGCTCAGACGCCAAACCAGATCGCAGCCATACTTGTTGAAGTCATTGGCGGTCATTTCAACCACCAGCGTTTCGCCATGGAAAGCCTCGGAGCGATATTGCGCCGCAACGTCGGCGACCACGATGCCGACGCCTTCGACATCCAGTTCGCTATAGCCGAGCGACTTGAAGAAGCGGACGCGCGCTTCCGAGACCAGCGAAATCAAGGCCGCATTATCGAGATGATGTCCGTAATTGATGTGGCCGATGTAGATGGGAATCTCGGTGGCAAAGGTGAAACGCTCGGGAAGATCGATCTGGATACGCGGCATGATGGATTGGAAATTGACTGGAGACAGGCGATTTTAAGCGCTCTTCACCAGCCGATCGAGATCCGCCTCAGTCGATTTTCGTTCGACCACGGACAGTGCTCCGCAACCTTGACCTTGCTCGCCGAATAGATAATAATAATTCTCATTAACAGCGCATAACTAATTTCAGACTGCGTGCGCTTTCCTTCATAACGAACAGCCAGCCACCCACGGCATTTGCCCAGGCAGCTCGCCAGACATCACTTCTGGGAGAATTCATGGGCCATCGGTCTGCCGTTCAGGGCGTCTTTGCGCGTCGCCGTCTATCCATACTCATCGGTCTGCTCGGAGCCGGCATGATCGCCCCGGCCGGCGCCGAAACGGAAACCCTGCTTGCCCGCAACGACCGGGCTGGCTTGTCGCTGACCGAGGTAGTGGTATCCGCGACGCGAACCGAGCAGGACGTCAATGACGTTGCCAATACCGTTACGACAATTTCGGATTCGCGCATCGAGCAGGAGCAGGCGGCCGACATCAAGGACTTGCTGCGCTACGAAGCCGGGGTATCGGTGCGTGCCGAGCCCAATCGCGCCTCCGGCGTGTTCCGCGCCACCGGCCGCAGCGGCAACGAAGGGATCAACATTCGCGGTCTGGAAGGCAATCAGGTTCTGCTTCAGGTCGATGGCGTCCGCCTGCCATCGAGCTACAGCAGCGGTCCCTATTCAGCCGGGCGCGGTGACTACATCGATATAGAGGCCTTCAAGCGGGTAGAGATTCTGCGCGGTCCCTCATCAACCCAATTCGGCAGCGATGGCCTGGCCGGCGCCGTGACCTTCCTGACCAAGGACCCAACCGACCTCCTTACCCTCGGCAAACCGATGCAAGCGGCTGTCAAGCTGGGTTACTCGAGCGCCGACAAGAGTTGGACCACCGTCCCTTCCATCGCCTATGCCGGCGAAAACATCGAGGCCATGCTGCTGACCAGCATTCGCCGCGGCCACGAAACCGACAACAAGGGCGACAATGATGCCGCCAATGTCAACCGGACAACGCCGAATCCTCAGGATACGCATGCCCAGTACGTACTGGGCAAACTGATCGTCAAGCCGAATCGCCAGCATCGCTTCAAATTGAGCGTCGAAAATCTCGACCGAAAAATCGATACCGACGCCCTCAGCTTCATCGGCGACAGTTATGCCGCGGCCGGGCTGACCAACACGGCACTGCGCGAGGACATCACCCGCCGCCTGTTCAAACTCGACTACGACTATGCCAATGCCGACAACGCCTGGTTTCAGCGAGCTTTGGCGAGTGTGTACACTCAAAAGGCGGAAAACCGCCAATGGGGCCTGGAAGAAAAGAACGCCAGCACTTCCTGGGGACGTTCGCGCTGGCGCGATACCCTCTACGCCGAAGAGGTCGTCGGTGGCAGCGTGCAATTTGAAAGCAACCTGGGGGAACAGATCACCCATCGCATCATTTACGGCGCCGATGCCAGCACGACCGAAGTCACCTCGCTGAAGGACGGCTTCAACAGTGCAGGGGCCGCCTTCGTCACCAACAAGAGTTTCCCGGATACCGACTACAGCCTGTTCGGCGCCTTCATCCAGGATGAGATCGGGATTGGCCCGTTTGCCCTGATTCCCGGCGTGCGCTTCGACAGCTTCAAGCTCAAGCCAAATGCCGATAGCCTGTACCGGATCAATAAC
Source organism: Rhodocyclales bacterium GT-UBC (assembly GCA_003583745.1). Classification (GTDB taxonomy): domain Bacteria; phylum Pseudomonadota; class Gammaproteobacteria; order Burkholderiales; family Rhodocyclaceae; genus Azonexus. Next base: position 206,888 of record QXPY01000001.1, on the reverse strand, counting down.
ACCACCGAACCGGCCAAACTCGACGGTCAGCAGGTTTCGCCGAAATTCGGCGTGATCTGGAAACTTGATTCGATGGCCAACCTGTTCGCCCAATATGCCCATGGGTTCCGCGCCCCGACGCCATCCCAGGTCAACGGCGGCGTCACCAATCTGACGGCAAGCAATCCCTACGTATCGATCGGTAACCCGGATCTCAAACCGGAAACCAGCGACTCGGTTGAAATCGGCATCCGTGGCCGCAATCAGTCACTGCGCTACAGTGCCAGCGCTTTCCGCGGCAAATACAAGAACTTCATCGCCAGCAACGTTCTGGTCGAATCCAATCCGGCTCCAACGCCGGATGTCTACAAGACCATCAACCTGAGCGACGTCGAAATCAATGGCTTCGAACTCCGTGGCGACTGGGCTCTTCATGCCGACTGGCTGGTTTCGGCTAGTTACGCCCATACGGTGGGCGATGCCCGCCAGGACGGCGTCAAGTCGCCGCTGGCCAGCATCGACCCGGACAAGCTGGTACTCGGCCTGCGCTACGACAACGATCAGCGCTACGGCGGCCAGTTGATGCTGACCGCCGTCGAACGCAAGAAGCGCAATCCCGATACTGCGGCTTACTACAACACCGGCGGCTTTGCCATCGTCGACCTCACCGCCTACTATCAACTCACCCGGCAACTCAGTCTGAATGCAGGCGTCTTCAACCTGTTCGACCGTAAGTATTTCCTGTGGGCCGACGTCCGCAACCAGACACCCACCTACGCCCAGATCGACGCGTTCAGCCAGCCGGGGCGCAATGCATCGATCAGCCTGAAATACCAGTTCTGAATACCCATGCCCCTGCCAACTCGCCTCCAAACACTCTTCATCGGTCTCGCCTGCCTGCTCCCGGCCTTTGCCGGGGCGACGGAACGCATCATCGACAGCCGTAACGGTACGACGCTGACATCAGCGCAACTCGTCGCAGCACTGACCGGGGTCGACTACCTGCTGCTGGGCGAGGTCCACGACAACACGCTGCACCACCAGCGGCGCGCCGATCTGCTCAAACAGCTTGGTGGCCAACCGGCAGTCGTTGCCGAGCATCTCACCGGCGGCAATCCCGTTGCTGACAGCGGCCCGCTGCTCGCAGCGCTCGAAGCGGCCGGCTTCGAAGCCCGAAACTGGCGGTGGCCGCTGCACGAACCCTTGTTTGCGGCGGTCAGGGAAAGCGGATGGCGCCTGGTCGGCGGCAACGTTTCCCGGCAAGTAGCCCGCGCCATCGTTCAGGACGGTTCTGCCGCCATCCCGCCCCGTCTCGCCGCCACCCTCGAAAAATATCCGATGGACGAGGCTACAAGCCGCCAACTCGACGCGGACCTGCTTGCCAATCATTGCAATCAGATCCCGGCCAGCCTGGTACCGCGCTTGCGCCTGGCGCAACAGGTCCGCGACGCCGCCATGTTCGTCGCCCTCGCCGACAGCGCCGGCCGACCGAACGTCTTGCTCGCCGGAAATGGCCATGTGCGCAAGGACTACGGCATCCCGCGCCTGCTCGCCCTCGCCTACCCGGCCCGCCGACAAATCAGTATCGGTTTCCTGGAAGAAGGCAACGAAGCACCGACCACCGCGGAAATCGCCCGCTACGACTACGTTTGGGTTACGGCGCCCGCCTCGCGCAACGACCCGTGCGCCGATTTTCGACGCCCGGCCCGCACATCGGAATCAGGTTGAACCCGACCCGCCATTGCTTACCCCTTTGCGCTGGCCGCCCCGGGATTAGGGTTGCCAGCGCTTTTTTCCCGCCCTATCGGGTCCCGCCCGACCTGTCGCCGAACCGACGGGAAACGTCGGGCTGCTACTGAAACACACACTTTGCCAGCCAGGAACATGTCCCAGCTACGCCTTTTTCTCTTCGCCATCGCCTTGCTGCTCGCTGGTTCCGGCCATGCCGAGAACCTGCTCATCATCGCGACCTCCCCGGTTCCGCCCGCCAAATTCAAGCCGCTCGGCGAGATTGCAGCAGCGCATGGCTTCAAGGTCGAGGCTCGTTTCGCCGAACACATTCCAAACGAGCAACTGGCAAGCGTCTTCAATAACCAGGACATAGTGATTTTCGATGCCGCCCGCAGCCACATGCAGGATGCGGTGAAGGCCAAAGTCGGCAAACAGCTCCCCGGACTGAAGGTCCCGCACATCTGGATGCGCGACAGCGGCCCGCAAAGCGCCGGTTTCGCCAAAGACCTGGCCGAGCGGCTGCATGCCTACTACACCAACGGCGGGCGCAAGAACTACGAAGGTTTCTTCAAGACCCTGGCCGCCGCCCGACAAGGCCGTTCGACGGCCGGCATCGCGCCGCCCTTCATCTTTCCCGATGCAGCGATCTACCATCCGAAAGCCCCGAACACCATCTTTGCGACGCCGGCCGAATATTTTCGCTGGCTCGGCGTAGACGCGCGTCAGCGTCCGCCGACCATCGCCATCGCCTTTCACCAGATTTACATCGGCGCCGAGCAAACCGCATTCATCGACGACATGATTGCCCGCATCGAGGCTGCCGGCGCCATCGCACTGCCCTACTACGCCAGCGTCATCGGCCCGCAGGCTGCGATGTTGAGCATCGACGGCAAACCGGTGGCCGATGCCGTGATCAACACCCAGATCGTTCTCGACCCGGAAGGCCGGCGCAGCGAACTGGCCAAGCTCGGCATCCCGGTCATCCAGGCGCTGGCCTATCGCAAAGGCGACGAGGCGGCCTGGCGCGGCGATCCCCAAGGCCTGCCCCTGATCGACATCCCCTTTTACCTGGCCCAGGGCGAATACGCCGGCATCATCGACCCCGTCATCACCAACACGACGCGCAAGCCGGATGGGGAAACCCACGTTCTCGCCGAACAAACCGCCGCCGTCACCAACAAGGCGCTGCGCCTGGTGCGCCTGCAACGCCTGGCCAATGGCGAAAAGAAGATCGCGGTGTTTTTCTGGAACTACCCGCATGGCGAGAAGAATCTCTCGGCCTCCTACCTCAATGTCACGCGCAGCGCGGTCGCCACCCTGAAAGCCCTGCAGGCGGCCGGCTACGATACCCGGGCCGATGAAGAAACCGTGCTGATCAACAATCTGCAACGCCTGATGGCACCGTACTACCGCCCCGGCGAACTCCCCTCGCTGCTCCGTGACGGCCTGGCCGAACGCCTGCCGCTGCGGACATACAACGCCTGGCTGGCGGCACTGCCGCCCGAGGTCAGGCAGGACCTCAACGAACGCTGGGGCAGTCCGGAAAAATCAAGCATGGTCATCGTCGACCAGGGAGAACCGGTCTTCGTCATTCCACGCTTTGCCGCCGGCAAGATCATCTTCACGCCCCAGGCGCCACGCGGCGAACGCTGGGAAGCCAAGGAAAAAGCGCTTTATCACTCGACCAAGGCAACGCCTTCCCATTACTACATGGCGCAATACCTGTGGGCGCGTGCCGCCTTCAAGGCCGATGCCATTGTGCACTACGGCACACATGGCTCGCAGGAATGGTTACCGGGTAAGGAGCGCGGCCTTGCGGTCAGCGACTATCCGATGCTGGCGGTGGGCGACGTGCCGGTTGTCTACCCCTACATCGTCGACAACATCGGCGAGGCCTTGCAAACCAAGCGCCGCGGCCGCGCCGTCACGGTCAGCCACCAGACGCCGCCCTTCGCCCCGGCAGGCCTGCACGACACCCTGACCGAAATCCACGACCTGCTGCATGCCTGGCTCGCCCAGGACGATGGTGCCGTCAAGGAGAAGCTGGCCAAGGATCTGCAGCAACGGGTCCGCCAGGCGCATATCGACCAGGACATGGGCTGGGCGCAGGCCCGGATCGAACAAGACTTCCGGGCCTTCGTCGACGAGCTGCACAATCATCTGCATGAACTGGCGCAAACCGCCCAGCCCCAGGGCCTGCACACATTCGGCACGGCGCCGCAGGAACAGCACCGCCTCGGCACGGTATTGATGATGCTCGGCAAGCCTTACTGGGAAGCGGCGGCCCGCGCCGCCGGCGTCAAGGAGGACGATCTCGACGAAAGCTTCGCCGGCGATTACCGCCAACTGGCCGAATCGCCCGCCTGGCGTCGCCTGCTTGCCACACTGAAAGGCGAAGCGCCGCCGGCCGACCCGCAGCTTGCCGCACTGCTGGAACAAGGCCGGCGCTGGTATGCCGACCTGGGCGCCGAGGAAGAAATGAACGGCCTGCTCTCGGCGCTGGCCGGGCAGCATCGCCCCACCTCCTATGGCGGCGATCCGATGAAGAATCCGGATGCCTTGCCGACCGGCCGCAACCTGTACGGTTTCGACCCTTCCCGCATTCCTACCCGTCAGGCCTGGGAGGCCGGCAAGGAGGCCGCGCAAGGGCTGATTGCCGCGCATACGGCCAAAACCGGGCATCCCCCGAAAAAGCTCGCCTTCTCTTTGTGGTCGGTCGAAACCATGCGCCACCAGGGCCTTCTCGAAGCCCAGGCCCTATGGGCCATGGGCGTCGAGCCGGTGTGGGATGCCGGGGGCCGGGTGGTCGATGTCAAACTGGTCCCGCGTGCGCAACTCAAACGCCCCCGGGTCGACGTCGTGCTGTCCGCCACCGGGCTCTATCGCGACCACTTTCCGAACGTCATGAAGCAGCTGGCCAAAGCCGTGGAGTTGGCGAGCCGGGCCGACGAAGCCGACAACCCGCTGCTCGCCAACAGCCGGCGTATCGCCGAACGCCTGGTCAAGGCCGGCGTCCCCGCAGCAGCGGCCCGCCAAGCCTCGGAGACGCGCATCTTTTCCTCGGAGTCGGGGCGTTACGGGACGGGCCTCGACGATGCCGCCCTGGCCACCGACACCTGGCGCAGCAAGGCCGAAGGCGATCGCAAACTGGCCGGACTCTACCTGTCGAAAATGCAGTATGCCTACGGCACCGACGAATCGACCTGGGGCAGCAAGGGCGTCGCCGGGGCGAACGGCAAAGGCATGTCGCTCAATCTTTACGCCGAACACCTGAAGGGAACCGAAGCGGCCGTTCTTTCCCGTTCCTCCAACCTGTACGGCATGCTGACCACCGACGACCCCTTCCAATACCTCGGCGGCATCGCCGCTGCGGTACGACACCTCGATGGCAAGGCCCCCGAACTGTATATCTCCAACCTGCGCGGCAGCGGCTCGGGCAAGGTCGAAGCTGCGGCCCAGTTCCTGGCCAAGGAACTGGCCACCCGCAATTTCCACCCGGGCTACATCCAGGGCCTGATGGCAGAAGGCTATTCCGGCACGCTGCAAGTGCTCGACGCGGTGAACAACTTCACTGGCTGGACCACCGTCTCCCGCGAAATCGTCCGCGACGACCAATGGCAGACCTTCGCCGACGTCTATGTCCGCGACAAATACAAGCTGGGTTTGAAGACCTGGTTCGAACGGAACAACCCGCAGGCACTGGCGCAAACCCTGGAGAAAATGCTCGAAATGGCGCGTCAGGGCTATTGGCAGGCCGATGCGAAAACCGTTACCGAGTTGAAAGCGCGCTATCAAGAATTGGCGCAACGCCATGATGTGCGCAGCGACAACGCCGCATTCCGGAAATATCTCAACAGTGGCTTCGGGCTGGCCACGCCGCAGCCGGCCAAACCGGCCCCAAGCCGCCCGCAGAAGGCGGCCGATCTCGCCCCGGCACCGGCCATCGCGATGCCGCCCAAGCTCGAAGGCATGGTTTTGGAAAAAGTCAGCCCCCCACCTCCACCGCCCGCCTCCCTCGCCTGGGCTGGCGGCATCCTGCTGCTGCTCAGTACGCTGGGTGGCGGCTGGTCCGCCATGCGTCGCCAGATTCGGGAAGCCAATCCGTGAACAACATGCAGCGACACCACCCGTGGTTCCCATTCTGTTTCTTGGATGCCCGCCTTCCCCAGGCAATGGCGGTCTGCCGCCTGATCGTCATCGCCCTGATCCCGGCGATATCCGGTGCCGCATCAGCCGCCGACGAATCCGGCGCAAGCAGCGGCAATCCGCCGTGCACAGCCCGTCAGCAGGCTCGCCAAACGGCGGATGCCTTCCTGGCCTTGGTCGACAACGCCCGCTACGCCGAAGCCTGGCAGAGCGCCTCAGCCCAATACCAGGCAAGGCAAGACAAGGCGGCCTGGCTCGACCTGGCCAACGACCTGCTGCGCACCGCCGGCAAACCGCAACAGCGCAACGAACTGACCTTCCATCTGAGCAAGACATCGTCCGGCTCGCCCACCGCGGCGGCCGTTTTCGACGACGAAGCCATTCTGCCCAACGGTACGCGCTACACCACCCGTATCGCGGTCGGCGAAACCCCATCCGGCCAATGTGGCGTGGTCGCATTTCAGCCAGATATCAGACGCCTGATCCTGGGCCGCCTGCTCGACAACTTTGTCGACAACGTCAATCGCACCGGCGGGCGCCTCGATTATTCGAGAAACAGTCTGATCGAGATCGAACGTCTGTTAATGGAACAGGCTCCGGGCGGCCATCCGCGCTCCAGACTCGGCAAGGAAAGCGACTATCGCGCGGTCATCCACCTGCTTGGCTACTATCTCGGCGAAGTTGTGGTTCGCCACGAAAACGCCCGCTGGAGCCACACCCCGGCGCCGGGGAGCGAAACTTTACCGAAGGTCATCCTGCCTTCCGGGCAAGCATTCGATGCGTTCCGGATCGTCTCCGATTACGCCGTCAAACCAAGCATTGGCGCACTACGCCAGACCATCGACGAACAACTTGGCCGGCCTTGAGCCGCCTCACCATGGAGTCCATATGCAAAGCAACCTGATCGAACTTTCGATGTACCAGCTTTCCCAACTATTTCTGCTGCCCACCCTGGCCTTGATCGCCGGCCTCTTTCTCTATGCCTTCTGGGTACTTGGCGAGTTCCTGCTGCTCGGTCTTTATCGCCGTCAAGGCAAGGGGCGCCCGCTAATCGCACGCTTCCGGAACAATCCGGCCCTGACCCCGGATGAACTCGACCTGCTGGCCCACAAGGCGCTGGAAAATCCGCGCATCGCCAGCCGGGTGACCCCGATGCTCGGCCTGGTCGCGACGATGATCCCGATGGGGCCGGCCCTGAAATCGCTCTCTGACGGCAACCTGGCGAAGGTCTCGGATAACCTCACCATCGCCTTTTCGGCCGTCATCCTGGCCTTGATCGCTGCCTCCATCACCTATTGGGTGGTCAATGTCCGCCGTCGCTGGCTGGCCGAGGAGATGCTCGAAATCGAAGCCCTGCGCGGAGGCCGCGCATGAGCCTGAAACTGCTGCACGAGCCGGAAACCGAGGACCCGATCTTGTCGGTCGTCAATCTGATCGACATCTTCCTGGTCATCATCGCCGCGCTACTCATCACGGTTGCCCAGAACCCGCTGATCAATCCGTTCAACAAACAGGACATCACGGTGATAACCGACCCCGGCAAGCCGACGATGGAAGTCATGATCAAGCAAGGGGAAAAGATCGAGAAATACAAGGCAAACGGCAACATCGGCAGTGGTGACGGTGAAAAGGCCGGCGTCGCCTACAAGATGAAGGACGGATCGATGGTCTACGTACCGGAAGGCACCGCCGCCAGCCCGGCCAATCCCCCCCGATAACTTCACCAGAAAGCAACCGTGCCACTGACCGCCATCCATCCGCACCGCATTCTCGAATGTCTGACCAGCCGCCGCTTCGGCGTCGAATATCAACCCCTGGTTTCAACCTTGACCGGCGAAACCCGCTGTCACGAAGCACTGGCCCGCTTCATCGACGCCCAAGGCAAGCTGCTGCCGCCCGATTACGTTTTCGAGGCCTTGCACGACAACCCCTTGTTGCTCCTTCACGCCGAACTGGAAATGAAGCGCCTGCAACTCGATGAAGCGCCACCGCACGGCTTGCTGTTCGTCAATCTCGACCCCGACAGTTTTGCCGTTGGTCATCCCGAAGAAGGCGAAAACCTTTTTCTCCCCATACTGCGCCAACAACGCAGCAGGTTGGTGGTCGAAGTCATCGAGAACTTGCACCTGCAGGATGTCGATCTTTCGGAACGCATGATGCGCCAGCTCGACCAGGAAAAAATCCGCCTCGCCATCGACGACCTGGCCTCATCACGCGGTCTGGTCTCCTATGCCGCCCTGATGCACGCCGCCTTTCTCAAGTTCGATCGTTCCTGGCTGGCCGGCGAACTCTCCGCCAAGCAACGGACCATCCTGACCTGGGCGCTGGCCCAAGCCGCCGACCTCGGTCTGACCACGGTTCTCGAAGGTATCGAGACGCCGGAACATCTTTCCATGGCCAAACAGATGGGTTTCGATCTGGTTCAGGGATTTCTCTTCAAGGAGCGATTCATCCAGCGCGGCTGCCTGCAGCGCAAGCCTGACAAAAGGCCGCAACTGGCCGCCTGATCGAGGGGCGCACAATGCGCTGCCAGTCATGGCCTCGGGTTAGAATCATCGCTGAACCTTCGAGCCATGCCCCATGTCGCGCCCGCATTTTTTTGCCTTACTCCTCTGTCTTGCCCTCCTGCCGACCCGTTTCAGCCAGGCCGAGCTACCGCCCGTGCGCAGCGTCGAGCAGGTCGATCTGCAACGTTACACCGGGAAATGGTATGAAATCGCCGCCATCCCGATGTACTTCCAACGCCAATGCATCGGCGACACCACCGCCGAATATGCCCTGCTACCCGATGGCGAGATCGAAGTCACCAACCGTTGCCGTACCGAAAACGGTTTCGATCAGGCCACGGGCCGGGCCTGGCCGGCCGCCAAGGAGCAGAGCGCCCGGCTGAAAGTTTCCTTCTTCTGGCCCTTCCGCTCCGATTACTGGATCATCGGGCTCGATGCCGACTATCGTTGGGCGGTTGTCGGCAACCCGAACCGCAAGTTCCTGTGGATACTGTCGCGCACGCCGCAATTGCCGCCGATGGAATTCGAACGCGCCCTGAAAGCCGCCACCGAGCAACATTTCCCGCTCGACCAACTGAAACCGACCCGCCAGACGGAGACTGCACCATGAAATCGATCGACCACGGCAAACTCGACAAACTCGTCCTCGACGCCCGCAAGGCGGCCGATGCACGCGCCGAGGGCTACCGCGAACGGGCATTGAAGATCTATCCCTGGATCTGCGGTCGCTGCGCCCGCGAATTCACGGTCGCCAACCTGCGCGAACTGACCGTGCACCACCGCGATCACAACCACGACAACAACCCGAACGACGGCAGCAACTGGGAGTTGCTGTGCCTCTACTGCCACGACAACGAACACCAGAAGCAGATCGAGGCCGACCGGGGCTATACCGACAGCAGCAACCGCGGCGGTGGCGCCACCCACAACCCGTTCGCCGCCTTGCAATCCATGCTCAAGAACAAGTCCTGACCCGATGGCCACCGAACAGCACCATCTCACCTTCACCACCCGCGGCCGGGGTTCCAGCGAAATAACCGACGACATCGCGGCGCTGGTCGGCCAATCGACGCTGAGCGCCGGCTTGGCCCATGTTTTCGTCAAGCACAGCAGTTGCGGCCTGGCGATCACCGAGAATGCCGACCCGACCGTGCGCCAGGATCTGGAAACCCTGCTCCGGCGCTGGGCACCGGATGGCGATCCGGCCTATCGCCACGATCTGGAAGGCGACGACGACATGGCGGCGCATGCCCGTTCGCTGCTCACCGGCTGCTCGCTAAGCATTCCTTTTGCCGACGGCAAGCTGCTGCTCGGCACCTGGCAAGGCATCTATCTTTTCGAACATCGCAGCCACGGCCATCGGCGCGAGATCGTCCTGACCCTGCTTGGCTGAACCAGGCAGGCTCCGGCCTAGCGATTGACTTCGCGGGTCGCTTCGCCGGTTTTGACCCAATGCCGCATGGCCGCGACGGTTGGCATCTCGACACCGACGAAACCGTGCTGGGTGAAAGCCTGGCAGGCGTCGCCCCGTACGCCATCGCTACCCCGCACGGTGATCAGCGGCGAAGCCGTCTGCGCGGCCAGCTTTTCCGCCGAACGGTAAGGTGTCGCACGACATGGGTCATCGACGTGATGAACCCAGAGCAAGGGCTGTTTCAACTCGCCCCAGTCGACGTCGGATAATCCGGGACCGTTGCGCGAAGGAAGCAGTACCGAAGCGCTGAGGATCACTTTCCCGATCAGTTGCGGGTTCATCCGTGCCGCATGGAAGGCACTGACCGATCCTTCGCTGGTGCCGACTGCCGTCCATTCGACCACGCCGTAACGCAGCCCGACAGCCTGCAGCAAGGCCGCAACATCCTCGCCGTAGCGCTGCTTGGTCCGGAAATATTGGGAGAATACGGCCCATTCGTCGGAAGGCGCATCAACCATCACCACCAGGGTATCCTGGTCCAGCCAGTGACGCCGGGAACGGACGAGAAAATTGCCGCGCAAGTCGAAAGCCACGCCATCGGCTTCCTGGCGCAAGCGAAGCATGCCGGGATGACCGGGAAAGAGCGCAATGCCATGACGCACCGGCTTGCCGGCGACCGGACGGCTGACCAGCCCGGCCATCGTGTAAGCGCCACGATTGACGGTAACCAGTTCGCTGACGTAGTCGGGGTTGGCCATGTTGGGATCGACCGACATCTGCGTCTCGGCCTGTAGCGCACCACAGACCAGACACCACAACAGGCCGCGCACGCGACGCATCTCAGACGCTGCCGGACTCGCCGCTGGCTCCGCAGGCATGGCAAAAGCGGGCAAAGGCGCTCTTGCGTTCGTTACACGCCGAGCAATGGTCGAACAGGCAAATACCGCAATGCGGGCAATAGTCGATCGTCGGATTGCTCAGATCGACCGGCCGCTCGCAACCCGGACACACTTTTTTCGCCAGACGGGCCAGCGCCGTGTCGTAACTCAGTTCCTTGCGCCGCTCGCTATCGGGCATGGCCTCGGCCTGGCGCTGCCTTTCCAGGTAACGGTTCAGCCCGACAATTGCCTGGCGGCCGACCAGCACGGTGATCAAGATCCCGACGACATATCGAACGTAGCCGCCATAGCTGGGCAGATAGGGCACCAGTTCGACAAAAAAGGCGAACAGCGCGAAGTAGATGAAGCCCCAGACAAATGGCCAATAAGTACTCTGCCGCTTTTTGGCGAACAGCCAGCCGGCGATGCCAAGCAAAGGCAGGGTCAGGGCCAGACGATAGAGGAAGATCCGCAACTCCTGGTCGCGCAAGGCCACCCGCAAGCGCTCGCCGGCGCTACGCTCCAGATCGCCCAATTGACGCTGGGCCCGCGCCTCGGCCTGCTGCGCGTCGAGCAGGATCTGCTGCTGGGCCTCGACAGCCGCCAACGATTTGCGTTCAGCCGCCTTGAGTTCGTCGAGTTCCCGCGTCCGGGCCATCAGCTCGCCATCCTGCTCGGGGCGCTGCGTCACACGGCGGGTCGACAGCCAGTTGTTGAAAGTTTCGCGGGCGGTCGCCGAATTCGCCCGTGCCGCATTGTTGGCCAGACGGGCCTGGTCGAGTGCATCCTGGGCGTCCTGGCGGGTTTGCTGCGTTTGTTTGATGGCGCCCCGTGCCTGCCCGGCCGCCGGCTTGTCGATGAAGTCTTCAAGCGTGAAGTTGTGCTCGACCCTGGGCAGGTTCTCGACCACATTGCCGCCCAGCCCGATCAGAAAACTGGCAAACACGAAAGCGACGATCCACAGACCGAAGCGGAACCATTTTTCCGACAACCGCAATGCCTTGCTCATGCCCGCGCTCCTTTCAGTTTGCCGGCTACCCGGCCGATGCCGCTGACCACCAGCAGCGCGAGCGCGCCGCCGACGATACCGACCGCGATATCAAGCAAAATGGATACGACCCCACCGAACAGACCGCTTTCTTCGGCCAGATGCGCGATGCCATGATGCAGCGCCGGCACGCCATGACCGAGGATACTGCCGCCGACCATGAACATCGCAACGGTGCCAATCACGGTCAGCGAGCGCATCAGCTTTGGCGCAGCCAAAAGCAGCACCTTGCCAACCGCCTGCGCTGCACCGCTGCCCTTGGTCAGCAGGTAGGCACCGAGGTCATCGAGTTTGACGATACCGGCGACGACACCGTAAACGCCGACCGTCATGATCAGCGCAATGCTCACCAGCACCGTCAATTGAGCGGCGAAGGACTGGCCGGCAACCGTGCCCAGGGCAATGACGATGATTTCCGCCGACAGGACAAAATCGGTACGGATCGCCCCCTTGATCTTGTCAGCCTCGAAGGCCGCCAGATCGATCGTTTCATCAGCCAGCACAGCCACCTCCTCGGCATGATGGGCCGCATCCTCGGCCGCGCTATGCAGCCATTTGTGGGCGAGTTTCTCCACACCTTCGAGGCAGAGATAAAAGCCCCCGATCATCAACAGCGGCATCACAGCCCAAGGCGCCAAAGCGCTGATTGCCAGCGCCGCCGGCACCAGGATTGCCTTGTTCTTCAGCGAACCGACGGCAACCGCCCAGACTACCGGCAACTCCCGCTCAGCCCGAACGCCGGCCACCTGTTCGGCATTCAAGGCCAGATCGTCGCCCAGCACGCCGGCGGTTTTCTGGGCCGCGACCTTGGTCATTACGGCAACATCGTCGAGGACGGTGGCGATGTCGTCGATCAGGGCAAGCAAACTGGCTCCGGCCATCGGGGTACTTTCATGAAAAGTTGATCCCGCCGATTTTACCGACACTTCGCGCAACGCGCCCAATGACAAGCGCGTTGCAAAACGCCGGCACTACGCGCCGAAGGTCAGTTCCAGACTGTCGATCATCTCGTGCAAAGCTGCGCGCAGGTGCGCCTCGCTGCAGCCCATCAGCACACCATCCTCCAATGCGTCGAGAACGACCTGCTGCAGCTCGCGAAAATTCTCGTTGAGCACCTTGATTTTTTCGGTGCATGAAATCGGACTGCCATCGACAGCCTCCCAGACGGGAAGTGCGGAATCTTGCGGATTGGTCAAAGCCATGGATAAGAAGTCACTGACAAAATGAAGGCAGTCAGTCTCGCATCGCCGGGCGGCAAGCGCAATTGTGGCCATCCCGCAAATCATCGAATTGCCCCCCTGCGCTTCTGTTCCGGATGAAAACCTCAATACCTGTACCTACTCGACGCTTACCAGGATGAAACAATGAGCAAATCTGCTCTCCACCTCAGGCATGCACAATGAACGCCGCAACCCTGCCCCTCCGCCCCCCTGTCGAAACAGTCGATACCACTCGGCGCATTCCCGGAAACAAGGGCATCTGGGTTGGCATCACCTGCGAATTCGTCGAATTCCTGGTGCTGTTCATCGTCTATTTCGTCGCCCGTGCCCATTTCCCCGAAGCCTTCGAGCAAGGAGCGGACCGCTTGTCGCGGCTGGCCGGCACGATCATCACCCTGCTGATGATCAGCAGCAGTTTCTGCATCGCCTGTTCGGTCACCACCATGCGGCGAGGCGAACGCCGACAATCCTTGTATTGGTTGATCGGCGGCTTGTTGCTGGCGCTCGGTTACCCGCTGGCCAAGTATCTTGAAATCAGCTGGAACCTGGCCCACGGCATCAATGGCGAGTCGGGCATTTTCTTCACCGTCTATTACTACCTGACCTTCAACCACCTGGTCCATGCCACCTGGGGCATTCTCGGCATTCTCTGGGTGCTCGCCCGTCATCTGGCCGGCGGCTATTCCGCCGACGACCACGCCGGCCTGGAAGCCCTGGCCAGTTACTGGCATGCCACGGATCTCATCTGGCTGGTGATTTTCCCCTTCTTCTACGTTCTGGCCTGAACATGTCACACAACATTCTTTCCATATCGCTCAAGCCGTTGTTTTTCGCGTGGCTGGCCCTGGTCGTACTCACCCTGCTCAGCCTCGGACTCGGTCACTGGTTCCACGGCGCGCACTGGCTGCCCTTGCTGGTAGCGGCAATCATCTGGATCAAGGGGCAGTTGATCGCCCGACATTTCATCGAGTCGCATATCGCCCATCCATTCATCGCCCGCGTGCTGGCCGCCTTCATCGCCTTCACACCCCTGGCGCTGTTGCTGATCGCGTTTTTCGGTCGAGACTTCGCCCGCTGGGCCAGTCTTTAGTTAACCGCAGCCAACCGGGTTGCATCTGGCTGCACAGAGGTATCCCTCGCAGCGTGCCGCAGTCCCGCATGCCCCCCTGATTCGGCGGATCGGTGATTGACCGTTCGCGGCGGGCAAAAATCAAACGATAGTCAGTGACCGTTCCAATGGGCGATGTCGATATGGAAATCGCGTATCCACGATGAGCGCCGATCGAGATGCGAACGCCGGTCAATCATCACCAACCCCTCGTCGGTGATGAAAGGGGGCGGCGCGACGTGGTTGCTGTGGCGCCGGTCCGGGCCGCGCGTGAAGACATACTTGTGCTGCGGGTATTCAGGATGACCACTTTCCGACATGGCATTCTCCTCGGCAAGGTCTGGCGGGTAGACCACAATTATGCCATATGGTTCAGCACTGCGCGGCTGCTCCGGAAACCGGTAGAATCTCGCCCCGCCGATTGCCTGCATTCACTTGCCGGCACACCGAACAGACCTCACCGCAAAGCCCATGTCAGATTATTCCGCCTCATCCATCCGCGTCCTGAAAGATCTTGAACCCGTCAAGGAACGTCCGGGCATGTACACCCGGACGACCTGCCCGACCCACATCGTGCAGGAAGTCATCGACAACTCGGCGGATGAGGCGCTGGCCGGCTACGCCAAAAAGATTGCTGTCAGCATCCGCGCCGATGGCAGCATCGAGGTCAGCGACAACGGCCGTGGCATTCCGGTCGAAATTCATCCGGAAGAAGGTAAGCCGGCGGTGGAACTGGTGTTCTGCAAACTGCACGCCGGCGGCAAGTTCAACAAGAAGGAATCGGGCAACGCCTACCGCTTCTCGGGCGGTCTGCATGGCGTCGGCGTCTCGGTAACCAATGCGCTGTCCACCCGCCTGGAGGTCGAAATCAAGCGCGGTGGCGGCATCCATAAAATTGCCTTCGCCGATGGCTTCGTCGTCGAGCCGCTGGCCCGCATCGGCGATTGCGGTCAGCGCAACACCGGCACCACGGTGCGCATCCAGCCCGACCCCAAATATTTCGATTCGCCCAAGGTCAATCTCGGCCAACTGGAGCACTTGCTGCGCTCCAAGGCGGTACTGATGCCCAACGTCACCGTCGAACTGGAAATCGAAGGCCAGGACAAGAAGGTCTGGTGCTACCAGAACGGCATGGCCGACTATCTCAACGAAATGATGGTCGGCATGCCGGTGGCGCCCATCTTCGTCGGCGAGAAATATGTCGAAACCGCCAACGGTTTCGCCGTCGGCGAAGGTGCCACCTGGGCGCTGGCCTGGTTCGAGGAAGGCGGCGGCAAGCCCGAGTCCTACGTCAACCTGATCCCGACCCTCGACGGCGGCACCCATGAAGCCGGCCTCAAGGCTGGCGTCTTCGAGGCGATCAAGACCTTTGCCGAACACCACGCCATCCTGCCCGCCAAGGTCAAACTGGCCCAGGAAGACGTTTGCGGTCGGATGACCTACCTGCTCTCGGCCAAGGTGCTCGACCCACAATTTCAGGGCCAGACCAAGGAAAAGCTGACCAGCCGCGATGCCTACAAGCTGGTTTCGCAGATGGTGCGCGACCCGTTCGAACTATGGCTGAACAGCCATGCCGATTTCGGCAAGAAAATCGCCGAACTGGCTGTCAAGGCGGCGCAGAACCGGATGAAATCGACCCAGAAGGTCGAAAAGAAGAAGTCCTCCGGTATCGCCACCCTGCCCGGCAAGCTGACCGATTGCGAATCCGACGACATCAGCCGTAACGAAGTCTTCCTGGTCGAGGGCGACTCCGCCGGCGGCTCGGCCAAGCAAGGCCGCGACAAGGAAACCCAGGCGGTGCTGCCCTTGCGCGGCAAGGTGCTCAACACCTGGGAAGTCGAACGCGACCAGTTGTTCAAGAACAACGAAGTGCACGACATTTCGGTCGCCATCGGCGTCGACCCGCACGGCATCGAGCAGATCGACAGCATCGACGTCACCGGCCTGCGCTATGGCCGCATCATCGTGATGTCCGATGCCGACGTCGATGGTTCGCACATCCAGGTGCTGCTGTTTACCCTTTTCCTCAAGCACTTCCCGGCCCTGATCGAGCGCGGCCACATCTACGTCGCCCAACCGCCGCTCTTCCGTGTCGATGTCGAGGCGCGCGGTCATACCCGCAAGGTGTATTGCCTGGACGAAGCGGAAAAGGAACAGACCCTGCAGAAGCTGCGCGATGAGGGCGTATCGGAAAACAAGATCACCGTCTCCCGCTTCAAGGGCCTCGGCGAAATGAACCCCGACCAGCTCTGGGAAACCACGCTCTGCCCGGATACCCGTCGCCTGGTGCCGTTCAGCGCGCCGCGCGAAGTCATCAAGGAAATGGCCAGCACCTTCACCCTGCTCATGGGCAAGGGCGAAGCCGCCGGCCGTCGCGCCTGGATGGAGAAGGACGGCGGCCTGGTCGAGGCCGACGTCTAGGCAGTTGTGAACGCCCCGCCGGGCCCCCTCGCCCGGCGTCAGATTTCCACCTGCCGCCAGAGCGGCGAAGAGTTTGCGGCCATTCCTGCTCAGACGCGGAAATGTCCGACCGACGCCTCCAGTTCGCCGGCCAGCCGTTCGAGTTGCACCGCCGCACCAGCGGCTTCGAGGACCGAACGGGCATTCTGCTCGACCATGCGGGCGATTTCGTCCACGTTGCCGGCAATTTGGCTGCTACTCTGGCTCTGTTCGCTGACCGCGGCGGCAATGCCATCGATTTCCCGCGTCGTCGTCGCCACCGCCTCACCGGCCGAGGTAACGAGTTGCTTCACCTTATCGAGTTGGCCGAGCGTTGCGTTCAGCGACTGATGGCCTGAACGCAGCGAATGGCCGACCGCTTCCGAGCGGGCCGCAAGGGCTGATGCCACCTCTGCGATGCGACCCGCGGCAACGCTCGAATTTTCGGCCAGCTTGCGTACCTCGTCAGCGACCACGGCAAAGCCTCGCCCCTGCTCGCCGGCGCGCGCCGCCTCGATGGCGGCATTCAAGGCCAACAGGTTGGTCTGCCCGGCCAGATCCTTCACTTGATGGGTCAAATCGGCAATCGCCGCAGTACGCGCCAGAAAATCGGCCACCGAAGCCTGGATATCGGCGAAGGCAAGGCACACCGAATCGGCCTCGCTGCGCATGCGCTCCAAAGCCTGACACCCCGCCTCGGTTCCCTGCAGGCTGTGCATGGAGTTAACCCGCACTTGCGCGGTCCCGTCGGCAACCGAACTGATGCTGACGCTGATCTGTTGCATGCTTGCTGCGACCGCCTCGGTCGCGGCCGACTGGCGGGCCGCACCGCGCTCCGCCGCCTGCGCCTCCGCAGCCAGGCGCCGGGCGGCGGAGGCGACTTCGCCGGCGCCGTCGAGCACCTGCCGGACAACCCCCTGAAAGCCGTCCACCAATTGATTGAAGGCCTGCGCGCTATGCGCCACCTCGTCGTGGCCAAGCACCGTCACGCGCATGGACAGATTGCCCGACTGGAGTTGCAGCGCGGCATCACGGATGCCGTGGATGGAACCGACGATTTGCGCCCGGATCGCAAAGGCGCTGGCCACCGAGACGACCATCGCCAGGAGCATCGCGACGCCAAGAAGCAAAGTCGCTGACGAAGCGATTCTTTGCGCCGCTTGATAGTCCTCGCCGCTCAGGCGATCCTGGATTGCATTCAGCCCCCTCGCCGCATTGAGAAAATTGCCGAACCAGGACCACACCATGGAAAACTGGCTATCGTCGCGTTCCGGACTCTCGCCGGCAACCATTTGCAACAACGGCGTCAGCGCGTCGCCGTAGCCGGCCATCGCCGTCAGCACATCCTTGTACGCGGCAAGCTCTTCGTCGGTCAGGCCGTTTGCCCGGGAGGCCGCTTCAAATTCCTGGCGGACCCGTGCCACCCCGCTGCGGATCGCTGCAGCCTGCTCCTTCAGATCATCGAAGCGCTGCTCGCCGCTCGCCACCGCCTTGCGGAAATCGGCCAGCACGAGATAGACATCCTCTTGCACCGAACGCACGTCATTCAGTCCCTGATTGGTCGCCAGCAGGCGCTGGATACGGGTCTCGTAGATCCTTTCCAGCGCCTGGTGCTGGGCCTGCAAGCCGTAATACGCCGCCGCCGCAATGAGCAGTAGAAGACCGGTTACCAGAGCCGGCGTCACCAGCAGCCGGGTACCGATCGAATAGCGGGTAAGAAATCGCATTGCGGTGCTCTCCTCGTAACTGCCTGGCCGCTTAGGCCGCCTGCGCCTGCAGCGCGATGCGGAAGGCGCAGCCGGTCTTCGCCCTGACCTCATCAAGGCTGACGCCAGGATGCAATTCGATGAGAACCAAACCGCCACCCGGCACCACTTCGAAGACGCACAAATCGGTAATGATCAGATCGACGCATCCCTTGCCCGTCAGGGGCAAGGTGCACGCCGGCAGAATCTTCGGGCTGCCGTCCCTGGCGGTATGCTCCATGACCGCGACGACGCGGCGCACGCCGGCGACCAGGTCCATGGCGCCGCCAGGCCCCTTGACCATTTTGCCGGGCACCATCCAGTTGGCGATGTCGCCCCGCTCGCTCACCTCCAGCGCCCCCAAGATGGAAAGGTCGATATGGCCGCCGCGAATGATGGCGAAAGAGTCGGCGCTGGAAAAGAAACTCGCCCCCGGCTGCGCAGTTACCGTCTGCTTGCCGGCATTGATCAGGTCGGGATCGACGCGATCCTCCTGCGGGAAAGGGCCAATACCGAGCAGGCCGTTTTCCGACTGCAGGGTGACCTGCATGCCGGTCGGAATATGGTTCGAGACCAGCGTCGGAATGCCGATGCCCAGATTCACGTAGTAGCCATCCCTCAACTCGCGTGCCGCCCGCCTGGCCATCAATTCCCGCCGACCACCTTCCTGCTTGGCGGCGGCAGCGCCCTGGACGGTGCGGAACTCGATCCGCTTTTCGTAGGCCGAGCCCTGAATGATGCGGTCGACGAAAATGCCCGGCGTATGGATGTCATCCGGATCGAGTTCGCCCACCTCGACCAGTTCCTCGACTTCGGCAATCGTCACCTTGCCGCAGGTGGCGATCATCGGATTGAAATTGCGCGCCGTCTTGCGATAGACCAGGTTGCCCGCCTTGTCGCCCTTCCAGGCCTTGACCAGCGACACGTCGGCGCGGATCGCTTCTTCCAGCACGTAGTCTTCGCCATCGAAGGCACGCACATCCTTGCCCTCGGCCAGCAGGGTGCCGCAAGCCGTACGGGTGTAGAAGCCGGGAATGCCGGCGCCGCCGGCCCGCAGTTTCTCGGCCAGCGTACCTTGCGGAGTCAGTTGCAGTTCGAGTTCACCGGCCAGCACCTGGCGCTCGAACTCCTTGTTCTCGCCAACATAGGAGGCGATCACTTTCTTCACCTGGCGACTACGCAACAGGAGGCCCATGCCGAAATCATCCACACCGGCATTGTTGCCGACGATGGTCAGATTTTTCACGCCGCTGTCGCGCAGCGCCATGATCAGTTTCTCGGGAATGCCGCACAGGCCGAAACCGCCGGCTGCGACACTCATGCCGTCGAAGAACAGGCCGTCCAGCGCGGCTTCGGGGGAGGAATAGACTTTTTTCATTGATTTGATTGTTTGGGGTTGGGTCAAAAGAAGAAGCGCGGCCGTGCGGTCAGCTACGGCCTGGCACCGCCTGCACGACGCGCTGCTCGATGCAGCCGAAGGGAGCACTGCCGTCGCTGGCGATCGCACGCATGCGTACCGATTCGCCGAAACGCATGAACGATGTCACCGGATGTCCCTGATCGAGAATTTCGATCACCCGACGTTCGGCGATGCAGGCCGAGCCGGCCGCCCGATCGACATTGGAAACGGTGCCCGAACCGATGATGCAACCGGCCGCCAGGCGCCGGGTCCGGGCAGCATGAGCAATCAGCCGGTCAAAGCCAAAATTCATCTCGCCGCCCTGCGGCTCACCGAAGCGTTCGCCATTGCGCTCGACCTGCAGCTTCAGGTGGATACGGCCCTCGTGCCAGGCATCGCCGAGCTCGTCGGGGGTCACCGCTAGCGGGGCAAAGCTGCTGGAGGGCTTGGCCTGCAGGAAACCGAAGCCGGTCTTCATCTCGCGTGGCCCCAGCGCACGCAAGCTCCAATCGTTGATCTGCACCAGCAGGCGGACGCTGGCCAGCGCCTCGCTCGGCGTCGCCGCCATCGGCACGGCATCGACGACGACACCGAACTCGCCTTCAAAATCGATGCCATCCGCTTCGTCCGGCAAGGGCACCGCGTCGCAGGGGCCGAGAAAGTCGTCGCTTGCGCCCTGATACATCACCGGAACCGTTTCGAAATCGGGAATCGGCTCCGTGTTGAAAGCCCGCTCCATCAAGCGGCCATGGTTGAGAAAAGCCGAGGCATCCAGCCATTGCGGGCTGCGCGGCAGGGGCGCGGCACACTTTTGCGGCTCGAAGGCGAATGCCCCCTCCGCCTGGCCGGCGTTGAGCCGGGCGTAAAGCGCCTGCAAGGCAGGCTCGACCTCGGCCCAATGCTGCACGGCATACAGCAGGTTGGGGGCAATGGCCGTCGCATCGACGGCGCGCGCCATATCGGTGGAGACGACGATCAGACGACCGTCGAGAGTAGCGTTGGGGAGGGTGGCAAATTTCATCGTGTTCTCTCTATTGGCAGCGACGTTCAATTCTCGAAAATGGCCACGGCCCGCGTCCAGCCGGCCGAAGCGCCGCGAATCTTGTGGGGGAAACAGCTGACCATGAAGCCGTGCGACGGCAGCGCCTCCAGGTTGTGCAGCTTTTCCAGGTGGCAGTAACCGATATCGCGGCCCGCCTTGTGGCCTTCCCAGATCAGCGATGTATCGCCGGTTTCGGCGATGCGGCGCGCCGTGTAGGAAAACGGCGCATCCCAGCTCCAGGCATCGGTGCCGGTCAGTCGCACGCCGCGCTCCAGGAGGTACATGGTGGCCTCGTAGCCCATGCCGCAACCGGCCTGCAGGAAGTCGGGATGACCGTAACGGGCTCCGGCCCGGGTGTTGACCAGCACGATATCCAGCGGCTGCAGGGCGTAGCCGATGCGTTTGAGTTCCGCCTCGACATCGGCGGCGGTGGCAACGTAACCGTCCGGAAAGTGCCGGAAATCGAGCTTCACCCCCGGCTGGAAGCACCATTCCAGCGGCACCTCGTCAATGGTGGCGGATTTCTTCTTCGCCCCGAGCTTGGCATCCATGGTCGAATGAAAGTGATAAGGCGCATCGAGGTGGGTGCCATTGTGCGTGGTCAGGGTCACCCATTCGGCCGCTGCCGCCTCGCCGTCGGGAAAATCCTCGGGACGGGTGCCAGGCAACATCTGCATGAACTCGGGCAAGGTGTCGGCGTGTTTTTGGTAGGTGATTTTCGGCGCCAGCGGCGGCGGGTCCGAAAGAACGTCGTTCTCCAGGAATATCGAGATATCGACGAAACGTCTGGATTTTTTCATTGGGCAAACTCCAATCGGGATCAGGCCGGGGAAAGACCTGCCGCCAGGTTCATCAACCGGGCGAACAAGTGTTCAAACGAAGCTTCCGCATCGAAACGCGGGTCGCCGTTGCTGCCGAAGGCATGGACGATTTCCGCCCAGTCCTCAGCCCGCAGGTGGCGGCTTGCCGCCGGCAGGACGAGGTTTTCCTCGCTTCCCATGTGCTGCCATTGGCTTTCGGCAAAGCGTGCGAATACCCTGGCGAAGTGCTCGCCCCCCCCGGGTGTGCCGGCTTCCCAGGCGGCAAGGGCGGCGCGCAGTTCGGCAAAACAGGCGGCACCCTCGACATGCTGACGTTCCAACTCGTCGATCAGCGCGTCGCATTCGCCCGTTCGCTCACGCAAGCGGGCGAACAGGTAAAGGTTTTCCTTGGGATGGTGCTGGCGTTCGGGGAAGGCCTGGATATAGAAAAGCATCGAGCGCAGCAGGGCAAAATCGGGCGCCAGCGCCGATTCGGTGATTTGCCTCAACAGATGCTGCAATCCATGCACGACCGCAGCCAGGGAGCGGTGTTCGCCCCGGATGATGCTCAGCGCGCGTTGTTCGTCGCTCGCCACCAGGTTGTTCTCGACAGCCGCCACCAGGACCGGCAAGGTCGTTTCCTGCAACACCTTCTGGGTGATCGAACCGGCGAACACCCGGTTCAGTCCGCGCCGGCCGTGCGAGGCCATGAAAATCAAGTCGCAGCCCAGGCCGGCCGCCGCGTTCAAAATTGCCTCGTGCGGGCGATCGCTGGTTGCCGCCAGCGAGTCGCTTTCCACCCCGGCCGCCCGCGCCGCGGCCTCGGCTTTGGCGAGCAAGGCACGGGCATTGCCGGCCGCCGCTTCGTCGAACTCGGCGGGGGCCATGGCGTGCAGCAGTGCCCCGTCGCCGGTCGCCGCATAGTCCGGGCGGGCATGGAAAAAGGTCAGCCGTGCGCCGCCGGTGCGGGCAAAGGCCACCGCCTGCTCAATGGTCGCGCTGGCGAGTGGGGAAGCATCGATCGGCACAAGCAGATGTCGGTACATGGTCACTCCGTGTTTTCTCAAATTAAGGGGGCTAGCGTGAAGCTAAGGCTCAACGGCCCGGCGCGATGGCGCGCTCGACCAGCTGCTCGGCCGAGCCGTCGTGGGCAAAACCCAGCGCTTCGGCTTCGTGCGTATCGAGTTCCGGGTAGGCGGCGAACAGGCGTTCGACCTGCGGGTTCGGGGCGTAGCGCACCAACTCCCGGCATTGCGGGCCGAAGCGTTGAGCTAGCGCATCCACCACCTCGGCCACCGACAGCCAGGCTGCCGGCATCTGATAGCAGCGCTGCGGATTCAGGCGCGCGGCCGGCAAGGTTGCGGCGAGCAACAGGTTGTCCACGCAGGCACCGACCGAAATCCACCATGAGGTGCCGTGCGGACCAACCGGCACGGTGATCGGCTCGCCGGCGGCCAGGCACCAGAACAGGCGGCTCATGTAGGCCGAGATCAGCCCCGCCCCGTCGCCGGGACGGGCGACCACGCCAGGCACCCGCAGCGAGCAGCCGACCACCCAGCCGCGGCGCGAGGCGTCGGCCACCAGGATTTCGCCGATCAGCTTGTGGGCGCCGTAGGTCAGCCCCGGCGCGGGCTGCGTCTGGGCATCGACGTACTGCGGCAGGTCGGCGCCGTAAACCGCAACGCTGCTGGCGAAGACGAAGCGTGGCGGCCGCGCCTGGTTGCGCATCGTTTCAAGGAGCCCAAGCGTTGCCTCAAGGTTGATACTGCGACCCAGTTCGTAATTCTGCTCGGCTGCCCCGCCAGGTACGCTCGCCAAGTGAAACACCGCATCGACGGGCCGATTGCAGGCCTCGCGGTAGAGCGCCGGGTCGGCGATGCTGCCGGCGATCTGGCATACCCGCGAATCGGACGGTGGTGCAGGAAAAGCGAGGTCGAGCGCGGTCAGCCGCTCGACCGGCCGGCCGCCCAGCCCATCGGCCAGCAGACGCTGCACGAGCGCCTGCCCGACGAATCCCTGGGCACCGGTAACAAGAATATGGCTCATGTGCTGATTCCTTTTCAGTTGCCGTCGCTGATCGTCGTGCCACCATCGACCACCAGGTTCTGCCCGGTAATGAAGGCACCCGCAGGCGAAGCGAGCAGCACCGCGATACCGGCGACCTCCGCCGGTTCGCCAACCCGGCGCAGCGGCGTCAAGGCCAGGCGGCGAGCCATGAAGGCTTCGTCGGCCAACAGACGCTCGGCGAGTGGCGTGCGGATCAGGCCGGGGGAAATGGCATTGACGCGTACCCCCTGCGCCCCCCACTCCACCGCCAGGTTGCGCGCCAGCTGGGCGAGGCCGGCCTTCGACACCCCGTAGAGGCCGATCGCCCGGTTGCCACGCAGGCCGGCGATGCTCGACATCAGGATCACCGAACCACTACCGCGCCCCGCCATGCCGGGAATAACCCGCGCACAGAGTTGCAGTGCGCTCTTCAGGTTGAGGCCCATGACCTGCTCCCAGTCGGTGTCGTCGGTCGCGCCGATCGGTCCGGCCAGTCCCTGCACACCGGCATTGCAGACCAGAATATCGATCTTCCCGCAGCGGGCGATCACGTCGCCCACCATGGCATCGAGGTCGCTAACGAGCGTCAGGTCGCAAACCGCCGCATGGGCAAGGTAGCCGGCCAGGCGCAGGCGCCGGACGCTTTCCTCGCAGCGGACAGCGTCCCGGTCGGAAACCACCACCGTCGCACCGGCGGCGGCCATGGCCTCGACAATCGCCATTCCCAGGCCACCGGTGGCACCGGTGACCAGGACCACTTGGCCATGCAGGTCGAACAGCCCGGACATCGCTCCGCTCATCCCTGACGCTGCGCCAACGCGGCGGCGATGGCCGGGTCGTAAATGCCATCGACCAGGATGAACAGCATGCGACATGGCTTGCCGGAACGGTTGGCCCAGGCGTGGTTGGTGCCGCGCTGGACGACGACGCTGCCGGGTTTGAGCAGAACCGCTGAATCGTCGAGCAGCAGAGTCATCTCGCCTTCGATGACAATACCGTAGTCGATGGACTCGGTGCGATGCATCAGCGGATGGGGCGAATCGGCTTTCACCGTCGACGCTGCGGAATCGCCAATTTGCTCGAAAGCGTCGTGCATCTTGGCCGCGCCGTGGGCGAGGAACTCGGCGGTATCGGGCGGAATGTCAACGAAGCGCATGCGCGTGCCGTGCTTGGGCGGCGGCAGCATCAGCGCGCCGAGCGTCGGGTCGGCGCCGTTGTCCAGCAACGCGGGCGTCTCGGTCGTGGCCCAGACCTCGTGGAAGACGGTGCCAGGAATGGCGGCGATCTCGACCGCAGTCGGCAAAGGACCGTGGCTGGCGACGATGGCCTTACCGTCGGCATCATGGCCGGTAACGATGCGGATGATGGGAGGAAAGCTCATTGATTGTCCTTGAATAAAGGGTTTGATCGGACGGTCTGCGAAACCGGCTGGCCGTCAGGTGATCTGGGCGGCAACCGCCGGAGCGGGCCGCGCCCGGGCAAAGCAGGCGATCGCCAGCGGCGCGACCAGCACCACCACCAGCCCCAGGTTGTCATAGCCGGCCAGCGTGACCACGGTGCCACCGAGAATCGGCCCGAGCGCCGCGCCGGTCATCATCATCGCTGGCGTCGCGGCGAGGATGCGGCCGCTCGGGTCGAGCCGGGCGAGCAGGCCGAAAGCGAAGGTATGAACGAAGAGCAACACCCCTGGTAAAAAGCCGGCCGCCGCCGCATAGGGCAGGAAATCCACACTGCGGGTGACGACCAAGGCGAGCACCGCCAGCACCAGTGGACCGGCGAGCACCACCGCACGCGCCGACCAGCGCCGTTCGAGAAAAACGGCAAGCGGCGCCGGGAAGAGGTTGATGAGGCCGATGGCAACCAGCACACCGCTCACCGCTTCGCTGCCGAAACCGCGCTCGATGCCGATACGCTCGACGAAGCTGAACACCGTCGCATTCATCAGCGAGAAAAAAGCGAGGCCCACGGCACCCAGCCATGCCGCCGCGCTCAACGGCTGCCCGGCCTCCCCCGCACCCCCACTAGAGCGCTCGCCTTGCGGCGCCGTCGGAAAAGCGATGGCGGCAACACAGGCGGCAGCGAGCATGCTGGCCCCGAGCACCCAGTACAGCGCCGGGCCGCCGACCATGGCCACCAGTTTGGGCGTACCGCCGAGAAAGGCGATGGCGAATATGCCGAGGGCAATACTGACCATGCCGAACAGCCGGTGCGGCTGCGCACTTCGCCCGATGGTGCCGTGGGTGAAGCTCAGGGCGCTGCCGGCAGCAATGCCGGCCAAACCGTGGAGCAAGGCCATCGCACCGTAGTCGCCGCTGCCGGCAAGGCCGGCGAAGGCCAGCGCGGCGCAGGCGTAGCCGGCTGTGGCGGCCGACCGCGCATGGAAGCGATTGAGATACGGCGCAAAGAACAGGCTGCCGGCCACCGCCCCCCCCAGGTAGAGCGTCACCAGCCCACCCGCCCGCTGGGCATCGAAGCCGTACTGCGCGACCAGCGTGCCAACCAGGACCGGCAGCGCGACCAGCGCTACCATCCCGGCGCAATGCGCCACCATCAGGGCCAACTGGCCCTGCCAATTTTCGGTGCTTGTCATGGCGTCCCCCGATTCAGATCGGCTGGGCCAGGGCCATCATCGATTCGCGCATGATGCGGCCGTGTTCTTCCTTGTCGCCGCCCTCGACCTCGATCTTGCACAGACGCTCGGAGTTCTTGACGACCAGGCGACAGCGCTCGAAACGACGGGCGTGGAAGGCGTCCAGGGCGGCTTGCAGGTCAGCGTGCCGGGCCAGTTCCTCGCCCAGCACGATGCCGCTTTCGATACCGATGCCGGCGCCGGAGGCCAGATGCGGCGTGGTGGCGGCCACGGTATCGCCGATGAAGACGACGCGCCCGCGATTCCATGGCGTCGGCACCAGCAGGTTGGCCAACGGACGGTAGTCGATCGCCGCTTCCGGCTTGGCCATGTGCGGGATCAAGGCCTGCAGGATGGGATGCGCGAACGGTTCGAGCAGGCCTTGCAATACGGCTGGCCAAGTGGCCGGGTCGATATGTTCCTTGGTCGGCCGGTCTTCCGTGACGAAAAGGTACATCTGGGTCGTGGAACAGGGATTGACCCCGCATTTGATGTGGTGCCCCAACCACATGGCCGGCCGCACCACGCCATCCGGACGAGGACAGACGGCGCGCCAGACTCCCTGACCGATGTATTGCAGCGGGCCGATCTCCGGCATCAGCTTGCCGCGCAGCGGGGAATGCACCCCGTCGGCCGCCACCACCAGGTCGTAGCTGCGTCGCTCGCCGCCGGTGAAGCTCACTTCGACCCGATCGCCATACTGTTCGATTTCGCGCCAGGTCTGGCCGAGGATGACATTGACTCCGGCCGCTCGCGTCGCATCGGCCAACATGCGCGCCAGCGCCGGCCGCATGATGCCGCCACCGCCCAGCACCTCGGAGCCGACCACCGGCGGCGTCGGCATGGTCGCCAGGTGATGGCCGGCCTGGGTATAGAAATCGACCCCGGCCGAGACCCAGCCTTCCGCCTTGAAGCGCTCGTAAACGCCGAGTTGCTCCAGGGCCCGCAAGGTTGGCCCGTTGATCGTGATGCCGGCACCCAACGGGCACCAGGCCGGATCGATTTCGACCAGATCGACGGCAATACCGGCTCGCCGCATCTGAATCGCGGCCGCCATGCCGGAAAAACCGCCACCGACCACCAGGGCGTTGTTGATTGCGCTCATGTTATTTTCCTTTTCTGTTGTCTCACTCACACGGAGCATGTTAGGTGTGGGTCAGCCAGACTGACCTGACCGCTGGTAGAAATATGCAAGGCCACGCTTTCCAGGCGTTGCCCGAGACAGGGCCCATGCACGCACAGGCCACTATCGGGTTCGAAACGGGCGCCATGCGCATGGCACATGACCTGCCGGCCATCCGGGCTGAGATAGGCATCGCGCTTCCAGGCCATCGGCGCGCCGGCCAGATGCGGACAGGCGTTGCGCCAGGCATGCAGCCGCCCCTCATGGCAAACGATGAAGATGCGATCCTGGCCGTCCTCATCGGGCAGGAAACCGCGTGCCGAGCCCTCGCCCAGTTCACTGAGGTGACACAGCGGCTGAGCGTGGCAGTTCGGGACGGTCGGCGACTTGGGCATAATTGGGCTCGGCTGGATACGGCTGGGTTTCAGTTGGCGTAGTCGCCGTTTTCCGGCGTGCCGGGACCCGGCATCCAGTTGTCGCGACGACGCAGCAGGAAGGCTTGCGAAGCGTCCGCGCCGAGCGGCGCCAGGCGCGGCCGCCAGGTGTTGTCGTGCAGATCCATGTCCGCATCCATCTCGACATGGCAACCGAAGGGGCTATTGAAGTACCAGAACCAGTTGGAGCCGAAGATGTGCCGGCCGGGGCCCCAGAAAGCCTGATAACCGGCCTTGACGAAGCGGCTGCCGTTCTGGATCACCTCGGTGGGGCCACCGAAGTGGAAGGTAAAGTGCTCGACGCCATGCATGAATGCCGGCGCGCCGATCAGGAAATGGGTGTGGTGCTCCAGCGAACCGGCCGGCTGGATGAAAGGGCCGACGCCGTCGAAACGGTCGGTGACGCGGAAACCGAGGCGCTCGACATAGAAGCGCTCGGCCTTGGCCAGGTCGGGGACGAAATAGACCAGGTGCGACAAGGCGCGCGGCTGAATGGCTTCGCGCCCGGCAACGACCCCCAGCTGGTTGGGCACGCGCTGGATGGGCGAACCCGGCGCATTCGAGATTTCGCCGATCAGGGGCAAAGGCTGGCGGCGGCTGACCTGGAAGGCAATGGCGAAGCCGGCATCGTCCACCGACTGCAGACGCCCGTCAACACGATGGACCTCGCGATCCTTGCCCAGTTCTTCGGCGATGGCTTGCAGCGTCGCTTCGTCGGCAACGCCCATCACCGCCAGGCGCAACTGGCAGCCATTCGGCGCGGACGGCAGGCTGGCGTCGTCGGCCGGATAGAGCTCAACGCCGCTGCCATCGAGGGCAAGCAGCCGGTTGGGGTCATCGGCCGCCGCGTGCAGGCCGTAATCGAGCAGATACTGACGGCAGGCGGCGAGGTCCTCGACGCCGAAGACCAGGGTTTCCAGTCCAGTAATGTTCATGGTGATTTTTCCTTGGGAAATGACGGTAATAACGGGGTTCAATTGACGGTTCGGAATCAGGCGAGACGACCGCCCAG
This sequence comes from Rhodocyclales bacterium GT-UBC, assembly GCA_003583745.1. Classification (GTDB taxonomy): domain Bacteria; phylum Pseudomonadota; class Gammaproteobacteria; order Burkholderiales; family Rhodocyclaceae; genus Azonexus. The sequence goes on along the minus strand of QXPY01000001.1, from coordinate 178,188 downwards.
GGTTTCAGCCACCCAGTCGGCGATGTAGTGGCCGGCGTTGATGCTGTTGTCGAAGCTGGCGTGCTGCGCGCCGCCTTCTCGATCGGTGAAGATCTTCAACTCGCGCTTCGGGCTGTTGACCAGCTGCTCGTAGGTACGGTGCGCCCACTTCAAGGGAATCTGCGAGTCGTGCTCGCCGTGCGTGACCAGGAAAGGCACCTTGATCTTTTCGACGACGCCGTCCAAATGCACGTTCTCGGCGATCCGCATGAAGTCGTCGATATCCTTTGCCCCCCATACCCACGACACGTGCGCCCAGTAATGCGGTACCGGAAAATCGCCCTCTTTTTCCAGACGGCGTTTCTGTACCTCGCGCCAGTCATGGTTGGCCCCCCAGGCGACGCCGCAGGCGAACCGCGGTTCCATCGCCACCGCCCGCGGACAGTAATAGCCGCCCAAGGAAACGCCTTCGCAGCCGATACGCTTGGCATCGACCTCGGGATGCTGTTCCAGCCAATCGACAATGCGACTGGCCCAATGCTCGGTGTCGAAACGGGCAGTCAAACCGCTCAGGCGCAAGGCCTCGCCGCTACCCGGCTGGTCGACCACCAGCGAAGAGACGCCGCGCTTGGCAAGCCAGGCGGGCAGACCGACCAGGTACTTCATTTCCTTGGTCGAATCGAGCCCGTTCAACTGCACCAGCAAGGGGGCACGCTCGCCCGGCTTCAGACCTTCGGCCGGCAGGTAAAGGGCCGAGAGATGCTTGCCGGCATAGGGAATTTCGACTCGCTGCAGGCGGTCGCCCATCAGGCGCGAACCTTCGAGAAAGAGCGCCAGCTCCCGCCGATAGAGATCGAGGCGGCCCGGTGCGTCATGCGCCTGCAGGCGCTCGGCCGTGATCAGGTAGCCGGCGGCACGCCGCAGCTTCTCGCCAGCCGAAAACAGGCGCCCGCGTTCCCGGTCTTCCTCGGCCAGGGCGCAGAGCTGATCGGCCATGGCCACCCAGGTTTCGCGAAAAGCCTTGGTTCCGGCGGCATCGGGCGCCTTGGCGGCTTCTTGCAGCGGGGCACACATCTGCTCGATTTCGCCAATGCGGGCGCCCATCTCGATCGCCAGGTCTACGGAGAGATTCCAGACGTAATTGCTAGGAAAATACTTGAACATCATTGCCCTCCTCGGGTTTGGGCGGTCGGTACTACAGCACGCGGCCCGATGCCAAGCGTGCCGAAGAACACCGCAGTGGGTTCGTCGGAAAAATCGGGAATGAAACGGAAGGCGCGGATCCGGCCCTCGGCGATGCGCACCACGTCGCGGCCGAGAATGCGCTCGACCCCGGCCCGTTCGGCCAGCCGGCTGCGCACAGCCAGTTCGGCGGTGACGACATCGCCGTCCAGGTGGCGGCGCAACACCGTGATCCGGCCTTGTGGAGCGACGATCGTGCTCTGGATGTAATGCGCCAGACAGGCCGGGTTATCCATCTCGGGCCGGCACCCGACAAAGTCGGAACGTTCGACGTCGGCTGCGATCAAGTCGCGAACCGTTGTCATGTCAGCGGCGTTGGCAGCCGCGACATAACGGTCAAATACCTCATCCGGCGATGGCACGGCCAGCGCTGACTGGGCGCTGGCAGCCAATGCGGCCGCCAGGATGCTGCGATGAAGCAGATTCTTGAACATGCTGTTTTTGTCCTTTAAATGAAAACTCAGGCCGGCCCCAGGGCCGTCGCGTGAAAAACCGCCAGTCGCCACAAACCGTCGCCCTCGGCGACCCATAGCTGGCTGACCTGGCTGACCGTACATACTTCGTCACCCTTGACCCGACCGCGCGAACGGTTGGTCTGACGGCCGCACATCAGAACCACCCCATCGCCCAGGTGGCGCAAGGCCAAGGGCCCCCGGCCAAGTTCCAGCACCTGCGCGACATCCCGCACGAAACGCAGATATCCGGCCCGGTCGTCCAGGCGGCCGCTGGCATGTACGTGAATGAGTTGTGCCGACAACAAGGCTTCGAGTCCGCTGAAGTCGTTCTCGATGAGACAACGGGCACGCAGTGCCTCTTGCACCAGCAGATGCTGCTCGATCGTTGCGGGCTGGTCTGCGTTCATGATTCGCCCGCCCTTCATTGACCGGCAGTCGGCGCTGCGCCGGAGGCTGCGAGCGAAGCGGTCGCCGCTGCGGATTCGTCCAGATCCGCCAGGCGCATTCCGTTGGCCTGCGGGCGCAACAGAAAGTGAGCCAGGGCGGGCAGCAGGATCAGTGCCCCGAGCATGTTCCAGATGAACATGAAAGCGAGCAGCAAGCCCATATCAGCCTGGAACTTGATGGGACTGGCCACCCAGGTGACGACACCGATGGCCAGCGTGACGCCGGTCAGCATCACCACCTTGCCGGTGAACAGCAGTGCCCGGTAATAGGCTTCGGACAGGGAGCACCCGGCACGCAACTGGGCCAGCATCACGCTAAGGATGTAGAGGGCGTAGTCAACGCCGATCCCGACACCGAGCGCAATCACCGGCAGGGTGGCGACTTTGACGCCCATGCCCAGCGCCACCATCAAGGCTTCGGCCAGTATCGAGGTCAGCATCAGCGGCAGCACCGCGACCAGCACCGCACGCCAGGAACGGAAGGTGATAAAGGCAAGCAGGACGACGGCGCCGTAGACCAGGAACAACATCTCGCGCCAGGCGTCCTTGACCACGATGTTGGTCGCCGCCTCGATGCCGGCACTGCCGGCGGCGAGCAGGAACTTCACGTCCTCCGTATCGTTGTCGCGGGCGAAAGCCTCGACATGATCGACGACCCGGCTCAAGGTATCGGCCTTGTGGTCGCGCAAATAGACATAGAGCGTGAGGAGGTTGCAACTGTCGTTGTAGAGGCCGCGTGGTGCCCCGGCCGTCACGGTATTGAGCATGTCCTGATTGGGCAGGAACTCGTACCACTTCGGGTTGCCTTCGTTGAGGCCGGCCAGCACCCGACGATTCAGCAGGGACAAGGAATTGGTCGACTCCACACCGTCGATCTGCCGTAATTGCCATTCCAGCGCATCGAGCTTGTTCAGCGTGGCGTATTGCGAACAGGCGCCGTCGGCCGTCTTCACCATTACCGCCAACACATCGCTGGAGGCGCCGTAGCCGGCGTTCAGGAAGGCCACGTCGCGGTTGTAGCGGCTGTCCGGACGCAATTCCGGAGCCCCCGGATCGAGATCGCCGATCTTCAAGTGCGTGCTCGCCGCATAGCCGCCGACCGCCAGCACGGTAGCAATCAGCACGGCCAGGCTCGCCCAGCGTGCTTGGGTGAAGCGATCGAGCAACGCCCACAGCGCATGCTTGTCCGCCCCGGCTGCATCGGCGGCTTCGGTACGCAGGCTGCGCTCGGCGGCAGGGGCGCTGACCCCGGTGTAGGAGAGCAGGATGGGGAGCAGGATCAGGTTGGTGAAAATCAATACCCCAACGCCGATCGATGCGGCGATGGCCAGTTCGCGAATCACCTGGATATCGATCACCAGCAATACGGCAAACCCCACCGCATCGGCGAGCAGCGCGGTCAGCCCGGCCAGGAAAAGACGACGGAAGGTCATGCGGGCAGCCACCAGCTTCGGCATGCCGCGCCCGACATCCTGCATGATGCCGTTCATCTTCTGGGCGCCGTGGCTCATGCCTATGGCGAAGACCAGGAAAGGAACGAGAATCGAATAAGGGTCGAGGGCATAGCCCAGCGTCGGCAGCAGTCCGAGTTGCCAAACCACGGCAACCAGGGAAGCGGTGACGACCAACAGCGTCGAGCGTACGCAACGGGTATACCAATAGACCGTGGTAGCCGCGATGAGTACGGCCAGCGCGAAGAAAGCGAGTACCGCGCGCACGCCGTCGATGAGATCGCCGACCAGTTTGGCGAAGCCCGTGATATGTAGCGTCACCCCTTCCTTTTCGTACTTCAAGCGTAGCGCTTCCAGGCGGCCAGCGAAGGCGGCGTAGTCAAGACTGCGCCCCTCGCTGTCCTGGCCCAGCAGCGGCACGAAGATCACCGACGATGTCGCGTCGAGGGCGACGAGTTGGCCGACTTCGCCGGAACGAGCGACATTGGCGCGCAACAGATCGAGACTTTCGGCCGAACCATCGTAACCGTCAGGGATCACCGGGCCGCCTTCCAGCCCTTCCTCGGTGACGCCTACCCAGCGCGTGCTGGGCGTCCACAACGACTTCATCCGTACCCGGTCGACACCCGGCAACAGGAAGATTTCATCGGAAAGCCGGCGCAGTACATCAAGGTAGGCGGCATCGTAGAGGCTGCCCTTCGGATTGCCGACCGCCACCCGAACGGCATTGCCCAACCCCGCTAACTCACTCTGGTAGGTGAGAAAATTCTGGATATAGGCGTGCCGCGCCGGAATGGTCTTCTCGAAGCTGGCGTTGAGTTCGAGTTTGCTCGTCTGCCAGCCGAGCAGCGCGGTAATGGCAGCGCACAGGAAGACAACGAGCAGGCGGTGATTGAACAAGGCCCGTTCGATAAGGGAGCCGGAGCGCGGATCAAAGGTGCTGGCGGCCGACTGCAGGGCGAGGGAGGAAACTGCGTTCACTTCGGATCTCCGTCGGGCACCACCATGGCGCCATGGATGCCGAGCGCAACGAGCTTGCCGTCACGCCGCGACAGGATGCCGCTCAGGGGCGGAAAAGGCTGGGCATTGACCGGCGCCAGGGCACCGCCACGCTCGCCGAGCACGACGCCGGCCTGATTCGCCAACAGCAGGCTACCGTCGGCGCGTACCGCAGAAGCGGTGATCGAGGCCGGCATCGGCACGGCCAGGCGCACCCAGTTGGCGCCACCATCGGGACTGCGCCAAACGTTGCCGCGCAGGCCGGCCAGTACGATTTCGTTGCCGGAAGGCAACTCGGCGGTAAAGAAGCTCCCGGCATACGGCGTGACAAGCGGTGCAAAGCGCTGTCCGCCGTCCATCGACAAACGCACCAGCCCTTGTTCGCCAACCACCAGAACGCGGTCGCCGCGCTGCCTGATCGCATAGAGATGCAAGCCTTTGGGATTGGCCAGGGCAGCTGCCCAGGATGACCAGGTACGACCGCCATCTGCGGTGGCAAAAGCCAGCCCATAGGCGCCGACGACGATGGCGTGCCGGGCGTCTTGCACGAGGACGTCGAGCAAGGGCTTGTCGGGACCGTCGGCAACCAGGCGCTCGGCTTCACGCTTTTGAGCGGCATCGCCGCCGTTTAGTACGCCGGCCAGCACGGTTTGCGCGGCCTGGCGTCCATCCAGCCGACGCACCCAGGTCTCGCCGCCATCCGCAGTCGTCAGCACGGTGGCGCCGTGACCGACCGCATAGCCATGCTTTGCATCGGCGAAGCGCACTGCGGTCAGGGTGACGCTGACCGGAGCTGGCACCTGACGCCAATGGGTCCCGGCATCGTCAGAGAGCAGCACGATGCCGCGTTCGCCGACCGCAACCAGGCGATCACCGGCCTCGGCCACACCCAGCATGGCGGCATGTTGGGCGATGCGGGAAGCGACCGCCGGCCGATCCAGCGCATCGCCGATCGGTGTAGCGCCAGCCATTGCCGCCGAAAGCGACAAGGCCAGGGCGACCGCGTACCGCGCGGGCGCCGAACGCCCACACATGGAGTCAATTCGAATCATGATAGATATACCTTAGCCGGTGGCAGGCAACCGGAGGGATCGCCTGCCAGAACGATCCTCAGCGAACCCCCTCGCCCGCCATGGCATCCGGCGTGAACACCCGGTCGGGATAACGCGGTACCAGCGGGTAATGAGCCGGCTTGCTGTTGTACAGGTTGCCGATGAAGGCCGACCCGGAAAGCAAGTCGTTGAAACCGAAGGAGCCGACGATCACACCCGGCAGTTCCGGCGCAACGAAGGTTTGCGACCACACGGTCTTCCATAGCTGCCCCTGGGCATCCCAGCGGTCGCTCAGCACACAGATCCAGGTATCTTCGTCGCAGTAGTAACGACTCTTCGCAGCCTGGTGGCGCTGACCGGCGCGCACCGTGGCATCCACCACCCAGACCCGATGCAGTTCCCAACGCACGAGGTCCGACTTGAGGTGGTGCTTGTCGAGCACCTCGGCTTCGGTCGTCGGCTGCAACAACTTGTTGCCGTTGTAGGGAATGTACATTTCCTGCTTGCCGACCAGTTTCCAGTCGAAGCGGTCAAGACGCCCGGTGAAGGTTTCCAGTTCGTCGAAGCTCATCACCCCGGCGGTCACCGGCGCCGGTGTATCGCAACAGGGATTCGGCAGCTTTCTCACCCGGCGCTGGCCGGTCAGGTAGACCCACGCCTGGCTCTTGCTGCCGTCGATCTGCTCGCGACCGGTGATCGCCTCGCCGGCGCGGATCGGCGGCCCCGAGTTGATCAGGCGGACCATCCAGTACTCGTTGCTCTTGGCGAACTGTTCCGGCGAACCATCCTGAAAGTAGTAGGGCATTTGCTGGTCGCCGGTTGCATCCACCGTCAGCACCGCCTTGCCGTCGGCCGTCAATTGGTAGTCGCTGATCTGGAACTGCCAGGAGGTACCGCGCCAGCGCAGGATATGGTTCCACATCACCTCGGCCCCCGTCTTCGGAATCGGGAAGGGAATCCCGCCGTAAGCACCCTCGACCAGGTCGCCGTTCATCTTGGCACGGGTCGCATTCTTGAAAGTATTGTCATAAACCCACTGCGGCGCGGCGGCCGTGCGATGCGTCTTGTACACATCGACGTGGTAGGTATCCGGATATTTCTTCAGCATGGCCTTGGTGCCATCGCTCAGCTTGTCGGCATACTGCGCCATGTTCTTGGCCGTGATCGAGAACAGCGGCTTTTCGGCCTTGAATGGGTCGCCGCGCCGGCCGCCAGGCTTGTCGCCGGCAATCGGCGTGGTGTAACCGCCGTTCCAGGCCGGGATGCTGCCATCCTTGTTGCCGGCTTTCTCGGCCCCGAAGGGCGTCAAGTCGCTTTTCAATTTCGCCGCTTCGTCAGCGCTGACGCCGGCACAGGCGGCGCCCGAGAAGGCGGCGAGCAAGGCCGCCGCGATAAGCAGTTGTCGGTTCATGTCAGGGGTCTCCTATCGTTATTGTCAGAATGTGCGGCGCACGTACAGCGCAACGTGGTCGCGGTCGGCCAGGGCATTGCCGTCACCGAAAATGGCCGAGCCACCGCTCAGTGCCGGCGAGACATCGACAAATGGAACGGCCTTGCCGATGTAGTGGGCATAGGTGAGGCCGAATTGCCAGACGCTCAGATAATTGCCTTCCACGCCCAGCGTGAAGGTGCCGTTGCCGCGGGCTTCCCACGCCGTCACCGAGGAGCGCCCATCCAGCGTGTAGCGCAAGCCGATCGGTACCGACAGATCGAGGCCGGGCATGGCCTGGCGATAGGTCGGCGTATAGACAAGCTGGATCGCCGTCGCATCGCGTGTCCGGGTCTGTTCCAGTTCGTGGTCCGGATCGTTGACGCTCAACGCCCGGTTCCAGGCGATTTCGCCGACCAGGGATGATTCGCGGGCAATCAGGTTGGGGCCGAAATTGGCCAGCCAGGAAAAATTCACATGGGCGGTCTTTCCTGTGGCATGGCGCGGCTGGGCGACAAAGGCGGCCGGATAGATGATGTTCGGACCGCTGCGCAGCGGCATGTTGTCGCGAACCGAGGCTTCCATCGCCAGATTCACGTCACCGAAGGTATGCGATGCACTGAATCCGACCGTCTTGGTGGCCTCCGGAAAGACATAGAACCACTGCCCGGCGGCCGGATTGAAGACATTGAGCGCACCGTAGAGCTGACCGCCCTTGTCGTGATAGCGGGCAAAATAAAAGCCGAGATCGGTCTCGTCGATCCGCCATTTGAGTTGCAGGCCGAACTGCCCGTAATCGGAAGGCTTCCTGTCGCTGCCGGCCGCCAGGACATGATTGCCGGCGAGCGGGCCGGCAGGAATGCCAACCAGTTCGGACTGCTTCGATCCCCAGGGGATGTTGGCCGTGGAAAAATAACTTCCCGCCGGCGGCAGGCGGTCCGCTTCCCAGCCGAACTGGACGTAGCCGCCGATGGAAACGTCCTGACTCAGCTGCAACTGCCCCGATACTTGCGGTACCGGCCGGATGATTTCCTTGAATTGCGCATTGGGCGAAGACATCAGCTTGTTGATGTCGATCGGCCCCTGGGCACGGGCGATACCGTTGTCGCCGAAAAAGAGGCTCTCGCCATACTGCAAGGCGTGACGCCCCAGGCGGGCCGACAAGCGATGTTCGCCGAGATCCCAGCTGCCGAACAGGAAGGCATCGAGCACTTCCGCATCACCGCCGGCGATGCGCTGCGTGTGATCGGGGAAACGGTCGGTCGGCGACTGCCCGTTGAAGGGATCGCTGGCATCGCTTGAGCGGTGGTAGACATCGTCGTACCAGGCCGCTCCGGAAATGCGGAAGCCGAAACGCCGCTGGTACACCACATCGAACTCGCTCAACAAATCGACCCGTCTCGAGACGATGCCCTTGTTGCGGAAATTGTCGTCACCTGCGTTGAAATTGAGCGCTTGCGGAGCGCCACCGCTGAATGAACTGGCCAGCTTCTGATCGGCATTCTGCGGTCGGTAAGCCGTACTCAACTTGACCGTATTGTCGAACCGGACAGCCAGATCGGGGTTGCCGGTATCGACATCGAAGGCCTGTGCCGCGGGGGCAAGCACAAGCGCCCCGGCGGCGATGGCGGTGGCACGGGCGAGCGCCCGGCGGCTGAATGGGTGCGCTCTTCCAGCCAGCGCCCCGTGGTGGATTGGGGTCATATTTGTCTCCTCCTCGCTCGATGTCTGACGAGATTTATAAATTGCTGCGGGACGAATACTGCGACCGTGGTTACACTATGTAAAATTGATTGAATCCATCGAAACTATTTATTTCGTAAATACTTGTTTTCCACTGACGACCGCCCTTCGTCGTCCCAACCATAGGCACCCCTATGCGCTTCAAACGACTTGATCTGAACCTGCTCATCGCCCTCGATGCGATGCTCCGGGAACGCAACATCAGCCGTGCCGCCGAACGTTTGCATCTGTCGCAGTCGGCCATGAGCAATGCGCTAGCCCGCCTGCGCGAGTATTTCGACGATCAGTTGCTGGTTCAGGTCGGCCGCCACATGGAGCCGACACCCCGCGCCCAGGCATTGGCCGACGCGGTGCGCGACGTGCTGGTACGCGTGGACACCACGATTGCCATTCAGCCCGGCTTCATTCCAGCCGAATCGAACCGGGTGTTCCGTCTGCTGGTTTCCGAATACACCACCACCGTGCTGATTCCCACCCTGCTCGCCCTCGTCTGGCAGGAATCGAAAAGCATCGGCTTCGAACTGTTGCCGCAATCGCGCGATCCGGGACGCCTGTTGGCCGACGGCGAAGCCGACATCCTGATCATGCCGCAGGCCTACCTTGGTACCGAACATCCGAATGAACCGCTCTACGAGGATGACTATGTCTGCGTCGTCTGGACCGGCAACACGGCAATTGGCGAGACACTCAGCCGCGACGACTACCTTGCCGCCGCGCACGTCGTGGCTCATATGGGACCGAATAAAAACTCTGTCTTCGAAGACTGGTTTCTGAAAAATCACGGGGCCACCCGCAACATCCAGGTCATCGCCCCGACACTGGCCGCCCCTTGTCGTCTGGTCGTCGGCACCGACCGCATCGCCACCATTCAGCGTCGCCTCGCCTGCGAAGCAGTCAAGTCATTGCCGCTACGCATCCTGCCAACGCCATTCGAAGTGCCGCGCATGGTGCAGAGCATGCAATGGCACAAATACCGAGCCCAGGATCCCGGTATCGTCTGGCTACGCGAACGCCTGCTCGACGCGGCACGTCAGATCGGCTGAAACGCAACCGCCAAGCGCCTTGACCGCTTCGCAGTAGCGCTCTCCGACCTCATGAAAGATGAAATTCGGCGCGGGTGCCGGTAAGCTGTCGGACTTGCTCCTCCCGCCTCGACTTCATTTCATGCACCTTCTCGATCACGCTTCGATTGCCGTCAGCGATCTGGCAACGGCCAGACCCTTTTACGATGCGGTGATGGCTGCATTGGGCGCCGACAAGGTATACGACCGGGAAGACGCCCTGGGCTATGGCGCCCGCTGCGACACCAACGCGGACGACCACACCTGCCTGGCGGTTTACGCCTCGCCCGGCGCCAGCAGCGATCCCAAGCGCCACTGGTGTTTCAAGGCGGCAAACCGGGCCCAGGTCGAAGCCTTCCATACTGCCGGCCTGGCCCATGGCGGGCATGACGACGGAGCGCCGGGTCTGCGACCGCACTATCACGCCCATTATTTCGCCGCCTTCCTGCTCGATCCATCGGGCAACCGTATCGAAGCGGTATGTCACCGCGCCGAATGAACGCTGTATCAGACTCTTTAACCATGAACACCCATTTATTGAAAAATCGCGCCCGCCGCCTGTTGTTGCTCTCCGCCCTGACCTTGCTGGCCGGCTGCGTCACCCAGCCGGCCCAACCCGGCCCCGGCCACCTCCCGCCCGCCACGGGCAAACCCAAGATCGGCCTGGCATTGGGTGGCGGTGCGGCGCGCGGCTTTGCCCATATCGGCGTGATCAAGATGCTGGAATCGCAAGGCATCGTTCCCGACTACGTGGTCGGCACCAGTGCCGGCGCCGTGGTCGGCTCGCTGTACGCGGCGGGCAACGACGCCTTCGCGATGCAGAAAATCGCCCAGCAACTCGACGAGAAGATCTTTGCCGACTGGACGCTGGGCGGTCGCGGCTTTCTCAAGGGCGAAGCGCTGCAGGACTTCATCAACCAGCACCTCAACAAGCGGCCGCTGGAAAAGCTGAACAAACCGTTTGCCGCCGTCGCCACCGACCTCAACAGCGGTGAGCGGGTCGTCTTCCGCACCGGCGACACCGGCTTGGCCGTGCGTGCCTCGGCCGCCGTACCCGGTGTGTTCCAACCGACGCAATTCCGCGGCAAAACCTATGTCGATGGCGGCCTGACCAGCCCGATCCCGGTGCAGGCGGCACGCGACATGGGGGCGGATTTCGTCATCGCCGTCGATATCTCGGCCCTGCCCGAGGGACAGCCGGTCGACAGCCTGACCGCGATCATCTGGCAAACCACCACCATCATGGGCAAAGCAATCGGCGGCAACGAACTGAAGGGTGCCGATATCGTCATCCGGCCGCGCCTGCCTTACGTCAAATCCTGGGATTTCACAGCCCGCCACGACGCCATGCTGGAAGGCGAACGCGCCGCGCTGGCTGCCTTGCCGGCCATTCGACAGAAACTCGGGCGCTAGACATGAGCACTGGCAGCGCGCTGCGCGTTCTCTCGCTGATTCCGCCGATGACGCAGCTGAATACGCCCTACCCGTCTACCGCCTACCTGACGGGTTTCCTGCGCTCGCGGGGCATCGCCGCGACGCAGGACGACATTGCGCTCAAGCTCGTCCTCGAATTGTTCTCGCCCGCCGGCCTGCGCGCCATGCGCGACAAGCTCGACGCCACGCCGGCCCGCAAACGCTCACCGACGCTGCACTGTTTCGCTGAGAACTTTGATCGCTACCTCGCCACCGTCACGCCGGTAGTCGCTTTCCTGCAAGGGCGTGACCCATCGATCGGCCACCGCATCTGCGGCCGCAATTTCCTGCCGGAAGGGCCGCGTTTCTCCGCCCTCGACAACTATGTCGACGATGAAGGCGGCGACCCGCTGGCCTGGGCCTTCGGCTCGCTCGGCGTGCAGGACCGGGCCCGCCACCTGGCGACGCTGTATCTTGACGACTTGGCCGATGTCCTGCGCGATGCCGTCGATAGCCGTTTTGAATTCGTCCGCTATGCCGAGTCGCTGGCGCGCAGCCAACCCACCTTCGAACCGCTGGCCAGGGCGCTGGCCGCACCGCCGACGCTGGTCGACACGACGCTGCAGCAGCTGACGCTGGCCGCCATCGAACGCGACAAGCCGCAAGTCGTCCTGATCTCCGTGCCCTTCCCCGGCTCGGTCTATGCCGCCTTCCGCATGGCCCAGAGCATCAAGGCGCACGCTCCCGAAATCGTCACCGTGCTCGGCGGCGGCTGGGTCAATACCGAACTGCGCGAACTCAAGGAAAGCCGGGTTTTCGATTATTTCGACCACATCACCCTCGACGACGGCGAACGCCCCATCCTGGCCCTGCTGGAATACCTGGAAGGCCAGCGCCCTCGGCTCAACCTGGTGCGCTGCTATGCCCGCGTCGACGGCAAGGTCCGCTATTTCAACAGCAGCGAACCGGACATTCCCTTCGCCGAAGTCGGCACGCCGACCTGGGATGGCCTGCCGATCGACCGCTACCTGTCGCTGCTCGACATGCTCAATCCGATGCACCGGCTGTGGTCGGACGGGCGATGGAACAAACTCACCGTCGCCCACGGTTGCTACTGGAAGAAATGCAGCTTCTGCGACGTCAGTCTCGATTACATCGGCCGCTTCGATGGCGCCCCGGCCGCGCTGCTGGTCGACCGCATCGAACGGATCATCGACGAAACCGGGCACAGCGGCTTTCATTTCGTCGATGAAGCCGCTCCGCCCAAGGCGCTCAAGGCCCTGGCCGACGAGCTGCAAAAGCGTAACCGGGCAATTTCATGGTGGGGCAACATCCGCTTCGAGAAGTCCTTCACCCCGGAGCTCTGCAATCAGCTGGCCGACAGCGGCTGCATCGCCGTTTCGGGCGGCCTGGAGGTCGCCTCCGATCGCTTGCTCAAGCTGATGAAAAAAGGCGTCTCGGTCGACCAGGTCGCCCGCGTCACCCGTGCCTTCAGCGAATCCGGGATTCTGGTCCATGCCTACCTGATGTACGGCTTCCCGACCCAGACGGTGCAGGACACGGTCGATGCGCTGGAATATGTCCGCCAGCTGTTTGCCGAAGGCTGCATCCAGTCGGGCTTCTTCCACCGCTTTGCCTGCACCGTGCATTCGCCGGTCGGTCTCAACCCGGCCGAATACGGCATCAAGCTCAAAGCCTTGCCGCCGATCAGTTTTGCCACCAACGACGTCGAATTCATCGACCCCACCGGCGTCGATCACAACAGCCTTGGCAAGGCACTGAACAAGGCGCTCTACAACTACATGCACGGCATCGGCCTGGACGAGGACGTGCGCGCCTGGTTCAACGAGCGGGTCCCCAAACCGCGCGTCGGCCGCCATTTCATTGCCAAGGCACTCAGCTCGCCCTATTGAACGACCGGCGACCGTTCTGACCTGGCCAGCCAGCCGAACCTCCGGGCCGCCATGCAGCGGCTCGGGCCATCGATTCTGGCGAATTGCCAGTGCGCACGGCCGCCCTATGATAAATTCGCCGCCGACTTGATTCAGGATGTAGATGCAAGACCATGACCGACCAGCTTAATCTCTTCGACAGTTCAGCCAAACGGCTCGCCGACGAACCCGAATCGCTTGCCCCACCGGCCGAAGCGGCGGCGGAACCGACGCTGGAAAGCCACGACGACTTGCTGCCCGAGGCCGGGGGCGCCAATCCGCCGCCGTTGCCGCCCTCAGCCAGCGGGCCGGCGGACGACATCGCCTCGCCGGCCAATTACGCCGCCCGCCGTTATCTCGAATACGCGATGAGCGTCGTCACCGGCCGTGCCCTGCCTTCGGCTGCGGATGGCCAAAAGCCGGTACAGCGCCGCATTCTCTACGCCATGCATCGCATGGGGCTGTACAAGAGCCCGCGCCATGTCAAATCGGCCCGCGTCGTCGGCGACGTCATCGGTAAGTACCACCCGCACGGCGACTCCTCGGTATACGACGCCATGGTGCGCATGGCGCAGGACTGGAGCCTGCGCTATCCGATCGTCGATGGCCAGGGCAATTTCGGCTCACGCGATGGCGACAATGCCGCCGCCATGCGTTACACCGAAGCCCGCCTGACACCGATTGCCGAATTGCTGCTGTCCGAACTCGATGAAGGCACGGTCGACTGGAAGCCTAATTACGACGGGGCCAACGATGAACCGGCGCTGCTGCCGGCCCGTCTCCCCTTCTGCCTGCTGAACGGTGCATCCGGCATTGCGGTCGGTATGGCGACGGAGATTCCGGCTCACAATCTGCGCGAAGTCGCCCAAGCTGCAGTCGCCGTGATCCGCAATCCGGATACCAGCGAAGACGACGTACTGGCGATGATTCCCGGCCCGGACTACCCGGGCGGCGCACAAATCATTTCCTCGCCCGAGGAAATCGCCGCAACTTACCGCAGCGGGCGCGGCAGCCTGCGCGTACGGGCCAAATGGAAAATCGAAAACCTGGCCCGTGGCCAATGGCGCCTGGTCATTACCGAACTGCCGCCCGGCGTATCGACGGCGACGGTAATGTCCGAAATCGAAGCCTGCTCCAACCCGGTTGCCAAGGAAAAAGCCGGCAAGAAGGTCTTTACGCCGGAACAGCTCAACCTGAAGGCAGCCTTTCTCTCGGCCATTTCGGAAAGCGGTGTGCGTGACGAATCGGGCAAGGAACACGCCATCCGCCTGGTCATTGAGCCCGCGTCATCGCGCCAGGGCCAGGACGATCTGGTACGCATGCTGCTCGCCCACACCAGCCTGGAAACCAACGCTTCGATCAACCTGACCGTACTCGGCATCACCGGCGCCCCACGCCAGGCTTCGCTGTACAGCATGATCGAGGAATGGTGCCGCTTCCGGCTGAGTACCGTCGAACGGCGTACCCGCCACCGCCTGAGCGCGGCCGAAAAGCGCATCCACATCCTCGAAGGCCGGCAGGCGATCCTGCTCGACATCGACCGGGTCATCAAGGTCATCCGCGAATCGGATGATCCCAAGGCCGACCTGATCGCCCATTTCAAGCTCTCCGAAATCCAGGCCGAAGACATCCTGGAAATCCGCCTGCGCCAGTTGGCCAGACTCGAAGGCATCAAGATCGGTGAAGAACTGGCCAAGCTGCGTGAAGAGGCCGCCGGGCTGAACCATCTGCTCAGCTCGGAAGAAGCCCTGCGCGCCAGTGTTGCCAGCGAAATCGAAGCCGACGCCAAGAAATACGGCGATGACCGCCGGACCCTGATCGAGGCCGATGCCAAGGTAACGATGTCGGATGCGAAGAGCGTCTCCATTCCCGACGAACCGACCACGCTGATCGTTTCCAAACACGGCTGGCTACGCTCGCGCCAGGGTCACAACATCGACCCGACCCAGCTGACATTCCGTTCCGGCGACAGCCTGCTCGCCTGCCTGCCCTGCCGTACCGTCGATCACCTGATCCTGCTCGACAGTAACGGCCGTGCCTACTCGATTCCCGCGGCCGACATTCCCGGCGGCAAGGGCGACGGCGTTCCCGCCACCTCGCTGGCCGACTTCCAGGACGGCGGCAAGCCTTGCCTGGCGCAAGCCGTTTCGAACGACAAGTCTTATCTGGTCGCCGCCGACGGCGGCTACGGCTTCCGTTGCCAGGGCAGCGACTTCATGTCGCGCGGCAAGGCCGGCAAGGCCTTCCTCTCCCTCGGCGATGGCGAATCGCCGGCGGTCTTCATGCCGGCTCCGGCCGATGGCGAAGTCGCCTGCATCACCAGAGATGGCCGTGCGCTGGTATTCAATCTGGAGGAAATCCGTCTGCTCGCCAAGGGACGCGGTCTCAAGCTGATTGACGCGGCACCTGGCAAAACGGCCTTGGAGGAAATTGTCCCGGTCATCGACGGCATGGCCGGCAAGCTCAAGGGCGAACGTCTGGAAATCTGCCGCGGCACGCGTGGCGGCAAGGGCAAGCTGGTAAGGGCCAATCGCAAATAGATTGGGAATGCACCGGCTTCGTTGAAAGCCCGGCCGGTGCACTCAAGGACGGATGTCCTCAGGCCGATTTATCCGCCGAGTGCTTTTCCTCGACTTCATCGTGCTCCCACTCTCGGATCGTATTCGAGACCAGACGAGCCTTTTCATGTGGATCGGGCACGTGATGATGCTCTTCCTGGAAATGTTCGATGGCGTCGTGAATGGCTTCCGCCTTGGATGCGGGATGATTGTGCGACATTTGAAACACCTCTATTCAACAAAGAAAAAGCCCTTGAATACAAGGGCTTTTTTATTAGCAGCCACAAAATGCGGCCTCACCTCATGTCCGATTAAGCAACCTTCTTGGAGGAAGACTTCGGCGCGGCCACTGCGGCAGCCTTGATGGTGGCGTTGGTTGCTGCAGCAACGCTGGCTTCGGCAACTTCCGCAGCCTGCTTGGCAACCTTGTTCAGGCCTTCGTAAGCTTCGTTGGCGGACTTGATGGCAGTCTTGACGGCAGCCACGGCAACTTCGGAGCCAGCCGGAGCAGAGGCCAGAGCCTTTTCAACCAGCCCGGAAACCTTGGCATTGGTATCGGCAACATGGACTTCCACTTCCTTGGCGATCTTTTCCTTGGTTTCTGCGGCGATCGAAATCACATTGCGCGAATACTCGAGGCCCTTTTCAATGGTCGGCGCGGACAGTTCCTTGTGCAGGCTGACGAAGGACTGGACATCCTTGGCGCCAAGCAGAGCTTCGAAGCCGGACAGCGAAGCTTCGAAAACGGAACGGGTAGCTGCCAGGTTCAACAGAGCCAAACGCTCGAACCCATCGAAAGCGGTGTTGGCAAAGAACAGGGCAAAGTTAAAGCTGGACTTGGCAAAATCTTGGGGCTTGGTAAACATGGTGAAATCTCCTGAGGGTTAAATTAATCCTGGCGGGCCAAAATTGCTGCACCGCAACATGACTTTATTTTAGCCACTGAAACAACCATGTCAAGCGATTTTGTGCACCGCACCAAATCATCGTAAAACAATTGCTTCCTAGCCCCGCCATACTGACAGGGGCTGCGCACGGAAGCAGGATTTCCAAGCCAAACCGACTACGATTTATTGTCTATCCACTTTTCCAGCACCGCCGAAATTGCCTCGGGCATGATCGGTTTGCAGATGAAATCGTTCATCCCAGCCGCCAGGCAACGCCGCTTGTCTTCCGGCATCACATTGGCCGTCATGGCAACGACCGGCAAGGCTGCCAGCGCTTCAAGCTTGCGCATTTCTATCGTTGCGCTCAATCCATCCATGACCGGCATCTGCATGTCCATGAAAATGAGGGCGTAGTTACCGTTCGCCGAATTCAACAACTCAAGGCAACGCTCTCCATTTTCGGCAACATCGACAACGAGTCCGAAATCCTCAAGCATGAAACGCGCGACTTCCTGATTCAATAAATTGTCTTCAACCAACAAGACACGAACCCCGGAATACTTCTGCAAACCTTCCTCGCTCACAAACATCCTCTCCAGAACGCATGGTTCAACAACAATAAGACACCCGACATGAGGTTAACGACATCTTGGCTGCCCAAAACGACCGCGATGACTTATCCTTCGGCCTGCATGAAAAAAATCAGAATACTTCTCGCCGACGATCAATTGCTTGCCAGAGCCGGCATCCACGCCCTGCTCGAAGCCTTGCCCAATCATGAAGTGGTTGCCCTGTGCGCCGACGGCCAGCAAGCCATCGACGAAGCACGCCGCCTCCAACCGGACATCGCGATACTCGACATCGCCATGCCCGGCCCTTCCGGCATCGAAGCAGCAAAAACCATCCGCCAATTCGACCAAACAATCAAAATCCTGATTCTCTCAGGCATCGACCGCGAGGAAATCATCCAACAAGCGCTGGCAGCCGGAATCAATGGTTATTTGCTGAAGGACTTCATCCTTGAAGAACTTCAACAAGCCGTAGACACCATACTGAGCAACGGCCGCTACCTCTCGCATCGGGTTGAGGAAATTCTCAACAACATCGCATCGGGCGAAGAAAAAGCAAACAAAGTCAGCCTCACAGCGCGACAAACAGAAATCATCCGCCTTGTCGCCTCGGGCAAAACCACCAAGGAAATTGCCCGCCAACTCGGCATCAGCCCGAAAACCGTTGAATTTCATCGCTCACAACTGATGCAGAAGCTTGGCGTACACGAAGTCACCGGACTGACCCGATACGCCATGCAAAATGGATTGATCAACTAGATACTTAAATGCTCTCGCGGCTCAACAGCGACCGCAACTCCTCGGCCATTTCATCCATCGCAACAGTCAGTGCCGCGCATTCTTCAAAACAGGCACCAATTCCATGCTCCGCAGTAACGCCTTGCTCCGGTAATTGACGTAAACCGTCCTCGATTTTCTTAGCCAACTCCAAACATGTGTGGGCCGAGAAAATAACGCAACTGCCCCGAATATCATGCACAGCCTGACGCACAGCCTTCGGATCATTACGTTGTAGCGCTACGTCCAATGCGTGCAATAAAACAGGATGATTCTCAAGGTAAAGGGAAACCAGGCGCTTCGCCGCCCCCAAATTACCGCCAAGATTCCCCAACAAGTAGTTCAGGTTGCAGGATGCACTGTCGGCCCCATCCACAAGATGCGCCATTCCTGAATCTCCCCATTATTCGATTGCCGCTTATGGGGCGAGATTAAAACCATCAATCGGAGCCGTGAACCGGGTATTACCCTAGCCCCCACCCGGAATGCCGCACGCCACCTACGAAAGCAGCACTCTCCAATATTGCCTCGGCGAAATGGTCTGCCTTCGAAGTACCCTGGAAGAACGTGAAAGACAGGAAGCACAGTCGAGTCCTCGTCTGCAATTCGATGACAGAGAGCATCATCGAGGGACCGCGCGGCAAACATACCGAGTATTTCGTTCCCAATCAGGGCAAACGAATTGAGATGATTTGTCGGCGGGCGCGGAAAGCAGCCGAAATTCCCGGTCTGCATATCCATGATCTGCGGCACATGGGTTGCTGTTGCGTTTAGCTGGGGTTAGCAAAGAAACGATTGCGGACGTTCCTCAACGCACCCGCAGGAGCATGACGGCGCATTACTCGGCGGCACAGATCGAGGAAGTGCTGGATGCCCTGGAGCGGATTACCGATGAACGTAGCCGGACAAACCGGAGCCTGGAGATAATCCGCCGGAAACAACTTGGGAAATCGAACCCCCAAAAAGCCCCCCCACAGAAAGCAAAAAGGCCAATCAACGATTGGCCTAAGTGCTTGGTACTACCGGTTTTGTTGGCGCGCCCGGAGCGATTCGAACGCCCGACCCTCTGGTTCGTAGCCAGATACTCTATCCAACTGAGCTACGGGCGCGCTACCAAAACAAACGGATCGAAAATACATGATCCTGAAACATCTTCTTATGGCGCGCCCGGAGCGATTCGAACGCCCGACCCTCTGGTTCGTAGCCAGATACTCTATCCAACTGAGCTACGGGCGCGCTACCAAAACAAACGGATCGAAAATACATGATCCTGAAACATCTTCTTATGGCGCGCCCGGAGCGATTCGAACGCCCGACCCTCTGGTTCGTAGCCAGATACTCTATCCAACTGAGCTACGGGCGCGCTGTAAGAGCCGCGCATTATACGGATGTATGAGTAGAATGCAAGAGGTTTTGAGGAATTTCATCATGAGCGTGAATTTGATCCGGATGCCCAAATTTCCGGAGTGCTGGGAAAGCTGCGGCTCCTGTGCCAGCGGCACAATATTCATACTGGAACTGCTGGTCGATATTGGCGAAGTAATCAATTTCGACCAGCACATTCTGACGCTTGAAACCGGGAAAGTGGCACTCGATATTCCCTCCCCCTATGCCGGAAAGGTCATCGAGATTCATGTCACAGAGGGCGATACAGTGGATGAAGGAATGCTCCTGGTAACGCTGGAATCAACTTAACCAGATTTCCCCATATCCACGTCAACCGGCCCTCTGACACTACTTTGGGAAGTCGACCACCATGCTGTTACGAACCTCCCGCACCCCTTTCACGCTACTAGCCAGATCCAAGGCCCGCCGTAGCGCATGTTCATCAGGAACCCGTCCGCTCAAACTGACAATTCCACCTTTGGTTTGTGAGCGAAACTGCGAACCAGCCAAACCAATGTCGGTACGCAACAAGGTTTCTACGCGATCATTGAGCGTCGAATCCTGAACTTCCGGCGTTGCGACAACAAGGGAAGCCACTTGCTGATTGTCCGTCGCTTGAACGGGAATCTGCTGGCAAGCAAGGATTGCCCCGACCAACAACATTACTGACATCAGACCTCTTTTTCGCATCGCTATCTCCTTCTTGCTTTGAATATTGCAAGATGCATTGCGAAGTCCGTGCCAGAAAAAAATATTCAATTAGATCATGATGTTAAGACAGCATATAAAAATGCACATTGTTGTTTCGTCGCCCAGCAGCGACAGCAAAACGTTTAGTGGGCATGAAATATACGGAAAAGACTAATCGGCTTCACCGCCCCGGAACATGGCCGGCGTCAAATCGTATTTTTGCAGCAAGCGATAAAACTCGGTTCGATTACGCTCGGCAATCCGTGCAGCATCGGCAACATTGCCATCGGTCAACTTAAGCAATTGGACGAGATAGTTCCGTTCGAAGCGTTGCTTGGCCTCAACGTAACTCAGGGCCTCCATGGTGGGTACTCTCAGCGCCCGTTGTACAAGTGATAATGGGATCAGAGGCGTAGACGTCAAGGCACAACTCTGTTCAACGACATTGAGCAATTGCCTCACATTTCCCGGCCAGGCTGAGGTAGCCAATGCTTCCAGCGCCTCGGGTGAAAAGCCGGTGATCGATTTGCCGTATTTTCCGGCGACCAACTGCACAAAATGTGCCGCAAGCAAGGGAATGTCTTCCCGACGTTCTTCCAGACGAGGTAACGTCAGGGACACGACATCGAGTCGGTAATAAAGATCTTCACGAAACTGGCCCTGCGCCATCGCAGCATCAAGATCGCGATGCGTGGCCGAAAGTAGACGAACGTCAACCGGCTCAGCCTGGGTTGCACCAACCGGACGCACGACGCGTTCCTGTAACACGCGCAACAACTTGACCTGCAGCGCCAGCGGCATATCGCCAATCTCATCCAGAAAAAGTGTTCCGCCATTCGCCGACTGAAACAGGCCAATCCGGGTATTTGCCGCACCGGTAAACGCACCTTTGACATGCCCGAACAATTCCGATTCGAGCAACTGCTCCGGAATCGCCCCGCAATTGATCGCCACAAACGGCCCCTTGGCTCGGCGACTGGCCCGATGGATGGCACGGGCCAACACCTCTTTTCCCGTACCACTTTCTCCACGGATCAGAATACTGGCATCGGAAGCTGCCACCATCCTAACCTCTGAAATCAACTCGGCCATTCGGGCGCTACGGAACACGATATCGCGATGCCACGCTTCCCCTGTCTCGCCTCCATCCGCCCCTGCACTCAAACTTGCAGCCCCTGCAGCGGAGACCTGTAGTGCGAGATCGATTTTTTCGAGCAATACCTGACTGTCGAACGGCTTCGTCAGATAACCAAACACGCCACGCGAAGTCGCTTCCACCGCATCTGGGATGGAGCCGTGCGCAGTCAGCAGAATGACCGGCAGACCAGGACGCGTGATGCGAATTTCCTCGAACAACGCCAGCCCGTCGCGCCCCGGCAGGCGAACATCGCTGACAACGACCCTTGGTGGCTCAACGGCAATCCGTACCAGAGCCTCTTCAGCCGAGGTCGCAGTAGAAATCTTGAACCCACGGGCGCGCAAACGCATGGCAAGTAAACGCAAGATATCCTCGTCGTCATCGACGACCAGAATGGGAACGCCCAGGTTCTCCGGAACAGAACTCATCGTCCTCCCCCCGAAACCGGAAGGCGTTGAGCCCTGGGTCGCTGCGGTAACGTACGCTCAATATCGGCCAGACTATCGATCTTTTCTTGTAACTCGGCGACCCTGCGCTGACTTTCCTTCAACTGCAGCGCCTGCTTATCCGAAAAAATATCCTGCCGCTGCCTTTCGATGTACCCATCCAGCATCAACCTGGCCAGCGGTTGCAAGGTAATCGCTGCTGGATCCGTCGATTTCAGCACGGCATCGAGCAATGCAATGGCTTTGGGCAAATCCTGTGGCCCTCTCGGATGCCCAAGCACCATGGCCATCCTGACCTGATTATTCGGATTGGCCGGCAACGCAGCCAACACCATGCGTTCGCGACCGATTTCGGCGGAAGTCATGCGATGCAGCACCGGATAATAGTTCAGCGCACTCAGCGGGACAGGTGGCGTCACAACATCGTCCTTGCGTTCGAATCCCTGTTTGATCGGCGCCTCGCTAACGCACCCAGTCAGTAGCAACAATGCGAGAACACACCAAAAACGTGATCTGCCGAAACGTAAGTTATTTTTCATCCGGTATTTCCACATAAAACCTTGCACCCCGGCCACTCGGCCTCAAGCCGACCCGCCCCCCCATCGCCCGAACCAACTCACGAACGATAGACAATCCAACCCCGCTCCCACGTCGCGGCGTAGGCGCGCGCCGCTGCCCTTGAACAAATGGCTCGAAAATTCGCTCAACATCTTCGGGAGCAACACCGGTTCCGCGATCGGCGCACTCCAGGATCAAGCAGCCTTTCTCGTGACGAGCCAGAAGCCGGATTTCCCCTCCTTCTGGACTAAAATCAATTGCATTGGACAGCAGATTGTCAAGAATCACGCCCAGTTTCTCTGCATCGGCCATCACCGTCACCTGACTGGCCTCCACCTTCAGCCTCAGTTGTCGTGCCTGAATATGTAAATCGCGCCGACGCACCACGCCATCCAACAATTCTGGCAGAACCACCGGTGCGAACTGCAACTGGCGCGCATCGAACGCAGCCGAATTCAGACTCAGCAAGCTCTCGATTTGTCTTTGCAAAGCAATCACGTTGTGCTGAAGAATCTCCACGACCTCCTTTTGGGCCTCCTCCAGCGTGCCGGGTACTTCTTCCTGCAAGAGCGAAACACCTTCCCTTAGTGCCGTCAAAGGCGTTTTCAGTTCATGGGAAACATGTCGCAACATCCGCTCGCGATCCGCCTCCAATTCGGCCAGACGCTGCCTCAGCCAATCAAGACGCCGCCCGAGTTGGCGCAAATCGGCCGGACCTCCAATCACGACCGATTCGTCAAAGCGCTTTTCTCCCAGTCGCGTGATGGCCCGTTCGAGGTGACGCATCGGCCACATCAGCCACCACCCCATAGCCAGCGCCACAATCAACGCGCCGGCAAGCGCCATGATCAATTGCCCGCCCAAACGCAGCCGGCTATTCTCCAGTTCATCAAGAACCCGGCCGTTTTGCATTTCGATCCATTGTTGCGCCGCCAGCTTCATGTCCGAGTTCAATTGAACGAGGTGAGCCAGAATTGGCGCCAAGTCCTCCTTCTGCGCCCCGCCATCGAGGCCATTTTTCAAACCCTGGGCAGTCGTACGCCAATCTGCCAAAGCGACCGCCAGCGGTTTAATCGAGAGCGCCTCCAGGCGGTCCAATGCAAGTATCGACTGCGCGAGATTTTCATCAAAGCGCTGGCGAACGATGGGATCACCCAGCACCAGATACTGTCTGGCACTCCGCTCGACGTCCACGGTTCCTTCGCCGATTTCCTGGATGGAGGCGGTCAATTGCACGGCCAACTCCCCACCATGCCGACTCTGTGCGACAAAATGCTCGACGACCAACCAGCTACGTACAGCCATCCCCCCCAACACCAGAATGACCAATACAAAACCAGCGAGCATGACTTTGCGAAAAGAGACCCGAATCATCTGCGAAGCAATCGATTAAAGCGCCAGTGTAGACCGTGTGCGCGAGAATCTCGCTTTAGGCGCCATTTCCCTTCATTTCCAAAACAGCGAACAAAAATAAATTAATTTTTTAAATCAATAATTTGCAATCAACGTCGCCATTTAGCGACAACGCTCTGGCGCTACATGAGCAGCCATTTGCGAATTGATGCAAATTCGTGTCGCCAAATCACGACAACAACACCGGGACATCCCCGTGCGGCATCGCAGAAAAACATCGCAACCATATGATTTATATAACTAGATTACATCTGGCACACTTATCGCAATCGACTCCCGGAATTCACCGCAACACATGAGGAGTCTGTATGTTCAATAAGCCCAGCCTGACACCACGCAATGACACCATCACCCGCAAAGATGTCAAGAATGTCCTAAGCACGATGTCAGGAGTAACGGAACCTCAACCAAAGACCGCATCTCCCGCCCCAGCGGAAGCCAAGCCCAACGAGGCAGCCACGAACCTCGAAACCCCCAGTGAAAACGTAATGGGTGCTCGCCTCATCGTCGGCCCCGATGTCAAACTCAAGGGAGCGGAGATTCTTGATTGCGATACCTTGGTCGTTGAAGGTCGCGTTGAAGCGACCATGGATAGCAGAGTAATCCGGATCGCCGATCAAGGAGCCTTTGCCGGCAAAGTCAGTATTGATGTCGCCGAGATTCACGGCACCTTCGATGGCGAACTGACTGCCCGCTCTCAACTGATCATTCACGCAACCGGAAAAGTGAATGGAAAAATCCGTTACGGCAAACTGGTTATCGATGAAGGAGGTGAACTCTGTGGTGACATCAGTTCGATTTCATCCGACAAACCTCACTTCAACAAAGTGCCAAACGAAATTTCCTTGCCTGTCAGCGGCATGGTCGGTTGAAAGCAAACACCTATCCCCCTAGAATCATGCCGATGCAATTTTCTGCCACATTCCAGACCTGCCCCCCTAAGGTTCCCTTGCTGCGAACCTCGAAAAGCACGCCAGCCGGGGAGTTGCACATTGGTCCGGTCGTGAACCAGCACCAGCGTCTGGCAACCGGCACGCTCGTTCGTCGGATGTACGCGTGGCGAGGCTATCAGACCGATGGCGCAAGCGAACGCTACAATCCGCACCGGATCGCACTGGCAGCCTGGCAAGATGAGGATATTGCGGCGACGCTGTCCGTCGGGCGTGACGCGCCCGACGGGCTGTTATCGGAAACACTTTATGCGCGAGAAATCGCAAGCCTTCGGCGGCCGGGAAGGATCATTTGCGAATTTTCGCGCTTGGCTGTCGATCCAGACTACAGCTCGCGTCAGTTACTGCTTGATCTATTCTCGACAGCACATCAGTACGCCCGCGCTCTCTTCGGCGCAACGGATGCTGTTATCGAAGTGAATCCCCGCCACGCCCGATTTTATGAACGCGAATTTGGCTTCAGGAAAATTGGCGAATTACGAATCTGCCCGAGAGTCGATGCCCCGGCCGTCTTGATGCATCGTGACCTCGCCACGCCGGCCTTGATCATGGCTTAGAGGCCGACATTTCTTGCACGACCAGCAGGACAAGACTGGTCATCGAACGCGAAGCCTCGTAGACTTCGCGTTTTGCTTTTCCGGTATTCGATTAATTCAGCAACACCGATTAACGGGCACCATTAGGACAATTGGACCCGTTCCATCGGTCCAGCCATAACACACAACATCCACCCATTCATCTAGCGACAGGCAAAGCCCATGGCTCAATATGTAATGTCAATGCTCCGCGTGAGCAAGATCGTTCCGCCAAAACGGCAGATCATCAAGGATATCTCCCTTTCATTCTTCCCCGGCGCCAAGATCGGCCTGCTCGGCCTGAATGGCGCCGGCAAGTCGACGGTCCTCAAGATCATGGCCGGCGTCGACAAGGAATACGACGGCGAGGTGCAACACCTGGCCGGCGTTTCGATCGGCTACCTGCCGCAGGAACCGCAACTCGATCCGGAAAAGACCGTACGCGAGGAAGTCGAGTCGGCACTTGGTGAAGTCATGCAGGCGCAGGCCAAGCTCGACGAAGTCTACGCTGCCTACGCCGACCCGGAAGCCGATTTCGACAAGCTGGCCGAAGAACAGGCCCGACTCGAAGCGATCATTGCCACCGCTGGCTCGGACACCGAAGCCCAGATGGAACTGGCCGCCGATGCGCTGCGCCTGCCGCCCTGGGAAGCCAAGATCGGCAACCTGTCCGGCGGCGAAAAGCGCCGTGTTGCACTGTGCAAGCTGCTGCTCGCCAAACCGGACATGCTGCTGCTCGACGAACCGACCAACCACCTCGATGCCGAATCGGTCGAGTGGTTGGAACAGTTCCTGGTTCGCTTCCCGGGCACCGTGGTCGCCGTCACCCACGACCGTTACTTCCTCGACAACGCTGCCGAATGGATTCTCGAACTGGACCGCGGCCACGGCATCCCCTGGAAGGGCAACTACTCCTCCTGGCTGGAACAGAAGGAAGCCCGCCTGGAAACCGAAAACAAGCAGATCGACGCCCATATGAAGGCGATGAAGCAGGAACTGGAATGGGTTCGTTCCAACCCGAAGGCCCGCCAGGCCAAGTCCAAGGCTCGCCTGACCCGCTTCGAGGAAATGTCGAGCCAGGAATACCAGAAACGCAACGAAACCCAGGAAATCTTCATTCCGGTTGCCGAGCGCCTGGGCGACAAGGTCATCGAGTTCAACGGCGTCACCAAGTCCTTTGGCGACAAGCTGCTGATGGACAACGTCAGCTTCAACATCCCGGCCGGCGCCATCGTCGGCATCATCGGCCCGAACGGCGCCGGTAAATCGACCCTGTTCAAGATGATCACCGGCCAGCAACAACCGGATGCCGGCGAAGTCGTCATCGGCCCCACGGTCAAGATGGCCTATGTCGACCAGTCGCGTGACTGCCTCGACGGCAACAAGACCGTCTTCGACGAACTGGCCGAAGGACGCGACATCTTGCAGATCGGCAAATTCGAGATGCCCAGCCGCGCCTACATCGGCCGCTTCAACTTCAAGGGTGCCGACCAAGGCAAGCTGGTAGGCAATCTGTCCGGCGGCGAACGCGGTCGCCTGCACCTGGCCAAGACCCTGATGGCCGGCGGCAATGTGCTGCTGCTCGACGAACCGTCCAACGACCTCGACGTCGAAACCCTGCGCGCACTGGAAGATGCCCTGCTCGAATTCGCCGGCTGCGCCATGGTGATCTCGCACGATCGCTGGTTCCTCGACCGCATCTGTACGCACATCCTGGCGGCCGAAGGCGACTCGCAATGGAACTTCTTCACCGGCAATTTCCAGGAATACGAGGAAGACAAGAAAAAACGCCTGGGTGAAGAAGGCGCCAAGCCGAAGCGCATCCGCTACAAGCCGATCACCCGCTGATCAACGCGGCCTCCGGGCCGCCAAACGCAAAACGGGCGCCGCATGGCGCCCGTTCTTCTTTTGCCCCCCGCCAGCGCGAAGGGCTAAAAACATTTATATCTTAATGCTTCAGATTGGCGGAGAAAACAGCCTTGGTCTTTTCGGAAAACTGGAAGTCGGTGAAGGCACGGCTGATTTCCGCTTCGTTGCGGCCTTCTGACTGATCTTCAAAACTGATACCGATGATCTTGCCATTTGCAGCCAGCGTCTGGAAAGCGAAACGCCAGCGTTGAGCTTCAGCCAGCCGCTCGCGCAGTTCGGCTTCGTTGGAAATCGTAATGCCGGCTTTCTTCAGGGAATCCAGAAATTGCTCGAAGGATTCGTTGCTCAAACTGCCCATTTGTATCTCCGTATGAAGTGCGGTGTTGGATCACCATGAGCCGAATAACGAGCGGATTTCGATTCGGTTGACACGAAAGTTATAGAAGATTGAATGCGATAATTTGCCCCCTATGAAAAAGCAAAACGCCCCTGCCGACATTCCGGAGATCCGTCCCGGGCAATCCATTGAATTGCTGAAGGAATTGCACATCCTGACGCGCGACGGCAAGCTCAACCAGGACACCCGCCGCAAGCTGAAGCAGGTCTATCACCTCTACCAGTTCATCGAGCCGCTGCTGGCCGAGGCGAATAGCCTGGCCGACCATGGCGCCGGCAAGTCCTACCTCGGCTTCATCCTCTACGACCTGTTCTTCAAACAACAACAGGGCGAAGAAAAACGCGGCCACATCTACGGCATAGAGACCCGCAAGGAACTGGTCGAGAAATCTCGCGAACTGGCCGATCGGCTGGGTTTCGAGCGCATGAGTTTTCTCGACATCACGGTTGAGGAATCGACACACTCCACCACCCTCCCCGAGCGGATCGATGTCGTCACTGCACTGCATGCCTGCAATACCGCTACCGATGATGCGATCCGTTTCGCGCTCACCAAGTCGGCCCGCCATATCGTGCTGGTGCCGTGCTGCCAGGCCGAGGTAGCGGCCACCATGCGCGCCCGCAAGAACGAATCGCTGGGCAAGACCCCGCTTTCCGAGCTGTGGCGGCACCCGATCCACACCCGCGAACTGGGCAGCCACCTGACCAATGTCCTGCGCTGCCTGCTGCTGGAATCTCACGGTTACGACGTCACCGTGACCGAACTGGTCGGCTGGGAACACTCGATGAAGAACGAACTGATCATCGCCAGTCTGCGCGGCAAACCGAGAAAAAATGCCCGCGAGCGCGCCGAGGCGATCCTGCGCGAATTCAATATCGAAGAACTCGCTCCGCGTTTTACGTACTAAGGCGCCATGACCCGAATCCAACACCCACTCGAACTGCTCGCCCCGGCCAAGAATGCCGATTTCGGCATCGAAGCCATCAAGCACGGCGCCGATGCCGTCTACATCGGCGGCCCGGCTTTTGGCGCCCGTTACGGCGCCGGCAACAGCATCGAAGACATCGCCCGCCTGAGCACCTTTGCCCATCGCTTCAACGCCCGCGTTTTCGTCGCACTCAACACCATCCTGCACGACAACGAACTGGAAGACGCCCGCCAGCTGGCCTGGAAAATCTACGAGGCCGGCGCCGATGCGCTGATCATCCAGGACATGGGCTTGCTTGAGCTCGATCTGCCGCCCATCCAGCTGCACGCCAGCACCCAGACCGACAACCGCAACGCGGCCAAGGTCAAGTTCCTCGAAGATGCCGGCTTCTCGCAACTGGTCCTGGCCCGCGAACTGTCGATCGCCGAAGTCTCGGCCATTGCCCGCCAGACCACGCTGGCGCTCGAATATTTCGTGCATGGTGCCCTGTGCGTCGCCTACTCCGGCCAGTGCTTCATCAGCCACGCCCACACCGGGCGCAGTGCCAACCGCGGCGAATGCTCGCAGGCCTGCCGCCTGCCCTACACGCTGGTCGACGACAAGGGCAAGGTGATCACCGAAGACCAGCACCTGCTGTCGATGAAGGACAACAACCAGAGCGAAAACATCCTCGCCCTGATCGAAGCCGGCGTCAGCTCGTTCAAGATCGAGGGTCGCCTCAAGGACCTCAGCTACGTCAAGAACATCACGGCGCATTACCGCCGCCTGCTCGATGCGATCATCGCCGCCAACCCGGCCTATCGCCGGGCCTCTTCCGGCTACAGCACCTACACCTTCACGCCGCAGCCGGACAAGACCTTCAACCGCGGCTACACCGACTATTTCGCCGGCGGCCGCCAGGACGACATCGGCGCATTCGACTCGCCCAGCTTCGTCGGCGAGATCATCGGCAACGTGCTGGAAATCGGCGACGGCTTCTTCACCGTCGATGCCGAAAAGCCATTCAACAATGGCGATGGCGTCTGCTTCTACGACGGCCACGGTGAAGTGGTCGGCATGCGGATCAACCGGGCCGAAGGCATGACGCTTTTCCCGGCCGAAATCCCGGAAGAGCTGACCGAAGGCGCAACGTTGTTCCGCAACCGCGACCAGGAATTCGAACGGGCGCTGGAAAAGGACTCGGCCGAACGCCGGATTGCCATCCAGCCGGCTTTCAGCGAAACCGCCGAAGGCTTCCGCCTGACCCTGACCGACGAAGACGGCATTTCCGCCAGCGTCGATCTGCCGCACGCCAAGGAAGTCGCCAAGAATGCCGAGCGCGCCCTGGCGACGCTGCAGGAAAATCTCGGCAAATTCGGCAACACCCTGTTTGCTGCCAGCTCGCCGAAAATCGAGCTGACGCAGCCCTGGTTCCTGCCTGTCGGCGCCATCAACGCCTTGCGCCGCGAAACGACCGAAAAGCTCGAAGCCGCCCGCCAGGCAGCCTACCAACGCCCCCTTCGCGCCACACCGGCGGCCAACCCCGCACCCTATCCGCAAGATGAGCTGACCTATCTCGGCAACGTCTTCAACAGCAAGGCCCGAGCGTTTTACGAAAAACACGGCGTCAAGCTGATTGCCGACGCCTACGAAGCCAACCAGGAAAAAGGCCTGGTCTCGCTGATGATCACCCGGCATTGCCTGCGCTACAGCTTCAATCTCTGCCCGAAGGAAGTGAAGCACCTGAAGCCGGACCCGATGACGCTGGTCAATGGCAGCGAGAAGCTGATCCTCAAGTTCGACTGCAAGGCCTGCGAGATGCATGTCATTGGCAAAATGAAAAAAGGTGTCAAACTACAGCTTGGTACCATTCGACCAAGTTGATATGAAAACCTGCTGCCCGTCCTGCCACCAAACGATGGCGGTCGAAAAATTCAAACACCGGATGCAAGGCGAGATCGAACTTGATCTCTGTTTCAACTGCCAAGCAATCTGGTTCGACAATTTCGAAAGCGTTCAATTGGCGCCGGGCGGCATCATCGAACTATTCCGGCTGATTCACGCCCACCGCGATGAACCACGCCAAGCCTTGAGCGAAGTACTCAACTGCCCGCGCTGCAACGAAAAGCTCCTGCACGGCATGGACATCGCAAAAGGGGGCCGCTTCAACTACCATCGTTGCCTGCAGCAACACGGCCGCTTCACAACCTTTGCGCAATTCATGATCGAGAAGGGCTTCGTTCGCCAACTCCACGAAGCTGAGCTCGACACGCTGAAAGCGCAGATCGGCTCGATCCGCTGCAATGGTTGCGGCGCCGCCATCGACATCAAGCAGGACCACGCCTGCCCGCACTGCAAAGCACCGATCACCATTCTCGACACCGGCGCCGTCGAAAAAGCATTGGCGACCTACCAGCAGGTAGAGGCGCAGCGCAGCGTACGCGATGTCGAGTTGCTGGGAGATGCCATCATCCTGCGCGAAAAGCAGCGTGCTTTATATGAAAGACAAAGCCGCGCCGAACGCTACAACGAAAGTGCCGAAATCGGGGACCTCGTTGCCGACGGAATCGATCTTGTCTGCTCGCTCCTCAGCGACTGAATCAGATGGCAACCAAGCGTAACAAGGTAATCTCGGATGGCGCCCCAAAGCGCTTCGGCGGCCCCCAGTAGCCCGTACCGCGGCTGGTATAGACGAGCAGTCGACCGAGGCGATGCAGACCGGCGGTAAAGGGCTGCTGCAAGACGACGAAGAAATTCCACGGCCAGAACTGGCCACCGTGGGTATGCCCCGACAACTGCAGATCGAAGCCGGCCGCCTCGGCGGCCACCGCAGAGCGCGGCTGATGGGCGAGCAGGATGCGTGGCAGGCCAGCCGGACTGCCGGCCAGCGCCAGCTGCGGATCACTGCGCCAGGCCGGGTTGAAGGCATGCGCGCTGTAGTCGGTGACGCCGGCCACGACCAGCCGCTCGCCGCCATGCTCGATGACGACATGGGCGTTGTGCAGGCCACGCAGACCAAGGCGCTCGAACTCCGCGATCCACTGCTCTGCACCAGCGTAATACTCATGATTGCCGGTGACGACGTAGGTGCCATGGCGCGCCGCCAGATCGGCGAACGGGGCGCTATGCATGGCCAGCTGGGCGACGCTGCCATCGACGACATCGCCGGTGATGGCGATCAGGTCGGCTTCCAGCGCATTGACCCGGTCCACGATGGCCTGGACGTAGTCGCGCTTGATGGTCGGGCCGACATGGATGTCGCTGATCTGGGCGATGGTGAAGCCATCCAGGCCGGCCGGCAAGCCGGCCAGCAGCACATCGACGCGGACAACACGGGCGAGGCGACGGGCATTGAGATAGCCGACCAGGCTCAGCACCAAGGCCCCCAACACGACGCCGAGCGCCGTCGGTCCAGCCAGCGTAGCGGGTGCGAACAGCAGCAACACGTCGCGCAGGAAGGTCAGCACCAGCAAGGACGAAAACAGTCCCATCAACAGTGACCCAAGCCAACTGAGCCGATCGGCCAGCGCCGGCGGGGTAACAAGGTAGCGGGCAAACATGCCGAGCGGAACCAGCAGCGTGGACAAGCCAAGCAACACAATGCCAACGACTACTCCGGCTGCCTCCAGCGACAAGTCCGGCAACAGGCGCCAGCCGATGTAGGCATGCAGGCCGCCAAGCAAGGGCAAAACAGTGAAAAAGAAACGACGCAGGCGGCGGGGCAATCCGGCCGAAGCGTGACGATCAGAACGTTGTGACATGAAAATCCTGTTTGAGGCACGTAAGGCGCGCCACCGGCCCTCGCTGGCTGATACAGCCGGGAATTATCTGGAGAAGACGATGGTCCTGTATGCGTAGACGAAGCCGCGACAAAAATATTGCGCCGCCCCGAAAATATTCCCGTTCCGGTCCGATTTGACCGGCCCGTGGTCAGTCCGACCAAGTCGGCTCATAATGATCTGAAACAACCGAGGAGAGATCATGCCCCGCCATTCACCCGGTCGCGACGAAGAGCTGCTTGCCGACGACAGCGCACTCTTTCACGGAATGACCCGCTACGAACAACGGTTGCCGGTACGCCAGGTCTCCTACTACCTGTGCGGCGAGATTCGCGAGCCGGAGTATTACACCGAGCTGTTCTACACCCTGCGCACGGCCGGCGAAACCGACCTGATCTACCTCCACCTCAATTCATCGGGTGGCGACTTCAACACCGGACTGCAAATCATCAACAACGTCCGCTCTTCGAACGCCCGCGTCGTCACCATCCTGGAGGCGCGCGCCTATTCGATGGCGGCACTGATCTTCCTGAGCGGCGACGAATTGATCGTGCATGACAACTGCCAGCTGATGTTCCACATCTATTCCGGGATTTTTGCCGGCAAGGGCAACGAGCAACAGGCCGAAGTCATGGCGGTCGGCAACTGGTTTGCCAAGGTGATGAGCCGGCTGTGTTCGCCCTTCCTGACGGATAACGAGATCAAGAACATCCTCAAGGGATCGGACCTGTGGATGGATTCCGACGACATCCGCCATCGCCTGCAACGCATGCAGCACGCCAAGCCCGCGCCGCGCCGGCCGAGGAAGAAAGTGGCTGCAGCCGCTCAGGCCGCTGGCGAATAGAGCCGTTGCGGCGTCAGTTCGACGTGCGTGCCTTCGTTGCCTAGCCAGATCACGCCGTCCTGGATGGTGCATTGCAGGCGCATATTGCGCTCGGCCAGTGCCGCCAGTGCCTGTGATTCGGCTGGCGGCACGGCGTAGACCTGCAGGTTCTTTTGGCCGTCTACCTTGCCCGCCGTCTGCTGCCACCAGATTTCGGCGCCGCGTCCGCCGTAAGCCAGCACGACCACCTGGCGCGCCCGGCCGCAAGCCCGGCGGATATTGCGCTCATCGGGCAAACCGACGTCGATCCAGCGGGCAATCTCGCCGGTCAGGTCGATATCTGCCAGATCCGCCTCGTCTTCGCTCGACAGGCCACGACCGAAAGCCAGGCTTTCCGAGGCGAACATGGCGAAGGCGAGCAGGCGGATCATCATCCGCTGATCGTTTTCCGACGGATGGCGGGCGATGGTCAGCGAATAATCGGCAAAATGCGAACGATCGAGATCGGCAAGCTGCAACTCTGCCTTGAAAATTGTCGATTTGAGCGCCATGCCGGTCCTTGAAAAAGGCGGCATTATCCCATGCCACGGCAACCTCGACGCGACCACGAATGGCTTGTTCGCCGCACCAGAACCTCGGCCGGGAATCGAGGTCTTATAATCAGCGTTCCCTGATATGAAGACAAAACCCATGCGCCACTTACTCCTCGGCACCTGTCTTGCCCTCGTCGCGCTGTTCGCCCGCGCCGAAATCATCGACATCGACAACGCCCAACTCGACAAACTGCTCAAATCCGGCGTGCCGCTGGTAGACATCCGTACCCAGGGCGAATGGGAAGAAAGCGGCATTGTCGGCGGCAGCAAACTGCTGACTTTCTTCGACGAGCGAGGCCAATACAACGCACCGGCCTGGCTGGAAAAACTGAAACCGATCGCCAAGCCAAACGAACCGGTCATCGTCATCTGCCGCAGCGGCAACCGAACGCGCAGCGTCAGCCAGTTGCTCTCGCAACAAGCCGGCTACAGCACGGTTTACAACGTCAAGAGCGGCATCAAGGGCTGGATCGCTGGCGGCGGCGCCGTGGTTCCCGCCACTCAGTCGATCGCTGCCTGCCGCAGCGCCAAAACTTGCTGAGCCAGGCCGTCGAGCGCAAGCGCTGCGCCAGTTGCGAACGCTGGACCGGTCAGCGCCAGCCCGGCGAAACACCGGCCAGCGTACTGATCGAAGCGGAGACCGCTACCGGCCTCTGCCAGGGTGGCGGCTGGTCCGGGTCGGAACGCCGGGCCCGCTCCGCCTGCGGCCACTGGCGTCTTTGGCCGGCGCTGGCCGCCGTCGACAATGCCAACCCGGACGCGAGCGAATGA
This sequence comes from Rhodocyclales bacterium GT-UBC, assembly GCA_003583745.1. Lineage (GTDB taxonomy): Bacteria > Pseudomonadota > Gammaproteobacteria > Burkholderiales > Rhodocyclaceae > Azonexus. Next base: position 143,901 of record QXPY01000001.1, on the reverse strand, counting down.
GCGACCGGGCGGCAGCTCCGGTAGAATGCCCAGCCTCGGCTTTCCGGCGGCATTTCGCGCAGTGATGGCTGCCACCCTACCGGAAGTACGATGCCCACCTCCCAATTGACCGCAGCCCTGCAGGCTGCCTTCACCGCCCGTCAGGACCTGATCGAACGCCTGCACGCCGAACAGACCAACGCCTATCGACTGTTCAACGGCAGCAGCGAAGGACAGCCCGGCCTGACCGTCGATCGCTACGGCGACTTGCTGCTGATCCAGACTTTCCATGAAGCGCTCGACGGTCACGACCGTTCCGCCATTGAGCATTTCTACGCCGAGGCCCTGCCCGGCCTGACCGCGGTCTATAACGACCGCAGCCGGCCCAATTCGCGGATCAGCAACCCGCTGCCGGCCGAGGTGCTGGAAGAGGCCCACAAACCCCGCCAGTTCAGAGAAATGGGCGTGCATTACATGGTCCAGGGCCGCCACAGCGGTCAGGACCCCTGGCTTTTCCTCGACATGCGGGCCGGCCGTCGCCGCGTCATGCAGGAAGTTGCCGGCAAGTCGCTGCTCAACCTCTTTGCCTACACCTGCGGGGTCGGTGTCGCGGCCGCCAAGGCCGGGGCGGCGCACGTGGTCAATGTCGACTTCTCCGAATCGAACATCCGGGTCGGCAAGGACAACGCCCGTCTCAACGACCTGCCGATCCGCCTGCGTTTCGTCCAGAGCGACGCCTTTGCGGCAATGCGCCAACTGGCCGGCCTCGGCCAGCCGGGGATGGTGCGCGGCAAGCGGATGCCGAACTTCCCGAAACTCGACGCGCGTACCTTCGACCTCGTATTTCTCGACCCGCCGCGCTACGCCAAGAGCGCTTTCGGCGTGGTCGACATCATCAACGACTACCCGGCACTGATGAAGCTGGCGCTAGCCTGCACCAGCGAAGGCGGGACGCTGATCTGCTGCAACAACGCCGCCCAGATTTCCCGCGAAACCTGGGCCGACCAGTTGCAACGCTGCGCCGCCAAGGCTGGACGGACGATTCGTCAAATCGAATGGGTCGCGCCGGAAAGCGACTTCCCCAGCCACGACGGCCAGCCGCCGCTGAAGATCGCGCTGCTGCGCGTTTGATTCGTCGCATTGCTGCTTGCCTCAGGACGAGGCTGAGGCAAGCAGCATCTGCACCATTTGTCTGGCCGGCCCGGGCAGTGCTTCCAGTTGCCGGACACAGACCCGCAATTGGCGGCTGGCCCAGGCATCGCTCAGGGCCAGCGGCCTGATCTTCGCCGACCTGGCACAACGCATGCCAACTGCCCGCGGGACGACGGCCACCCCGATTCCCGAACCGACCATGCGACACACCGACTCGAAACTGCGCAAGCGCACCCGGTAGTTCAGGCTTTTGCCGAGGCGCCGCGCCTGGCGTGCCAGCAGCGTCTCCAGTGCGCTGTCGGCGGCCAAGCCGACGAAAGCCCGCCCGGCCACGTCTACAAAGGCAATCTGCTTGCGGCTGGCCAGCGCATCGCCCTGCGCCACGACGAGGGCAAGCGGATCATCGCGAAAGACAAAACTCTCCAGCCCTTCGAGATCGGCCGCATCGGAAACAATGCCGATATCGCACGCATCGTTGCGAATGGCGTCGGCGATTTCGTCGCTGGTGCTTTCCTCAAGCTCGACCGAGACGCCGGGATGTTCGGCCAGAAAGGCACCGAGCAAGCCCGGCAGATGCTCGCTGAGCGCCGAGGTATTGCAATGCAGCCGGAGGTGGGCCTTCAACCCGGCACCATACTCGCCCAACTCGTCGCGCAGGCGGGCCATCTGTTGCAGGACCTGGCGGGCATGACGGACCAGGGTGCGCCCTGCCGGCGTCACATCGACGCCCTGCCGATGGCGCAGCAACAAAGGAACGCCCAGTGCCTGTTCCATGCCGCGAATCCGCTCGCTGGCCGAAGCCAGCGTCATGTGACAGGCCGCGGCCCCGGCCGTGATCGAGCCTGTCTCATGGACGTTGAGAAAAAGCCGAAGGTCTACCAGGTCGAAACGCATGCGGCCAATGTACTACAAGCCTGACTCAGGCACAGCCTGAGCCAGGCTGAATAATTTCCGAATTTTCAGCCCGCGTTCCCCTGCCTAGAATCGGCGTCATCAACCCGCAAAAAAGGAATACCGATGCCCGGACTCGACCTGTGGAACGCCACCGACTTTGCCAGCTTGCCCGGCCCCGTTCTGGTATTCGTGCTCGCCGGCCTGGTCAAAGGGGTAATCGGCCTGGGCTTGCCAACCATCTCGATGGCTTTGCTGGCGCTGTTCATGCCCCCGGCCGAAGCAGCCGCACTGCTGATCCTCCCCTCGCTGCTCACCAACATCCTGCAGATTGGCCCCTGGGCAGGGCTTCGGGCACGACTTGGTCGGCTGGGCGGCATGCAGCTGGGTATCGCGCTGGGCACGCTGGCTGGCGCCTGGGCATTGGGCGCCCCGGCCGGGGCCTGGGCCTCGCTGGCACTGGGCTCGACGCTGATCGGCTATGCCGCCTGGAGCCTGCTGGGCCGTCCCTTGACGATCCCCACGCAAACGGAAAAATGGCTCGGACCTGCGGTGGGCGCTGCCACCGGCCTGATCAGCTCGGCAACCGGGGTATTCGTCGTTCCCGCCGTTCCCTACCTGCAAGGGCTCGGATTGCAACGGGATGCCCTGATCCAGGCGATGGGACTTTCATTTACCGTTTCCACCCTGGCCCTGGCCGGCGGCCTCTATCTCAACGACAGCTATTCGGCGTCGGCACTCGGCCACTCAGCGGTGATGCTGTTGCCGGCCCTGCTCGGGATGCATGTCGGCAGCCAGTTGCGCCAGCGATTGTCGCCGCTGTTGTTCCGGCGCTGCCTGATGGGCGGATTGATCCTGCTCGGACTACACATGATCGTGCACGCAGCGAAGCGGATGTAAAAACCGATGGGAAAACGAGAAGGGGTGGTGCCCATGGGCAGGATCGAACTGCCGACCTCTCCCTTACCAAGGGAGTGCTCTACCACTGAGCCACATGGGCAACACAGACTGCTTGCCGAGGTGGTAATGGCATGAAGCAGAATTTTGGCTCCCCGACCTGGGCTCGAACCAGGGACCTACGGATTAACAGTCCGGCGCTCTACCGACTGAGCTATCGAGGAACTACGCACCGATCAGTGACTGACCAGCAACAGGGCGCGAATTATATACATAACTTCGGAAAAGACCTAGCACTCTGCGTCTCGCCCGAAAAGTCGCGAAAAATCAGACCTCTTCAGGCGGCGTTGCCGGCATTTCAGCCAGCTGCCTGGCCCGTTCGGCACGCAGGCTTGGCGTTTCCAGGCTGATCCGGCCCAGCGCCCCGGAGCGGTAATCGACCAGCAGGATGGCGGCCGCCTTCTCCAGATCGAGTTCGCCGCCCCGCCCCTTGAGGATACAGCCACGCTTTTTGGCCACGCCTTCAAGCACGGCCACGGCATCCATGCCGGCCGTGGCAAAACCGTAACGCGCCGTCAGCAAGGCCGGGTAATGATCGAGCAGGAAGCCGGCGAGGAAGGTCGCCACCTCCTCGTCGATATAGGCATTGACGCCGACCGCATGGCTGGCGGCGAGCATCAGGCCGTCGATCGGGTGGTCGATCTTCGGCCACAGCATGCCCGGCGTGTCGTAGATGGTCAGCCGCGAACTGATGTCGATACGTTGCTGGCTCTTGGTGACCGCCGGCTGGTCGCCGACCGCCGCCACCTTCTTCTTGACCAGGGCATTCATCAGCGTCGATTTGCCGACATTGGGGATGCCCATGATCATCAACCGCAACGGCTTCACCGCATCGCAGCGATGCGGCGCCAGCTTCTGCGCCAGGCCGGGAATGCGCGCCACGTCGCTGGCCTTCTTGCAGGAAATCGCCACCGCCTTGACGCCCGGCTGCTGCTCGAAATACTCCATCCACGCCTTGGTCGCCACCGGGTCGGCCAGGTCGGCCTTGTTCAGCAGTTTCAGACAGGGGCGCTGACGGAAGGTGCGCAGCTCGTGAATCATCGGGTTGCTGCTCGCCTGCGGCAGGCGGGCATCGAGCACCTCGACCACGACGTCGGCCATGGCCAGCGTCTCGCCTGCCTTTTTGCGGGCCGAGGTCATGTGGCCGGGATACCATTGGATTGCCATTGTTTTTCCTTGTTAGCCGCCGGTCACCGGCGGAAAGAAGGCGATCTCGTCGCCCTCCCGGACGGCGGCATCGAGGCCGGCCATATCCTGATTGACTGCGCAGCGCAGATTTTTCGCGCTGGCCAGTTTATCGCGCCCCTGGCTGACCAGCCAGTCGCGCAGTGCGCCCACCGTCGCCACGCCAGGCGGCAAGTCGACCGATTCGCTGCCCATGCCGAGCGCCTCCTTGAGGCTGGCGAAATAAAGCACCTTGACGCTCATGACAGCAACGCCGAGAACGGGATGAACGCGACACGATCACCCTTCGCCACCGTCTGCCCCGGGGCATTGATGATCAGGCCGTCACCCCAGCACAGCGAATTGACCACGGCCGACCCCTGGTTGCGATAAAGCTCGACGCCCCCCGATTCATTGATCCGGCCGCGCAGGAACTCAGTCCGCGCATCGCTGCGCAACCATTCGAAATCGGCCGGCAGGCTGAAGATCTGCGGCGTGACCCGGGCAACGCCTTGCAGGCGCAGCACGAAGGGACGAACCATGATCAGGAAGGTGATGAAAGCGGCTACCGGATTGCCCGGCAAGCCGAGGAACCAGGCCGTTCCACCGGCCTTGCGCACCTCGCCGAAAGCCAGCGGCTTGCCCGGCTTGATGGCGATCTTCCACATGTCGAGCCGGCCTTCGGCTTCGACCGCCGGCTTGACGTGATCCTCTTCGCCGACCGAAACGCCGCCGCTGGTCAGGATCAGGTCGTTGTCGGCCGCTGCCTGGCGCAGGGCCTGACGGGTGGCATCGAGATTGTCGGGCACTGTGCCGAGATCGCGCACCTCGCAGCCCAGCCCTTCAAGCAGCGAGCGCAGCGCATAGCGGTTGGAGTTGTAGATGGCGCCCGGCGGCAACGGGTCGCCCGGCTGGACCAGTTCGTCGCCGGTGAAAAAGACCCCGACCCGTACCCGGCGGAACACCGGCAGTTCGGGCAGCCCGGCCGAAGCGGCCAGGGCGATTTCCTGCGGCCGCAGCTTGGTGCCGGCAGCAAGAATCTCGGCCCCGGCGGCGATATCCTCGCCGGCCCGGCGAATGTTCTCGCCAGCCCGCGGCAAATGGTTGATCACCACCCCCGCTTCGCCCTGCTCGCAACGTTCCTGCATGATCACCGCATCGGCACCGACCGGCACCGGCGCACCGGTAAAGATGCGAGCGGCGGTACCCGGCTGCAGCGGCGTGCCGACCGTGCCGGCCGGAATCCGCTGGCTGACCGGCAGGCAGGTACCGACCGCCGGCAGGTCGGCCAGGCGCACCGCGTAACCATCCATGGCGGAATTATCGAGCGGCGGCACCGAGACGGTCGAGGTCTGCGCCACCGCCAGCACGCGGCCGCTAGCGGCGGTCAGCGGCACACGGCGGATTTCTTCGACCGGTTTGGCGGCGGCAAGCAGCTTGCCCAGGGCTTCTTCAAAACTCAGCATTGACGTACCTGCAATTGAAGGTGATTCATAACGAAATCGGCGATGGCCGAAATGTCGTTGAGCGGCAAATGCGGCAGATCGGTTTCCAGGGCGGCATCGCTGGCCACGGCAACGATGTCGCCGCGTTCAGGAAACAGCGGCGGCTTGCCGTTTTCCGGTCGGTAGACTTCGAGCTTGGGCACCGGTTCCTGCTTGAAACCTTCGATCAGCACCAGATCGCAGGGCGACAGATGGCCGAGCAGTTCGCCCAGCGTCGGTTCGGGCTCCTCGCGCCGCTCGTGCATCAGGGCCCAGCGACTGCCGCAGGAGAGCAAGACCTCGGTCGCTCCGGCTTCGCGGTGGCGGTAGGAATCCTTGCCCGGACGGTCGATATCGAAGCCATGGTGGGCATGCTTGATGACCGCCACCTTGAGGCCGCGGGCGGTGAACTGGGGGATCAGTTTTTCCAGCAAGGTGGTCTTGCCGGAGCCGGAATAACCGGCAATGCCAAAAACTTTCATCGCGGTATTTTACGCTTTCAGGCTGCGAACACCGGGGCGAAACCGCCGCCGGGCGTCCGGAAATTCGTCGTTTGCCCCTGGTACAGGCGGGCCGCCACCAGTTGCAGGCGGGCGGCATAGACATAGCAGCGGACATCGAGCTTCATCGCCAGCGCATTGCCGTCGACGCTCACCGGCCACTCCGAAGGCGGCACGATCTGTTGCGCGATGTAGCCGCCCTGCAGGATCTCCTCGAAGACCCGCTTGGTCAGCTTGTCGCCGCGGTAGGTGGCGCGGCTGCCGTAACCGGCGGCCGGCTTGAAGAACCACTGCTTGCGCTCACGCCAGAAGTCATCGGCCATCTCCGCCTGGACCGCAATGGTGCGCGGAATGCCAGCCAGCAGGCAGCGACCTACCGCCTCCGGTACGCCCAATTCATCCAGAAAGACGGGATCGGAGAGCAGCATCAGGTTGCGCTTGTCGGCATACAGCGCATGCGCCCGTGGATGCGGCGTGACGACCACGCCGCCGGCCGCAAAGACGGCCCGCAGATCGGCACAATTTTCGCCATCGAGCGAAAAATCGGTCAGGCGGTTGTAGACCAGATCGACCGGCTCGCCGCGACAGAACAGTTGCTCGCCCTGGCGCCGCAACTCGCCGGGATCGGCGATCAGCGCATCGATGCCATGGCGCAGGAACAAGCGGCGGAACAACTCGAATTCGGGCGCCAGGTATTGCGCCGCCGGGTTTTCGTCGACGATGGCAATCCGTCGCAACGGCGCGTCGCCGCGCGTCAGTTGCCATTCATTACGGAACATCGCGACGAACTCGGTTTCGATCGCCTGCGCCAGAACCGGCTCGCCATGCGCCATCAGCAGCCGCGTGTTGAGCAGCGCGCCGCCGGCGTTGGTGTTGATTTCGATCAGCTTCGGACCATCCGGCGCTAGGTGGAAGTCGTAACCGAAAAAGACGCTGCGTGCCGCCACCTCGATCCCGGCCGCCGCCGGCGCCCAGGCCAGCACCCGCTGCTGGTAGGCCGGCATCACCACCACCGCCTCGATGGCCGCCACCAGGTCGGCCATCGCCCGCTGCGTCGGGAGCGGAATACTCACCGCCGCCGCCGAAAACAGCGAGGGGTGCGACTCAGCCAGCGTCTCGAAGTCGAGTTCGGCGCCGTCGAGCAGTGCCGCATGCAAAGCCTGGCGATCAAACATGGCCGCTCCGGCGGGCAAAGAAATCGAGCACATCCTGCAATACCTTGGTCCGTTTCATCGGGGGCAGACTTTGCCACACCCGTCGGCCATACGGCTTTGATAAAAGTCGTGGATCGCAGATCATCAGCACGCCGGTATCGCTCTCGTCGCGAATCAGGCGCCCGGCCCCCTGCTTGACATTGATCACGGCGCGCGGCAACTGGTATTCGATGAAGGCATTCCGCCCCTGCTGCTTCATCTGCTCGATGCGCGCCGACAGCACCGGATCGTCGGGCGGCGCGAAGGGAATCTTGTCGATGACGACCAGCGACAGCGCCTCGCCGCGCACGTCGACACCTTCCCAAAAGCTCTGGCTGCCGACCAGGATGGCATTGCCCAGCCGGCGGAAGCGTTCGAGCAACTCGTTCTTGCTGCCCTCTCCCTGGATCAGCAAGGGCATTTCCAGCCCCTCGTCTTCCAACCTCGCCTTGAGCAACTCATGGGTGCGGCGCATGGCACGCAGGCTGGTGCACAGGAAGAAGGCACCACCGCCGGAGGCGACCACGGCCGGGAAGGCGGCATCGACCACCGCCTCGGTGTAGCCCGGCGCATTCGGTTCCGGCATACCGAGCGGCGCATAGAGCATGGCCTGCTTGCCATAATCGAAAGGGCTTTCCCAGCAGGCGGAGTCCGGGTCGCCCAGCCCCAGTTCGGCGCAGTAATGGTGGAACTTGCCCTGCACGGCCAGCGTCGCCGAGGTAAAGATCCAGGCCCGGGGATGGCCGCCCATCTGCTTGCGGAAGATATTGGCGACGTCGAGCGGCGTCGCATTCAATTGCAATGCGTGGGTGAAGGCCTCGGCCCAGCGCACATAGCCGTCATCGGTCGTGCTTTGCCAGCGGATCAGCGCCTGCTCCAGCTCAAGCGCCCGTTGCCAGCATTTCTCCAGGCCTTCCGCCCGCTCGGCCTGGGTTTCCAGGATGGCGGCAAAGGCACCGACCTCTTCCTCAAGCAGCTTGAGGGCCGGCGCGAACTCCGGCATCTCGGCCAGCTGGCCGTAGGAGAAACGCCCGGCATCAAGGCCGATGGCCAGCCGCAGATCCTTGGCGACCTTCTCCATCTTCTTGCTGCCATCTTGCAGATCGAGGCAGTCACGGGCGTTGATCAGCCCTTCGGCCCGCGCATCCCGGGCCAGATCAAGCACCTGCGCCGTCGATACGGTATCGCCGAAGAACAGCGTGGCGACCTCGGGCAGTTGGTGCGCCTCGTCGAAAATCACGGTATTGCAGGCCGGCAGCAGCTCGGCCATGCCTTCGTCGCGCAGCATCACATCGGCAAAGAACAGGTGGTGATTGACCACCACCAGGTCGGCCGCCATCGCCTCGCGTCGGGCCTGCATGACGAAACAGTCCTTGTAGTCCGGGCAATCCTGGCCCAGGCAATTTTCCCGGGTCGAGGTGGCATGGCTCCACACCGGCGAGGTTTCCGACACCTCCAGACATTCCGCCTTGTCGCCGCTCTGCGTCACCTTGGCGAAGACCGAGATGCGACGGGCATCGGCGGCATCCTCGCGGGTCAGGAAACGGCCGTCGGCAATCGCCCGCTCCAGGTGGTAAGGACAGACATAATTGGCCCGCCCTTTCAACAAGGCGATCTTGACCGGCGCCTTCAGCGCATCGCGGACCATCGGCAGGTCCTTGTTGAACAACTGGTCCTGCAGGGTCTTGGTCCCGGTCGATACGATCACCTTGCCGCCCGAACTGAGCGCCGGCACCAGGTAAGCGAAAGTCTTGCCCGTGCCGGTCCCGGCCTCGGCAATAAAGACCGACTGGCTATTGATTGCAGCAGCAATGCGCTCGGCCATGTCGACCTGCTGGTCGCGAACGCGATAGCCGCCAATGGCCCGGGCCAGCGGGCCGGCGGGAGAGAATATTTCCTGGAGTTTGGACAAGGCGGAAGAACCGGTGGAAGCCTGAAAAATCGGGGCGAATCTTAACAGATGCACCACCTCGACACGACAGCAAAGCGACGGCCGGGCCAATTCCGGCCGGATTGTGCGTCAATCGACCCGGAAGGGCAGGAACTGCGAATTGATACGGTCGTAAACCCCGTTTTGCTTGATCCGTTCGATCGCCTTGTCGATTGCCGGCTTCAGCTCGGCATGCTGGGGAGCCAGGCCGAATGCGGCGTTGTTTTCCAGTTCCTCGGTGCGCACGACTGACATTTGCAAATCGAGCTGCAGGAATTTCGGCATGCGTTGCAGGTGCAGGCTGGTCATCAGCGGCACCATGCAGCCATGGGTAACCCCGGCCTTGAGCTGGGCAATCATTTCATCGACGCTGGCGGCACCAACATAGTCCCAGCCCTGCGCCTTGATGTAACGCTCCTGCGCCGAGCCGCGAAAGGTCGACAAGCGACTTCCAGGACGTCCGGGCACAACCCCCTGGCGAGCGAACAACAAGGTCAAGGAACGATAGATCGGCCGCGTAAACAGGATTCTCTGTCGCCGCTCCGGCGTCCCGAGCAAACCCACCGCCGCCACGTCGAATTGCCCGCCGGCCAGTTCGTCGACCAGATTCTCCAGATGCGTGACGACGTATTCGCATTTAACCTGCATTTCCAGGCAAACCGCCTGCATCACCGAGATACTGAAACCCGTCAGCCTTCCCTTGGCGTCGCGAAACCCCAACGGCGGCGCATCTTCGAGCACCCCGACGCGCAGGGTCAGGGGCTCGGCCGCAGCCCCCTGCACCAGCGACAGCAGGAGGAATGCAAGCGGAATCAGGAAGCGTCGCCCGAAGGCCATTTCGATAAAATCGATAAAAAAATGAAAAACGGCCCAAACATTAGCAATAATCGATTGTGCTACGCAAGTGCCATCGCCAGCCTCGCCCCGAAAAGCGGCGGCAAAAATAGGCAATGGCCGGCCTGGCCTCCAAATTGCATAAGTGATCAATCGAGGCCATTTCGGCCAGGGCGATTGTCGCAATCCGGACAAACTTGCCCATTTCCCATCAAAACAGGACCACGGTATGGCCGAGACCGAACACGCCCGCTATTTCACGAGCTACAGCGGCACCAAACTCCCCTTGAAACTGGTCGGCGAATTGACTGCCGACGACATGCCCAACCGCAACACTTATTTTCTCGGCACCTACAACGCCAGCCAGCAATTGATCCGTTGCGAGAAAATCGTCTATGGCGAAATCGAATTTCGTCATCACTATCGATATGACGACAGCGGCCAACTGGCGCAAGCCGAGATCGACAATGGGGATGACGAACCGACGACGTTGACCTTCCCCGCCTGAGTGGCAACGTCGGTTCAGGCGCTGCCCAGGCGCTGGCGGACCCGTTCGAGCAAGCGCAAACCGGCTGCAAGCTCGGCATCGGGAATATCGTCCAGAATTTCGCCGCGCAAACCGGCAATAATCGCCTTCACCTGGCTGACCACCGGCCCCGCCGCTTCGGTCAGCACCACGCGCTTGTAGCGGCGATCCGAGAGGCTCGCCTGCCGGACGACCAGGCCCTCCTTTTCCAGCCGGTCGAGCAAGCGGACCAGGGTCGGACCTTCGATACCGAGACGTTCGGCCAACTCGGCCTGCACCAGTCCGTCCGTTGCCCTGGACAAATGCCATAGCGCCAGCCAGGCAGCCTGACTGAGCCCCAATGGCTTGAGACGTTCATTGACGCGTTGCCGCCAGATGCGCGCGCATTCGCCGATGGTCATGCCGAACAGTTCGCGCGTTGAAGTAGAAGGCCTTTGCAAGAATATCCAATCGCAGAATCAGGGTTTATATGGCTATTCGCCATTTCGGATTATAGGTAACATCGAATTCCTTAGTATTACTAACGATATATGCAAGGGATTTCGCAAGCTGAAACTTGCCCCCTGCCACCTGATTGCGCCCGCCCCTCATGAATAAAAGCACCCGCCTGATTCTCGCTGTCAGCATTGCCGGCCTCGCCGCTGCCGGACTCTGGTATGCCAGTGCATCCAAGCCGGCCGCCCAGAGCGCCAAGACTGCCGGGCCGGTGCCGGTCACGCTGGCCCAGGCGGAAAGTGGCGTCATGCCGGTTTTGCTCAGCGTTGTCGGGCGGGCCGAAGCCTACGAGAGCGTCACCGTCAAATCGCGGCTAGACGGCCAGATCGCCACGGTCAATTACACCGAGGGGCAGCACGTCAGGCAAGGCGATATCCTGGTCCAGCTCGACCCGGGCGACTACCAGGCCCGCCTGCTGCAGGCCGAGGCCAATATCGCCAAGGACCAGGCACTGCTCGCCAAGGCCCAGGCTGATGTCGAACGTTATGTCACCCTCAAGGCAAAGGGCTTCGTCTCCGACGAAAAGGTCAATGAAGTTCGCACCAATGCCGCTGCCGCAGCGGCAACGCTGAAAGCCGACCAGGCGGCGGCCGAACTGGCCCGCCTGCAGCTCTCCTACACCACGCTGAAGGCGCCGTTCGCCGGCGTCGTCGGCGCCCGCCTGGTTTTCCCCGGCTCGGCAGTCAAGACCAACGATACGGCGCTGGCTGTGGTCAATCGCATCAAGCCGCTCTACGTCACCTTCTCAATCCCGGAAAAGCACCTGCAACGGCTGCGCGGCGCGATCAGCGAAGGCCCGATCAAGGTCCAGGTCAACCTGCCCGGCAACAAGGAAGCCAGCTTCGAAGGTACGGCGAAATTCATCGACAACGCCGTCGACCCGACCACCGGCACCATCCAGATGAAGGCCGTGCTGGACAACCGCGACGAAAAGCTGACCCCCGGCCAGTTCCTCAACGTCAGCATGAAGCTCGACCAATTGAACGACGCCGTGCTGGTCCCCAACGAAGCCATCCAGCAAGGTGCCGAAGGCAACTTCCTCTACGTCGTCAAAGCCGACAACACCGTCGAACCGCGCAAGCTCGAGATCCTCGCCAGCCACAAGGGGCAGACCGCCATCGGCAAGGGCGTCAGCGCCGGCGAAACCGTGGTCACCGACGGCCAGCTGCGCCTGACGCCGGGTGCCACGGTGCAGGCCAAGGCAGCTCAAGCCGCTGCGGCGAGCCCCCCGCCGGTTGCCGCGCCGACCAGCGCCGCCCGCTAAGAGGCATCGCATGAGCTTGCCCGAACTCTGTATCCGCCGGCCGGTGATGACCACCCTGATGATGGTGGCCTTATTGATTTTCGGCATCATCGGCTACCGCTCGCTGCCGGTTTCGGAACTGCCGGCCGTCGATTTCCCGACCATTTCGGTCACCGCCAGCCTGCCCGGCGCCTCGCCGGAAACCATGGCGGCTGCCGTGGCAACGCCGCTGGAAGGCCAGTTCTCGACCATCGCCGGCCTCGACTCGATGACCTCGACCAGTGCCCAGGGCTCGGTCACCATCACGCTGCAGTTCTCGCTCGAACGCAACATCGATGCCGCAGCGCAGGACGTCCAGTCTTCGATCTCGGCGGCGCTGCGCAAGCTGCCGCCGAACATGCCGACGCCGCCTTCGTTCCGCAAGGTGAACCCGGCCGATTCGCCGATTTTCTACATCGCGCTCTCCTCGCCCACCCTGCCCCTGTCGCTGGTCAACGAATACGCTGAAACCCAGCTCGCCCAACGCCTGTCGACCATTCCCGGCGTCGCCCAGGTACAGATCTACGGCTCGCAGAAATTCGCCGTCCGCGTCCAGGCCAACCCGGACCAGTTGGCGGCGCGCGGTGTCGGCCTCGACGAACTACAACAGGCCATCGCCCAGAACAACGTCAACCAGCCGGTCGGCCAGCTCGACGGCGCCCGCCAGACGGTGGCGGTCAAGGACAACGGCCAGTTGATGAACGCCGCTGCCTACCGGCCGCTGATCGTCACCTGGCGCAACGGCGCGCCGGTCCGTCTGGAAGATGTCGCAACGCCGATCGACAGCGTCGAGAACAGCCGCATCGCCAGCTGGAACGTCGACAAACGCGCCATCGTGCTGGCCGTGCAGCGCCAGCCCGGCGCCAACACCATCGAGACGGTCGACGCCATCAAGCGCGTGCTGCCCACCTTCCAGGCCAAGCTGCCGGCAGCGGTCAACCTGCAGGTGCTATTCGACCGCAGCAACTCGATTCGCGAAGCCATCGACGATGTCCAGTTCACACTGGTCCTCTCCGGCTTCCTGGTCATCCTGGTCATCCTGCTGTTCCTGCGCAATCTGTCGGCGACGGTGATCCCCAGCCTGGCGCTGCCGATCTCGGTGGTCGGCACCTTCGCCATGATGTCGGTGCTCGGCTACAGCCTCGACAACCTGTCGCTGCTCGCCCTGACGCTCTCGGTCGGCTTCGTCGTCGATGACGCCATCGTCATGCTGGAAAACATCGTCCGTCACGTCGAGGCCGGCGAAACTGCCTTCGAGGCGGCGATCAAGGGCGCCAAGGAAATCGGCTTCACGATCATCTCGATGACCATTTCGCTGATCGCCGTGTTCATCCCGGTGCTCTTCATGCAAGGCATCGTCGGCCGCCTGCTGCACGAATTCGCCGTCACCATCTGCGTCGCCATCCTGGTTTCCGGCTTCGTCTCGCTGACCCTGACCCCGATGCTGTGCAGCCGCTACGTCAAGCATGCCGAACCGGACAGCCACGGCCGCATCTTCCAGATGTTCGAAAGCTTCTTCGACGCCCTGCTCGGCCTCTACGAACGCACCCTGAAAACGGCGATGACGCATCCCCGCTTCGTGCTGGCCGGATTTTTCGCCACCTTGCTGCTCACCGGCTACCTGTTCACGCTGGTCCCCAAGGACTTCCTGCCCAGCGGCGACTCCGGCCAGATCATCGCCTTCACCGAAGGCGCCCAGGATGCCTCCTTCGCCTCCATGGTCGAGCACCAGCGGGCCGTCGCCGCCATCGTCGCCGAAGACCCGGACATCCGCTCCTTCATGTCCGCCGTCGGCGCCGGTGGCGTCCGTCCGACGGCCAACACCGGCACCGTCTTCATGATCCTGAAGCCGCACGACGAGCGGAAATCGACGCCGGACCAGATCATCCAGCGCCTGCGCCCGAAGCTCGCTACCGTGCCGGGCATCAAGGTCTACATGCAAAACCCGCCGGTGATCCGCATTGGCGGCCAGCTGACCGCCGCGCAATACCAATACACGCTGCAGGACACCGACCTCAACGAGCTGTACGAATGGACCGCGACGCTGACCGGCAAGATCCGCCAGTTGCCGGGCTTCGTCGATGTCACCAACAACCTGAACAACATGAGCCCGGTGATCGGCCTCGACATCGACCGCGACAAGCTGGCCTCGCTCGGCCTCAGCTTCGGCCAGGTCGAGGATGCGCTGCAGAGCGCCTTCAGCGCCCGCCAGGTGTCGACCATCTACGGTGCCACCGCCCAGTACCAGGTCATCCTCGAAGTCGCGCCGCAATTCCAGCTCGACCCTGAAGCCCTCTCCCGCCTCTACGTGCGCGGCACCGGCGGCAAGCTGATCCCGCTCGACACGGTAGCCCGCTTCAGCCGCAAGACGCAGGCGCTGACCGTCAATCACCAGGGACAACTGCCCTCGGTCACCATCTCCTTCAACCTGCTACCCGGCGTCTCGCTCGGCGAAGCGGTGGACCGGATCAAGGCGCTGGAACGCGAAATCAGCATCCCGGTCTCGCTGAGCACCAGCCTGCAAGGCACCGCCCAGGCCTTCCAGTCCTCGTTGCAGGGCTTGGGCATCCTGCTGCTGGTCGCCGTGCTGGTCGTCTATCTCGTACTCGGCGTGCTGTACGAGAGCTTCATCCACCCGCTGACCATCCTCTCCGGCCTGCCCTCGGCCGGTCTCGGCGCGTTGATCACGCTGCTCATCTTCCGCATCGACCTCAGCCTTTATGCCTTCGTCGGCATCATCATGCTGATCGGCATCGTCAAGAAAAACGCCATCATGATGATCGACTTCGCCCTGGAGCGGCAGCGCAACGACGGCGTCGCCCCGGCCGACGCCATCTTCCAGGCCAGCCTGATCCGCTTCCGGCCGATCATGATGACCACCATGGCCGCGCTGGTCGGCACCCTGCCCATCGCCCTCGGCATCGGCGCCGGCGCCGAAGTCCGCCAGCCGCTCGGCCTGGCCGTGGTCGGCGGCCTGATGCTGTCGCAACTGCTGACCCTGTACCTGACGCCGGTGATCTACCTGTACATGGATCGCTACACCGACAAGAACGCGTCCCCCGACGGCAGCCGCGAACGGCAGGCAGCCTGATACATGTCCAAGCGGAAACTGAACGCACTGATTGCTGCCCTGATCCTGGCCGGCGAACTGTTGGCGAACGATGGCACGGCGGGCCAGACGAATACCGTCGATGCGGACCTGCAGACGGGTTTTTCGGAACTTGATTTGCAATGGGGCAAGACAATCAGCCGCAGCGAATGCAACCAAGTCCGATACGCCGTCTGGGTTGAGCATGCGCAAGGCAATGAATGCATCCGCTACTACCCATCCCCGGCGCTTCAATCTGCGAACGCCACATCTACAGTCAAACAGGCGATTTTCTTCTTTCATGGTGACCGACTCGCCGGTAGCCGGCCGTCAAGCGACTATGCGACAACCACACCGCAAAACCTGCTCGACCTGGCTCAGCGCAATGAAACGGACTATCAGGTCCCCTTCATTTTCGTTGCTCGACCAGGCGTTTACGGTTCATCGGGGGCTCATCGCGAACGTCGTCGCCTCAAGGAGTTCCTCAGTCTCAATGCCGCTGTCGATGCCATTCGCCTGCGGCACGGCCTGAAACAAGTCATTCTTGCCGGCCAATCGGGTGGCAGCACCGCAGGTGCTGCCTTGCTCACACTGGGACGCAAGGATGTTCAATGCGCCGCCCTCGGTTCAGGAAATTACGCGGTCAACGCCCTCGCCGAAATCAAGCAAATCAAGATGGGTAAGCCCCCGCGCCGTGGATGCGACATCACCGGGTATTGCGATGCCTACGACGTGATCGAACACACTGACGGCATCGCCGCTGATCCTGCAAGGCGCATTCTCGTCATCGGCGATCCGCAGGACCAAAACACCGTCTTCGAACTGCAACGTGCTTTCTACGACAAGCTGCGCCAAGCCGGACATCGCGTAGAACTGATCGAAGTCGAGGGGCGTGGCAAGGAACGACACAACACGACGCATGCCACCTACCGTCTGGCGGCGCGTTGTGCAACCGAGTATTCCGGCAATGGAGATTAAGGTCTGATCAAGACGCATCCGAACGGGCCACTTCTCCTGAGCAGCGGGCGTGACAGGGGAAATCGAAGTTTCAAGAGCCACCACATACCACCAATTCCCGCGTCGCCCTAGTCATCGCCACATACAACAACCGCGCCTCCTCATTCTTCCGCCCTTCATCCACCGCCCGGCCAGCCCCCGGGATCGCCACCAGCGGAAACTCCAGCCCCTTGCAGCTGTGCATGGTCAAAAACTTCACTGTGTCTTCCTTTTCGGCGAAGGTGATGTCGTCCTGGTAGGTCACCGGGATGCCGGCTTTTCTTAGGGTGGCGAGGACGGGTTTGCCGATGCCGTAGTCGCGGTAGATGACCGCCATGTCGCTCCACGGGGTGCCGGTTTTGTGGGCTTCCTTGAGGTGTTGGGCGATGTAGTCGGCTTCTTCCTGGATGCTCGGCAGCTTGATCAACAGCGGTTTCGGGCCATGGCGGCCGGCGCTGATCGGGGCGACGAGCGGGACGCCGTCTTCGTCCGAGGCGCTGGGTTTGAGCAGGTCGCTGGCGATGCCGCTGGCCAGTTCAAGAACTTCCTGCGTGTTGCGGTAGTTGATCTTGAGGATGGTGGTACGGCCCTGGGCCTGGATGCCGAGGCTTTTGAAACTGATCTTGCCGCGCTTGTCGCGGCCGTAGATGGATTGGGCGTCGTCGTAAAGAACGAGCAGCGAGTTGGTGCTCGGGTTGACCATCTGGGCGACCAGCTTGAGCCATTCGGGCTGGAAGTCGTGGCCTTCGTCGATCAGCACGGCGTCGTACTGGCCGGCCGGGATGATGTTGGCGTCGACGGCGCGGATGATGCGGTCGACCATTTCGGCGAAGAAGGCGTTCTTGTCTTCGTTGCTGGCGGGCAGCCCGGCGTTGTAGGCCAGCAATTGCGCCCGGCACCACTGGTGGAAGGTCTGCACCACCACCTTGTCGGCCAGGCCTTTGTTTGCCATGGTCCGCCCCAAGCGCTTGGCCAGAGTCTGGTTGTAGCAGAGCACAAGAATCGGCCGGGCGCAGACCTTGGCCAGATGCTCGGCGCGATAGCCGAGGATCAGGGTCTTGCCGCTGCCGGCGACGCCATGGATGACACGATGGCCGTCGCCGAGGCTGCGCGCCAGTTGTTCCTGCTGGATGTCCATGACGCGCAGGATGTCGGGGATTTCCGGCTCCGCTTCGTCGAACAGGCCGTTTTGTGCCGGGACGGCGATACGGATTTCCGGGAAGAGGTGCCAGCGGATGCGGTCGATCTGCGGCAAGGCGAGCGGCACGCTGCGGGAAAAGGGCAGCATCGCCCAAAGGCGCTCCTGGAAGGCTTCGGCATCGACCGTCTCGGTCATTTCATCCTGGCAGACGACGCGGTGCGGCTCGATCACTTCGCCGAGGTTGGTGCTGTCGAACTGCTTGCGGCTGATGTTGCTCAGCACGACGCCGTAACCCCACGGGAAGAGCAGCGTGCCTTGCAGGCGGCCGCTGTTGATGGTCAGCTGCGGGTCGCGCTTGAGCAGATCGACGGTTTCGTGGGCGTATTGCCGGGCCTGTTCAAGCGGGTTGGCCTGACGCTTGAGGCCTTGCGGGGTGAGCAGGCAGACGCTTTGCCGGTCGACTTCCTGGATGGTATCGAGCCGCCAGTCCTTGACCTCCAGCACCAGCAGGCCGCGCCGTGGGTTGAAGACGACAAAATCGGGATGGACGTTGCGCGGGCCGAGCGGTACGTCGTACCAGAGCAGCCAGTCATCTTCGAGTTTGCTTTCCAGGCGGTAAGCCAGACGCTTTTCGCCACCGGTCATCCGCGAGACGCAGCTACCGATTGCCGGAATGAGTGAAGCCACGACACTCCCCTTGGAATTATGACCAAATACTGTTTCGATTATGCCATTTGCAGATGCCGGGTAAATTGTCCAAAGGTACGATCGGCCGGCGATTTCAAACGGCGGCGATCCGGCTGGTCACGAACTGCTCGCCTCGCGATCACGCCTTCAATGCAGGCTTCAAAATCGTCGGCTCTTTCGCCAGAGATCTCAGCCCCCGCCGGAAAATGTCGGATTCTTTTACGCCAGCCTGGCGAGCCGCCTGCAAAAATATGACAGCCCATGCGCAGGTCACTGAATCCACGCAACGATATTTCTCGACACAAGGATTCGGCACGCTTAATGCCTTACAGGCAGAAACAGGAGGGATCACCATGAACACCCCAAAATCACTGCGCAACATCCTGAAAAGCAGCCTTTTCGCCGCTTCCATCCTGAGCAGTTCCGCTTCCTTTGCCGAAGCCCTGCCCTCGGTCAGCAGCTGTAGTTTCGGCCCCGGCAACCTGCTTTGCTACACCACCTCCGGCGGCGCCGAACTCTACGTCGCAAGCGCCCACGACGATTTCGTTTCGTATGGCGTCAATGCCATCAATACCTTCGTCAGCATGGGTTACAGCGGCCTCACCAGTTTCTCGAATGGCCTGGGTTCGGGCAACCTGCTGAAATTATTCACTTACAACAATTCGACCAATGGCAGCTTTCCCGACGCCAATTCGGGCACGCCGACCGGCAACGCCCCCGGCAATTCGACCTTCAGCGGGTGGTGGCCGACCGCCAGCGCGACCTTCACGATTGCCAACCTGAAAAGCTATCTGGGTGCCGGTACCACGCCGGTCTTCGGGTTCGATCTTGGCGAGCCGCAATCCGGCGACTTCCTGATGCTCAACGGCTACTTTGACGTGGTCGACCAGAACGGCGGCATCAAGGGGACTTTCGCTTTCGACAACACATTCAACCATGCCTTCGACGCGGCATCCCTGGTTGAGGCCCCGAGCAGCCAGCCGATCTACTGGCGCGACCCCAATGGTTGCGGCAGCTTCACTTCGGTGCCAGGCGATCCGACCCTATGCACCCGTACCATTTCCAATGATTTCGGTAGCGGCTCGGCCGAGTTCTACGCTTATGCGCCGGCTTTCAACGTCAATAATTACGCCGAAGGCGACACCCTGCGCTTCTTCCTGAACATGTCGAATCTCAACGGCACCGGCGAAGAACTGTTCCTCAACCAGGCCGTGACGCCCCCGACCAACCAAGTACCGGAACCGGGTACGCTGACCCTGTTCGGCCTTACCTTGCTCGCCCTGGGCTTACGCCGTTCGCGCCAGCATTGATGGCGGCCTTGGCCGGGCTCGGCCAGGCATGAAAAAACCTCCGCAAGCGGAGGTTTTTTTTGCGATTCAGGCACGGCCAAAGCCGTGCCTCAGTTCTGAGCAGCATAACGACGCTTAGCCGACCCAGCGCCGCGCGTTGCGGAACATGCGCATCCACGGCGAATCCTCGCCCCAACTTTCCGGGTACCAGGACATCTGCACGCTGCGGAAGACGCGCTCCGGGTGCGGCATCATGATCGTGAAGCGGCCGTCGGCCGTGGTCACGGCGGTCAGACCGTTCGGCGAACCGTTCGGGTTGTACGGATAGACCTCGGTCGGTTCGCCCTTGTTGTCGACGTAGCGCACGGCGGACAGGCACTTGCCCTGGTCGTCGGCCTTGTCGAAGACGGCGCGGCCTTCGCCGTGCGAGACGACGATGGGGATCTGCGAACCTTCCATGCCGGCAAAGAAGATCGACGGCGAATCCAGCACTTCGGTCATCACGAAGCGCGCCTCGAACTGCTCGACCTTGTTGCGGCGGAAAGCCGGCCAGTGTTCGGCCCCCGGAATGATCGACTTCAGTGCGCTCATCATCTGGCAACCGTTGCAGACGCCCAGCGCGAAGGTATCCGGACGGTTGAAGAAGGCGGCGAATTCGTCGCGGCAGCCGTCGTGCATCAGGATGGTCTTGGCCCAGCCCTGGCCGGCGCCAAGCACGTCGCCGTAGGAGAAGCCACCGCAGGCGACGAGGCCCTTGAAGTCCTTGAGGCTGACGCGGCCGGCGAGGATGTCGCTCATATGCACGTCGACCGACTGGAAGCCGGCGCGGTCGAAGGCGGCGGCCATTTCGTAATGGCTGTTGACGCCCTGCTCGCGCAAGATGGCGACGCGCGGGCGGCCGCTGATGTCCTGATAGACCTTGGTGAAATCTTCCTGCGGATCGAAGGTGACCTTCGGCGTCAGGCCGGGGTCGGCGACGTCGAGGATGCGGTCGAATTCCTGCTGGGCGCAGCTCGGATTGTCGCGCATGGCCTGCATCTGGTAGCTGGTCTCGGACCAGGCACGCTGCAGGTCGACACGCTTCTCGCGCAGCACGCGCTTGGCGTTGCGGGTAACGCGGATTTCGTCCCACTCGTTGGTCGTACCGACGAAGTGATACGGCACGCCGCTGGCGCGCAGGATCGGCGTGACCTTCTCGCGGTCGGCACGGCGGATCTGGATCAGCGCGCCGAGTTCCTCGTTGAACAGGGCGCGGACGATGTTCTCGAAATCGCGGCCTGCCATCAGGTCCGGACGCTTCTCGGCACCATCGACGTCGAGCGCGGCGCCGTCGAAGCAGAGGCCGTCGAGGTCGAGCGAGACGCCGCGGCGGCTGGCGAAGGCCATTTCGCAGGCGGCGACGAACAGGCCGCCGTCGGAGCGGTCATGGTAGGCAAGCAGCAGGCCGTCGCGGTTGAGTTTCTGCACGGCCTCGAACAGGCCCTTGAGCTTGGCCGGTTCATCGACGTCCGGCGCATCGTCACCGGTGGCGTTGTACACCTGCGCCAGCGCCGAGCCGCCGAGGCGGCTCTTGCCGAGGTCGAGCAGCAGCAGTTCGGTTTCATCCTGCCCGCTGGCGAGCAGCGGGGTTTTCGTCTTGCGCACGTCATCGACCGCAGCAAACGAGGTGACAATCAGCGACAGCGGCGAAACGACCTGCTTCTTCTCGCCGTTCTCGTCCCAGGCGGTGCGCATCGACAGCGAATCCTTGCCGACCGGGATCGACACGCCGATTTGCTTGCACAGCTCGGAGATGCCTTCGACCGTCGCGTACAGGCGGGCGTCCTCGCCCGGCACGCCGCACGGTGCCATCCAGTTGGCGGAGAGCTTGACCTTGTCCAGGCTGCCGACATCGGCGGCGGCCAGGTTGGTCAGCGCCTCGCCAATGGCCATGCGACCGGAAGCCGGCGCATCGAGCACGGCCAGCGGCGTACGCTCGCCCATGGCGAAGGCTTCGCCCAAGTAACCTTGATAACCCATCGTGGTCACGGCGACGTCGGCCACCGGCACCTGCCACGGGCCGACCATCTGGTCACGCGCCGTCATGCCGCCGACCGAGCGGTCGCCGATGGAGATCAGGAAGGTCTTGTCGGCGATGGTCGGCAGACGCATCAGGCGGTAAGCGGCGTCCTTCAATTCGATGGAAACGGCGTCGAAGGGAACGAAGGTCGACGGCTGCGACGTGACATCGCGGGTCATGCGCGGCGGCTTGCCGAGCAGCGCTTCCATTTCCATGTCGACCGGATTGACGCCGAAATGGGCGTCGGTGACAGTCAGATGGCCGTCGCCGGTGGCTTCGCCGACCACGGCGAACGGGCAGCGCTCGCGCTCGCACATGGCCTGGAATTCGCCGATGCGGTTCGGCGGAATGGCCAGCACGTAGCGTTCCTGCGATTCGTTGGACCAGATTTCGGCCGGCGACATGCCCGGTTCCAGGGTCGGCACTTTGCGCAGGTCGAACTTGGCGCCGACGCCGCCCGAGTGGGCGAGTTCCGGCAAGGCGTTGGAAACGCCGCCGGCACCGACGTCATGCACGGAGAGAATCGGGTTGTCCTTGCCCATCTGCCAGCAACGGTCGATGACTTCCTGCGCACGCCGCTGGATTTCCGGGTTGCCGCGCTGGACGGAGGCAAAATCGAGGTCTTCGGCATTGACGCCGGCCGTCATCGACGAGGCGGCACCGCCGCCCAGGCCGATCAGCATGCCCGGGCCGCCCAGTTGCACGAACAGCGTGCCGACCGGGAAGGTTTCTTCCTTGAACGACTGCTCGGCCTGGATGGAACCGAGGCCGCCAGCGATCATGATCGGCTTGTGGTAGCCGCGCACGGTACCAGCCACATCCTGTTCATAGGTGCGGAAATAGCCGGTCAGGTTCGGACGGCCGAATTCGTTGTTGAAGGCGGCGGCACCGATCGGGCCTTCGAGCATGATGTCGAGCGCGGAGGCGATGCGCGACGGACGGCCGTAGGCCTTTTCCCACGGCTGCGGCGCGTCCGGCAGATTCAGGTTGGACACCGAGAAACCGCAGAGGCCGGCCTTCGGCTTGGAACCCTTGCCGGTGGCGCCTTCGTCGCGGATTTCGCCGCCGGAGCCGGTGGAAGCACCGGGGAACGGGGAAATCGCGGTCGGGTGATTGTGCGTTTCGACCTTGGTCAGGATGTGGGTCAGCTCTTCCTTGTAGCTGTAGCCGCGGTCGGCATCCGGGTAGAAACGCTGGATGGTGGCGCCTTCGATGATCGAGGCGTTGTCGGCATAGGCCATGACCGTGCCTTGCGGGTTGGCCTGATGCGTTTCGCGGATCATGCCGAACAGCGTCTTTTCCTTCTTCTCGCCGTCGATCACCCACGAGGCGTTGAAGATCTTGTGGCGGCAGTGTTCGGAGTTGGCCTGGGCGAACATCATGAGTTCGACGTCGGTCGGGTTGCGACCGGCCTTGGTGAAGATGTCGAGCAGGTAATCGACTTCGTCGTCGGACAGCGCCAGGCCCAGCGTGCCGTTGGCTTCGACCAGCGCGGCCTTGCCGCCGGCCAGCACGTCGACGGTGTTGAGCGGCTTCGGCTCGAAATGGCGGAACAGTTCGCCGGCTTCGGCGAAACCGGCGAGCACCGATTCGGTCATCCGGTCGTGCAGCAGGCCGGCGACGATCTTCTTCTCGTTGGCGGACAACGCCCGGTTTTGCTTCAGAACCACGTGGAAGGCGACGACGCGCTCGATGCGCTCGATGGCCGGTTCCAGATCGCAGTTGAAGGCGATGTCGGTGGCCTTGGACGACCACGGCGAAATGGTGCCGATGCGCGGTGCCACCAGGAACAGTTCGCCCTTGTCCTCGCCGGCCGGCACTTCTTCCAGCAGCTTGGCCAGCTTGGCGCGCTCGTCGGCGGCCAACGCGCGCTTCTGCGCGATAACGTGCCAGTAGTCGGCGGTCACCGATTCGATGTCGGCCACGGCCGTGTTCAGGCGGGCGAGCAGGCGTTGCAGGCGGAAGGCGGAAAAGGCGGCGTCGCCCTTGAGGCAAAGAATGTCGGCCATTGGGAGTGGGGTCTGGTTAGGCGGAGAGGCCGGCATTATACCCGAGGCCGGGCTGCGCCATCAGAGGACAAGGCGCTGCTTGGGCTGGCAAGGCGTTCGCCGTTCCGAAACGCGCCGCCGGATCGGAACAAGCGGCAAGCCGGCTCAAGTTTGGCCGAAAAATGCCGTTTTGCTAAACATCCTCCGCCCCAGCGCTTCAATGAAAACCAATAGTCTGAACCGATTCAATTCAGCAAGCCTGCTTGTCAGATCAGGCAGCACTACCTCCGCTAAAGCCGGCATCAACGATTCCTCTGCTGCCGCTCCGATGAGCAAAGCCGAGGAGGCGCAGGCCAAGCGACAACAGGAGACGCAGGCGGCGCTCAAGCAACTGCGGGACATGCCCTCTCCCAAAACTTCGGCCAAGCAGGCCGCGGCTCAACGGGCGGCGCTGCTCAAGCAACGCCTGGACATGCTGAAACAGATGCTGATCGGCCTCAGCCCGGAACAGGCCAAGCGACTGGCTTCGCAGATCAAGGCCATCGCCAGCGAACTGGCTTCGCTGGGCAAACTGCTGTCGAGCAGCAGCAACGGCGGCAGCACCGCTTCGCCCAGCTCGCCAGCCGAGTCGGCAGACAATGCCGGTGCAGCCGGCGAGCGTATCGAGAGCAGCACGAGCGCACCCACTGCGGCAGAAAGCACCACCACCGAAGTTGCCCCGACAACGCTTGCTTCAGAAAACGAAAAGACCGACCAGCCAGGCAGTTCGGACGACCAGGCAGCCAGCAATGCCGCCTCGCCCGGCCAGCGCACCGGCCTCGCCGCCTACGAAGCGCAACAGGCCAGCGCACAGCAGCAAAACACGAATAGCGCCAAGGACGAGCAGGACAAAGCGGCCAGTGAAGCGCTGAAGAAAGCCCTGGCCGAAGCCAAAAACGCGTTGCGCCAACTGATCAGCATGCTGAAAAGCAAACTCGCCACGTCGGGCAAAGCGACGAAAGACCTCGCCGAAGCCGAAGCGAGCCTGAAAAAGCTCGATCAAAGCATGGCACAGGATGCCCACAGCGATTCTTCTTCAAGCCTTTCCCTGGCTGGCATCGCCTCGCCAGCCAGCTCGCCCGCCGCAGCCGGCGGCATCGACGTCGCCGCCTGAACACAAGCGGCTGACTCTGAGCCCGGAAATCCACCTGGCATTCAACTTGCTCCACCTGGCTTGCGGCAAACTGCCGCGTGTTTGGAGACATGGGATGAGCATCTCGGCAATCGGATCTTTCTACAGCAATCTTTCCCGCCCTTACGCCACGACCGCGCGCCCTGCCACGGTTGCGACGCAAGGCGCCGCATCGACGACCGGCAGCTCGTCGACCGTCAGCATTTCCCCGGAAGCTCGCCAGGCGGCAGGCGCCGAATCGGGCCTACGTCTGCCGGAATCGGTTCGGCAAGCGGTCAAGGCCGACCTGGAACGCAGCTTCCCGGAAGACATCGTCAGCGAGGCGAAAGCCCGCCTGCAGGCCAATGAAGGCATCGGTGGCAGCAGCCGGACGCCGGGCATGGGGAATTTGCCGCTACTTCCAGAAAATCAGGCGCTGCTCGACAAGATTCGCAGCGACATGCAGGCCGCTCGTGCCGCCGATACCGAAAGCGTCTTCAACCTCACGCCCTACGCCCGCCTGATGCAGGCCGTGCAAAGCGAAGGCTGGAAAGCACCGATGACGATGGAGGATGCCCAGCGCGAAGTCGATATCGCCCAGGCCATGGCCCGCCTCTCGCCCCCACCGGCAACGGCGATCGACGAGACGGCGCAAGCTGCCGCCATGGCCGATATCGAACAACAGGTCGCCGGACGGATTCCCGACAAATGGCGTCAGCGCTGGCAGGATGAAGGCTTGACCATGCCGACCGACGTCCAGGTCGACTTCCCGGCCTCGATGTGGCCCAAACTGGCCGACGCCGCCGGTATCTCGACGCAGACCTTCATGACGCAAGCCCGGGAACTGGCCGGACAGTTTGCCGGCAACGATTACCTGCGGGCGCTCGAAAGCTACATCAGCGACGCCTACAGCCAAACTCAGGGCAAGCGCACGACTGCCGCCTGAGGCCGGTTCGGCGGGCGATTTTTGCCGGTACCGCTGCGGGCGACGATCATTTTTGCCGGCCCGGCCACCGGCTATACTGCAAAAACACCGTCCGCCGGAGTTTGCCATGCATGCCAGTGCCGAGCAGTTCATCCTCGCGCTCGATCAGGGTACGACCAGCGCCCGCGCCATTCTCTTCACGCGTCAAGGCGACATTCGCGGCATCGCGCAGCAGGAAATCACCCAGCATTACCCGCAACCGGGCTGGGTCGAGCATGACGCCGACGAGATCTGGCAAGCCCAACTGGCCGTGGCACGCGCCGTCCTGCACGACAGCAAGGTGGCCGCGACGCAGGTGGCGGCGGTCGGCATCACCAACCAGCGGGAAACGACGGTGCTCTGGGACAAGCGCAGCGGCGAACCCTTGCATCGCGCCATCGTCTGGCAGGACAGGCGGACCGCCGGGTTCTGCGAAACGCTGATCGAAGACGGTGACGCCGAATGGTTCAGGGCAAAGACCGGCCTGGTCGTCGATGCCTATTTCTCCGGCACCAAGCTCAAATGGCTGCTCGACAACATCCCCGATGCCCGCCGACGGGCCGAACGCGGCGAGCTGGCCTTCGGCACCATCGACAGCTGGCTGGCCTGGAAGCTGACGGGCGGCCGCGCCCACGTCACCGATCCGTCGAACGCCGCGCGCACCCTGCTCTACGACATCCACCGCCAGGACTGGGATGACGAACTGCTGGCCAAGCTCGACATCCCGCCGGCGGTCCTGCCGCGCCTGGTCGCCAGCAGCGCGGTCGTCGGCGACATCGACGCGGCCTGGCTGGGCGCCCCGATCCCCCTGGCCGGCATCGCCGGCGACCAGCAGGCGGCAACCTTCGGCCAGACCTGCCTCAAACCCGGCATGGCCAAGAACACGTACGGCACCGGCTGCTTCCTGCTGATGCATACCGGCGAGCAGCCGATGGCGTCGCATCACCAGTTGCTGACCACCATCGGCTGGCAACGCCAGGGCCACACCACCTATTTGCTTGAAGGCAGCGTTTTCATGGGCGGCGCCACCATTCAATGGCTACGCGACGGACTCGGCCTGATTGCCAGCGCCGACCAGGTCGAGGCGCTGGCCGCCAGCGTGCCAGACAATGGCGGCGTCTACCTGGTGCCAGCCCACGCCGGCCTGGGCGCCCCCTACTGGGACCCGTTCGCCCGCGGCGCCCTGCTCGGCCTGAGCCGCGGCACGACCGGCGCCCACATCGCCCGCGCCGCGCTTGAAGCCATCGCCTTCCGCAGCTGCGAAATCCTGCACCTGATGGAACAGGATGCCGGCGGGCAACTGAGCGAACTGCGCGTCGATGGCGGTGCCTCGCACAACAACCTGTTGCTGCAGTTCCAGGCCGATCTGCTCGGCGTGCCGGTCGTCCGCCCGAAAGTCACCGAGACCACCGCCCTCGGCGCCGCCTACCTGGCCGGCCTGGCGGTCGGCTTCTGGCAGGACGAAGCCGAACTGAGCGCTCTCTGGCAAAGCGAGCGGCGTTTCGAACCGGGCATGCCGGCCGAGCGCCGAGCCGCCCTGTTTGCCGACTGGCAACGCGCCGTCGGCCGGACGCTGAATTGGCTCACGGCGGACTGATGGCCGCGCCGGTGCGCCGCGAAAGCCGTCTCGCCGCGCTGCGCGAAACCCGCCCCTGGGACTTCCTGATCATCGGCGGCGGCGCCAGCGGCCTGGGTGCTGCCGTCGATGCCGCGACGCGCGGCTATCGCACCCTGCTGGTCGAAAGCCGCGACTTTGCCGCCGGCACCTCGTCCTGCAGCACCAAGCTGATTCACGGCGGCGTGCGCTATCTGCGCCAGGGCGACTTCGCGCTGGTCCGGCATGCCCTGCGCGAGCGGGCCCACCTGCTCGCCAATGCGCCGCATCTGGTGCATCCGCTGGCCTTCATCATTCCCGCCTGGCGGCAGCGCGACCGCCTGTTCTACGGCAGCGGCCTGAAACTCTACGATCTGCTGGCCGGCCGCGACAATCTCGCCGCCTCGGCCAGCCTGAGCCGGCAGCAGGTCAGCGAAGCCCTGCCCAATCTGCGCCGCGACGGCCTGTGCGGCGGCATTCGCTACTGGGACGGCCAGTTCGACGATGCCCGGCTCGCCATCGTCTTGATGCGCACCGCCGAAGAACACGGCGCAATCTGCCTCAACGACCTGCCTGCAACAAAGCTGCTCAAGGTCGGCGGCAAGCTGTGCGTTGCCATCGTTCAGGATCAGCCGAGCGGCGAGGAATTCGCCGTCGAGGCGCGCGTCGTGATCAATGCCACCGGCGTGCATGCCGACCGCCTGCGCCAGCTCGACGATCCGCAGGCGCCGCCCTTGCTCAGCCCCAGCCAGGGCATCCACCTGGTCGTCGATGCCGACTTCCTGCCCGGCCAGCAAGCCATCCTGGTCCCGGAAACCGAGGACGGCCGGGTGATGTTCGCCATTCCCTGGCAAGGCAAGGTGCTGCTCGGCACGACCGACACCGCCCGGCCCGAATTGCAGCAACTCGACGATCCGCAGCCGCTGGATGGCGAAATCGATTTCCTGCTCCGTACCGCCGCCGGCATCCTGAGCCGGCCACCGGCGCAGCAGGACATCCGCAGCGCCTTTGCCGGCCTGCGCCCGCTGCTCGATACCAGGCACGGCGGCAACACGCCAAGTGCCGCGCTATCGCGCGAACATGCCGTACTGGTCAGCCGTAGCGGCCTGATTACCGTCACCGGCGGCAAATGGACAACCTACCGCCTGATGGCCGAACAGGTGATCGACCGCGCCAGCCAGATTGCCGGCCTGCCCCGCGAGCCGTGCACGACACGCCACCTGAAACTGCACGGCTACGCCGCGCCGACCGACGACCTCGGCTATGGCTCGGACACCGCGCAGCTTGCCGCACTGCCTGGCCACGACCGGCGCTTGCATCCGGCGCTGCCCTACAGCGAGGCGATGGTCCGTTTTGCCGTCCGCCACGAAGCGGCGCGCCACATCGAAGACATCCTGGCCCGCCGCACGCGCGCCCTGTTTCTCGATGCAGCAGCAGCCGCCGAGAGCATTCCGCGCGTTGCCGAAATTTTCGCTGAAGAGAGGCCGACCTCGCCGGCTCGACTGGCAGCCATGGTCGCCGCGGCGCAGGCGGCTTGCCGACGCTTCCTGCCGGGCCGCTGAATCCGTCCAGCCACCCGGCAAGCTGCAATCAGAGTTTGAACTGACTGACCGAGTCCTTCAGGCGCTCCGCCATCTGCTCCAGGCGCTGGGCCGAGGCCGAGGTCTCGCGCACGATGGCACCGGTTTCTTCGTTGGCTTCGGCAATATTCTGGACATTGCGCGAAATCTGGCTGCTCGTTGCGCTCTGCTCCTTCAAGGCCGCCGAGATGTCGCCGACCGAGGCCAGCACCTTCTCGACCCCCTGCTGAATCAGCGCCATCGATTGACCGGCCTGGCCAACCAGTTCGACGCCTTTGCCAACGCAATCGATGCCACGTGCCATGCCCTTGACCGCATCGTCGCTGATCCCCTGGATGGCCTGGATCATACCGGCGATTTCCTGGGTCGAGCGGCTGGTCCGTTCGGCCAGCTTGCGCACTTCGTCGGCCACCACCGCAAAACCACGGCCCTGCTCGCCGGCGCGGGCCGCCTCGATGGCCGCATTGAGCGCCAACAGATTGGTCTGATCGGCGATTTCCTTGATCACGTTAACGATGTTGGAGATCCGGTGCGACTGCTCGCCCAAAGTCGTGATCACCGCCGATGAGTTGCTCACCGAGGACGAAATCTCGCCCATTTCCTCGACCACCTGCTCGACCGACCCAGCCCCTTCCTGAGCCAGGCTGCCGGTTTCAGTCGTGTTCTGCTGGGCATCGCTGGCATTTTCGGAAATCTGCTGGATGCAGATCGTCATTTGTTCAACCGAGGCCGCCACCGCCGACGACGAATCGCTTTGCCGCTCGGTGGCCGCCAGCACCTTGCCCGACGAAACCGAGAGCTGGCGCGCCGCGGCGTTCATTTCATCGGCACTACGCAGGATGCCGCCGATGATTTGGCGCAGGCTCCCCTGCATCTGCTTGGTCGCCGCCAGCAGGCTCTGCTCGTCCTGCGGCCGGGTCTGCACGTTCTGCGACAGGTCGCCGCGCGCGATCTGCTTGACGATATCGATGACGTAAGCCGGTTCGCCTCCGAGCTGATTGATCAGGCGATGAATGATGATACCGATGACGAAGACCATCGCCAGTTGCAGCACCACCTGGCCGACCCAGATCCAGCCATTGATCGTACTGATCAGGGCCAGGTCTTCCTTGATATCGATGGTCACGCTGGCGCCGCCAAGCACGAAGCCTTCATCGACCCCGTGGCAACGCAAGCATTCGATACTGCGGAACTCCTTGTAGGCAATGTAGGGCACGACACTGCGCAACCAGGTATCACCCTTGCCGTTATTGATAATCGTCGACTCGGCTTTGCCGGTTTCGAGAACCCGCCGGTCCATGTCGTCAACCGGTTGCTCCTGGGGCAAACCCTCGGGAAACTCGTCGTCGAGCTGCTTGGCCCGGAACACCCGCATCTCGCGGACCTGCTCCGATTTCCCCATCTTCTCGATGAACAGGGCACGTGCCGTCTGATCGCTGATCACCTCATTGGCGCCGACCTTGGTGATCATCAAGGTATTGAGGCCATTGATCATGCCATCGGCGACAATCTGCGCCCGTTCCTCGGCTCCCCGCAGAACCTGTCGTTCAACGACATAGGTAATGGCTTGCTGGGCGCTCAACAGCACCACGACCAGAAAACCCTGAATCAGGATTTGAAGTTTCAACCTCAAACCGATCCGGCTCCATCGATTGGAAAGACTTGTCACCATGCACCCCAGAGGCTGAAAGCGAAGTCATACTATCTGCGGGAAAATTTGACTTCAAGCAAAAAAAGCGACCCGACCAAGGAAGCCAGCCGAGGACGAAGCAACACACATGCCCAGGGCTTCGTTGACCTTCGCCTCTCCGGCCCGACATACTCACCGCATGTCCCCGTCGACTCCCTACGCCCAGCCCTCCGACAGCACCAGCCAGCGCCGGCGGCCGCTTATCGGGGCGATGGCTCTCTCCTTGTTCCTGCACGGACTGCTCCTCCTCCCCGGCGCCGGGCCCGCGCCGCTTCACTCATCCGGCAATACGGGCGGGCAAGTCCAGGCGCGCTTGCAAAGCCCCCCGGCCCAGGCGCCGCGCCCCCCCTCCCCGCCAGACATCGAGCCGCAACAACCGGCGCCCGCCAGGCAAGCCGAAGAACGCAGTTACCCGTCGTCGCCGCCCAATCCCGATGCCACGCCAGCGCAGCCACCCCGGAACGGTGCGTCAACCAGCCACGACCCCGCGCAGCCTCCGGCCTTCGAATCGCCCGACCGGGCAATCGATATCGCCGGCCTGCGCGAATACCACCTTGCGCTCGGTCGCACGGCCAGCCAGTTTCGCCACTACCCGCCGGCAGCCCGCGCCGCCGGCCAACAGGGACGCGTCGCACTGCGTCTGGCAATCGGCGAAAACAATCAACTGCTCGGCATTTCACTGATCGGCAGCAGTCAGTATCCGGAACTGGACCAGGCCGCCCTCGACATGCTGCGCCTGACCGCCGCGCATACGCCGGTCCCCGAAAGCCTGCGCGGCCGTAATTTCACCATCGACCTGGCGATCGATTTCAAACCCGACGATCCGCCCTGAGTTCGCCAATACGGCCTGCCGCCAGGGCCATCCCGGCTAGAATTGCGCCTTTCCGTCCCGACTCTCGTCATGCGCATCCTCCACACCTCCGACTGGCATCTCGGTCAGCATTTCATGGGCAAGAGCCGTCAGGCCGAGCATCAGGCGCTGATCGACTGGCTGCTCGAACAGGTTGCGGAACAGGCCGTCGATGCCGTGCTGATCGCCGGTGACATTTTCGATACCGGTGCGCCGCCCAGCTACGCCCGCGAACTCTACAGCCAGCTGGTGGTTCGCCTGCACAATGCCGGCGTGGCGCTGTTGCTGCTTGGCGGCAACCACGACTCGGTCGCCACCCTGGGCGAAAGTCGCGAACTACTCGCCTGCCTGAGCACCAGCGTGGTGCCCGCCGCCACCGAACAGCCCGCCGAACAGGTGCATGTGCTGCCCTTGCGTGACGGCCAGCCCGGCTGCATCGTCTGCGCCATCCCCTTCATCCGGCCGCGCGATGTGCTGCAAAGCCAGGCCGGGCAAAGCGCCGAAGACAAGCAACTGTCGCTGCAAGCCGCCATCCAGGCTCATTACGCCGCCGTCTTTGCCGCCGCCGAAAATGCACGCCGGCGCCTGGGCGAAACACTCGGCCGGCGCTTGCCGATCATGGCCACCGGCCACCTCACCACGGTCGGTGCCAGCGCCAGCGAATCGGTCCGCGAAATCTACGTCGGCGCCCTCGAAGCTTTCCCGACCAGCGCCTTTCCGCCGGTCGATTACATCGCGCTCGGCCATATCCACCGGCCGCAAAAAGTCGGCGGGCTCGACCACATCCGCTACTGCGGCTCGCCGCTCCCGCTCAGTTTCGACGAAGCCCGGCAACAAAAGGAAGTCCTGCTGGTCGATCTCGACCACACTGGCCTGCAGGCCGTCACCGCCTTGCCGGTGCCGCGCTTCCAGGGCCTGGTGTCGATCAGCGGCAGCCTGGCCACGCTAGCCGGGCCGATCGGCGCGGCGGCCGCCGAAGGCAGCCGCGAACGCCCGACCTGGCTGGAAATCACCGTCGCCGAAGACGACTACCTGAGCGACCTGCCTGCCCGCATCGAGGCGCTCACTGCCGGCTGGCCGGTCGAAGTGCTGCGCATCCGCCGCCAGCGCGGCAACAGCACGGCCCGCCTGGCCGCCGCAGCCAGCGAAAGGCTCGACGAACTCAGTCCGCACGACGTCTTCGCCCGCCGCCTGGAACAGGAAGAACTCGACGAAAACCTGCAGCAGGCGCTCAGCGAGCGCTATCGCAGCATCGTCGCCAGCCTGCAGGAGGATGCCGCATGAAAATCCTCAACCTGCGCCTGAAAAACCTCAATTCGCTCAAAGGCGAATGGCGGATCGACTTCACCCGCCCTCCCTTCACCGAGAACTGCCTGTTCGCCATCACTGGCCCGACCGGGGCCGGCAAATCGACCCTGCTCGACGCCATCTGCCTGGCGCTTTATCACCAGACGCCGCGCCTGAACAGCATCTCGGCCTCGGCCAACGACATCATGACCCGGCACACCGCCGATTGCCTGGCGGAAGTCGAATTCGAAGTGAAGGGCACGGTGTACCGCGCCTTCTGGAGTCAGCGCCGGGCCCGCGACAAGATCGACGGCGCCTTGCAGGCGCCCAAGGTCGAACTGGCCCGGGTCGAAGCCAATGGCGAAGGCAGCATCCTGTCCACGCAAACCAACGACAAACTGAAGCGGATCGCCGAAATCACCGGCCTCGATTTCCCGCGCTTCACCAAATCGATGCTGCTGGCCCAGGGCGGCTTTGCCGCCTTTCTCAACGCCAGCGCCAACGAACGGGCCGAACTGCTGGAAGAGCTGACCGGCAGCGAAATCTACGGCGAAATCTCGCGCCGGGTTTTCGAACAGGCACGCCAGGCCAAAGGCCAGCTCGACCAGCTGAAAGCCCGCGCCGAAGGCATGGAACTGCTCAGCGAGGAACAGCGCAGCACGATGCAAGGCGAAGTCGCGCGCCTCGAACGGCAACTGGCCGACACCCAGCGCCAGCACGCCGACACGCAGGCCCAACGCCAGTGGCGCCTCGACCTGGCCCAGAGCGAGCAGGAGTCCCGCGCCGCCGAAGGCAAGCTGCGCGAAGCCGTCAGCACCCTCGAAGCCGCCGCCCCGGCACTGCGCCGGCTGGCCGACGGCGAACCGGCCGAAGCCCTGAAGCCGCTGCACCTCGCCTGGCAGCACGCCGAGGCCGCTTGCCGGCAAAGCGACAGCGAACTCAAGGCGCTGCAGGCCGAACAGCAAACCCGACAAGGGGAGCAAGGCCGCCAGCACCATACCGCCCGCCAACTCGCCGCCGCCCTGGCCAGCCAGGCGCGCCGCCAATGGCAGCGCAGCCAGCGCGAAGCCAAGGAGATCGACGACTTCTGCGCCGCCCAGCCGCAGCGCGGGCAACTTGGCGAACGCCTCGCCGTCTGGCGCCAGCAGTTCGAACAACGCACCCGGCTCAATCAGGACATCGCCAGCCAACAGCAGGCGGCGCAGAAACTGGCCGGCGAAATCGCCGAAATCAGCCGTTTGCAGGCCAGCCAGGCCAGCGCCGTCGACACCGCCGAAAAGGCCAAAGCCGCGGCCGAAGCGGCGCTCAAAAACGTCGAGGCCGAACAGAACCGCCGCCTGGC
This sequence comes from Rhodocyclales bacterium GT-UBC, assembly GCA_003583745.1. Classification (GTDB taxonomy): domain Bacteria; phylum Pseudomonadota; class Gammaproteobacteria; order Burkholderiales; family Rhodocyclaceae; genus Azonexus. The sequence goes on along the minus strand of QXPY01000001.1, from coordinate 109,809 downwards.
CGGACAAACCTTGGCCGAACTGCGCCAGCACTGGCAAACCGGGCAAAGTGCCCTCAACGGCTGGCAGCAGCTGGAAACCCTGGCCCGCCAGCGGCGCGAACTGGCCGCGCTGCACGCCACGCAAATCACCCAGTTGCGCCAGGGCGAACAGAAAATTGCTACCCAGGAAAAAGCCCTGGTCGCCTTGCGCGAGCAGCACGCCGACCTGAAAGCGCAGGTCGCCGACAAGCAAAAGCTGCTCGAACAGGAACAAAAGATCCAGAGCCTGGAAGCCCACCGCCGGCAACTGCAGCCGGGCGCCCCCTGCCCGCTGTGCGGCTCGGCCGAGCACCCGGCGATTGCCGCCTACCAGGCGCTCGACGTTTCGGCCACCCTGGCCGCCCTCAAGGCCAAGCAGGATGCACTCGAAGCGCTGACCCAGAAAGGCTTGCAGGCCAAGGCCGAACAGGCCGCCAGCCAGGCCACGCAAAAGGAATGGCAGGTTCAGCACGACAAGACCGGGACGGAAATCGCCCGTAGCCAGAGCGAATGGCTGGCGCTGACCGGTCGGGTCGGCGGCAGCACGCCACTCGCCGCCGATGCCTGGCAGGACGCCGACACCTTGCAAGAGGCCCACCAGGCGGCCAAAGACGCATTCAGCCGGCTCGACGAACGCCTGAAAGCCGCCGATCTCGGCGAGCAAGCCCTGACCGCCGCCCGCAAGATGGCTGCCGACAGCGCCCAGGCGGCGCAAGCGGCTCACAACCAGCTCAAGTTGCTGCAACAAACGCTACAGGCCGGGCAAACCCGGCAGAGCGAACTGAAACAGGCGCAGCAAGCCCGTCAACAGGAACTGGCCGAACTCGACGGCCGCCTCGGCGCAACGCTGGCCGAAGCCGGCTACGCCCTGCCCACCGATCCCGCCCCCTGGTTGCAGGAACGCGACGGCGAATGGCGAGACTGGCAGCAACGGCAACAGCGCCGCCAGGAACTGACCAGCCTGCTGAGCCGTCAGCTCGACCAGTGCGAAGCCGCCGAAAGCCAGGCCGCGCAGTGGGCAGCGCGCGGGCAGATGCTGAGCGCCGAATACACCGCGACCGATACGGCAGGCACCGTGGAGAGCACCGCGGACCTCGCGCCGGACGACCTTGCCGCAGCCTTCGCCGCCTGCACCCAGCAGATCGAGCGCCTGGCGCAGAACCTCGCCGCCTTGGCCGGTCGCCAGACGCAACTCGCCGCCAGCCTGGCGCAGCAACAGAAAGCCCTGGGCGAGGCCGCCAGCCAGTGGCAAAGCGCGCTGGCCGCCAGCCCCTTCGCCGATCTCGCCGCCTTTGTCGCGGCGCTGCTGCCGGCCGAGGAGCGCCAGCGCCTGGTGCAGTTGAAGGACAGCCTGGAAAAGGCGCGCCAGCAAGCCGAAGCGGTGCTGGCCGCCGGCAACGAAAAGCTGCGCCGCCTGCAGGCCGCGCCGCCAGGGCAAGCAGAAACGAGCGGCGAAGAAGCGATAACGATCCCGCCGCTAGCCGAACTGGAAGCCAGCCTGGCCGCGCTCGACGCACAGCGCCGCACGCTCAGCGAACAGCTCGGCGCCCAACGCGCCCTGCTCAGCCGCGACGAACAGGCGCGCCAAAGCCAGCAGGCGCTGTTCGGCCAGATCGCCGCCCAGGGCGCCGAAAGCGATCTCTGGCAACGCCTCGACAGCCTGATCGGTTCGGCCAAGGGCGACAAGTTCCGCAAGTTTGCCCAGGGGCTGACGCTGGACCACCTGCTGCTCCTAGCCAACCGCCACCTGGCCCGCCTGCACGGCCGTTACCTGCTGCGCCGCAAAGCCACCGGCGAACTGGAGCTGGACATCATCGACAGCTGGCAGGGCGAAGTCGCCCGCGACACCCGTACGCTGTCCGGCGGCGAAAGCTTCCTGGTCAGCCTGGCGTTGGCCCTTGCCCTCTCCGACCTGGTCAGTCACAAGACCTCGATCGACTCGCTGTTCCTCGACGAGGGCTTCGGCACGCTCGATGGCGATACGCTGGAGGTCGCCCTCAACGCCCTCGACAGCCTGAACGCCAGCGGCAAGATGATCGGCGTGATCAGCCACGTCGAAGGCCTGAAGGAGCGCATCCCGGCCCAGATCAAGGTCGACAAGGGCGGCGGCATCGGCTATTCGCGCCTGAGCATCTAACCCGCCGATTCAGCCCCCGGCGCCAGCCCGCCGCCCGGCCTGGACGGCGAGATGCGTATGGGCCAGGCGCAGCAGCGCCATCGGCAAGCCGAGCGCCATGCCGCGCCGGCACATGGCGTCCAGCACATGATCGTGCTCGGTCGCCTGGCCCGCCTGCAGGTCGCGCAACATCGAGGCGGTGAAGTCCGAACCGGGCTTGATGAGCAAGCCCAGCGCTCTTTCCCGCGCCGCCGCGCCGGTCGGATAACCGCTCAGGCGGGCCACTTCGCAGCAGGCCTCGTACATCTGGCGGGTCAGCGCCTCGCCATGTGGCGTGGCGACGATTTCGCCAACCGTGCCCCGACACACGGTCGTCATGCCGGCCAGGGTGGCCAGGAAAACCCATTTGTCCCACAGCACCTGCTCGATCTCATCGCTATAGACGCCATTGAACTCGGTCTGCTGGCAGAGCGCCACGAACTGCCGCGCCAGCTCGGCGTGCGCCGGATGGCGCGGCCCGACGGTCAGGCTGTGGATGTCGTTCAACTGGCGGATGGCGCCCGACTCGGTGATCGTCGCCGCGACATGGGCGACGCCGCCCATCACCGCAGCCCGGCCGAATTGCCGGTCGAGCACATCGAGATGATCCATGCCGTTGAGAAAGGGCAAAACGACGCCGTGCCCGCTGGCGCCGGCGAGCGAGCGCAGCGCGTCGTCCAGATCGTAGGATTTCGGCGCCAGGATGATCAGGTCGTATTCGGGCTTCACTTCGCTGGCGCAGACCAGCTTCGGACGAACCGAAAAAGCGCCGCGCGGCGTCTCGATCTGCAAGCCGTTGGCCTCGATCAGCGCCTTGCGCCGCTCGCGCACCAGGAAGGTGACATCGGCACCGCTACGCAGCAGATGGGCCCCGAAATAGCCACCGACACCACCGGCCCCGAGGATCAGGATTTTCATCATTTCGTCTTCCTTGCTGATTGGAAAAGAATGCCCCGACGCAGCGGAGCACAAGTTCGACTGGAACTCTACAGAAATACTCAGGGCGTACCGACCTGCATCGCCGGCTGCCCGACTTCTGTCCTGGGCGAGGCCGGCCAGGCCAGCCACAGTGCCGAGGCGGCAATCATCAAGCCACCCAGCCAACCAAGGTGGCCCAGGCTTTCGCCCAGCCAGAGCACGGCAAACATCGCGCCCCACAGGGGTTCGCTACCGAGCAGCAAGGCCACCTTGCTCGGACTGCTGTCGGCCAGCGCCCGGTTCATCGCCCAGAAGGCGAACAGGGTACAGAACAGGGTCAGAAAACCGGTCGCCAGCCAGAACGGCAGCACCACCGGCAGGGCCGGCAGGCCTTCCGGCGAAAGCAGCGCCACACCCAGCGCACCGCCTCCGACCAGCGCCCCTTGCGCCGCCGTCAGGCCCATGCTGTCGATCTCCCGCCCAGCCGTCAGGCGCGTCGTCAGGCAAGTCTGAAAGGCCCGAATCAAGGCCGCGAGCAGCATCAACAGATCGCCGTGATTCAAGCCGCCGCGCGTCATGCCGGTGAGCAGCCAGGTACCGGCCAGACAGACCAGCCCGGCCGCCCACAGTCGGGCGGCCGGCCGCTTGCCGAACCACAGCCATTCGACCGGCGGCGTCAGCAGCAGGCAGAGGCTGACCAGGAAGGCCGCCTTGCCGGCCGTGGTCTGTTCAACGCCGGCCGTCTCGGCAAAAAAAATGGCCAGCAAACCGAGGCTGGTCGGCGCCGCCACGCTCAAGGTGGCCCGCCTTTGCGACGCCGGCAGGCGCAGCCAGTAAGGCAGCAACAAGCCGGCGGTGAGCAGGAAGCGGATGGCAATGACGCCGGCCACGGGGTAATACGCCAGGGCGGTCTTGACCATGCTGTAGCTGCTCCCCCAGATGGCAGCGATGAGCAGTAAAACGAGTTCGGCGGGAAAACGACGGGGGCGCATGATGACTTCCTTGCAATCGATGGCGTCGAGTATGAAACTGGCGGCGCCACTTGATAATCGATCCATTATGCAAAGGATTTGTGCTTCGTGAGAACAAATGAACTGCTGCCGCTGCTGCCCGACCTGGCCGTGCTGGTCACCGTGATCGAAGCCGGCTCGTTCAGCACCGCCGCCCGCCAGCAAGGCGCGACGCCCTCCGCGGTCAGTCGGCAGATCGCCCGTCTGGAAGCCGCCCTCGGCCTGACCTTGCTCGAACGCAGCACCCGCCGCCTGCGCCTGACGCCAGGCGGCCAGGAAGTCTTGCGTCACGCCCGCGCCATGCTGGAAGCGGCCCGTGCCGCTTGCGACGGCGCCGCCAGCCACGCCAGCAGCGTCGAGGGGCGGGTGCGCCTGGCCGCCCCCAAGGCCGCCTTGCGGCAGCTGATCCACCCCCGCCTGCCGCCACTGCTCGAAGCCTATCCGCAACTGTCGCTGGAGTTGCACGTCAGCGACCAGGTGGTCGACCTGATCGCCGACGGCGTCGATATCGCCTTCCGCCTGGGCGATCCGCCGCCCGGCTACGTCGCCCGCCCTTTCATGGAAGTCCGCACCCTGCTCTACGCCTCGCCGGCCTACCTGGCCCGGGCCGGCGTGCCGCAGCAGCCGGCCGATCTGGCCCGCCACAGCTGCCTGCACCTGGCCGAACTGCCCGGCGACGACGAGTGGTGCATGGTGCGCGGTAACGAACGCCAGGTGGTCAATGTGCGCGGGCGTTACGCCAGCAATCACAGCGAAATGCGCCGCGAAGCCGCCGAAGCCGGCCTGGGCATCGCCTGCCTGCCCGATTTCACCGTCCGCCGGCATCTCGCCGCCGGCAGCCTGGTCCAGGTCCTGCCCGGCTGGCAGCTGCTCGGACGCTACCAGGGCAGCAGTTGGCTGGTCTATGCCGCCGACCGCTATCGGGCGCCGCGGGTTCGCGTCGTGGTCGACTTCCTGCTGCAGATCGCCGACAGCCTCGGCCAGCAACCGGCCGGCTGAGCGTCAGCGATCAGAAGACGTTCAGGCCTTCGGCGCGGAACAACTGGCGCGCCGTTTCGAGTTGCTCGGGACTGGGTGCCGGGGTGCCGGCCAAGGGGTAGCTCAACTCGCGATCACGCCATTTGTAGCCGCCATGCTGATTGAAAGGCAAGACCTCGACGCGCTCGACATTACCGAGGCGTGCCGCGAAAGCGGCCAGTCCGGCAATATCGTCGAAACCGTCGGTGACGCCCGGCACCAGCACGTAGCGCAGCCACACCGCCTTGTTGAGCGCGGCCAGCGCATTGGCGAAACGCAGCGTTGGCTCAAGCTCGCCCCCGGTCAAGTCGCGGTAGCGGTCGGGGGAAAAATGCTTGATATCGAGCAGGACGAGATCAACGCTATCGAGCAGTTCATCGTCCGCGAAATCGCCGAAATATCCCGAGGTATCGATTGCGGTATGCAGGCCCATGGCCTTGCAGCCCTGCAGGACGGCCTTGCAGAAACGCGCCTGCATCAAGGGCTCACCACCGCCCAGGGTGACCCCGCCCCGGCCGCGCAACAAGGCTTTATGGCGCGAAATATCGGCCAGCACATCGGTCACCAAGGCCGGCGCCCCGTCGCGATAATCCCAGGTATCCGGCACCTGGCAATACTGGCAACGCAAGGGGCAGCCGGCCAGGGTCAGGGCGTAGCGCATGCCCGGTCCGTCGTGGATTGCGCAGGTATCGGTCGCATGAATCCAGCCCTCCAGATCGCCGGACTCCGCCCAGTACGGCAGTTTGGGTTTGACGGAATGAAGACTGGATTCAGGCATGGATGACTCGTGGTGGGCAATCGGAATGACCGATCAATCAAGGAAAGGCAGCGGCGACATCGAATCGCGCACGACTTGCTCCCAGGGGAAAGACCGACCGGCGGCGGATTGGTTCAACCCGCTTTTCGCGAAAAAACCGGCAAAACGCGAAAAACTGATCAAAAAACAAACAATTTAAACAAAGGGGCGATATTTTACGCCAAGAAACAATGCCTTGCCCACCCTCTTCCATCAAACGCCGGACATTTTCCACAGCCCCGGGCAAGCCAGGGTTGCCGCACAAAATATTGCACGAACGGGCGGCATGGCGACGTCCGTGATAAAATTGATCGCTTTTTCCGGTAACAGAAACGGAGAGCAAGATGAGTACCCTAACTTCCGGCGATCGCGTAACACACCCCAACCAGAAAGAATGGGGACTGGGAAAGGTGCTCAGCGCAACCCCCGACAACCTCGATGTGTTTTTTGTCGGAGCCGGGCGCAAGCGCCTGTCGCGCACGTTCATCGAGCTTGAAAAGGCGGAAGGCGTGGCCTCCAAGCATCGCCTGCTCGACAACCTGATCGAGACCAGCGAACTGGGCGCGACCGAATACCTGACCATTCCGATGGTCATCGAACGTTTTTCCGCTGCCTTCCCCGACGGTTTCGAAGATGCCGGCTTTATCAAGCAGCACCGCGACGCCAACCTGCGCGGCCACAAATTCTGCACCCAACTGCTCAGCGAGGACGAATTCGCCCGCTTGATCGAGGACAGCGACTTCGCCGGCGTCTGCGACCGTGCCCGCCATATCGAATCGAGCACCACGCTGCTCACCAAGAGCGAACGCAAAGCCCTGCATGACACGCTGGAACTGCCGGCCTGCCAGAAACTGTTTGCCATTGCGCTGCAAAAGCTGCTTTACGGCAGCGAACCCGAAGAAGCCCGCTTCAAGCACTTCCTGCGCACGCTGAGCATCCTGGAGTTGAACAAATGGCCCTTCGCCACCCTGTTCAGCTTCATCCGCAATCCGCAGCAGTCGGCCTTCATCAAGCCTGCGGCCATCCAGAATGCCGCCAAGGCCCTGTGCTGGCGGATCAACTACAAGGCCGAGCCGAACTGGAAGACCTACGACGCCGTGCTGCGTCTCTACAGCTATGCTCGGACCAACCTGCTCGAAGAAGGCTGGATGCCGCGCGACATGATCGACGTCCAAGCCTTCGTCTGGTTTGCCGCTCAGAAGTAAGCAGCACCAGCCAACCTCTCCGAACCCCGACGGCACAGCACGAGGCTGTGCCGCCTTGGCGCCCATCCGTCGCCCCCTCTTGAACCAAAGGATCACCATGAACGCTCAAGCCCTGGCTGAAAAACTCAACAAACTCGGCTATACGCCCGTCGCCCTCAGCGAGCCTTCGAAAAAGGAAGACGGCATGATCATGTTCACCAAGGGCGTGCATATCCAGGTGCCGCTCTACGGCGACGAACCGAATGTCGTGCTGGAAACCGATGACGGCGAACTCGAGTTTTATGATGCGCAACGCGACATCAACGACCTGATTGCCGACCTCAAGGCCGCCCTGAAGGAAGAACAGGCAATCAAGGCTCGCTGAACCCTTGCATCCCCGGATCTACGGCCCCCCGTACAAGCGGATTGCGTTGGCCAATCCGGGGATGACTCAACGACGCGCCGTCTCGGATGGAAGCTCGCCGAACAAACGGCGGTAATCCAGCGCAAACTGACTCAGGTGCGAAAACCCCCAGTCGTAGGCGATACTTGAAATCGGGCGGGTCGAGTCGCTACGCAAGCGGCGACGCACCTCGTTCAGACGCAAGCTGCGGACATAGCTGAGCGGCGGCAGGCCGGTCATATCCTCGAAGCAGTTCTGCAGCGCCCGGCGGCTGATATGGAAGGCATCGCATAATTCGGCAATGCTCGGCGGTGCCTCGGGCTTGTCCAGGACACGCCGGCGTACCTTGTCCACCACCTGCTGGTATTGGTGGCGCGTCCGGTTGCTGGCCGCCGGCTGCGACTCATTACACGCCAGCATGCCGGCCAGCGCTTCAAAAATCCTGGCCTGCAGGTCGAGCGCACTTTCGCCATCGCCTTCGCTGGCACTGGCGTCATCAAGGATGTTGGCCAGCTTGCGGCAGACATGCTCCTTGCGCCCCGGCGCCAGGTCACGCACATCCCCTTGCTGCAAGAGGCGATCAAGATCGAGATGCAAGGTCTGGTCAAGATAAAGCGCGAAGCGCTCCCGATCAACCACGACACCAAAAAGATTGAAGTCGGGCGCCGTCAGCAGATCGAACTCGGCACCGCCATCGCGAATACAGACCGCCCGCGACGATAGCGACTTGCTCCCCATCGCCATCAAGCCGTCGGCCATATCGGGAATGCCGAACCACACCGAGCGCGACCACGCGGCGCAGGTCTGCCGCAATTGCTGATTGGCCCGCTCGACGAACACCTGGCTATTGGGCAGCCACAACTCGGTGACCTCGCCGACAAAGGCACCGGACGACAACTGGTCGTAGCGCTGGTCCCACTGGGACAGGTTGCGCGCATGCTCATCGGCATCCCGGGCCCGAATCACGCGGCGGACTGGCCTGGAACATGCGTTGGACGAGGCGGAGAAGGCGCTCATTTCGGCTTTCGGCAAGTGGAATCGGCATTGAAGCCAGCAATCCTCGTACCAAGCAGCCTGAAATGTATGGTTTGTTTCTTGCCAGGCTGCTGCCATGAGGCTCGGCGAACGCAGCCCATGCCAAAAAGCCAGCCGAAAACGCCTGAAAACACGGCCCGCGATGGTGCATTCGTGGATTTCGCCGCACTACCCGGGTGCAACACCTGAACTTGTGCCGATTTTTGATATTGCGGTGCTGATTCTTGATATGTGTCGTCCCGCCGCCTGTTCGAAGATGCAGTCACCAACATTTTTCGGAGCACATCATGACTACCCCTTCCCATTCGGCGCATGGCCTCTCGGCCAGCCTCGGCACCTGGCAGCTGTGGGGCATCGCCGTCGGCCTGGTGATTTCCGGCGAGTACTTCGGCTGGAGTTTCGGCTGGGCCACGGCCGGCACCCTCGGTTTCCTGGTCACCACGATCATGGTCGCCATCATGTACGGCACCTTCATCTTCAGCTTCACCGAGCTGACCGCCAGCATCCCGCACGCCGGCGGCCCCTTCGCCTACAGCTACCATGCCTTCGGTGAAACCGGCGGCTACCTGGCCGGCATGGCGACGCTGATCGAATTCATCTTCGCCCCGCCCGCCATCGCGCTCGCCATCGGCGCCTATCTCAACGTGCAGTTCCCGGCGCTCGATCCCAAGATCGCGGCCACTGGCGCCTACGTCGTGTTCATGGGCCTCAACATCGTCGGCGTGACCATCGCCGCGACTTTCGAACTGTTCGTCACCATCCTCGCCATCTTCGAACTGCTCGTCTTCATGGGCGTCGTCGCGCCGGGCTTCTCGCTCGCCAACTTCACGGCCGGCGGCTGGAGCGGTGCCGACCACTTCTCGCTCGCCTCGCTGTCCGGCATCTTCGCCGCCATTCCATTCGCCATCTGGTTCTTCCTCGCCATCGAAGGCGTCGCCATGGCCGCCGAGGAAGCGCGCGATCCCAAGCGTTCGATCCCGATCGCCTACACCACCGGCATCCTCACCCTGGTCGTGCTCGCCATCGGCGTCATGGTCTTTGCCGGCGGCGTCGGTGACTGGACCAAGCTGGCCAACATCAACGACCCGCTGCCGCAGGCGATGAAGACCATCGTCGGCGAATCGAGCGGCTGGCTGCACATGCTGGTCTGGCTCGGCCTATTCGGTCTGGTCGCTTCCTTCCACGGCATCATCCTCGGCTACTCGCGCCAGATCTACGCCCAGGCCCGCGCCGGCTACCTGCCGGGCTGGCTCGGCAAGATCCACCCGCGCTTCAAGACGCCGCACCGCGCCATCATCGCCGGCGGCCTGATCGGTATCGCCGCCATCTTCAGCGACGAAGTGCTGTCCTTCGGCGGCCAGAGCCTGACCGCCAACATCGTCACCATGTCGGTGTTCGGCGCCCTGCTCATGTACGCCCTGAGCATGGCCGCGCTGTTCAAGCTGCGCCGCACTGAACCGCGTCTCGCCCGTCCGTACAAGGTGCCGTTCTACCCGGTGTTCCCGGCCATCGCGCTGGCCGGCGCCCTGGTCTGCCTGGGCACCGTGGCCTGGTTCAACCCGACCCTGGCCGGCCTCTTCGTGCTGATCCTTGCCGTCGGCTACGGCTACTTCCGGATCACCCACGCCCAGCGTGCCGCCCTCCCTTTCGCTGAACTGGCCGTCGAGGCCGAGTAAGCGAACGCCAGGAAACGCATCATGATCCACGCCTGCACCCTCGGCCTGCACCGCCATGTCTTCCCAGACCTCAAGGCGGTGCTGGCCAAGGCCAGCCCGGCCCGCTCCGGCGACATGCTGGCCGGCGTCGCCGCCGCCAGCGAAGAAGAACGGATGGCGGCGCGCCTCGTGCTCGCCGACATCCCGCTCGCCCACTTTCTCAACGAGGCGGTGATTCCCTACGAAGACGACGAAGTCACCCGCATCATCCTCGACAGCCACGCCGCCGGCGCCTTCCTGCCGGTGGCCGGGCTGACCGTCGGCGAATTCCGCGACTGGCTGCTTTCCGACGCCGCCGACACGGCCAGCCTGGCCGCGCTGGCCCCCGGCCTGACGCCGGAGATGGTGGCCGCGGTGAGCAAGCTGATGCGCAACCAGGACCTGATCCTGGTCGCCGCCAAGTGCTCGGTCGTCACCCGTTTCCGCAACACCCTCGGCCTGCCCGGCCGGCTCGCCGTGCGCCTGCAACCCAACCATCCGACTGACGATCCGCGCGGCATCACCGCCTCGATGCTCGACGGCCTGCTCTACGGCGCCGGCGACGCGGTGATCGGCATCAACCCTGCCACCGACAGCCTGCCGGCGATCACCGCCCTGCTCCGCCTGATCGACGATTTCCGCGAGCAGTACGCGGTGCCGACACAAAGCTGCATTCTGACCCATGTCACCAACACGCTGCGCGCCATCGACCAGGGCGCGCCGGTCGATCTGGTCTTCCAATCGATCGGCGGCAGCGAGGGCGTCAACAGCAGTTTCGGCGTCTCCGCCGCGCTGCTCGACGAGGCCAACGCGGCGGCGCGCGAACTCGGGCGCGGCACGCTCGGCAACAACGTGATGTATTTCGAAACCGGCCAGGGCAGCGCCCTGTCGGCCAACGCCCACCACGGCGTCGACCAGCAGACCATCGAGGCGCGCGCCTACGGCCTGGCCCGGCGCTACCAGCCGCTGCTGGTCAATACCGTGGTTGGCTTCATCGGCCCGGAATACCTCTACGACGGCAAGCAGATCATCCGCGCCGGCCTCGAGGACCATTTCTGCGGCAAATTGCTCGGTCTGCCGATGGGCTGCGACATCTGCTACACCAACCATGCCGAAGCCGACCAGGACGACATGGACACCCTGCTGACACTGCTCGGCGTCGCCGGCATCAACTTCATCATCGGCGTGCCCGGCGCCGACGACATCATGCTCAATTACCAGAGCACCTCCTTCCACGACGCGCTCTACCTGCGCCGCGTGCTCGACCGCCGGCGGGCGCCGGAATTCGAGGAATGGCTGGAGAAAATGCGCATCACCGATTACCGCGGCGAACTGCTCGCCCAGAACAGCCAGTACCCGCTGCTCGGGCTGGCCGAAAGCATTCAGGAGACGCCATGAGCCAGAAACCCGCTATCCTGACGCCCGACCCATGGCAGCAACTGCAAGGCCTGACGCGCGCCCGCGTCGCCCTCGGCCGCGCCGGCGTCAGCCTGCCGATGCGCGAAGTGCTGCGCTTCGGCACGGCGCATGCGCAGGCGCGCGACGCGGTGCATACGGCGCTCGACGTCGATCTGCTCGCCAACGAATTGCAGGCCGACGGCTTCAAGACTCTGGCCGTACACAGCCAGGCCGCCGACCGCGCCACCTATTTGCGACGTCCCGATTACGGGCGCCGGCTTGATCCGGCCTCTAGCGGTCGACTTGCCGACAACGGCAAAAACCTGTGGCCGACCCGGCCGCGCCTGGCCATCGTCGTCGCCGACGGTTTGTCCTCGCTGGCAACCAGTAGCCACACGCGGGCATTTCTAGCCGCATTGCGCGCGCACATCCCCGACCTGAGCACGCAGCCGCTGGTCATCGCCACCCAGGCGCGCGTCGCGCTCGGCGACGAGATCGGCCATGCGCTAGGTGCAGATCAGGTTGTCGTGCTGATCGGCGAGCGACCCGGCCTGTCTTCGCCCGACAGTCTCGGCCTCTACCTGACGGCCGGGCCGCGCCCTGGCCTCAACGATGCGCAGCGCAACTGCATCTCGAACGTCCGACCTGAAGGCCTGCCCTACGCCGAAGCGGCACGCAAGCTCGCCTTCCTGATCGACGGCGCGCGCCGCCTCGGCCGCACCGGTGTCGATCTCAAGGACGACAGCGACGCCCCGGTACTCGCCGCGCCGGAAACCGCCACCCCCTTTCCCCCAACCTTGAATCGCCTGGAGATCCCTGCATGACATCCTCTTCCCACAAGCTGCGCGCTGCCATCCTGCTCGCCTTCGCCGCCGCCGGCCTCGGCACCGTTTCCGCCCCGGCCCTGGCCGATGGCGACGCAACCTGGACCTTCCCGGTCAATGTCGGCGTGGTCAGCGACTACATTTTCCGCGGCCAGTCGCAGACCTGGGGCAAGCCCGCCCTGCAGATCAGCGCCGAAGCCGACCATGTCTCCGGTGCCTATGCCGGCGTCGCCGCATCGAACGTCTCCGACCGCTGGCTGCCTGGCGCCACGGTCGAGATCGACCTCTACGGCGGCTATCGCGGCAAGATCGCCGACACCGTCGGCTACGACCTCGGCCTGATCTACTACACCTATCCCGGTGCCAACTGGAGCGACTCCGTGTTCGCCGGCTTCAACGACAAGAACAGCCTGAACACGCTGGAAGCCTCGGTGGCACTGAATTACGAATGGCTGACCTTGAAGACCGGCACGACGCTGACCGAGTATTTCGGCTGGAGCACCAACAATTCACCGGTCAATGGCGGCTTCGCCGGCGACCTGAGTGCCGGCGTCACCGGCAGCACGCGCTACTCGCCCTTCGCCGAACTCAATGCCGCCTATGAAGTGGCCGAAGGCTGGACGGTCAACGGCCAGCTCGGGCGCCAAATGATCCGCAACTCGAAAGGCCTCGACATCACCTACTTCAAGGCCGGGGTCAGCAAGGCCTTTGCCGAGGGCTGGACGGTCGGCGCCAGTTACTCGGTATCGAGCCAACCGAACGCCTACAAGAACTTCCTGAGCCTGGCCAACGGCACCTCGGCCTCCGACATCGCCCGCAGCAAGTTCTTCGTCAGTATCAACAAGGCCTTCTGAGCCAGCCCACGTCACGGAAAGCAAAGCGGGCCGGGAATTCACCCGGCCCGCTTTTTCATTTCGCCTTGTCCTGCCCGGACCGCAAGCCAGCCATCAATACCAGCCGCCAATCTCTCGCCTCGCTGCGCCGAACAAACTGCTGAGGTTACACAGCTAGTCGACCGACAACGCACCGCGCCGCAAGCTTTTGCGCGCATACATCCGCTGATCGGCAAGCTCCAGCAGCTCGTCCATCTCGCGGCTGTCCTGCGGACTGATTGCCGCACCGATACTGGCCCGCAAGGCATACTCCCGGCCCTCGAAGGCAAAAGGCGCATCGATCTGACGACCGATACGATCGACCGCCGCTTCGACATCCTCCGGTTCTTCGACCGGCGTCAGCAAGACGCCGAATTCGTCGCCCCCCAATCGCGCCACGGTATCCGAACTGCGCGCCGCAACTTTCACCCGCTGCGCGAATTCGACAATCACTGCATCGCCGGCGCGGTGGCCGCAGGAATCGTTGATCTGCTTCAGGCCATCCATGTCGATGATCAACACGCCGACCGGACGATGTTCCCGCTGCCCCTGCGCAATGCTGCCGCGCAGGCGGTCCATGAACAAGGCACGGTTGGCCAGGCCGGTCATGCCGTCATGGGTCGCCTTGTGAAAAAGCTCATCGAGGTCATAGCGTACCGAGTTGTACATGGCCGCCCCGATCACGTCGGACAGCATGCCGAGCAAGCTCGCGTCGACCGGGGTGAAATGGTTCGCCTGCTGCGAAATTGCTTTCAACACGCCGACCGTGACACCTTTGTGCGTCAAGGGGACAACCAGCATCGAGCGTAGCCCGACTTGCTGGCAAGCCTGCCGATCGACGCGAGGATCAGTCTCCGAATCCGGGCAATGGAGGATCTCCCCACCACGCACGCAGAGTCCGGAAAGGCTGCCATCGATCTTCAAGCGCAAGCCGATCTGCCCCTGCGCGATTCCGGCCGCTGCCCGATAGACCATCTCGTCCCCCTCGGCCAGCTCGACCACGGCACCGTCGGCACCGATCAGGGCGGGTGTCTGCTCGACGACGAATGCCATGATGTCACCCAGCCCCAGGCCCAAACGAGCGATCTCGGTGTGGATCCGGATGACCTGTTTAAGTTGATCGGCGGACGGCATGCTTGACCCTTGTAATCGTGACGGCAACGTAGCTACCGCAAAATTCTATTACAAAAGTAATGATCGTCTCGACAAGCCTCTGTCACCAAGCCGTTCCGGGGCGGCCGACCGCCCCGCCAAGCGATCTACTTGGTTTTGTCCGGTACGAACTTCAGTACGTTGCCGTTGATGCAATAGCGCTTGCCAGTCGGCGGCGGGCCATCGTCGAAAACGTGGCCGAGGTGGATGCCCGAACTGGCGCTGCGCACTTCGACCCGCCGCATGCCATGGCTGACATCCTCATGCAGCGTCACCGACCCAGGCAAGGGGTTGAAGAAACTGGGCCAGCCGGTACCGCTTTCGAACTTGGTATCGCTGCGGAACAAGGCAACGCCACTGATCGGGTCGACAAAGGTCCCGGGACGCTTTTCATCGAGATTCGAGCCGGTACCCGGCCGCTCGGTGCCTTGTTCGAAGGCGATGCGCTGTTGTTCAGGCGTCAGCAGATGGAAGCCCAGCCATTTCCAGAAACGCGGCGCTTCGCCGCTGTAGCCGGTATAGCGCGAGACTTCCTTGCCCTTTTCGAAGAGCACCATGGTCGGCGTCGCGAACAAGGCCTTTTCCAGCGTCCAGCCCACCGGCGGCTCAGGGTTCAGCGTGCGGACGACCGGCACCGGCGACTTCCAGTGATCGAGCACGTCGGCCTTGAATTTGCGGCAGTAGGCGCAATCCTCGCCTTCGAAAACGATCAGTTGCCGGTCAAAATTCAAGGCCTTGGCATCGAGGCGCGGCGCCTTGGTCGCGGCCGGCGGCATCGGCGTCGCCGCTGCACCGGCCACCGGGTATTTGACGCCGGTGCCGCCCAGGCCGCAGTAACCGTCGGGGTTCTTGACCAGGTAATCCTGGTGGTATTCCTCGGCCTTGTAGTACTTCTTCAGCGGCGCGATCTCGGTGGTGATCCGGCCGTAACCGGCGGCCGTCAGCGCGCTCTGATAGGCATCGCGGGTTTTCACGGCCAGCGCCTGCTGGGCGTCGCTGTGGGTATAGACCGCGCTACGGTAGTTGGTGCCGACATCGTTCCCCTGGCGGTCGCCCTGGGTCGGATTATGGCTTTCCCAGAACTGGATCAGAACCTTTTCCAGATCGACCTTGGCCGGGTTGAAGGTGACCTTGACCACCTCGGCATGGTTGCGCTGGCTGGCCCGCCCGGCGCGCAAGGCCTTCTCGTGCGCCAGCACGGCCTCGTAGGTGCCGGCGATCTCGCCGTTGGCGTAGCCGCTTTCGACATCGAGCACGCCGGGAATCGCTGCCATGCGCTTCTCGGCGCCCCAGAAGCAGCCCATGCCGAGCACGATGCTGTCGGTGTTGGTCGCCGTCTTGCTGGCGTTCTTGTCGTCGGCACAGGCGCCGACCAGGAAACTGGTAGTGAGGCCCAAGATAAGTCCTTGAATAAGTCGTCGGGGTGACATGATTAACCTTTCGCTGGCGTCGGCACTCGACCGGTCCCTCCGATCGTCGCCTGCCGCATGTTGTGGACGAGCGGATTGCGCAGTGGTTCCCATGAGTCGGCAAACGCAGCCAGCCTGGCTAGCTGGCTGCAAACCATCTTCCGCCCCAAGCCGGTGCCATCGGCGCACCGCCAACGTGCTGCCATCACGGCAAACCAGCACCGAAACCCCATCTGCGGATGGAACGAAATTTGCACGACAACCGGTACATCCAGGAAATATACCGGGAGAACAGCATGAACTACCGACTCAACGAAGAAACCCGATTCTGGCTACGCCTTGCCGCCTTTGCCAGTCTCTCCGAACAAATCCTCTGCTCCGGCGCGCCGCTGGCCGATGCCGAGGAACTGCTCTTCGGCTGGCAACTGCCCGGCGACCTGTCGTCGCGCTTTGCCTGCCTGAGCGGCGGTGTCGCAAATACGACGTTCAGCAACTGAACAGGCATCGGCGGCGGCGGACATCATTTCCTGTCGATCTTTGCTCCTGTTGCAGGAGGAATGTCGGCGATTGAAAACAACCACTGATCATGACTGAGCTTGCCAGCCAGCGAGGCAAGCTCAGTAGCAAAGCCTTCGCGCTTGATCGTAGGCCCCGTGCTCAGGCTGTGTATTCCTGCGATACGCCTATCCGGACCACGCACGATTCCCCAGTCGGCTTGACCTGTTAGCGGATCGTTATAGATGCGTCGCAAATGTCGCCGAACACCGGGATAACGAGGATCTTTCAGCAATTCGGCGAGCGACTCCGGGGCCGTGGGAAGGCCGTTGGGCGTCGCTTCGGCATAAGACTGCAGCGCATTGCGAAACTCCAGACCGATGGCCAGCAACTCTGCTTCGGCCTGGCGTGCCTGGATCGTCTGTGCCACCTTGAGGCCAACGGCCGAAACACCGCCGATCAAGGCAATGGCGAGCAACATGGCAAGGTAGATCATGCCGAACTGGCGGTTGACTGCAGCCATCGCCACTACCAAGCCGAGTAACGCCGGCCGTTCCGGCCGATGCCCGGCGCACTGCTGTGGATATCGCCAACCTTGCCCTCGGCCGGCGGCAAAGGCTCGCTGATGCGCCAGTGCTGGGTGCTTTCGAGCATGGGATCGACCGGCAAGGCTTTGAGATAGCGCCGGATGACCAACTCTTCAAGCGCCTCCGGATAGCGCCCGCGATCGGCATGAAACTGCTCGAGCGCATCACGGGTCAAGCGCAGGTTCTCGGCGAGGACTGCTTCCCGGTTGCGCTCTACATACTGGATATAGCGCGGCAGGGAAATGGCCGACAGCAAGGCGACGATGGCCAGCACGACCAGCAGTTCGATCAGCGTGAAGCCGCGCGCCATCACCAGACCCGGTAGGGAACGCCGTTCAGACCGATTTGCGGCGAACGGGAGTAAACATCATAGACGTCGCGTCCCTCCCTCGGCTCAGCGGCCTCGCTGGCATAGCTGCGCAAACCCCAGGTCTGGGCCGGATCAAGGCTGGCATCGGGGTGCAGCGGGTCTCTCGGCAAGCGCCGCAAGAAGCGGACTTTCTGTCGCTTCGGATGTTTCGCATCGCTTACCCCGTCTACCAGAACCTGCAATGAGGCTGGATAACCATTCGAATCAGCGTCGCGCGGAAGCCGACCTTCGTCGCTGGCCCGTTTGTAGGCATCGATGGCCTGGCGGATTTCGCGCAATGCCGAGCGCAATTCCTGCTCCCTGGCTCGCTGCACGCTGATCTGGGCGACGGGAACAACCAGCGCGGCCAGCACGCCGATGATGGCCAGCGTCACCATCATTTCGATCAGCGTGAAGCCAAGGCGTGATTTCACTGCACAACTCCAGGCGCCGGGATGGTCGGTGGCGTGGTGGCCGGCACGGCTTCGGTGAAATAGGACATGTCCTGGGCCAGCGGGCGCAAAGCCGCTTCCGGCCCGATGCTGAATTCGCTCTGTTCGATGCCCGGCCGGCGATTGTTGCGAACCAGACGCGGCGTGATGGAGAGCACCAGTTCGGTTTTCTGCCCTTCGTCACGCTTCGAACCAAACAGGCGGCCGAGCATCGGCAAATCTCCTAGCCCCGGAACCCTTGCCCCGCTGGCGCGCTCCTCATCGCTGATCAGGCCGGCCAACACCTGGTTCTCTCCATCCTTCAGGCGGAGCACGGTCGAGGCATTACGGGTACCGATCTGGTAGGCCAGTGTGCCGGATTTGGTTTGAGTCTGGTTGACGATGTTGCTCACCTCCAACGAGATACGTATCGCCACTTCGTTGTCGAGGTAGATGGTCGGTTGCACATCCAGCTTCAGGCCGACATCGATGTACTGGACCGATTCGGCAACGAAGCCGGTGGCTGTCGAGGTGGTCGTGATATTCGGCACGCGGTCTCCGATCATGATCTTGGCAATTTCCCGGTTGCGGGTCCGGATACGCGGATTGGCCAGCAGGTTGGTATCGCCGTTCTCCGCCCGGGCGTTGATGCCGAAGCTTGGGAAGCTGGCTGCCATGCTCGATTTGGGGGAAGCGATCAAATCCTTCAGGGACAGCGCGCCACCGCTCGTCGAGGCCAGCGGCGAAAGCATCAGCGAACTCGGCCAGAGCAGGCCCAGCTCCTGCAGGCGGCTGCGTTTAACTTCCAGCACCTCAACCTCGAGCATGACCTCGGGTTCGGGCTTGTCGTGCACGGCAAGCAGTTTTTCCGCCATCCGGATAGCTTCCGGGGTATCACGCATGACCACGACGTTCTGCTTTTCATCGGCAACCAGATCGCGCGCCTTCAGGATGGTACGCAAGGTTGCGGCTGCCGATTTGGCATCGATATTGGTCAGATAGAAACTGCGTACGCTCAGCGGTTGGTATTCTCGGGCCTTGCCGGGGGTGTTGGGGTAGATCATCACGGTATCGGCGTTGATGTAGTGCTGCTCCAGCTGCTGCGAGCGCAGGATCAGCGCCAGCACTTCGCGCACCGGAGTCCGGCGCATCGCGATGCTGATCGTCTGGTCGGTGCGCACCTCCTTATCGAAGACGAAATTCAGGCCAGCGGTTCGGAACAGCACCTGACAGACCTGATTCAGGGTGGCCTCCTTGAAGTCGACATTGATCGGCTTGTCCAGACCACCCCGGGGCGGCTTTTCAACAGCGACAGGCGCACCCTCGGCCTGCTGGCGCCGGGCAAGCTCCCGCTGTTCGCTCTCTGCCTGCAATTGCTGCAACTGCCGCGCCATGATCCTTTCGCGGATTTGCGCCACGGCGAGACGTAGTTCGGCGTTGTTCGGATTGTCGCGCAAGGCGCTTTCCATGCGGATCAACGCTTCCTCCAACTGCCCCCGGGCGAGCAGCGCCTGCCCCTCGGGGGGGATCGGCGATGGGCTGGCGCAGCCGCCGAGCAACATGGCCAACATCAGGCCGGACAGCCACATGCGCATCATTGATTTGGCGGGATGTCTTCTCATTCTTCGGTATCTTCGTCTTTGCCGATGTCGAAAGTCCGGCTCTGCCGGCCACGGGTACTCTTGATGACCAGGACGGGCGGGGCCAGCTTGCTGACCTTGAAGCGCTCGTTGAAGGATTCGCCCTGGCGGACGACCCAAACCTGCCCCTGTTTTCCGGACTCCCCGATAAACACCGCCCAACCCTCATCATCCTGTTGCTTGCCGAGGACGCGAAAATCGGGGAACACGGGCACCGAGACCTGTACCGGAACGGGCGGCGAACCTGCCTGCTGTTCCAAGGCCATGGCGGGCAGCGGGTTTTCGCTGGCGAAAGGATCGCGGATCGGCGCTTCGCCCGGCGTCGTTGTAGTCCGGACAGAACGCTGCAAGGTATGAATGGCCGGCATGTAAGCGCCATCCATGCCGGCCGGGGCCTCGGTTCCGGCCACAACCGGCCGACCGCTCGCGACCATGAACACGAGCGCCAATGCGCCGACGCCGAGAAGGAATATCGGTGAATTCATCGGATCGCCTCCCCCACCAGGAATTGCACGGACAATGTCGCACTGAGCGCGACCGTGCCATCGGTCGCCTCGCGCTGCAGGCTCAAATGACGGATCGACATGGCTGGCTGCGCACTCAGGGCAGCATCGACAAAATGGCGAATGTCGGCATAGCTGCCCGAGACCGGCAGGCGCATGCTGGCAGTTTTGAAATTCCCGGCGGAATCGACCTCCTGCGCGTAATCCACCGGCCCGACGGTCAGTCGATACGTGGCCGCCAATTCAAGTACGGCCTGCTGCGCCCCTGCCAGCGCAGCGGGCGCAATCAGGGTGCCGCGAAAACTACGCTGTGCAGCAATGATGCGGACCGGATCGACGGCCAGCGACAGGTTCGCCTCCTGCGTTTGCGGCGGATGCGCCAGCAAGACGCCACTCAAGGCCACGATGATGCCGAGCAACGCGGCCAGGGCAGGCTGCCGGCCAAACATCAGGCGAAGATCAAGCCAAGTCAGCGACTTCATGGCTACTCTCCCGAACCGCCTTGCAAACTCACCTCGAGGGTGAAACGAATGGGAAACCCTCCGTTTTCGGCAGGATTGGCTGGTCCCTGGCTGAGAACGCGCGCCTCGGCAACCAGTGCGTCGGCCTGCAGACGAGCGGGCAGCATCAGCACGGCGCTACTGTCACGTGCCTCGCCCTGAAAACTCAGGCGCCCTGCCCTGGCATCGGCCTCGAAACGGGTAATGCGCTGGCTGCCGTCGATGCGGGACTCGACCAGGCCGAGTACCTGCCCCCAGGGGAAATTGAGTTCATCGACTGCTGCGTTGATCGCCCGTATTTCTTCGACGCTCGGCAGCGCAGCCTGATACGGTGGCGGACCGGCCTCGGTATCGCCGGTCAGGCTCCAGCTTGCTGCCACCACCAAGGCCAGCATGGCCGAACCGAGTCCGACACGGAACGATGACTCGCGGCGGGCCGGGGCAAAATCGAGGCGCAGATCCTTGCCATTCGATACCTTGCGAGTCAGCTTCTCGTGGCGGCAGTTCTCAGCCTGCAGGCCTGCCGCCAGACAATCGCGACGCAACATGGCGGACAGTTCGGTACCGAGCAGCGCCAGCGGCGGATGCGTGCGCAGGGCGCGCCATTGGGATGTGTCGCGAACGGCGATGGTCAGCCCGTCACTGGACTCCAAGGAGAACACCTCGGCTCCGGGCCGACGGAAGGGGTTGCCGTGCCGGGCATTGACCCCCGCCACAAAGCGGGTCGTGACCTGCCCAACCGACCAAGCCTTGCCCGCCGCCAACTCGAACAGCAGTTCGAGTAGCGCCTTGGGCAAGGCGATGGCCGGCCACTGCTCGGCAAAGGGGGTGGCATCGACCCGAACAGTCCACAGACCCGCAGCCTCCATCGAGTCGCCGTAGATGTCCTGCATCTGGCTTTCGGCCAGTGCGGCAACTTCCTGTGGTGTGGACAGACCGGGAACCCGCTCGACGATCCAGCTCCGTGCCAGCGCATCGCTGACCGTGACATCGAGCCGGCGCTGGCCGGGTGGCAAGGCAGCGAGCAAGTCTTCCAGACAGCGCCGCATCCCGGCCAAGGCCTCCGCGGAAGGAATACCCGCCTTGAGCGGCACCGGCAAGGCTCGTCGCTCGGTCGACTTCCCTTGCCGAACAAGCACGCGTTTACACCCGACGTCGAGGCAGATCGGCTCGGCTGACCAGAATCGCTTAATGGCGAGCCGTGACACGGCGCACCTCCTCAAGCGTCGTCACCCCTTCACGCGCCAGGGCAATCGCCGCATCGCGCAGATTGTGCATACCGAGACGACGGGCGGCACTGTGAATCTCGTTGAGCGGCGCCCGTTGGGCTATCAGGGTACGCAGTGCGTCGTCGAGGGCCAGGATCTCGACAATGGCACTGCGTCCCTGATAGCCGGTACCGCGACAGGATTCGCAACCGACGGCCTTCTTGAAGCCGTGTTGCATCCCGTCGCCGGAAAGTTGAAAAGCATCGATTTCCTGCCTGCCTGGCGCATAAGGCCGGGCACAGAGCGGACACAAATTGCGCACCAGCCGTTGGGCAAAGACGCCACCGATCGCCGATGTCAGCAGATAGGGATCGATGCCCATATGAGCGAAACGGCTAAAGACATCGAAAACATGGTTGGCATGCAGGGTGGACAGCACACGGTGACCGGTCAATGCCGACTGGATGGCGATTTCCGCCGTTTCCCGATCACGGATTTCGCCGACCATGATGGTGTCCGGATCGTGGCGCAGTATCGAGCGCAGGCCACGGGCGAAGCTCAGCCCCTTCTTCTCGTTGACCGGAATCTGCAAAATGCCCGGCAACTGGTATTCGACCGGATCCTCGATGGTGATGATTTTTTCGCGACCATCATGGATTTCCGACAGCAGCGCATAGAGCGATGTGGTCTTGCCGCTACCGGTCGGGCCGCTGGCCAGCAACATGCCGTAAGGCTGGGCGACGAGATCGCGCAGGCGGACCAGATCATCCGCGGCAAAGCCGAGTCCGTCCAGCGTCAGGGCCTGCCCGCCCTGCATCAGCCGACTTTTGTCGAGAATGCGTAGAACGCCGTCTTCGCCATGCAGGCTCGGCATGATCGAAACGCGCAAATCGATGCGGCGTTGTCCGTCACCGAGGCGAACCGCCAGGCGACCATCCTGCGGCACCCGTGTTTCGGCGATATCCAGCTCGGCCAGCACCTTGAGTCTGGAAATGACCTGCGGCGCCACATCGGATCCGCGGACGCCGCGAATGTGCTCAAGCACGCCGTCGATCCGGTAGCGGATGTCCAGCCCCTGGCCGGTCGATTCGAGATGCACATCGCTGGCACCGAGACGAAGCGCGTCGTGCAAGGTGGCGTTGAGCAGGCGGACGACCGGACTGGTCTGCGGGCTGCTCTGCGTGACCGACAAGGACTTGTCGCCGCCCGCCTGGGCGGCCGTGAAGGATTCCGTGGTTCCCGGTTCGGCGAGCAGGCGGGTACCGGCGACCTGCTTGTCCAGCCAGGCGCCGAGATCTTCCGGCGTGGCCAGATGCCAGATAACCGGATCGCTGACGCGGGCCTCGGCCCAGCGTTGCAGCTTGTGATCGAGCGGATCGGCAATCACCCCGATCAAGCGGTCGTCCGCAAGCTTGTCCCGGAACAACACACAGCGCCGGGCAATCGCCTCAGCCAGCGGCAGCCGCTCGAAGACCGGCGTCAGGTCGTGCAGCATGGGTAGCGTCGCGACCGGATAGTCGGCAACCGGCGCGGCGGGCAGACGTGCGTTCATTGGAAGCTCCCTGCCAGATCGAAGATCGGCATGTAAAGCAGGACGACAATAGCCCCGATGACAATGCCGATGGCAGCCATCAGCAAGGGTTCGAAGCTCCGGGTGAACCGGGCGATGAAACGCTCGATCTCGCCATCGTGGAAACGGGCGGCGCGGGCCAGCATGTCGCCAAGCTGTCCGGTGCGTTCGCCGACACGCATCAGACGCAACGCAACCGGCGTGCACAGGCCCGCCTCGTCGAATGCCGTCGAAGCCGGCTGACCTTCGCCAATGCGCCGAGCCGCCAACTGCAGCGCCAGGCGGGTACGAGGCAAAACTAGCCCGTCGCATAGCTCCAGTGCGACGAGCACCGGCAATCCACCCGCCAGCAGCGTACCGAGCGCCAGATAGAGCCGGGCCAATTCGAAGGTCCGCATCCGCTCGCCGACCTGCGGTACACGACGAAAGCGTTCAATCAGGCTGGCTCGCATACGGCTCCGCATCTGTCGCTGGCCAAGTAGCCAGGCCAGCGCCACGCCGCTTGCCAGAGCGGCCGGTCCCAGCATGCGACTGTGCTCGGCCACGAAGCGGCCCCAGTGCATCAGCACCTGCGAAGCGAACGGTATGTCGCGACCGGAGTTCTGATAAACGCTGGCAAAACTCGGCACGACGTAGCCAAGCAGAAAGAGACTGACCAACAGGCCAACGCCGCACAGGATGGCCGGGTAGATCATGGCCTGCGTGACGTGACGACGGACCAGATCAACCCTGCCCCGGTATTCGATATAACGGGACAGCGAGTTGTCCAGGCTCGCCGTACGTTCGGCAGCGCGCATCAGGCCACTGTAGAGCGGCGGAAAGATATCGGGTTGCGCCGCCAATGCCTCGGCGAAACGCAGCCCCTCGCCCAGACGGCTACGCAGGGCGGCGAGGATGTCGGCAATACCCGGCCGGCGTTCCTTTTCATGCAGTGCCTCGAGCGCCTCGGTCAGCGTCAGGCCTGCTTCGAGCAAGGCGAGCAATTCCTGGCTGAACAGTAGCAGGTCAAAACCGACTGAACCGCTACGGCTGGCGAACCATTGTCGCCAGGCGGCCTGGTCCGCAGCCTTGACGGAGAGTGGACGTAGATCGCGGGCCGCCAGGAGCCGGCAGGCTTCGGCCTGGCTGGGTGCTTCGATGTGGAGGCTTTCCACACCGCGGGGGCCAATGGCTCGGATCGCGAAATTCATCGACTGCTCAGAAACGGATATCGGCGTTATCGCCGCTACCACCCGGGCGGCCATCGCGCCCCAGGGAAAGCAGTTCGAAATCTCGCCCATTGGCCGCGACCGGACGATAGACGTAGGCGTGCCCCCAGGGGTCGAGCGGCACCTCCTTCTGCAAATAGGGACCATTCCAGCGCGGCAGGTTGGTCGGGCGGCTGATCAGCGCCTTGAGGCCAAGCTCGGCACTGGGATAAGCGCCGTTATCGAGGCGAAAGGATTCCAGCGCCCGGGCAATGGCCTCGACCTGCGTCTTGGCTGCCGTCACTTCGGATTTGCCGAGTTGCGAGACGTAGCGCGGCCCGACGTAGGCGGCCAGCAAACCGATGATGGCGACGACGACCAGCAGTTCGAGCAACGTGAAGCCGGCCGAAAAACGAAACGCGAAAGGTTTATGGAGCATGGTGCATTTCCTTTGTCCGAATCGGGCTCGCGACCCAACGGGCCGCGAACCCGAAGCCCTGATCAGGCGAAGGAGTCTTCCATCAAGGTGTTAAACCACTTGATCATTTCCTTGTAGTTATCCTGCGAACGACCTGCTGCTTCGCCGGCGGCGCCCGGCACCGGCTGCATCGTGCCGCTGACCGGGTCGTAGGCGAAGATGGCGGTGAGCCAAGAAGCGGTATCCGAGGTAATCGGCGAGTAGCATGCCGAGTTGGTGATCGGTGACGGATCGGGGCTGCGACCGGAGAGCAGACGCAGAATGGCGTCGGCGCAGATCTTGGCCTCCTGGTTGGCGATATGTCCGGCCTTGGGCTGCGTCGTCGCCGACGCGTCGCCAATGACATGAACGCCCGGGGCAGCGGTGGACTGGTAGGTCAGCACATCGACCCCGGCCCAGCGACCACCGACATTGGCCAGCCCATTGCTGGCGACAACCTTGCCGGCACGATGCGGCGGGATGGCATTGATTACGTTGGCCTGCAGGTTGCCCAGGCTGGTATTCAGCGTCATCGTCGTGGCGTCGATGCTGTTGATGGTGACGCCCGGGTGATATTCGATGACCCCCTTGTGCACCACGTCGAAGGCATTGGCGAAGGCGAGTGGCTCGGCAATGATGCCTGGATTGGCATCGAGGACGATCACCTTGGAGCCGGGGCGATTCTTCTTCAGCCAGTCGGCAACGACGCAGGCACGCTCGTAGGGCCCCGGCGGGCAGCGGTACGGCTTGGCCGGGATGCTCAAGACGAAGGTCTGGCCGGCCTTCATGTTGACCAGCATGTTGCGCAGCTGGGTGGTCTGTACGCCTGCCTTCCAGGCATGCGGCACCTTGGCTTGGGCGGCGGCGGTTTCGAGGCCGGGATAGAGATCGAAATCGACACCCGGCGCGACCACCAGACGGTCATACGGCAGCTTCGTGCCATCGGCCAGGCTGACGTTGTGGCCAACCGGATCGATATTGCTCACCTCACCCTTGACCAGGCGAATGCCGTAACGACTGGCCAGGTTGCTGTAGGTGTATTGCAGCGAGGTAATGGTGCGCTGACCATTGAGCACCAGATTGCTCAGGATGTTCGATGTGTAGGCACTGTCACGCTCGACCAGGGTGACTGAAACCCCGGTGCCCCCCCACAGGCGAAGATACTTGGCGACCGATGCGCCCCCCATGCCGCCGCCGATGACGACGACACGGCCGGTAATTCCCGTGTTGGTGGGAACAGTCCCGAGTTGCGTTGCCGTAGCGGCTCCGGCCAGACCTGCCCAGGAGGCTGCCGAGGCACCAAGACCGGCCATGCTGGCCAGCCGGAAAAAATCACGACGATTCATGATGAAGTTCCTCGTTCTCGTTTAGCGTTGCTTGGACAGGTAGTCGGCGATCAGACGGAGTTGCGCATCGGTGTAACCGCGTGCGTGCATATCCATCATCTTGGGCGGCACCTTGGTCCGCATTTCGCGCAGCTCGTTGTAGATTTCCGAGGCCGATTCACCGACAAGACGCTCGAAACCGATACTCGACTTGCCGTTGTAGCCGTGGCACTGGAAACAGTTCGAGGCGAGCAGGCGACCAGGCGGCGGTTCCGCCGGCGTCGTCTGGGCGGCCACGCAAAAACTGGCCAGGGCGATGGGAAGCCCAAGCAGGCTCCGCAAACGCGTTTTCTTTGGATTCATGATCATCCTCCGCAATTGAATCAATGGTCTGGATTACTAGGTAGGAAACGAATCCCTGGCCGAATTCGCAACACGGATCATCCGGTTTAACCAAGACCATGACAGCTGTCGTCCACCCCCGACACTTTTGCTGAAGAACGCCCTGACTTAGGATAGTGCTCATGAAACGCTACCCGCGCTCCTTCCTGCAGCTGGTTACCCTTGGCCACATCCTGGTCGCCCTGCCCTTGCTGGTGGCTGACGCGTATGTATTCGTTGCGCTCGATTCGCTCAACAGCCGTTATCGCGCAGCAGTTGAACAGGAGTCGACCTCGTCACGACTGAGCGGCGAACTGACCGAGGATCTGGTGCATATGGAACGCGACCTGCGCCGCTACGAAGTACTGATGGATGCCCAGTCACTCAGCGACTACGCCCAGGTCCGCAGCGAATGGCAAATGAATCTCCAGGCGTTCAGCCGCCTGCCTCCCTTGCCGGAAAGATTGGTGGCGGAACTGAACGACCAGCTGGCCCTGGAAAGGAAAGCATATCTAAGCCTGCGTGAAACAGGAGACGCGACGCCGCTGCACGAAGCCATCGACGATATCAAAGGACGTTCACAAAATGCGCTTGACGAAGCACGCAACATCCTTGAGCGCGAGCAGGAATTGTATATGGCGGACTCCGAGCGCTTGCGCATCAGGCTAGTGGTTGCGGCAGCCGGTGCCGCCCTTGTTACCTTATGTTGCCTCTGGCTGATCCGTCGCCTCCTGTCCAGATTGATCGGTCGCTTTGAAAAAGCGGTACTGAGACTCGGCAAAGGCGATTTAAAGCAGGAAATAGCCCTCGATGGCACCGGCGATCTTCGCTGGCTCGGCCGCTGGCTGGAATGGCTGCGCCGGCGCCTGCTGTCGCTGGAGGAGAACCGGACACAGGTATTGCGTCATGTCTCTCATGAACTGAAAACCCCGCTGGCGGCAATGCACGAAGGTGCATCGCTGCTCAATGAACTGATCGCCGGACCGCTGACCCCCGAACAACGCCGAATTGTCGGAATCCTCCAGAGCAACTCCCGGCGATTGCAGGATCTGATCGAGGGGCTGCTCCGGCTGCAACAGGCCGGCCATGCAGCCGAACGCATCGGCCATGAAAAACTGCGCTTTGATCAGTTGATCACGGAGGTTATCGAGACATATCGCCTCAGCGCAGGCGAACGTCAGTTGCATTTCGACTGCGCCATGCAGGAGACAGAGATCATCGCCGGCAGAGAGGGGGTGATGACCATCATCAATAACCTGCTGTCGAATGCCGTCAAATTCTCGCCGGATTGCAGCAGCATCGGTATTCGCCTCACCCACGACAGTGATCAGGCGATTTTCGAGGTTATCGACCACGGGCCCGGTATCGACGCAAAAGACAGCGAAAAGATTTTCGAACCCTTCTACCGAGGCAATGCGCCTCGAAAGATTGCTGGGGTCGGACTCGGCCTGGCCATTGCCCGCGAATTCGTCATCGCTCATCGCGGCTCATTGCACATGGAACCGACCGCAGAGGGAGCCCACTTCAAGGTCATTCTGCCACTCCATGCCCCTTACTTGCGACACGCACCAAACACCTGAGCCGACCTATGTCCAGTTACATGTCTCTTAGCCCACAAGACGCCAAAGTCATGCTTTGCGCAATCACCTGCGCAATCCTTTCCGGATGCGCTGCAACTGACGCAACGCGACCCGACCCTCCCGTCCAGCCGGAACCTGTCACCGTGCGCCCAATACCGGAAACAGTCAAAACGAGTGATGCCGAGCGATCGATGGCTGAGCGATTGATGTTGGAGCGCCTGCGTCACTGCAAAGAGGAAAAGCGCCAGCTTGAACTACAGCTGAAGGAAAGCCAGAAACGCACCGAAGAGTTGCAAAAAAAACTGGATGCGCTGCGTGCGATCGACCGGGAATTGCGCAATCGAGGGAAAAGTCACTGAATGGACGACGGCGCAAGAATCCTCATTGTTGATGACGATCCGGACATGCTGCATCTGATTGGCGTGCGGCTCTCTGCCGCCGGCTATCGAATAAGCCAGGCCGACTCCGGTGAGGCGGCATTGGTAAGCTTCCGCCAGCAACGTCCACAACTGGTCATCACCGACCTGCGCATGGGTGAAATGGATGGCTTGAGCCTGTTCGAGCACCTGCAAAAAGAAGCGCCTACCATGCCGGTCATCATCCTGACTGCCCATGGAACGATACCCGATGCCGTCTCGGCTACCCGCCGCGGCGTCTTCAGCTTTCTGACCAAACCCTTCGATGGTCAAGAACTCCTGCGTCGCACGGCAGACGCCATCCGGCTTTCTCCGGCACTCGATCCGGAAAACGATGCCGCCCATTGGCGCAAGGCACTGATCACCGTCAACGTGCGGATGGAGGAACTGCTTCGGCAGGCATTGCGCATCAGCGAAGAATCCCGCACGACCTTACTGGTCGGTCCCGCTGGTTCGGGGAAAAGTACATTGGCGAAAGCCATTCACAAGGCCGGAAGGCGAGCCGAACACCCGTTCGTCACGCTGTCGTGCACCGACTTCCCGGCAACCGAACAAGAGCAATTGCTGTCACTGAACAACCCGGACGGGGTCTTTGCCGAGGCGGCCAACGGCTTACTGTACTTGCAGGACATTGGCACCCTGTCGCCGCTGGCGCAATCCCGCTTGTTCCAGCTCCTTTTCGCCCAAATGCAGGCCAAGGATCCGCTGCATCGGATATGCACCCCAAACAAGCGGAATCTGGCCCCTGCCGCACAGGTGATCGCATCGAGTCCACGGCCGCTCGACAGGGCCGTGGCTGAAGGCAGTTTCCGCAGCGACCTGTTTTATCTGCTCAGTGGCTCAACGCTGCTCATCCCTCCGCTGAACGAACGACCGGAAGACATTCCCATTCTCGCCAAGCACTTCCTGACAGAAGTGACACCGGAAAAAAGTTTGTCGCTGGCCCCTGAAGCACTTTCAGCCCTCCAGGAAGGGCGATGGCCAGGCAACGTGCGGCAACTAAAAAACGTGCTTAACCAGGTCGCGAAACTCAGCCTGACTCCGATCATCCCGGAGGCTATCGTGCGTCGGGTCATGCGAGACTTTGAAGAAGACTGTCTCACCGCCTTCGATGACGCACGTCGCGATTTTGAACGCGAATACTTGATCCGGTTATTGGAAACCACTGGCGGCAATGTCGCTCATGCTGCACGGGTCGCTCAACGCAACCGGACAGAGTTCTACAAACTGCTCGCACGACATGGCCTGGACCCGGGGAGTTTCAAGCAAAGCTTCCGTTAATCTGTACACCGCCGGCATAGGCATGACTGAAATGGATCGCCACACCTTTTCCTGAGTTGGACTTTGGAATGGGACTCTGACCGCACCAGAAGAGTACAGAAGGATGCAACCAAATTGGCGATACGCCGGTAAGCTGCAGCAGGCTACCGGCGCACCGAGTTCTTGCGCTAGGCCGCGACCGGCTTCTTCGCAGAAACGGCCTTCCCGCCTCCCTCTGTTGGCCTGATCTTGAACCAGATCGCGTACAAGGCTGGCAGGAAAACCAGGGTCAGAATCGTTCCGGCGAAAGTGCCGCCGATGAGCGTATAAGCCAGCGTGCCCCAGAACACCGAATGAGTCAGCGGAATGAAGGCCAGCATGGCGGCGAGTGCGGTCAGGATGACCGGACGGGCGCGCTGCACGGTGGCCTCGACGACGGCGTTGAAGGGCTCCAATCCATCTGCGATGTTGTCGCGGATCTGGCCGATCAGGATCAGCGTGTTGCGCATCAGGATGCCGGACAGGGCGATCAGGCCGACCAGGGCATTGATGCCGAACGGCTGCCCGAACAGCAACAGGGTCGGCACGACGCCGATCAAGCCGAGCGGTGCGGTGGCGAATACCATCATCATCGCGGCGATCGAGCGCACCTGGAAGATGATGGTGATCAGGGTCAGCGCGATCATGATCGGGAAGACCGGCGCCAGGGCCCGATTGGCCTTGCCCGACTCCTCGATGGCGCCAGCCATCTCGATACGGTAACCGGCCGGCAGTTTGCCAATGATCGGCTGCAACTCCTGCCACACGGCGTTGGAGACATCCGGCGGCTGCAAGCCCTCCGCGATATCGCCACGCACGGTGATGGTTGGGGTGCGGTCGCGGCGGCGCAGGATGGGGTCTTCCATGCGGACATCAAGCTTGCCGACCTGCGACAGCGGAATTTTTTGACCGGCTGCGCCGACCAGGGTGAAGTCGCCAATCCTGCCCGGATCGAGCCGCGTATTGCCGCCCGATCTGGCCGTGACCTGCACCGAACGGATGTCTTCGCGCACTTCCGTAATCGGGATGCCACTCAGCAGGAACTGCAGT
Source organism: Rhodocyclales bacterium GT-UBC (assembly GCA_003583745.1). Lineage (GTDB taxonomy): Bacteria > Pseudomonadota > Gammaproteobacteria > Burkholderiales > Rhodocyclaceae > Azonexus. The sequence goes on along the minus strand of QXPY01000001.1, from coordinate 78,946 downwards.
TGCTGGGCCACATCGCTAGACGTCAAGCCGATGTTCTGCAGGCGATCCTGGTCGAGCGAGAAATGCAGCGCCGGTACGCGCTCGCCCCAGTCGGTATTGACCGTCCGCATCTGTGCCGAGGCCTGCATGACGCCACGCACTTCTGCCGCGATGTCGCGCAGCTTGTCCGGGTCCGACCCCATGACACGGAAGGCCACGGGAAACGGCGACGGGGGACCGAAGACGATCTGGGTGACGCGCACCCGTGCCTCGGGCGCCAAGCCGTCGGCTGCCGCCTGGCGCAGTCTGAACTTGAGGGCTTCGCGTTCCTTGTCATCACCCGTGAGGACCACGATCTTGGCAAACGACGGATCGGGCAATTCAGGTGACATTGCCAGGAAGAAGCGGGGCGCGCCCTGACCAATATAGGACGTCACGACCCTGGCCTCCTGCTGCTCTGCCAGCCAGGCTTCGACCTTGGCTGTCGCGGCGCTGGTTTGTGCGATCGAGGTGCCATACGGCATCTGCACCTCGACCAGCACTTCCGGCCGGTCGGAGGTCGGGAAGAACTGCTTATTGACCACACCCATGCCAATAATCGCAACCACAAAGGCGCCAATCACGCTCGCCGCGACCAGCCATTTGCGCCGGATCACCCAGCCCAGCAACCGACGGAAGCGTTCGTAATTCGGCGTGCCGTAAATGGCCCCGTGCCCGCCCGCATGCTTCTCGTAGTTTGGCAGCAGCTTGACCCCGAGGTAGGGCGTGAACACGACGGCAACGATCCACGAGGCGATCAGGGCCGTGCCGACGATCCAGAACATGTTGCTGGTGTACTCGCCAGCGGTCGACTTGGCGAAGCCGTTGGGCATGAAGCCGATCGCCGTCACCAGCGTGCCGGCCAGCATGGGTGCGGCGGTGTGGCTCCAGGCATAGGCTGCGGCACGGATGCGGTCGTAGCCTTCCTCCATTTTCACGACCATCATCTCGATGGCGATGATCGCGTCGTCGACCAGCAGCCCCAGCGCCAGGATCAAGGAGCCGAGTGTGATGCGGTCGAAATTCTTGCCGGTCGCCGCCATGATGATGAAGACGACGGCGAGGGTCAGCGGAACTGCACCCGCAACCACGACGCCGGCGCGCCAGCCCATGCTGAGAAAGCCAACCAAGATCACCACACCGAGGGCGACCATGAACTTGACCATGAACTCGCCGACCGCCGACTGGATATTCACCGACTGGTCCGTCACCTTGGAAAGGCTCATGCCGAGCGGCATTTCGGCGTTGATCGTAGCTGCTTCCTCTTCCAGCGCCTTGCCCAGATTGAGGCCGTTCCAGCCCTCGCGCATGACCACGCCGAGCAGCAGGGTCGGTTCACCGTTATTGCGGATCAGGAAGGTGGCCGGGTCTTCGTAGCCACGCTTGACCTCGGCGATGTCGCCGAGCTTCAGCGTCCGGCCGCGCGCTGCGACCGGTGTATTGCGGATTGTCTCAAGATCGTCGATGGCGCCATCCAGGCGGATAAAGACCTGCGGACCCTTGGCTTCGATCGAGCCGGCCGGCGTCATCACATTGCGGCTGTTGAGCGCTGCGAAGAGGTCACGCGGCGAGACGCCCAGCGTCGCCAGACGGTCATGCGAGAACTCGACGAAAATCCGTTCGGCCTGCTCGCCGATGATGTTCACTTTCTTGACCCCGGGCACGTGCAGCAGACGCTGACGCATGACTTCGGCGTCGCGCACCAAATGACGATGCGGCTCGCCCTTGGCTTTCAAGGCGTAGAGCGCAAAGGTCACGTCGGCGTATTCGTCATTCACCATCGGGCCGATGACGCCACGCGGCAGTTTGAGCGCCTCGTCGCCGAGTTTTTTTCGCGCCTGATAGAACTGGTCTGGGACGTCGGCTGGCGGCGTACTGTCGAGCAGGACTACTGTCGTGAAAGCGAGTCCCGGCCGCGTAAAGGTCTCGGTCCGGTCATACCAGCGCAGTTCCTGCATGCGCTTTTCCAGCGGTTCGGCGACCAGTTCTTCCATCTCCTTGGCGGTTGCCCCGGGCCAGGCGGTGATCACGGTCATCTGCTTGATGGTAAAGGCGGGGTCCTCGGCTCGCCCCAGGGTCAGGAAGGCGATGACGCCGGCGATGAAGATCGCCAGCATCATGAACAGGGTGACCGAGCGCTCGCGGACAGCGAGGGCGGAAAGGTTGAAAGCACTCATTTCTGTGCCCCGCCGTTTGCCGCTGCGCCAGGTGCGGCGCTGCCGTCAGCCAGACGAACCGGTTCGCCTTCGTGCAGCAGATGGGCGCCGAGCACGACGACACGATCGCCCGCCGCCAGCCCACCGCTGATCGCCGCTGATTCACCGCTGAGGCCGGCAACCTGCACTGCCCTCCAGGTTGCCTGAAGCCCCTGTCCTTGTTCCTCCTGAGCTTTGACCAGCCAGACGCCAGGCCCCTTGCCCTGATCGAAGAGCGCGCTGACAGGAATCTGGAGCGCCGGGGTGGCGCGGCTGCTTTGAATTTCGATGGAAACGGTCGAGCCGAGTGGCGCATCGGCCAACCGGCCCTCCAGTACGTAGCGCGCCTCGAAGGTGCGTGTCTGTGGGTTGGCGGCATCCGACAATTGACGCAGTTTCGCGGTGCCGGTCAGCCCGCTGCCATACAAGGTGGCGCGCCCTGCCGAACCGATCGCCGGACGCAGGCTTTCGGGGAGCGCAATGAGCGCTTCGCGGCGCCCGGCGTGGGCCACACGGACGACGACCTGGCCTGCAGCAACCACCTGACCCGGCTCGCCCAGGGTCTCGACCACGACCCCATCCGAATCAGCGAGCAGTACGGCATAGCCCGTTTCGTTTTGGGCCACGTCGGCCTGAGCCTGGGCTGCCTTGAGCTCGGCTCGTGCCGAATCGGCGGCTGCCTTGATCTTGTCGTAGGTCGAGGCTGACACCGCCCCGGCCGCGACGAGATCACGGTAGCGCGCCTCATCCTCGGCAGTCTGGCGGGCGCGCGCCGTGGCGGCGGCCACTGCCTCGTCGCGGGCGCGCGTGGCGAGCTTCAAATCGGTGGGATCGATGCGCATCAGCGCCTGACCGCGCTTGACGGTCTGACCAGCATCGACCAGGCGCTCCAGGATCTTGCCGGGAACGCGGAAACCCAGGTCGCTCTGCACCCGTGCCGCGACGACGCCGCTGAACGAAGGTTCGGCCTGGATGGCGGGTGCTACCGGCGCGACCCGGACGAGCGGCGCTTGGGTCCGTGGATCAACTGAAGAAGTGGCATCGCTGCAGGCTGCCAAGGCGATAGGCAACAGACCTGCGACGGCGAGGAAGGGGATATAGCGGCGCTGAAACATGACGACCTCCATTAACGCGAAGGTCTTCATCCTCCATCGAGTGACCATTTTTGTCAATAGTCACTTTTCACCCAGGTAGCGTTCTAGGGTGCCAGGCTACGCAGTACCAGATTCGAAAGCTGCGTGGGCGCCTCATCGACGCGGTCGAGGTTGTACTGGAGCAGGAGGGGATTGACATAGGGCTGCATGACGAGATCGATGACATGCACTGTCTCGTCCAGCGGCGTCTTGCGTTCAAAGTCGCCAGCTTCCCGTCCTTCGCGAATCACCTCCGTGAGAATCCCCCGGATGCGCTCGCAGTAGGCCTGGGCGGAAGGCCAACCCTCGCCGGCGGAATGCGCGGCGATGTCATACAGCTTGCGTTCATTGAAGAAAAGCGTCACGCCGGTCGCCACCAGGGTCTTGAATAGACGCCGGAATTTTTCCGTCGGGGTGGTCGCGCCGGCCACCGCTTCTTCGACTGCCACGATGATGGCGCTCAAGGTCTTGCTGCAGATGGCCTCGCCGATCGCCTGCTTGGAATCGAAGAACTTGTAGATATAAGCCTTGGAAAAGCCGATCGCCTTGGCCAGGTCGGAGACCGTGGTCTTGTCGTAGCCGTAGTGGCTGAAGTGTGCCTCGGCCGCCTCGACGATCTGATCACGAACGCTGTGGTCGACGGGGCCGCGGGCCTGGGGAGTAGAAGATTCGATTTCGCTCATGGGGAAAAACAATACCGCGTTTGCTGCCGGTTGACAACCAGTGACCACATCAGGTTATAGTCACAATAACAAACGAACCCCGAAGGACTCTCATGTTCACCCATCCCCGCTCTCTCGCTCTGCTTCTGACTGCCGGCATCTTGTCGGGTTGCGCTGTTGGCCCCGACTACCGGTCGCCCGTGGTCGAGTTGACTTCCACCTTTCTCGGGCAGAAGAGCGTCGAGCAACGTCCGGCACAAAGCAAGGCAGACCTGCAACGCTGGTGGGCCGCCTTCGACGATGCCTTGCTCGCGCAATACGTCGCCCAGGCGCTCGAACAGAACCTCGACATCGCCCAGGCAGCGGCGCGCGTCGCCCAATCGCGTGCAGCCTTGCGCTACGCCGATGCGGCCTTGCTGCCCGCGGGTAACGTGAGCACCAGCGCGGCGCGCGCCTACCAGTCGGTCGAGACTCCGCTCGGGCAGGTGCTCAACGCCACGCCTGGCTTCGATCGTTACGGTAGTTCCTACGAAGCCAACCTCGGGGCCAGTTGGGAGATCGATGTGTTTGGCGGTCTGCGCCGCGGCCAGGAGGCCGCACGTGCTGCATACGAGGCATCCGAGGCTGGCGCGGTAGCGACACGACTCGCCGTTGCTGCGCAGACGGCCGATGTGTATGTCACGGTCCGTGGCCTGCAGGAGCGCCTCGCAATCGCCCAGCAGCAGGTAGAGACCCGACGCCGTTTGCTCGCCATGATTCAGCTCCAGTACGAGAAGGGAGTCGCCGCCGAACTCCAGAAGAACCAGGCCGAGGGCTCACTGAACCAGGCCGAGGCCCAGATTCCCATTCTTCAAGCCGGCCTCGATTCGGCGATGAACGCGCTCGACGTACTGCTCGGCGCGCAGCCGGGAACCCACCGCCCTGAACTGGCGCAGGTGAAGCCGATCCCGGCCGCGCCGGGTTTGGCTGCAACCGGCACCCCGGCCGACATGATCCGGCGCCGGCCTGACCTCATTGTTGCCGAGCGGCGGCTGGCGGCGGCCAATGCGCGCATCGGTGCGGCAATTTCGGAGTACTACCCCAAGTTCTCGCTCGCCGGCCTGCTCGGTAGCGCTACCTCGATTGCCAGCGGCAACCTGTTCACCGGGGACGCCAGCCAGGCTCAGGGGGTCCTCGGGCTGCGCTGGCGGCTGTTCGACTTCGGCCGTGTCGAGGCGCAGATCGCTGCTGCGCGCGGACAAGAGGCCGAAGCCCTGGCCGCATACCGGCTGGCCGTATTGCGGGCGACCGAGGATGTCGAGAACGCCTTCTCCGCCCTGGTCAACCGCGATTCCCAGGTCGGTATCCTGACCCGGGGTGAGTCGTCGTTTGCCAAGGCGCGCGAGAACGCGTTTGCCGCCTATCAGGGCGGCGTCGTCAGCCTGATCGAGGTGCTCGATGCCGACGGCAACCTGCTGCAGGCGCGCGATGCCAAGGCCCAGGCACAAACAGAGGCAGCACGTGCCGCCATCGCCTCTTTCAGGGCCTTGGGCGGCGGCTGGGATACACCATCAGCAAACATCAAACGCCTCGCCGGCAAACTCTCCACCAACGATTAAAGCTTGAGAAAATGACCACAAACAATCATTCATGGGTGCTCATCACGGGTGCGTCGAGCGGCTTCGGCGAGGAGTTCGCCCGCCAATATGCCGAACAAGGTCACTCGCTGGTCCTTGTGGCGCGCCGGCTGGACCGGCTGCAAGCGCTCGCCGAGAAATTGCGCCGGCAATACCGCATTGAAATCGTGGTCGAGCAGGTCGATCTCTCCGATATTGAAGCGATCACCCAACTGCATCGGCGCCTCCGCGAGCGCGGCATTGCCATCGACATCCTGATCAACAATGCCGGCCATGGGTTGCAAGGCCCCTTCGTGGATAGCACGCTGGTCGCAACCCTGGCGATGGTGCAACTCGATGTAACCAGCCTGACTGCGCTCACCCATGTCTTCGCCCAGGACATGCGGGCGCGAAAACGCGGGAAGATCCTGCTGGTCGCCAGCTTGCTGGCCTACCAGGGCGTGCAGAACTTCGCCGTCTACGCCGCCGCCAAAGCCTACGTGCTGCGTCTGGGTGAAGCGCTGCATCGCGAACTCAAGCGCGATGGCGTCACCGTGACGACGCTATGCCCCGGCATGTCGGATACCGGGTTTGCCGCCGCCGCGCAGCAGAAGCTGACGCCCGCATTAAAGCTGTTGATGATGCAGCCGGCGCCCGTCGTGCGCACCGGTATCCGCGCCTTGCAGGCCGGACGCATCAGCGTCGTGGCGGGCTGGGCGAACAAGGCGCTGGTTATCCTGACCTGGGCGACGCCGCGCTGGCTGCACCAGGCCTTCATGTCGCACGCGATGAATGGATGAGCGAGTCGGCTTGCATTCCACGCTGCCGGCAGGTAAGGCCTATACAACTCTGGAGCTTAAGCTCAACCTTGTCCGCGCACTCACCGACGCGGTACCCTTGGTACGCGCCGAAGGCCGATTGATACACGGGGGACGCCAGGTGGCGACCGCAAAAGCCCGGCTGGTAGGACCGGATGGCAAACTCTATGCCCATGCGACCACCACTTGCTTGATCTTTGACCTCACTTCTTAGCGCAGAACTCAAGATTTCGCTCCAGCTTGTGCCTCGATTATTACCGGGGGCGCGAGGTCCCCACCGGCCGCTTTGTAGCATTCATATTCACAGAACCGGTGATTGCTCGAGTGGCCGGTCCGGAGAAAGCCAGATGGCCAGAATAGGCACGGAGCACGCATTCACCAGAATGTGACGCTGCCGTTCGCGACCTCTCTCGGCTGAACGCCTGGAAAGGGTAGTTTGCTGCCCGATTGAGCGCTTCGGACCACTGTTTGCCATGGACGCCCCCCACTCTCCTGATGCATGGAGAACCTGTCATCAGACATGCAGGACTTAGGCATCCATTTTGTGATCGCTGACCTTAAACACCGCCGGATGACCTGAACACCGAAAAATCGGCCGCAAGCAACGTCCTGTTGCTTGCGGCCGGTCCCAAAACGTTCAGTCCCAGGCCAGCGCCCCGCCCGTCTGGTATTCGGTGACCCGCGTCTCGAAGAAGTTCTTCTCCTTGCGCAGGTTGGCCTGTTCGTCGAGCCAGGGGAGCACGTTCTCGGCCCCCGGGAAGGGTTCGGCGACGCCGACCTGGCGGGCCCGGCGGTTGGCGACGAAGCGGAACTGCTGGACGTGCAATTCGGCGTTGTAGCCGAGGATGGGTTCGCGCAGGATGTAGCCGGCGTAGGCCCGTTCGGCCGCCTCGGCCTCGTCCCACAGTTCGCGCAGGGCTTGCGGGTCGAGGGTCAGGCCCTCTTCCTTGAGCAGTTCGCGGACAACGCGGATGCCGAAGGCACAATGCAGCACCTCGTCGCGCATGATGTATTGCAACTGCTCGGCGGCGCCCTTCATCAGCCCCCGCCGTTGTAGCGCGAAGATCGGGGTGAAGCCGTTGTAGAACCAGCAGCCTTCGAAGATCACCGCGAAGAAGAAGTAGGACAGCGCGAATTCGTGCAGATTGGCGCGGTCGGTCAGGTCGAAATCGGCGCGCATGACGCGCTCCAGCCGCCGGTTGGCCAGGGCGATCTTGCCGTGGATCTCGGGCACGACGCGATAGCGGTTGTAGATCTCCTGCTGGTCGAGGCCGATGCTTTCGATGCAGTGCTGGTAGGTCCAGGTGTGCAGCGCTTCTTCGTAGACCTGGCGGGCCTGGTAGATCTGCAGTTCGGGGGCGCTCATCTTCTCCATCACCGCCAGGCCGATATTGCGCATGGCGAGGATGTCGGAGGTGGTCAAGTAGGCCAGCACGTTCTCGAAGACATGGCGCTCGGCCGGGCTGAGCTTGTGGTGGTAGTCGTGCACGTCCTGCGCCATGCTGATTTCGAGCGGCGTCCAGTGGTTGCGGTTGGCCTTGAGGAAGAACTCCCAGGCCCACGGGTACTTGAAGGGCGCCAGTTGGTTGATGTCGGCCTTGCCATTGACGATGCGTTTATCCGCCGCGTTGACCGCTGCCATGGCCGCACCGGGCAGCGGGCTACTGCGCTCCGAGGCGACCGGCGCCACCGCTTCGGCCGGGCTGGGCGTGACACTTTCGGCATTCACCACCGGGCTGGGCGGGGTGGCGGTTTGGGCTGGGCTATCCCAGTCGTCGAAGCGGTAGGCGGCATTCATGGTTTCAACCTCGTTGTCAGTCAGTGCGAACGGCCCGGAAGCGCTGGCGGCGGTTCCAGTCCACGTAGAAGATGCCGCCCTCGGCGGCGGTAAAGCTGTGCAGGCGCTTGCCCTGGAGGGAAACGGCGCTCTGCCCTTGTGAAAAATCGAGTTCCGGCTCGCGGCCGCCGCGATTGACGGCGATCAGCGGCAAGCCGGTTTCACGCGAACGCTTTTCCCAGACGTCGCCCGGCCCCATGCCTTCGACTGGCGGCCAGTTGGCCGGCGAGAGCAGGATTTGCGCGCCGCGTTCGGCAAGCTGGGCGGCCGGTCCGGGACGCCAGGCATCGGCGCAGATCAAGGTGCCGACGGCGATGCCATCGACCATGAACGGCGTGCCCTCGCGGCCGGCCTGCGACCAGGCTTCGGCCCGGCCGACCGGGTGCTGCTTGCGATACGTCCCGAGGATCTCGCCATGGCGGTCGATCGCGACGACGCTGTTATGCAGCTTGCGGCTCGCCGCATCGCGCTCGGCGAAACCGACAAACAGCGCAACCCCGTTGTCGCGGGCGATAGCGGCCAGGCTGCCGATCCAGGCGTCGGGGAAAGGCGCGATCCAATCGGTGCCGATGCGCTTGGCGAAGTTGTAGCCGGTCTCGGCCAGCTCCGGCGTCACCACCCAGTCGGCGCCGTGGCGGACCGCCTGGCGAATGCCAGCCTCGATGCGCGCCCGGTTGCCGGCAATGTCGCCCGGTACCGGATCGAGATGCAGCAAGGCCAGACGCAGGTCGCCGGCAGCTTTGGCCGGGCCGCTCGCGGCATCGCCAAAGCGCTTGCTGCCGGGCAGGAAAAAGCCGTTCTGCTTGCCCAGCGCCTCGACCACGGCGGCATAGGTCGCCTTGCCGATCAGCTCGCCGATACGGCTATGGCCGCCGGTATACGTGGCGCGCGGCGCCGCCGTGCCGGAGACGACGATGATGCTGTCGGTGCCGGTGCCGGTCGCCTGCACCGCCTTCGTGTAGCTGCTCGCCACCTTGAGGTCTTCGAGCGCCGCCGTCTTGCCTTCGGTAATGGTGATCAGGCTGCGGGCCAGCGCCGCGTCGCTCAGCTCGATATTGCTCAGCACCAGGATGTTGATGGTGCCGGCCGCTTGTTTGTCTGCCTCCAGACCTTCGATGTAGGCACCGCTATCGACGCCGGTGCGGATGGCATTGCTCTTCGCCCCGGCGGTGACCAGCACGGTCACAGTCAGCGGCCCGTGGCGGCGCGTCGCAACCGCCAGGTGATCCATGTCGGCCGCCGTGGACATCTGGGCGATGCTGGCCGGCGGCAATTGCACCTGCCCGGCCAGCGCATCGCGCACGCCCAGCGCATAGCCCTTGCTGTCGCTGCCCAGGCGGTGCCAGAGATCGGGATGCGCGGCATGGTTGATCGCAGCGCGCGCCGCCAGCATGCCGTCACTGGTCGAGAGCAGGCGCCGCGCGCTGTCGAAGCGGACGAGCAGCGTCTTCTCCCACAGCCCGTCGCGCTCGCCGCGCCGGACCTCGGCCCGGGCGCCCAGCTCGGCAGGCAGCTCGATCTCCGCCTCGGCGGCCAGGGCCGGCAGGGCAAAGAGGACAAGAAGGCAGATGCGCAGGATGGCGACGAAGAGGACGTTCATGAAAAAACCTTGGTTGAGGCAAAGGCGGCAAGCTTAACCCGGCCTGCCGCCGGCATCGCGCTTAGCGGTCGTGGTGACGAGCGCTCGGTCTCATTGGCAGGCCTCGCATTCCGGGTTGTCGATGCTGCAGAATTTTGGCGCTTCTTCCTGCACCACGGCATCGTCGCGCCCGCCCGCCTTTTCCGCCTGGCTGGCGCCCAGGGTGCGCAGGTAGTAGGTGGTCTTCAGGCCGCGCGTCCAGGCCAGCTTGTAGATTTCGTCGAGCTTCTTGCCGGAAGGCAGCGCCAGATACAGGTTGAGCGATTGCGCCTGGTCGATCCACTTCTGGCGGCGGGCGGCGGCTTCGATCAGCCAGACCGGGTCGATTTCGAAGGCCGTCGCGTAGCGCGCCTTGAGTTCGTCGGGCACCCGTTCGATGCGGGCCAGCGAGCCGTCGAAATACTTGAGGTCGGCGACCATGACCTCGTCCCACAGGTCGAGCGCCTTGAGGTCGCGGACCAGCGCTTCGTTGACCACGGTGAACTCGCCGGAGAGGTTGGATTTGACGTAGAGGTTCTGGTAGGCCGGCTCGATGCTGGCCGAGACGCCGACGATGTTGGAGATGGTCGCGGTCGGCGCGATGGCGACGCAATTGGAGTTGCGCATGCCGTAACGGGCGATGCGCTCTTCGAGCGCCTTCCAGTCCAGCCGCGAATCGCGGTTCAGCTCCAGATGGCCGCCCCTGGCGTCGGCCAGAAGCTCAATGGAGTCGAGCGGCAGGATGCCCTGGTCCCACAAGCTGCCGGTGAAGCTGGAATAGCGACCGCGCTCGCGGGCCAGTTCGCTCGATGCCCAATAGGCCTGGTAGCAGACGGCTTCCATGCTGCGGTCGGCAAACTCGATGGCCTCCGGCGAGGCATAAGGCAGGCCGATTTCATACAGGCAATCGGCAAAACCCATGATGCCCATGCCGACCGGACGATGCCGCAGGTTGGCGTTGCGCGCCTTGGGCGTGGCGTAGAAGTTGATGTCGACGACGTTGTCGAGCATGCGCATGGCCGTCTGCACGGTACGGGCGAGCTTGGCCTGATCGAGCTGGCCGTCCTTCAGATGCGCCAGCAGATTGACCGAGCCGAGGTTGCAGACGGCGGTTTCCGAGTCCGACGTGTTCAGCGTGATCTCGGTACAGAGGTTCGAGCTATGTACGACGCCGACGTGCTGCTGCGGCGAGCGCAGGTTGCAGGCATCCTTGAAGGTGATCCACGGATGCCCGGTTTCGAACAGCATGGTCAGCATCTTGCGCCACAGCTGCACGGCCGGGATTTTCTTGTGCAGTTTGAGTTGGCCACGGGCGGCCAGGGCTTCGTAGCCGACATAAGCGGCCTCGAATTCGGCACCGAACTTTTCGTGCAGATCCGGCACATCGACCGGCGAGAACAGCGTCCATTCGCCGTTTTCCATGACACGCCGCATAAACAGGTCGGGAATCCAGTTGGCGGTGTTCATGTCGTGCGTGCGGCGGCGTTCGTCGCCGGTGTTCTTGCGCAGATCGAGGAATTCCTCGATATCGAGGTGCCAGGTCTCCAGATAGGCGCAGACGGCGCCCTTGCGCTTGCCGCCCTGGTTCACGGCGACCGCCGTGTCGTTGACCACCTTCAAAAAGGGAATGACGCCCTGGCTCTGGCCGTTGGTGCCCTTGATCCGGCTGCCCAGCGAGCGCACCGGCGTCCAGTCGTTGCCCAGGCCGCCGGCGTATTTCTGCAGCAGGGCGTTTTCCTTGATGGATTGGTAGATGCCTTCGAGATCGTCGGCGACGGTGGTCAGGTAGCACGACGACAGCTGCGAATGCAGCGTGCCGCTGTTGAACAGCGTCGGCGTCGAGCACATGAAATCGAAGCTGGAAATCAGGTCGTAGAACTCGATGGCGCGGGCCTCGCGATCGATTTCGTTCAAGGCCAGGCCCATCGCGACGCGCATGAAGAAAACCTGTGGCAACTCGATGCGGCGGCCTTCGTGATGCAGGAAATAGCGGTCGTACAGCGTCTGCAAGCCGAGATAACCGAACTGGAGGTCGCGCTCCGGCTTCAAGGCAGCAGCCAGGCGTGGCAGGTCGTAGGTGGCGAGACGCGGGTCGAGCAATTCGGCAGCAATGCCCTGCTTGATGAAAATGGGCAGGTATTCGCCGTTGCTCGCCGCCAGCTCGTCCAGCCTCACCGGCCGGCCGAGCACTTCGCGGCCCAGGCTGGCCAGCAACAGGCGGGCGGTGACCTGGTTGTAGGCCGGTTCGCGCTCGATCAAGGTGCGTGCGGCGAGAATCAAGGCCTGGTAGACATCGGCCAGCGGCACGCCGTCGTAGAGATTCTTCAGCGTGCTATCGAAAATGGCCTGGGCGGAAACCCGCTCGCCCAGACCGAAACACGCGGCTTCGCAGTTTTTCAGCAGCAAGCCGCGATCGAGCGGCAGGCGCACACCGTTGTCGAGCACATGCAATTCGGCGGCGCTGACGGCTTCAAACTGGCTGGCCGCCCGTTCGGCGGCGCGACGCTCGCGATAGAGCACGTAGGCGCGCGCCACGTCATGCTCGCCGGCACGCATCAGCGCCAGTTCGACCTGGTCCTGGATATCCTCGATATGCACCGTACCGCCATCCGGCAAGCGCCGGGTCAGCGAATTGATCACGGTCTGGGTCAGGCGACCGACCAGTTCGCGAAGGCGCGAGGACACCGAACTCTGGCTGCCTTCGACGGCAAGGAATGCCTTGCTCAAGGCAACGGCGATCTTGTCGGCATCGAAGGCGACGAGCGAACCGTTGCGGCGGATGACCTGCAGGGCGGCCACCGCGAACTGGTTAGCGGCAGAAAGAGACTGGACGTTGGATGACAAGGCGATTCTCCGTATCGGGGGGCGGAGAACCGAGTACGCGGGCCGCTGGCGCAGGCCGACCGGCACAACGGGAAAAATCCCGGCAACGGCTCGACACGACGGACAAACGGCAACAGACCACGCAACAACCTCTCGTCAGGGACACCCCGCCCCAAAACCATGAAAGAAAGTGTGTCGTGGCAGGTCTCCTGGCTCTCGGTTCATCGCGCTTCCGCCGCCTTCCCAGTCATCAGGACCAGTGGCAGAGTGGCGAAGCGCTCGCCGATTACAGTTGCGGGGGCAGCCCCGGCATTCAGGTTCAACGTCTGCGAACCTGGCACCGGATTCCCGTTTTAATCCCCGGATGGGGAACCATCAACGGACGCCAGCTTAACCAGCGACGGCTGCCCGGTCAAGAAAAAAACTACATACAGTAGATATCAGACACCACGACACTACCGGTAGTAGCCCTTTAATCCTCAGCCCGCGCCGCCACCGTCACCGCCCACCATGGCCCCTGCGTCCGCCCGAGCAGCGCCGCCCAATACCAGGCCGAGACGTCGCTCCACTGCGCCCCATCCACTGCCTCGATGCACTCGGCAACCTCCAGCCGGCTTTCGCCCCGGCGGGCGATGAAACGCGACCACAGCCCTTGCTCGTCGCGCTTGAGCGGAAGCGGCTCAATGCGGTAGCCATTCGCCTTGAAGCAATCGCTGCTGGCGTGCAGTTTGCGCGTCTCCTGCGTCACCCAGCGCAGGATGATCTCCCGCCGGCCATCGCTGAAACGCCCGACCCGGCCGGGAAAGCCGTCCTGCCAGGCGGTTTCTTGCACGCTCAGGGCGAGCGGCGTCAGCGGCCGGCCGGCGAGCTGCGTCGGCCAGCCGGGAAAGCCGGTAGCGGCGGGCGTGACGGCGAACTGCCCGCGCCCCAGCGGAGCCAGGGCGGCGCCCAGGCAGACGAGCAGGAATGCGCGGCGGCTCATGCGGTCACCGCCCGCGCCCGGTCGATGCGGAAGACACCGCCGACGATGACCAAGCCGGCGGCGATGAAAACGCTCATGCCCGCCGCTTCGTGCGTCCACGCCGGCAACGGCAGCAAGCCGCTCTCCAGATAGAAGAGCGCCGCCGCCCGTACCGCGTTGGCGGCCAGTACCACCAGGCCGCTCAGCACCGCCGCCAGCGCCGCCTGGCGCGGCGCAAAGCGGAACAAGGCGGCCGCCGCGGCCGTCAGATAGCCACCGGCCCACAGCATGCGCAATCCGCTGCACGGTGCATCGATGGCGATCTGCCGACCATCCCAGAGAAAGACGGCGCCATCGAGCCCGACCGCCAGGCCGTTGGCCTTGAGCAGGCCGACCGCCAGCCAGCCGGCCAGCAGGCGGAGCGGATAGCCACCGTAGAACTGCAACGAGGCACTCAAAGGCAAGGCCAGCCAGAGCAGTGCCAGCAAGGGCAGATCGAGGCGGCGCCCAAGCTTCTGCGCACTGCACAGGGCGGCCAGGGCCGATACGGCAAGCACGGCACGCAGGGCTATCGGCAGACCGGCCAGCGTCGCCAGCCCATAGAGCAGCATGATCGCGCCGGGCAGCAGCAGGGGCTGGCGTGGCGGTTGCAGCGGTTCGGCACGGGCGACGACCAGCAGCGCCGTAAGCAGCGCCAGGCCGCCCCAGGGATCGTTCGACGCATCGGCCATGCTCCGCCCGTACCAGGCCAGGACGGGCCAGCAGCCCAGGGCCACGGCCAGCGACAAGGGCCAGCGCTTCATGCCGGCACGCCCGCCCCGAATTGACCGGCACGCCGGCGCCACCACAGCCAGCCGAGCAGCGCCGCGACGACGGCCATCAACAACCACTCCTCGGGCTCCGGCACGGTCGGCACGCTGCCCGGCGCCACCGGCTCCAGGCCGGCCGCGGCGTACTGCGCGGCCGTTTCGAGCACGACGGCACCGCTGACCGGGGTGACCAGTTGGTATTTCACCGCCATCGCGCCGGCCGCCTGGCGGCTTGCCTGATCGCCCCGCGCCAGCAGGCGGTCGATCTGCTCGGCGGCCCACAGGCGCACCAGGTGATCCGACGTCTTGCCCGCCGCTTCGCCGGGCTGGCCGCCCGGCTGCTGGCTGCGTAACGCCCGGATCGCCATCCGGCCAGGCTGCCAGGTGGCGAAGGTTTCGGCCAGGTCGGCCCGCAAGGCGCCGCTGCGGCGCAGCACGCTCACCCCGGCCATACCGTCGAGTCCCTGCAATATCTCGTTAGGACCAGCCAGCGCTTCCAGCGCATAGAGCCGGACCCGGCCAGGCTGGCGCTCGCTGCGCTGACGGATGGCCTCCAGCCCGCCCAGCAAAACCGGTTGCGGCCCGTGAATCCACAGCACTGCCCCGCCTGCCGCGCCGCCCTCGCCGGCCCAATCCCAGGCTTGACCGAGGGAGGGCAGATTATCCTGGCCGCCGACAAAAGGCATCTGGCGCAGGCGTTCGGCCGCCTGGGCCGGATGTAGCGGGCCGGCCGCCAGCCCCGACGCATCGCTGGCCGGAAACAAGGCCAGTTCGATGCCGTCCGGCAACTGGCCGAGTGCGGCGGCGATCTCGCCGCCCAGCCCGGCCAGGCCCTGCGAACCGTCCACCACCAGGGCCAGACGATGCGGCGGCGTCGCGACGCTTTCCTCGAAGCGCTGGCTGACCACCCGGCCGGCACCGGCCACGGCATCCGGGCTCCAGCTCGCCCCGGCCAGCGCTTCGCGCGCCAATTCGACCCGGCTGGCCGGGCCGGCCAACTGCACGTCGCTCAGTTCGCCGCGCAAGGCGTAGGCCTGTTCGCCGGTCTTTTCCCGCCGCCAGAAATTCGCTCCGCTCAAGGGCCGGTTGGCGGCCAGCCAAACGCTGTGACTGAGTTGCGGCGCAATGTCGAAGTTGCGCTCGCGCCAGCCGGGCAGGAACAACTGGGCGGCCCGCGCGCTATCGAGTTGCAGCGGCGTGGTGATGCCCAGGCGCACTTTCATTTCGCCGCCGCCCGGCGGGATCGGAAACAGTTGCAGCATGACCCGATCCTTGCCGGCGGTCGTCACCAGCACCGGATCGCGCCGCGCCTGCACCACCTGCCGGTAGGCCTCGCTGGTCTGGCGACGGCTGCCGAAGGCCGCCTCACGTTCCTCGCCGTCGATCCACAAGGTCAGGCGCGACACCACCGCCCCCGGCGGCAGGGCAATCTGGGCCCGCGCCTCCTGCTGGCGGGCGCTGTCGTTGCGAAAAACTAGAGTCCATTCAAGATAGCCCAGCGCCGCATCGGCGTCGAAGCTGCCATCGAGGCGCGACTGGCTGAGACTGACGCCTTCGTTGCGCTGGCCGACCTGCTTGCCGCCCAGATCGAGATCGCCGTCCCGCCAGGTCGCCCGCACCCCCTTGCGGACCGGCTCCGGCAAGTGGTTGAACGGCTGGCCGGTAACCTGGTAATAGATTTTGCGTACCGTTTCCGGCGACGGCGCATCGCCCAGGCTGGCCAGCATGCCGAGCAAGTCGGTGGTCAATCCGGAACGGCTGTAACACAACTGGCGGAGCAATTTCTCGTCGCCGACGGCGCGCAACCAGCGAACGCCGAACTGCGCCTCGGCGTGGTCCGGCCGGGCGGCCAGGCCGAGACCGAAGCGCGTCAGGCTGGCCGGCAGATTGACCAGGAACAGGGCCAGCACGGCCAGGCCGATGCCGGGCCAAAAACCCGCCATCGCGCCGCCGCTCCGCCGCTTGAGCAGGGCGCGCCCCCGCCAGGCGGCGAGCAAGGCGAGCAGCGGCGTCAGAGGCAGAAAGCCGAAGCCATAGAAAAACACCAGGAAAGGCGCAAACGGTGTCAGGGGAAGGTAAAGCAAGGCATAAACCGCGGCGAGGCCGATGGCGAAGGCGTTGAATACCCCCCAACCTTTCGGCAACCCGAGCTCAGGGCGCCACAACAGATAGAGCAAACCGGCGTTGCTCAGCGGCACCAGGGCCAGCAAGACGATATGCGACAGGCTGGGGATAGGATCGAAGAAGGCCTCGCCGCTGGTATGCGTCATGGCCTCGAAAACCAGCGTGAATAGTGGCAAGAGCACTCCGCCCAGCAAGATGAAAGCAACGGACATCGCATGGCGCGGTGAAGCGATGCCAGGGCTGGCATCGCAGGGCAATTCGGACATGACAGGCTCCCTGCGGTAATTGATCTGATGCCAGTCTCAGGGCTGGCCATGAAGGGATAACGAGCCCAATGTGAAGCGAGGGTGAAGCCGGTCGACACCAAGCAGCCCCCGCAGCGGACGCACGATTGCGAAAAGACCAAATGCATGATTTGCTTGACGCTCTGAATTTCAGAGCAATAAACTCTGCAAATCAGAGTTAAATACCAAAGCAGAATGAGCACTTCCGCCAGTCAGCAACTCAGCGCCATCCACCAGATGCTCGCGGTCGGCCACCGCAACCTGCGCATCGAACGCCACAGCCTGCTGCTCTGGGGGATCCCGGCCGGCCTGCTGTTCGCCTTTTCGCACCGGATCTTCACCCCCGAACAAGTACCCGACCTGCAACAGCGCGCCTTCGCCTGGCTGCTGTTGATCGGCATCGTCCTGGGGACGACCGGCGGCGTGGACTGGTGGTGGACGCGCCGGGTGAAGGAAGCGCGCGACGAAGCCTGGTCCTTCATCCACCGCCAAGTCCAGAAGGTGTGGTGGCTGCTCATGGGCCTGGCCACGCTGACCACCTTCGGGATGTTCTTCTTCGGCGGCGGCTACATGGTCTGTGCCCTCTGGCTGGTCATCGTCGGCCTTGGCCTCTACCTGCACGGCCTGTTCTCCGAGGAGTTGCTCGAATGGGTCGGCGTCAGCATCATCCTGTGCGGCATCGTCAGCCTGTTCGCCCAGCTCCCCTACGACACCATGCGCTGGCTGGCCGCCGCCATTTTGGGTCTGGGCATGCCCCTGCTGGCCCTGATGCTCGACCGCGGCCGGCACCGCGCCATACCGGTGCGTTGCGCCCAGTTGCTGCTCTGGCTCGGCCTGGTGCTGGCCATTCCCCTGTGGCTGGAAGGGCAAGCCCAACGTCTGGCATTACCCGAGACACCGGTAATCGGCCTCGACGATTTCAAACACAAGGGCCCGGCCAACGCCTCGGCGAGCATCGTCAGCTTGCCGGCTGGCACCGCCATTCCGGTCGAAGTCGAGGTCTCCGGCGACATCTTCGTCAATAGCGGCGAAAAGGCCATCCTGCCGCTGACCCTGGCCCGTCCCATCGAACTGTTGCTGGAGGATGGCCAGCTCACCGGCGCCAACCGCTTTCCCGGCGAAGTCTGGCAACCGGCCCGGCAAGCACGCTGGATCACCATTCCCTTTCTCAAAGCCGAACTGACGCCGGATAAAGGCCCGTTCGTCAGCAGCAAATTGATCGTTCAGCTACGCCAACCCTGAAATCTCACCCCAGGAGTCATCATGAAGCACGCACTTTGCCTCGCCGTCGCCGCCCTGTCCCTGTCCGCCTGCTCAACCTTGTTGCCGCCATCGCGCGAAGAAGCCGCCGCCCTGCCGATCGTGCGTTTCGGCGAGAGCGCGCCGGCCGGCAAGGATTACATCCTGCTTTATCCGGGTGGCGTGCCGTTGCCCATGGCCATCTCGATCACCGGCAACCTGTTCGACCAGAGCGAGTCCACGACGCTCAATCCGCGCCTGAAACGCGACATCTACCTCTACAAGACCTGGGCCAGTTACGATGGCAAGGACTGGCAACGCGCCACCCAACTCGTCGGCGGCAAGATCGAACTGCATCTGCCGGGCGAGGAGGACAGCCGCAAGCCGGGCTCATTCAAGCTTGAATTCAACGAAAAATAGCCCCATGGAAGAACTCGACGCCCTGCTCCACCAACCCCTGCGCACCCAGTTGGTGGCCTATCTCGCGGCAGCCGGCGAACTCACCTTCAGCGATCTCAAACGCCAGCTCGACGTCTCCGACGGCAACCTGGACGCGCACCTGAAGAAGCTGCTGGCCGCCGATTACGTTGCCGTCCGCAAGGAATCCGGCAAAGGTCGGCCACAGTCGTTTTTCGTACTGACGCCGACCGGCCTGGCAGCGCTGCACGCTTACGTCCAGCAGTTGCAAAAACTGTTGCCGCTCGGCGAGGCCAGCCCGGCGCCGGACGCCGGATTGATAACCGGGCTGGCCGGCTGAACCGCCGGAGCGGTGGCGGCGCGATCCGTCAGCGACTCCCGAAGGAGGACTGACGGCTGCGATTTTGGCCAAATTGGATAAGTCCGATTCAACTTGCTTCGCATGGAAAAATTTCTTGAAGCAAAACTCAATTGGTTTCAGTCACGCCAACACGATCTTTTGACAGTTGATCGAAGACCGGCAGGATGTTGGCGCGCAGGACCGACGAGTGGATGGCGACGCCAGCCTCCAGCCCCGCCCAGTCAGCATCCAGCAAGGCCCGCAACAACTTCGCCCGGTGTTCCGGCGGGGCGCCGCGATCGAGTTCGTCGAGGCGCGGCCCGAGACCGAGCCGGAGCTGCTGCTGCAGATTGCGGCTGACGGCGGCAAACGGCGTATTGCCAAGCACTTCCCTGACCTGGCAGCAGAACGAAGTCCAGGCTGCTCCCGCCTGTCCCGGGGGCGCAGCTGCCCGCCGTTCGTAGGCATCGAACAGGCGGAGCAACTCGGCCTTTTCCGGATACAGGGCAAGCTGATGCAGGGCATGCTTGTCGAGCAGTTCGATGACATCGAGCAGTTCGAGCAAGTCTTCCCGCCCAACTTCGGCAACGCAGCTCCCCTGGTAGGGCGTCATGCGGAGCAGGCCCTCGTTAACCAGTACCTTGATCGCCTCGCGGACCGGCGTCCGGCTGACGCCGTAGTGCCGGGCCAGAGCGACTTCGTCGACCGGCGAGCCCGGCGGTAATTGATGCGCCAGGATCCGCTCGCGGACGGAATCGGCAATGCCTTCGTGCAAGGCCGTCGGGCGGATCGGAGCGGCCGGCTGGCAGGCCGTCAGCGTCTCATCGTTCACTGACTGCATGTGGCACCCGCTGCTTCCCGGACCTCGCCTGCGCCGAGCGGCAGAGCGACTGTATCGGCCGCCCGGACAGCTTCGTCCGACGCACCAGCTTCTTCACCCGCTGCAACCGCCGGGAAAAGTTCTTCAAAGTAAAAACAGGGATTCACAAACATCTATTTCTCCTTGGCTCATGACGACAACAGCGCCGAAATGACTTGTCAGCGCCCACGGTTTTTCGCAATATACGCAAACAACCGACGCAAAAAAGGCCTGAAATGGCGTAAATTTGCGAACAAAACGCTTCAATTTAGCGAATTTTGCGAATATCCGAACACAAGAAATCCACGTCACCATGAAAAAAGCCTTCATGGGCCTACGCCTCAAACGTCTGCGCGAAGAACGCCAGCTGACCCAGATTGCGCTGGCCCGCGCCCTCGAACTGTCGCCCAGCTATCTCAATCAACTGGAGCAGAACCAGCGGCCGCTGACCGTGCCGGTACTGCTCAAACTCAACGCCGTATTCGGCGTCGACGTGCAGTTGTTTTCGGAAGACGACGAAGCGCGCCTGATCACCGACCTGCGCGAACTGTTCCATGCCGAAGCCGGCGGTGAACCGGTCTCGCAGGCCGAAATCCGCGAACTGGCGAGCAACATGCCGGCCGTCGCGCGCACCCTGCTCGCGCTCGGCCGGCGTCAGCGCGAAGCGCAGGAGCGCGAGGAAACCCTGGCGCTGCGACTCGGCCTGGACCGCGGCGAGCAGAGCCTCCTCAAACCAATGCCCTTCGAGGAAGTGCGCGACTTCTTCTATGCCCGCCACAACTACATCGACGAACTCGACCGCTATGCGGAAAGCCTCTTCGACTCCTGGCTCCTCGAACAAGGCAATACCGTCGACGGCCTGGCGAGAAGACTGGCGCAGGTGCATGGCATCCAGGTGATACGCGGCGGACTGGGCGGCAACGAGAACGGCAGCGAAACCCAGCGCCGCTACAACCCGACACACAAACTGCTCCACCTCGCCCCGGCGCTGAGCGCAGGCCAGCAGGCCTTTCACATGGCAACCCAGCTTGCCTTTCTCGAAGCCGGCGAGTTGATCGGCAGCCTCAGCGAAGCTGCCGCCTTCGCTAGCGACGAAGCGCGACGCCTGGCTCGCATCGGCCTCGCCAATTATTTCGCCGGCGCCCTGCTGCTGCCTTACGGCCGCTACCTGGAGAAAGCCGAAAGCCTGCGCTACGACATCGAACAACTCGGGCGCAGCTTCGGGGTCGAGTTCGAAACCGTCTGCCACCGGCTATCGACGCTGCAACGCCAGGAGGCGCGCGGCGTCCCCTTCTTTTTCGTGCGCGTGGACCGGGCCGGCAATATCTCCAAACGGCAGTCGGCGACCGACTTCCATTTCTCGCGCATCGGCGGCACCTGCCCACTGTGGAACGTCTATGAAGCCTTCGCCCAGCCCGGCCGCATCCTGACCCAGACCGCCAGCATGCCGGACGGGCGCGCCTATCTCTGGGTGGCGCGCAGCATTTCCCGCAACTACGGCGGCTACGGCACGCCCGGCAAAACCTTTGCCATCGGCCTCGGCTGCGACATCCGCCACGCCGAACGCCTGGTTTACAGCCAGGGGCTGAACCTGCAGGACAGCGCCGGCTTCACTCCGATCGGCGCCGGCTGCAAGGTCTGCCAGCGCGACAACTGTCCGCAGCGCGCCTTTCCGGCCGTCGGCAGCACCCTCCTGGTGGACGAGAACAGCAGCCGCTTCGCGCCCTATCCGGCGCGCTAGGCGAGCATAGCCGGGGAAGTCCGTGAGAAAATCCACCGCATGCGCATGAAATCCCTCGCCTTCGTCGACCTGGAAACCACCGGTGCCACCGCCACGGCTGACCGGATCACCGAGATCGGCATCGTCGAAGTCGATGCCGACGGTTCGATACGGGAATGGCAGCAACTGGTCAATCCGGGCATCCGCATCCCGCCCTTCATCGAGCAGCTGACCGGTATCAGCAACGAGATGGTGGCTGCGGCGCCGCCCTTCGAGAGCATTGCCGACGAAGCGCTGCGGCGGCTCGAAGGCCGGCTGTTCATCGCCCACAACGCCCGCTTCGACTACGGTTTCCTGAAAAACGAATTCAAGCGCCTGGGCATCACCTTCCGGGCGCCGGTGCTGTGCACGGTGCAGTTGTCGCGCACCCTGTTCCCCGAGCACAAACGGCACAACCTCGATTCGCTGATCGAGCGTCACCAACTGCAGGCCGAGGCACGCCACCGGGCGCTGGCCGATGCGCAGTTGATCCATCAATTCTGGCAACGCATTCACGTCGCGCCGGGCAGCGAGGCCGTGCAGGCCGCGCTGAAGACGCTGAACGGTCATCCCAGCCTGCCGCCCCATCTCGACCCCGGCATTGTCGATGAATTGCCCGACACACCGGGCGTCTACCTGTTCTACGGCGAAGACGGCAGCGCCGGACAAGGCAGCCCTTTGCCGCTCTACGTCGGCAAGGCGAAAGACATCCGCAAGCGGGTACTGTCGCATTTCGCGGCCGACCACGCCTCCTCCAAGGAAATGAGCCTGGCGCAGCAGGTCCGCCGTATCGACTGGATCGAAACCGCCGGCGAAATCGGCGCCCTGCTCCGCGAAGCGGCCCTGGTCAAACAACTGCAGCCGACCCACAACCGCCAGTTGCGCAAGAACGACGAAGTCTGCACCTGGACGCTGGTCGACGAAGGCGAAGGCTGGCTACGTCCCCAGCTGGCGCTGGCGCGCGATCTCGATTTCGGCCTGCGCACCTCATGCTACGGGCTGTTCAAGCACGCCAGGGAAGCCAACGAGGTCTTGCGCGGCCTGGCCGAATCGCACAACCTGTGCGACACGCTGCTCGGCCTGCAGAAAGCGCTACCGGGCAAACCCTGCTTCGGCCACCAGATCCGGCGTTGCAAGGGCGCCTGCGTCGGCAAGGAAGCATTTGCCAAACACAGCATGCGGCTGGTCGGCGCGCTGACCGGGCTCAAGCTGGCCACCTGGCCATTCGCCGGCCCTGCCGTGATCCGCGAGGGCGACGAAGCCCACCTGATCGAGAGCTGGCGCTATCTGGGCACGGCGCATGACGATGAGGAACTACAGGCCCTGCTGGCCGCTACCCGGCCGCCTTTCGAACGCGACCTCTACCGGATTCTTGCCAAGTACGTCGGCAAGATGACCCCGCTGCCCCAAACCACGGCCACATCGTTGCGCGCCGTTGGGTCATGACCGGACAAACCTGAAAAGAGGATTTCGCATGCGCCAGCCTGAATTTCCGAAAACCGTCGCCATCGCCTGCCAGGGAGGCGGTAGCCACACCGCTTTCACGGCTGGCGTCCTGCAGACCCTGCTGCGCGAAATCGATACCGCGCGCTACCAGATCCGGGAGTTATCGGGCACGTCGGGGGGAGCGCTCTGCGCTGCCATCGCTTGGTACGGCCTGTTACTGGATGACCGCGAAAAAGGCGCGCAACTACTGGAATCGTTCTGGCACGACATGGCCTCCAGCCAGTTGTCCGATGCCCTGTCCAACCAGATGCTGATCTGGCTGCAGCGCAACCGGGCTTATGTCGGCCTGCCAGAAATCAGCCCCTACCTGCTGCCGAATACCGGCCAGGACTTCCTGGCCGCGACCATCGCCCGGCACATCGACTTCGAACGCCTGCCCAAATTGCTGCACGCCCATTCTCCGGCACTGATGGTCGGTGCGGTCGAAGTGCTCTCGGGCGACTTCACCTTATTCAACTCCCGCCACCGATCTCCGGAACAAGGCATTTCGCTCGAAGCCTTGCTCGCTTCGGCCGCCATTCCCGAGCTCTTTCGCGCCATCCACATTGGCCAGGGCGTCTATTGGGACGGATTGTTTTCGCAGAACCCGCCTATCCGCGACTTTCTCTCGGGCAAGGACTGCAAGGAGGCCAAACCTGACGAAATCTGGATCATCCAGATCAACCCCGAAAAACGCAGCAGCGAACCGAAATCGGCCAACGACATCGATGACCGGCGAAACGAACTGGCCGGCAACCTGTCATTGAATCAGGAGGTTTTCTTCGTGCGGCAGACCAACGACTGGCTGGCCCGAAAATACCTCACTGCCGCACACCTCAAGCACGTCGACATCCGCTTCATTCCGCTGGACCTGGAACTGGACTACCCGTCGAAACTCGACCGCAGCCCGGCTTTTCTCGATCTACTGCTTGCAGAAGGGCGCCGCCAGGGCGGCGTATTCCTCGAACAACTATCCCGGAGCGCCTCATGACCACGATCCGCAAACTGTCGCGCCTGATGCTGCTTGCCGGCATGGCGCTCACCCTGCCCGCCGTCGCCGAGGAAGAAGTCGGCTGTGTCACCACCGCCTGGAAACTGCTCGGTGCCAATCATCGGGTGTGCATCTACGCCTACGACGATCCGAAGATTCCCGGTGTCACCTGCCACGTCAGCCAGGCCCGTACCGGCGGCGTCAAGGGTAGCTTCGGTCTGGCCGAAGATCCGTCGCAATTCTCGCTGGCCTGCCGGCAGATCGGGCCGATCACCCTGCCCGCCAAGCTGCCGGAAGACGAAGTCGTGTTCAGCGAAGACACCTCGATGCTGTTCAAGGAAACCCGGATTCATCGCTTCTTCGACAAAAAGCGCCAGGTGCTGGTCTATCTCGCAATCAGCCGCAAGATCATCGAGGGCGCGCCGGCCAACTCGATCTCGACGGTACCGATCCAGCCCTGGGGCAGCAAATGAGCGAGCGGGCCGGCCACACCCGGCTTGGCGAGGTCAGCCCGTATATCACCAAGGATGGCTCGGCAATCCGCGAACTGCTCCACCCCAGCCAACATGGCGTATCTCAGCAGAGCCTGGCCGAAGCCGTCGTCCAGCCGGGCATGACCACGCTCCTGCACCGGCACAAGCTGACCGAAGAGATTTACCACGTCACTCAAGGACAAGGCGTCATGCAACTGGGCGAGCGCCGTTTCCCGATCGGGATTGGCGACAGCATCGCCATTCCGCCGGGCACGGCACATTGTGTCGAAAACACCGGCCCTGAGGCATTGCACATTCTTTGTTGCTGCGCGCCAGCTTATCGTCACGAAGACACCGAAATCCTCGCGCCAACGCTGCCGGAATAAACGGATAACTGCTTTTTTTGCCATTGCGCACTCGCCGCCACAGAGGCCGCCCCTGCTCAAATCCTGGTCTTTGCAAAATGCAAAAATGAACGACAGGCGAATATTTCGTCAAAATGTCTCCACAGCCACCCTCACAACAACATTTCTTTTGACCGACGCGCAATGGCGGTGATACCGTAGCGCCATAGTGTTTCATCCTCACCGCGTACTTGCCGACTGTCGCATCAGATGTCCATCTCCGCAGCAAGCCCCGCCAGCCTTACCAAGCGCCTCCGAGTCACGATGAGCCGGATTTTCGCCCTGTTGATATTGATGCTTAGCGTCGGGCCCGCCCTGGCCGAGGGCAGCCGGCTGGAAAGGGTGATCGCCACCGGCGAAGTCCGCGTCTGTATCTGGCCCGATTACTACGGCATTTCATATCGCAATCCAAAAACGCAGCAGCTCAGCGGCATCGATGTCGATATGGCGGAAGCGCTTGCCCGCGACCTCGGCGTCCGTCTGCAATTCGTCGACAGTTCCTTTGCCCGCCTGATCGATGATATCAACGACAACCGTTGCGACATCGCCATGTTCGCCATCGGCATCACCGCCGCCCGCGTCGACAAGCTGCGTTTCACCCGCCCCCATCTGATCAGCGACATCTACGCCATCACTTCGAAGAGCAACCGCCGTATCAAGAGCTGGGACGACATCGACAAGCCGGGCGTCGTGGTCGCCGTCGCCAAGGGGACCCTGCACGAACCGATCATGCGCGAAAAACTCAGGCAGGCGACACTGCTGGTAACGGCAACCACACAGGGGCGGGAACAGGAAGTCGAGTCAGGGCGGGCCGACGTCTTCATGACCGATTTCCCATTCAGCCGTCGCATGCTGGAAACCACGGACTGGGCTCGCCTGGTGGCGCCGACATCGACCTTCCATCCGACTCCTTACGCCTACGCCATGCAACAAGGCGACGACCGCTGGTATGCCCGCATCGAACGTTTCATGAGCGATGCCAAGCGTAACGGTACCTTGCTGGCGGCCATCCGGCGCCACAAACTCGATCCGATCGCCGTAAGCGATTGAGACCCGAATCCGCATCCTCCGCCACTGCGCCGCTTTGGGTCGGCCTCGGCCGGCGCTCAACTTTCGCGCTTGTCGCCCTGCTCGTCAGCTTCGCCGCACTGGCTGCAACCGGATACACCTTGTGGCGACTGCGCGCCGAAGCACTGGATCGTCAGGCCGAAATGGCAGCCATGACCGTGCGGGCGTTCGAAGACCATCTGACGCAAAGCCTGAACGTCATCAGCCGAACCCTGGCAACCCTCGACGATGACGAACTGGATAGCGGCAAGCTCAAACAGGCGCTGCGCCACACCCCTTACCTGCGTTCGATTTCCTTGCTCGACGCGGCCAGCACGATCATTGCCAGTTCCGAACCTCGCAATGTCGGCTTGCGTATTCCGAGCCAGACCTACATGCCGCCCTTGTCCGGGCCGGCCGAGGTACTACGCAGCGGCATGCTGGTCGACGGCCGGGATTTTTATGATGGCCAGCCGGTTTCCGCCAGCCTCACCCCAACCTTGAGTTTCATTCCGGTCAGTCTGGACATCGCGTTGAACAATCAGCGCTGGATGCATACCGTCGCTTCGATCAATGCCGACTATTTCCTGAATTTCTACAGCAATCACCTCCCACTCCCCGGAAGCGTTGTCCAGTTGCTGCGCTACGACGGCAGCCTGCTACTCGACAGCATGGAAAAATCGAGCCCGGCGAGCCTCCTCAGCAACAGTGAAATCGCCCGCCGCATCAGCCAAAGCGAAAGCGGTCGTTTCGAAGAAAAGCTGGAAGACGAGCGAGTCGCTTTGACCACCTACCGATCATCTCGCTTGTATCCGTTCATCCTGGTCCTCCGCCAGGACAAGGAGGAAATCCTCGCATCCTGGCGCCAGGAATCGATACAAACCCTGGCCATCGTTTTTTCCACGCTGGTTACCCTGCTCGGGCTGGCGACGCTTTATTTCCTGCGCTTCCAACGCATGGCCAGGGCGCACGAGGAGAGCCAGGAACGGCTGCGCATCGCCGCCATCGCCTTCGATGCCCAGGAGGGCATGGTGGTGACCGGGCCAAACGCCGAAGTACTGCAGGTCAATCCGGCCTTTACGCAGATCACCGGATTCAGTCCGCAGGATGCCGTCGGCCGCCAGCTGGATTTCCTCAAGTCGGATCGACACGATGCCGCCTTCTATCAACGCCTTGATCAATGCGTCCGGGAAAACGGCACATGGACCGGCGAATTGTTCTGCCGCCACAAGGATGGCAGCACCCGGCCGCTGCTGGCCACCATCACCGCCGTCCGCGACCACGCCGACGCCGTCAGCCACTACGTCGGCACCCTGATCGACATCAGCGAACGCAAGGCTGCCGAAGAGGAGCTCCTGACCCTGTCGCGAGCCCTGGAACAGAATCCCGCCTCGATCATCATCACCGACCCGAGCGGCTCCATCCAGTACGTCAATCCCCGCTTCGAAACGGTTACCGGTTACAGCCTGCACGAAGTCATCGGGCAAAATCCCAGGCTGCTCAGTTCCGGCGAAACATCCGCAGCCGACTACAAGGCGATGTGGACCACCATTTCTTCCGGTGCCACCTGGCAAGGCGAGTTCCGCAACCGGCGCAAGGATGGCACCCTGTTCTGGGAGCATGCCTCGATTTCCCCGGTATTCAACGATGAAGGGACGTTGCTGCACTACGTCGGCATCAAGGAAGACATCAGCGCCCGCAAGGAGGCGGAACAAAAACTCCATCTGGCGGCCAGCGTCTTCACGCATGCCCGCGAAGGCATTCTGATCACCTCGGCTGACGGTACCATCATCGACGCCAACGATGCATTCGGCCGCATCACCGGTTACCAGCGCGAAGAGGTCCTTGGCCAGAACCCGCGCATCCTCAATTCCGGACGCCAGGAAAAAAGCTACTACACCGAGATGTGGCAAAGCCTGCACGATGTCGGCTACTGGTATGGCGAAGTCTGGAATCGCCACAAGAACGGCGAGCTCTACGCCGTCATGCAGACGATCAGCACCATACGCGACGCCCAGGGCAACCCCAGCCAGTACGTCGCGCTCTTTTCGGACATCACGCCGCTCAAGGAACACGAGCGCCAGCTCGAACGCATCGCCCACTACGACGCCCTGACCCTCCTTCCCAATCGCGTTTTGCTCGCCGACCGCCTGCATCAAGCGATGGCGCATGCGCAAAGGCAGAACAAGACGCTGGCCGTAGCCTATCTCGACCTCGACGGCTTCAAGGGCGTGAACGACCGGCATGGCCACAAGGCCGGCGATCAATTATTGGTGGCACTGTCGACGCGAATGCGCCAGGCGCTGCGTGACGGCGACACCCTGGCCCGCTTGGGCGGCGACGAGTTCGTTGCAGTTCTGCTCGATCTCAACGACGCCTCCGGCAGCGTCCCCATGCTCAGCCGCCTCCTCGCCGCTGCCGCCCAGCCGGTGCAGGTCGGCGACCTGGTCCTGCAAGTCTCGGCCAGCATCGGCGTTACCTTTTACCCGCAAAGCGAAGATGTCGATGCCGACCAACTACTCCGCCAGTCGGATCAGGCGATGTACCAGGCCAAGGTCGCCGGAAAAAATCGCTACCACGTATTCGATGCCGAACTGGACCGTAGCGTGCGCGGTCACCACGAAAATCAGAAGCGACTGCGCCGGGCACTGCTCGACAATGAATTTGTCCTGCATTACCAACCCAAGGTGAACATGCGGACCGGTACCCTGATCGGCGCCGAGGCGCTTATTCGCTGGCAACACCCCGAAAAGGGCTTGTTGCTGCCTGACGTTTTTCTCCCGACCATCGAAGAACATCCGCTGGCGATCGATCTCGGCGAGTGGGTGATCGATACCGCGCTGAGCCAGATGCAAAGCTGGCAGGCTGCAGGGCTCGATATCCCGGTCAGCGTCAACGTCGGAGCCCGGCAATTGCAGCAACCCGACTTTGTCGAACGCCTGACCACGCTCCTCGCCGCCCACCCGGATGTCCCAGCGCACAAGCTGGAACTGGAGGTTCTCGAAACCAGCGCTCTGGAAGACCTGGCGCGCGCCTCGCAAGTCATCGAAGCCTGCCGCGAAATCGGCGTCAAGTTCGCGCTGGACGATTTCGGCACGGGTTACTCATCCCTGACCTATCTCAAGCGCCTGCCCGTCACCCGGCTCAAGATAGACCAGAGCTTCGTGCGCGGCATGTTGGACGATCCCGACGATCTCGCCATCCTCGATGGCGTCATCGGCCTGGCCACGGCATTCCGGCGCAATGTCATCGCCGAAGGCGTCGAAGCCGTCGAGCACGGTGAAATGTTGCTGCAGCTCGGCTGCGAATGCGCCCAGGGCTATGGCATTGCCCGCCCCATGCCGGTGAGCGAATTTCCTGCCTGGGTCGCCAGCTGGCGCCCGCCTGCCGCCTGGCAATATTGTTCATCGGTCAGCCGCGAAGATTTGCAGCTGTTGTTCGTCAGCGTCGAACATCGCGCCTGGGTCAAGGCGATGCACAACTTCCTTCGCGGCGACCAACGCGACCCACCAACGCAAAATCCGCACGAATGCCGCTTTGGCGCATGGCTCGAAGGAGACGGTTTTTCACGCCACGGCAACCACCCTGCCTTCCCTGTCATTCAACGACTACACGAAGAAATCCACGAACAGGGCGCAGTTCTCCTGCAACTCTACCAGCACGGCAAAAAGCAGGAAGCAGTACAACGCCTGAACGAAGTCGACAGCCGCCAAGCCATGTTGCTGCAAGCTTTGAAGCAACTCATCGACCAGGCCTCCGCCGCCCCTCAAGCGGCAACTCATCTGCTCGCCTAGCGGCGCTTCTTCTTGCCTTGCACCTTGGGTGCCAGTTGTTCCTGTGCCGCGAAATAATGCGCCACGGCCTCCAGTTCATCGTTGCTCAGGCCCTTGAACGCCTCATCCTGCAAAAAACCGAACTTGCGCCTGCCACTGACAAACAGGCGGGTCTGGGCAACCAGGTAATCGAGCTTCTGGGCGGCCATCAAGGGGGCTCCCTTGTCGGCTTCGCGGCCGTTGTCATCGTGGCAATCGAGGCAACGGTTGCGGTAGATTTCGGCACCCAGAGCCACCTTGTCCGGACTGACTTCCTGCTTCGGCCGCTCCGCCTTGACCGCAGCATAATATTCGGCGATCTGCCCGATCTCGGCCGCGCCCAGGCTTGCCGGAACGTGATTCAACACCCCGGTCGGCTGACGGCCCTTCTGGAATTTGACCAGCGCATCACTCAGATAAGCGGCCAACTGGCCATTCAGGTGCGGCATGCCCGGGGCGGTAGCCAAACCATCGGCACCGTGACAGCGCACGCAGTGTTCCTGCACCACCGGCGGGATGTCTTCGGCACAGCAGAAGCCCGGGACCAGGCTGAGCAGACAGATCAGGATTCGATTCGGAAGCATGGCGGATTCTCGGCAGCGGTCGGTCACCGCATAATGACACGTGTCCGCCCCGCCTTGAACGAATTGAACGAAAGCGCCATTCACCATGTTGCCCATCTCAAAGCTCGCCCTCCCGTTCGTGCTGCCGCTGCTTCTTGCCCACGCCCTGCCCGCCCAGTCGGAATCGACGCGCTTCGAGGAGCCGATTCGCTACCGCAAAGCGGTAATGACGATGATCAAGCGCCATTACGACCAGGTATCGGCCATGGCCAAGGGAAGCATCCCGGCCACGCCGGAAATGCTCAATCGCCACGCCGACACGCTCGACATGCTGGCGAAGCTGATGCTGGACGGCTTCGTTGCCGGCTCGCACGAAGGCGATACCCGTGCCCGACCGGAAATATGGAAACAATGGAAGGATTTCCGGGCGCAAGCCGAAGCCTTCCAGGCCGATGCCGCACGCCTGCAGGAGATTGCCCGCAGCGGCAAAACTGAACGCCTCAAGGCAGCCGTCAGCGACATGACCCGGAGCTGCAAGAACTGTCACGACGATTTCAAGTCGGCGTCCTGAAAGCGGTCCCGGCGAGCGGGAGATGCACCGGAAAAATGCACCAATCAGGTGTTTATTGGCGCATTACTCACAATATCGGGGCATCCACCACGCCGGCCCGAAATCGATCAGCCAAACATCTTTATACATAAATTCATATACTTGAAATAAGCCAGCTCCACTTTTAAAGCATGGCACAGCGTTTGCTGTAGGTAGTTCATCACTGGTCTGACCGGTCTGAACTGTTAAAACCATGCCTAGCGTTTCCAACATTGCCGCCCAAACCCTGCAGCGCCAGATCCTGGCGGGGGATTACCTGCCCGGCGCGACTTTGCCGCCGCAGCGGGAACTGGCCGACCATCTCGGCATCAGCCGCGCCTCGCTGCGCGAAGCCATCTCGATGCTCGAAGCCCTCGGCCTGCTGCGCGCCCATCCCGGCAAGGGCGTTTTCGTCACCAGCGGCAGCCGCCCATCACCGGCCGACCTGCCGAGCGGCCCGAGCGCCATGCCGCCGGCGGTGATCTATCAAATGCGTTACGTCATCGAGCCGGCCAATGCCAGCCTGGTCGCCCAGCGCCGCGAGCAATGCGATCTCGGCGCGCTGCGCCGCAGCATGGCCGAGATGCAGTCGGCACTTGGCGCCAGCGACCTGGTCATGGCAGCCGAAGCCGACCTGCGCTTTCACCTGCAACTGGCCGAACTCTCCGGCAATGCCGCGCTGCAGGCGGTGACCGAACAACACAAGGCGCAACTGGCCTACAGCCTGCGCCTGCCCTTTGCCGACCGTAGCCACATCTGGCAACCGGTCGACGAACACCTGGCCATCCTCGATGCCGTCCTCGCCGGCGACGCCGAGGCGGCGCGCCGGGCCATGCAGCAGCACCTGCTGGCTGCGGCCGGACGCATTGGTCTCTCTTTCACCCTGCCTTGATTCACCACATCCACTTCGGGAGTTTCTCCATGAACAAACGCCATTTCCTCCGCAGCCTGATCGCCACCGCCCTGCTCGGCACCGCCGGTCTGAGCCTGCACGCCCACGCCGACGCCCTGGCCAATGCCGAAAAGGCCGGCACCATCCGCATCGCCGTACCGCAGGATTTTCCGCCTTTCGGCACGGTCGGCCCCGATCTGAAGCCGCGCGGCTACGATATCGACGTCGCCAACCTGATCGGCCGCGAACTCAAGCTCAAGGTCGAAATCATCCCGGTCAGCAGCACCAACCGCATTCCCTATCTGACCACCGGCAAGGCCGATCTGGTCATCTCCAGCCTGGGCAAGAACCCGGATCGAGAAAAGGTCATCGACTTCTCGGTCGCCTACGCGCCGTTCTTCAACGGCATCTTCGGGCCGAGCGACATCGCCATCAAGACGGCCGCCGATACCGCCGGCAAGACTGTCGGCGTCACCCGCGGCTCGGTCGAGGATCTGGAATACAGCAAGATCGCGCCGGCCAACGCCACCATCAAACGCTTCGAAGACAACAACTCGACCATCTCGGCCTATCTCTCCGGCCAGGTGCAACTGGTCGCCACCGGCAACGTCGTTGCCGCCGCCGTCAATGAACGCACCAAGATCCGCCGCCTCGACACCAAGTTCCTGATCAAGAACTCGCCCTGCTACGTCGGCGTGAACAAGGGCGAAGCCGCCCTGCTCGCCAAGGTGAACGAAGTCGTCGGCAAACTGAAGAAGAGCGGTGAGCTGAACCAGGTTTCGCAACGCTGGCTGCAAGCCCCGCTCCCCGCCGATCTTTAATCACCCCATGGGTGCCGCACCTGCGGGTGCGGCACCGGAGACCGCCGCATGGCTTATACCTTCGATTTCGCCAGCGTCCTGGAATACAGCGACGCCCTGCTTGCCGGCACCGTCAAGACCCTGGCGCTGACCGCCGTCGGCACCGTCTTCGGGCTGGGCATTGGCATTCTCGGCGCCGTCTCGCGCGCCTGGAAACTGAGCCCCTTCGACCGGATTTTCGCGGTCTACGTCGAGTTGATCCGCAATACCCCCTTCCTGGTCCAGCTCTTTTTCATCTTCTTCGGCTTGCCCGCCCTCGGCCTGCAACTCAATGAATGGCAGGCTGCCATCCTGGCCATGGTGATCAACCTCGGCGCCTACTCGACCGAAATCATCCGCTCCGGCATCGAGGCAACGCCGCGCGGTCAGATCGAAGCCGCCGAATCACTGGCCATGACGCGCAGCCAGGTCTTCCGCCACGTCGTGCTGCCGCCGGCCCTGCTCAAGGTCTGGCCCTCGATCTGCAGCCAGGTGGTGATCGTCATGCTCGGTTCCTCGGTCTGCTCGCAGATCGCCGCCGAAGAACTGACCTTTGCCGCCAACTTCATCCAGTCGCGCAACTTCCGCGCCTTCGAAACCTACTTCGTCGTCACCGCCATGTACTTCCTGCTCGCCATCGCGGTGCGCCAGGCAATGGTGCAGGCCGGCCAGCGACTGATCGCCCGGAGGAAGAAATGAACGATATCTCGACCTGGGACATCGTCCGCAACCTGCTCGACGGGGCGCTGTGGACCATCGGCCTGTCACTCACCGCCTTCGTGCTCGGCGGCATTGCCGGCCTCGCCCTGCTCTTTGCCCGCATCGCCAAGAATCCGATCCCGCGCCGCCTGGCCCAGGGCTATATCGAAGTCTTCCAGGGCACGCCGCTGCTGATGCAGTTGTTCATGATTTTCTTCGGCAGCAGCCTGCTCGGTCTGGAAATATCGCCGTGGATCGCCGCCGCCCTCGGCCTGACCCTATTCACCAGCGCCTACCTTGGCGAGATCTGGCGCGGCTGCGTCGAGTCGGTCCCCAAGGGGCAGTGGGAAGCCTCGGCCAGCCTGGCCCTGACCCACTTCGAGCAGATGCGCCACGTCATCCTGCCGCAAGCCCTGCGCATCGCCATCGCCCCGACCGTCGGCTTCTCGGTGCAGGTAGTCAAAGGCACGGCAGTGACCTCGATCATCGGCTTCGTCGAACTGACCAAGACCGGCTCGATGCTGGCCAACGCCACCTTCCAGCCCTTCATGGTGTTCGGCTGCGTAGCCCTTGGCTACTTCGCCCTGTGTTACCCGCTTTCCGCTTATTCCCGTTATCTCGAAAGGAACATCCATGGCTCTCGTGCGCATTAACGGCCTGCACAAGCATTTCGGCAGCAACCACGTGCTCAAGGGCATTGATCTCGACATCGAAGAAGGCCAGGTGATCGCCCTGATCGGGCGCAGCGGCTCGGGCAAGAGCACCCTGCTGCGCACCATCAACGGCCTCGAAACCTTCGAGCAAGGCGAGATCGAGGTCGACGGCGAGCATCTGCATCCGCGCGATACCGACCTGCGGGCCTTGCGCCAGAAGGTGGGGATGATCTTCCAGCAGTTCAATCTCTTCCCGCATCTCAGTGTCGGCCGTAACGTGATGCTGGCCACCCAGGTGGTCAAGAAGATCGGCGAGAAGGAAGCCGAAGATATCGCCCGCACCATGCTGCTCAAGGTCGGCCTGCTCGAAAAGTTCGACGCTTACCCGGACCAGCTTTCCGGCGGTCAGCAGCAGCGCGTCGCCATCGCCCGGGCGCTGGCCATGCAACCGCGTGTGCTGCTCTGCGACGAAATCACCTCGGCCCTCGACCCGGAACTGGTCAACGAGGTGCTGGCCGTGGTCAAGACCCTGGCCGCCGAAGGCATGACGCTGATCATGGTCACCCACGAGATGCGTTTTGCCCGCGAAGTCGGCGACAAGCTGGTCTTCATGCACCATGGCCGCATCCACGAGTCGGGCGATCCGCAACAGCTGTTTGCCAACCCGCAGACGCCGGAACTGGCCAACTTCATCGGTTCGATCAACTGAGGCGGCTCAGGCCGGTTCAGCCCTGTCCCAGGGTGGCACCGGCTTGAACAGTTTTTCCAGTTCGGCAAGGAAGACGCTGACCTTGGGCACCCGTACCCGGCTCGGCGTATAGCAGGCATAGAGGTAGCGCCCGAGACCGCTGACCGGCTCATAGCCCGGCAGCACAGCCCGCAAATGGCCGCTGGCCAGCCATTTGCTGCAGATGTAGGTGGGCAGGATGGCCATGCCGTGTCCGGCCAGCACGGCATCGAGCACGCACTCGATATTGTTGAAATTGAACCGGCTGCTAACCGGGATCAGCAGTTCGTCACCGCTGGCGTCGACCAGGCGCCAGTCCAACCGGTCGCGGTCGAGCATGAAGGTGAAGCAGTGGTGATGCGCCAGTTCGTGCGGCGTTTTCGGTTCGCCATGCGTTGCCAGATAGGCCGGCGAAGCGCAGACCCGTCGGCGCAACTCGACCAATGGGCGGGCCACGGCGTCGTCCGGCGGCGCCTTGGTCAGGCGCAGGGCGAGATCGATGTTGTCCTCGACCAGATCGACCAGTTGGTCGGTCAGCACCAGTTCGCAATTGAGTTCTGGATACTGGGCGACGATCTGCGGCAACAGCGGCGCAATGTACATGCGACCGAAGCTGATCGAGGCGCTGATGCGCAACACGCCGCGCGGCGCATCGCCCAGGTTGCGCACCGCCACCTCGGTACTCTGCACCGCCTCCAGCGCCCGCAGCGCATGTTGATGGAAAATTTCACCGGCCGGTGTCAGGCTCAGGCGACGGGTCGAGCGCTCGAAGAGGCGTACACCGAAAGCCCGTTCCAGTTCGCCAATCTGCTTGCTGACCTGGGCCCGCGTACAATCCAGCCGCCGCGCCGCAGCCGCCATGCTGCCCGCCTCAACTACCTTGATGAAACTGTCCCAGCTGTTCAACCACATATTTGTCAATGATCCGTTGACGGTATGACAAGAATTATGGGCTATTTGCCAACCAAATCGGCAACTATAGTGTCGAGACTTTCCATATAACGATATTCGCGGGAACGCCCCATGCTGCAAGCTCTGAACCGTCGCGACATCCTCGTCGTCACCCTCGCCGCCGCCGGCATCCTGGCCATCACCATGGGCGCCCGCCAGTCGCTCGGGCTATTCATCGCACCGATCAGCGCTTCGACCGGACTAGGTATTGCCAGCATCAGCCTGGCGCTGGCCATCGGCCAATTCACCTGGGGTGCCATCCAGCCCATCGCCGGCGCCGTCGCCGACCGCTACGGCCCGGGCACCGTACTGCTCGGCGGGCTGGTGGTGCTATCGCTGGGCAGCGCCATCACGCCGTTCATGGACTCCGGCTTCGGCCTGATCGTTTCGCTCGGCCTGCTCTCGGCGATGGGCTCCGGGATCGGCAGCTTTTCGGTCCTGATCGGCGCCGCCGCCCAGCGCCTGCCGATCGAAGCCCGAGGCTCGGCCTCCGGCGTCATCAATGCCGGCGGCTCATTCGGCCAATTCGTCTTCGCGCCGATCCTGCAGAAGCTGATCAACAGCATCGGCTGGATGGGCGCCATGTGGTCGCTGGCCGTCATGACCCTGGCCGCGCTGCCCCTGATCGGCAAACTGGCCAAGCCCGGCGAACGCCCGGCCCATCACGCCCACGACGAAGGCGGCCTGGGCAAGGCGATCAAGACCGCCATGAAGGACCCGAGCTACCTCTTGCTGCACGCCGGCTTTTTCACCTGCGGCTTCCACATCGCCTTCCTGGTTACCCATCTGCCGGGCGAGGTCAATCTGTGCGGCCTGCCGCCGGCCGTCGCCAGCTGGTCGCTGGCCATCATCGGCCTGGCCAATATCTTCGGCAGCCTCTACGCCGGTTCCTGCGTCGCCAAGTACCGCAGCAAGTACGTGCTGGCCGCGATGTACGGCTCGCGCGCCGTGCTGATCGTGCTCTACCTGATGGCGCCCCGCACCGACCTCACCTTCTACCTGTTCGCCGCCGGCCTCGGCTTCACCTGGCTGGCCACCGTACCGCCCACCGCCGCCATCGTCGGCAAGCTGTTCGGCATCCGCTACCTGTCGACGCTGTTCGGCCTGACCCTGCTCAGCCACCAGATCGGCGGTTTCCTCGGCGCCTACCTCGGCGGCCTGGCCATCACCCAGTTCGGGGATTTCGGCTGGATGTGGTACGCCGATATCGCCCTGGCCATCTTTGCCGCCATCGCCAACCTGCCGATTCGCGAAGCGCCGGTCAAGCCGGCCCTCGCCGCCGCCTGATTACCCGAAGACATAAAAGGAGACACTTCATGAGTCGTTTACGACCGGACCTTTCGATCAACCAGCTCAATGAACGTGGTAGCGAATACCTGCCCGGCTACCTCGATATCGAGATGCTCGACATCGCCCAGGGCGAAGCCCGCAGCCGCATGCCGGTCAAGAAGCTGCACTTCGCCCCCAACGACTTCCTGCACGCCGCGAGTATCGTCGCGCTGGCCGACACGACCTGCGGCTACGCCACCATCGCCCACCTGCCGGAAGGGGCCCAGTCCTTCACTACCATCGAGCTGAAAAGCAACCACCTGGGCACGATCCGCGAAGGCGGCATTGCCTGCCATGCCACCGCGCAGCATCTCGGACGCAACACCCAGGTCTGGGACGCCGTGGTCAGCGACGAGGCAAGCGGCAAGAAGATCGCGTTATTTCGCTGCACCCAGATGATTCTCTGGCCGAAAGCTTGATTCCGGAGCGGAGGCGCGGCGGCGCTTTCCGTCCGCGCCCCAGCCGGCTCAGTTGGCCGAAACGGCCTGCAGCGCGCCCAAGGCCTCGGCCAGACCGCCGATCACCAGCTTCACCGGCACGGCCAGCATCAGGTTGAGCGGCAGGCCGAAATCCTCGACAAACAGGCCGTCGCGATCCACCGGACGGCCTTCGAGCACCGCCAGCGCACTGCCCTGCAGGCGGGCAACCCGCTCGGTCGAGCTTTCCGGCCGGTCGAGATAGCCGATCACCGGCTTGTCGAGTGCCAGCGCAAAGCCGACCTCGACGCAGGTTCCGGAATCAGGCTCGCAACCGCGAAAGGGATTGAGATTGGCCAACACCGCATCGGCCGAGCGGATCAGCGCAATATTGGCGTGATAGATGCCGGCGGCGGTGGTCTCCACCCCATCGAGCGGGATCAGCGCCTGGTACCCATGCGCGGCACACAAGCGACGCCCGGTTTCGGCCCATTCCAATGCATCTGGACGAAACAC
Organism: Rhodocyclales bacterium GT-UBC; assembly: GCA_003583745.1. Taxonomy (GTDB): domain Bacteria; phylum Pseudomonadota; class Gammaproteobacteria; order Burkholderiales; family Rhodocyclaceae; genus Azonexus. Next base: position 41,069 of record QXPY01000001.1, on the reverse strand, counting down.
ATCGGGCCCGGCGAGATAGATTTTCATATCGGTGACGCTTTCAACAGAGACTCGGAAGGAAAAATGCTGAGCTCATTCTACGATCTGAACGTCCTGCAACAAAAAGATACAAAACGTCGCAAAAAGGCCACGGCCATAGTCACAGTTCTCCGCGAACATGATGGCTGAACCTAATGCGGAGGACGCAACATGATCAAAACCAACCGCTGGCAAGACAACACCATCAATCAGTTCCTGCTCGTTTCGCGTGCCCACCTTGGCCTGGAGCGCCGGCAGCGCCGCGCCTGGTCACAACTGCACCGGCTGCGCCGCGGCATCCTGCGTTCGATGCTGGTCATCGGCGGCATCGGAGGCCTGTTCGGCGGTACCGCCTATGCCGATGCGAGCGATCGCGGCACCGAAGCCCGGACCGAAAAGACCGCCCCCAACCGGCCGCTGGGCAGTAACGAAAAGAGTAGCGGCAGCGCCATCGAGCGTATGCCGTGACCCCCTGACAACAGGCTTGAAACCAGCCGGAGCACCCCTATATTTCTCCGGCCATAGTGAATCTTCAACGGAGGACCCTCGATGAACGCAAAGAAACTGAAACTGACGGTTATCGCCCTGAGCCTTGCCTCGGCAATCGGTGGCGCGTATTCCCTTGGCCATCTCCAAACGATAGGCGAGGCTCAGGCCGCAACCAATAGCGTACAGACCGTCAGCACGCCAGCCGCCAGCACGGGCTCGCTGGCGACCAACGGGTTGCCCGACATGGGCACGATCGTCGAGCGCAATGGCCCGGCCGTGGTCAATATCAGCGTCACCGGGACGCGCAAGACCGGCGCCGATGTTGATTTTCCGCAACTTGATCCGAACGACCCGTTCTATGAGTTTTTCCGTCGCTTCCGCGGACCGCTTCAGCGCGGCGGTGAAGCCCCGGTCCGCGGCCTCGGTTCGGGCTTCATCGTCAGCGCGGACGGTACCATCCTGACCAATGCCCACGTCGTCGACGGCGCCGACGAAGTGACGGTCAAACTCACCGACAAGCGCGAGTTCAAGGCCAAGGTCAAGGGACTGGACAAGACCAGCGATGTCGCCGTCCTGAAAATCGATGCGAAGAATTTGCCCACCGTAAAGATCGGCAGTTCAACTGCCACCCGTGTCGGCGAATGGGTACTGGCCATCGGTTCCCCCTTCGGTTTCGAAAACAGCGCCAGTGCCGGCATCGTCTCGGCCAAATCGCGCTCGCTGCCTGATGGCAGCTACGTTCCTTTCATTCAGACCGACGTGGCAGTAAACCCGGGCAACTCCGGTGGTCCGCTATTCAACATGGCTGGCGAAGTGATCGGCATCAATTCGCAGATCTACTCGCGTAACGGTGGCTACCAGGGCCTTTCCTTCGCCATTCCGATCGAAGTGGCGATGAACGTGGAAAAACAGATCCTCGCCACCGGGAAGGCACAACGCGGCAGGATGGGCGTCACCATCCAGGAGATCAACCAGTCACTGGCTGACACCTTTGGCCTGAAAAAGCCAGCAGGTGCCCTGGTCAATTCCGTCGAAAAAGGCAGCCCGGCAGAGAAAGCCGGCCTGGAGCCTGGCGATGTGATCCTCTCCATCAATGGCAAGGAGATCATCAACTCCGGCGAATTACCTGCCGCAGTGGCCGTCATGGGTGCGGGAGATACGGCACGTCTGCAAGTCTGGCGCAAGGGTGCCAACAAGGATATCGAGGTCAAGGTCGGCACCTTCAGCGACACAAAAGTAGCCAGTGCCGAAACACCTGAAGCAGCCAAGGGGCGTCTGGGCGTCTCCGTACGCGCCCTGACGCCTGAAGAACGGCGGCAAGCCGACGTCAGCAGCGGCGTCCTGGTGCAAAACGCCAGCGGCCCTGCCGCCAAGGCGGGCATTCAGCCCGGCGACATCATTCTGTCGGTCAATGGCGAGCGAATTACCAGCGTCGAACAACTCAAGAACCTGCTCAGCAAGGCCGGCAAGAAAGTCGCGATACTGATCGAGCGTGGCGACTCGCGCATTTTCGTCCCGGTCGACCTGGGCTGACAGCAGAAAACTCACGTCGCCGCGCAATAGCGAGCAGCAACAAATCGGGAAGCGCATGTAAAAAGGGGGCTTGAAGCCCCCTTTCCATTGATGCTCCCGGTTCCCGGGTTTTACGCCGAACCTGGATGGCGATCAGTGGCACTCATCCTCATCGTCACCGGCGCCATGCACATGCCCATGTTCAAGCTCTTCCGGGCTGGCCGGACGTACGGCAGTCACGGTACAGGTAAAGACCAGCGCCATGCCGGCCAACGGATGATTTCCGTCGAGCACGACCTTGTCGTCGGCGATATCGGTTACCCGATAAATGATGAAATCTTCCTCATCCCCCTCGGCGCCACCTTCGAACTGCATACCGACCTGCAGTTCCTTGGGGAAGTCCTTGCGCGGCTCGACCTGAACCAACTCGGCGTCGTAGTCGCCAAAGGCTTCGTCCGGCTGCAGCTTGACCGAAATGGACTCGCCAACCTTCTTGCCTTGCATGGCTTCCTCGATTTTCGGGAAGATATCGTCGTAACCACCATGCAAGTAAACGATCGGCTCGCGCCCCTCGTCGACCACTTCGCCATCCGGATCGGTAACGTGGTAATCGATCGTGACGACGGTATTCCTGACAACCTGGGTGTTCATGAATTCATTTCCTTGACGAGGCGCAGCACGTCCAGTGCGTGGCCTTTGTAATTGACGTTGTAGAGCGCATGGCAAATGGTGCCGCTACGATCAATGATAAATGTGGAACGGACAATACCGAATTTTTTCTGGCCATCCACTTCTTTGGCCTGCCAGACTCCGTATTGCTTGCAGACGCTGCCTTCGGCATCCGACAACAATTCCAGGCCAATCCCTTCCTTGTCGCGAAACTCGGCGTGTTTCAGGCAATCATCCCGGCTGATACCGAACAGCACGCAGTCCAGGCGATCGAAATCCGCCTCATGATCCGAAAAATCGGTGACTTCCTTGGTACAGCAGGGGGTTCCATCCTTGGGATAGAAAAAGAGCACGATACGACGCTTGCCTTGAAAGCTCGCCAGATCGACAGTCTCCATGTCTGCATCGGGCAAAGCAAATGCAGGTGCTTTATCTCCAACCTTGAGCAGCATATTGTTCTCCTCGAGCGCTCTGTGCGGGGACTGCTGAGCACGATTCTAGCGGAGGCAAATGCTGGTGACTACAGCGAAAGAGGGCTTTTTTACCGGCTATTTTCCCGGAACTTTTTCGGGAATCTGCACGAAGGTTTCGTCCTGCCGGATCATGCCCAATTCGAAACGGGCACGCTCCTCGATGGCGTCATAACCTTGCTTCAGGTCGCGGACCTCGGCATCGAGGCCAGCGTTCCTGATTTCCAGCTTCCTGGTTGCTTCCTTCTGTACCTGCAACTGACGGTCGTACTCCCACACCTTCAGCCAGCCCCCCTTACCCACCCAGAGGGGGTACTGGAGCAAGCCGATGGTTGCGAGAAGGCCGACCGTCAGCCAGCGCATCGAACGTGCTTAGCGCAGGTTGTAGAAGGTGTCGCGCCCCGGATAGGAAGCGGTATCGCCCAGATCTTCCTCGATACGGATGAGCTGGTTGTACTTGGCGATGCGATCCGAACGAGACAACGAGCCCGTCTTGATCTGGCCGGCATTCAGGCCAACCGCGATATCGGCGATGGTGCTGTCCTCGGTTTCACCGGAGCGATGCGAGATCACGGCACTGTAGCCGGCACGCTTGGCCATTTCGACGGCAGCAAAGGTTTCGGACAGGGTGCCGATCTGATTGATCTTGATCAGGATCGAGTTGCCGATGCCTTGCTTGATGCCTTCACGGAAGATTTTGGTGTTGGTCACGAAGACGTCGTCACCGACGATCTGCACGCTCTTGCCCAGGCGGTCGGTCAGCAGCTTCCAGCCTTCCCAGTCGGCTTCCGACATGCCGTCTTCGATGGAGACGATCGGGAACTGGTCAGCCAGGTTGGCCAGGTAATCGACGAATTGGGCCGAGGTCAGTTGCAGGCCTTCGCCGGACAGGTGGTACTTGCCATCCTTGTAGAACTCGGAAGCGGCACAGTCGAGAGCGAGCAGAACGTCCTGGCCCGGTACGTAACCGGCGGTTTCGATAGCCTGCATGATGATCTGCAGGGCTTCGGCATGGCTGCCCAGGTTCGGGGCAAAGCCGCCTTCATCGCCAACGGCGGTGGAATGACCTTTCTTGTCGAGCAGCTTCTTCAGCGCATGGAAGATTTCGGCGCCGCAACGCAGGGCTTCACGGAAGGTGGAAGCGCCGACCGGCATGATCATGAATTCCTGGATATCCAGGCTGTTGTTGGCGTGCTCGCCGCCGTTGATGATGTTCATCATCGGTACCGGCATCTGCATCGGGCCCGAACCGCCGAAGTAGCGGTAGAGCGGCAAGCCGGACTCTTCTGCGGCAGCCTTGGCAACCGCCATCGAGACGGCCAGGATGGCGTTGGCGCCGAGACGCGACTTGTTGTCGGTTCCATCGAGATCGATCATGGTCTGATCGATGAAAGCCTGTTCCTGTGCATCGAGGCCGATGATGGCTTCGGAAATCTCGGTATTGACGTTCTCGACGGCCTGGATCACGCCCTTGCCGAGATAACGGCTGGCATCGCCATCACGCAGCTCGATCGCTTCGCGGGAACCGGTCGAGGCGCCCGACGGCACGGCGGCACGGCCCATGACGCCGCTTTCCAGCAACACATCAGCTTCAACGGTGGGATTGCCACGGGAATCCAGAATCTCTCGTGCAACAACATCAACGATGGAACTCATATTTCTTCCTTGTTATCAATAAATTGAAAGAGCTACTTAAATTAAATTTTCAACGCCGGCAACGAGCAACATATTCATTTCGGCCGCCTGCTCGCGCACTTTGCGCGCTACCTGATATTCGGGCGAATCGTAAAATCGACGCGCCTGATCTACCGAATCGAATTCAACAACAACCAGACGCTCGGGCAAGGAACGCCCGCCTTCCAGGTGGCCCATCACACCGCCACGAACCAGGAAACGCCCGCCGTAGTGTTCGACGGCGGCTTGCGAGAGAAGGCGATAACGCGCCATGGCTTCGGCATCGTGGGCCTTGACCTCGGCAACGATATAACCCTTCTGGCTCACCGCAGTTCCTCGAAGCCTGCTGCCTTGACGGCATGATCAAGGCTGGCCAGGGTACTCAGCAGGCTTTCCATTCTCTCGAGCGGCCAGCTGTTCGGTCCATCCGACCAGGCCTTTTCCGGACAAGGATGGGTTTCCATGAACAAACCGGAAATGCCGACGGCGACGGCAGCCCGTGCCAATACCGGGACAAACTCGCGCTGGCCGCCCGAGGTCGTGCCCTGCCCGCCCGGCAACTGCACCGAGTGGGTGGCATCGAAAACCACCGGGCAACCGGTTTCGCGCATGATGGCCAGGCTGCGCATGTCGGACACCAGGTTGTTGTAGCCGAAGCTGGCGCCGCGCTCGCAGACCATGATGTTATCGGCCCCCTGATTGACTTCGCGCGCCTTGCTGACGACGTGCTTCATGTCGCCCGGTGCCAGGAACTGGCCCTTCTTGATATTCACCGGTTTGCCGCAGGATGCCACGGCATGGATGAAATCCGTCTGGCGACAGAGGAAGGCCGGCGTCTGCAGCACATCGACCACGGCCGCCACCGGAGCGATCTGGTCGATATCATGCACATCGGTCAAGACCGGTACGCCGATCTGGCGCTGCACTTCGGCAAAAATGCGCAAGCCTTCGTCCAGCCCGAGACCACGCACCGAGGTGCCGGAACTGCGATTCGCCTTGTCGTAGGAAGCCTTGAAAATGTAGTTGATGCCCAGTCGGGCACAGACTTCCTTCAAATGTCCGGCGACATCCAGGCAAAGCTGTTCCGATTCCGCCGTGCAAGGCCCTGCAATCAGGAAAAAAGGCTGGTCAAGACCAGCCTCGAAACCACAGAGTTTCATTTGCCTTTGGCCTGCTGGCTGGCCAGCGCCGCTTTCACGTAGGACGTGAACAGCGGGTGACCTTGACGCGGGTTGGAGGTGAATTCAGGATGGAACTGGCAACCGACGAACCACGGATGGACGTCAGCCGGCAGCTCGACCATTTCGCAAAGATCGGTACCCGGTGCACGACCGGCGACGACCAGGCCCTTTTCTTCGAGTTGGGCGAGCAGCGTGTTATTGACTTCGTAACGATGACGATGACGTTCAGTGATCTCGGCTGCACCGTAGATCTGGCGAGCCAGCGAACCTTCGGCCAGCTTGCAGACCTGGGCGCCAAGACGCATGGTGCCGCCAATGTCGGAATCCTCGCTGCGCTTCTCCACCTTGCCCGAAGCATCCAGCCATTCGGTGATCAGGCCGATCACCGGATAGGGCGTATCCTGCACGAACTCGGTGGAATGCGCTTCCGGCATACCGGCCACATCACGGGCGAACTCGACGACGGCGAGTTGCATACCGAGACAGATTCCGAGATAGGGCACCTTGTTTTCGCGGGCATAACGGATCGCCGCAATTTTGCCCTCGGTACCGCGCTTGCCGAAGCCGCCCGGAACGAGAATGGCATCAACCCCCTTGAGCACGCCACAGCCGTTCTTTTCGATATCTTCGGAATCGAGATAGACGATATTGACCTGGCTGCGGGTATGAATACCGGCATGCTTGATCGCTTCGATCAGGGATTTGTAGGACTCGGTGAGATCGACGTACTTGCCGACGAAGGCAATGGTCACCGCATTCAGCGGATGTTCCAGCGCCACGATCAGGTTTTCCCAGACCGTCAGGTCGGCGGCCTTGGCCAGGATGTTCAGCTTGTGGCAAACGATTTCGTCGAGCATCTGCTCATGCAGCATGCCCGGAATCTTGTAGATCGAGTCGGCATCGAGACACTCGATGACAGCTTCCGGCATGACATTGCAGAACAATGCGATCTTGCGCCGTTCTTCGACCGGGATCGAACGGTCGGCACGGCAGAGCAGAATGTCCGGCTGGATACCGATTTCGCGCAATTCCTTGACGGAATGCTGGGTCGGCTTGGTTTTCAGCTCACCGGCAGTCGGGATGTAGGGCAACAGCGTCAGGTGCATGTAGCAGACGTTGTTGCGACCTTCCTCGATGCCCATCTGGCGGATCGCCTCAAGGAACGGCAGGGACTCGATGTCGCCGACCGTACCGCCGACTTCGACCAGGGCGACGTCGGAACCTTCGGCTCCGGCCTTGATCTTGCACTTGATCTCATCGGTGATGTGCGGAATAACCTGTACCGTCTTGCCAAGATACTCGCCGCGACGCTCCTTCTTGAGCACGGTGTCGTAAATCTGGCCTGTCGTGAAGTTGTTGCGCTTGCCCATCTTGGCGCTGGTGAAGCGCTCGTAATGCCCGAGATCGAGATCGGTCTCGGCACCGTCTTCGGTCACGAAAACCTCGCCGTGCTGGAAAGGGCTCATCGTACCGGGGTCGACGTTAATGTAGGGGTCTAGCTTGAGGTGGGTAACCTTGATGCCGCGGGATTCCAGAATGGCCCCGAGCGATGCGGCGGCGATGCCTTTGCCCAGTGAGGACACGACACCACCCGTAACGAAAACATATTTGGTCATGGAAAGACAGGCTGCGGGAAAGCAAAATGATAGCCGAAAAGGGGCAAAACCCCCAAGCGCGTCGACCCTTTTCGCGATTCCGGCCACTATCCTGGTCAACCGTAAGACAACTGTCATTTGTTAGAATCAACGGTTACTCAGCCCGCAGCCAAGACCTTGAAAAACGTTCTCGTCGTCAATTATTCGCAAACCGGACAGCTCTCGGAGATCACGGCGCAAGTCATCGCGCCCTTGCGTGCGGCGGGACATCACGTTCACCTGGAAACGCTGGTCCCGGAAAAGCCTTTTCCCTGGCCCTGGCCGATTGTCGATTTCGTCGACGCCTTCCCCGAGTGTGTCCAGCTCGATGCCCCACCGCTCAAGCCATTAACCATTGCCGCCGAGACACCCTTCGATCTGGTCATCCTGACCTACCAGGTCTGGTACCTGGCCCCAGCCCTGCCGATGACCGCCTTCCTGAAAAGCCCGGCAGGCCGGCAACTGATCAAGGACAAGCCGGTCGTCACGCTGGTCGCCTGCCGCAACATGTGGCTCTCGGCCCAGGACACCATGAAACACCTGATTGCCGAGGCCGGCGGCAAGCTGCGCGACCACATCGTCTTTACCGATCAGGGTCATGCGCTGGCGACTTTCATCACCACGCCGCGCTGGGTACTGACCGGCCGCCGCGACCGCTTTCTCGGCCTGCCACCGGCCGGCGTCGCACCCGGCGAAATCCGTGCCGCCAGCCGCTTTGGCCATGCCTTGAATGATGCCTTGGATACCGACGCCGAGCGCAACCCGGCGCCGATGCTGAGCGGCCTGCGCGCCGCCGTGGTCAATCCCCGCCTGGCAATCAGCGAGCGCACCGCGCAGCGCGCCTTCCGGATCTGGTCGAAACTGATCCGCCTGTTCGGCCAACGCGGCCAGTGGCGGCGACGCCCGATCCTGCTGGTTTTTGCCCTCTACCTGATCACCATGGTATTAACCGTTGTCCCGTTGAGCCTGTTGGTACAATGGTTGTTTTCACCCCTGCTCAAGCCACATCTGGAGAGGTTGCGCGCCGAACTCGAACTTCCGTCGGGGTCGCAGGGATTCAACTTGCAAAAATATGAACAGTAGCGGCAAGGTTTACATCACCGGCACCTCGGCATTCCTGCCCAACGCCCCGGTGAGCAACGACAACATCGAAAACGTGCTGGGCATGGTTGGGGGAAAACCATCCCGGGCAAGACGTATCGTCCTGCGCAACAACGGCATCCGCGAGCGCTATTACGCCATCGATCCGGCGAGTGGCAAGGCCACTCACTCCAATGCCGAGCTGACTGCCGAAGCCGTACGCGCCTTGCCGCTTGCCGGCGAAATCGACTGCCTCGCCACCGGCACCTCGATGCCCGACCAGTTGATGCCCAACCATGCGGTCATGGTGCACGGCGAACTCGGCATTCCCGCCTGCGAGGTCGTTTCAACTGCGGGCATCTGCGTTTCCGGCGTCACGGCACTCAAATACGCCTACCTGTCGGTCCTCTCCGGCGAGGCCAAAACGGCTGTGGCTACCGGTTCGGAGTTGGCCTCGGCCGTCCTGCACGCACGCAATTTCGAAGCCGAATCCGAACACCGCATCAAGGAACTGGAAACGCATCCCGAAATCGCCTTCGAGAAGGATTTCCTGCGCTGGATGCTCTCCGACGGCGCCGGCGCTTTTCTGCTTGCCCCCCAGCCTTCGAGCAGCGCGCAGTCCTTGCGTATCGACTGGATAGACATTCTTTCCCAAGCCCATAGCATGGAAACCTGCATGTATGCCGGCGGCGAGAAGCAGGAAGACGGCACGCTCAAGGGCTGGAAGGATTTCCCGGCCGACGAGTGGGCCCGGCGCTCGGTTTTTTCGGTCAAACAGGATGTCCGACTGCTCAACGAAAGCGTCGTCTTCCAGACCATCGGCAAGCCGCTGGAAAAGGTAATGCGCAAGCACGGCCTGCAGGCGGGGGATATCGACTGGTTCCTGCCGCACATGTCTTCCGAATACTTCCGCCAGCCGATTGCCGATTGCATGGCCGCGGTTGGCTTTCCGGTCGCCCAGGAAAAATGGTTCACCAACCTGCACACCAAGGGCAACACTGGCTCGGCCTCGATCTACATCATGGTCGACGAACTGCTGAAAAGCGGCCGTCTTGCCGACGGCCAGCGTCTGCTCTGCTTCATCCCGGAAAGCGGTCGTTTCACCGGCTCCCTGATGCACCTGACGGTGGTCGGCCATGCTTGAAAGCGAAGTCCCACAGGAAGGCAACATCACCCTGGGCGGCCACCGCAAGGCAGTCTATGCCCGTGGCGCCGACGGCAAGCTGCAGATCGTCCAGTCGGCCGGCTGGGAGGTCGAGGAAATCGTCACCCGCCAGGCGGTCGACGACCTCAACCGGCTGGCTGAAGAGGCCCGCCAGCGGGTCATTGCCGGCCAGACCTCGGCCCTCGAATACCACATGCACAAGGCCCGGATGGACGTACCGATGCTGGCCCAGACCACCGGCCTGTGGCAATGGCGCATTCGCCGGCACTTTCGCCCCGCCATCTTTGCCCGCCTGTCACCCGCGCTGCTCGAGCGTTACGCCAGCGTGATGGGCGTCAGCAGCGAACAACTTAAAAAGGTCGATTGATGGCATTCCAGCACAGCCAGGCTTCGCACTGCGAAAGCGGCGTCATGTCGACGATGCTGCGCCACCACGGCCTCGCCATCTCGGAACCGATGGCCTTCGGACTCTCGGCGGCGATGTCCTTCGCCTACCTGCCGATCGTCAAGATCAACGGCTTGCCGCTGGTGGCCTACCGGATGCCGCCGAAATTCATCATCAAGGGGCTGCAGAAGCCGCTCGGCCTGAAGATGCGTTTCGAAACCTTCCGCAATCCGGCCGCCGGGACGCAACGCCTCGACCAACTGCTCGCCGCCGGCCAAGTGGTCGGCATGCAGACCTCGGTATTCTGGCTACCCTACATGCCGGAAGACCTGCGTTTCCATTTCAATGCCCATAACGTCCTGGCCTACGGCCGCGATGCGGCCAGCGGCGACTACCTGCTCTCCGACCCGGTTTTCGAAAACCCGGTCACCTGCAGCAACGAGGCCCTGCAAAAGGCCCGCTTTGCCAAGGGCGTACTCGCCCCCAAAGGGCTGATCTATTACGCCACCGGCAAACCGGTCGCCCCCGATTGGTCGGTGGTAATTCCCAAGGCGATCAAGAAGACGACGCGCATCATGCTCGACACACCGCTGCCGATCATCGGCGTGCGCGGCATCCGTCGCCTGGCCAAGGCCATCGAAGGCCTCGACGCCAGCCAGGCCGCCCAGGCCAAGCTGTTTGTCGGCCAGGTGGTTCGCATGCAGGAGGAAATCGGCACCGGCGGCGGCGGCTTCCGCTTCATCTACGCTTCCTTCCTGCAGGAATCGGCCGAGCTGCTGGCTCGCCCCCGCCTCAACGAACTTTCGGAAGCCCTGATCGAGGTCGGCGATGAATGGCGCGAATTCGCGCTGCTTGCCGCCCGCATGATCCGCGACCGCCAGCCGCTCGCCCCCAAGGCGCTGGCCGACAAGCTGCGCCAGATCGCCGATCACGAACAGGCCTTCTTCCGCGACCTGCGCCGCGCCGCCTGATGCTGCACATCGATGGCGTCGCCTACCGCTATCGCGATGCCGCCACGCCGGCGCTGCAAGGCGTCTCGCTGCAGGTGCCGGCCGGCGGCGTCTACGGTCTGCTCGGTCCCAACGGCGCCGGCAAGACGACGCTGATCTCCCTGCTGGCCGGACTGCTGACCACGCGCGAGGGTGAAATCCGGCTCGACGGCCAGACGCTATCTGCCGTCCGCGCCGCCGAACCGCGTGCCATCGCCCTGGTCCCGCAGGACTACGCCTTTTACCCGATGCTCAGCGTCGGCGAAAACCTGCGTTTCTTTGGCGGCGCCCTGGGCCTGAACGGCAGCCTGCTGAAAACCCAGATCGACTCGGCCATCACCTTCACCCGCCTGGAGCAGGTCGTCGCCAAACGGGCCGAACAACTGTCCGGCGGGCTGCGCCGGCGCCTCAACCTGGCCATCGGCCTGCTCGGCCAGCCCCGCCTGCTGCTGCTCGACGAACCGACCGTCGGCGTCGACCCGCAATCGCGCCACTTCCTGCTTGATTCGATCGCCGCCTTGCCCGCTGCAGGCACGACCGTGATCTACACCAGCCACTACATGGAAGAAGTCGAAGCCATCTGCCCGCGCGTCGCCATCATCGACCAAGGCAAGGTGCTGATCGAAGGCGCCTTGAGCGACATCCTGCAGACGCCCGAACCCCGTCTCGACATCGCGCTCGACCGGGCCATGCCGGACGACATCGCCCGCCAGCATGGCGCGGTCGGCGAAGGCGAAAACCGCTACCGGCTCGATCTCGCCAGCGCCAGCGCCCTGCCCCGCCTGCTCGATCAACTGGCCGCCGCCGGCTGCGGCGTGCGCCAGCTCAATCTCGGCCAGCACAACCTCGAGCAGGTCTTCATGCGACTGACCCGCCGTTCCTTGCGCGACTGAACCATGTCACCCCGCCTGCTCGCCCTCTGGCTCAAGGAATCAATCGCGTTGCTGCGCGACCGGCACGGCCTGCTCGCGCTGTTCATCATGCCGACCATCTTCATCCTGGTGATGACCCTGGCGCTGCGCGACGCTTTTACCCCCGGCGTCAGCATCGACGTCAGCTATTCGGTGATCGACCTCGACCACAGCCCGAGTTCGCAAGCCCTGGTCAAGCGCCTGAGCCGCAGCGCCTCGTTCCGCACCACACCGCCCCCGGCCGATCTGACGGCGGCCCGCGACGCCATCCTGCATGCCCGGCAAACCCTGGTCCTGGTCATCCCGGCCGATTTCGGCAAACGCTTGCTGACGCCCGGCGGCACCGATGGTCAGCCGCCGCAGGCAATGACCCTGCTGGTCGACCCGGCCCTCGCCCCGGCCCTGCAGCTGGCCTTCCGCAACCAGGTGATGGCCGCGCTGGGCGCGGTGCGGGCCGACGAGCTGAGCCTCAAGGCCGGCAAGCTGTTCGGCCTGCCGACGGTGGCCAATACCGGCGAGCGCGACTGGCCGGACGAAATCCGCAGTGAAGCAGTGCGCGGCGACCAGAACGCCCGGCTTCCCTCCTCGGTCCAGCAGAATGTGCCGGCCTGGCTGATCTTCGCGATGTTCTTCGTCGTCATCCCGGTTTCCTCGATCTTCATCATCGAACGCCAGCAAGGCACGCTGCAGCGCCTGCGCGCCATCGGCGTGCCGTTTCGCCTGATCCTGAGCGGCAAGCTGCTGCCCTTTTTTGTCGTCAATCAATTGCAAGCCCTGCTGATGGTGCTGGTTGGCATGTACCTGGTCCCGCTGTTTGGCAGCGAAGCATTGGAACTGCCCGGCAGCACGCCGCTGCTCCTCGAATGGTGGTCCGTCTCGGCCGCCGTCAGTCTGGCTGCCGTCGCCTGGGCACTGCTCGTCGCCAGCCTGGCCCGCACCTCGGAACAGGCCACCATCGTCGGCGGTGTCGGCAACATCCTGATGGGCGCCATCGGCGGCATCATGGTGCCCAAATTCATCATGCCGGCGGCCATGCAGACCCTGGCCGGCTTCTCGCCGATGGCCTGGGGACTGGAAGGCTTCCACATCGTCATGCTGCGCCATGGCGACTTTGCCGACCTGCTGCCCAGCCTGGGCAAGCTGCTGCTCTTCGCGCTGCTTGCACTCACCGTGGCCATCCGGCTCAACCAACGCGCCCTCGCCAACCAATCATGAATACCGACCTTCGCCGCGAACTCAAGGCCCTGATCATCGAAGCCTGCGACAAGGATTGCGCCCCGGACAGCATCGGCGACGACGAACTGCTGTTCGGACCGGAAGCGCCGCTGCAACTCGACTCGCTCGATGCGCTGCAAGTCTCGATGGCAATCAAGAAAAAATACGGCCTGCGCCTGCCCGACAGCAAGGAAACCCGCCGCATCCTGAGCAGCGTCGCCAACATGGCCGGACACCTCGAAGCCTGGCTCGCCGAGCAGGCATGAGCCGCCCCGTCCACATCACCGGCAGCGCCCTCAACTGTGCCTGCGGCGACAGCCCGGCCAAGGCGGCAGCAAGCATGTGGGCCGGCACGACACGGCTCGGACAAAAACACCTGGGCGACCGGGCCTTTCCCTATTATTCGTTGCCCTTGAGCGAAACCGCCTGGTTGCCACGGGCCGAGCAAGCCATCCGCAGCCTCACCGCCCAACTCGGGCCGATTGCCCCGACCACGCCCTTGTTCATCGCCTCCTCATCGTTCCAGATGGGCTGGTTCGAAGAACAAGGCCAACCTTTCGATCTGCCGCCGGCCAGCGCCAGCTTCAGCCGGCAAATCGCCGCCTGGCTGGGCCTCGACGGCCCCCGCTACACTTTCTCGAACGCCTGCATCTCCGGCTTTTCAGCACTCGATGCGGCGCGCAGCCTGATTGCCGCCGGCAGCATCGACGAAGCCATCGTCGTCGGCGTCGAATTGGCCAACGCCAGCACGCTGGCCGGCTTTGCCGCGATGGAACTGCTCTCGCGCAGCGCCTGCCGCCCCTTCGATGCCACCCGCGATGGCCTGGTACTCGGCGAAGCCGTCGCTGCCGTTCGCCTGAGCAGCCAGCCCGCCGGCTGGCGGATCAGCGGCCTGCGCACCGGCATCGACGCCTACTCGACCACTGGCCCCGACCCGCAAGGCGGCCCGATTGCCGAACTGCTGCGCGATTGCCTCGACGAAGCCGGGCTGGCGACCGAGCAAATCGAACTGATCAAGCTGCAAGCCGCCGGCTCGCCGGGTACCGACCTGGCCGAAGCCAACGCGTTGCGCCAGGTTTTCGGCCAGGCCATGCCGCCGCTGCTCTCGCTCAAACCCGCCCTCGGCCACACCCTCGGCGCCAGCGGCATTGCCGAGCTGGCCGCCCTGCTGGCCTGCCTCGACAGCGAACACATTCCGGCCACCGGCGGCTTCAGCCGGGTCGATCCGGAAATTGCCCTGTGCCCGCTGGTCGAACGCAGCAACGCCCATATCAGCCGGGCCCTGCTCAACCTGGTCGGCTTCGGCGGCGGCCTGGCGGCCCTGATCATGGAGCGCCGGCGATGAGCTTCCTCAATGCCATTTTCAGCCAGCATCTGACGGCCGATGCCCTGCCCGGTGCCGTCCGTTCGACCCTGGGCAAGCCGCTGCGCCGCGCCGCCGGGCTGACCCAACTGGCCGTGATCGGCGCCCTGACCTGCCTGCCGGAGGCACAGCGCCAGCTGCCAACCGCCCTGCTCTGGCAATCGAACAGCGGCCCGCGCCAGGAAACCCTGACCCTGCTCGATGAAGTCTGCTGCGGCCCGGCCGAACCGATGCCCTACGACTTTCTCGCCACCCAGCCGGCCATTGCCGCGGCCCAGCTCAAGCCCTTCCTGCCCGGCCTGCACAGCGCCATGCACCTGCCGCAGGATGAGGTCGGCCAGGCCTACTGGTCGCTGCTCATCACCCTGGCCGGCCACTGGCTGGCGCAAGGACGCTATGCGCAGGTGCTGTGCGCCCAGCTCGATCACCGTGTCGAAGGCAGTGCCGCCCACTGGCTGGCGCTGGCTGCCCAGCCCCTTGAAAATCCGCTTGCCCGCCTCCAACTGTCGAAGACAGGCGCCCAGCCCAGCCTGGCCGACTGCCCGGACTTTCCCGAGCGACTCGGCCGCTGGCTGAACGAGCCACCGACCGACAGCCTCTACCTGCATGCCGCCAATGCCCCCGGGCTGACGGTAGAATTCGCCCGACTTTAATTTTTACAGGCCACCACCATGACCCAATTTTCCTTTGATGTGTCCATCGAAGACTTCGAAGCCAAGGTACTGATCGCAGCCGAACAGGTGCCGGTCGTTGTCGACTTCTGGGCCCCGTGGTGCGAACCCTGCAAGGTCTTGAAGCCGCTGCTGGAAAAGCTGGCCGAGGAATACGGCGGCCGCTTCCTGCTCGCCAAGGTCAATGCCGACGAGAACCCCGAGCTGTCGCAACACTTCGGCGTGCGCAGCATCCCGACCGTCAAGGTCTTGTTCCAGGGGCAACTCGTCGATGAATTCAGCGGCGCCTTGCCGGAAGGCCAGATCCGCGAATTTCTCGACCGCTTCGCACTGCCCGCCGGCCCCGGCGGCAACCTGCGCGAAGAAGCCGCTGCCCTGGTCGCCGAAGGCAAGCTAGAAGAAGCCCTCGCCAGGCTGGTCGAAGCCAGCCATGCCAAGCCGGACGATC
The DNA here is from genome assembly GCA_003583745.1 of Rhodocyclales bacterium GT-UBC. Classification (GTDB taxonomy): domain Bacteria; phylum Pseudomonadota; class Gammaproteobacteria; order Burkholderiales; family Rhodocyclaceae; genus Azonexus. The sequence goes on along the minus strand of QXPY01000001.1, from coordinate 25,195 downwards.
AGGCCATCCAGCTCGACGCCATCGACGTGTTGATGCAACTCGGCCGTAACGATGAAGCCAAGCAACTGCTGGCCGGCGAATACAGCAGCGAACCGGACCGCGCCAATGCCCTGCGCGCCCGCCTCGCGCTGGCCGATGGCGCGGCCGACACGGCCGAGGTCGAAGCCCGCGTCGGCGCCAACCCGGACAACCATGGCGCCCGCCTCGAGTTGTCGCGCGCCTACGCCGCCCAGGGACGTTACCGCGAAGCGATGGAGGCGGCACTGGAAGTTGTCCGTCGCGACCGATTCTTCGAACAGGGTGCCGGCCGTAAGGCCTTGCTTCAATTGTTCGAGGCACTCGGCAGCAGCGAACAGTACGACGACCTGATTCGCGAATTCCGGCGCAAGCTCTCGGCAACCCTGAACTGACCATCCGGCGAAGACATCGCCATGCGCCTTTACTATAGCGATGTCTTCGTCCTGCCCTTGCCGGCCGGGCATCGTTTTCCGATGGAAAAATATGCCCGGCTGCGCCAGGCCTTGCTGGCCAGCGGCGAATTCCGCGAAAGCGATTTTCACCTGCCGCCGGCGGCCAGCGACGAGGAACTGGCGCGAGCTCACGATCTCGACTACATCCATCGGGTCAGCCACGGCCGGCTCGACGACAAGGCGCAGAAAGCCATCGGCTTTCCGTGGAGCGCCGGCATGGTGGAACGCTCCCGCCGTTCGGCCGGGGCCACGCTGAGCGCCTGTCGCGCCGCCCTTGAAGACGGCGTGGCGGCCAATCTGGCCGGCGGCACCCACCATGCCTTCCGCGACCACGGCGAGGGTTTCTGCGTTTTCAACGATGCGGCGGTCGCCGCCCGGGCGATGCAGGCCGAAGGCCTGGCCGGGCGCATCCTGATCGTCGATTGCGACGTGCATCAGGGCAACGGCACGGCGAGCATCCTGGCCGGCGACGACAGCATCTTCACTTTTTCCATCCACGGCGCCCGCAACTACCCTTTTGACAAGGAGCAGAGCGACCTCGACATCGAGTTGCCGGATGGCTGTTCCGATGCGGCCTACCTGCTCAGGCTGGAGGAAGGCCTGCACACTGCCTGCGATATCGCGCGCCCCGACCTGGTCATTTACCTGGCCGGGGCCGACCCTTACCAGGACGACCGCCTGGGACGCCTCGGCCTGAGCTTTGGCGGCCTTGAGGAACGAGACCGCATGGTCTTCTCAAACAGCCGTCGCCAAGGCATACCGCTGGCCCTTGCCATGGCAGGTGGTTATGCCCGCCAGATCGACGATACGGTAAAAATCCACTGCACCACCGTCACCCTCGCCAAAGCCATGCTCGATCGATAAAAAGCGCCCGCCGAGTGTTGCCGCAAAGGCCGCCAGAGGGGACAATAGACCAACTGCCGCGCCCGTCCGACCACGACGGCGGGTCTTAGAGCAGATCGGGGAGAACGATGAAGGCGAAGCTGGTTTTTCTGAATTGGCACTCACTACGAACCCGCATTACGGTTGGTGCCCTGGTTGTCAGCCTGGCCGTCCTCTGGATCGCCGTTGCGGTACTTAGCCAATCGCTGCGCCACGACATGGAAGCCGCCATCTCGGCGCAACAATTTTCTTCGGTTTCCCTGATCGCCAATGCGCTCGATCGCTCGATCCACGAGCGCATGAACATTGCCGAGTCCATTGCCGCCAAGGTGACGCCGGAATTGATGCAAACCCCCGGTGCGGCCCAAAGCTATCTCGAACTGCGCGACGTGCCGGAAAGCATTTTCAACTGGGGCATCCTGATCGTCGACACGCAAGGCCTGGCCATTGCCAGCACGCCGGAGCGTCTCAACCGCCGTGGCGCCAATTTCATCGATTATCCGAAAGTCCGGGAAAGCTTGCGTGGCGAGCGCATCTTCAGTACCGACCCATTGTTCAGCCAGCATAGCCAACAACCCGTCGTCGGCATGTTTACCCCGATCAAGAGCGCCGATGGCACCGTGATCGGCGCGGTGATCGGCGTGACCAATCTCAGCCAGCACAATTTCTTCGACGACATCAGCACCGGCAAATATGGCAATACCGGGGATTTTTTCGTCACAGCCCCCGGCAACCGCGCCTATGTCGCCTCCTCCGACAAGCGCCGGGTGATGAAAATCGGCCCGCCTCCGGGCATCAACCCGGTTTACGACAGATACATCGATGGCTACGAAGGCTCGGGCATCGCGCTCAGTTCGCGTGGCGTCGTCGAACTCTCGTCGAGCAAACGCATTCCAAGTACCGGCTGGCTGATGCAATCGGTACTACCGGCCGAAGAAGCCTTTGCCCCCATCCGTGCCATGCAGCGGCATTTGATCCTGATTTCAGCACTGCTCACCATCCTGGCCACCCTGATCAGCTGGTGGTGGTTGCAGCGTCAATTCATGCCCTTGCGCGAAGCCTCGACCCTGCTCAGCAACATGCGGGACGGAAAAATTCCCCGACAGCCCCTGCCGGTTCATACGATGGATGAAATCGGCCAGCTGACCTCGGCCTTCAATGGTCTGCAGGAAACCATCCTTGCCGAGGAAGCGCAAGCGGCCGAACACGCCGCCAATACCCGCTTGCGCCGCATCGTTTCCTATCTGCCCGGCGTCGTTTTCCAGTACCGCCTGCTCCCCGACGACAGCGGTAATTTCCCTTTTGTCAGCGACGCCATTACCGGCATTTATGGCGTGACGCCCGAAGAACTGGCGATCACGGCCAATCAGATCCGGGCGATGCTGCATCCCAACGACGAGAAGCGTTTCCTCGATTCTCTGCACAACTCCGCCCGTAACCTCACGCCCTGGCGCATCGAATATCGCATCGTTCACCCCACGGACGGGGTCAAGTGGTTACTGGTCAACGCGATCCCCGAGGCGAGCAACGACAATACGATCACCTGGTATGGCTTTATCGCCGACATCACGGAAACCAAGGCCATGGAGGCCGAATTACGGCGCGCGCTGAGCGAACAGAAGAGCAAGGATGCGGAAATCGCTCGCTACCGCGACCACCTCGAGCAACTGGTCAGCACCCGGACGGCCGATCTCGAGCTGGCCAGGGCGGAAGCCGAACGCCTGGCCCGGATCAAGAGCGAATTCCTCGCCAACATGAGCCACGAAATCCGCACCCCGCTCAACGGCGTACTCGGCATGGCACGCATCGGCCAGCGCGCCTCGCCGCCCGATAGCAAGGCCTACGACACATTTGCCAAGATCGTCAGCTCCGGCACCCTGCTGCTCGGCATCATCAACGACATTCTCGACCTGTCGAAAATGGAAGCCGGGATGTTGAAAATCGAAATCACGCGGGTCGAGCTCCCCGAACTGCTCGAGGATTCGCTGGAACTGGTCCGCGAGCGGGCCGGTGCCAAAGGTATCCGGCTAAGTCTGGAAATCGGCGACGATTTTCCGAACAGTTGCCAGAGCGACCCGCTCCGTCTTCGCCAGGTACTGCTCAATCTCCTGGCCAATGCGGTCAAGTTCACCGAATCGGGCAGCATCACCCTCTCGGCCAACCGGGACGGAGACTGGCTGGTGATCAGCGTTGCCGACACCGGCATCGGCATATCGGCCAGCCAACTCGGCGTGATCTTCAACCCCTTCGAGCAAGGCGACAATTCTACGACGCGGAAATTCGGCGGCACGGGCCTCGGTTTGGCGATTACAGAACGCATCGTCAAGCAGATGGGCGGCGACATCATGGTCGATAGCCTGCCCGGACACGGCAGTATTTTCGAAGTCCGTCTGCCCTATCGCGAAAGCCAGCCGCCAGTTGCTACCCCGCCGCCCACCTTCGCCATCGCCTCGACCGTCCCCGGCAAACCGCTGGCCGGACTGAACATTTTGGTCGCGGAAGACAACGACATCAATCAGGAAATCCTCCAGGAAAACCTCAGCGAAGACGGAGCCAGCGTGGTCATCGCCAGCGATGGCCAGCAAGCCGTGGAATTGGTCCGACAAAATTCGCCTCGGTATTTCGACATCGTCCTGATGGATGTCCAGATGCCGATCCTCAGCGGTCACGACGCCGCACGGCAGATTTGCGCCATCGCCCCTGGCTTGCCGATCATCGGCCAGACTGCCCATGCCTTGGCACAGGACCGCTCCGCCTGCCTGGCTGCCGGCATGGTCGACTACATTGCCAAGCCGATTGAACCGGAAAAGCTGGTACAGCTGATTTTGAAGCATGTGAGCAAGTCATGACCCCCTTATGCCTCGCTTCTACATTGCGCCAGATCGAGCGAGTCCATGCCGACCTGCCGCTCATGCAACGGGCCGGAGCAGCGGCGGCCGAGTGGGCTCGCCAACTGATCGGCACGTCGCCACGTCCTATCCTGATCCTGGCCGGACCGGGCAACAATGGTGGCGATGCCTTTGTCGTTGCCAGCCTGTTGCGACGCGAACGCTACCCGGTCGAAGTCTGTTTCATCGGTCGGGTCGAAGCGCTCCCGACAGATGCCGCAGCGGCTTACCGGAACTTTGTTGCTGAAGGCGGCAAGACGCTAACGGACATTCCCCAGGGCAAGGAATGGGGACTGATCGTCGACGGCCTGTTCGGCATCGGTCTAAGCCGCTCGCCAGAGGGCAATTACGCCGGCTGGATTCTGGCCGCCAACGAACTGGCCCGCGACCTGCGCTGCCCCTTGCTGGCACTGGACTGCCCGTCCGGACTCGATGCGGAAACCGGACGAGCGCTTGCACCGGTCATCGAAGCCAGCCATACGCTCACTTTCATCGCCGGCAAGCCCGGCTTGCTGACCGGCGACGGCCCCGATTACTGCGGCCAGGTACGCATCGCCGATCTCGACTTGCCAGGCGACTTCGCCGCTGACGGGCATCAACTTGGACTATCAGCCTTCGCCAGTCACCTGCGGCCACGTCGAAACAACAGCCACAAAGGCAGCTTCGGTAGCGCCGGACTGCTCGGTGGCGCCCCATCCATGGTCGGAGCCGTCTTCCTTGCGGCACGCGCTGCAATCAAACTGGGCGCCGGCCGGGTCTATCTCGGCCTGCTCGAAGCAGCGCATCCGGGCTTCGACCCGCAGCAGCCGGAACTCATGCTACGCGCGCCGCAAGCACTCTTGCAGACATCGCTCAGCGCACTCGGTTGCGGCCCGGGCATGGGCATTTCGCTGGAAGCCTCGGAAAGACTTGAAACAGCCCTTGCCCTCCCCCTGCCACTGGTCCTCGATGCCGACGCACTGAATCTGATATCCAGCGAGCGAAACCTGCAAACCGCCCTGGCCGGCCGCAGTCACGCTTCTATCCTGACCCCGCATCCAGCCGAAGCGGCACGCCTGCTTGAATCCTCCACTGCGGAAATCCAGGCCGACCGAATCGCGGCGGCATGCGAACTAAGCCGCCGTTATCGTGCCCATGTTGCCTTGAAGGGCTGCGGAACCGTGCTCGCCATCCGTGACGGCGGTTGGTGGATCAACAGCACCGGCAATCCCGGCATGGCGACGGCCGGCATGGGCGACGTGCTGACCGGACTGGTCACCGCCTTGCTGGCCCAGGCCTGGCCGGCTGACAAGGCGCTGCTGGCCGGCGTGCATCTGCACGGCGCGGCGGCCGATGCGCTGGTTGCATCCGGAATGGGTCCGATCGGTTTGACTGCCGGCGAAGTGATCGACGCCGCCCGCCGTTTGTTCAACGACTGGATTCAGCGTAGCGGTGGATAGGGATAGAGCACGTTGAGCGCGACGCTCTGTCCATTGGGCTGGACGATGCGCACGTGCTCGCGGCGGAACTGTCGTGCATGCTTGAGTCCACAGGCATGGGCAATCATCTCGACTTCCTTGTTCATGTTGCGGGTATAGGCTGCGACACGTTCCGCCTTGTCGCCGACATCGAGCCCGCGCTGCAGGCGGGGATCATGGGTGGTGATGCCAGTCGGACAACTGTTCTGATGGCAGCGCAAGGCCTGGATGCAGCCCAGCGAAAACATGTAACCCCGTGCCGTGTTGATCAGGTCGGCGCCGCAAGCCAGCGCCCAGGCCACCTTGGCCGGCGTGATCAACTTGCCGGAAGCGATGACCTTGATCCGGTCGCGCAATCCGCTTTCGATCAAGGCATCGACCACGCGCGGCAAGGCCTCGTTGATCGACAGTGCCATATGGTCGGCCAGGGCTTGCGGGGCGGCGCCGGAACCGCCCTCGCCGCCATCGATCGCAAGAAAATCGGGCGCGCTTGACAAGCCGCGCCGATGCACTGCTTCGACCAGTTCGTGCATGAACTGCCAGCCGCCGATCGCCGTCTTGACCCCGACCGGTTTGCCGGTGATTTCCCTGACCCGAACCACCATGTCGAGGAGTTCCTCCATGTTGCTGGTTTCCGGATGCCGGTTTGGCGACAAGGAATCCTTGCCCATCGGAATGCCGCGAATGCGGGCGATTTCCTCGGTCACCTTGGCTGCCGGCAAAACCCCGCCCTTGCCTGGCTTGGCACCTTGCGACAGCTTGATCTCGAAGGCTCGCACATGCTCATGGGCAGCCATGGTGCGCAATTTTTCAGGATCGAGCCGACCGGCCTCGTCGCGGACACCGTACTTGGCCGTCCCGATCTGATAGATGACATCGCAGCCGCCCTCCAGGTGATAAGGACTGAGTCCGCCTTCGCCCGTATCCATGTAGCAGCCGCCCATTGCCGCCCCCCGCGACAAGGCCTGCACGGCAGGCTTGGAGATGGCGCCATAACTCATGCCACTGACATTGATCAACGAAACGGTGGAAAACGGCTTTTCACACCAGCCTTCGCCAATCACCACCGGTGGCGAGGGCAAATGTTCTCCTTCCAGCACAGGGAAGGCCGCGTTGACGAAAACCAGTGCGCCGGACTGGTTCAGGTCATAGGTCGAACCGAAGCCGAGAATACCCCCCTCGTTCTTCGCCATCCGGTAGACCCAACCGCGAGTCGCCCGGTTGAAGGGCATTTCATCGCGGTCGCCAAGAAAGAAGTACTGCCGGAAATATTCGCCCAGATCTTCGAAGAAAAAGCGCAGATGGCCAATCACCGGGTAATTGCGCAATACCGTATGGCGCTTCTGGGTAATATCCCGGATATACCAGTAAATCAGTACCAGAGCGACGACCAGGGCCAGCATGACCCCCACCCCGACTTGAAACACGCCTACGACCTCGGCCATGCATCCTCCCAGACGGTACAATTCGCCCCTTCAGCATGCCGCCTCGACACAGATATGTCCATCCAATTCGATCTCCCGCTCGCCCCCGAAATCACCCGCAACGTCAATGACGCCCTGGCCGAAGACATCGGCGCCGGCGACCTTACCGCCAGCCTGGTTCCCGGCGACCGCCGCGTCAAGGCCACGGTCATCTCGCGCGAAGACGGCGTGCTCTGCGGCACGGCCTGGTTCGACGAATGCGTCCGCCGCCTCGATCCAGGCGCCGTGGTCAATTGGCAGGCCAGCGACGGTGATCGTATTGTCGCCAACCAGCTGCTTTGCGAAATCGAAGGCAATGGTCGCGCCCTCCTCTCGGCCGAGCGCAGCGCCCTGAATTTCCTGCAACTGCTTTCCGCCGTGGCCAGCAAGGCGCGCATCTACGCCGACGCCATCGCCGGCACCGGGGCAGAGGTGGTCGATACGCGCAAGACCTTGCCCGGCCTGCGCATCGCGCAGAAATTCGCTGTCCGTTGCGGCGGTGGCGGCAATCACCGCCTCGCCTTGTGGGATGCCATCCTGATCAAGGAAAACCATATCCACGCCGCTGGCGGCATCGCCGAAGCGATGGCGGCGGCACAAACGGTCGCCGCCCAGGCTGGTGAACGCTGCAAGTTCATCCAGATCGAAGTCGAGTCGCTCGACGAACTGAACACCGCGCTGGCAGCGGGGGCAAAAATGATCCTGCTCGACAACTTCACGCCGGAGATGATGCGTCAGGCCGCCCGGATCAACGCCGGCAAGGCCATTCTCGAAGCTTCCGGCAACGTTACGCTGGAAACCATCCGATCCATCGCCGAGACAGGCGTAGACAGGATCTCCGTCGGTGCGCTGACCAAGGACGTGAAGGCTTTGGACCTCTCGATGCGTTTCATCGGCTAGGACTTGGGGCTTTTTATTGTCATAATCTCCCGGAGAAATCAAAAAACGATCCTTCCCCAGGGAGTTCCCCATGTTGTTCGCGCTGTTCTACGTTATCGCCATCACCATTCTCGTTTTGCATTTCACCGGCTTTCTGGCTCGGCATAATCTTGAATGGCTGGTTCTCGTACTTGCGGTTGCCGTATTCCCGGCAGTGATCTACCTCTAGCCAGGGACACGGGACCATGAAAAAAGGCAGCCTCGGCTGCCTTTTTCTTTAGCGACGCGTTCTCAGACGCGTTCAACCAGGTAGCGTTTCACGGCCTCGACATCCGGCGCCATGACTTCGACGCGTTGCGGCAGCTTTTCGATACCGGCCAGATCGGCCGGGCGCACCGGTTCCTGACCCAGCGCCTCACGAATCGTTTCTTCGAACTTGGCCGGCTGAGCCGTTTCCAGCACGATCATCGGCATGTTCGGCAAGCGATGTTCAAGAGCGACCTTCAAACCGTCGGCAGTATGGGTATCGAGCATCACCTTGTAGTTCTGCTGGGCGAAACGGATAGTCTGCAGACGATCGGCGTGCGTGCTCTTGCCGGAGACAAAGCCGAAGCTCGACAGCTTGGACCAATGGGCGCTGGTAGAGAGATCAAACGCCTGCCCCTTGTCGACCTTGGCCCACAGTTCGCGGACCACGGCCGGATCGCGACCGACCAGATCGAACACGAAGCGTTCGAAATTGGAGGCCTTGGAAATATCCATCGACGGACTGGACGTGACGTTGGTTTCCGAAGACGTGCGCGGACGATAGACGCCGGTGCGGAAGAATTCGTCGAGCACGTCGTTTTCGTTGGTGGCGAGCACCAGGCGGGCGATCGGCAGGCCCATCATGCGGGCGATGTGGCCGGCGCAGATATTCCCGAAATTGCCCGACGGCACACAGAAAGCGACCTGTTCGTCATTGGACTGGGTGGCCAGGAAATAGCCCTGGAAGTAATAGACGATCTGCGCCGCGACCCGTGCCCAGTTAATCGAGTTGACGGCACCGATCTTGTACTTGGCCTTGAATTCGGCATCGTTGGAAACCGCCTTCACGATGTCCTGCGCGTCGTCGAACATGCCGGTGACGGCGATGTTGAAGATGTTGGCATCCTGCAGCGAGTACATCTGGGCACGCTGGAAGGCGCTCATCTTGCCGTCCGGCGAGAGCATGAAGACCTTGACGTTGTGCTTGCCGCGCATGGCGTATTCGGCTGCCGAGCCGGTATCGCCGGACGTGGCGCCGAGGATATTGATCGACTCGCCGCGCTTGTCGAGCACGTACTCGAACAGGTTGCCCAGCAACTGCATCGCCATGTCCTTGAAGGCCAGGGTCGGGCCGTTCGACAACTCTTGCGTGTAGAGGCCGTCTTCCAGCTTGGTCAGTGGCGTGATTTCGGCTGCGTTGCCGCCGTTGCGCGTGTGGCAATAGACCTGAGCGGTGTAGGTCTTGGCGACCAGCGCCTTGAGATCAGCGGCCGGGATGTCAGTAATGAACTTGGAAAGGATCTCGTAGGCCAGATCGGCATAAGACAATTGGCGCCAGGCATCCAGTTCGGCACGACTGATCTGCGGATAGCTCTCCGGCAGGTAGAGGCCGCCATCGGGCGCCAGGCCGCCGAGGAGGATGTCGCAGAAAGCCTGGGGCGCGGCATTACCGCGAGTCGAGATATAGCGCATGGCGAAGCCTTGAAAAGCGAAAAAGGAAGGATTTTACCGCGTCGACTGCCTGACGCGCACAGCCACGAGGAGGCTGGAGACAAACAACAGCAAGGCAGCCAACAAGCAAGCCGCGCCCAGCACCGGGAAATCGCTCTGCATGGCGAGAGCGGAAATCAAAAAAAGTAGCGCCCGCCAACGCCCGTTGGCCGCCAGACAGACTCGCATGCGTTGGCGGGCCGGCGTCGCCGGACCGGGCCAGCGCCAGACCGGAAGCAATTGGCTAAGCGCCCCGGTGACCAACGGCAAGAGAAAGCCGATACCCCAGGCCAGCAGCGTCGTGCGACCGCTCATCAAGCCGGTCCCATGCACGACGCCGAAAGCCAGCGAAAGCAGAAACCCGATTACAGCTGCCAACAAAGAAGCGGTCACCCCGTCGGCAAGCAAGGCACGCAAGCCGAAACGCCGGCCCCATTGACCAAGCAACCCAAGCGCCGCGACCAGGACCAACGCCGCCCCCGGCGCGGCCAAGGGCCAAACGACAGCCGCCCCCGTGGCGACGACCAGCGCCCCGCCGGCCACCAGCCAGAGACGCCGCCGCAGCCAGTTGGCCGCTTGCGGATCGGGGGCGCCTTGCGCTGTCGGCAGCAGAACGGGCAAGGTCCCCAAGGCCGCCAAGCCAAGCAGGCCGATGGTATTCAGATGTAGATGAAACAGCCGCAAGGCGCGCCAATAGGCCGGCCAGATATTGAGCAACAGGATCGCGAACAGGGCCAGCATCAAACAGCCCAGCGCCGCACCGTACCAGCGCCAGCCCGGATGAGGGGTCCCCAGGGCCATGCGCGCCCGGCCGGCAATCCAGTTGAGCAGAATGCCGGCCAGCAACAAATCGAGCAGTGCGGCAAATTGCAAGCAGGCATGTGGAACGATGCCCTGCATCGCCGCCACCGCGAGCAAGCCGACCGACTGGGCGAACAAGGGCAGGCGCTTGATGTTACGGGAGGGGTCGCCGGTCCGGCTGAGTACCGGCACGAAATGGATCATCGCCGCGAAGATCAGCGGCACGATCCCGACGGCAAAAGCCAGATGAGCGACTGCAAGTGGCGAGCCTGTACCGCTCAGCGTCAGTCCGACGCTGGACAACAGGGCAAGAAGGGTCAGGCTCGCAACCGGGATCAATCAGGCAACAACGGTAAAATCGATCACGATCGCACCCGGTTCACGTTGCTTGTACTCGATATTCAAGTGGGCACCGTAACGCTGTTGCAACTGGGCGAGCAAGGGCAAAGGATCGTGGTCATTGCAAAAACGCATCGTTTCGCCCGGCATCAAGGCATCCAGCGCGCCAAAAATGGCGGCGTGACGGAAACGTTTGGCGATACCGCGCGCATCGAAGGGATAAAGGGCTTCCGGGGTGGTGTGGTTACAGGCGTGAATGGCTTGCATGATAGCTCCTGAAAATACTTGCCGGAATGGCAATTGCGCTGAATATTGCCGTTCCGTCGTGGCAATTTCCTTGATGCGGATTGGAATAGGCCCAGGCCATTCGGGGCCTTTCCTGCGCCTCCGCTCAGGGCTCCTTCAGCAAACCCGCCGGCCGGCCCAACCGGATCAGTGCCTCCAGGCAGCGCCCGACCCGCCGCCACAAGGCAACGCCATCCGGCGGAATAACCACCACCTGGCTTGTATGCGCGGCTAGCAGATCCACCCAGCCCCCCGACTCGGCCACCCAAGCCTGCTCCGCCTCCAGCCGAACCGTTCGAGAGACCATCTGCTCGGCCAGCCAAGCCGAAGGCAGGTGCAGTTCCAACCGCCCGCCCAGAACCAGCAGGGTGCTACCCGTCTCGAGCAAAAGCTGGCGTGCTTCACCTTGCTGCATCATCAGGTTGATTGTCCGCCGGTCTTCCATTTTCAATCTCCTTGAACTCATCCCGCCGATCGGGAACATGGAGAAATCGTAGCCAGCCGCCACCAACCAAAACAGCCACAGAAAATCACTATCTGCAGCGCAACAGATCAAACAAAATGAATCTGTTATGGTCCAATTCGGGGCAATCTATATCTGTCCGACCAGCAAGCGATCGGAGAAGATTAGTCATGGAACAAATACCGCTATATCGCCGCCTGGCCTCGCATTATCGGGAAGCCATCGAAGCCGGCACCCTCGCTCACGGCGATCGTTTCCCCTCGGTACGGGCGCTGATGAACCGCCATGAAGTCAGTCTTTCGACCGCGTTGCAACTCTGCCGACAACTCGAATCCGATGGTTGGCTGGAGGCCCGGCCGCGCTCCGGCAACTTCGTGCGCCGGCCTCGCCGCCTGAATGCCCGGCCTGTCGCCGAGCCCGCCACCGACCTGTTGCCGGACCCGGCACAATATGTCGGTATCCATGCGCGCGTCTCCGAGTTCATTGCGCGCGGCCGGCAAGCCCGGATCAAGGTGAATTTCTCCAGCGCCCGCAGCGCGCCCGAACTTTACCCGGGAGAGGCGCTGAAAAATGCCGCTACCCGCGCCTTGCGTCAGCATCCCGCACTCCTTGTCTCGCCTTCGAGCAACAACGGTAATGCGACTTTCCGCAATGTTCTGGCCAAGCGTGCGATGGCCAACGGCATGGTGCTCGGTCCGGAAGACATTCTGATCACCCAGGGCTGTATCGAGGCGCTCAACCTGGCACTGCGTGCCGTGACGCAGCCGGGCGACATCGTGGCGGTCGAATCGCCGACTTTTTACGGCTTGCTGCAGGTCCTCGAAGCGCTCGGGCTGCGCGCGCTGGAAATCCCGACCAGCCCGCAAACCGGCATCTCGATCGAAGCGCTCGAACTGGCCGTGCAAGGTTCGGAAAAAATCAAGGCCATGGTGGTCGTGCCGCATTTGCAAAATCCGCTCGGCTGCATCATGCCCGACAGCCACAAGGCACGACTGGTCGAGTTTTGTCGAACCCAGGCCATTCCGCTGATCGAGGACGACACCTACAGCGCGCTGACCAACGACGACGCTCCCTTGCGTGCGCTGAAAGCCTGGGATCGCGACGGCAACGTCATTCACTGCGCCTCGCTGCACAAGATTCTGGCGCCGGGACTGCGCCTGGGCTGGATGAATGCCGGCCGCTGGCAGTCGCGCGTCGAAATGCTCAAGTACGTGCAAAGCCGCAACAACGAGGAACTGGCCCAGCTCGCCGCGGCCGACTTCATGGCATCGAGCGCCTTCGACCGCCATCTTCGCCGTCTGCGCCACTGCCTGAAGCACCAGCGGGCGCGAACCGCCGAAATGATCGTCGCGCATTTCCCGGAAGGCACCCGGCTGACCGACCCGGATGGCGGCCTGGCGCTATGGATCGCCCTGCCCGACGGGCTGTCCTCGCGCCGGCTGTTCGATGCGGCACTCGAAGAAGGCATCTATATCGCCCCGGGTTCGATGTTCTCGAACTCGCAGCGCTTTGACAGCTATATCCGTCTGAATTGCGGGACACCAATCACCGCGGATATCGAGTCGGCATTGCAACGACTCGGAAATCTGTGTCGCCAGGCAAGTTGAGGCAAGCCCTCTTCCTGCCAGCCCCTGCGCCAATTGCCGACCGGCAAACTCATCGCCCCAGGACAAAACGGTGTTTCAACAAAAATGCCGCCGACAAGTAAAAAAGGCCGGAATCACTTCCGGCCTTTTGCCTTTGGAGCAGGATGTGTCCCTGGAAATCAGGCCTTCTTGTGCGAGGCCAGACGGGTCCAGGTGTCGACAACGGTATCCGGATTCAGGGAGATGCTGCTGATCCCCTGATCCATCAGCCATTCAGCCAGGTCCGGGTGATCGGACGGGCCCTGGCCGCAGATACCGATGTACTTGCCGGCCTTGTTGGCGGCTGCGATGGCCATGGCCAGCAACTGCTTGACGGCCGGGTCGCGTTCGTCGAACAGGTTGGCCACCAGACCGGAGTCGCGGTCCAGGCCCAGCGTGAGCTGGGTCAGGTCGTTGGAGCCGATCGAGAAACCGTCGAAGATCTTCAGGAAATCGTCGGCCAACAGGGCGTTGGACGGGATTTCGCACATCATGATCAGCTTCAGATCGTTCTCGCCCTGCTTCAGACCATGCTCGGCCAGCAGATCGACCACGCCCTGGCCTTCGCCGACGGTACGGACAAACGGCACCATCAGTTGCACGTTGGTCAGGCCCATTTCTTCGCGGACCTTCTTCATGGCGCGGCATTCCATCTCGAAACAGTCGCGGAAGGACTGGGCGATGTAACGCGAGGCACCGCGGAAGCCGAGCATCGGGTTTTCTTCTTCCGGCTCGTAGAGCTCGCCGCCGAGCAGCTTGCGGTACTCGTTGGACTTGAAGTCGGAGAGACGGACGATCACCGGGTTCGGCCAGAAGGCGGCGGCGATGGTGGAAACCCCTTCAACCAGCTTCTCGACGAAGAATTCCTTCGGCGAAGCGTAGCCGCGGGCGCGGCGCTTGATTTCGTCGCGCTTCGAAGCCGGCAGGCGCTCGACGTCGAGAATGGCCTTCGGGTGGATGCCGATGACGTTGTTGATGATGAATTCGACGCGGGCCAGACCGACGCCGGCGTTCGGCAGTTGCGAGAACTCGAAGGCGAGTTCCGGGTTGCCGACGTTCATCATGACCTTGACCGGGACATCCGGCATGGCCGAGATGTCGCGCGAGGTCACTTCGTAGTCCAGCTTGCCGCGATAGACGTGGCCGGTGTCGCCTTCCGTGCAGCTGACGGTGACGATATCGCCTTCGGTCAGCGTTTCGGTGGCATCACCGCAACCGACGATGGCCGGGATGCCCAGTTCGCGGGCGATGATCGCGGCGTGGCAGGTACGGCCGCCACGGTTGGTGACGATGGCGGAAGCGCGCTTCATCACCGGCTCCCAGTTCGGGTCGGTCATGTCGGCAACCAGCACGTCGCCCGGCTTGACCTGGTCCATTTCCTTCGGGTCCTTGACGATGCGGACCGGGCCGATACCGATCTTCTGGCCGATGGCACGGCCGGAAGCCAGCGCCTTGGAGAAGGACTTCAGCTTGTATTTCTCGACCTTGCCGGCGCCAGCCTGCGACTGCACGGTTTCCGGGCGGGCTTGCAGGATGTACAGCTTGCCGTCGACACCGTCCTTGCCCCATTCGATGTCCATCGGACGACCGTAGTGCTTTTCGATGATCTGGGCGTAGCGGGCCAGTTCCATGACTTCTTCGTCATTGATCGAAAACTGATGGCGCAGGGATTCTTCGACGTCCTCGGTGACAGTGGACTTGCCGGCAACCTTCTCGGCGGCAAAGGTCATCTTGATCATCTTCGAACCGAGGTTACGGCGCACCACAGCCTTCTTGCCGGCTTCCAGCATCGGCTTGTGCACATAGAACTCGTCCGGATTGACGGCGCCCTGAACGACGGTCTCGCCCAGGCCATAGCTGGAAGTGACGAACACGGCATCGCGGAAACCGGATTCGGTATCGAGGGTGAACATCACGCCGGCGGCGCCCTTGTCGGAACGGACCATGCGCTGGATACCGGCGGACAGCGCGACATCGGCGTGCAGGAAGCCCTTGTGAACACGGTAGGAAATGGCGCGGTCGTTATACAGGGAAGCAAACACTTCCTTGATCGCGTGCATGATGTTTTCCAGGCCGACGATATTCAGGAAGGTTTCCTGCTGACCGGCGAAGGAGGCATCGGGCAAGTCCTCGGCGGTGGCGGAAGAGCGCACAGCGAAGGACATGTCGGCCGAGGAGTCGGCAACCAGGCGCTGGTACTGCTCGGTGATGGCGATGGTCAGTTCCATCGGGAACGGCGTATCGAGCACCCACTGACGGATTTCGGCGCCGGTCCTGGCCAGGGCATTGACGTCCTCGACATCGAGGGCATCGAGCGCGGCATTGATCTTGGCGTCGAGGCCGGACTGCGACAGGAAGACGCGATAGGCATGCGCCGTCGTGGCGAAACCGCCCGGCACGCGAACGCCGGTATCAGCCAACTGGCTGATCATTTCGCCGAGCGAGGAGTTCTTGCCGCCGACTTGTTCGACATCGGTCATGCGCAGCTTTTCAAAGGGAATAACCAGGGGCTCCATGCGGATTCCTTTCTGTGGGGTCAAATCAAGATGAAGAAGTAGGAGAAAACTCGGTGCTCAAGCGACGCTCGGCAGTCTCGCGTCGGGCGGCGGAACGCAGCGACTGGGCGAGCGTTTCGCGGACGAAATCGATATGGGTCTTGGCCGCCGTCGACGCCACTTGCGGCTTGTGGTCGCGAATGGCGTTGTAGATCGCGGTGTGCTGGCTGATCAGCAGTGAATCGGCAGCCGGAATGGCACGCAGTTCGCCCAGATTGAGGCGGATATTGTCGTGCATCAGGCGCAACAGCGCCGCCGACATGTGCCCCAGCAGGGCGTTGTGTGCGGCATCGCCGATTGCCTGGTGGAAGGCGATATCGGCTTCGGAGCGCAATTCGGTATCACCACTGGCGAAGGCCTCGTTGAGCCGATTGAATGCATGCTCCAAACGGACCAGGTCGGCTTCCGTCGCCCGTTCGGCTGCCCAGGCCGCGGCCTGGCCCTCCAGCATATGACGGAACTCGAGCATGTCTTCGCGCAAATTCGGATGATTGCCCAGCATGTCGCGCCAGGGATCGAAAAAACTCGAATTCAGGCTATCGGTAACGTAGGTCCCACCACCTTGGCGGCTCTGCAACATGCCTTTCGAAGCCAGTTTCTGGATCGCCTCGCGCAACGACGGACGCGAAACGCCAAACTCGGCAGCCAGTTCGCGCTCCGGCGGCAAACGATCACCCGCCTTCAGCGAACCTTCCAGAATGCGCCCCTCCAGCGAGGCCGCAACGGCATCGGAAATACGAGGAACCTGAAGCTTGTTCGGCATAGGTAAGACCACTTTGATTGGTAAGACCAGCGCATTTTAATCACCCCGCAAACAAAGCGCAAGCTTAGGGATTTCCCTATCTCAATTGACTAAGTATCGGTATTCACGTAAATTTTCACCTCACCGAACATTGGTCTGACCAATGCACCGCAAAGTAAATATATACCGGAGACAGCATGAGCAAGCCCAGGACGATCACGCCCAAGCCCAGTGACATCTATTTTTTTGCCACCTGCGTGGTTGACCAGTTTTTCCCCGGCGCCGGCATGGATGCAATCACGCTGCTCGAAAACCAAGGTATTCGCGTCCATTTCCCGGAAGAACAGACCTGCTGCGGCCAACCGGCCTACACCAGCGGCTTTCCCGATGAAGCACGCAAGGTTGCAGCCCTGCAATTGACGCTGTTTCCGCAGGACTGGCCGGTCGTCGTCCCCTCCGGCTCCTGCGCCGGCATGATGAAGCACCACTACCCGACGCTGTTTGCCGACGACCCGGTCCGCAAGGCCCAGGCAGAAGCCCTTTCGGGCCGCATCTACGAACTGACCGATTTCCTGGTCAACGTGCTCGACTTCAAGCCGGAAGACCACGGCCAGGACTGCACCGTCGTCCTCCATACCTCCTGCTCCGCCCGCCGCGAAATGGGCGTTCATCTGACCGGCCGCAAGCTGATCGGCGACCTCGCCAAAGTCACGCTGGCCCAGCAAGACCATGAATCGGAATGCTGCGGTTTCGGCGGCACCTTCTCGGTCAAGCAACCGGAAATCTCGGCCGCCATGGTCGAAGACAAGCTCAAGTCGCTCAAGGCGACCGGCGCCGAACGCGTGGTCAGCGCCGACTGCGGCTGCCTGATGAACATCCTCGGCCACGCCGCCTGGAAGGACAAGCAGGAAGGCCGTGCCACACCCAGCCTACCGGGCGAGCACATTGCCAGCTTCCTGCTGCGGAGGACCGCCCAATGAGCGCCCGCGACCGCATCCTGGCCAAGCTGAAGGCGGCCCCGCTGCTGCCCAAGGCCGAACCCGACGTCGCCGCCTGGTTTGCCGGCCATCGCCCGGTGGAGAGCAACGACCAGAAGGTCGAACGCTTCCGCCGCTGCATCGAACTGGCCCACGCCGAAGTGCATGCCGTCACGCCGGCCAACTGGCTGGCCAAGCTGCGCGAAGTGCTGGCCAGCAAGCAGATCGACCGCCTGCTGGTGGCCGAAGGCACGCCGCATGGTGCTGCGGCGCTCGACACCCTACCCGTGCAAGGCGTCGAATGCTCGACCTACGACATGCCGATCGAAGCCTGGAAAACTGAAATGTTCACCGCCACGCCGGCCAGCCTGACCGCGGCCCGCGCCGCCATTGCCGAAACGGGGACGCTGATCCTCTGGCCCGATGCCGACGAACCGCGCCTGATGTCGCTGGTACCGCCCGTACACATCGTTCTGCTCGACCGCACGCGTCTCTACAACACCTTTTTCGAAGCCATGCAGACGGAAGGCTGGAAGGATGGCCTGCCGACCAATTCGCTGCTCGTTTCCGGCCCCTCGAAAACCGCCGACATCCAGCAAACCCTGGCTTACGGTGCCCACGGCCCGAAGGAACTGGTCGTCCTGCTGCTCGGAGATGAACAATGAACGCCCAGCCGATCCACTTCAAGCCGACCGAAGGCTTCCGCGCCCGCTCCAAGGCGGTCGTCGACAATCCCTTCCTGCGCCAGAGTTTCCGTGGTGCAATGGATTTCCTGATGAGCAAGCGCGCCGCCCAGTTCCCCGACAGCGAGGAACTGGAAAGCCTGCGCCTGCTTGGCGAGCAGATTCGCCAGTACAACCTGGGCAAATTGCCCGAACTGCTGGTCCGCCTTGAAGAAAACCTGACCCGTAACGGCGTCCAGGTGCATTGGGCGGAAACCCCGGACGAAGCCAATGCCATCATTCTCGGCATCTGCCAGAAGCATTCGGCCAAGCTGATGGTCAAGGGCAAGTCGATGGTCAGCGAGGAAATCGAGCTGAACCATGCTGCCGAAGCCGCAGGCATCGGCGCGCTGGAATCCGACATGGGCGAGTACATCGTGCAACTGGCGCATGAAAAGCCGTCGCACATCATCATGCCGGCCATCCACAAGACCAAGGAAGAGATCGCCCGCCTGTTCGCCGAGAACGTCCCCGGCGTCGAATATACCGACAACGTCGATGCGCTGATCCAGATCGGCCGCAATGTGTTGCGCCAGAAGTTCCTGGAAGCCGATATCGGCCTCTCCGGCGTCAATTTCGCCGTCGCCGAAACCGGCACCCTGTGCCTGGTCGAAAACGAAGGCAACGGCCGCATGTGCACCACCGCACCACCGGTCCATATCGCCATCACCGGCATCGAGAAGATCGTCGAAAAGCTCGAACACGTGCCGCCGCTGCTCTCGCTGCTCACCCGCTCAGCCACCGGCCAGAACATCTCGACCTATTTCAACATGATCTCCTCGCCGCGCAAGCCCGGCGAGAAGGACGGTCCGGCCGAAGTGCACCTGGTGCTGCTCGACAATGGCCGCAGCCAGGCCTATGCCGACGAACAGCTGCGCAAGACGCTCCAATGCATCCGTTGCGGCGCCTGCATGAACCATTGCCCGGTCTACACCCGGATCGGCGGTCACGCCTACGGCACGACCTATCCCGGCCCGATCGGCAAGATCATCTCGCCGCACATGCTCGGCCTCGACGCCACCGCCAACATGGCCACCGCTTCCTCGCTGTGCGGCGCCTGCGGCGAAGTCTGCCCGGTCCGCATTCCCATCCCGGAACTGCTCATCCGCCTGCGCGAAGAGTCGGCCAGCGCCCCCCATGCCAATCCGAGCATGCGCGGTCAGGGAGCCGGTCACGACGGCTTGACTTCGGCCATCTGGCGTGCCTGGGCGGCAGTTTACAGTTCGCCTGCGCTCTACCGCACGGTGTCCTGGCTGGGCAGCCGGCTGCGTGGCCTGACGCCGCGCCGGCAGGCCGGCTGGACCTCGGTCCGCACGCCGATTCAGCCCGCCCCCAAGCGCCTGCGCGACATGATCAAGGAACGCAACTAATCCCTCTTACCCGGAGCGCCGGCACCACCGGTCTCCGGGATTTTTTTGCCTCGACCCCGAAGCTCGCCCCCACGGGTCCTATATAAGACATAAGAGACATGAATACCTTAATCAACGCACTGCAAGCAGCCCTGCCCGAGCGCCAGGTGGTCACCGACGATCTACGCCGCCTCGCCTATGGCACCGACGCCAGCTTCTACCGCCTGATTCCGCAGGTCGTTGCGGTGATCGAAAACGAGAACGAAGCCCGCAGCGTGCTCGCCGCGGCCCGCCAGCACGAGGTTCCGGTGACCTTCCGGGCGGCCGGCACCAGCCTGTCCGGACAAGCCCTGTCCGATGGCGTGCTGGCCCTGATCGGGGAAGGCTTCGCCACCTTCGAACTGGCCGACGACGCCAGCCAGGTCCGGGTCGGCCCCGGCATGGTCGGCGGCGAGGTCAATCGCCGCCTCGCCCCGCTCGGCAAGAAGATCGGCCCCGACCCGGCCTCGATCGGCGCCGCCAAGATCGGTGGCATCGCCGCCAACAACGCTTCCGGCATGTGCTGCGGCACGGCGCAGAACAGCTACAAGACTTTGGCCGGCCTGCGCGTCATGTTCGCCGACGGCACCCTGCTCGATACCGAGGACCCGTCCAGCGTCGCCGCCTTCAAGCAGTCGCACGCCGCGCTACTTGGCGAACTCGACCGGATCGGCAAGGAGACCCGGGCCAATCCGAAGCTGTCCGAGCGCATCCGCCACAAGTTCAAGATCAAGAACACCACCGGCTACAGCCTGAACGCGTTGGTCGATTTCGAAGACCCGATCGACATCCTGGCTCACCTGATGATCGGCTCCGAGGGCACGCTCGGCTTCATGACCCGCATCACCTACCAGACGGTGGTCGAAGACCCGTACAAGGCCTCCGCCCTGGTCTTTTTCCCGGATATCCGCACCGCTTGCGAGGCAGTCATCCGCCTCAAGCCGCAACCGGTTGCCGCGGTCGAACTGCTTGACCGCCCAGCCATCCATTCGGTCGAAAACAAGCCCGGCCTGCCGGCCATCATGCGCGAACTGGGCGAAGACGCCGCTGCCCTGCTCATCGAAGTCCGTTCGCCGACCCCGGAAGGGTTGCAGGAAAAGATCACCGCCGTGGTCGCTGCCATGGATGGCATCGCCACCGTCGAACCGGTCAGCTTCTCGACCGATCCGGCGACCTGCGACATGTACTGGAAGGTGCGCAAAGGCACCTTCCCGGCGGTCGGCGCGATGCGCCGTACCGGTACCACCGTGTTGATCGAGGACGTCGCTTTCCCGATCGAGTCGCTGGCCGATGCCACGCTCGATCTGCAAATCCTGCTCCGCCACCACGGCTACCACGAAGGCATCATTTTCGGCCATGCGCTGGAAGGCAACCTGCACTTCGTAATCACCCAGGATTTCGGCGACAAGGCCGAAATCGACCGCTACGCCCGCTTCATGGACGACCTCTGCCGGCTGGTCGTCGACAAGTACGACGGTTCGCTGAAGGCAGAGCATGGCACCGGCCGCAACATGGCGCCCTTCGTCGAAATGGAATGGGGCAAGGAAGCCACCGACCTGATGCGCCGCATCAAGGCGCTGTTCGATCCGGAAGGCCGGCTCAATCCGGGCGTCATCATCAACGACAATCCGCACGCCCACCTGGAAAACCTGAAGCCGATGCCGGCCGCCGAGGACATCGTCGACCGCTGTATCGAATGCGGCTTCTGCGAGCCGCTCTGCCCTTCGCACCGCCTGACCCTGAGCCCGCGCCAGCGCATCACCAGCGTCCGCGAACTGTCCCGTCGCGCCGCCGCCGGCGAACACGCCGGTGAAGTTGGCGAAGCCTACGCCTACATGGGGCTCGACACCTGCGCCGGCTGCGGCATGTGTTCGACCGCCTGCCCGGTCGGCATCGACACCGGCGATCTGACCCGCCGCCTGCGCGGCCGCAAGCTGGGCGATACGGCGCGCAGCCTGCACAAATGGTCGGGTGACAACTTCGCCACGTTCGCTGGATTGAGCCGTACCGGGCTGACCATCGGCCATGCCGTCTCCAGCATGCTGGGCGACAACCTGGTTGCCCGCGTCAGCGGCGGCGTCTGGCGCAAGAACATGCCGCATGCCGCTAAGGCCATCGCACCGCTACGCGGCAAGGGCGATCCGGTGGTCTATTTCCCGACCTGCGGCGGACGCATCTTCGGACCGGCCGACAGCAAGGACAAGCAGCTGGGCGACGTGGTGCAGGAGGTACTGGTTCGCGCCGGCTACGCCCCCATCCTGCCATCCGCTTTCGAAAAGCTCTGCTGCGGCCAGATGCTGGCCAGCAAGGGCATGCACGAGGAGGCCGAAGACCTTTCCAACACGCTGGAAGCCGCTCTGCTGCAAGCATCGGACAACGGTCGCATCCCCGTCATCATGGATGCCAGCGCCTGTACGCTGCGCATGCAAAAGCATCTCTCCGGCAAGGCCGGCTCTCCGCTAAAAATCTACGATTTCCACGAGTTCGCCCACGATGCCCTGCTGCCGCGCCTGATGATCAACCGGCAGCCCGGCCCGATCGCCCTGCATATCAATTGCAGCGTCAAGCGCAGCGGCGCCGACGGCAAGTTGCGGGCACTGCTCAAGGCCTGCGTCGAAGAAGTCATCGAACCGTCGGCCGTCACCTGCTGCGGCTTCGGCGGCGACCGCGGCTTTGCCGTACCCGAATTGAACCAGCATGCGCTGCGTCACATCCACGACGAATTGCCGGCCAACTGCGCCTGCGGCGTTTCCACCAACCGCACCTGCGAAATCGGCCTGACGGCCGAGACAGGCCGAAGCTATCGCTCGGTGGCCTATTTGCTCGAAGCGTGCTCGCGCCAGGAGGACACCATGACTTGTTGAGGAGGGAGACGAGAAAAAACTCGGCCCCGAGCTGCGAACTCGAGGCCGAAATAAGTAGTGACAACTTCTTGGCGGCCGCCAGGGATCGGCAAATCTGACTGACGGCTACCTGACCATTTTTGTTATGAGGACAATTGTATGACTTGGCAAATGAATGTCGACCCGCTCGGCAACATCGGCCTGTCCGCGCTGGTCGCGGCCATTCCGATTCTTTTCCTGTTCTGGGCGCTCGCCATCAAGCACATGAAGGGCCACTTCGCCGCCCTCGGCGGTACCGGCCTGGCTGTGCTAATCGCGGTTTTCGTCTATGGCATGCCGATCGACCTCGCCGCCCTGGCGACACTCTATGGCGGCGCCTTCGGCCTCTTCCCGGTGTGCTGGATCGTCATTACCGCGTTGTTCATTTACAACATGTCGGTCAAGACCGGCCAGTTCGAGGTGATCAAGAACTCTCTGGCCTCGATCTCCGATGACCGCCGCCTGCAGGCGCTGCTGATCGCCTTCTCCTTCGGCGCCTTCATCGAAGGTGCGGCCGGTTTCGGTACGCCGGTGGCGATCACCTCCGCCATGCTGGCCGGCCTCGGCTTCAATCCGCTGTACGCCGCCGGTATCTGCCTGCTCGCCAATACGGCACCGGTCGCCTGGGGCGCCATCGGCATCCCCATCGTCGTCGGCGGCCAGGTTGCCGGCATTCCCGACTTTGCTCTGAGCCAGATGGTCGGCCGCACCCTGCCGCTGGTCAGCATTTTCATTCCGTTCTACCTGGTCGTGCTGATGGCCGGCTGGAAGAAGGGCATCGAAGTCTGGCCGGCCTGCCTGGTCAGCGGCGGCTCTTTTGCCATCGCCCAGTACTTCTCCGCCAACTCGCCGCTCACCGCGCCGCTGCTGCCGGACTTGATCGCCTCGATCGCTTCCATCATCTGCACGGTCGCCTTCCTGAAGGTCTGGCACCCGAAGGACAGCTGGCACTTCGACCATGAGCCGAAGCGCGAAGGCAAGGAAAAGCTGCGTTACACCGGTGGTCAGGTTTTCCGTGCCTGGGCTCCGTTCATCATCCTGTCGCTGTTCGTCTGCGCCTGGGGGATCAAGCCGGTCAATCAGGCCCTGGACCAGATGACCAAGGCCCTCTTCGACTTCTCCTTCCCGATCGCCGGCCTCGACAAGATGGTCATCGACCAGGTCGGCAAGGCCAAGCCTGCGGTGTACAAGTTCAACTTCTTCTCCGCTGCCGGTACCGCCATCCTCTTCGCCTGGTTCTTCTCCATCGTCGTCATGGGCGCTTCGCTCAAGACCGCCGGCGGCGTCGCCCGCGACACCCTGAAGACGCTGAAGTGGCCGATCGTCACCATCGCCACCATCCTCGGCTTCGCCTACATCATGAACTTCTCCGGCATGGCCATCACGCTGGGTTATGCGGTCGCCACCACCGGTGTCGCCTTCCCCTTCTTTGCCGCAATCCTCGGCTGGCTGGGCGTCTTCATGACCGGTTCCGACACCTCGACCAACGCCTTGTTCGGCAAGCTGCAAGCCGTCACCGCCGAAAAACTCGGCATCGACCCGGTGATCGCCATGTCCGCCAACACCTGCGGCGGCGTGTGCGGCAAGATGATCTCGCCGCAATCGATCTCGGTGGCAACCGGCTCGACCGGCATGGTCGGTCGTGAATCGGAGATCTTCCGTTTCACTTTCAAGCACTCGATCATCATGGCTGCCCTGATGGGCGTCCTGCACCTGCTGTGGGCCTATGTCTTCCCGGGCATCGTGCCGGCCTACGCCAAGCCGGTCGCCGCCGCGGTGGCCGCTGTGGCGAATGCCGCACAGGCTGCAATCAATCCGGACGGCCTGATGTGGCTGGCCATTTTCGTCGGCATCATCACCGCCGTCACCCTGCTGGCGCGCTCCATCGGTGCCAATCTGGTCGCCCCGGTCGAAGGTCACGACGAAGTGCACTTCCACTAAGCGTCGCTATCGGTTCGAGGCTGTACGGCCTCGAACCGATCTGCCGACTGAAGGATTTCCCTAACTGCGCCGCAAGGTCCGTCTTGGTACCTTTATCCCGTTAAACACCTCTCATAGGAGCATCGCCATGTACAAGAACATTCTGGTCGCCATTGACGATAGCGAGACTTCGCGTTGCGCACTGGCAGAAGCCAAGCACATTGCCAGGACCAGTCAAGCCAAGCTCTATGTTGTCCACGTGGTCGATGAAGTTCTCCTCACCATGCACGGCCACGCCATGCTCGACATGGGCAGCGCCGATTCGGCCATCGCCAATCTTCGCCGCGCCGGGCAAGCACTGCTCGACAGCGCCATGCAGGACATCGGCGACCTCCAGGCCGAAGCCCTCCTCCTCGAAGCCCAGAAACGCCGCATCTCCGAAACCCTTGCCCAAAAGGGCAATGAACTGAATATCGATCTGATCGTCATCGGTCGTCACGGCCAGCGCGGGCTGGCCACGCTGCTACTCGGCTCGGTCGCCGAACAACTGGCCAAAATCTCCAACGCCTCCGTCCTTCTCGTCAGGAAACACTAAATGCATCAAGAAACGCTCGACACCAACAAGAACGAACCTCTGCGCGAAGACATCCGCCTGCTCGGGCGGATGCTGGGCGACACGGTGCGCGAGCAGGAAGGCGAGGCGGTGTTCGACGTCGTCGA
>QXPY01000009.1 GCA_003583745.1 Rhodocyclales bacterium GT-UBC | reverse complement strand
TCGTGCTCGGCGCCAAGGTGCCGATCATCCTGACCAGCCGCGCCGACAACCTGCGCTCCCGCCTCGCTTCCTGCGCCGTCGCCGCGCTGCTCGCCGAGGCCAATCGCGCCCCCCAAAAGTAACCAGGAGATATTGAAATGAGCAAACAACCTGTCTATGTCGTCATGAACGCCGGCTCCTCCAGCCTGAAATTCTCGGTTTTCGAGCCGCACGGCGAAACGGAAGAGCTGTCCAGCATCCTCAACGGCCAGATTTCCGGCATCGGCGAGCAAGCCAAATTCGTCGTCAAGGACGCCAACCGCACCGTGCTGGCCAAACATACCTGGAGCCAGGAAGAGTCGGCCTGCCGCGACACTTTGCTGCAGTACGTCCTGACCTGGATCGAAAATGCCGGCGATTACGAGATCGTCGCCGCCGGTCACCGTGTCGTGCATGGCGGCAAGCACATCACCCGCCCGGTCCAGGTCACCCCGGCCGTGCTGGCTGAACTGGATGCCCTGACCCCACTGGCGCCGCTGCATCAACCACACAATCTCGCACCGATCCGCCTGCTGGCCGAGAAAAAGCCCGGCCTGGCCCAGGTCGCCTGTTTCGATACGGCCTTCCACAGCACCCAGCCGTGGGTCGCCCGCACCTTCGCCCTGCCCCGCTCGCTGACCGAAGAAGGCGTCTGCAGCTACGGCTTCCATGGTCTGTCCTACGAGTACGTGACGCAGACCCTGCTCACTGGCCGCACCGACCTGGCCGATGCCCGCATCGTCATCTGTCACCTCGGCAACGGCTCCAGCCTGTGCGCCGTCAAGAACGGCCGCAGTGTCGACACGACCATGGGCTTCACGGCGCTGGATGGCGTGCCGATGGGCACCCGCACCGGCAGCATCGACCCCGGCGTGATCATCTACCTGATGCGCGAAAAGAAGATGGACCTCGAAAGCGTCGAGGACCTGCTCTACCGTCAGTCCGGGCTGCTCGGCATTTCCGGGATTTCCAACGACATGAAGGTGCTGCAGGAGTCGGACAACGCCGAAGCCCGCCAGGCCGTCGACCTGTTCTGCTTCCGCGTCGCCAAGGAAGTCGCCGCCATGGCGTCGACGATGGGCGGCCTGGACGTGCTGGTATTCACCGCCGGCATCGGCGAGAACTCGCCGGAAATTCGCGCCAACATCTCGGAACGCCTCGAATGGCTCGGCGTCAAGCTCTGCGACAAGGCCAACGTCGAAAGCCGCTACTACATTTCGGCACACGACTCCAAGGTGCCGGTCTTTGTCGTGCCGACCAACGAGGAGCTGATGATCGCCAAGCACGCCCAGGCCATTCTCTCCCCGGCCGTCGGCCACGCCTGAGCAAGGGGGTTCGAGATGAGCCAGATGCTTGATCGTGCCCCGGCTGCCGGGCAAGCCAGCCCGCTGCGGGCGTCGGCAACCGAGGCGCTCGAACCCTTCTCGCCGGTAGGGCTGCTGCCGCCCGCCATCGCCCTGGCGGCAGAAGACCAGGGGGTCAAAAAAGCCAAGCAGAGCCGCTGGGTGATTTTCTGCCTGGCCATCCTCGGCGGCGCCTTCGTCGCACTCGGCGGCCTGTTTGCCACGGTGACCATTTCCGGCGCGGCCGGCCACCTGCCCTATGGCGTCATGCGCCTGCTAATGGGCGGCGCCTTCTCGCTCGGCCTGATGCTGGTGGTGATCGCCGGGGCGCAGCTGTTCACCAGCGATGCCCTGATGGTCATGGCCTGGGCCAGCGGCCGCTTGAAGACCGGGCGCATGCTGCAGGTGTGGAGCATCGTCTGGCTGGGCAATTTCGTCGGCTCCCTCGGTGTTGCCGCACTGGCCTTTCTCTCCGGCCAGTACGCCTTCGGCCATGGCGAGGTCGGTTCGACCGCGCTGTACCTGGCTACCGCGAAAAGTACCCTGGCGCCGGATCGGGCTTTCTTCCTCGGCATCCTGTGCAATGTTCTGGTCTGCCTCGCCGCCTGGCTCTCCCTCGCTGCGCGCAGCATCACCGACAAGATCCTCGCCATCTTCTTTCCGATTGCCGCCTTCGTCGCCGCCGGCTTCGAACACTGCGTCGCCAACATGTACTTCATTCCCTACGGCCTGTTCATCAAGTGGTGGGCGCCGGCTTCCTTCTGGACCGATATCGCGGCGCACGACGCCGCACCACCGGACATTCCGATCCAGCAGTTCCTGATCAACCTGACCACGGTCACCGCCGGCAATTGGGTCGGTGGCGCCCTGTTCGTCGGCGCCGTCTATTGGCTGGTCTTCCGCAAGATGGAACATTGATTTGCGCTGCGCCCGGCCGCAGCCGTGCGGCCCGGCGCCAGCGCCACCGCTTTTCCCTTAAACGAGTATTTGTCATGTCATCAACAACAAAAACCGGATGGACGGCGTTCCTGCCCATCCTGGTCATCCTGGGGATTTCCATCTGCCCCACGCCAGCCGGCCTGGAGCCGCATGCCTGGTATTTCTTCGCGATTTTTGCCGGCACCATTGCGGCCCTGATTACCGAATCCTTCCCCTTCGCCGCCATCGGCCTGATGGGCGCCGGCCTGGTGACCGTCCTGGCGCCCTGGGTGCTGTTCGGGCCGGAAGATTTCGCCGGCCCCAAGTTCAAGGCGCCGGAAGAAGCCATCAAATGGATGCTGACCGGCTGGTCGAGCACCACGGTCTGGCTGGTCTTCGCCGCCTTCACCTTTGCGCTGGGCTACGAGAAATCCGGCCTCGGCCGCCGCATCGCACTGCTGCTGGTCAAGCACATGGGACGACGGACCTTGCTGCTGGGCTACGCGGTGATGCTCTCCGACCTGCTGATCGCCCCCTTCACCTCGTCGAATACCGCACGCAGCGCCGGCATCATCTTTCCCATCGTGCGCAACCTGCCGGCACTCTATGGTTCGAAGCCGAACGATCCGTCGTCGCGCAAGATCGGCGGCTACATCATGTGGGTGGCCTTTGCGACGACGGGGATCACCAGCTCGATGTTCCTGACCGCACTCGCCCCCAACCTGCTCTGCGTCGAACTGATCCGCAAGATCGCCAAGGTCGATATTTCCTGGACGCAATGGTTCCTGGCCGCCGCCCCTTTCGGCGTCGTGATGCTGCTGCTCCTGCCCCTGCTGGTCTATTGGATCTATCCGCCGGAAATCAAGGAAGGCGAAGAGGTGCCGCGCTGGGCCGGGCAACAGCTGACCGAAATGGGCCCGGTTTCGAAGAATGAAATCCTGCTCGCCGTCATCGTCTTCATTGCCATCCTGTTCTGGATCTTTGGCGCCGCCATCATCAATGCGACGACAGTGGCACTGATTGCGGTCACCGCCATGGTCGTCACCAAAGTGGTCAAATGGGATGACATCGCCGGCAACAAGACAGCCTGGAACACCATCGTGCTGCTCGCCTTCCTGGTCTCGCTGGCCGAAGGCCTGTCGCGCACCGGCTTCATTCACTGGGTGGACAACAGCATCACGGCTTACATGCAGGGTTTTTCGCCGATCGTCACGATGTATGTGCTGGTCGCGATCTTCTTTTTCTCCCACTACATGTTCGCCAGCACGACGCCGCATGCCACCGCGATGATGCCGGTCATGCTGGCGGTCGGCGTCAGCGTTCCCGGCATGCCGATCAAGGAATTGGCCCTGCTGCTGGCGATGACGCACGGCATCATGGGCGTCATCACCCCCTATGCGACGGGTCCGGCACCGGTTTATTACGGCGCCGGCTACATCCCGAGCAAGGATTTCTGGCGCCTCGGGCTCATTTTCGGGGTGATCTTCATTAGCGCCCTGCTCGGCATCAGCGGCACGGTCATGCTCGCCGTGCGCTAACCCCCGTAGCCGATGTCCGCGGCAAAATTGCTCCGGGCATCGGCCTTCCCGACGCCAGGCCGCGTCGAGAAGACTTACTTCTTTTTTTCTTCCCCCGACCCGGTCACGGCGCTGGCCCCTGCCGCAACCACATCGGCCGTCACCCCGACCACGGTCGCCCCAACCTTGACGGTCGTCGCCACCACCGTAACCGCAGCATCAGCCACGGCAACCACGGCACATCCAGAGACCAGCATGCCGAGGCCGGACACCGCCAAGTACCTACAGATCGATTGTATAGACAGCACTATCCATTTCCTCCGGGCTGCAATCATCTCACCTCGACTGCAAATTCATTCTCTCACGCCCAGCCACCGGGTATCATCGCCATCGACTCAGCTTCGCCCGACATTTGCAACCATGGATAGCCCGAACCCGAGCAAGACTAGGACCCGCAAAAACAAAAGCCACTCGAAAGAGTGGCTTTTATGCTGGCAATGACTGGTGCCCCCGAACGGAATCGAACCGCTACCTGATGATTACAAATCAACTGCACGACCTTCATGCTACGGGGGCCACAGCGCAACGGGGCGCGATTATAGCCTGATTGCACGACATAGAACATGACAACACTGACCAATCCATTCGAAATTGCCCGGGAAACGCTTCGCCTGCTGGCGGCTCGACGCATTCCGCCGACACCGGATAACTATCTGACGCTCTATCAGGAGATATCCGGTGTCAAGACGGTGGACAGTGCCTTTCCGGAAAAACAGCTACGCTCCTTGGCCTCCGCCCTACCCAAGGTATCGCCCGATCAATTGCGTCTGGCCCGACAACTTGACGATGCCGTCAAGGCCTGCAACTGGGAAGACTACAAAAATCGCCTGACCGAATTCGTCACCGCCCTGACCGAAGTACAAAAGCTGGGCTGGTCCGAACTGATCAATGACCTGATCCGTCAGTGGGATGCCAAGCATGTCGGCCTGACCGTCGCGCGCAAACGCGAATCGCTCGAACATATCCTGAGTAGCAGCGCGACCAACCCCGAAAATCTCTTCAACCGGCTGCAAGGCCTGCTTCGCAGCTGGGGCCAGGGGCGGGAAAACGAGACGACCAGCGGTGCCGAACCGGATAGCGCCCCCGTCATGGCGCAAGCGACAAACACGTTGCCCAGCTCCGCCGCCGATCTGTTGCCGGAATTGCGCGAACTGTTCGCTTTCACGCTGGAAACCGCGATCGCCACGCAACTGGTGGAAAGTCCCGCCTTATCGAACGATGCCAAGATCCTGGCCAAGGATATCCGTACCGCAGTCAGCCTGACGCAACTCCAGGACTTCCTGACCCGCCTCAAGCGTTTTGCCTTCAAACTGGAACTGCTTGCTGAAGACCAGGCCGAACTCCGCCACAGCCTGCTCAACATGCTCCGCCTGCTGGTCGAGAACATTACCGAACTGGTGCTCGACGATCGCTGGCTGCACGGCCAGATCGAAGTCGTGCGGGAGATCATCGACAAACCGTTGTCGCAACGCAGCATCGACGATGCCGAGCGCCGTCTCAAGGAAATCCTCTTCAAGCAGAGCCAGCTCAAAGCCAGCCTGGCCGACGCCCGCGACGCCATCAAGCACATGCTGGCCGGCTTCGTCGATCAACTGGCCAGCTTCACCGATGCCACCTCGGACTACCACGACAAAATCGAGAGCTACGCCGGAAAGATCAGCGCCGCCCACGACATCACCGAACTGGAAAGCGTCATCAGCGACGTGATGCGCGAAACCCGCAACATCCAGATCAACGCCCAGCGCTCGCGCGACGAGTTGAGGTCAACCCAGCAAAAGGTGGAAGAAGCGGAGCGGCGCATCCGGGAACTCGAACACGAACTGGAAGCGACCAGCGACCTCGTACGCCACGATCAATTGACCGGCGCGTTGAATCGACGCGGGCTCGATGAAATGTTCGACAAGGAAGTCGCTCGTGCCAAACGCCACGAAACCGTCATTTGCGTCGGCCTGCTCGACATCGACAACTTCAAGAAGCTCAACGACTCGCTCGGCCACGATGCCGGCGACCGGGCGCTGATGCACCTGGCCGCCGTCTGCCGCGACACCCTGCGCCCGCAAGACACCGTTGCCCGCTACGGTGGCGAGGAATTCATCATCCTGCTACCGGAAACCCCGCTGGAAGATGCCGCTGTAGTCCTCAGCCGGCTGCAACGGGAATTGACGAGAAAATTCTTCATGCATGACAATGAAAAAGTGCTGATCACATTCAGCGCCGGGGTCACGCAGATGCAGGTCGAAGACACTCAGGCAAGCGTCATCAAGCGAGCCGACGAGGCCATGTATCAGGCCAAAAAAACGGGCAAGAACCGCGTCGTTACCGCCTGAACCGAATATTGCGGCACGCCTCCCGGCGCCTGACTTAAAATGCCTGCCTGGGCGGTATGCCTTCCCGGGCGATCGGCTCGGGCAAGCGATCAAGAGAAGAGACCAAAACCACGGGAGGCATCGGGGCGTTAATGAAAGCAGTCATTCTGGCAGGCGGACTGGGCACGCGCATTAGCGAAGAGTCGCACCTCAAGCCGAAACCCATGATCGAGATCGGCGGCAAACCGATCATCTGGCACATCCTGAAAATCTACTCGGCGCACGGCATCAACGATTTCATCATTTGCCTGGGCTACAAGGGCTACGTCATCAAGGAATACTTTGCCAACTATTTCCTGCATTCGTCGGACGTCACCTTCGACATGCAGGAAAACAAGATGACGGTACACGAGCGCCATGCCGAGCCCTGGCGCGTCACCCTGGTCGATACCGGCGAAGGATCGGCGACAGGTGGCCGCTTGAAGCGGGTCAAGCATTTCCTCGACCCTGACGAACCTTTCTGCTTCACCTACGGCGACGGCGTGACCAATGCCGACATCACCCGCCAGATCGAATTCCACCGCCAGCACGGGCGCGCCGCGACGGTTTGCGCCGTCACCCCGCCCGGACGTTTCGGCGCCCTTGAAATCGCCGACGGCCGGGTCGCCAGCTTCCAGGAAAAGCCGCATGGCGAGGGCGGCCTGATCAATGGCGGCTTTTTCGTTCTCAATCCCTCGGTTCTAGACCTGATCGACAGTGACGATCAACCCTGGGAAGCCGCCCCCATGCACGAACTGACCCGGCGCGACCAATTGGCGGCCTGGCAGCACGACGGCTTCTGGCAGCCGATGGATACCCTGCGCGACAAGATGCTGCTGGAAGACCTCTGGCAGAGCGGCAAAGCCCCCTGGAAAATCTGGTGAATCCGGGATTCTGGCTGGGCAAGCGAGTACTGCTCACCGGACACACCGGGTTCAAGGGCGGTTGGCTGGGGCTCTGGTTGCATCAACTGGGCGCCCGGGTCACCGGCTTCGCCTTGCCACCCCCAACCACACCCAGCCTGTTCGAGGTCGCGCACATCGGCGAAATGCTGGACTCAGTGATCGGCGACATTCGCGACGGCGCCGCGGTCGATGCCGTCTTTGCCCGGAGCAATCCGCAGATCGTCTTCCACCTCGCGGCGCAACCCCTGGTCAGCGAAGGCTATGAGGACCCGGTCGGTACCTACGCCACCAATGTGATGGGCACCCTCAACATCCTGCAAGCTGCGCGCCGGGCGCCCGAATTGCAAGCGATGGTCGTCATCACCACCGACAAATGCTACGAGAATGGCGAATCGCTGCACCCCTACGTCGAGACCGACCCGCTGGGCGGCCATGACCCGTACAGCAGCAGCAAGGCCTGCACCGACATTGCGGTTAGCTCGTGGCGCCGCTCCTTCTTCGACTTGCCCGACCAGGCCGGTCTGGCCACGGCGCGCGCCGGCAATGTCATCGGCGGCGGCGACTGGGCGAAAAACCGGCTGGTCCCCGACCTGTTGCGCGCTTTTGCCGCCGGGGAAGCGGCCCAGTTACGCCACATCCAGGCGGTTCGTCCCTGGCAGCACGTGCTGGAGCCCTTGGCGGGCTACCTGCAACTGGCGGAAAAACTCAGTGCGGACAAATCCTTCGCCACCGCCTGGAACTTCGGCCCGGCCACGGAAGACTGCGTCAGCGTGCAGCAGGTCGCCGACCAATTATGCGCCCTGTGGCCGGGAGAAGCACGCTACCTGACGGAACCCTCCAGCCTGCCACATGAAGCCGGTTTGCTTCTGCTCAATGCCCGCCGCGCCCAACAACTGCTACAGTGGCGCCCCCGTTGGCGCCTGGCCGAAGCGCTGCGGCATACCGCCGACTGGCAACTTGCCTGGTTGAACGGCTCAAGTATGCAAGATTTCTGCCGACAACAAATCAACCTTTATCAGCAGACCGCAGCATGAGCAACGACGCAGAACGGCAGAAAATCCTCGAACAAGTCAGAACTTACGCCGAGAAAAAATGCGCCGCCCCCCGCTTCGTTCCCGGCAGCACGCCCATTCCGCCCTCCGGAAAAGTCCTTGGCGCCGACGAGTTCAGCAACCTGGTCGATGCCGCGCTGGACGGCTGGCTGACCACCGGCCGTTATAACGATGCCTTCGAAGCCCGGCTCGCCGACTTTCTCGGCGTCAAACACGTCCTCACCTGCAACTCGGGTTCGAGCGCCAACCTGCTCGCCCTCTCCGCCCTGACCTCGCCGGCTCTCGGCGAGCGGGCCCTGCGCCCGGGCGACGAGGTCATCACCGCGGCGGCGGGCTTTCCGACGACGGTCAATCCGATCCTGCAAAACGGCCTGACGCCGGTTTTCGTCGATTCGCACATTCCGACCTACAACCCGCTGCCGTCGAGCATCGAAGCGGCCATCACGCCGCGCACCAAGGCGATCATGATCGCCCACACGCTCGGCAATCCGTTTGCCGTCGGCGAAATCCGGGCCCTTGCCGACCGCCACCAGCTCTGGCTGATCGAGGACTGCTGCGACGCCCTCGGCTCGCGCTACGACGACCGGCTGGTCGGCACCTACGGCCACATCGGCACCCTGTCCTTCTATCCGGCCCACCACATCACGATGGGCGAAGGCGGCGCCGTATTCACCTCGGACCCTGCCCTCAAACGCGCCATCGAGTCCTTCCGCGACTGGGGCCGCGACTGCTGGTGCAACCCGGGTTGCGACAATACCTGTGGCAAGCGCTTCGACTGGCAACTGGGCGAACTGCCCGCCGGCTACGACCACAAGTACGTTTATTCACACGCCGGCTACAACCTGAAGATCACCGACATGCAGGCTGCGCTCGGCCTGGCCCAGCTCGACCGTCTGCCCGGTTTCTGCCAGGCACGCCGCGACAACTTCGCCTACCTGACGCAAAAGCTGCAGCCGCTCGGCGAATTCCTGATCCTGCCCGAAGCCACGGCCGGCAGTGACCCGTCCTGGTTCGGCTTCCCGATCACCATCCGGGAAAGCGCCGGCTTCGACCGCGTCGATCTGCTGCGCTTTCTCGACCAGCGCAAGATCGGCACCCGCTTGCTGTTTGCCGGCAACCTGACCCGCCAGCCCTATTTCGCCGGCCGCCCGCACCGCGTCAGCGGCACGCTGAGCAACGCCGACATCATCATGCAACGCACCTTCTGGGTCGGCGTCTGGCCCGGCCTGATCCCGGCGCAGCTCGACTACATCGCCGAGGCACTGGCCGATTTTTGCGGCGTGAATTTCTGAGAGCCCACCATGAACCGTCCGCTATTCATTTTCGAAATGGCCAACAACCACATGGGCGATACCGCTCACGGGGTGGCCATCATTCGTGCCATCCGTGAAGCCTGCGCCGGCTTCGACGATTTCGACTTCGCCTTCAAGCTGCAATATCGCGATCTCGACACTTTCATCCACCCCAGCTTCAAAGGCCGCGACGACGTCAAATACGTCAAGCGCTTCGAGGAAACCCGGCTCAGCCACGCGCAGTTCTCCACCCTGCTCGACGCCATGCGCGAATGCGGTTTCAAGACGGTGTGCACGCCCTTCGACGAAGCCTCGGTCGACCTGATCGAAGCCCAGGGCATCGAAGTCATCAAGATCGCCAGCTGCTCGCTGACCGACTGGCCCCTGCTCGAACGCATCGCCCGCTGCGACAAGCCGGTCGTTGCCTCGACCGCCGGCGCGACCCCGGAAGAAGTCGACAACGTGGTCAGTTTCTTCCTGCATCGCGGCAAGCAACTGACCATCATGCATTGCGTCGCTGAATACCCGACACCGGCCGCCAACCTGCACATCCGCCGCATCGAGGCGCTGCGCAGCCGCTACCCCGATGTCCGGGTCGGCTTCTCGACGCACGAAGACCCGAACGAAACCGAACCGGTCATGCTGGCCATGGCCAAGGGGGCGACGGTTTTCGAAAAACACGTTGGCCTGCCTTCGGAAAAATATGCTCTCAACGCTTATTCCGCCGATCCCGAACAGGTTCGTCGCTGGCTGGCCGCCGCCCAACGGGCGCAAGTGCTTTGTGGCAGCGAAGCCTGGCCGGAGGCGACTGCCGCCGAAGCGGCCAGCCTGGAAAGCCTGCGCCGCGGCGTGTTCCTGACCCGCGACATCGCGGCCGGCGAAACCATTACCGACAGCGCGGTCTGCTTCGCCTTCCCGCCGGTGGCCGGGCAAATTGCCGCCAACCAGTGGTCGAAATACAGCCGCCACATTGCCCGCCGGGCATTGGCCGCCGGCACGCCCCTGCTCGCCGAGCAAGTCGACATCCTGCATGCGCGCGAGCACATCCTGGCCGCCGTCACCGCGACGCGTCAGTTGCTGGAAGCCGGCAACATCGTCGTCCCCGGCAAGTCCGATCTCGAAATCTCCCACCACTACGGCATGGAACGCTTTGCCGAGTTCGGGCTGGTGATGATCACCGTGGTCAATCGCGAATACTGCAAGAAGCTGATCGCCATGCTGCCCGGCCAGACCCACCCCGAGCAGTACCACAACAAGAAAGAAGAAACCTTTGTCATCCTGCACGGCAGCATGACCCTGTGGCTCGATGGCGAGCAGAGCGAAGCCAGCCGCGGCGATGTCATCACCGTCCAACGCGGCGTCAAGCACAAGTTCCATTCTCGGAACGGCGTCGTTTTCGAAGAAATCTCCTCGACCCACTACACCGACGATTCGATCTATAGCGACCCGGCCGTGACGGCCAATCCGCGTCGCAAGACCCTGCTCACCTACTGGCTGTAAACATGCGCGTTGCCGATTACCTGATGAGCCGCCTCGCCGAGGCCGGTGCCGAACACGTCTTCCTGCTGCCGGGCGGCGGCGCGATGTATCTCAACGATGCGCTGGCCTGCGAAAAGCGTCTGACGCCGGTCCCCTGCCACCACGAACAGGCCTGCGGTATTGCCGCCGAAGCCTGGGGCCGGGTGCGGGAGAGCTTTGGCGTCTGCATGGTCACCACCGGTCCCGGCGCCACCAACGTCATTACCCCGGTGGCCGGCGCCTGGATCGAATCGATTCCGCTGCTGGTCATTTCCGGCCAGGTCAAGCGCCCCGACCTGCTGGCCGGCCGCCCCTTGCGCCAGGGTGGCGTACAGGAAGTCGATATCGTGCCGATGGTCAAATCGGTCACCAAGTACGCCGTCACCATCGACGATCCGCAACAGATCCGCTACCACCTGGAACGCGCCCTCTACGAGATGCGCAACGGTCGCCACGGCCCGGTATGGCTTGATGTGCCGCTTGATGTCCAAGGCGCCCCAATCGATCCCGAGACCCTGCCGGGCTTTGCACCGCCAGCCGAAACCAAAGCAGATCTCGCTGCCAACTGCAGCCAGTTGCTCGCCTTGCTCGGCGAAGCCAAACGCCCGCTGCTGTTGGCTGGCCACGGCGTACGCCTGGCCGGTGCCGCCAAGCCCTTCATGGCCCTGGCCGAACGCCTGCAGATCCCGGTTGCCACGACCTGGAACGCACTCGACCTGCTGCCCTGGGACCACCCGCTCAACGTCGGCCGCCCCGGCGTGGTGGCGCTGCGCTCCGGCAATTTCGCGGTACAGAATTGCGACCTGCTGATCAGCATCGGCTGCCGCCTCGACAACATCATCACCGCCTACAACCCGCGCGGCTTTGCCCGCGGCGCGCGCAAGGTGGTGATCGATGTCGATGCCAACGAGATCGACAAGCTGGACATGGACATCGAGCTGCGCATCGTCGCCGACGCCAAGGCCGCCATCGACGCCCTCAACAGCCAGTCGCGCGATGTCGTGGCCGGCGACAACACGCAACCGTGGATTGCCCGCTGCGCCGACTGGAAGGCCCGTTATCCGGTCAACGAAGGCCAGCCCTTCCCGAGTAGCGGCCCGATCAACCACTACCATTTCGTCTCCGCGCTGTCGGATGCCATCCCGCCCGACAGCATCGTCGGCACCGGCAGCTCCGGCCTGGCCGTCGAAGTCTTCTATACCGTCTTCCGCAACAAGCCGGGCCAGCGGGTCTTCCTGACCTCCGGTCTGGGCTCGATGGGCTACGGCCTGCCGGCCGCCATCGGCGCCTGCCTGGCCAACGGCCGCCAGCCGATGGTGGCGGTCGAAAGCGATGGCAGCCTGCAACTCAACCTGCAGGAATTCGGCACGCTGGCCGCCCAACAACTGCCGATCAGCCTGATCATCATGAACAACGGCGGCTACGCCTCGATCCGCAATACCCAGCGCAATTACTTCGCCAGCCGCTTCATCGGCACCGGCCCGGAAGCCGGCCTGATGCTGCCCGACCTCGAGCAGATCGCCGCCACCTACGGCCTGCCCTTCTGCCGCATCAGCGATGCCGCTGATCTCGGCAAGCTGCAGGACATCCTCGCCACGCCCGGCCCGCGCCTGATCGACCTGCAGCTGACGCCCAGCGAGACCCTCTACCCCAAGGTCGCTGCGCTACCGCAGGCCGACGGCTCGATGCTGTCGATGCCGCTCGAAGACATGTCGCCGCTGCTCTCGCGCCAGCAACTGGCGGCCGAGATGCTGATTCCCTTGACGCCGGCCTCGCTGGCCGTTCGCGACTAAGCGTCCGATGTCCGCAACTGACGCCCTCTGCCCATGCTGCGCCAGCCCGGCCCCCCAGGCTGCGGCGACGCCGGGCGATTACCGCAGCTGCCCGTGCTGCGGGCATCGCTGGCGGCAAGCCGGGCGGATCGACGCGGCCCACTATCAGTCCCTGTCCGCCCGTAACGATGCCGACACGCCCTGGTTCAAGCGCAAGATGGACAGCCGCCAGGCACTTATCCAGCCGCTTGTCGGCGAGATCGGCGCCCGGCGCATCCTGGAAGTCGGCTGCGCCGAGGGCGAACTGGGCCAACGCATCAAGGCCGGGCTGACCCTGCGTTACGATGGCATCGAACTGTCCAGGGATGCCGTCCAGGCCGGCCAGGTTCTCGATCAGGTATTCACGACGCCGGCAGCCGGCATACCGCCGGCCAGCTACGACCTGATCGCCAGCTTTCACGTCCTCGAACATATCGCCGACGTCGGCGCCGAACTGGCCAGCTGGACCAATTTGCTGAGCGAAAACGGGCTGATCGTCGTCGAAGTCCCCAACCGGGCCGGCCATCCCTGGCTGGAAAGCGATCTGAACCCGGAACACCTGCATCAATTCACGCCGGTCTCGCTCAGCCTGTTGCTGGCCAGACATGGCTGGGATTGCACCAACCTGAGCACCGGCCATTACGAATCGCCGGTTTACCCCGACTCGATCCGCGCCATTGCCCGCCTCGCCAAGCCAACAGGTTGGGGAAGGCAAAAATTGATCGAACGTTTTCGGCTAATCACCGGCGGTCCGTTCTTCGTCTATGGCATCGGCGGCGACTTCAAGAACTACATCGAACCACTGCTCGACGACCTCGACGTTCGCGCCTTGCTCGACAGTGCGCCGGACAAATGGGGGCAGTCGATTGGCCAGCACGCGATCGGCGGCTATGACGCCGAACGGCATACTGCGCTACCGATCGTGATCAGTTCGATCAAATTCGGCCGCAACATCAAAGCCCAGCTACTGGCCCAAGGTATCGCCGCGCAACGCCTGATCGGCCTGGAAGAAATCTATGCGAGCGCCTAGCCCTATCCTGGCCGAAGACCTGCAGCGCATGCTCGCGGCCCCCTTGCCCTGGGCCGAACTGCACGGCAAACGGATTCTGGTCACCGGTGCGGCCGGCTTCATCGGCGGCCACATCGTCGAAGCCCTGGCCTATCTCAAGCGCAGTCTCCCGACCGCCGACCTGCGTCTTTTCGCCCTGGCCCGCGACCTGGACAAACTGCGCAACCGCCTGCCCTGGCTCGACCTGCCGGGCGAAGTCAGTCCACTGATTCAGGATGTCAGCGCCCCCTGGCAGCCGGCCGAAGCGTTCGACCTCATCATTCATGCCGCCAGCCCGGCCAGCCCCAAGTCCTACATGCAAAAGCCGGTGGACACCATCCTGGCCAATACCGAGGGCACCCGGCAACTGCTCGAACTGGCCCGCCGGGATGGCGCCCGTCTGCTTTTCCTGAGCAGTGGCGCCGTCTATGGCGAGAACACCGGCCATATCGACTGCATCGGCGAAACCGACTTCGGCGGCGACGACCCGCTCGGGCCGCGCGCCTGCTACGGCGAAAGCAAACGACTCGCCGAAACCCTGTGCCGCGCCTATTTCACCCAGTTCGGCGTCGATGCCCGCATCGCCCGTATTTCGCACTGCTACGGGCCGGGCATGGCCCTCGACGATGGCCGCGCCATCACCGACCTGCTTGCCAACGTGCTGGCCGATGTCGACATCCGGCTCGATTCGGATGGCTCGGCGACGCGCCCGTTCTGCTATGTCTCGGATACCGTTTCGGCCCTCTTTCACATCCTGCTCAAAGGACAGTCAGGCGAGGCCTACAACGTCGGTGCGACCGAGGAAATCAGCATCCTCGAGTTGGCCGAAAAACTGATCGCAGCGGCCGGCAAATCCGGACGTCTTGCCGTGCGGACCAGGGCATTGGCCGGTGCCGCGCCGGCCCCGCGCAGTTCGGGCCATTTCAACATCGACAAGATCCGCCGCCTGGGTTGGCAGCCCGAGGTCGATCTGGCAGACGGGCTAGCCCGTCTGCTCGACGCCCGCAGCGGAAACTAATTCACATCGAACACGCCCATGGCCAAGAAAATTCTTTTCGTCCTGCTCGAATTCGACAACTGGCAACGCGGCAGAGGCTGGTCCTACACCGGCTCCTACGCCTTCATCGACGGATTCGCCCGCAACGGGCACCAGTGCACCCTGCTTCCCGCCCTCTTCGGACGCGCCCCGGATGCCGACGACAGCTTCATCAAGCATGCGCCTCGCCTGCTTGCCGGTGAGCAATTCGACGAGGCATGGGTATGGAGCAACCATGCCTGCTACGACGAGAATTTCTGGAGCTGGCTCAAGGAAGTCGCCCCGGTGCGCGTCAGCGTCGCCCTCGAATCGCTCAACTACAC
This sequence comes from Rhodocyclales bacterium GT-UBC, assembly GCA_003583745.1. Lineage (GTDB taxonomy): Bacteria > Pseudomonadota > Gammaproteobacteria > Burkholderiales > Rhodocyclaceae > Azonexus. Next base: position 221,307 of record QXPY01000009.1, on the reverse strand, counting down.
GCCCTTCGAACACGAAGTCCTGCCCTTTCTGCAGGAATGGGTGGATAGCGGCTATGCCAGCCTGCCGCACTGCACGCACGCCCTGGTCCCCGACGAAATGGACGTGCCGGCCATCGAAAGCCGCTTCGGCATCCCGGCGGCACAGAACATCTTCCTGCTGCCGGAAGAACTGGTTCTCGACGCCCCGCCGCCAGACAAGGAAGTCGCCTCCTTCATCGGTTCGACCTATTTCACCGGACCGGGCTACGACCTGCCCAAGGCCCACTTGCTGCCGCGCAACCTCTATCTGGCCGACCGTCGTCTCGAAGGCCTGATGGACCGCCCGCATTTCCAGCTACCGGAACGCAACAGCGATACCTTGGCGCGCTTCGAAACCATCCACAAGGAGGTCACCGAGCGCCTGCAAGCAGGCCGCCTCGATCGCAGCGCCTTCGCTGCCTACACGAACGAACTGATGGCCCTGCGCCGCGACCTGTTCTCCCTGCTGCTGGACGGTTATCGCCTCGGCATGGCGAACATCAATTTGCCGACCCTGATCAAGTCCTACTCGGGCCGCGTGCTGGAAACCATGGCCGCCTGCGTGCCCAGCGTCAGCTGGCGCATCCCCGAGCGGCCCCGTTGTGCCGAATGGTTCAAGGAGGATGAAGAACTGGTGCTGTTCGACTCGATCGAGGAACTGGCGCAGAAACTGACCCGCTTGCGCCACGAACCGGACTGGCGCCAGCACCTGGTCACGAACGGACGCCAAGCCGTTCTCGAACGCTACACCAGCCGTATCCGTTGCCGCCAATACAGCGACTGGCTGGATCACGGCACCCGCTTTAATTGAATCGGAAAAACCATGGACGTTCTGTTCGTCAACCCTGACTCTTCCGCCAAGGCCTATCAGGATCTGGCCAAGGTTTTCTCGGCCATCGAACCGCCCACCTGGGCCTTGCTGCTCGCCGAGTCGTGCCGCGCCAAGGGTTATGGCGTTGGCCTGCTCGATTGCGACGCCGAGAAGCTGTCCCTGGACGCTGCCGTCGGCCGGATTGCCGACGCCGATGCGCGACTGGTCGTCATGGTGGTTTACGGCCAGAACCCGAATTCGGGCACCACCAGCATGATCGGCGCCCTGGCCTTGGCCCGTGCGCTCAAGGAAGCCCACCCGGCGACGCGCATCGCCTTCGTCGGCTCGCATACCAGCGCCCTGCCCCGGGAGGTTCTCGCCGAATCCTGTGTCGATATCGTCCTCCTCAACGAAGGCGTGTACGCACTGCACAACCTGCTGGCGAGCAATCTGCACGACGATCTGGCCCGCATTCGCGGTATCGGCTACAAGCGCCGGGAGGCGGGAGGAGAAACCCTCCTCCAGCTGAACCCGCCGGAGTCGGTCGTTCCCCAGTCACGGATGGATCTCGACCTGCCCGGCTACGCCTGGGACCTGCTGCCCTACCGGGAAAGACCGCTCGACCTGTACCGTGCCCATTTCTGGCATGCCGGCTTCGACCATGCCCGGCGCACCCCGTTCGCCGCGATCTACACCTCGCTCGGCTGCAACTTCGGCTGCGATTTCTGCATGATCAACATCGTCAACCGCCAGGACAACGGCGAGGGGATCAGCGCCGCCGACTCGCGCGGCATGCGCTTCTGGAGCACCGACTGGGTGATCCGAGAAATGGACAAGCTGGCCCGCCTCGGGGTCAGCACCCTGCGCCTGAGCGACGAAATGTTCTTTCTCAACCGCAAGCACTACGGCCCGCTGGTCGATCGGCTGGCCGAGAGCGACTACGGTTTCAACCTCTGGGCCTATGCCCGGGTCGACACCGTGCGGGCCGACGCGCTGGAAAAGTTCAAACGGGCCGGCATCAACTGGCTGGCGCTGGGGATCGAAGCCGGCAACCTGCAAGTTCGACGCGAAATGTCGAAGGGCAGTTTTCAGGAAGTCAGCATCAAGGACATCTGCCACACCATCCGCGACGCCGATATCAAGGTCATTTCCAACTACATATTCGGTTTTCCCGACGACACGCTGGAAACCATGCAGCAGACGCTCGACCTGGCCCTCGAACTCAATACCGAAATGGCCAACATGTATCCCTGCCAGGCCCTTCCCGGCAGCCCGATCTACCATATCGCCCGCCAGCAGGGCTGGGCCTTGCCGACCTCCTACGAAGGCTATGCCTTCCTGTCCTACGAATGCGAGCCCCTGCCGACCAAACATGTCAGTGCCGCCGAGGTGCTGCGCTTCCGCGACCGGGCCTGGCAGACCTACTTCACCAACCCGGCCTATCTTGACCTGGTGGAGCGTAAATTCGGCCCTCAAGAGCGTCAGAACGTGATCGACATGGCCACCATCCCGCTCAAACGTAAACTGCTCGGCGACTGAGCCCATGATCATCACCCGCACTCCTTTTCGCATCTCCTTCTTCGGCGGCGGCACCGACTATCCGACCTGGTACCGGGAACACGGCGGCTCGGTGCTGGCCACGACCATCGACAAATACTGCTACATCAGCTGCCGCTACCTGCCGCCCTTCTTCGAACACAAACATCGCATCGTCTATTCGTTCATCGAAAACGTACGCAGCATCGAAGAGATCCAGCATCCGGCCGTTCGCGCCACGCTGGCCTGGGCGCAGGTCGAGGCCGGGCTGGAAATTCATCACGACGGCGATCTGCCGGCCCGCTCCGGGCTCGGCTCCAGCTCGTCCTTCACGGTCGGTCTGGTGCATGCCCTGCGTGGCCTGCGCGGTCAGCTGATCTCGCGGGAAGACCTCGCCCGCGACGCCATTCATATCGAGCAGGACCTGATCGGCGAGAACGTCGGCTCTCAGGACCAGGTGTCGGCGGCCTATGGCGGCCTCAACCGGATCGACTTCAAGCCGAGCGGCGCCATCAACGTTTCCCCGATCATCCTCCCGGCACAGCGCAAGGAAGCGCTGCGCAGCCACCTGATGCTGTGCTTTACCGGCGTTTCCCGCATCGCTTCGGAAGTCGCCAAGTCGAAGATCGAAAACCTGGAAAAACGCAGCGCCGAACTCAAGCGCATGCAGGCCCATGTCGACGACGCCATCGCCATCCTGCAGACCCCGTCGGTTTCGATCGAGGAATTCGGCCGCCTGCTCGACGAAAGCTGGCAGCTCAAGCGCAGCCTGTCGGACCGGGTCTCCACGCCGCACATCGACGAACTCTACGCCGAGGCCCGCAAGGCCGGCGCCCTGGGCGGCAAGATACTGGGCGCTGGTGGTGGCGGTTTCCTCCTGCTCTTCGCCCGCCCCGAGGATCAGCCGGCGATTCGTGCCCGCCTCGACCGCCTGGTGCACGTACCTTTCAATTTCGACGATTCGGGCAGCCGCATCGTGCTTTATCAACCGAACGGCCTTTAAGTCCATGAACAAGAACGCTGCCATTCTGGTTGCCGGCCACACCGGGCTGATCGGCTCGGCGGTGACGCGCCTGCTCCAGGCACAAGGCTACGCCAACCTGCTCCTCCCCACCCGGCGCGAGCTGGAACTGAGCGATGCGGCTGCCGTTGCCACCTATTTCGCGCGCCATCGTCCCGAGTATCTGGTGCTGGCGGCCGGCGAATCGGGCGGCATCCAGCGCAATCAGCACTTTCCCGCCGACCTGATGCGCCCCAACCTGGCCATTCAGGCCGCCGTCCTGGAAGCAGCCCACACGCATGGCATCAAGCGGACGATCTTCTTCGCCTCGTCCTGCATGTACCCCAAGGTCTGCGCCCAGCCGATGGCTGAAGAAAGCCTGTACAGCGGCCATCCCGAACCGACCAGCATCGCCTACGCCACGGCCAAGATGGCCGGCCTGCAGCTCTGCCTGGCCTATAACCGGCAATATGGCGAAACCCGCTTCATTCCGGTCATCCCGAATAGCGTTTACGGCCCGAACGACGACTTCGACCCGGCCTCCGGACACGTCCTCTCGGCTTTGCTGCAACGCTTTCACGCGGCAAGTGCCGCCGCCAGCCGGGAAGTCACCCTGTGGGGCAGCGGCACGCCGCGCCGCGAATTCCTGCACGCCGACGATCTGGCCGAGGCCTGCCTGGTGCTGCTCGACGAGACGCTTGCAACGCCGGCACTGCCGATCAATATCGGCCCCGGCACGGATGTCTCGATCCGCGAATTGGCTGAAATCATCGCCGAGGTCACCGGCTTTGCCGGTCAAATCGTCTGGGACCGCGACAAGCCCGACGGCGCCCCGCGCAAGCTGCTCGACAGCAGCCGGATGCGTGCCTTGGGCTGGACGCCGCGCCGGTCGCTGCAACAAGGCATTCAGGATCTCTACGACTGGTATCGTCAGCAACCGGCCCACTCTTCACGAAAGCAGCCATCATGAACAGCCCTGAACACGCGCTTTCCGCAAAAACCCGCTGGGTCTGGCGCGAAACCCTGCGCATCCACCGTCGGGCGCCGGAAACCCGGCTCGCCTCGTCGCTTTCCTCGATCGAGATTTTCGTCGCCCTCTACTACGGCGGTATCTTGCGTCACGACGCAGCCGAACCGCTCGCCGAATTGCGCGACCGGCTGATCATCAGCAAGGGCCACGGTTCGATCTGCATGTATCCCATCCTGGCCGACCTCGGCTTCTTTCCGGTCGAGGCACTGGACAAAGTCTGTCAGGCCGGCGGTTTTCTGGGCGGCATTCCCGACCCGGTCATTCCCGGTTACGAAACGGTCAACGGCTCCTTGGGACATGGCTTGGGCGTCGCCACCGGCATGGCCCTGGGCCTCAAGCGCAAGGCCAGCGACCGTGCCGTCTTCGTCCTTGCCGGCGACGGCGAACTGCACGAAGGCGCCAACTGGGAAGCCGCGATGTTTGCCGCCCATCACGGCCTCGACAACCTCAACCTGATCGTCGACGACAACCGCATCAGCATGCTCGATTACACCAACAAGATTGTCGGTCACGGCGATCTGGCCGGCCGCTTCGCCGCCTTCGGCTGGCAGGCGGAAGAGGCCGATGGTCACGATGTCGTCCAGGTTCGCGAACGTCTGGCCGCCATGAAGGAAAACCATTCCGGCAAGCCCAAGGTGCTGGTCGCCAAGACCAGGAAGGGACACGGCGTCCCCAAACTGGAAGGCGAACCCTTGTGCCACATCATCAATCCCAAACCCGAACTGCTCGACCAACTGCTTGGGGAGGCACCATGACCCAGCCGTCCCAAGCCATGCGCGACGCCTTCCTGCTACGCCTGCTGGAAGCCATGCGGCAGGATGAAAAACTGTTCTTCGTCACGGCTGACTTCGGTTCTCCGGTACTGGATCGGATTCGCGCCGAACATCCCGAACGCTTCGTCAATGTCGGCATCGCCGAACAGAACCTGATCAACGTCTCGGCCGGACTGGCGCTCGAAGGTTATACCGTCTTCGCCTACGCCATCGCGCCCTTCATTACCATGCGCTGCTACGAGCAGATTCGCGTCAGCCTCGCCCTGCTCTCTGAAGTCCGGCCACTCAACGTGAACCTGATCGGTGTCGGCGCCGGTTACAGCTACGTGGTTTCCGGGCCGACCCACCAGTGCTACGAAGACCTGACGATCATGCGCGCCCTGCCCAATCTCGGCCTGCTCTCGCCGGCCGACCACGTGACGGCCGCGGCCATGTTCGATACCTGCCTGGCCCGCCGGCAGCCCAAGTACCTGCGCCTCGACGCCCAGGTCCTGCCCGTCGTGCATCAGGCGGGCGCGCCCGATCCATCGCTCGGCTTTGCCCAGCTGCGTCGCCCCGGGAAAATCTGCCTGATCGCCACCGGTTACCCGGTCCACACCGCCTTGCAGGTCGCCGAACAATTCGCCGCCAGCGGTCGCGACCTTGCCGTGATCGACCTCTTCGATATCGCCGGTTTCGAGCGGCCGGCCCTGTTGCAAACCCTGGCCGATTACCAAGCCATCGTCACGCTGGAAGAAGGCTTCAAGGGTCGTGGCGGCGTCGATGCGCTGTTCTTCGACCTGCTGGCCGATACGCCGCCCCGCCCGATGCTCAATCTCGGCGTCGCGCCCGGTTATCGTTTCGAACTGGGCAGCCGCGTCCAGCTCCACGAGCAGGTCGGCATCGGTCCCAATGCCGTGCGCGCTGCGCTCACCGCCTTTATCGATCGGCATCATCTCTAACCCAGTCCCAGGATTCCCGATGAAATTCCCCCTCATGCGCAACAACATCCTCCGCGAAGACCTCGACGCCGTCATCGAGCATCTCCGCCAGGACAATCCGATGCTGACCAACGGTGCCCAGGTCCGTGCCTTTGAAGCGGAATGGTCGCGCTGGCTGGGCGTCAAACACAGCGTCTTCGTCAATTCCGGTGCCTCCGCCAACCTGCTCACCATGGCACTGCTGAAATTGCGCCATCCGACCGGCGGCGAAGTCATCGTGCCGCCGCTGACCTGGATCTCGGATATCGCCAGCGTGCTGCAAAACGGTTTCAAACCGGTCTTTGCGGACATCGACCCGCGCACCCTGGCCATGGATACCGACAAGATTCTCGCCGCCATCACGCCCGACACGCGGGCGGTTTTCCTCAGCCACATCCAGGGCTTCAACGGGCTCACCGACCGCCTGCTGGCCGAACTGGCGGCGCGCGGCATTCCGCTGATCGAGGATGTCTGCGAGTCGCACGGCGCGACGCACCGCGGGCAGAAGGCCGGCAGTTTCGGCTGGATTTCGAATTTCTCCTTCTACTACGCCCATCACATGAGCACCATCGAAGGCGGGATGATCTGCACCGACGACGACGAGGCTTACCAGCAACTGCGCATCCTGCGCTCGCATGGCATGGTGCGGGAAAGTAACGATGCCGACGTGAAACAGCGCTATCAGGACGAATTCCCGGACCTCAACCCGGACTTCATCTTTGCCTTCCCGGCCTATAACGTGCGCAATACCGAAATCGGCGGCATTCTCGGCCGCCAGCAACTGCCCCGCCTCGATGCCAACATCAGGCGGCGCAGCGAAAACCAGGCGCAATTTCTCGAACGGATCGATGCAAGCCGTTATCGCACCGATTTCGTTACGGAAGGCTCGAGCAACTATGCCTTCAACCTGGTGCTCGCCCATCCTGACCAGGCCTACATGCAGCAACTGATGGCCCGCCTGCGCGAAGAAGGCGTCGAGTTCCGCCGCGGCAGCGCCGGAGGCGGCAATCAACTGCGACAGCCCTACCTGCGCGGCATCGTGCCGGACAACCACCATCTGGACTATCCGGAAACAGAGCACATTCACTTCTTCGGCATGTATATCGGCAACTATCCCGACTTGCAGGCCGACGAGATCGACGCCCTGTGCCGGATCATCAACCGTGCCTGAACCGGTCACCGCCATCGTGCTGGCTGGCGGCCAGGGAACGCGCCTGCGCAGCGTCGTCCCCGACCTGCCCAAGCCGATGGCCTCGGTCGCCGGCCGGCCCTTCCTCGAAATCCTGCTCGACTACTGGATTGCCCAGGGGGTCAGCCGCTTCATCCTTTCGGTCGGCTACCGACGCGAAGCCATCATGGATCACTTCGGGAGCGCCTATCGCGGCATTCCGATTGCCTATGCCATCGAGGAACAGCCGCTCGGCACCGGCGGCGGCCTGCTGATCGCCATCCGCCAACTTCTTGACGACGCGAAGAACGTCCTGCTGCTCAACGGCGACACCTTCTTCGCCGTTGCCCTAAAAGAACTGATCGCCTATGCCGAGAATCAGCACAGCGCCTGGTGCCTGGCACTCTTTCCCACATCCCATACCGAGCGCTACATGGGGGTTGAACGAGACGCCCAGGGCCGACTACTGGGCCTCGGTCGCAAGGCCGATGGTGGCACGGTCCTGGCCAATGGCGGCGTCTATTGGCTGGCGACAAAAAATTTGGCGCAATTGGGGCTCGAAACCGGTCAAGAATATTCGCTGGAAGCCGATATCCTTCCCAAGGCCCTGGCTGCAGCCCAAAGAATTGTCGGAATGCCCGCGGAGGGGACGTTCATCGACATCGGCATCCCCGACGACTACCAACGCGCCCAAACCCTGCTGTCGAAAGCTGCTTCGGCAAACGAATTCAACTAAATCAAAGAGAGACTCATGAGCTATCGTATCCTCGTCACCGGCGGCGCCGGCTATCTCGGCTCCACCCTGGTTCCCGAACTCCTGGCAGCGGGACATCAGGTCACGGTACTCGACAATTTCATGTACAAGCAGGCCAGCCTCAATCATGTCTGCCATCACCCGAAATTCTCCGTGGTCAAGGGCGACGTCCGTAACGAAGGCATTCTGCTGCCCCTGCTGCGCCAGGCCGACATCGTCATCCCGCTTGCCGCCCTGGTCGGCGCACCACTCTGCAAACAGGACCCGGTCGGCGCCACCACGATCAACCGCGATGCCATCCTCTGCATGCTCAAGCACCTCTCGCCGCAACAACTGGTGCTGATGCCGACCACCAACAGCGCTTACGGCTCGGGCGACGAAAACAATTTCTGTACCGAAGAGTCACCGCTCAATCCGATCTCCCAGTACGCCATCGAAAAAGTCGAGGTCGAGCAGCACCTGATGCAGCATCCCGCCGCCGTCAGCTTCCGTCTGGCCACGGTGTTCGGCATGTCGCCGCGCATGCGCATCGACCTGCTGGTCAACGACTTTACCTACCGTGCTGTTCATGACCGCTTCGTGGTGCTCTTTGAAAGCCATTTCAAGCGCAACTACATCCACGTCCGCGACATCGCCCGGGTCTTCCTGCACGCCATTGAAAACTCGAAGCAGATGACCGGACAGATCTACAACGTCGGTCTTTCGGACGCCAACGTCTCGAAATGGGAACTCTGCGAACACATCAAGAAGCAGATTACCGACTTCACCTTCATCGAGGCGCCAGTCGGCAAGGACCCCGACCAACGCAACTACATCGTGTCGAATGCCAAGCTCGAAGCCACCGGCTTCATGCCGGCGGTCTCGCTGGATGCGGGCATTGCCGAGCTGATCAAGGGCTACACCATGCTGAAGAACAGCCTGTACGGCAACGTCTGAACGCATGGAATTCAAACTCGTCTATGGGAACCACGGCAGGAATCCATTTCACATCATGGATACCCTGCTGCTGGTCCGGTTCAGCCTTGAGGCCCTGGGCCACAAGGCCGATCTGGAAGAGCAGATCGTCCCGGGTAAAACCAACATCCTGATCGAATGCTTCACCGCCCCCTTCGTCGAATCGATGCGCGAAGCGCGGCAAACCGCCGGCACCGACTTCATCATCATCGCCACAGAGTTCCTGACCGGGCAGACCTTCAACGACTTCGAGGCGACGGCCACCCCGCAAGCACAGACAGGCCAGGCAACCAGTCACTACGACAACGCCGATTACTGGCGGGAACGCTTTCAGGCCTTCCTCGGCGCGCAACGCGAGGCGCGCGCCATCTGGCACCTGGCCGACAGCCAGGTGAAGCCCTTCCAGGCAGCCACCGGGCACCCCAAAGTCGGCTATCTGCCGCACGGCTACGTGGACGGATTCGCCCGCGTTCATCACAAGGCCGATGCCCACAAGGATATCGATGCCCTCTTTACAGGGCACCTGACCGAGCATCGCCGCAAAATCATCGGTGACTTGCAGCAACTGGGCATCAAGGCCCTGGCCACCCAGCCACTCAATTTTCCCCAGCGGGAAGATCTGGTTGCCCGCTCGAAAATTGCGCTCAATCTCAAGCAGAACCCATCTTGGCAGTATCCGTCGAACTCCCGTTTCCACTACCACCTCTCGAATGATTCGTTCTTGGTGTCCGAGCGCTGCCCGGTGGCCTGTGATCTGTCTCCTTACGTCGAGGAAGTATCCGTCGAGCAACTAGCCGCGGCATGCCGCGACATCATTTCGGCCGGCAATTGGCAAAGCCGGGCACGGCAGAACAAGGACCGTTTCAGCGCAGAACGCCCGATGGCCAGGTTGATGCAAGACTTGCTGGATGCAAGTTTCTCGAATACCTGACAAGCAAAGAAATGGCTTTGACAAGAACATTGGAATCCGCAGGCATCGTGCAAACGGCGGCGAGCGCCCCCCGGCTCGCCCAGATTGTTTCGCCGCCTTTCGCCTGCGGCGTGGCGTGGCTGATCAATGCGCTGCTCTACCTCGACATTCGTGTCACCAATACGGTTTTCGAACCGGGGCACTGGCAAACCTCCGATGACAGCTGGCACATGTCTGACGCAGCGGAAGCGCATCTGAAGTGGCATCTGCCGGTACTGCACGAGCGCCAATCGTTCAGTTTCCCCGAGGCGCTACACATACGCTGGGAGCATCGCCTCGACTTCGCAGCGAGCGAGGCGCGCCCGACGATTCTTTTCGTCCGCGACCCGCGCGATGCGGTTTACTCCCTCTATCGCCGCAGCTACGCGGAGCGCATGAGCTTTCTTGGCTATCTGAATCGCCCGGATATCTGGCCAGACCATTTCCCCGGCCTGTTCCAGATGCCGCCTATGGAGAGCTTCGCCTATTTTTCCTGGTACTGGCAGGCGATGGCTGAGGCGATGCCGGTCAAACTGGTCCGTTTCGAGGATGTCAAAGCAAGCCCGGTAGAAACCTTGCGCGACGTATTGCAGTTTCTAGGCATAGCGCGTTCCGACGAGGAACTTCATGCCGCCGCCGAATCCTCGGGCTTCGAAAAGGCCCGGCAAGCCATGCAGCAAATGGAAAGCGATACCGGCAAAACATTCAAGACCGCACGTAAAGGCCAGGTCGGCGAATGGCGACAAAGCTACTCCTTCCTCGCCCGAGTCAGCATCCGGAACTTGGGCAGGGCCATGATTGCAGGTCTGGGCTATGCGGAAGACAAAGGCGGACCGGTTAGCGAGCAGATACCGAAAAATTGGCGTGACCAACTTAGCCAAGGTATTCCGCCAGCCCTGCGTAGCCTGGTTACGGCGTGGTTAGAGGCGACTGAACACGGGAAAGGCCCGGGCTTTCAGGAGATGGCCACAGCAGTCCGAGAGCAGGCGATCGCAGGCAAAGATCTGCTGCGACTGGGGGCTATTGTCGAAGCGATTTTCTATGTTCAGCGAATTTTTGCCGATACCGCATCGCCGCAGGCACGCATCGCCCTCAACACCTTCGTCAATCTGAATCTGTTCTATTTCGACCAATGGCCGGTACAAGTAGCGGCCTGGTCCGGCTTGCGTCGCCTGGAAACGGAAACTGGTGCGCCCATCCTGCAGCGCTTGGGCAACTATCAGCAATATCGCTTGCGGATACTGAACCGGATGTGGAAATTGAACCGGATAGGGAAACTATTTTGAAAGCCAATCCGCGAGTTATCTGGATCACTGGCCTTTCCGGAGCGGGGAAATCAACGCTGGCGCAGCAGGTGGTGACCCGCCTGAGGGCCTCGGGCGAATCGGTCGTGATGCTCGATGGCGATGAACTCCGCGAGGTGTTTGGAGCGGTTGCCGCCAATGCCCAAAATCACGGACGTCCAGCCAGGCTGTTGCTGGCGATGCAATATGCTCATTTGTGCCGGGTGATCGCCGCGCAGGGGCTGACGGTGGTGATCGCGACCATCTCGCTGTTCCGCGAAGTGCATGCCTGGAACCGCGCCAACCTGCCCGGCTATTTCGAGGTTTATCTCAAGGTACCGGTCGATGAACTACGCCGACGAGACCCCAAGGGAATTTATCGTCGTTTTGACGCCGGCGAACTAACCGATGTCGCCGGACTGGACTTACCCATCGACGAACCCGAAGCGGCAGATTGGGTTGTTGAGTTCGAACCCGGACTGTCAGTCACAATACTGGCAGAAAATTTATTGAACCGATTCCACGGAAAAAATGAATCATGAAAACAGAATGGGACTACACGACACTCGCTGATGCATATCTGAAGCGCCCCGACTATGCAGACGCCGCCATTGACGCAATGCTGTCTATAGCTGGCGCACAAAAAGGGGATTGCTTTTGCGACATAGGCGCTGGTGTCGCTCACCTGACACTCATGCTGGCCTCGCGCGGCCTCGATGTTGTGGCGGTCGAACCGAACGATGCCATGCGAAACAATGGCATCAAGCGAACCCAAAACTTGACCAATGTACGTTGGCACGAAGGAACCGGCGAAGTGACAGGCCAAGCCGCGGGTGTATTCGACATGGTGACATTCGGAAGCTCCTTCAATGTTTGCGACCGTCAACGTGCGCTCAAGGAAACAGCCCGAATTCTCAAGCCTCGCGGCTGGTTCGCTTGCATGTGGAATCATCGCCTGCTGGAAGATCCGATTCAGGCCAAGATCGAAGCAATCATCAAGGCGCATGTTCAAAGCTATGGCTACGGCACTCGTCGCGAGGACCAAACCAATGTCATTGAAACTTCTGGATTGTTTCGGCCAGTCATCCATCTCGACTCACGCGTCATGCATGAACAAAGCATCGATGAGTGCGTCGAGGCCTGGCGATCTCATGCCACCCTGGAGAGGCAGGCAGGGCCGGCGTTCCATGAGGTTGTGGCTGCTATCAAAAATTATTTGCAGAGTCTCGGTACCCCAAGTATCCAGATTCCCTATTCGACTAATATATGGATAGCCCAATTGCGGTAAGTTGGAATGAAACTTAATTTTTCTACCAAGGCCGGCACATTGGCTACTCTGAAAGATGTGCTTAGATCGGCACGAATTGCGCCGATGCATTCGTTCAACGTAGCTGATTGGCGATTGAACCGTGCGGCCTGTGTAGATGCAATTACGGATAGTTTGGGCGCTCCTCCCTGGATCGTACGTTCCAGTTGCCGTCGTGAAGATGGGGCGATTTCATCCAATGCAGGAGCATTTCTATCCATCCCCAATGTCGATGCTTCGGCAATTGAATCGGCAGTGGAGCAAGTAATTTCCAGCTATGGTACCCCCCATCCCACCGATGAGATACTGATCCAGCCGATGCTGGCCGACGTTCTACGCTCGGGAGTCGCCTTTTCTCACGACCCTAATTCCTGCGCCCCTTACAGGATCGTGAATTGGTCAGAAGGCTGCGATACAGCGACCGTCACCAGTGGCCAGGGCGGCCGGGTGTGGCAGCAGGCGGCTCAAAGCGCCGTTCCGCCCCCACCGACATTAGCGCCGATTATTGCCTTGCTCGAAGAATTGCTGGCACTGTTCGGCCGTGTCCCGGTGGATTGTGAATTTGCCGTCACCCGTGAGGCAGAAGCCGAGGTGCTTTGGCTGCTGCAGGCGCGGCCATTGATCTTGCCCGTGGCGCCCGAATCGGAGACGTTGCAGACATCCCGTTTGCAGGCCATCGAGCGCAAGATCGCGCGCGGCATGCGCCCCCATCCCTTCCTGATGGGGCAACGCACGGTCTACGGCGTGATGCCAGACTGGAATCCGGCCGAGATTGTTGGCATCCGCCCCAAGCCGATGGCCCTGTCGCTCTATCGGGAATTGATTACCGATGCCATCTGGGCCTACCAGCGCCATAACTACGGCTACCGCAATCTGCGCAGCTTCCCGCTGATGCCACACTTCTTCGGGCTACCGTATATCGATGTCCGACTTTCATTCAATTCCTTCATTCCGGCCGATCTGGATGAAGGATTGGCAGGACGACTGGTCGATCATTACATCGACCGACTCTTGGTCGAACCGACCTTGCACGACAAGGTGGAATTCGAAATCGTCTTCTCGTGCTACACGCTCGATTTGCCGCAGCGCCTGGAAAGGCTGTCGGAAGCGGGCTTCGCCAAGCCGGAACGCGAGGCGATCGCTCACAGCCTGCGGAAACTGACCAATCGCATCGTTCATCCCAGGGAAGGCTTGTGGCGCGGCGATGCTGCGAAGATCGAGACGCTGAATGCGCGGCGGGAAGCACTGCTCGCCTCCGGCGCCGATCCACTGGAGCGCATCTACTGGTTGCTGGAAGACGCCAAGCGTTACGGCACGCTGCCGTTTGCCGGCCTGGCCCGGGCTGGATTTGTTGCGGTACAGATGCTCAAGTCGCTGGTCGCCGTCGGCGTGTTCTCGCAGTCCGATTACGACGCCTTCATCGGCAGTGTGTCCACGGTGAGCGGCCAGTTGGCGCGTGATCGCGCCGTACTGGACAAGACGACGTTCCTGGCCCGCTACGGTCATTTGCGCCCGGGCACTTACAACATTCTCTCGCCCCGTTACGACGAAGCAGCAGAACTGTATTTCGACTGGAACCAACGACCGCCCGCCCCTGAGCCCGTCAAACCGTTCTCGTTGACCTTGCCGCAGATGCGCGAAATCGTAAAGCTGCTGGAGGCGCATGGCCTGCAACCGGACCCGGTAGGTCTGTTCGACTTCATGCAGGCGGGTATCGAATTGCGCGAGCTGGCCAAATTCCATTTCACTCGCAACCTGTCGGATACGCTGGCATTGATCACCGAAGTGGGCGGCCAGTACGGTTTTAGCCGTGAGGACTTGGCGTATTGCGACATTGCCGCATTGAAGGAATTGCATGTGGCAGCGGCCGACCCCAAAGATGTGCTCGGGCGCAGTATCGAACAAGGCAAGGCCCGTTATGCCGAAACCCTGAAGATTTCGCTTCCGCCCTTGATTGCCAAGCCTGACGATGTCTGGGCGTTTGAGTGGCCCGAAACCGCGCCCAATTTCATTACCCAGAAACAGGTGACCGCACCGGTCGTGGGCTGTGATGCGCGCGAGCGATTGGCGGGCGCCATTGTCTGTATCCCGAATGCCGATCCCGGATTCGATTGGCTATTTGCCTATCCGATTGCCGGCCTGATAACCGCCTGGGGCGGCGCAAACTCCCACATGGCCATCCGCGCTGGCGAGCTTGGTCTGCCAGCAGTGATCGGCGCAGGCGAAGTGCTTTATCGTCGCTGGTCGGGAGCTCAGCGCCTTCATCTGGATTGTGCCGGACGACGAGTAGAGGTATTGGCATGAAAGTGGTGGCCGTCAGCCAGCGCGTAGACGAGTATCTTGAATACGAGGAAGTTCGCGATACGCTGGATCAACGCGTAGCGCTGTTCCTGGCCGCCGCAGGTGGCCTGTGCGCACCCGTACCAAATCGGCTCGGCGCCGGCCTGAACGACTGGCTGACCGCCCTCAAGCCGGCGGCCATCGTGCTGTCCGGCGGCAACAATCTCGGCCAGTGCGCCGCGCGCGACACCACCGAGCACGCCTTGCTGGACTACGCCAGGCTGCACCGCCTGCCCGTCTTGGGCATTTGCCGTGGCATGCAAATGATGGCCCATTGGGCGGGGACCGGACTTCGCCCGGTTCAGGGACATGTCAGAACCCGGCATCACCTTTCCGGAAAAATCACTGGCGAAGCCAATAGTTACCACGGTTTCAGCCTGACCGACTGCCCTTCGGGTTTCGCAGTACTGGCCAGGAGTGAAGATGGGGAGATCGAGGCGATCCGCCACGAATCCTTACCTTGGGAAGGCTGGATGTGGCACCCGGAGCGGGAAAGCACGTTTGCCACACGCGATGTTCAACGATTGAAAGCACTACTCTCATGAAAGCCATCATCCTCGCTGCCGGTCGCGGCAGTCGCATGAAAAACCTGACCGACGAACGACCAAAATGTCTAGTCGAGTTGCACGGCAAGGCGCTGCTGGACTGGCAACTGGAAGCGCTGCGCGGCGCCGGCATCGAGGAAATCGCCATTGTCACCGGCTACAAGCGAGAGTTGCTTGCCGGACGCGGCTTGGTGGAGTTCCATAACACGCGCTGGGCCGAAACCAATATGGTGTCGTCTCTGGCCTGCGCTGAAGCATGGCTACGGGCCGAGCCTTGCATCGTGAGTTACTCCGATATCTTTTATAGCGCCTCCGCCGTGCAAGCCCTGATGAACAGCCAAGCAAGCTTGGCGGTGACCTACGACCCGAACTGGCTTCAATTGTGGACTAAGCGCTTCGGCGATCCCTTATTGGATGCCGAAACATTCCGTCTCACGCCGAGTCTTACCTTGGCGGAAATTGGCAACAAACCAGCGTCCGTTGAAGAGGTTCAGGGACAATATATGGGTCTGTTGCGATTCACCCCCGAGGGCTGGCAAGAAGTGCTGAACGTTCGTGCCACGCTCACCTCTGAGCTAAGAGACAAAATGCACATGACGGGTACTTTGCAGAGGATTATTGAAGCGGGGCGCGTTCCCGTCTCGGCCATTCCCTATACAGGTGAGTGGGGGGAAGTTGACACAACGGAAGACTTGCAAAGCTACCAAGGTTCGAATGATTGATCCGCATACACAGAACACGCTATGACTAAAATGAATACAGAAAAAAGATGGCAGCGAGTGATTATTTGGGGCGCCGCGATACTTGGCATGGATTGCCTGAAGGTGATGAAAAAAGCCGGGATAGAAGTGGCTTATTTTGTCGACCAACGCCCCCCTCGAACAGGCCGCTTTGAAGATATCCCCGCACTGCAAAGCCAGGCCTTTTTGGCCGACGCAACCTTCCTGTCGGGGGTTGATGCGATCATTTTTGCCATGTGGTCCGATTCTCGCACCATGCGGGAGTCCTTGCGACAAATGGGGTTTACCGGTGACTTCGCGAACTATCATCAAGGCATGTCGCAAGATGGTCTGTTTCGCCAGAAAAAAACATTGCTCCCTACCAAGTTGCTGGATATGAATTTCAGCCCTCGGGACCTTGCCCTGGTCGATGCGATAGTCGAACGGATCTCGATAGATCGACCTTTGGCGTTGTATGGCGCCACCCCGATCAACCATTATTTGCTGGAACTATCCGCTGCGCTGCGCAACAAGGTAAGTTGCATCATCGACCCGGTTGCTTCTGCCCCTATTCTCGGCATTCCGGTCGCCTCACTTCAAACTCTTGATGCACCTCATTCGGTTTGGCTTACCGCACCTGCTTACCTCGACAATCTCGACGCGCGCCACGCATTGAGACAATACGCAAGCTGCATTCTGAATGATTGGGAAAGCTTGGTCGCCAACCTTCCCGAAGACCAGCGGCCAGAACATGCCTTCATTCAACAATCGGGCTTTCATGTCTATCCTTTGCCGATTCCGCCGATCAGCTTTCAAGCCGATCTCGACTTTCTGCTACTTGATTTGCCGGCACGTTTTCTCGGCATGCTGCCGAACGGGTTGGGCTATGTACACAACATCCTGAAAACAACCGGTTGCAACTTCCAGACCGCCGATCTGGACATGATTTTCTATCATCGATATCACTCACGCCGTCTGCTCGATGGTGCCGAACCTCTCTTTGCTCCGGACGGCCGGGAACTGCCGATGGACCCTTGGGGCGTGAACACCGCTGAAGATTTTTGGTACGACGAAGGCTACGTTGAATATTTCCGGCCAGAAATCGAGCGTACCGTCGCCGAGTTGATCAAGGCCAACCCGAAAATTCTTGGCCTGTCGCTGCACGGCACCAACCGCATGATCGCCACGGAAGTGATCCGCCGCATGCGCGAAGCACGTCCGGAAATGATCATCATCGTCGGCGGCTACGACTGCAACAATCCCAACACCAGCCCGCAAGTCATCGACGACTATGACTACATGGTGATATTCGAGGCAGAAACCAGCCTGCCCCCACTGGTCGAGGCCCTGTTGGCGGGGCGCCGACACTTCCATATCCCTGGCGTCGTCATCAAGAACAAACTCTCTGCCGCACTGGGCACTCCTTTTGCCCCGGCACAACTCCAAGAAGACATTGACGCACAGGGCTTCCCCACCTACGAGTGGGCCGACCCCATCCTCTACCGGAACCACAACGGCTACCAACTCATTCCAATCATTCTCTCCCGTGGCTGTCGCTGGTCGCGCTGCACATTTTGCGGCGAACGCTTTCACTGGCGTCGGCGCGACCCGATGAAGGTTGCAGACGAGATTGAGTGGTTCGTCGAACGCGGAGGGAAAACCTTCCATTTCAACGACAGCGATCTTTCAGGTGACCCCGAAGCCGTTCGTGCTGTATGCGAAGAAATTCTGCGGCGCAATATTCGCGATATCACGATGATGGGGCAGCTACGCGTACAGAAAGGCTATACCCCCGATTACTTCAAAGTACTCAAAGAAGCCGGCTTCGGCCGCTTGCGGTACGGCATCGACGCCTGGGCGAAGAACACCCTGAAACTGCAGAAGAAAGGGTATACGCTGGACATGATCGAAGAAGTACTGACCTACACCAATCAAGCCGGAATTCAGGTCGGGATGAACCTGGTGATCGGCATACCGGGAGAAACGGAAGCCGATATTGATGAAACCATCGCGAACATCATCAAAAACCGTGACAAATTCGATCTTATTGAAAACCTGAACACGCTGATTCTGACCACCGCAAGCGTCTATTGGACCGATCCCGAAAAGTTCGGCATCGTCTTGCACGAAGACAAGAATGAACTTGAACGAAAGCACCCGGTAACCATCCCGTCCTCACTTTGGCATAGCACCTCTCCCTACATCGATCAGGACGTTCGCAGGAAACGTCTGGAACGCATACTCGACGCGACAGCCGACTATGAAATAAACATCGGCGGTTATGCTGAACGTAGGGCCAAGCAACTGCTCAAGGACGCATCGGATCATGATCAATTCAACGAGAAATGCGATGCGTAAAAATGAACCAGCCAGATGCCGACCGTACCGTCGATAACGAAAATTACAGATGAGACCTTGTGAAATTTGCCGAAACAGCCAAGCTGAACAAATTCATCGTCAACACTTCCTCTTTCCTGGCCAACTTAAGGCTGTTCATTACGACGTAGTGGTCTGCAAGTGCTGCGGCTTTGCCTTCGCCAGCGACATTCCCGACCAGTCCGCGCTGAACCGTCTTTATCAGGACGCTGAAAATCACGTCCATCAGGAGTTGGCGCCGGGACTGGCTCGCATTCATGATGAATTCTACGCATTCATCCGGCAGCATGCCGACCTCATGCCAAACACCCGTATTCTGGATATTGGTTCTGGCATGGGGCACTTCCTCAGTCGTTTCAGCCAAGCCGGCTTCCACCAGTTGACTGGAATCGAGCCAAGTAAAGTGGCAGCAAGACTGGGACGCGAGGTCTACGACCTGGAGATCAGAAATGAAACGGTCGACAGCTTCACCCCAAGCTTGCCATTCGGTCTGATCACGCTGTGCGGTGTGCTTGAACACATTGCCGACCTGCGCACCAGTGTAGGTCGTATCAACACGCTGCTCGAATCCGAAGCCTATCTTTTCATCGCCGTGCCCGATGCCACATCTTTCGGCTCCCTCCCGCCGAAGGAGGGCTTTCTCGAATTTGCCCTGGAACACATCAATTTCTTCACGCCGACCAGCCTCGACAACCTGCTGCGGCAAGGCGGATTCGAAAAAATACGGGTCGAGTCGCAATACAACGATTTCTACGGCAACAGCTATTTACTGGCACTCTACAAAAAGGCGCCCATTGCAGCACTTGATACAGCCATTGAGCCAGACCTGCTTGCTGCAAATAGCCTACGCCAATACATCGAGCATTCGCGGCGCCGTCAATTACCTATTGCCAATATCATGGCCCAATTGGCAAATTCGGGCGAGCCACTGATTGTTTGGGGGGCGGGTTCATTAACCAGCCGCCTCCTTTGCGACACCCGCCTTGGGGAGGCAAACATCGTTGCCGTCATTGATCGCAACCAGGCATTGCAAGGCCGCCAGCTGCTCGGTTTTCCCATTCACGGCCCGGAAGCGCTCAACAATTATCCTGGCACCACCGTGCTGATCGCCAGCACGACCTACGCTTCGGAAATTGCCGGAAAACTGACCGGTGAATTCAGCTGGACGGGGAAGATTGTCACCCTGATCGACGAAACGAACTAGAGAACCTTTATGAATCCTCTCCTGAAACTCCGCAACCAGCGGGAAGCCGGCCAGCTCGGCAAGCAGGAATATATCGAGGCAATCCACGCCCGCCATGCTGCCCTCTTCGACTATCCCGCATTCATCGCCGACACCGACGTCGAAAGCCTGCGCATCCTGCCGGACGGGGTTTTCGTCCGCTCCCGCTCACAACAGGTGGAGCTCTGGGTCGATCCCGACGACCAGCATCTCGTGCCATGCACCTTGATGAATTTCCGCGCCTACGAGGCTGCTGAAACCAGTTTTCTCAAATCGATCGCCGGCAACGACTGGACGATGATCGACATCGGTGCCAACTGCGGTTGGTATTCACTGGCCCTCGCCAAAGCCTACCCCGGCATGGTGATTCACGCCTGCGAACCGATTGCGAAGACACACGGCATTCTCGAACGCAATATTCGCCACAATGGTTTGCTGAACATTCAAGCGCACCAGCTTGGTTTCTCCGACAAGGAAGGCAAGCTGCAATTCCTTTACACCCCTGGCTGCTCCGGTGCCACTTCGCTGATTCATGCCGGGCAGCCGGTGCGCGACGCAAGTGCGCTGCAGGAAATCAGTTGCGAGTGCACCACGCTTGATCAATTTTGTCGCCAGTTCGGCATTTCCCCGCAACTGGTCAAATGCGATGTCGAAGGAGCCGAACTGATGGTTGTACAAGGCGGCGAACAGACACTCAGCAAAGCACAGCCGGTAATCCTGATCGAATTGCTCAGAAAATGGGCCGAAAAATTCGGCTATCACCCGAACGATGTCTTGGCGCTACTCGCAGGATACGGCTATAAGGCTTTCACCCTCGGGACAAATGGGCTGCAACACTGCCCTGTCATCGACCAGAACACCATCGAAACCAACTTCATATTCCTGCATCAGGAACGGCATCGGGAGATCATTGAACGATGAGCCAAGACTATCGCCCGACCAGCGCCTTTTTCGAAAGCCGCCATTTCCCTTACTACATCGCCAGCCCGAATTTTCTGCAAAAGTCTTCCGGCCCCCGCATGCTGCACGGGCTGTGCCACATGCTCAACGAAATGGGTTACGAGGCCTACATTACCTCGGAAGTCTGCTCGCCTTGGCTACGAACACCGAAGTTGACCAAGGAAGTCCAGGCTCGGCACAGGGCAACCGGACGCCTGCCCATTGCCGTCTACCCGGAAGTCGTCACGGGAAATCCGTTGCAATCCACCGTCGTCGCACGCTGGATATTGAACCAGGCGGGCCACCTTGGCGGCGAGGTCGAATTCCATCCGGATGAACTGTTGTTCTATTGGGATGAATGGGTCCTAAATGGCGAGCGGAACGCCGATCACTTATTCCTGCCCAGTGTCGATACGCGACTATTCAACGCTTATGGCGTCAACCCCGAAGACCGGGAGGGATTCTGCTATTACGCACACAAGTACTTCACCACCGGTGAAAAGCTTGCTGACCGCATTGCCACAGGCGGTATAAGCCTCTGCCAGGACATTCCTCGCACAACCGAGGAAATCGTCGCCATTCTCAGGCGCTCGAAAGTGCTCTATTGCTATGAACCATCCAACATCATCACGGAAGCCTATGTTTGCGGCTGTCCGACAATTTTGGTGGATACCCCTTATCTCCGGCGCTTTGGCAACCTGGCACGACACGAAATCACCACCATCCCGGAAGCCGATATCGACTTCTCTTACATTCCTGACCATCCGACCAACCCTGACCAATTGAGGATCAATGTAGAAACGGACGGCATCGCAATGCGGCAATCCCTGGAAAATTTCGTCAGAAAAACCCAGCTCGCCGCTTTGACCCATGCAGAATATAGGCAAACGCCGGCCTACCGTTTTGAGGAAAGCGTCAAGGCATTCGAGAACAATGATCAGGAAAGTGCAATAAGTGGCTTTGCCAGCCTGCTTGACACGCTTCCGGAAAACCCGCTCCCCTCCGCTTACCTGGCATTCATTTGTGCCAACCAAGGCCTGATTGAGGAGGCCAACAACTTCATCGAACGCGCATTGGAAATCGCGCCATCACGCATGGATCTTAAAGCCGGCCTGGGAGAAAGCCTGCTCAAAGCCGGACATCCGGCTCAAGCCAGCGATTTCCTCAAAGAAGCCATCACAGCCCAGCCAGACCTCTTGGCTGCCTATCCAGCTTTAGCCCAATGTCTCCACCTGACCGGAAAAACCGACGACGCCATTGCTCTACTGCAAGCCGTCGTCAACATGCCCGAAGCAGCCTCCAGCCATACCTCCTCGGTATTGCTTGAATTGTTGGCGCAACAGGGCAATCTCGATGCCTTTGCCGACCTTTGCTTGCGCCACTCGCAGGGTCTGGCCGACGATCTACTCGCTGCCCGCTGTCTGTCCCGTATCGATGGCGACGGCGAACGATTGCTCGAAGCACTTGGTGCTGCGCAAAGCCGGCTGCCTGCGTCACCTGGCAATTACCAGGGCAATCGATCGGCAAACGGATACTGTCGCATCGCTTTCCTGCTCAGCGACTTCACCCGGGAGAGCCGTCATGGGCGTTTGGCGGCCCTCTTGCAGCACCTGCCCGCCGAGCGCTTCGTCACGCAGTTGATTATCAACGACCCGGCCGTTGCCAATAATGATTTCGCCAATACCTGTTCCTTGCTGGCCGACGACCTGATCATCATCGACCAGCAAAGCGATGCAGCCGCGCTCGACCAACTCAAGCGGCTTGCGCCCGACATCCTGATCGACCTTGACAGCTATGGCGCAGCCGACCGCCTCGCCTTGCTCACGCAGGCCGATGTACCTTGCAAGCTGCTCTGGGGTGAAGTCCCCTTGCCCCCGCTCACACCCGATTGCCTGCCGCTGCGCGGCGCCTTGATGGCCGACGACGAGGTATTGCCGGGAGTCGCCTTGCCCGGCCTTGGAGAATGCCTCGACCTCCCGGATCTACCGATAGGCGATGCCTGCACCAAGCCCGGTACAGCCCCCCATCCCCGTCACTTTGCTTGCCTGACCCCGGCCATCCGGATCGGCCGTACCGGTTGGCAACTTTTCGCAGCCGTGATGGCAGCGAATCATGAAAGCACCCTGACGATCAATCTCGATGATTTGGGCGAATGCGCACAGAAGTACATCGTCAGCCTATTCGCTCCAGCAGGCATCGATTCAGCGCGTCTTCGTTTCGTAAGCATTCGGTCCGTCGAGGCCTTGTGCCATGCCTGGCAAGAAGCAGATATTGGCCTGGCACCGCCGGTAGACGATGGCGACATTGCCTTGGCGTGCTGCCTTTGGATGGGCAAGCCCTATATTGCGTTGAGCTCTCCTCTTCCGTGGTCCCGCCGCCCGACTGCACTCCTCGATTGCGCCGGGGCGGGCGACTGGATCGCTGAAACCTACGAGGCCTTCGTCGAACGCTCGCGTAGCCCCTTACCGCCCCCCGATGCACGTTTCCGTGAAAACCTGGCGGCGGCGGGGCTCAATGACCCGCAGGCCTTCGCCCGTGGTTTTGCCGCAACCATCGAACAACTGATTCAGCCCGCCCCACAACCCGCCTGAGACAAGGAACATGCAAACACTCCCCAAATTCTCGGTGATCGTCTGCAGCGTCGAGGCAGCCAAATTTGCCCACCTCAGTGCCAGCCTGGCGCATCTGCTCGGTGAATATCCCCACGAAATCATCGGCATCCACGACGCGAAATCATTGGCTGAAGGGTACAACCGAGGGTTAGCCAATTCGACCGGCGACATCATCATTTTCTCCCACGATGACATTCTTTTTGCCGATCCGCACTTTGCGCGCAAAATCGCCGATCGCATGCAGTCTTACGACATCCTGGGCTTTGCCGGAACCAGCAAACTGATCACGGCAACCTGGTTTGGCGCCGGCCAACCGCATATTCATGGCGCCATATGTCACGCCAAACGGAATCGCCCGGACCTGTCGCTCAACATCTACGGCGCCGCTACCTGGCCCGTCGTCGAGGGAATTCAGGCCATCGACGGCTGCTGCATGATCGTGAAACGCGTAGTGGCCGAGGCAATCGGCTTCGATGCCGAGACTTTCGATGGCTTCCATCTGTACGATCTTGACTTCAGCTACAGCGCCTATCGTGCCGGCTACCGTCTCGGTGTCTGCTGCGACATCCCGATCCTGCATGAATCCTCGGGCAACTTTGCCTATCAACATCTCCAGTACGCCGAGCGATTTGTCCTGAAGTACATCGCCGAACTGGGAAACACCAACCCTCAGGATATCGTCAGCGATCCGCCGGGTCGGGGAGCTGGCTTTAGCGACTACGGCACTTTGTTGCGCGCCTGGAACGAACAAACGCTCCAACGCGCAACCATTGCCATGCGACGCAGCTTTCGAGGCTAATTGTCGGAAGTGGTTGTGCACCAGCGCAACCACATTTCCCGAAAAGCTTGCTCAAGATTTCGAGCCAGACGCCGCGAATCCATCAACGGACTGGCCAGCATCCGTTCGCGTAAGCCGTTGCGCATGGCTTTGAGGCGCTCCCGGTCGCCGGCCAGCAATACCGCCTGCCGGACATATTCCTCCTTGCTCGGCACGACCAACTCGGCAAGCTGGACGTTCTCGAGAATCGCCTTGCCCATCCGGGAAACCAGCATGTCGCCCGGCCAGGTGATATACGGGAGCCCCATCCAGATCGAGTCGTAACCGGTGGTACCGCCATTGAAGGGGAATGGGTCAAGACCCAGATCGATATCGTTGTAGGCCGCAAGATAATCGAGCTGCGGCTGAATTCCTCGCACCACAAGACGTTCGGCCGATACGCCGTGACGTTCGAATTGCTCATGGATATAAGCGACCAGCGTACCATCGGTACCGCCGCGCGCAACAACGATCAGCCTGGATTCCGGAACTTGCTTGAGAATTTCCGCCCACAGCCGGATCGTTTCCTGGCTGGCCTTGCGGAAATTGTTCAGGCAGCCGAAGGTAAAGACTTGCCCCGTCC
This sequence comes from Rhodocyclales bacterium GT-UBC, assembly GCA_003583745.1. Classification (GTDB taxonomy): domain Bacteria; phylum Pseudomonadota; class Gammaproteobacteria; order Burkholderiales; family Rhodocyclaceae; genus Azonexus. The sequence continues at coordinate 196,613 of QXPY01000009.1, read as the reverse complement.
GCTCGCAGGGCAAACCAGGCAGGACGGGAACATCCGGTATGCCACCCCGTACGCCGTAACAATCTGGCAGTGGCCACGGTTTCTCGGTACACCACCCTCCCGCCTCCAGGACAGGATCGCGCGGCACGAAGATGTAATCGACCGCCGCCATGCCGCTCGTTCCAGGAAAGCCCAACCAGGTCACGATAATCGGTGCCGGTTTGCGGGCTACAGCTAGCAGCCGGTTGCCCTCGGTGTTGCCATTGAGATCGATCAGGATATCGATTTCATCGGCCTTGATCAGATCCGCCAAGGCCTCGTCACCAATCGCCAGCACCTCCCGCCACTGATCCGCAGCAGCGCGACACTTTGCCGTGACATCGTCGGCCGCCTGAGAGTTGTAATAAACAATGCTCTCAACCTGGGCGGGGTCGAGTTTATCGAGGAAGGGCAAGACAAATGCCGCGACCGGATGGGTACGAAAATCCGAGGTAAGCCAGCCAATTTTCAAACGCCGCTGCGATGATCTATCACGTCCATGAAAGTTCGGTTCCCGCCATAGCGGCGCACAAAGGTTGCGATCAAACTCGCGCGCAACGGCGAGCACGTCCTGTGCTGTCGCCTCGCTCGAATGCACAAGGACCCACAAGGAATTGGTATATGCCGTCACCGACCGTGGATTGACCGCCAAAGCCTTGCGGTATTGGGCCAGTGCCTCTTCATTGCGCGCCTGATCGGCATACCAGCTTCCCAGATTGAGCAAGGCATTGACATGATTGGGGTCCATCGTCAGCACTTTTTCAGCGGCCAGACGGGCCTTGTCGCTCATCCCGAGTTTGGTATAGACGACAATCAGGGTGTTCCAGGCATTCAAGTTATCGGGATGATGCTCGATGGCTAACTCGAGATTTTCGCGTGCCATATCCATCTGCCCGCGCGTGGTGAACAGCAAGCCCATATGCTCGTAGATCCAGTCGTCGACCACGCCCAGTTCGTGCGCCTTCTCCATGGCGTCGATTGCCGGCAGGCTATCCCCGCATTGCACAAGGGCAATGCCGCGTTTCGCCCATAGTTCAGCCGACTCGGGATTCGTCTCCAGCGCACGCATGAAATATTCGGCGGCCTCCCGAGAATTCCCCTTGGCCAACTCAAGATCGCCGCACATGGACAATATGACTGGAGAACCGGGGTTCAGCGTCAAGGCCTGCTGCGCACAAGGCGCCGCCTTGTCCACATCGCCTCTGGCGCGATAAATGTCGGCCAAAGAAAGCCATGCGTCGGCATAGCCATTATCCAAGCGGGCCGCCGTTTTGAAATCCTCCAGGGCCTCATCCAGCTCCCCCAGATGCTGCGAAGCCATCCCGCGCAAACAAAAATGCCCGGCCAATGCCCCTTTCCGGCTAACAACCTTGGTCAGTATTTTCTTCGCACCAGCCCAGTTTCCCTGCGCGACATAGGCTCCGCTCAGCGCACAAGCCACATCGGTATCGCTCGGATCGAGTTGAAGCGCCTCTTCCAGCTGAACGACACCTTGATCCACCAGACCGACCCGGCAACACACTTCGCCGAGCCGACGTTTGTACTGTGCCGAACGCGGGAAAAGATTGACCGCGTGCTCAATCAACGACAACGCCGACTCATCATCGCCAATCCGAACTGCCAACTCCCCCAGTCCGAACCACCCTCTATGATTCTCGGGTTGAGCGGCTACCACCGTTTCAAAAAGACTTCCGGCTTTTTCATAGTCCCCGGCCTTGAGGGCGATTTCAGCCAGCCCCAGTTCATGCATCCGCCCCTGCTTCATATGTTCATCCAGCCCCAAAATCCAGATGCGGAAGTTTAACGTCTCTGCCTCATTCCCCTCATCTTCCAATTCAGAAGAGAAAGAACGAAAAAAAATCTAAAGTTCCCCACGAGCCTTCCGTTAATGAATTCAAGCGGCGAAACTTCCTTCCTGATTGAAGCGCCGAAGCAAGTGGAACCATCGAACAAGCCTTCTCAAGGAGATCGAAAATGGCACAAATTATCAACACCAACGTTGCTTCCCTGAATGCTCAGCGCAACCTTGATATTTCCCAAAACTCGCTGAAGACTTCGCTGCAACGTCTTTCCTCCGGCCTGCGCATCAATAGCTCCAAGGACGACGCCGCCGGCTTGGCCATTGCAGAAAAAATGAGTTCGCAATCGCGCGGCATGACTGTCGCCATGCGTAACGCCAACGACGGTATCTCTACTGCGCAAACCGCTGAAGCCGGCCTGGCCACCGTTGCCACCCACCTGCAGCGTATGCGCGAACTGGCTACCCAGGCTGCATCGGGTCAGTACGACAGCGCCAACCGCGCCGCTCTGGACAAGGAATATCAAGCTCTGGGCAGCGAAATCACCCGCGCTATCGGCGCCACCAATTTCAACGGCACGAAGCTGATTGACGGCACCTACTCTTCCGTATCGTTCCAGATCGGCTCCACGACCACCAGCGAATCCCAGATTTCGATCACGGTGGGCTCGGTCAACACCTCCTCCTTCGGCAGCATCAGTTCCGCAGCAGGTGCAACCAGCGCCATGTCGAACCTGGATACCGCCATCGACAGCGTCAGCTCCTCCCGCGCTGACCTCGGTGCTCTGCAATCCCGCTTCGAAGGCGTGCTGTCGCAACTTTCCGCCGCCAAGGAAAATACGGAATCTGCCCGCAGCCGCATCATGGACGCTGACTACGCTTCCGAAACGGCCAACTTGAGCCGCGCTCAGATTCTGCAACAAGCTGGTACCGCCATGCTGGCCCAAGCAAATTCGCTACCGCAGAACGTGCTGTCGCTCCTGAAGTAAAAGCCTAGCTCGTAATAACCAGTAGGCAAAACAACAGGGCGCGTCAGCGGCAACGCTAACGCGCCCGTTCTCACGTCAGTCAGGAGGAAAAAATGAGCGTTCAATCGATCGGTGGCCAGGGAACGCCATTTCCCAGCATTCCCCTAAACAACGAACTCGGCAAAAGCAACCCGAATTCGACTTCATCGGCAAGTTCGAGCGAGTCCAGCCAATCGCTGGCTCAATCGGAAGCGCAGCAAAAGCCCACTCCGCAAAAACTCCAGGAGGCGATCAAGTCGATGAACGACTTTGTCGATGGAATCAACAGCAGCCTGAAGTTCACCGTGGACGACAAGAGTGGCCAGACCGTCGTCAAAGTCGTGGATAACGACACCAAGGAAGTCATCAAGCAAATTCCGTCCGAGGAAGTCCTCGCCATGGCACAAGCCGTGGACAAGCTGAAAGGGCTGCTGGTACAACAAAAGGCGTAAGATAGAAGGGGTCAGGTCGCAAGGAGTAGAAAATGGCAACGATTACATCGCTGGGAACGGGTTCCGGGCTTGAGTTGGAGTCCCTGGTCACCAAACTGATGACAGCCGAAAGCGTCTCACTGACCACGCTGCAAAAAAAACAAGCGACCTACACAACCAAGATTTCGGCGATGGGAACGCTACGCAGTTCCCTCGCCTCCCTTCAAAGCGCAGCCAGCGCGCTGGTTCCCTCGGCCCTGGAGTCGAACACCGACAAATACGCGAGCTATACCGCGACCTTGGCCAACACCACTGTCGGTACCGCCACGGCCAGCACAGGAGCAGTTGCCGGAAAATATTCACTGGAGGTCAGCAGCCTGGCCCAAGGGCAACGTCTGACCAGTTCGGCATTTGCTTCGAGCACGACCAGCATTACCAGCAGCGGCGGCACGATAACGCTTGATCTCGGGACCCTATCCGGAACAACTTACACCGCCGACAGCAATCGCAGTTACAGTTTGAGCCTCGCGGCCGGTGCGACACTTTCAGATTTGCGCAACGCCATCAACAATGCCAACGCCGGAGTTACTGCAACCATCATCAACGGCTCAGGCGGCTCCCAACTCGTTCTGAACGGCAGCGAAGGGACCAATAACGTCATCAAACTATCGAGCAGCGACATCACCGGGTTCAACTTCAACCCGGCAACCAGCGGCACTCAGGATTGGACACAAAGCCAGGCGGCAGCCGATGCAGCGTTCACGCTGAACGGGATCGCGGCGACCAGCCATTCGAATACCGTCACATCCGCCCTCGATGGTGTCACACTCAACCTGGCGGGCACGAACGTCGGGGCAGCAACCACACTGACCATCACCCAGGACCTGACGACCAACTCCAGCAAACTGCTGCAGTCCTTTGTCACCTCCTACAACAGTGCATATGCCACGATGAGCACGCTGGGTGCCTACAACGCGACCACCAAGGTAGCGGGTGACCTGCAAGGTAACAGTACCTTGCGCTTCGCCATGAACCAGATGCGTCAGGCGGTATTTACCACCAAGTCGGACAACGCGACCACGCCATATCAATCCCTGTCGGATATCGGCGTCAGCATTAACACCAGCGGGCAATTGAGCATCGATACGACGAAGTTCAACAAAGCCATGAATGCCGACCCGACGAATGTCACCAACCTGATCGTCAAGGTCGGCTCGACCTACAACAGCAGCATCGACACCCTGATCGGCACGACAGGTTCGGTAACGGTGGCGACCAACGGTCTGAACAAGACCGTCAAGGACTACGATAGCCGAATCGAAAAACTGGAAACGCAACTCGCTTCGATCGAAAAGCGTTACCGTAGCCAGTTCAGCGCACTCGATACACTTGTCTCATCCCTCTCCAAAACAGGGGACTATCTGACAAGCTTCATCTCCAGCTTATCCAAGAGCAGCAGCTAATCCATGTTCGGAAGAAACCTCAACCCGGCGGCCTCCTACGCCCAAGTCAGCCTGGATGCCAAAGTCAACTCGGCAACCCCGCACCAACTGATACTGCTGCTTTTCGAAGGCGCCGCTTCTGCAATCACCGTCGCCAAACTGCATATCGAACGGGGTGAGATTGCACAAAAAGGCAAACTCATCTCGCAAGCCATCGACATCATCATCAATGGTCTCAAGGCCAGTCTGAATCAGGAAGTCGGCGGCAAGCTGGCCGAGCAACTGGCCGCGCTATACGATTACATGGCGCGCCGCCTATTGACCGCCAATCTTGAGAACAACATCGCTGCACTCGATGAAGTCAGCCATTTGCTCAACGAGATCCACTCCGCCTGGATCGACATCGGTCCGCACGCAAACTCCTGAGTCATGGCCGATCAAGACATCTTGACCCAACTCGAGCAACTCACCAAAGACATGCTCGCTACGGCGCAACAGGAAAAATGGATTGAACTGGCCGCCCTCGAAGATCAGCGACGCACCCTGCTGGCCGCAATCGACACCTCGACTTTGAAGGCTACCGCCAACCAGGATCATCTGCAGCGTATCGTCGAACACAATCAAAACATCACGCAACGGCTCCGTAATCGTCAAGCCGACATAAAGTTTTTGCTTGATGCCTTCGATGACCCGTTGGAGAAAGCAGTCGGATGATTCCGAGCGATGTCGCCAGCCGCCTGAAGCTGGCCATACCGGATCAACCCGCACCGACCCAGCCGGTCACACCGTCTAAAAATCTCGCTGACGTTCTATCCGATCTGGTTCCTGGCCAACGGGTATTGGCAGAGATTCAGGCCATGCTGCCCAACGGCGCCTATCGCGCACTGGTCAATCAGCGTGAGATAACGCTTTCCTTGCCGTTCTCGGCCAAAGCCGGCGATAGTCTGGAGCTCGAGGTCGTCGACAATGACGGCAAGACAGCGCTTGCCGTTGTCGGCGACCGCAACGCAGGCGGCAAAACGGCAACGGCCAGCGAGTCTGTTCCTACGACGCTCAGCCAAACGGGGAAACTCATCGGCAATCTCCTGGGCGGCGTCGATGAGCAAGGCCGAAAAGCTGCCCCGGCACCGCTCAATGGAAACCGTCCGCTGGTCGATGACTTCCCCAAGTCAGCTGCCGAACTGGCCCCGGTACTCAAGGAAGCCCTGAGCAAAAGCGGTGTTTTCTATGAAGCTCACCAGGCGCGCTGGGTCGCGGGTCAAATTCAGACAGAGCAATTACTGCAGGAACCTCAAGGCAAACTTTCCCAGCTCCGCCCAGGACAGTCCGAGAACGCATCCCGCAACGGCGCCGCCTCGGCCAATGCCGCGGATACGCCAAGCACCGCCTCGAATGCCGACCACGCGAAAAACCAGCTTGCACCGCAAACCGATCAACCCCAGGCAAGAAGCGTGAACGATCGGACAGAAACGGGTACCACCAATACTTCGCCCGCCCACGCGTCAGCCAATGACGAAGCCAGCCGTGCCAGCCCGACGCGTAACCAGCCTGGAACAATTCCCAACGAGTTGGCTCCCCTGGTTCAACAGCAACTCGATGCGCTGGCGACACAGACCTTTACCTGGCAAGGTCAGATCTGGCCGGGACAGCAGATGTCCTGGGAAATTGACGAAAAGCAGGGCAACGCCCGGCGTGGCGATGGCGACAGCAGCGGCCAGTGGCAAACCCGCCTCAAGCTGACCCTGCCGCAACTCGGCGGCATCGAGGCCAGCCTGCGCCTGCGCCCAGGTAACGAGGTGGATATCTCCTTATCCACCGATCGGGCCGACAGCGAGAGCGCGCTTGAAGCCGCCGCCACGCGACTCAAAGAGCAGTTCGAGGCTGCGGGTCTCAACCTGACTCAATTCCTGGTGAAAAATGGCACGGTCACCGAGTGATGCGACACGCGAGGCCATTGCCCTCGCCTATCAGCAGACCGATGCCGCCCCGCGCGTCGTCGCCCGTGGCAAAGGGATCATCGCCGAAGAGATCATCCGTCGCGCCCGCGAGCACGGCGTCTATGTACACGAATCCCCGGAGCTCGTGGCTTTGCTGACCCAGGTCGATATCGATGAAAGCATTCCGCCGCAGCTGTACATGGCTGTTGCGGAACTGCTGGCCTGGCTCTACCAGCTTGAGCGGGGAAACGGTAGCCTGCCCCCGCCGATCTAGGCGTTGGCCAGACTTTCGATCGCCGGCAAGAACACTTCCGTCACCCTCACTACCTCGTCCTTCAGGCGGTGCGATGAACGCCTGGCCCAGAGAAAGGGCGGCATCAAGCCATACCGGCTGGCCCGCCAATACAAGGGGTGCCGTGCATCGAGCCGGAGAAACTCGATGCCGCCCCGACTGAAACCGGGATAGGCAAAAAGCAGGGAACCCAGCGAACGGCTGCCCAAGCGCGCCAGCCAGCGCCGCACACGCCCCCGGCTGCTCGCTGCCAAGGTTGTATGCGCGAAGATTACCGGAACGCCATCGCATTCCAGCACTACCTCACGAATCCACACTGGCTGGGCCTGACCGGCCGACGTCAGCCCTTCATCGGCGAGCGCCCGGCCTTTGCCGAAGTGCAGCAGACGAACGCGAAAGGCGCGGCTATTCCGCAGGCAGCGCGCCGTCAACGAGGTCGGCTCGGTCAGCCACGAGGCCAACAAAGGACTGCACGCACCGCGTGGCAGGCGGGCGCGCCAGGAATTGGGCATCATTACTGCGGGCGTGGCGCCTTGTCGATGCCGCTCAACTTGCTGCCCGGCTTGATGCCCCGCTGGGCAAACCAGCCGAGATTCATTTCCAGGGCATAACGGGCCGGCTTGCGGGCGCAATGGTTATCCTCGGTCTGCGGCTTCATGTCTTCGATATTGATGATGTAGCCATCGGCGTCGATGAACGCAACCGACAGGGGCAACAGCGTATTGCGCATCCACATGCAGTGCGTATTGGCCTGCGGAAAGACAAACAGCATACCGTGTTGCAAGGGCATGCTCTGACGATTCATCAAGCCAAGCTGACGGTTCTGATCATTGGCCGCCACCTCCGCCTCGATCCGGTGAAAGCCGGCACTCAATTCCATCACCGGCATCGCCCCCTGAGCCCAGGCGGCAGCACTGAAAACCAGGCCGAACACACAGCCAACCAGCGTCTTATTCATTGAATTTTCCTTGCAAATCCTTGTAGCTGCCGTCGATCTGCCGCCATTGCCCCAGCGCCAGACCCTCCAGGCCGACTGCCCCGATGGCAGCCCGAATCAAACGCAGCGTAGGATACCCGATCGCCGCGGTCATCCGCCGCACCTGGCGGTTCTTGCCTTCACTGATGCGGATCTCCAGCCACGAAGTGGGAATGGCGGCGCGAAAACGGATCGGCGGATCGCGCTCCCACAATCCTTCCGGTGCATCGATCAGCCGCACCCTGGCCGGCTGCGCCGTGAAATCGGAGAGCCGGATACCGGCCCGCAAGCGATCCAGTGCCGCTTCGTCCGGCAAGCCTTCGACCTGCGCCCAATAAGTCTTTTCCAGCTTGTGCTTCGGGTCGGCAATCTTCGCCTGCAGTTTGCCGTCGTCGGTCAGGATCAGCAGGCCTTCGCTATCGGCATCCAGGCGGCCGGCGACATAGACCCCTTTGACCGGGATGAATTCGTCGAGCGCCCGCCACTTGCCTTCCGGCGTGAACTGGCTGAGTACCCCGTAAGGCTTGTTGAAGAAAACGATGGAAGACACGAATCAGGCTTGTCCGGCAACGGCAAAGACGCGATTTTCGCCGATTTTCATCGCCGCCCCCAGTTCAATGGTAGAAGGCGTAAGCAATCAGCACCGAACCGACCAGGCCGACGGCATCGGCAATCAGTCCGCAGGCCAGGGCATAGCGCGTTCGGCTGATGTTGACGCTGCCGAAATAGACGGCCAGCACGTAGAAGGTCGTTTCCGTCGAGCCCTGGATAATCGCCGCCAGCTTGCCCTGGAAGGAATCGACGCCATAGGTCGTCATCACATCGACCATCAGGCCACGCGCCCCGCTGCCAGACAGCGTTTTCATCAGTCCGACCGGCAGTGCCGGCACGAATTCGTCGTTCAACCCCACCGCCAGTACCGCGCCGCGAATCGCCTCGATCACGTAATTCATGCAACCGGTGGTACGGAACACCGAGATCGCCACCAGCATGGCAATCAGGTAGGGAACGATCTGGATGGCGACAGCAAAGCCCTCCTTGGCGCCCTCGACAAAGCTCTCGTAGACGTCGATGCCGCGCCAAGCGGCCACCGCGACGAACAAGACGATGATCGAGACGATCAGGCCGCTACCCAGCAACCCGATCATCTGCGCCATCTGCTCCGGCGGCATGCCGGCCAGCCACCAGTACAAGCCGCCCATCAGCAGCGCAAAGCCGGCAAAGAAGGCGAGCACGGGGCGGCAGAACAGATTGATGCGCTGCCAGATGGCGACCGCCACCAGACCGGCGCAGAACGACACGAAGGTACCGAGCAGCGTCGGCAAGAAGATGTCGGCGGCGTTGAAGCCGATGAGTCCCTGCTTGAGCGCGATGCTCTGCCGGATGGCGATCACCGAAGTCGGGATCAGCGTGATGCCGGCGGTGTTCAGCACCAGGAACATGATCATCGGATTGCTCGCCGTATCCTTGTGCGGATTGATCTCCTGCAACTCGCGCATCGCCTTCAGCCCGAGCGGCGTGGCGGCGTTATCCAGGCCCAGGATGTTGGCGCTGAAATTCATCACGATGCTGCCGCTGGCCGGATGACCGGACGGGATATCCGGGAAAACGCGCCGGAAGAACGGCCCGACGGCCCGCCCGAACAACTGGATCAGACCGCCCTGCTCGCCGATCTTCATCACCCCCAGCCACAGGCTCATGACGCCGACCAGGCCAAGCGAGATATCGAAACCGGTCTTGGCCGTATCGAACAGGCCATTGAGCACCCGAGTGAACACTTCCAGGTCGCCCTGCAGCAACTGCAGGAGTGCCGCGACAAAGCCGATAAGGATGAAGCCGACCCAGATTCGATTGAGCACGTTGGTATGGTTGCCTGATTTGCTAGGAACAGGCTGGCATGAGGATGGAAAGGCAGCCAGTCTAGTGGAGCCCCCGCCAATTGTCGAAACCGCCGCTACCGGCTGACCGCAGGCTCAATCCTGCCCGCAGGTGCTGGAAAGCCAGGCTTCCGGCAACGCCGGCAGCCCCCATGCCGCTTGCCGACGCCCATATTCGGCTTGCGGCAGCTGGACCAACAAGGGCTTCGCATCGGCATCCAGCCAGGCTGCCAAGGTCGTCATGTCCGCCTCCGACATCGCGGTACACCCTGCTGTCGGCACGCCATCACGCGCCCAGACATGCAGGAAGATGCATGAACCGTCCCCCGGCACCGGTGGCGCGCTGTTGTGCGCCACCACCGCCCCCACCGCGTAACGCCGGTCATCCCGCAACATGTCTTCGCATGACGACCAGTACGGGGAAGCAAGGGCTGAGCGATCAACGATCCGGTTGTAATAGCGCGAAGCCGGATCATCGACCGCCTTGAGATCGGCGGTCGCCGCCAGGTAAGGCATCCGCAGCGCACGCGCAAAGGCACTTTCTGGCGAGGCTTCGCCGAACAAGGCGGTGATGGCAAAGACCCCGACCGGCGCACAACCATCGCCCTCGATCTTTTGCCGCTCGCCGCCGACCATCTCGCGCGGATGCAAGCCGCGCCCCCAGGCCAGGCCGGATCGTCCGAGCATCACGGCAATCGGCAAGCTGGATGGCTGCCACACCTCATTCCCGGCCGAGCGCGAGAAGCAAAACAGGTCGCCGGACACGGCGTTCCAGCCAGGTGCCACACAAAGCAATAGCTGCCTGGATCGAAGGATGGATTGCAATAAGGGGAGCATGAACGAGATTGCCAGAAGCTCAATAGTTGAATTGCTCGCTATCCTCGGCCAACTCAACAGCCAAGCGCAAGAATCCTCGTCAAAGCCCCATGCACTCACCACCGCGCCAAGCGCTTAATTCGCACATACAATTCAGTCCAGTATGCGAGGCAACCCATCCGTGACAACGACGCACTTTGCTGGTCAGCCTTGCATGGCCCGCCCGATCGACTGATCGCGTATCAATCCTTAAATGAACCGACGGCCGAACAGTTATCCGGCCAACTCCAGGACCCATTCCCATGTTTCAGCACATCGACGCTTACGCCGGCGACCCCATCCTGTCCCTGATGGAGACCTTCAAGAACGATCCCCGCAGCGACAAAGTCAACCTGTCCATCGGACTCTACTACGATGCCCAGGGCGTCATCCCGCAGCTCGGCTCGGTACAGGAAGCGTATGGCCGCATCGAAGGACGACGTGCCGTACCCAGTCTTTATCTGCCGATGGAAGGCATGAAAACCTACCGCGACGCGATCCAGAGCCTGCTTTTCGGCCCCGAGCATCCGGCCCTCAAGGCCGGGCGCATCGCCACCATCCAGACGCTGGGCGGCTCCGGGGCGCTGAAGGTGGGCGCCGATTTCCTCAAGCGCTATTTCCCGCAATCCGAAGTCTGGGTCTCCGATCCGACCTGGGACAACCATGTCGCCATTTTTGAAGGTGCCGGCCTCAAGGTTCACACCTACCCCTATTTCGACCCGCAAACCCTGGGTGTAGCGTTCGACAAGATGCTGCAAACGCTTTCCGGCCTGCCGGCGCAAAGCATCGTGCTGCTGCACCCCTGTTGCCACAATCCGACCGGCTCCGACCTGACGCCAACGCAATGGGACCAGGTCATCGAAGTCATCCGCCAGCGCGCCCTGATTCCTTTCCTGGATATCGCCTACCAGGGATTTGGCGCGGGCATGACCGAGGATGCCTACGCCATTCGGGCGCTGGCCACGGCAAACGTTTCCTTTCTGGTCGCAAACTCGTTCTCGAAAATCTTCTCGCTCTACGGCGAACGGGTCGGCGGACTGTCGGTGGTCTGTAGCGATGCCGATGCAGCCGAACGCGTCCTTGGCCAGCTGAAGGCGACCGTCAGGCGCAATTACTCGAGTCCGCCGATGTTCGGCGCCGAACTGGTCAGCACCGTCCTCAACGACCCGCAGCTTAAAACCGACTGGTTGGCCGAAGTGGAGGGCATGCGCAGCCGCATCATTGCCATGCGCGAAACGCTGGTCGAGGCCCTTGGCCAGACCTTGCCGGGACGCGATTTCGCTTACCTGATCACACAACGCGGCATGTTCAGTTACACCGGCCTCTCCGCCCCCCAGGTCGACCGCTTGCGCGACGAGTTCGGCATCTACCTGGTACGCAGCGGCCGCATCTGCGTTGCCGGCCTCAACACGCAAAACGTTGCCCGCGTTGCCGATGCGTTTGCCAAGGTGATGCGTTGAAATAGGGATTGATGTACTTCAGGTTTACTCTGGCAAGGGTTCCTGCGCCACACCGAGGCGCTGACCTGATGACCTTAGGCCAACAATTCACCAGGCTGTAAAAAAGAGGAGGACCGGCTTCGCATGCTGTGGAAAGCAGCGCAAGCCGGTTCCCGGCAATCGGCTCAACAGCCTTTTACGCTATCTCAGGCAGCAATTTTTTTGCATTCCTTGACGCAGGCAGCACAGGAGTCCGCACAAGCCTTGCATTCGGCGTGACGCTCGGCATGCTTGCGACAAGCCTTTTCACAATTGGCACAAACCTCGGCAGCCACCTTGGCGAAAGCCGGAACGTAACGCGAGTCCTGCCCCGCCAGTTTCATCAGGGCCGTACATGAGGCGAGCAACTCATTGACCGACTTGGCGCATTCAGCCATCTCCTTGTCGCCCGTTCCCAACAGATACAAGCAATGGGCCAGGCACGCCTCACCGGTTTTCAGGCAATCGGCGCTCGCCGCGATCAGTCCGGCATTCTGCTTGGTCGCGGTTGCATGGTCATGATGGTGATCGTGTTCCGCCGCCAAGGCAGCCCCCGAAACAGCTGCCGCCACACTTGCCGCCAGGGCTTTCATTGCATCTCGTCTTTCCATTGCGATTGACTCCTCATTTAAGTTTCGACACAGGGATTAGCGCGCACTTTGTAAAAAGCCATGGCTTCAGTCAAGCGAGAAATACCCAGTTCAGTGGCTGGTTCCCTCAGACTTGCTGATCTTGTTCCAAACGTTGTACTTGCCGACCGGCTTGTTCATCGGCAAACGCTTGACCTCCTTGAGCGTCACCGCGTCGTAGATGATGATCGCCCCGTCGTTTTCCCACAGGCTGGCCAGCACATACTTGCCGTCGCGGGTGAATTCGACATGGGCGAAGGTCTTGCCGGGTTCGGGCTTGAGTTCGGCGACGATCTCCAGCTTCTCCTTGTCGATGATCTGCATGGTGTCCTTGAACTCGCGGCTCATCATCGAATCGGTCCAGGCATAGCGGCTGTTTTCGTGGCTACGCATGAAAAAGCCGGGGCCGCGGGTCTTGATCTGTTTGATCGTCTGCCAGGTCTGCATGTCGATGATGCTGATCACCCCCTCGTTGAGATTCGGCGTCGCCATCACCGTCCGCGTCTGCCCGCTTTCATCCTTCCAGGCCCAGCTGATGCCGGAGCCGAGGTGCGGCATGCCGGGCAGCTGCAAATCGGCGATCTTCTTGCGGGCATCGAGATTGACCACCTGGCCGCTGACCGCACTCTTGCTGTCGTTGCGCGAAGCGCCCATCACCTCGTCGTAGCCCTGGGTGAAATAGAAATCGTCGAGGTAGTCGTCGAGCTGGGTGCGCTGCGGGTTGAGGAAGCCCGGCTTGAAGGCGCCTTCCTGATACTTGAAGTCGTGGATCATGCCGGCCGGAATGGCGTCGGCTTTCGGATTGTAGGAAATCTCCCAGACTTCCTTGACGTCCTTCAACGCGGCCACGAAGCTTTGCCGCGGCGAGGCGTCGTACACCGCCGAGACGCGCGAACTCTGTTTGCCCTCGCGATCGCTCACCGGCAGGATCTTCTGCAGATTCAGGTCGGCATCGAGGATGACAAGGCTGTGCGGCAGGTAGTTGGCCACCGCCACCCATTTGCCGTCGCCCGACACCGCCGCATTGCGCGTATTGATGCCGGCCCGCACCTCGGCCACCACCTTCAGGTTCCACAGGTCGTACTTGGTCACCCAGCCATCGCGCGAGGCAAAAAAGACGTAGCGTCCATCCGGCGTGAATTTCGGCCCGCCGTGCAGGGCATAGCGCGACGGGAAGCGATGCATCGGCGTCAGTTTGTCGCCGTCGAGAATCGACACATGGTGGTCGCCGCTTTCGACGACGACGAACAGGTTGAGCGGATCGGCGCTGAATTGCGGCTTGTCCGGCAGGCTGCCCGGCGCGTGATTGACGATGCGCGAAGCCTTGATCTCGGCTTCGCCCCAAACCGGCAGCGGCGAGATCGGCGCATAGACGTAATCGACCAGAGCCTTGACCTCCTCGGCCGAGAGTTGCTGCCCGACCCCGAGCATCTGGGTGGCCGGCCGGCCGTCGCGGATTACCTTTTCGGCCTCCGCCTTGCGCAAGCGGGCCAGGTTTTCCGGCAACAGGGCCGGCCCCAGCCCGCCAAGACGGTCGGCACCGTGACATGAGGCGCAATGCTGCTTGAAGTTGGCCTGCGCATCGGCGGCTTCGGCCAGGTGCGCCATACCGAACAGGAAATAGACGGCAAAGCCGGCCGGGATCAATATTTTCCAGTTCATGCCGCGATCTCCTCGTCGCTCAGATAACAGCCGGGGTCTTCGGCCCAGGGATCGCCAGTCAGCTGCAACGCACGAACCCGGGTATTGCCGTTGCAGACGGGCAAATAATTGCAGCTGCCGCAGCGCCCCTGGACCGCCCGCGGATGTTGCTTGAGCCCGGCCATCAGGGCATCCGAAGTATCCGGCCAGATCTGCGAGAACGGCCGCTCCTTGACGTTGCCCAGGGTATGGTGCCACCACATGGTGTCGGGATGCACATTGCCCAGGTTATCGATATTGGCGACGTTGACGCCGGATGAATTGCCGCCCCACTGGCGCAGCTTGGCCTCGACATGCGCCGCCTTGTCGGGGAAGCGCCGACGTACCCAGTGCAGGAAATAGACGCCATCGGCATCGTTGTTGCCGGTGGTGAATTCCTTGACCAAGCCGCGCTGCCGGTAATCCCAGCAGGTATCGAAAAGCAGGTCCATGGCTTGGCGGGTCAGCTGGTGCTGTGCATCGTCCTTGCGATTCTTGTTGCCCCGCCCGGCATAATTGAGGTGGGAGAAGTAGAAGCGGTCGATGCCTTCGTCCTCGACCAGCTTGAGCAAGGCCGGCAGGTCAGCGGCATTGTCCTGCGTCATCGTGTAGCGGACGCCGATCTTCACGCCAAGATCGCGGCATAGCCGGATACCCCGCAACGAAGCCTCGAAGGCCCCGTCCAAGCGGCGAAACCGGTCATGGGTGGCACCGATGCCGTCGAGCGAGACGCCGACATAATTGAAATCGCAGGCCGCGATATGCTCGATGTTGTCGGCATTGATCAAGGTACCGTTCGACGACAGACCGACATAGAAGCCCTGCCGCCGGGCACGGTTGGCAATGCTGTAGATGTCCGGGCGCAGCAGCGGCTCGCCGCCGGACAGGATCAGCACCGGCACGCGGAAGGCCTTGAGGTCGTCCATCACGGTGAAAACCTGTTCGGTCGTCAACTCGCCGGGGAAGTGGGTATCGGCAGAAATCGAATAGCAATGCTTGCAAGTCAGGTTGCAGCGACGGATCAGGTTCCAGATCACCACCGGACCGGGCGGATTGCGCTTGGGCCCGAGCGGCGTCGGCTCGGCGATTTCCTGCATGTACTGGGAGATGCGAAACATGGCTTTCCTTGATTCTGACGTCGTCGTATTCAATGGCAGTCGCCTGCGTAAAGCCTTGATACGCGTCAACCTCCTGGAAAATGGGGCGTTAGGCAGGCTCCCCGACCCTTGCGGTATACTCCCAGAATGAGCCTCAATGCACCCCCCGTCGCCGGCAACGAACCGGCTCTCCCCGACCGCTGGGCAGCCGATGTCGAAGCCAAGTTGCTCGTCGGCGAAAAGACCCAGGCCTGGATCGAAATCGACCTCGATAACCGCCTGCAGTTTTCCAGCGGGCTGGTCATCGTCACCAACCAACGCCTGCTGGCCCGCAATCCGGCCAGTACGGACTGGCAAGAATGGCCGTTGCGCCCCGAGTTGAGCCTCAATCATTTTGACCATGCCGGCGTCGGCATGCTCGAACTGACCGACCGACAAGGCCGCCTGGTGGTCTGGCGCTATACCCTGAGCCGTAATCTGGCGGCGCTGCGAGTAATCAACGAATTCGAATTGCACCAGGCCAGCCTGGCCAGCGGCCAGCCAGTCGCCCGCAGCGGTGACGATACCTGCCCAAAATGCAAGGCACCGCTGCCGCCGGGCGAGGACGAATGTCCGATCTGCACGCGAGAAACCTCGGTTTCGCCATCGACCTGGACCCTGTTCCGTCTCTGGCGTTTTGCCCGGCCCTACCGCTGGCAGTTGCTCACCGGCTTCCTGCTGACGCTGGCGTCGACTGCCGCGCAGTTGGTGCCGCCCTACCTGACCATGCCGCTGATGGACAACGTGCTGATCCCGTTCCAGAACGGCAAGCCGATCGACTGGTCGCTGGTCATGCTCTATCTCG
This sequence comes from Rhodocyclales bacterium GT-UBC, assembly GCA_003583745.1. Taxonomy (GTDB): domain Bacteria; phylum Pseudomonadota; class Gammaproteobacteria; order Burkholderiales; family Rhodocyclaceae; genus Azonexus. Next base: position 180,252 of record QXPY01000009.1, on the reverse strand, counting down.
GCGGGCTGCTCGGCGCGGCGATCCTGGCCTGGGGCCTGGGCTGGATACGAACCTACATCCTGTCTCTGGTTTCCGAGCGCATGGGACGCGACCTGCGCACCCAGACCTACGATCACCTGCTCGGCTTGTCCCTGGAATATTTTGGTGGCAAGCGCACCGGCGACCTGATGGCGCGCATCGGCAACGAAACCGACCGCATCAACATCTTCCTGTCGCTCGACCTGCTCAATTTCGCTACCGACGTGCTGATGATCGCGATGACCGCCGTCATCCTGTTCAGCATCAATCCCTGGCTGGCATTGGTCACCCTGCTGCCGCTACCGATCATCGGTTGGCTGATTCATTTCGTCCGCGAAAAACTGCGTACCGGCTTCGAGAAGATCGACCGTGTCTGGGCCGAAGTCACCAACGTGCTGGCCGACACCATTCCCGGCATCCGCGTCGTCAAGGCCTTTGCCCAGGAAAAGCGCGAAGGCGCCCGCTTCCGCGCCGCCAACGAGCACAACCTGGCGATGAACGACAAGCTGAACAAGACCTGGTCGCTGTTCACCCCGACCGTGACGCTGCTCACCGAAGTCGGTCTGCTCGTCGTCTGGGTTTTCGGCATCTGGCAGATATCGCGAGGCGCCAGCACGGTCGGCGTGCTCACCGCCTTCCTCGCCTACATCGGCCGCTTCTACACCCGCCTAGACTCGATGAGCCGGATCGTCTCGGCGACGCAACGCGCCGCGTCGAGCACCAAGCGGATTTTCGACATTCTCGATCACGTCTCCAGCGTGCCCGAACCGAGCAACCCGGTGCATCTGGAAAAGGTGACCGGCCAGCTGGAACTGAAGAAAGCCAGTTTCCGCTACGGCACCCGCGCCGTCACCCGCGATGTCGACCTGGTTATCCAGCCGGGCGAGATGATCGGTCTGGTCGGCCATTCCGGCTCGGGCAAATCGACCCTGGTCAACCTGATCTGCCGCTTCTACGACGTCACCGAAGGCGCCGTCTTCATCGATGGCGTCGATGTCCGTTCGGTGCCGGTGGCCGAGTTCCGCCGCCATATCGGCCTGGTCTTGCAGGAGCCCTTCCTGTTCTTCGGCACCATCGCCGACAACATCGCCTACGGCAAACCGGACGCCACCCGCCAGGAAATCATCGCGGCGGCCCGTGCCGCCCATGCCCACGAGTTCATCCTGCGCCTGCCGCACGGCTACGACTCGCTGGTCGGCGAACGCGGCCAGGGCCTCTCCGGCGGCGAGCGCCAGCGCATCTCGATTGCCCGGGCGCTGCTGATCGACCCGCGCATCCTGATCCTCGACGAAGCCACTTCGGCCGTCGACACCGAGACCGAGAAGGAAATCCAGAAGGCGCTCGACAACCTGGTACGCGGCCGCACCACCATCGCCATCGCCCACCGCCTGTCTACGCTGCGCAAGGCCGATCGCCTGGTCGTCATGGATCGCGGCCGTATTGTCGAGATCGGCAACCATGACCAACTGATGGCAGCAGAAGGCCATTACCACAAGTTGTATATGGCGCAGGCCCGCAATGTCGATACCGAACCGGAATTGCAACGCGCCCCCGACCTCCCGAAAACCGTCACGGTCTAAAAAGAACAGCATGCCGAATTCCCAATTCCAACTTGTGCGCGACCCTTTCGGCCGACTGGTACTGACCACCCCGGCCGGTGAACGCCACGAAGGCATCACGCCGGTGCGCACTTTTCCGATTGCCGCCCCCGCCGAGGGACTCTCCCTGGTCAATACGGAAGGCCACGAAGTCGCCTGGATCGATCGTCTCGCCGAGCTGCCAGCCGATATTGCGCAGCTGATCGAAGCCGAACTGGCCAGTCGCGAGTTCGTCCCGGAAATCAACCAGATTCTCTCGGTATCGAGCTTCGCCTGCCCGAGTACCTGGGAGGTCGGAACCAACCGGGGCCGCACCGAGCTGACACTCAAGGGCGAGGAAGACATCCGGCGCCTCTCGGACAAGCGCCTGATGATCGCCGACAGCCACGGCATCGAGTTCCTGATCCGCGACCTGACGCAACTTGACCGTCACAGCCGCAAGCTGCTCGACCGCTTCCTTTAGGCGTTCGTCTGTAACAGAGGGTAGCGATTGGTGACATTTTTTTGTCACAGGTCAGCCCACTGACTGGCGAAAGCGTTAATAATTATCAGCTGCCCCAATAACAATTTTCACCGTGGAACGGAGCCGGGCGAAACAAGCATGAGCAAAAAAGACATCATCATTCGGGACATCATTTCCCTGCGTGGCCCGAGTATCTGGACCTACCCCCCCGCGCTCGAAGCGTGGATCGACATCGGCGAATTTGAAGACTATCCGAGCAACAAACTCCCCGGTTTCACCGAAAGACTGACCGCCTGGTTGCCCTCGCTGGTCGAGCACCGCTGCAACTACGACGAACGCGGCGGTTTCCTGCGCCGCCTCGACGAAGGCACCTGGATCGGCCATGTGCTTGAACATGTCGCCCTCGAACTGATGACCTTGGGCGGACTGCCCGATGGCTTCGGGCGGACGCGGGAAACTACCGAACGTGGCGTCTACAAGCTGGCGATCAGCAACTTTCAGGAAGATTGCACCCGTCTCGCCCTCGAACTCGGTATCAAGCTCATTCTCGCCGCCGTCAATGACGAGCCCTTCGACATGGCCGAAGCGACCAGCACCATGCGGCGCCGCGTCGATCGCAAATATCTCGGCCCCTCGACTGCCGCCATCGTCAATGCTGCCGAAGCACGCAGCATCCCGGCCATCCGCCTGCTCGACGACGGCAACCTGGTACAACTTGGCTACGGGGCTGCCATGCGCCGCATCTGGACGGCGGAAACCGACCAGACCAGCGCCATCGCCGAAACCATTTCGCGCGACAAGGACCTCACCAAGACCCTGCTTTCGTCCTGCGGCGTGCCGATTCCGGAAGGCCGTGAGGTCGACGGCCCGGAAGACGCATGGGAAGCCGCCGAAGACATCGGCATCCCGGTCGTCGTCAAGCCGACCGACGGCAATCACGGCCGCGGCGTCTTCATCGACCTGACCAGCAAGGAAGAAGTGGCCAAGGCTTACGCCATTGCCGTCGAAGAAGGCTCCGGCGTGCTTGTCGAGCGCTCCATCCAGGGTATCGAACATCGCCTGCTGGTGGTCGGCGGCAAACTGGTCGCCGCCAACCGCAGCGACCTGATCACCGTCACCGGCGACGGCCAATCGACCGTCCAGATGCTGATCGACAGCCAGATCAATACCGATCCGCGCCGTGGCACCACCGAACTGCATCCGCTCTCGATCATCCGCATCGATACCGCCGCCCGCATGGAACTGGAACGCCAGGGCCTGAGCGGCGAATCGATTCCGGCCGCCGGCCGCGAAGTGCTGATCCAGCGCAATGCCAACCACGCCTTCGACTGTACCGACGAAGTTCATCCGGAAACGGCCCGTACCGCCGCACTGGCTGCCCGCATCGTCGGTCTCGACATTGCCGGCATCGATCTGGTGTGCAAGGACATTTCCCAACCGCTGGGACCGCAAGGCGGCGCCATCGTCGAAGTCAATGCCGGCCCCAGCCTGCTCATGCACATCAAGCCGGGCATCGGCAAGCCGCGTCCGGTCGGCCAGGCCATCGTGGACAACCTGTTTGGCGCCGGCGAACGCGGTCGCGTGCCGCTGGTCGGCGTGACCGGCACCCACGGCAAGACCACCGTCGCCAAACTGGTCGCCCATCTGCTTTACCTCTCCGGCCAACACGCTGGCCTGGCCAGCAGCGACGGCATTTTCCTGGGACGTCGCCAAGTCCAGAAAAGCAATGCGGCCAATTGGGAAGGTGGCCGTCGCTTACTGCTCAATCGCAGCGTCCAGGCTGCCGTGATCGAAAACGGCGCCGAAGTCATCCTCGGCGAAGGCCTGCCTTACGACCGTTGCTCGGTCGGCATCGTCACCAACATCGTTTCGGACGAAGAAGACCTCTCCCGCTGGGACGTCCAACCGACCGGCGGCGAGTACTACACGACACCGCGTTCGATCTACCGGACCCAGGTCGATGTCGTGCTGCCCAGCGGCCATGCCGTTCTGAATGCCGAAGACGAACTGGTCGCCGACTTTGCCGAGCTCTGCGACGGCGAAGTGATCTTCTTTGCCAGCACCGCCGGTGCCCCGGCCATGGCCGCCCACCTGGCCGCAGGCAAGCGCGGCGTTTATATCGCCGAAGGGCGGGTCACGCTGGCCTCGGGCAAGGACGAGATCCGTCTCTGCCGCCTGGGCGATGCACCGATCATCGGCAAGGACAAGCAGCCGAATGCGATCGCCAACCTGCTTGCCGCCGTTGCGGCCGGCTGGGCGCTCGGCCTGACCCAGGAAGTAATCAAGACCGGTCTGAAGACCTACGGCCTCGAACTGCCCGATCCGGCAGCGATGCTGCCGCTGAGCCACAACAAGCCGGCGTCCGCCCGGAAATAACAAGGACTAGAGCGTCATGGACGTTTCCCGCATCCGCGCCCTGCGCGGCCCCAATCTGTGGAGTCGCCACACCGCGATTCAGGCCATCGTCACCTGCGAAGGAGCCGAGTGCGCCATTTCCGAATTGCCCAATTTCGAAGCGCGCCTGCGCGAGCGCTTTCCTGAACTGGGCGACCTGATCCCGTCCGACCACCTCGACACCGTCTCGATGGCGCATGCGCTGGAATTCGCGGCACTTGGCCTGCAAGCCCAGGCCGGCTGCCCGGTCACCTTCAGCCGGACGGCGCAGACGGTAGACCAAGGGGTTTACCAGGTCGTCGTCGAATACACCGAGGAAGATGTCGGGCGCCTTGCCTTCGAACGCGCCGAACAACTCTGCGCAGCAGCGCTCAATGACACGCCGTTCGACCTTGAAGGCACACTCAAGGAACTGCGTGACCTGGACGAAGACATTCGCCTCGGACCATCGACCGGATCGATTGTCGCCGCCGCTGTCGCGCGCGGCATCCCTTTCCGCCGCCTGACCCAGGGCAGCCTGGTCCAGTTTGGCTGGGGCAGCAAGCAGAAGCGCATTCAGGCAGCCGAAACCAGTTTCACCAGCGCCATTGCCGAAGCCATCGCCCAGGACAAAGAGCTGACCAAGAAGCTGCTGCACGCCGCCGGCGTCGCCGTACCGCGCGGCCGCCCGGTCGAGGACGAGGATGATGCCTGGGCAGCGGCCCAGGAAATCGGCCTGCCGGTTGTCGTCAAGCCGCAGGACGGCAACCAGGGCAAGGGGATTTCGGTCAACCTGACGAGCGAAGAGCAGGTCCGCCGTGCCTACAACCTGGCCATCGAATTCCGCGACGACATCCTGGTCGAGAAATACCTCTCCGGCCACGACTGGCGTTTCCTGGTCATCGGTGACAAGCTGATCGCCGCCGCCCGCCGCGATCCGCCGCTGGTGGTCGGCGACGGCACTCATACCGTGCGCGAGCTGGTCGACATCGTGAATAGCGACCCGCGCCGCTCCGACGGTCACGCCACCTCGCTGACCAAGATCCGTTTCGACGAGATCGCCCTCGCCCGCCTCGCCGAGCAAGGCTATAGCGCCGAATCGGTGCCACCGCGCGGCGTCCGCGTCGTATTGCGCAACAATGCCAACCTGTCCACCGGCGGCACAGCAACCGACGTCACCGACGACGTGCATCCGGAACTGGCTGCCGCCGCCGTGGCTGCTGCCCAGACCGTCGGCCTCGACATTGCCGGCATCGACGTCGTCTGCGACACCATTCACAAGCCGCTGGAAGACCAGGGTGGCGGCATCGTCGAAGTCAATGCCGCACCCGGCCTGCGCATGCACCTCGACCCCTCGTTCGGCAAGGGCCGTGCCGTCGGCGAAGCCATCGTCGGCATGATGTTCCCGGATGGCGACAATGCCCGTATCCCCGTGGTCGCCATCGCCGGCACCAATGGCAAGACGACAACCAGCCGCCTGATCGGCCGCATCTTCGAAAGCAAGGGGCTGCGCGTCGGCATGACCAGCACCGATGGCGTCTATATCGAAGGCCGTCGCACTGACGACGGTGACTGCAGCGGTCCGCGCAGCGCCCGTAACGTCCTGCTCCACCCCGACGTCGATGCCGCCGTGTTCGAAACCGCCCGCGGCGGTGTCTTGCGCGAAGGTCTCGGCTTCGATATGTGCGACGTGGCCGTCATCACCAACATCGGCATCGGCGACCACCTCGGTCTCAACTTCATCACCACCGTCGACGAACTGGCCGTGGTCAAGCGTGTCATCGTCGAAAACGTGGCCCCGAACGGCACCGCCGTCCTCAATGCAGCCGACCCGGTGGTCGCGGCAATGGCCCACCATTGCCAGGGCGAGATCATCTTCTTCGCCCGCGACCGGATGAATCCGGTCCTGGCCACCCACCGCGCCCAGGGCAAGCGTGTCATTTACGTCGAACGCGATGCCATCATCTGCGGCGAAGGCCGCAAGAAACACCGCATTCCGCTGGCCAATGTCCCGCTGACCCGCAACGGCACGATCGGCTTCCAGGTCGAAAACGCCATGGCGGCCATCGCCACCGGCTGGGCCCTGGGCTATGACTGGGCGATCATCGAGCAAGCGCTGGCCAACTTCGTCAGCGATTCGGCGACCGCCCCCGGCCGCTTCAACGTTTTCGATTACAAGGGCGCCACCCTGATTGCAGATTACGGTCACAACCCGGATGCCATCCAGGCCCTGGTCAATGCCATCGAGAACATGCCGGCCAAGCGGCGCTCAGTGGTGATCAGCGGCGCCGGCGACCGGCGCGACGACGACATCCGGCAGCAAACCGAAATCCTCGGCGAAGCCTTCGACGATGTCGTGCTTTATCAGGATGCCTGCCAACGTGGTCGGGAAGATGGCGAAGTCATCGCCCTGCTCCGCGAAGGTCTGGCCAACGCCAGTCGAACCAAACAGATCGACGCCATCACCGGCGAATTCATCGCCATCGATACCGCCTTGAGCCGCCTGCAACCCGGCGATCTGTGCCTGATCCTGATCGACCAGGTGGAAGAGGCGCTGGCACACATCGCCACGCGTATCGCCGAAGCAAACTGATCGCGTCATCAGCCGTACGAAGCCCGGCCTCCGCCGGGCTTCGTCATTTGTGCCCGCGGATCACCACAAGACACATCGCGAATCGCCTCTTTTCACCCTGACCGGATTCCCTTTCGCCACAAATCACGAGCTAAGCGTTATGCTTACCGGGGGAATCGAATGTGCTCGTTGTCATAACCTGTCACGGTTTAGCGGGGAAAAGCATGATCCAGATAGTTGGCCGCCCAGTCGTGGAAGCACACTTCACGATCGTGCTGACCGAGGCGATGCCGGTGCGCGCAGTGAGCGAGGGAGTCCTCGCTCTCCTCGGCTATCCACCCGAGGACTTCCTGGGTGCGCAAATTGCCCTGCCGGCCCTGATCCACGCCGATGATTCCGATATCGCTGCCAGCCTGTTTGCCTCGCCCCCCATTTCTCTCGATGGCAACGTCAATTTCCGCCTCCGCCACGCCGATGGCCGCATTCGTTGCGTCAAGGGCATCTATCGCAAGGAAATGGGCAACGATGCCTGTCCGGTACTGAACCTGGTTCTGCAGGATGCGAAGAGTCTCGCCTTGCCGCTGGCCGCCGAAGACCTGGCAGCGAACTTCCGGGCGATGCTTGAAATGACCGATGATTACATCTATTTCAAGGACCGCAATCATGTGCTGACCGGTGCCAGCCAAACCCTGGTCGCGGTGACTGCGCCAAGTGAACATTGGTCTGACTTGCTCGGCCAAACCGACTACGACATTTTTCCTGAGGCCTTCGCCGACCATTACTACCGCCTCGAAAAGCAGATCTTTGCCGGCGCACCGGTCGCCCGGGAAATCCAGAAAACGCTAGGCAAGGATGGGCGCCAGGGCTGGGTCGATAACAGGAAATACCCGATTCGCGACAGTCGAGGCGAAATCATCGGTCTATTCGGCGTCGCCCGCGACATTACCGACAAGGTCCTGGCCGAACAAGCTTTGCAACGGGAACGCCAAACCCTCCAACTGATTCTCGACACCGCCCCCATCGGCATCTGGCTACAGGACGTTGGCGGCAAGCTCTCTTTCGTGAACAAGGCCTTTTGCCAGGCGACGGGGATTACCGAAAGTCGCTTTCTCGCCGCGGCGCATTATGCCGACTTGATCCCCCTGGAATTTCGCGGACCTCTCATCGCGGCCGACCGCGAGGCGTGGCACGCAAGGGAAATCACCGTTACCCAATTGCAATTGCCGTTCAGCGATGGCCAGGTCCACGACCTGCGGGTACTCAAGTCGGTCAAACGCAACGAATACGGCGAACCGGTCGCACTGGTCAGCCTGAGCATCGATATCACCGAGGAACTCAAGCAGGAAAGAACCCTGCGCGAGAGCGAAGAACGTTTCCGCACGATCTTCGAACACGTGCCTGCCATCTCTGTGCAGGGCTACGATCGCAATCGGCAAGTCATCTTCTGGAACAAGGCCAGCGAAACGCTCTACGGCTACCGCCGCGAAGCGGCGCTGGGGGCCCGACTGGAAGACCTGATCATTCCCGAAGCAATGCGCGCCGAGGTTGTTCGCCTGACCTCGGCCTGGGTATCCGGCGGGCCGGCCATCCCGGCGGGCGAACTGACATTGCGCCGGGCCAACGGGGAACCGGTCGAAGTCTTCTCAAGCCATATCATGCTGAATGGCAGCAACGGCGAGCCTGAAATGTACTGTATCGACATCGACATCAGCGAACGGAAGCGCGCCGAGAGAGACCTGGAACTCCACCGCCTGCATCTGGAAGATGTCGTCAACGAGCGGACAGCGGAACTGCTCAGTGCCAAGGAGGCGGCCGAAACAGCAAATATCGCGAAGAGTGCCTTCCTGGCCAACATGTCGCACGAAATCCGGACACCGCTCAACGCCATCACCGGCATGGCTCACATGATCCGCCGCAACGGGCTGTCTCCCGAACAGCAGGAACGCATGAGCAAACTGCAAGGAGCCAGCGAACACCTGTTGGCGATCATCAATGCCATCCTCGAACTCTCCAAGATCGAAGCCGGGAAATTCTCTCTGGAGGAAGTCCCGATCGATATCCGGACCGTGCTCGACACCGTGGTTTCCATCCTGCAGGATCGTGCCGATGCCAAAAACCTGCACCTCGGCATAGAAGCAGGGCCCCTTCCGGACGGCCTGCTGGGCGATCCGACCCGACTACAACAGGCCCTGCTCAACTATGCAACCAATGCCATCAAGTTCACCGAGAAGGGTTTCGTCCGCCTGGGTGCAAAGCTGCTGAGCGAAAACGCCGACAGCGCAATGATTTACTTCGAGGTCGCCGACAGCGGAATCGGCATCCCCGCCCAGGCCATGCCACGCCTGTTCTCAGCCTTTGAACAAGCTGACAATACGATGACCCGCAAATACGGCGGTACTGGTCTGGGCCTCGCCATCACACGCAAACTGGCCCAGTTGATGGGCGGCGATGCCGGTGCCAGCAGTCAGGAAGGCGCAGGGAGTATTTTCTGGTTCACCGTGCGCTTGCCGAAAGGTCCGCCAATCGATCCGCAGCACCCCATCTGCCCCTTGTCGGAAGTGGAAGACATCCTCCGTCAAGCCCATCGCGGCACTCGCATCCTGCTCGCCGAGGATGAGCCGACCAATCGGGAAATCACCCAGACCCTGCTCAGCGAGCTCGGTCTGCTCGTCGATTACGCCGAGGACGGACTCAAGGCGTGCGAACGAGCCGGCCAGACCGACTACCGATTGATCCTGATGGACATGCAGATGCCACAACTCGACGGCCTGAGTGCGACACGACGGATACGGACCCAGCCGCAGCACGCCCACACCCCGATCATTGCCATGACGGCGAATGCGTTCAGCGAAGACAAGAGGCGCTGCATCGAAGCCGGCATGAACGATTTCGTCGCCAAGCCGGTCGAGCCGCTGGCTCTTTACCAGTGCATTCTCAAATGGCTGGGTTCGCCCCCGTGAAAGCCGAACCTCAACGGCCGATACGCAAGCCGGTCTTCTTCAGGATTTTCGTCGAATAGAGAATATCGCTGGTGCGACAGGCTGTCCCCAGCAGGCGCCGAATTTCCTCTGCCTTGACTGCGCACTCCTCGCGCGAAGCGCCATGCACCATGGCAAAGAGATTGTAGGGCCAGGCGGGCAAGGCGCGCGGACGGCGATAACAGTGCGTCACGAAAGCCAAGCCACCAACCTGCTCACCCAGAGTATCGACCAAGGCATCGTCCACATCCCAGACCGTCATGCCGTTCGCCGTCCAGCCAATCGCATAATGATTGGGCACGGCGCCGATACGGCGGATGACGCCATCCGCCAACATGGCTTGCAAGCGTGCCATGACATCCTGTTCGCTGATCCCGACGCGCTCCGCGATCGCCGCGTAAGGGCGCGGCTCCAGGGGCAATCCGCCTTGGGTGGCGAAAATCAGGGCCCGATCGATCTCATCCATTACTGCCGCACCTCGAGCTTCATTTCGACGAAATACTCGCGCTCCTTGGGAAAGGCATATACCGGCAAGCCGGTCGCCCGTTCGATGCCGGCAATCGCCTCGGCAATTCCGTCCTGCGTTTCGGTAGCAAGAACAAACCACATGTTCAGTACGTGCTCGCGACGATAGTTATGCGCCACTTCCGGGAAGGCGTTCACCCGGGCGCAGACTGATTCGAAATCGACTTCGGGTACGGCCAGCGCAGCCAGGACGAACGCCCCGCCCATTCGCTCGACCTGATACATCGGACCAAAGCGGGTCAGCACCTTGCGCTCGAGCAAGGCACGCAAACGCCCGATCAGTTCATCTTCGGCAATGCCAAGCTGGACCGCAACCTCGGCATAAGGCGTTTCACACACGGGGAAATCGCCTTGCATGCAGGCGATGATGCGCCGGTCCAGGTCGTCCAGCTCAGGCATAGCGCGCTCCGTTCTGTTTGAAACGGGTCAGAGAAAAAAGTACTTCATGTTGGCAATCACGCAGGCCGTGACGCTGTCGCAAGGCGGCAATGGTCGCCTCAACCTCGCCGCGTTCACGACCGTGGATCATGCAAAACAGGTTATACGGCCAGTCCGGCAAGCGACGTGGCCGCCGGTAACATAAGGTTACCGCCTGCTCCTCGGCGAGCGCCCGGCCGACTTCGCCGACCAGTTCATCCGGAATGTCGTGTACCAACATGGCATTGGCCGTGTACCCCAACTCATGGTGCCGGACGACGACTCCAAAGCGCTTGATGGCGCCCTCCTCCAGCCAGTCGGCGATGCGTTTCAGCACCTCCGACTCGGAAGCACCGATCCGCTCGGCAATCATCGCGAAGGGCCTGATGAACAAGGGCAAGCCTTCTTGCAGCACCGAAACCAGTCGCCGCTCCGCCTCGCCGATCGGCACCCGGGGTGCGACCGTCAGGGCTGCTGCCCTGGGCTTGGGCGATTCGCCCTGCAGACAAAAACCCAGATCGATATGAAACTCTTCGAGCATCGGCAGGGCCAGCAAAGCATAGCCGGCCGCCTGTTCGATGGCGCTCAAGCTTGCCTGCAAGCGCCCTTCACTCGCGGCGGTCACCACAAACCAGAGGTTGTAGCGGTGTTCGCGCTCGTAGTTGTGATTGACCTCGGCAAAACGATTCACCGCCGCCGCTACCCCGGCCAAACGCTCCGGGGGTACAGCCATCGCGGCCAGCGTCGAGGCGCCGATGCGTTTCGGCGCGAAGACGGCACCGACCCGGGAGATCTTGCCCTCTCGCCGCAATTTTTCCAGGCCTCCCAGCACGGCCTTTTCGGCAACCCCCAAACGCGCAGCCAGTTCGGCAAAAGGCGCCGGACAAAGCGGAAAATCGCGCTGGAACTCGTTCAACAGGCGGAATTCAAAACTGGCGGACATCAGAAACCGATTCGGACAGCACGGGAAGTAAAGAATATGCCAGACGGGTTGTCGGCGGCAATCTCGCCCCGTTTGGCGAAGTTAGCGGTGTCGTAGATCAGCACTTTGTGATCGTCGCGGGCCGACAGCCAGACGTTTTCCCCACGCGGCGCGAATTCCATGTGGAGGATGCCCTTGCCGGGTTCGAAAGCATGCACGACCTGCCCGGCCAGGGTATCGATGACATCCATCTTGCCGTTGTCGGGGAAGGCGAAATTGACCCAGACCTGGCGACCATCCGGCCGGGCCATCACGAAGACCGGCTGGCCGCGCACCGGAATCCGGCCGACCTCGCGCCAGGTCGCGACATCGACCACCAACACTTCATGGCGACCGATCGCCGGCAGGTAGGCCTTGCCTTGCGCCACCGACCAGCCCCGCAGGTGCGGCATCTTGAAGACCGGCAGTTTTTCCTCGCCCCGGCCATAGTTTTCGAGAATCTTGCGGGCGCCCTTTTCCGGCTGCCACAAATCGAGCAGTGCGATGCCGTCCTCGCCGAACAGGCCGGCCAGGAAATAACGCCCATCCGGCGTCACCAAGCCATCGTAGGGCTGCTTACCAGCCGGAAAGCGCTGCGTCACCGGCTTTTTCGGGTCACTAAAATCGCTGACCCAGATTTCGCCCCCTTCGAACAGGGCATAGGCAAACTTGTTACCCGGCACATCGGCCAGGCCGACGACCTTGGAGAACCGGCCCGGCGCATATTCGGCCGGTACTTCCGAGAGCAGTTCGAGGGTTTCGGCATCGAAGGCCTTGATACCGCCCGGTGTGTAGTTCTGCGCCACGACGATGCGGCCATCCTGCGAGATCGAGCCGCCGATGGCATTGCCCGATTGCAGCACGCGCTTGACCAGTCGGGCTTCCAGCAGATCGAGCTTGGACAAGCCGCCGTCGCGACCAAAGACGTAGGCATAGCGACCATCGCGCGAATACACCACGGAGGCATGCGACAGGTCGCCCAGGCCGTCGATGCGGGCATAGACCTGCTGCGCACTGGTATTGATCAGGGCCACCCGGCCACTGGCCCGTTCGATGATCAAACCGAGGTCGCCGGTGCCGCGCAGTTGCGGCCCGGCGCAGGCAGCCAGCAAGGAAACCAGCACAAGGCCGCAGAACAGGCGCAGGAGTTTCATTTGAGAGTTCCGCTCATCAGGAGTTCGACCAGCCAGGCTGCTTCCGCCTCGGACATGAACTGCTTCCAGGGTGGCATCGGCGTCCCCGGCCGGCCATGATAAATCGTCGCGGCCAGGCCTTCAGCCGGCTTTTCGTTCAGCGTGGCCGGCAACAAAGCCGGCCCGAGCCCGCCCTTCAGCGTCATACCGTGACAGGAGCCGCAATCCTGGCGCAGCAGACGGATCAACTCCGCCTGGCGCGCCGGATCGGGCGATGCGGCCGAAGCCGGCAAGCTGCACAGCAGCCAGACCAGCATCGGCCAGACGGATGCACGGCGTATCGACATCCGCACGCGACTCGGCCTTATTGCTTGACCGCCTTCACGTCGCCATCGGCACCGAGACCCAGCTTATGGCCAAAGGAAACGTGATGGAAACGACCGGCTGCGTTATCGGCGTGAATGGCGATACCGAAGGGAACGGCTTTGCCCGGCACCAGATTGACCCCACCCGCCAGCTTGCGGGTGAAGGTCACGGTCCACACGTCGCCGGCCTTGCTGGCCTCAGCGGTTACACCGGCCTTGCCGCCATCCATGTTGCGCTTGTCGCTGACCATGCCATCGCTGGCCTTGCCACCGTTGCCACTACGCCATTGCATCAGGTCGTAGGCTCCTGCCGAGACATGCTTGGTTTTCTTTTCATCGGCTCCCGGCATGGTCCGCGCATCCTTGTGACAGGTTGCCCAACAGCCAACCTGGTCACCCATCGGCACCTTGTCGTTGGGGAACATCACCGTTGCCTTGAGATCGTTATCCTTGTCCGAATGATCGGCTCCACCGGCCGGCGCCTTGAAAGTCAGGCGGAGATAGAGATTGGTGGCATCGTAGGCAGCCTGGACGCCGACCGGATAGGTCATCGTCTTGGGCGCGCCCTTGGGTTCCATTTCCTTGCTCGCCAGGCGCTTCAGGTCAAGACTGAGCTTGCCGTCCTCGATATGGCAGCCGGCACAGGCCTCACCCTTCTTCAGACCGCTTGCGCCACTATGTTCGCCCTTGCCTTGCACCCACTCCAGCGGTGCAACGCCGGGATGGAAGACATGCAGGTCGGTCTTTGGCACCTTGCTCCAGTCCGGTGCAGCAGCGGCCAGCGAGGAGCCGAGCGCGAGGAAGGCACCAGCCAGGACCAGGGAAATGGATTTCTTGTACATCGATTGTTCTCCTGTTTTCAGACGGAACGGGGGCACCCGGCCCCCGTTTGTTCTTCAAGCCTTCAGGCCATGTTTAGTAGATGTCGTGCTGCGTGTTGAAGACGTTGAACTTGCCGGTCGGGGTGATCATCTTCGGATCGGTGATCACGCGCTTGAGTTTGAGCGTCGCATCGTCATAAACGACGATGGCCGACTGGTCGACCTTGCCGCCCCACAGCGAAATCCAGACTTCCTTGCCGTCGGCGCTGTATTCCGGATGCACCGCGCGCTTGGTCGCCTTGGTTTCCGGCAAGCCGGAATCCTTGGCCACGTTCAGGATGGCCTTCGGCTTCGAGAGGTCCGACTTGTCCCAGACGGAAACCGATTCAGCCAGTTCCTTTTCCGGGTTCTGCGGCGAATCTGCCCACAGGTTGGCCGACTTCGGATGCGTCTTGACGAAGAGATTGCCCGGTACGTGCTTGACCTCCTGCACCACCTTCCAGTTGTATTCCTTGTACTTGGCATCCGACTTCTTCTCGGACGGCGTGCTGATCAGGGTCAGCACATCGGCGCCAAGGTGGCCGGTGGTCCACACTGGGCCAAATTTCGGATGTACGAAGTTGGCACCACGACCCGGGTGAGGAATCTTGGCGACATCGACCAGCGCGGCCAACTTGCCGGTCTTGGTATCAACGGCAGCAATCTTGTTGGAGGCATTGGCCGCCACCAGGAAGTAACGCTTCGAAGCATCCCAGCCGCCGTCATGCAGGAACTTGGCGGAGGCGATGGTGGTGGTCTTCAGGTTCTCGATATCAGAGTAATCGACCAGCAGGATCTGCCCGGTTTCCTTGATATTGACGACCCATTCCGGCTTGATGAAAGAGGCAACGATCGAGGCGACGCGCGGTTCCGGATGGTATTCGCCATCCACCGTCATGCCGCGGGTCGAGACGACCTTGCGCGGCTTCAGCGTATCGCCGTCCATGATCACGTACTGCGGCGGCCAGTAGGAACCGGCGATGGCGTACTTGTCCTCGAAGCCCTTGAACTTGGAGGTATCGACCGAGCGGGCATCGAAACCGATCTTGACTTCGGCAACCACGGCCGGCTTTTCCATCCACAGGTCGATCAGGCTCAAACGACCGTCGCGACCGATCACGTATACATAACGGCCGGATGCGGAAAGACGGGAGATATGCACGGCGTAGCCGGTCTTGACGATGCTGCGGATTTCCTTGGTGTCGCCGTCGATCAGCGCCACTTCGCCGGTATCGCGCAGGGTGACCGAGAACATGTTCTTCAGGTTGAAGTTGTTCATCTGCTTGGTCGGTCTATCCTTGACCGGCACGATCACCTTCCAGGAATCCAGCGTGTCCTTGAAGCTGTACTCGGGCGGCACATCCGGCGTGTTCTGGATGTACTTGGCCATCAGGGAAATTTCTTCCTTGGTCAGGATGTCGTCGAAATTCACCATACCGCCATCGGTACCATAACCAATGATCTTTTCCAGACGGTTCTGACCCAGCTTGGTCGTCCCGCCTTCAGTGACGTTGCCGTCCTTGTCCTTCTTCGTCCAGTGCGGCTCGAGGTTCTTGCCGGTGGCGCCTTTACGCAACACGCCGTGGCAACCGGCACACCGTTCGAAGTAGATCTTCTTGGCCTGCTCCTTCTCAGCCGCCGTCATCGCCGGTCCCTTGGCGGCCTCGTCGGCGAACGCCGAGCCCATGGCGGCAGCCATGGCGGACAGTGCAATCATCCCCACTACAGATTTCTTCATCTTTCCTCTCCTAGAATGAAATTCGACGCGTCCAATCCCCAACGCGATGGGCGCAAGGTTGAACCTCTACCCGCCCCGCATCCTTGATTCCCATCAAGCTTTCATCCAGAAAAACATTCTTATATTCAGATACTTATAATACCTTCGAACTATGCGACTAATACTAAATAACTAACCGCACCCCTTTGTTGTGCCCCTGCTATTGGCAGGCGCGGAATCCGGCATTAGGATGGCCGCCCAAAGGTGCAAATACACGATGAATACTCAACACGCTCTTACTCCCGGCAAAGTCTGGCTGGTCGGTGCCGGCCCCGGCGATCCCGATCTGCTGACCGTCAAGGCCGCCCGTCTGATTGCGCAAGCCGACGCACTGGTCTATGACCATCTGGTCGGCGACGGCATCATGGACCTGGCCCGCCCGGACGCCCGCCGCATCTATGCTGGCAAGGAAGCCTCGAAACACACCCTGCCGCAGGATTCGATCAACAACCTGCTGGTCGAGCTGGCGCGCGAAGGCATGTCGGTGGTCCGTCTCAAGGGCGGCGACCCCTTCATCTTCGGGCGCGGCGGCGAAGAACTGGAAACGCTGGTCGAGTCAGGCATTCCCTTCGAAGTCGTGCCCGGTGTCACGGCCGCTGCCGGCTGCGCCGCCTATGCCGGCTTCCCATTGACGCACCGTGATCACGCCCAGTCGCTGACCTTCGTCACCGGCCACCTCAAGGATGGCACGGTCAATCTCGACTGGCCGGCGCTCGCCCGCCCCCGGCAAACCGTCGTGTTCTACATGGGAATCGGTGCTGCCAGCGAAATCTGCCGCCAGATGATCAACCACGGCCTGCCTTCGCTGACCCCGGCCGCAGTGATCCGCAACGGCAGCATGCAGACGCAGCAGACCCTGCTCGCCACACTGGGCACCCTGCCCCAACGCATCGCCGAATCCGGAATCAAGCCCCCGGCATTGATCGTCGTCGGCAGCGTGGTCGGATTGCACGACAAACTGAACTGGTTCGAAAAGTGAATTGCAAACACCTCGCGATCTTGCTCCTCGCCCTTGGCTGCGCGACCTCGGCGCAGGCCTACACGATCAAGGACCTGCACGAAGACTGCCAGGCAGCCGATGAGCTTTATGCCAACAAAAAGGCCAGCGACCCCTACGAGTCGCTGAAAAGCGGGCGCTGCATCTCCTACGTCGCCGGCTTTGCCGACGGCTATGCGATCAGCGACTACCTGGCCGACAAGATCGGGGTGCGGATCGGTGCCTTCTGCCTACCCAACGAAAGCGACCTGACGCCCCGCCTGGTCCGCGCCGTCCTCGCCCGCTTCGAACATTTGCCGCCCAACCCAAGCGGCAGCACGGCGACTTTTGTCGCCAGCGCGCTATCCCAATCCTTTCCATGCAAGGAATCGCTTGAATCTAAGAAGTGATTCAGGGATAATGCCGCCTCCATTCGCCCCGATGGCGGAATCGGTAGACGCAGCGGATTCAAAATCCGCCGCCGAAAGGTGTGCCAGTTCGAGTCTGGCTCGGGGCACCAGTTTTATACAAAGCGGCTTTCCTCACGGAAGGCCGTTTTTGTTTCTTTCCAGCGGATACTGCCCATGTCGTTGACCGTCGACGACTTCGACTTCCCCCTCCCCCCTGAACTGATCGCTCAACATCCGGCGTCCGAGCGCACCGGTAGCCGCCTGCTGCACGTTTGCGGCGAGAAACTCGACGATCTGCGCTTTGCCAACCTGCCCGGCCTGCTCAAGGCCGGCGATCTGCTGGTCTTCAACGATACGCGGGTGATCAAGGCACGTTTCTTCGGCCAGAAGGAAACCGGCGGCCAAGTCGAGATCATGCTCGAACGCATCGTCGACGCGAAGCATGCGATCTGCCAGATCCGCGCCAGCAAGGCGCCCAAGGCGGGCTGCCTGCTCAACCTGGCCGATGCGTTCACCGTGCGCATGACCGGCCGGACCGGCACCGATGGCGATTTTTTCGCCCTTGAACTGCTCGACCCCAGCGATTTCTGGACCCTGTCCGAGCGCTACGGCAAATTGCCGCTGCCACCCTATATCGAACATCCGGCCGAAGGCGCCGACGAGACGCGCTACCAGACGGTCTATGCCCGCGAACCGGGGGCCGTCGCCGCGCCCACCGCCGGCCTGCACTTCGACGACGCAATGCTCGACCACCTGCGCGGCATGGGCATCCAGACCGCCTTCCTGACCCTGCATGTCGGCGCCGGCACCTATCGCCCGATGCGCGTCGAGAAGATCGCCGACCACCGCATGCACAGCGAACGCTTCGAAATCCCGCCGGCCACCGCCGAGGCCATTGCCGCCACCCGCGCCGCTGGCGGCCGGGTCATCGCGGTCGGCACGACCAGCCTGCGGGCGCTCGAGTCAGCCGGCAATGCCGACGGCACAGTACGCACCGGCAGCGACGAAACGGCCATTTTCATCACGCCGGGCTATCGCTTCAAAGTGGTCGACCGGCTGATCACCAATTTCCACCTGCCGAAATCGACCCTGCTCATGCTCGTTTCGGCCTTTGCCGGCTACGACACCATCCGCGCCGCCTACACGCACGCCGTGGCCGACGGCTACCGCTTCTTCAGCTATGGCGATGCCATGCTTCTGGAAAAATCCGATGCAGTATGAACTCCTGAAAACCGACGGCCTGGCCCGTCGCGGCACCCTGACCCTGAACCACGGCGTCGTCCAGACCCCCGTCTTCATGCCGGTCGGCACCTATGGCACGGTCAAGGCGATGACCCCCGCTTCGCTGCACGACATCGGCGCGCAGATCTGCCTGGGCAACACCTTCCACCTCTGGCTGCGCCCGGGGCTGGATGTCATTGCGGCCCACCAGGGCCTGCATGACTTCATGAACTGGCAGAAGCCCATCCTCACCGACTCCGGTGGCTTTCAGGTCTTCTCGCTTGGCGCCATGCGCAAGATCACCGAGGAAGGCGTCAAGTTCAGCTCGCCGCACGACGGCGCCAAGCTGTTCCTGACCCCGGAAATCTCGATGCAGATCCAGAAGGTGCTGAACTCCGACATCGTGATGATTTTCGACGAATGCACGCCCTACCCGGCCAGCCGCGAGGAAGCCGCCAAGTCGATGCGCATGTCGATGCGCTGGGCGCAACGCTCGCGCGACGAACACAACCGACTGGAAAACAACAACGCCCTGTTCGGCATCATCCAGGGCGGCATGTACGAAGACCTGCGCGACGAGTCGCTGGCCGGCCTCGACCAGATCGGTTTCGACGGCATGGCGATCGGCGGTCTCTCGGTCGGCGAGCCGAAGGAAGACATGGCCCGCATCCTGGCCCACACCGCGCCGCGCATGCCGGCCCACAAGCCGCGCTACCTGATGGGCGTCGGTACGCCGGAAGACCTGGTCAATGGCGTCAAGAACGGCATCGACATGTTCGACTGCGTGATGCCGACCCGCAACGCCCGCAACGGCCACCTGTTCACCCGCTTCGGCGACGTCAAGATCAAGAACGCCCGCTACAAGACCGATACCGGGCCGCTCGACCCGTCCTGCACCTGCTATACCTGCACCCAGTTCAGCCGCGGCTATTTGCACCACCTCTTCCGCAACGGCGAGATTCTCGGTGGCATGCTGAACACCATCCACAATCTGCATTTCTATCAAACCATCATGGCCGAGATGCGCGCCGCGATCGAGGCCGGCACGCTGGACGCCTGGTCCGCCGCCTTTGCCCGCGATCGTTCATCGGGCCAGTGATAGAATCCTGCGTTCTGAATTTTAGTTATCCGGAGTTACGTCAATGATTAGCCTTGCCCACGCCCAAACCGCTGGCGCCGCCGACCCGACCGGCGGCTTCATGCAACTGCTGCCGATGATCCTGATGTTCGTCGTGCTGTGGTTCCTGATGATTCGCCCGCAAATGAAGAAGGCCAAGGAACACAAGGCGCTGCTCGCCGCCCTCGCCAAGGGTGACGAAGTCGTTACCCAGGGTGGCATCGTCGGCAAGATCGCCAAGGTCGGCGACAACTACGTCACCGTCGAGATCGCCGAAGGGACCGAAGTGGTCGTTCAGAAGCCGGCCATCGGCCTGGTTCTGCCGAAGGGCACGCTGAAATCGCTGTAATCACCCCCGAAGGCGGCCGCTGGCCGCCTTTTTCGCTTTGAAGCCGCTATGAATCGCTACCCACTCTGGAAGTACATCACCGTCGCCATCGCGCTGGTGCTGGGCTTCATCTACACCCTGCCCAATTTCTTCGGCGAGTCGCCGGCCGTGCAGGTTTCCAGCGCCAAGGCCACGATCAAGGTCGATGCCCGCGCCCAGGCCCGCGTCGAAGAGACACTCAAGGCCGCCGGGATCACCCACGATGGCATCCAGCTCGATACCAATGGCGTCAAGACCCGCCTCAAGGACACCGACACCCAGCTGAAGGCCAAGGACATCCTGGAAAAGGCCTTCAACCCGGACGCAACCGACCCGCAATACGTCGTCGCCCTCAACCTGCTGCCGGCCTCGCCGCACTGGCTGAGCTCGCTGCATGCGCTGCCGATGTACCTCGGCCTCGACCTGCGCGGCGGCGTGCACTTCCTGCTCCAGGTCGACATGAAGGGCGCGCTGACCAAGCGCCTCGACTCGACCTCGGCCGACCTGCGCACCATCCTGCGCGACAAGAACCTGCGCCACAGCGGCGTCAATCGCGAAGGCGAGCGCCTGGTCGTCAAGTTCCGCGATGTCGAAACCCGCGACAAGGCCCGCAACGCCATCAGTGACAACCAGCCCGACCTCGCCCTCAGCGAGCAGGGCGATGCCGCCGAACCGCGTCTGGTGGCAACCCTGAAGCCGGAAGCGCAGAAACGCATCGGCGAATTCGCGCTCAAGCAGAACATCACCACCCTGCACAACCGGATCAACGAACTCGGCGTCGCCGAGCCGGTGATCCAGCAGCAGGGCCTCGACCGCATCGTCGTCCAGTTGCCTGGCGTGCAGGACACGGCCAAGGCCAAGGACATCCTGGGGCGCACCGCGACGCTGGAAATCCGCATGGTCGACGACAGTCCGGGCGCGCTCGAAGCCGCCATGGGCGGCAACCCGCCTTTCGGCACCGAGGTCTATAACGAACGCGGCGGCCAGCCGCTGCTGGTCAAGAAGCAGGTCGTGCTGACCGGCGACCGCCTGACCGATGCCCAGCCCGGCTTCGACAACCAGACCCAGGAAGCCGCCGTGCACCTGACGCTGGATGCCGCCGGCGCCCGCATCTTCAAGGATGTGACCCGCGAAAACGTCGGCAAGCGGATGGCCATCCTGCTCATCGAAAAGGGCAAGGGCGAAGTCGTCACCGCACCGGTCATCCGTACCGAAATCGGTGGTGGCCGCGTCCAGATTTCGGGCCGCATGACCACCAGCGAAGCCAACGATACCGCGCTGCTGCTGCGCGCCGGCTCGCTGGCCGCACCGATGGACATCATCGAGGAACGCACCATCGGCCCGAGCCTGGGTGCCGAAAACATCAGCAAGGGTTTCCACTCGACGCTGTGGGGCTTTGCCGGCATCGCGCTGTTCATGGTTATTTATTACCGCGTCTTCGGCGTCGTTTCGGTCGTGGCACTGGCTTCCAACCTGCTCTTCCTGGTGGCCATCCTGTCGCTGCTGCAAGCCACCCTGACCCTGCCCGGTATCGCCGCCATCGCACTGGCCCTGGGTATGGCCATCGACTCCAACGTGCTGATCAACGAGCGCATCCGTGAGGAACTGCGCAACGGCATGACGCCGCAATCGGCGATCTCGGAAGGTTACGAACGCGCCTTCGGAACCATTCTCGACTCCAACGTCACCACGCTGATCGTCGGCCTGATGCTGCTCGTCTTCGGTTCCGGTCCGGTGCGCGGCTTCGCCGTCGTCCATTGCCTGGGCATCCTGACCTCGATCTTCTCCTCGGTCGTCGTCTCCCGCGCCCTGGTCAACCTGATCTACGGCGGCCAAAAGAAACTGACCAAGGTCGCCATCGGCCAGGTATGGAAGCCCGGCATCTCGGCCGGCGCCCAGAAATAAGGAACACGGACATGGAATTTTTCCGCATCCACAAAGACATCCCCTTCATGCGCCATGCGCTGAAGTTCAACGTCATTTCGCTGGTCACCTTCATCCTGGCCATCGTCTTCCTGTTCGGCAAGGGTCTGCACCTGTCGGTGGAATTCACCGGCGGCACGCTGATCGAAGTCAAGTACGAGCAGGCCGCCGATCTCGAGAAGATTCGCGGCGCCTTGGGCAAAGCCGGTTTCAATGACTATTCGGTGCAGAACTTCGGCTCGTCGCAAGACGTGATGATCCGCCTGCCGCTCAAGGCTGACCAGAAGACCGACCAGATCGGCGACCAAGTGATGGCCGCGCTGGAGGCGGAAGCCCCCGGTGCCGCCAAGCAGCGCGTCGAATTCGTCGGCCCGCAGGTCGGCAAGGAACTGGCCGAGAACGGCGCCATGGCCCTGCTGCTGGTCATCATCGGCATCGTCATCTACCTCGCCTTCCGCTTCGAATGGCGTTTCTCGGTCTCGGCCATCATCGCCAACCTGCACGACGTGGTGATCATTCTCGGCTTCTTCGCCTTCTTCCAGTGGGAGTTCTCGCTGTCGGTGCTGGCCGCGGTACTGGCCGTGCTCGGCTACTCGGTCAACGAGTCGGTGGTCGTTTTCGACCGGGTGCGCGAAACCTTCAAGGGCAAGCGCGGCCTGTCCACGCCGGAAGTACTCGACCACGCCATCACCAGCACGATCAGCCGGACCATCATCACCCACGGCTGTACCCAGCTGATGGTGCTGTCGATGCTGATCTTCGGCGGCGAAACCCTGCACTACTTCGCTATGGCGCTGACCATCGGCATCTGCTTCGGCATCTACTCCTCGGTGCTGGTCGCCAGCCCGCTGGTCATGTGGCTGGGCGTATCGCGCGAACAGTTCATCAAGGTCAAGAAAGTCATCGAAGGCGCCAACGAAGACGGCGCAGTCGTCTGACCTGCCTCGAGCAAACCTGAAAGCCGCCTGCGGGCGGCTTTTTTGCATCTCCCGAGGGTTAGCGCTTCCAGCAAACAAACGAGCTAAGCAAACGCTTGCCCCACAAAAAAGGCCGCAGCACGCTGCAGCCTCTCACCCCCTGCCAGGCCGGCTACCAGCTCGGCGGCGCCTCGGCAGCCGGCGGCGCTGGCGGCGGCGCCGGCAACCAGGCACCGCTCGCCCCATAGACCGCGCCACTGGCCAGAGCCAGCGCCAGCAACAGGGCAAGCAGGCCGCCGCCCTTTGCCGACTCCCCTGCCTCGACCTCTTTCCAGCCAGTCAGCATCGGCTTGACCAGATTTTCCTTCTTGACGCGAACATAGAAAACAATTGCCGCGACGTGCAAGGCGATCAACAGGAAGAGCAGATTCGCCGCCTTATGATGCAAACCGGTCAGGCGATTGCTCAACTCCTTCCCCACCAAGTCGGCCAGGGGACCGACAAATGCGATATCGTCATTGGCAAAGAGACCGCTCCCGACCTGCAAAGCCAGCAAGGCCAGCAGGCCGATGACAGAGAATGCGCCCAGGGGATTGTGGCCCACGCCTTTCCAGTCGCCGCCGAGATAGGCTTTGACCTTGGCCGGAGTCGGAAAAAACTGGGAAAACCGGGCATAGGTCGACCCGGCGACACCCCAAACCAGTCGAAACACAACCAAGCCCACGATGAACAACCCGATACGGGCATGCCAATCGATGAAGTTGCCCCCTACCTGTCCGCTGACAATGGCTGCAGCGACGCTCAGCACCAGCAGCCAGTGAAACAGCCTGGTGGGCAAATCCCAAAGTCGTATGCGTTTGCTGTTCATTTGAAATCCTTTGTCCTTGGAATGAAAAACAGGCGCCCACAGGCGCCTGCCATTGACTGCGACGCAGCCGAATTTCCGATCAGTGCTCGTCCTTGCGGAATTTATCGTGGCACCCCTTGCAAGTCTCGCCGACCTTGCCGAACTGGGCCTTGAGCGCCGCAGCATCACCGGTTGCGGCAACCTTGGCCAGCTCATTGGCTTCCTTGTTGAAAGCCACCGCCACTTTGCCCACACCTTCCTTGTCGGTGAACAACTCGTGCTTGACGCGGGTTTCCTTGAAGCCGACGCCCTTGTCGCTACCCGGCACATAGAGTGCCCCCATACCGGAATTGGCGGTCGCCGCAATCAGGTTGGCCGCAGCAATCGCCTGCTCCTTGTTGAAGGAGGCCGGATTGTCGACAAGCATGCCTTTGAGCTTACCCATGTTCCAGGCCATGAACGTATAACCGGCCTGGCGGAACTTGATAGCGTCTTCCGGTTTGGCCTGAGCAAAGGCGGAGCCGGCAACAACCGTGGCGAGCAATGCGGCGACGAGCTTGGATTTCATAGGGAATTCTCCGTTGTATGTGTAAATAAAAGGCCTGCAACCGGATAAACGACCGCAGGCCCCGTTTTATTCCAAAAAAATTATACCTGCCCGCCAGGCTCGAAAGCCCTACATTAGCTGAGGTTTTTTCAACGATCTGGTGAAAAGCCTTGAGCAGGCGGATCAAACCGCAAAGACATGTTTGACGCGCAATGCCGGCTGGCCCGATTCGACAGCGAGCAGGCGGGCGATGTTCGGGTGCTTGCCCGGGTTGGCCCGCTCATCCTCGGTATGTTCAGCAAAGATTTCCAGACCCTTCCTGGCTGCTTCGACATTGATCGAGCCGTAGGTTTGCGCCAGGTGGTTATAGACCGCCAGCGACCCCTGGCTTCCTGCCTTGTTCTCGATACTGGCAACGACATTGCCTTCGGCATCAAGCAGGTTGATCGCAGCCAGGTGCGAAATACCCGGCAGTTTCTTCAGATTTTCAGCAAA
This sequence comes from Rhodocyclales bacterium GT-UBC, assembly GCA_003583745.1. Lineage (GTDB taxonomy): Bacteria > Pseudomonadota > Gammaproteobacteria > Burkholderiales > Rhodocyclaceae > Azonexus. Next base: position 155,392 of record QXPY01000009.1, on the reverse strand, counting down.
AGACATTATTTCCAATCCCGTTTGGCGCGCACCAGACCGATGATCAGCCCAGTGGTAAAAGTAATCAGCGGCGTGATCACGACAATCGCCGTGATGCCGCGTTCAAGATCATAGAAAGCGAGCAGCGCGGTCACCAGGGCCAGCCCGATGGCGAGACCGATCGCCCCGCCGCGGGCACCGCCGAGCATCAGCTCGGCATCGGTGGTTTTCCGCGCGCCGGCGCAATGCGGGCAGTAAATGGCCTCGGCCGGAACCTCCTGCCCACACTTGGCGCACTGCATTTAGATGCGTTTCGCCAGTTCGGCAGCCTTGCCGGTGTAGTCCCAGGGCGTCAGCTGCAGCAACTCGGCCTTGGCGGCCTCAGGGATTTCCAGCGTCGAGACGAAAGCCTGCATGCCCTCGCGCGAAACGCGGGTGCCGCGGGTCAGTTCCTTGAGCTTTTCGTAGGCATTCGGCACGGCATAACGGCGCATGACGGTCTGGATCGGCTCGGCCAACAGTTCCCAGTTGGCATCGAGGTCGGTCTTCATCAGCTCGGCATTGATCTCCAGCTTGCCCAGTCCCTTGAGCAGCGAGTCGTAACCGAGCAGCGTGTAGCCGAGACCGACGCCCATGTTGCGCAGCACGGTGGAGTCAGTCAGGTCACGTTGCCAGCGCGAGATCGGCAATTTTTCGGCGAGGTGCTTGAGCACTGCGTTGGCCAGACCGAGGTTACCTTCGGAGTTCTCGAAGTCGATCGGGTTGACCTTGTGCGGCATGGTTGAGGAGCCGATTTCACCGGCTTTGACCTTCTGTTTGAAGAAGCCGAGCGAGATGTAGCCCCATACGTCGCGATCAAGGTCGACCAGGATGCTATTGGCGCGGGCGAAGGCGTCAAACAGCTCGGCCAACGCATCGTGCGGCTCGATCTGGATGGTATACGGGTTGAAAGTCAGGCCGAGCGACTCGACGAAACGCTTGGCAAAGCCCTCCCAATCGTAACCCGGGTAGGCGGCCAGATGGGCGTTGTAGTTGCCGACCGCGCCATTGATCTTGCCAAGCAACTCGACCTGGGCGATACGGGCACGGGCACGTTTGAGACGATAAGCGACGTTCGCCATTTCCTTGCCCATGGTCGACGGGGTAGCCGGCTGACCATGCGTACGGCTCATCATCGGAATGTCGGCATAGGCGTGGGCAAGCTCGACCAGCTTGGCGATGACCTTGTCCAGCGTCGGCAGCATCGCCTGCTCGCGGGCGCCCAGACACATCAAACCGTGCGACAGATTATTGATGTCCTCCGAGGTGCAGGCAAAGTGAATGAATTCGCTGACCTTGGTTACCTCGGCATTACCCTTGGTGTTCTTCTTGATCCAGTATTCGAGCGCCTTGACGTCGTGATTGGTGACGGCCTCCTCAGCCTTGACCTCGGCGGCTTGTTCGGGCCCGAAGTTGGCGACCAGCGCATCCAGTTCGGCAACAGTATTCGGCGAAAAGGCAGCAATTTCCGTGAAATGCGGCTCGGCGGCCAGGGCTTTCAACCACTCGATCTCGACCTTGAGACGAGCCTTGATCAAGCCAAATTCGGAAAAATGCTCGCGCAGGGCATCGACCTTGCCGGCATAACGGCCGTCGAGCGGGGAAAGGGCAGTCAGGGGATTGAAGGTCATAAGAACATCCTTTTCAGTAAGCGCGTGATTTTACCTGCCCGACGAAGCGCTGCCCATACGCTATAATCAGACTCCCCAAATCAGAGAGCATGCGATGAAGCTGATCGGCTCCCATACCAGCCCGTTTGCGCGCAAAGTGCGTATCGTGTTGGCCGAAAAGAAGATCGAATACGAGTTCGAAGTCGACTCGCCGTGGCTGGAAGCCAGCAAGGTACCCAGCATCAACCCGCTGGGGAAGATTCCCGTCCTCGTCCTCGACGACGAAACCCCCCTTTTCGATTCTCGCGTGATTGTCGAATACATCGACAATGTCACCCCGAACAGCAAACTCTTTCCGGCCCCGAATCGCGAGCGCACCGAGGTCAAGCGCTGGGAGGCTCTCGCTGACGGAATCTGCGACGCCGCAGCCACGGCCTTTCTCGAAAGCCGGCGGCCTGCCGAACAAAAAAGCCAGGAGTGGGAGCAACGTCAGCTCGACAAGATCACGCGCGGCTTGGCATTCATGGCCGACGAACTGGGCGAAAAGAGCTTTTGCATGGGCACTCATCTCTCGATGGCGGACATCGCGGTCGGCACGGCCCTTGGTTATCTGAACTTCCGCTTCGCCGAGATCGACTGGCAGGAAACCTATCCCAACCTGGGCAAGCTTTACGCCAAACTGATGCAGCGCCAATCCTTCATCGACACCGCTCCCAAGGACTGAACCGCCTTGCAGCGCTATGACAGGGCACCCAAGGGTGCCCTTTTTGTTGCCCCCACTCCCGGCCACTTACCGATAAACTGAACCCGACATAGCGCCTCAGGTCTATCCAGCATGAATTCACGCGAGGAAACACCATGGCCAGCTCCCAACCACCAGAGGTTCCGATGAAGAATATCGCGCGCTCACTGTCTGTCGCCCTTGGCGAACGCGACCATCACACTCGCAAGCATTCGGAACGGGTTGTCGGCCTCTCGCTCGAACTGGGTCGCCACATAGAACTCTCATCGCACGAACTGGAGTTGCTGGCACTTGGGGCAGAATTCCACGACCTCGGCAAAATCGGCATTCCCGACAAAATCCTGCGCAAACCCGCCGCCTTCGAGGATACAGAATGGGAATGCATGAAACAGCACGCTGAAATCGGCGAGCGCATCATTCTGGCCATTGCCGACGACAAGTCGCCCGACGTGGCGCGGATCGTCCGCCACCATCACGAACACTTCGACGGCACCGGCTATCCGGATCGACTGAGCGGCACCGCGATCCCGCTCTATTCGCGAATCATTTCCCTGACCGACAGCTACGATGCGATGGCTGTCACGCGCCCCTATCATCTAGGTCGAGGCCACAAGTCGGTCATGGACATCCTGGTCAGCGAAACCGGGATCAAACACGATCCCGATCTTTTGCACGCCTTTTGCGCAGTCATCGAGAAGTCCGAAATGCGCGCCAGCGACGACGGATCCCGCTAGCGGATCACCCCACCTCCCAAGCAAACCCGGCTTTCGTAAAGCACCACCGACTGCCCCGGGGTAAGTGCCCACTGTGGCTCGGCAAAGCGGATTTCGCAGGCATCGCCATCGACACGCTCGACCTCGCAAGCCTGATCGCTGGTCCGGTAGCGCGGCTTGGCGGTGTAGACCCAGTGCGGATGCGGCGCCCGTCCCGACACCCAGGACAGCTGTCCGGCAACCAGGCTTTCCTTGAGCAGGGCCGGATGATCATGCCCCTGCACGACGTACAGCTCGTTCTTTTCCATGTCCTTGCCGGCCACGAACCAGGCATCGTGATCGCCCCCGCCCGGCTGACCCTTTTCCTTCAAGCCGCCGATATGCAGGCCCTTGCGCTGGCCCAGCGTGTGGTACATCAGCCCGTCGTGCTCGCCAAGCACCTTGCCGTCATCCAGGCGGCGGATCTCGCCCTTCTTCGGCGGCAGGTAGCGCGCCAGGAAGTCCTTGAACGGCCGCTCGCCGATGAAACAGATGCCGGTCGAATCCTTCTTCGCGGCAACGTGCAGCCCGGCCGCCTCGGCCATCTTGCGCACATCGCGCTTGTAGAGATCGGCCAGCGGGAACAGGGTCTTCGACAACTGCGCCTGATTCAGGCGATAGAGGAAATAACTCTGGTCCTTGGTGCCGTCCTCGGCCTTGAGCAACTGGTATTCGCCGTTGAACTCGCGGACCCCGGCATAGTGCCCGGTCGCGATTTTGTCGGCGCCCAACTGCATGGCGTGGTCGAGAAAAGCCTTGAACTTGATTTCCGAATTGCACAGGATGTCCGGGTTCGGCGTCCGACCGGCCTGGTATTCGCGGAGAAACTCGGCAAAGACCCGTTCGCGGTACTCGGCGGCAAAATTGACCACCTCGACATCGATGCCGATCGTGTCGGCGACGCTCATTACGTCAATCAGATCCTGGCGCGTCGAGCAGTACTCCTCGGTATCGTCGTCCTCCCAGTTCTTCATGAACAGACCGATCACCTTCCAGCCTTGCTGCTTGAGCAACAAGGCTGCAACCGACGAATCGACACCGCCGGACAAGCCGACCACCACAGTTTTTTCAGACATCGGGCCCAGCCCCCTTCTTCCATTCATCCAGCGGCAGGATCACCGCCGGCTGTCCATTATCAACAAACCAGCTATCGACGACGAAACGCTTCGCCTCGCCCTCGCCTGTTTCTTCAATCACCGCCGAGTAGTGGCTAGGGAAGAGGTGGGCAAAGTAACGCACCTCGACCGCCGCCACCCGATGCCAGCGCAAATAGCCACGCCGTTCAAGGAGGCGAAGCAGACGATCGGTAGACGTCGAATGATCGATGCAATCCATCTTGCCTGCCACGCCGGCATCGGCATAATTGCCGCCGCGGTCGTTGCGGATATCCGACAATTCGCCGGCCCAACCATACATCCGGCCAATCACCCCGGCCAAGGCCGCCCGCTCGCCCGCCGCATCGCTCGCCGCAAACAAGGCCCGCCGCACATCGCCCAGTTGCCCTTCGCTATAGGGAATGTCGGCCTGCACCAGACAGCCGTAGCCATAGCAGATGTTGATCCGCTCATCGGCCCCGGCCCAGGTCGCCAGACCTGCCAGCAGCAACGCCAGCGCGCAGCGCAACATCAGTCGTAATGCACCAGCAGGTCAAGCGGATAGCGCTTGCCGGCAACCAGATCCTCGATGCAGCGCAGGATCAATGGACTGCGGTGACGCGCCTGAGTTTCCTTGACTTCGTCGAGGGTCAGCCAGCGCGCCGCGACAATCCCGTCATCCAGCGGCCGTCCGGCCTCGTAGCCCCGCAACTCGCCGGCAAAGGCAAAGCGCAGGTAGGTGACATCCTTGTCCGGATGCTTCCAGTTATAGATGCCAACCAGATGCGTCGGCTTGAAGTGGTAAGCGGTTTCCTCCAGCGCTTCGCGCACCACGGCATCAACCAGCGCCTCGCCCTCTTCGAGGTGCCCGGCCGGCTGGTTGAAGGCCAGCCCGACATCGGTTTCCTCCTCGACCAGCAGGAACTTGCCGTCACGCTGAATGACGGCAGCAACGGTGACATTCGGTTTCCAGATCATGCGCAAGCTCTATCGGCAAAAGCGCTATTTTAGCGTCTGAATTCGGCTAGAATTATGGGCTTTTATACGGGCAACACGGAGAATCGAACATGTCGATGTCGGATCGCGACGGATTTATTTGGCAAGATGGCAAGCTCGTGCCCTGGCGCGAAGCAACCACCCACGTCCTCACTCATTCCCTGCATTACGGGATGGGGGTTTTCGAGGGCGTCCGCGCCTATAAAACCGAGCGCGGCACCGCGATTTTCCGCCTCAAGGAGCATACCGAACGCCTGTTCCGTTCGGCCCACATCTTCCAGATGCAGATGCCCTTCTCGCAGGAAGAACTGAACGAAGCGCAGAAGGAAGTCATCCGCGCCAACAATCTGGAATCCGGCTACCTCCGCCCACTGGCCTTCTACGGCTCCGAGAAGATGGGCGTTTCGCCCAAGGGCGCCAAGGTCCACGTCATCATCGCGGCCTGGCCGTGGGGCGCCTACCTGGGCGAAGAAGGCCTGCAGCGCGGCATCCGCATCAAGACTTCGTCCTACACCCGCCACCACGTCAATATCACCATGGTGCGCGCCAAGGCTTCCGGCAACTACATGAACTCCATCCTGGCCAACAACGAGGCCACGGCTGACGGTTACGACGAAGCGCTGCTGCTCGATCCGGAAGGTTATGTCTGCGAAGGCGCCGGCGAAAACATCTTCATCGTCAAGAACGGCAAGCTCTACACCCCCGACCTGACCGCCTGCCTCGAAGGCATCACCCGCGCCACGGTCATGCAACTGGCCGGCGAACTCGGCATCGAAGTCATCGAAAAACGCATCACCCGCGATGAAGTGTATTGCGCCGACGAAGCCTTCTTCACCGGTACCGCCGCCGAAGTAACGCCGATCCGTGAGCTCGACAACCGCCAGATCGGCGTCGGTTACCGTGGCCCGATCACCAAGGCGCTGCAGGAAAAATACTTCGATGTGGTTTACGGTCGCTCGGCAGAACATGCCGACTGGCTGGCCGCCATCTGATCCAGGGAGAAAACGATGTCCGAAAAGCGTACCGTTGAAGTCACTGCCGACGACTTGCCACTGCATTGTCCGCAGCCGTCGTCGCCGCTGTGGTGCCAGCATCCGCGTGTCTTTCTCGACGTCCTGAAAACGGGCGAAGTGAAATGTCCGTATTGCAGCACCGTGTACGTTCTCAAGGGCGACGCCCCCAAGGGCCACCACTGATCCGGAAGGCGGGCCTGGCACTCTCGGCAAGGCCCGCCACGGCAGCATGAAAAAGGCACTGATCGTCGCCCCCTCCTGGATTGGCGACACCATCATGGCACAGCCGCTGTTTGCGCGTCTGCAGGCCCGCCATCCGGGAATGCAACTGGATGCACTGGCACCGCGCTGGGTGGCGCCGGTGCTGCAGCGCATGAACGAAATCAGCGAGGTTATCGACAGTCCATTCGGCCATGGCCAACTGTCGCTGAAACCCCGCTGGCGCCTGGCCCGGCAACTGGCAGAGCGGAACTATGATGCCGTCTACGTCCTGCCCAATTCGCTGAAATCGGCGCTGGTTCCCTTCCTGGCTGGAATTCCCCGCCGCATTGGCTTTATCGGCGAATCCCGTTACGGCCTGCTCAACCAGCGCCATCGCCTGGACAAATCGGCCTTGCCCTTGATGGTCGAGCGTTTCGCCCAACTCGCCGAAAAGCCCGGCACGCCGCCACCTCGCCCGATCGAGTTGCCGCGTATCAACTCAAGCCCGGCAGATCAACAGCAAACACTGGCTGCACTCGGTCTTGCGCGCCCGGCTCGCATCGCTGCCTTCTGCCCCGGCGCCGAATACGGCCCGGCCAAGCGCTGGCCGGCGACGCATTTTGCCACCCTGGCCCGGAAACTGGCCGAACAGGGCTTTGCCATCTGGCTGTTCGGTTCGCCGAAAGACCACCCGGTTGCCGAAGAAATCTCGCACCTCGCTCCGGGCCTGTGTCGCAACCTGTGTGGCACAACCAGCCTGGCCCAGGCCGTCGATCTGCTGGCCCTGGCCGATCTGGTCGTCTGCAACGACTCCGGCCTGATGCATGTCGCCGCCGCGCTTGACCGGCCTCTGGTAACGCTTTACGGCTCGTCCTCGCCCGGTTTCACGCCGCCGCTGTCGAAGCAGGCCGACATTCTCAGCCTCAAGCTGGCGTGCAGCCCCTGCTTCAAGCGCGAATGCCCGCTCGGCCATCTCGACTGCCTGAACAAGCTTTCGCCCGAACACGTCTTCAATGCCTGCATGAATCGGATCGCCGCATGAGTTCGTCTGCCAACTTTGCCACCCCGGAAGATGTCGAACACGCCTTCTACGATGCAATCAGCAAGGGTGATGCCGACCTGATCATGATGCTGTGGGCCGAGGAAGAAGAAACACTGTGCGTGCACCCGACCGGCATCCGCATGCAGGGCCTGGTTCCGATCCGGGAAAGCTGGCGCAGCATCTTCGCCAATGCCAAGATCCGCGTCCAGCCCGAACCGGTCGCCCACTGGCAAGGTTCGGTAATGGCCATCCATCACCTGACCGAGGTTCTCTTCGTCGGCAACGACCCCAGCCCACACGGCCCGCTGCACGTCACCCACGTCTACGTCCGTGGCGCCCATGGCTGGCGCCTGGTCAGCCGCCATGCCTCGGCCGCCGACGATGGCCACCAGGCCATGGCCGACGCGGTTCCACACACGCTGCATTGAAATCCACCGCCTTTCGACCACCGGCCTGGCTTCCCGGCGGCCATGCCCAGACGCTCTGGCCGCTGCTGATCAAGCCCCGCCCGCTCAAGCTGCGGCGCGAACGCTGGGAGACACCGGATGGCGACTTCATTGACGTCGATCACCTCGATGGCCCGGCGGGCGCCCCGCTGCTGGTTCTGTTTCATGGGCTGGAGGGGAGTTCGAACAGCCACTATGCGATCTCGACCGCCCGCGCCTGTAAAAAACAGGGATGGCGACTGGCCCTGCCGCATTTCCGTGGTTGCTCCGGCGAACTGAATCGTCGCCCGCGGGCCTATCACTCCGGCGACTCGGCCGAAATCGACTGGATACTGCAGCGGCTGCAAGCCGCCAATCATGGACGTCGCCTGCACGCTGCCGGTGTTTCGCTGGGCGGTAACGCACTGCTCAAATGGGCCGGCGAACAAGGCGAAGCGGCCAATGTGCGCGTCACCGGCGTGGTCGCCCTGTGCGCCCCGCTCGACCTGGCCGCTTGCGGCCATCACCTGGCGCACGGCTTCAACCGGGTTTACACCCAGCATTTCCTGAAAACCCTGAAAGCCATTTCGGCCGCCCGCTTGCGCCTGCATCCCGGGCTGTTCGACGAAGAGCGCATGCTGGCGGCGCTCAATCTCTATCAATTCGACGATGCCGTCACCGCACCGGTCCACGGCTTCGCCGGGGCCGACGATTACTGGCGACGCGCCTCGGCCAAACCCTGGCTGAAATCGATCCGCGTCCCTACGCTGGCCGTCAATCCGAAGAACGACCCGTTCCTGCCGGCCAGCTATTTGCCAGGCAAGCACGAAGTCAGTCCGCAGGTCCGGCTTGAACAGCCGGCCGGCGGCGGCCACGTCGGCTTCGTCAGCGGCCCATTCCCGGGAAATCTCGACTGGTTGCCGCAAAGACTCTTACACTTCTTCCTTTTCGAAACATCATAAAGTAGGGCATGGTGTAAAGCGCATGCAAGGAAACATTCCGATAATTTCGCCCTGCACCGCCCCATATAAAGACAGGACAAGACAATGAGCCCACTTCCCGCTGAAATCTTCAAGGCCTACGACATCCGTGGCATCGTCAACAAATCGCTGACCGCCGACGTCGTTCGCCAGATCGGCCATGCCCTTGGCTCACTGGCTATCGAGCAAGGCCAGAAGGCCATTGCGGTCGGCCGCGACGGCCGCTTGTCCGGCCCGGAACTGGCCGGCGCACTGATGGACGGCATTTGTGCCGCCGGTTGCGATGCGATCGACGTCGGTTGCGTGCCCACACCGGTTACCTACTTTGCTGCCTACGAACTGGGCTGCCACTCCTGCGTCTCGGTCACCGGCAGCCACAATCCGCCGGACTACAACGGCCTGAAGATGGTGATCGGCGGCACGACGCTGGCCCTTGAAGCCATTCAGGATCTGAAGAAACGCATCGAAGCCGGCAACCTGAAACACGGCAAGGGCGAGCGGCGCAGCGCCAACGTGCTCGATGCCTATGTCGAAAAGATCGTCGGCGACGTCAAGCTCAGCCGGCCGATGAAGATCGTCATGGATTGCGGCAATGGTGTGGCCGGCGCCATCGCCCCCGAACTGTTCAAACGCCTGGGCTGCGAAATCATCCCGCTGTTCTGCGACGTCAATGGCAACTTCCCGAACCATCATCCGGACCCCTCCAAACCGGAGAACCTGGCCGACGTCATTCGTACGCTCAAGGAGACCGACGCCGAACTGGGTATCGCCTTCGACGGCGACGGCGATCGCCTGGGCGTCGTCACCAAGGATGGCGAGATCATTTTCCCCGACCGCCAGCTGATGCTGTTCGCCGCCGATGTCCTGTCGCGCGTCCCCGGCGGCACCGTGATCTATGACGTCAAATGCACCCGGCTGCTCGCCCCGTGGATCAAGCAACACGGCGGCGTCCCGCTGATGTGGAATACCGGCCACGCACTGGTTAAGGCCAAGCTCAAGGAAACCGGTGCGCCACTGGCCGGCGAGATGTCCGGTCACACCTTCTTCAAGGAACGCTGGTACGGTTTCGACGACGGCCTCTACACCGGCGCCCGCCTGCTTGAAATCCTCAGCCAATCGGCCAATGGCAACCCGATCCTGAAAGCCTTGCCGAACTCCCCGTCGACACCGGAACTCAACATCAAGATGGCAGAAGGCGAGCCGTTCGCGCTGATCGACAAACTCAAGGCCGAAGGCCAATTCGAAGGTGCCGAGCAAATCATCACCATTGACGGCGTCCGCGTAGAATACGCCGATGGTTTCGGTCTGGCCCGCCCCTCCAACACAACACCGGTTGTCGTGCTGCGTTTCGAAGCTGACAACACCGCTGCACTGGAACGCATCCAGGCTGGCTTCCGGCAGGCGATCACGGCCGTCTGGCCGGGTGTTCAATTGCCGTTTTAAGGAGCATTCGTGAGCGAAAATGCCGCCGACCAGCTATTTCTGGGGCGCCAGCCCATCCTGGATCGCAACCAGCAGCTTTTCGCCTACGAACTGCTTTTTCGCAATGGCACCCGCAACATGGCCGATGTCGCCGACGGCGTGGCAGCAACGTCGACGGTCATCGCCAATGCATTCAGCGAGCTCGGCTTTGTCGACGCGCTCGGTACATACCGCGGATTCATCAACGTCGATCTCGAATTCCTCTTCAACGACGTTATCGAACTCTTGCCACCGCAGTCCGTCGTGTTGGAAATTCTCGAGACCGTCCCCCCGACCGATGGCGTCGTCGAGCGCTGCCGCCTACTCAAGGCAGCAGGCTTTACATTGGCGCTCGACGATGTCACCCAGATCGGCTCCGAATATGCTGACCTGCTGGACCTGGTAGACATCGTCAAGGTGGACATCCAACCGCTGAGTCGAATCGAACTCATGCAGTTGGTCATGAAAATCAAACCGACGGGCAAGCAGCTACTCGCGGAAAAGGTCGACTCCCGGGAACAAATGGAGCAATGCCTGAAACTCGGATTCTCTCTGTTTCAAGGCTACTATTTTGCCAAGCCAGTCATTCTGACCGGCAAAAAGCTGGATCACTCCCGAATCTCGCTGATCAAATTACTCGGCCTGATCATTTCCGACTCGGACACTGCCGAGCTGGAAAAGGCACTCAAGCCGGAACCCGGACTAACCGTCAATCTGTTGCGCATGACTAACTCCGTCGGCGCCGGTTGCAGCGAAAAAATCACCTCACTCAGCCATGCGATCACGGTTCTGGGCCGGCGCCAGCTTCAACGCTGGCTGCAGTTGCTCGTTTTCGCCAGCGGCGAACAAGCCGGGACGACGAATCCGCTGCTCATTCTTGCCGCCACCCGCGGCCGCCTCATGGAACTACTGGCGAGTGAAGTCGCGATGGGTGACAAAGCCCTTGCCGACCAGGCCTTCATGGTTGGGATAATGTCCCTGATGCCGGCACTGATCGGCCAACCAATCGAAGAAATCGTCGCCCCCCTCGGCGTTTCCAGAGAGGTGCATGATGCGCTCTGCGGTAGCAGTGGTACGCTCGGTGGCTTGCTACGCATTGCAGAATGCAGCGAAACAGGTGACCTCGACAACTTGGCAAAAGCGCTTTCCACGCTGGGAACACTGAAGCTGAAAGCAGTCAATCGTGCACAAACCCAGGCCCTGCAATGGGCAAACAGCATTGGCCAGGACAACGCCAAGGCATAGCGATTTGCCGTTACACGATTACCAAGCAAACAAAACAGAGTGCAACAGGAATTCGGGCACTCTGGTTTTGCAGCCAACTACCCATACCCCTTTTCGACATCGTCAAGAACATGACACCACGAAACGACGCTTACTTCAGCTCATTCAACGCCCTGCCGCGCCGGCCAACTCAAGCCTGGTACAGCAAACTGCTGGCATTCTGTCTTAGCAGCGCACTCTTGGTCATCGGCTTGATGTTCTCGCTCGTGGCATTGAGCATCGTCGCAATTGCCGGAACACTCTTTGCCGGGTGGTTATGGTGGAAAACCCGCCGCTTCGGCCAGGCCATTCCCGATGTCACTCCAAACGACAGCACCATTATCGAAGGAGAAGTGATCACCCGCTCGGTTTCTCCCCAGGCGCCTTCTCAACGACTCGAATGAAAAAAAGGGCGCCTTGAGCACCCTTTTCATGAGTTGTCGGTTGAATCAGAAACGATAACCAACGCCTACGCCGGCGGTAACCGGGTTCAGATCAAGCGTTCCGAGACGGCTGCCACCGACCTTAACCTCGGTATCCATCTTGATGTACTTGACGTCAAGATTGACTGACCAGTTCTTGGTCAGCATGTAATCGAAACCAATCTGCGCCGCCGGCCCAACGCTCGAGCCATCGACCTCACCCGCGCCATTGAGGATGTTCTTGCGTTTGGTAAAGATGGTGTAGTTCACGCCGAGACCAACGTACGGCTTGAATGCCCCCAGTTGGGTAAAGTGATATTGCAGCATCAATGAGGGAGGCAGAGCCTTGATGGTGCCTTGCTTGGTACCGTTTACCTTGATATCGACGTCCTGGGGGTAGGTCAGGACCAGTTCCGCTGCAATATTCGGGGTAATGAAATAGTTCAGGTCGACTTCCGGAATCCACCGGCTATCCGCTTCGACGCGAGCCGCCATGCCGTTCTGGCCATTGGCAAAATCGACGTAGACAGCGCGTGCACGAACCATGAACGGGCTTTCCTCGGCAAAAGCAGCGCCGGAGAGCATACCGATCGAAACCATCGCAGCAGCAAGAATTTTACTAGCCATGAAACACTCCCTCTTTTTTTATGGAAAAAAGGAATGCTACTGCTCGGCAAATTTACATTGTTGACACAGATCAAAATAACCACACCAAACAAAAGGACTTTTGCAGATTAAAAAAGCCGCGTCCCGATCTCCCGGAACGCGGCTTTTAGTGCGGGAATTGATGCCTGATCAAGGCATCACCCCGCGCCGTCCTTACAACTTACCGTCAACCCAAGCATTGACGGAAGACAGTGCCGCCGACAGATTCTCCGGCTGGGTTCCGCCAGCCTGTGCCATGTCGGGACGACCGCCGCCCTTGCCGCCAACTTGCTGGGCAACCAGATTGACCAACTCACCGGCCTTGACCTTGCCGGTCAGATCGGCCGTCACGCCGGCGATCAGCGCCACTTTGCCATCAACCACCGAAGCCAGGACGATGGCTGCAGACTTCAGCTTGTCCTTCAACTTGTCCATGGTTTCACGCAAAGCGTTGCCGTCGGCCCCTTCCAGTTGCGCAGCAAGAACCTTGATACCCTTGATTTCTACGGCCTGAGCCAACAACTCGTCCCCCTGGCTGGCAGCGAGCTTGGACTTCAGACGGGCGAGTTCCTTTTCCAGCGCCCTGACATTGTCCATGATGCCGACCACGCGCTCAGCGATTTCATCAGGATGCGTCTTCAACAAGGCTGAAATGCCAGCTACACGGGTTTCCTGCTCCTGCACGTAAGTGAGGGCATTGACCCCGGTGATCGCCTCCACCCGACGCACTCCTGCTGCGACACCCGCCTCGGAAACGATCTTGAACAAGCCGATATCACCGGTACGCGTGACATGGGTACCGCCGCACAACTCCTTCGACGAACCGATAGCCACGACGCGTACCTCATCGCCATACTTTTCGCCGAACAACATCATGGCACCGGATTTCTGCGCATCGTCGATCGCCATCACACGACTGTCGGTCGCTGCATTGGCCAGGATCTCGGCATTGACGATTTCCTCAACCTCGCGGATTTCCTCGGCGCTCATCGGCGCGGTATGCGCAAAGTCGAAGCGGGTTTTGTCCGGATCAACCAAGGACCCCTTCTGCTGCACGTGTTGGCCGAGCACTTGGCGCAGAGCCTTGTGCATCAGGTGCGTCACCGAGTGATTGCGCGCCGTGGACGTGCGCGACGCGACATCGACCCGCGCAGCGACCTCCTGCCCCAGAACCAACTTGCCGGTTTTCAGCACACCATGGTGTCCGAAAACAGCCGCCTGGATCTTCAGGGTGTCTTCCACGGCAAAGATACCGCCTGCGCCCTTCAATTCGCCACGGTCGCCCACCTGCCCCCCCGACTCGGCATAGAACGGGGTGTTATCAAGGACGACCACACCCAGATCGCCTTCATGCAGCTCACCGACGGCAACGCCGTCTTTGTACAGCGCCAGCACCTTGCCCTTGGCGTCCAGGGCTTCGTAGCCATGGAATGTGGTTTCCTGACCGACATATTCGAGATTGGCTGCCATCTTGAACTTGCCTGCCGCGCGGGCCTGTTCCTTTTGACGTGCCATGGCCGCGTCGAACGCGGCGCCATCGACGGTGACACTGCGCTCACGACAAATATCGGCCGTCAGATCGAGCGGGAAACCGTAGGTATCGTGCAGCTTGAACGCCGTTTCACCATTGAAAACCGTGACGCCCTTCGCTGCCATGGTCGCCAATTCCCCTTCGAGAATCTCCATGCCATTCTCGATGGTGGCGAAGAAGCGGTCTTCCTCCTGCTTCAAGGTGGCCACCACCTTCGATTGATTCTGCTTGAGTTCCGGGTAGGCCTCCCCCATTTCAGCGACCAGATCGGACACCATTTTGTGGAAGAAGGCGGTGCGCGCACCCAATTTGTAGCCGTGACGAATGGCGCGGCGAATGATGCGACGCAGGACGTAACCGCGGCCCTCGTTGCCCGGGATGACCCCGTCGGCAAGCAGAAAGGAGCAGGCGCGGATGTGGTCGGCCAGTACCTTGAGCGACGGCGAATCCATGTCGGCACCGCTGGTTTCACGGGCCGCAGCCTTGATCAGGCTCTGGAAGAGGTCGATCTCGTAGTTGGCATGAACGCCCTGCAGTACGGCAGAAATACGCTCCAAGCCCATACCGGTATCGACGGACGGCTTGGGTAGCGGATGCATGACCCCGGCTTCATCGCGATTGAACTGCATGAAGACGTTGTTCCAGATTTCGATAAAGCGGTCGCCGTCTTCTTCCGGCGATCCCGGGGGGCCGCCCCAGTGCTTTTCGCCATGGTCATAGAAGATCTCGGTGCATGGCCCGCAAGGCCCCGTATCGCCCATCATCCAGAAATTGTCGGAGGCGTAGCGAGCGCCCTTGTTGTCGCCAATGCGGATGACCTTGTCAGCCGGCACACCGACTTCCTTGGTCCAGATATCGTAGGCCTCATCGTCCTCGGCATAGACGGTAACGGTCAGTTTTTCCTTGGGCAGCTTGTAGACTTCGGTGAGCAACTCCCACGCGTACTTGATCGCATCGCGCTTGAAGTAGTCGCCGAACGAGAAATTCCCCAGCATTTCGAAGAAAGTATGGTGGCGCGCGGTGTAGCCGACGTTCTCGAGGTCGTTGTGCTTGCCGCCGGCCCGCACGCACTTCTGCGAGGTCGTGGCACGGGTATAGGGACGCTTGTCGAAGCCGAGAAATACGTCCTTGAACTGATTCATCCCGGCATTGGTAAAGAGCAGCGTCGGGTCTTCGTGCGGGACAAGCGAGCTCGAAGAAACAATCTGATGACCTTTGGAAGCAAAGAAGTCGAGAAACTGCTGGCGGATTTCGGAGCTTTTCATAAGCTGGCGGCCTCGGAGGCTTGGAATTCGGAACCCTCGATTTTAAAAGAAAAACCCGCCGGATGGCGGGTCTTGTTGGCGACTGCCGGCCGGCTCAGCGGCGACGCGGATGATCAAGCACGCCGTTATGGTTGTAATCGTGCTGGCGATCATGTTTCTGTTCGGCAATATGGCGGCTTTGCACATTCTCGGCGTGCTGCAGGCGGGCACGTTCACGCCGTGACACGACACCATCGGCCTTGGCACGGTTTTCCATGTTGTCGACATGCGCCTGCCCCTGCGCCAGGCGATTGGCTTCGCGTTGGGTCAGACTACCGGAAGCAACGCCTTGATCGATACGTTGCTCCTGATTGGCCTGACGCTGATCGATGCGGGGCGTGCTTGCCTGGGCCAGGGCCAGAACTGGCAAGGCGGCGGCCAGTGCGATAACGGCTTTGACTGCTTTCATGATTTCCTCCTGAATGATGGTTCGATTCCCTGAGCACCATTAAAAGGCAAAACGGGGTAAAGATCAGCCAGGCAGATGCAAGCCTTTGTAAGCACTTGTTTCCTGCACAAACAAGTCGAGCCGGTCGGTAAAAATGGAACTCACACCACGCTCGAACAAGGTCCGGGCCTGCGCCACCGAATTAACCGTGTAGCACAGCACCGGCACCCCTATCCCCCGCGCCTCGGCAAGGGTGGCATCAGCCAGTCGGCGTGCATTGCAATGCAAGGACACGGCACCTAGCCGCGCGACCTGTTCCGCCCAATCGTCAGGTACCTCATCAAATAGCACGCCGTATTGCAGATGCGGTGCCACACGCCGCGCCTCGGCCAGCGCCAGCAAGGAAAACGAAGACAACAGAGGCGGCACCGACGCCCCTTGCCACAGGCGCGCGGCTTCCCTAGCCACGACTGCAGCGGTTACCAATTCGTAACCGGCCGCCGGCTTGATTTCGACATTAGCCAGCAGGCCATATTCGAGACACAGCGCAACAGCATCGACGAAGCGCGGGACCGGCTCGCCATTGCCCGCATCGAGAGAAAACAAATAGGAGTCGGACGCTGCGCAGACCGATCCGCGACCATTGGTCGTGCGCTCCAGAGTTTCATCATGGATGAGCACCGGCGTGCCATTCGCGTTCAGCATGACGTCGAACTCGACGGCCCGGTAACCCAGACTGGCCGCCAGTCGGATACCGGCAAGCGTATTCTCCGGCGCCAGCGAGCCGCCGCCGCGATGGGCAAACCAGCGCGGCGGCGTCGGCAACATCAGAACGGCTGAGCCTTTTTCAAGGCCGGCTTGGCATTCAGTACGGCATTGCCGCGCGACACCGCCGTGTCCAGTGCTGCCTTGGCCGGCTTCTGGTCGCTCCAGACAGCTTCAAGCTCCTCGTTCGTGATGATGCGAACCGGATCAGCGTCGGAAACGTGATTTTGCGGCATCGCGCCGCGGCCCTTCAAAGAAGCATAGGCGACTTCCAGCGTCCGGTCGCCATCCTGCAACAGCTTGCTGCGTGCCGCAGCCCGCGCCGTGCTGGTCATCGGCAAAGCGCCATAGACGCGGACCAATTCGACCTGCATTTCGGGAGACACCAGGAAAGAAACAAATTTGGCAGCTTGCTTGTATTCGGCAGCCGAACGGCCTGCACCGATCCACAGCGAAGCTCCATCGGCCAGCGTGTTCTGGCGACCGCCGTAGACATCATCGTGATACGGCAAGGGTGCCACGCCCAGTTCGACCCCCTTGGCTTCGCGGAAATCGACGTGTTCGCGCGAGTCGGTGGTGATCATTGCGCACTCGCCGTTGTTGAAGCGGGCGCTGCCTTCGGCACGCCGACCGAATTGCTTGAAATAATTGGCCTTGGTCCAGGTCGTCATCATCGCAATGTGCTTGACCTGCGGCAAACCGTTGAAATTCAGCATGCCTTTATCGGTGACCGCGGGCAAGCCCGAGATGGCGCTGACATTGTCGACATGTACCCAGACCGGCCACGATGTCGTATAGGGGCAGGCGTAGCCGGCCTCCTGCAATTTATCAAGCACAGCCTGCATTTCCAGCCAGGTCTTCGGCGGCTGATCGGGGTCCAGCTTGGCGCGGCGGAAGGCATTCTTGTTATAGAACAGCACGGGAGTCGAATAAAGCAGGGGCAAGGCGACCAGACGGCCCTTGGCATCGACCACCCCGGCCTTCAGATCGGGCGAAAGATCGAGCTTGAGTGGCTCGCCCGCCTTGGCCATCATCTCCCCCAACGGCACGAAACTCTTCGGCGAGGCCAGCACGTCACTCATGTCGTAGCGCATGATCAAGTTAAGCCCCGCCGGCTTCTCGCCCTTTTCCAGTCGAACGACTTTGAGATTGGCGCTGTGTTCCTTGTTGAAACGATCAACCACCGCCCTCAATTGCTCCTCGCCCGCAGCACCCAGGTTGTGGGCCAGGGTCAGCTCGGCGGCTGGTGCCTCTTGCTTGGCGGCTGGCTTGGCGGCGCTTTTGGCTGCCTTCACCGGTTTGGCGGCACTCGCCGAGAAAGCCAGGCTCAGGCCGATGGCAGCAACCAAGGGACGAAGAATCGGGTAGGACATGCGTGCTCCAGTGAATCAGAAAGCGGGCAATTATAGCCCTGCCGATCGGTCACCACGACTATTCAGGCAAGCTCGCCCCCGCATTGTGGTACCCTCCGCCCGACCCAATCGTTCACGCAAGAGTCCGCACGATGACTACCGTCACTCCCGACACCCAACCCGCTCTCTCCCCTCGCGCCCTGCTCAAGAAACTGCAAGCCGACTTCCCGGTTTTTCGTGATTGCCAACCTTTGGCGATCGGCATCGACAAACAGTTGCAGGCTCGCCTGCCGGACATCGAGCGCAAGGTACTCCGTGTCGCGCTGGGTATCCACACCAACTCGCTGCGTTACCTGAAGGCAATGGAAAAGGCGACGGTTCGCTTCGACCTGGACGGCAACCATGCCGACGAAGTCAGTGATGCCCACCGTAATCACGCCAGCGAAGCGGTCCGTGAACGTCTGAAAAAGGAAGCAGAAAAACGCAAAGCCCAGCGGGCTGCGGAGGCTGCGGAGCGACAGCGCGAAGAAAAACTCGGCCAGCTACTCGCCAAATTCGGCCGCCAAGGCTGATACCCGGCCACCTCAAGCAGGCAGGCCGCTTGGCCGGCCTGCCCTCTACCAGCCGTCTCACCTCCACCTTCTGCAGCGCGAAATATTCTTTTTTTGAATAGCTAACCCTTATATTTGCTATTCGCCTTATGGCTATCAGCCGCTCAAAATGAAAGGCCATCCTTTCATCCGGCCAGCCAATGCCCCTCCTAGCCATTGCCATACCTCCGGTCCCTGACCTGCTTTTTGCCAGCGCGGTACTGGTCGTTGCCTACACGCTATTCTCCTTAAGCGGGTTTGGTTCCGCCCTGATTGCCGGCGCGCCGCTGGCAACCGTCCTGCCTGTCAGCCGCGTCATTCCGCTGCTCGCCCTGCTCGACTGCCTCGGTTCGGTCCGCCGGGCCTGGCTCAGTCGGCACGCCATCGACCTGATGCAATTGCGCGCCCTGCTGCCCGCCATGCTGGTCGGCCAACTGCTTGGCGTACAGGCGCTGAGCCAACTTCCGCAACGCGGCCTCGCCTTGCTCATGGGCGGATTCGTCATTACCTACGGCCTGGGAAAGCTCCTGTTCGCGCGCCCGCCTTCGCCTCCACGCCGACATGGCGCCCTGCTGGCCGGCCTGGGCGGAGGAGTGTTGGGCGGGTTATTCGGCAGCGGCGGCTTTGTCTACGCCAGCTACCTTGAACAACGCCTTCCGGAGCGTCAGCAGTTCCGCGCCACCCAGGCCGTACTGATTGGCCTGTCCACGGCCTGGCGACTACTCCTCTGTGCACTCGGCGGTTTGATTGACGGCCAACTGCTGATCATCGCGTTCAGCCTTCTGCCGGCAGCCTGGCTTGGCGACTGGCTGGGCAAACACATCGACCTCCGCCTGAGTCGCGCGCAATTGACCAGACTGATCCACCTCCTCTTGGTCGCCAGCGGCGCGAATTTGATCCTTCGCATACTGCACTGAGCCGATGCCCCGCCAAGACTACCGCCAACGCATCGAAACCCTGTTCAGCCAGAACGGTCGAGTTCCTGATCCTCACCAACGGCACGCCATGGACAGGCTGGCCATCCTGGCCACCGCACTCGCTCAGCGAAACACAGGCTGGCGTGAGCGTTTTCGCAAAACGCCACCACCACGCGGCATTTTCCTTTGGGGCGGCGTTGGCCGCGGCAAGACCTGCCTGCTCGACGCCCTGATCGCGGCCCTGCCAAACCAACTTGCCTGCCGCTACCACCAGCATGCCTTCCTCGATGCCTACCATCGCGCCACCGGCTGTGCGCCCCTTGACGGCAATGCTTTCCAATCTCGCATCCGGCAACTCGTCGGCCCGCATCGACTACTGGTACTCGACGAATTCCACGCCTATGACCCGGCCGATGCGGCAATTCTCGGCCGCGCCTTTGTCGAACTCCAGGCACTCGGCGTCACCCTGGCCTTGAACGCCAACCACCTGCCCACCGAGCTCTGGCCTGAGACTACCGGACATCGACAACACCTTCGTCACTTCACCCCACTGATCGACTTCATTCAGCAACACTGCGAGATCATCGAGGTCGAGGGCGGGCGGGATTACCGACTGGATAATCCCGCCGGTAGTTCGCCACGCTGGTGGTCGCCCGATACCCCGACGACACGCCAGGCAGCCCGATCCTGGGCAAGCCATCCGACATGCATCCAGGATTTCACCGCCTTTTGCCGTGGCCCCTTGAAGCACACGGACTATTCCGCCTATTGCGCCAAACACGCTCAACTCGTCCTGCTCGACCTCCCCCAATTCACGCCCGACGACGGCGACTCGCTACGGCGGCTTATCTGGTTGCTCGACTCCGCCTGGGAAGCGAACCTGCCGCTGGCCGTCACGGCGGCTACGCCCCTCGCCAGCCTATTCGTCAATATCGGCCCAGCGCTACAAAGCCTGCTCGGCAAAGATCTGCGGCGAACCCAAAGCCGCCTTGCCGGACTCTGCGCAGCACCGTACTGCAACTGATCTTTCTCGATCATCGGAACTGATCGCCGGCCGTGCGTTCCGACACTATCCTTGCCGGCTATTTACATACATTCGTGAATGTATATAATTCTTCCATCCAAATTCCCAAAAATCCCCCCGGAGTCCCGACATGCCCCTCAACACCCAGCAGTCGT
Organism: Rhodocyclales bacterium GT-UBC; assembly: GCA_003583745.1. GTDB lineage: Bacteria > Pseudomonadota > Gammaproteobacteria > Burkholderiales > Rhodocyclaceae > Azonexus. The sequence continues at coordinate 134,702 of QXPY01000009.1, read as the reverse complement.
ACCACTTTGCCAAACCACTCGCACTCCCGCTGTTGATCAGCGCGGCACTCGCCCTGAGCGCTTGCTCGGGTAACGACGCCCCGCCCCCGAAAAACATGGGCCCGCTACCAGTCACGGTGCAGGAAATGCAACCGAGCAATGTTCCGAATGCGCTGGAAATCATGGCTCAGACGGAAGGCGCCAAAGAAGCGGAAGTCCGCGCCCGGGTCGGGGGTATTCTGGTCAAGCAGCTTTACCAGGAAGGCCAGGCCGTCAAGGCTGGCCAGGCCCTGTTCCAGATCGACCGCGCCAGCTATGAAATCGCCCTCGACGAAGCCAAGGCGAAGGCCGAACAGACCGAGCGCGAAATGGGCCGCATGAAGAAACTGCTCGAGGTACAAGGGGTCAGCCGCAAAGAGTACGACGATGCAACCAGCGCCAACGACCTGGCGCAGGCAGCATTGCGCCAGGCACAGCTCAATCTGTCCTGGACCACGGTAACGGCCCCGGTCGATGGCGTCAGCGGGCGGGCCGCAAAATCGGTGGGCAATCTGATCACGGTCGGCAGCGACAGCTTGCTCACCTCGGTTTACCAACAGGACCCGATGTGGGTGCGCTTCAGCATTTCCGAAAGCGAGGCCGCCAAGCTGCCCGGTGGTCGCCTGACCCCCAAGACGGTCACCGGCGTCGAACTGGTTCTGCCGGATGGCAGCGTTTACCCCGTAGCCGGCAAACTCAATTTCCTGGCCAGCACGATCGACACGACGCTGGGGACGCAGCAACTGCGGGCTGAATTCCCGAACAAGGAAGGGCGCCTGCTCCCCGGACAATTCGTGCGCATTCGTCTGATTTCCGGCGAAAAGACCGGGGTTTTCCTGGTTCCGCAAAACGCCGTCCTGCAGACCGAGCAAGGCAATCTGGTCATGACTGCCGATGCGGAGAACAAGGTTGCCCCCCGGCCGATCCAGACCGGCGACTGGTATGGCAAGAACTGGATCGTGCTCGGCGGCCTGAAAACCGGCGACAAGGTCATTGTCGACAACCTGATGAAGCTCAAGCCGGGTGCGCCGGTCGCGCCGCATGCCCCGGGAGAACAGCCTGGTGCCCCGGCCAAAGAAGGTGCCGCCCCCGCCGGCAAGGAAGCAGCCCCAGCCCAAGCCCCGGCCAAGCAGGGTTAAGGAGCAAGCATGTCAAAATTTTTCATCAACCGGCCGATTTTCGCGTCGGTCATTTCCATCATCATCGTCATCGCCGGGCTGGTCGCCTCGCAGGTATTGCCCATCGCGCAATACCCGCAGATTGCCCCGCCGACGGTGCTGATCACCGCCACCTACCCGGGCGCCTCGGCTGAAACACTGGCCAAGACGGTGGCCGCGCCGATCGAGGAGCAGCTGAACGGGGTCGAGAACCTCTCGTACTTCACGTCATCGGCCTCGGCCAACGGCTCGGTGACCATCACCGCGACCTTCGACGTCGGCACCAATGTCGACATGGCTGCGGTCAACGTCAACAACCGCGTCAAGGCTGCCGAACCGCGCCTGCCGACCGATGTGCGAACCAACGGCGTCATCGTCCAGAAACGCTCGAACGACATTCTGCAGGTGGTTGCGCTGGAATCGGAAAAGGGCAAGTACAACACCCTGTTCCTCTCCAACTACGCCAGCCTGAACATTGCGGACGAACTGAAGCGGGTCAAGGGCGTCGGCGACGTCACCATTTTCGGCGCGCAGGACTACTCGATGCGCGTCTGGCTGAAGCCGGACCGCCTGGCCCAGCTCGGCCTGACCCCAAGCGACATTTCAGCCGCCATCAAGGCCCAGAACGCCCAGAACGCGGCCGGCAAGATCGGCCAGGAACCGGCTCCGGCCGACCAGATGCTGGTCTATACGGTGACCGCCAAGGGCCGTCTGCTGACCCCGGAAGAGTTCGGCAACATCGTCATCCGCGCCAGCGGCCCGGGCGGCGCACTGCGCCTCAAGGACGTCGCCCGCATCGAACTCGGTGCCTACAGCTACGACCAATCGGTGACGCTGGACGGCCAGCCGACCATCGCCATGGGCGTCTTCCTGCAAACCGGCGCCAACGCACTGGAAGTCGCCGAGAACGTCCGCAAGAAGATGGACGAGCTGAAGGTCAAATTTCCGCAGGGCATGAACTATGTCATCCCGTTCGATACGACCCGTTTCGTTTCGGCCTCGATCAACGAAGTAATCCATACCCTGATCGAAGCCATGGTACTCGTGCTGGCCGTGGTCTACATCTTCCTGCAGAGCTGGCGTGCCACGCTGATCCCGATGGTGGCCGTGCCGATCTCTCTGATCGGTACCTTTGCCGGCCTCTGGGTATTCGGCTTCTCGATCAACACACTGACCCTGTTCGCCATGGTCCTGGCCATCGGTATCGTGGTTGACGATGCAATCGTCGTGCTCGAGAACGTCGAACGCCTGATGGCAGAAGAGAAACTGTCGCCGAAAGAGGCGGCGATCAAGGCCATGCACGAGGTTTCCGGCGCCCTGGTCGCCATCGTGCTGGTGCTCTGTGCCGTGTTTGTACCGGTGGCCTTCCTCGGTGGTATCGCCGGCCAGCTCTACAAGCAGTTCGCCGTCACCGTCGCCGTCGCCGTGGTGCTGTCCGGGGTTGTCGCGCTGACCCTGACGCCCGCCCTGTGCGCCCTGCTGCTCAAGGCCCAACACACCGAGAACAAGCTCTTCGCCCCCTTCAACCGCCTGTTCGAACGCTTTACCCGCTCTTACACCAGCACCGTCGGCCTGACCCTGAAGCACGGCATCATTGGCAGCGTGATCTTTGCACTGGTCATCGGTATCACGATCTTCTTCTTCCGCACTCTGCCGGGCAGTTTCGTGCCAGCCGAAGACCAGGGCTACCTGATTTCTGCCCTGATGCTGCCAGACGGCGCCACCTTGAAGCGCACTTCAACCACGGGCGAAAACATGCGGCAAATGGTCAGCCATGACGAAGCCGTCGCCCATACCTTCGTCGTTTCCGGCTTCGACCTGATCGGCGGCGGCAACAAGCCGAATGCCGGCACCATGTTCATTCCGCTCAAGGATTGGTCGGAACGCAAGGGCAAGGCACAGGACCTCGCCGGCAAGTTCATGGGCGTCGGCATGATGCAGGCGGACGGCCTCGGCCTGGTATTCAACCCGCCCCCGATCATGGGCCTGGGCACTGCCGGCGGCTTTGAGGTTTATGTGCAGAACCGTGTCGACGGCGATGCCAAGAAACTCAACGAAATCGTTCAGCAGTTCATGGCGGAATTGCAGAAGCGTAGCGAGTTCACTCGTGTCTCGACCTTCTTCCGCCCGACCGTCCCACAACTCTTCGTCGAAGTCGACGAACCGAAGGCGCTGTCGCTCGGCATCCCGCTTGACTCGGTCTATGCCACCCTGCAAAGCACGATGGGCGCGCTCTACGTCAATGACTTCAACAAGGCCGGCCGCGTCTATCGCGTCCAGCTGCAGGCCGAAGCCAATTACCGGATGAAGCCGGAAGACATCGGCAAGGTCTATGTGCGCAGCACGACCACCAACGCCATGATTCCCTTGTCGGCGATCAGTACCGTCAAGCGCGTCGTCGGTCCGGAACAGGTCGAGCGCTTCAACGGCTTCGTCGCCGCCAAGATTATGGGCGACAGCAAGCCGGGCATCAGCTCGGGCGATGCCATCAAGATCGTCGAAGAAGTCGCTGCCGCCACCCTGCCTTCCGGCTATGAAATCTCCTGGACCGGCCAGGCCTTCCAGGAAAAGCGCAGCTCGGGTTCATCCGCCCAGGCCTTTGGCTTCGCCATCATCATGGTCTTCCTGATCCTCGCCGCCCAATACGAAAAATGGTCGCTGCCGCTGGCTGTCATCATGGCCGTTCCCTTCGCCTTGATGGGTGCGCTGACGGCAATCTGGCTGCGCGGCATGCCGAACGACATCTACTTCCAGATCGGTCTGGTGGTGCTGATCGGTCTGGCCTCGAAGAACGCGATTCTGATTGTCGAATTTGCCGCCCAGAAGTACGCCGAAGGCATGGGGGTGATCGAAGCGGCACTCGAAGCCGCCCGTCTGCGCTTCCGGCCGATCGTCATGACCTCGCTTGCCTTCGTGCTCGGCGTCTTCCCGCTGGTCAAGGCCACCGGGGCCGGCGCCGCCGCCCGCCAGTCGATGGGTACCGGGGTGTTTGCCGGCATGATTGCCGCCACCTTCATCGCCACCATCTTCATCCCGCTCTTCTTCAAGTGGCTGGAGCGCGGCAAGCAACAAAAGCTGGCCGGCCACGACGACCATACCGCCCACGCGGAGGAAAACTGAGATGTCCCTGTTCAAACAAAAACTGCCGCAAATCCGGCTGGCAACGGCAGTCGCTGCTGCCGCCCTGTTGAGCGGCTGTGCGGTCGGTCCCGATTACCTGCGTCCCAGCACCTGGTTGCCCGACTATTTCCGCGAAACCCCGCCGGCCGCTGTCGCCGAGGCGCGTAGCGAAGCGCCGATCAACCCGACCTGGTGGACCTTGTTTGGCGACAGCACGCTGGACAATCTGGTCCAGCAGGCCATCGACGCCAACCAGGATCTGCAGGCCGCCATCGCCCGCCTGGAAGCGGCCGAGGCAGCAGCCCGGGAATCCGGCGCCGACTACCTGCCGCGCGTCGACCTCGCCGCCAACAGCACCAACAGCCGGAACAGCGGCGAAACCTTCAATGGCCAAAAATCTGGCGGGCCGACCACCTATGGCAATCGCCGCGCCGCACTGTCGCTGAGTTACGAGATCGACCTCTGGGGCCGAATTCGTCGCAACAACGAAGCCGCCCGTGCCGATGCGCTGGCCAGTCGCTTCGGCCGCGACAGCGTTCAGCTGACCCTGGTCGGCCAGGTCGCCAACGAATATCTTGCGCTGCGCAGCCTCGACGCCCAACTCGAAGTGACCCAGGACAGCCTGACCTCGCGCGAAAAAACATTGAAGATCGTCAATGCCCGCCTCGATGCCGGTGCGGCTTCTTCGCTCGAACAAGCTCAGGCGGAAAGCGCGTACGCAGCGGCCCAGGCGCAATGGAACCAACTGCGTCGACAGCGGGCCATTTCCGAAAGCCAGATCGGCCTGCTCACCGGACAACCCGGCCTCAAGCTTGCCGCGGCCAACCTCGACAAGCTGCCGGTTCCGCCGGTTCCCCCGGCCGGCCTGCCGTCCAGCCTACTGGAGGCGCGCCCCGATGTCCGCCAGGCCGAAGAAAAGCTGATCGCCGCCAACGCTCGTATCGGCGTTGCCAAGGCCGCCTATTTTCCGACCATCAGCCTGACTGGCCTCTACGGCAGCGAAAGCCAGGCACTGTCCAATCTGTTCACCAACAGTGCCAGTATCTGGTCAGCCGCCCTTGGCCTGTCGATGCCGGTTTTCGACGCGGGCAGGACCAGCGCGCGAGTCGACCAAGCCACGGCCAGCCAGAAGGAAAACCTTGCCAACTACCGCAAGACGCTGCAAAGCGCCTTCAAGGAAGTCAACGACGCTTTGGTGAACCTACGCGAATACGCCGATGAAGAAGCCGCCAACGCCAGCCAGGTTAAGGCTGCACAGCGAGCACTCACCCTCTCGCAAGCCCGTTACGAAGCCGGCTATTCGGGCTTCATGGACGTGCTCGATGCTCAGCGTACGGCGAACTCGGCGCAACTTCAGTACCTGGCGAGCCGCAAGAATCGCCTGGGTGCGGCGGTCGACCTGTTCAAGGCACTCGGCGGCGGCTGGCAGGTTGCAGCCAAGTGAGTTCCTGAGGCAGACAGAGAAAAGCCATGGTCAGACGAACCAAAGAAGACGCACTGGTTACGCGCCACCGCATCCTTGATGCGGCGGTCGAAGTATTCAACCACCAGGGCGTCTCGCAAACCTCGCTCAACGACATCGCCAAACATGCCGGCGTCACGCGCGGCGCCATCTACTGGCACTTCGAAAACAAGTTGGCCATGTTCAATGCGATGGTCGAGCGACTGATTTGTCCGCTCATGATCAATGCCGAAGACAGGGAAGCACGGATCAATGCCGATCCACTCGGCTTCCTTCGCGATGCCTCGGCCGAATTTCTCGGCAAGATGCTAACCGACGAAAACTTTCGCCGCGTCTTCGAAATTCTCTGGCATAAATGCGAGTACGTCGGCGAGATGGCTGCCATCCGTGACAGCCACCTCGACGAAGGTGAAAACCACATCGACATTCTGGAGCGCGCCTTCACGCTGGCTCAAAAGCAGGGACAGATAGGCCATGCCCTGACGCCGCACCAGGCAACCATCGCGTTGATTGCCCAACTCGATGGACTGCTCTTCAACTGGACCAAAAATCCAGCGATGTTTCCGCTCGAAAGCTATGCCGCCCCCATCCTCGAACAATGGTTCCGTGGCCTGGGGGCAGCGTTGCCCCGGCGCTGAGGATTCGCCTGGCTGGCCCCAACGGCAAGTTCATGCCTGTTGAATCAATGCGAATCTGTGCGAAAATTGCGGGAAATGATCAAACGCACATTTCTCCTCATCCTGCCCTTGCTGCTCCTCACGGCCTGCGACCAGGTGAACCAGAAACTCGGCCTTGAAGACCCGGCCAAGAAAGAAGCCGTCCAGCAAGCGGAAGGCAAGGCCGTAGGCAGTGCCTGCCGCCAGTCGGGAAGAGCGATCGAGGATTGTTACTCGATCTACAACTGGTTGCCCAAGGCCGCGATCTACGAGGGCTGGAAAGAAATGGATGCCTACATGCGGGACAACCAGCTTGAAACTGTAGCGCCGCAACTCCCGCCGCCGGAGTCTCCGGCAGCGGCTAAGAAACGCAAGAAGGCCGAAGCGGAAGCTGCGGCACAAGAAAGTGGCGAAAAAGATAGCGGCAAGTCTGCCGAGAAAAGCGCCGCCAAACATTAATCGGGTTCGTCGCCACGGCGACGGTTCGGGAGGAGCACCATGAAGCTGCCAGCCTTCCTTGGGGGTATCCGCGGCAAACTGATCGCGATCTTCGTCCTGATCAAGGTCGTCCCCCTTCTCCTGCTTGCCTGGTTTGCCTGGCACGCCGCCCAGCAGTTGGGCGATGAGGTTTCGACCCGTGCCGCCGAAATGGCCGACAACATGCTCGACAGCATCAAATCGGTCGGGAAAACCGTCACCGACGACTCGATTCGCGCCCTCGACCTGCGTTCACGCGAGGCCATTGAGGCTCTGACCACCGATGCCGCCAAGGAAATTGCCGACTTTCTCTACGATCGCGATCGCGACATCCGCCAAGCGGCAAGCTTGGACATCAACGAAGCGGCCTTCCGTCGCTTCCTGAGCGAACGAAACCGCCCGCTTTATCAGCATGGTCCCTGGAAGCTGGCCGACGACGGCAAATCGTGGGTCCCCGTTTCACCGATCCAGCGCGAAGCCAAAGTCACCCGCCCGATCCTGCCCGACAACGCCCGCGACTTCCACGCCCGCCCGCCGGAATACTTCGGCGAAAGCGAGTCGCGCCCGCTCTTTGTCGAAATGAGTTTCATCGATCCCGGCGGTCAGGAAACCATCAAGATCACCACCGGCGATCTCACGGAAAAATCATTGAAAAACGTTGCCGAACGTAGCAACACCTTCATCAAGGCAGAAAGTTATTTTGCTGAGCTGAAAAAGCTCAAACCCGGCGAAATCTACGTATCCGATGTCATCGGCGCCTATGTTCCGACCCAGATCATCGGGCCTTACCTGCCGGCGGCTCTGGAAAAGGCCGGCAAACCCTTCCAACCGGAAAATTCGGCCTACGCCGGGACCGAAAATCCGGTGGGCAAACGCTTTCGCGGCTTGATCCGCTGGGCGATGCCGGTCGTCAAGAATGGCAAGCTGGCCGGCTACGTAACCCTGGCCCTTGATCACGACCATATCCGCCAGTTTTCCGACCGCCTGATGCCGACCGAAGAGCGCTATACGCCGATTGCCGACGCCATCAAAGGCAACTACGCCTTCATCTGGGATTACAAGAGCCGCTCGATCTCGCATCCGCGCGACTACATGATCACCGGCTACGATCCCCAGACAGGCAAGCCGGCCACGCCTTGGCTCGACGAAGCACTCTACGCCGAATGGCAAGCCAGCGGCAAACCCTCCGATGAATTTCTGGCCGGCATCCCGCCATTCCGCGATCAAAGCCTGAAGCGCAAGCCGGCCAAGGAGCAAGCCAAAGCCGGCATCGTCGGCCTCGACTGCCGCTATCTCAATTTCTCGCCGCAGTGCGATGGCTGGAATGCGGTCACCGAACATGGCGGCTCAGGCTCCTTCCTGATTTTCTTCTCCGGCCTGTGGAAGCTGACCACCGCCGCCGCCATTCCCTACTACACGGGCCAGTACGGCAAGTCGCCACAAGGCTTCGGCTTCGTGACGATCGGCGCCAACGTCGACGAATTCCACAAGGCAGCCAGTGAAACGGCGGGAAAAATAAACGCCCTGGTGGCGGAAAAGGATCACAGCTTCAAGGCGCAGCGCAGCGATATGTTGGGCGACATTCAGAACAGCCTGACTTCGACCGCCATCGGTTTATGGGGATCTACTGTACTGATGATCCTGCTCGTGATCGGTATCGCCATCTGGATGGCCAGCCTGCTGACCCGGCGCATCACCTTGATGATCTCCGGCATCCGCGCCTTCCAGAACGGGCAACTGGAACATCGCCTGGAAGTCCAGTCGCACGACGAAATGGGTGAATTGGCCCGTTCTTTCAATGGCATGGCCGACTCGGTCGAGGAGTCGTTCAAACGTCTAGAAGAGGCCAAAGAAAAGGCTGAAGAGGCCAATCGCCTCAAATCCGCATTCCTGGCAACCGTATCGCACGAACTGAGAACACCACTGAATGGCATCCTCGGTTTCGCCGACCTGCTCAAATCCGAGCTCGCCGACGCCACCCAATTGGAGTACGCCCGGATCATTCACGAGAGTGGCGAACATCTCCTCAAACTGGTTTCCGAAATTCTCGACCTGACCAAGATCGAATCAGGAGAAATGACCTTCGATCCGGGTGAAATCCGGCTTGACCAATTTCTCGAGGAGACCATCTCCCAGCATCGCAGCAGCGCCATCGCCAAAAACCTGGCGCTAACGCTTACCATCACGGATGGCACCCCGGCCACGCTTTACGCCGATCCAACCCGCCTACGCCAATTGCTCAACAACCTGCTGAACAACGCCTTGAAATTCACCGCGGAAGGCAGTGTCATGGTGACGCTCAGCGCCAGTCCGCAAGAAGTCCACATCAGCGTCAAGGATACCGGCCCCGGCATACCGCCCGAAAGCCAGGAGATCATCTTCGAAAAATTCAAGCAACTGGAAAACTTCCTGACCCGCACCCATGGCGGAACCGGCCTCGGTCTGGCGATTGTCAGGCAATTGGTTGAACATATGGGCGGTAGCGTAACGCTACATTCAGAAGTCGGCATCGGGTCCGAATTCACCCTCCATCTCCCGAGAGAAGGAAAACAAGATGACTGAACGCCTGGCGCTCATCGTTGACGACCATCCAACCAACCGCCTGCTGGCCGCCGCACTACTCAAAAAGCTCGGCTGGTCCACGCTCGAAGCCGACAGCGGCGATGCCGCTCTCGGCCTGGCCCGGGACACACCACCCGACCTGGTGATGCTCGACATCAGCATGCCCGGACTCTCCGGTGAAGCGACCTGCAGCCAGTTACGCGAATTGGAAAACGGCGCCGACATGTACATCGTTGCCTACACCGCCCACGCCTTCCCGGAAGACAAGGCACGTTTCCTTGCCGCTGGATTCGACAACATTCTGGTCAAGCCGATCAATCGCCAGCGCCTTGAGGAGGTCATCAGCCAACGCAGATCGCCCATCTAGCTAGCAGGCCCAGGCAAAGGGTGCGACACAAACGAGGAGAAGCGGTTATGCGCGCCACGGTAGGCGTATAATCCTCGCCCATGTCTGAAATCAATACGTTAGCTGGCGACTCGGCCAGTACCCCGGCTGCGGAACCCGCCGCAGAAGCCACTCCCCCGATCACCTTCGCCGACCTCGGCCTCGCACCGGAACTGCTGCGTGCCGTCACCGATGAAGGTTATACCCGGCCGACCCCGATCCAGGCCCAGGCCATTCCGTTGGTCATCAGCGGCAAGGACATCATGGGCGGGGCCCAGACCGGTACCGGCAAGACAGCTGCCTTCACCCTGCCGATCCTGCAACGCATCCTGCCCTTTGCCAGCAGCAGCCCGTCACCGGCCAAGCATCCGGTCCGTGCGCTGATTCTCGCGCCGACCCGCGAATTGGCAATGCAGGTCTTCGAATCGGTCAAGGCCTACAGCAAACACACGCCGATTCGTGCCATGTGCGCCTATGGTGGCGTCGATATCAAGCCGCAGATCGCCGAACTGAAAAAGGGTGTCGAAATCCTTGTCGCCACGCCGGGCCGTCTGCTCGACCACGTCGAATCGAAGAGTGTCAGTTTCAACTCGGTACAAGCACTGGTTCTCGACGAAGCCGACCGCATGCTCGACATGGGCTTCATTCCGGACGTTACCCGCATTCTCAACATGCTGCCGCAGCAGCGCCAAAGCCTGCTCTTCTCGGCGACTTTCTCCGAAGAAATCAAGAAGCTGGCCGACACCATGCTGAAGTCGCCGGTACTGATCGAAGTTGCTCGCCGCAACCAGGTCTCCGACACCATTACCCACCGCGTTCACCCAGTATCCGAATATGGCAAGCGCGGCCTGCTCATCAAGCTGCTGAAATCCGGCGACATTCGCCAATGTATCGTCTTCATGCGCACCAAGCAGGGCTGTTCGCGCCTGACCCGTGAACTGCAACGTGCCGGCATCAAGGCCGACGCCATTCACGGCGACAAGAGCCAGCTCGACCGGATCAAGGCCCTCGATGCCTTCAAGGGCGGCGAAACCCATGCCCTGATCGCCACCGACGTGGCGGCGCGCGGTCTCGATGTCGACGATTTGCCCTACGTCATCAATTACGAACTGCCTCACACACCGGAAGACTACGTGCACCGCATCGGGCGCACCGGACGAGCCGGCAAGATGGGCAATGCCATCTCCTTGGTCTCGGCACATGAAGTCGGCTATCTGGTCGACATCGAAAAGCTGATCAAGCGCCCGATCGAACAGGTCGAGGTGGCTGGTTTCGAACCCGAACCGGAATACGAATATCCGCCTGGAACCAAGCGCAAGCGCTCCACGCCGCCAACGGCAAAAGCCCCCCTGGCCCAACGCCCGGAGCGCAATGGCCGTTCGGAACGGCACGAGCGACGCCCGGTGCGGGGTAACCCGATGATCGCTGCGGATGGTTTCGACTTCAGCAAACCCTACGACGACACGGCACCGCGTGGCGAAGTCCCCGACTCGCCGACGCCGCCAGCCAAACAAGACCCGCACAAGCCGAAACGGGTCGTGGCTGCGTTGCTCGGCGGCCTGGGAAGGAAATAAGCCCACAGGACGACAAAAAAGCGCCGTAAAGGCGCTTTTTTTTCAGACTGCCAATACTCCGATCAGGTGTTGTATGTCGTTCTTGGCACGAAACCGGCCGGCGGTTTCGGCTTGGGGGCCTCGACCTCAGACAATTTGATGATCGCCAGCGAAATGTTGTCTCCGCTACCATGGCCACGACTGCGTGCCCGGTCGATCAGGATTTCGCACGCGTTGCGTGCCGAATTGTCGGCAACAACGCTGCCCAGCTCATCCTCATCAAAATAGGCCCACAGACCATCAGAGCAGAGCAAGAAGGCATCGCCCCCGGCAATTTCGGCGGCTTCCGCGAAATCGAACTTGGGCTCTTCCTGCCCCCCCAGCGAGGTCAGCAAGACATTGCGATTGGGGTGAGTCAGTGCCTGGGCAGCAGAAATCCGCCCGGAAGCCAGCAGGTGTTCGACATAAGAGTGATCGATCGTCCTCTCCCGCATATTGCGACCACGGTAGTGGTAAAGCCGGCTGTCGCCACAATGGCCCCACGTCACCTTGCCAGGCTGCAAGAGCAGCATGACGGCCGTGCTGTGCGGATCCTTTTCGTTGATGAAGCGCGACGCCTTGATCATGGTGTGAGCCTCGCGCATGGCATTCTCCAGCATGCTGCGCGGCGTTTCGTCAGCCGGCGAAAAGTGGTCGAGATTATTGCGCGCCGTGTGTATCACCTGCTCGGCGGCAAGCGCGCCACCGGTGTGCCCCCCCATCCCATCGGCCACGACAGCCAGAGCCACGCCCTTTTTTTTCGGATGCGGCAAAATGGCAACCCGGTCCTGCTGTTCCTTTCGGTCACCCTGATGCTGAGCGGCACAGGCATCGATTGCTATCGGCATTCCCCCTCCCTTTCTCCGGAAAGATTAGCACGAATGCTGGCAGGATGAGCCAAATCGGCATGCCTCGGAAGCATGTGGCTCAATGTTGCGAAGCAAGAAAACGCTCCATGATGATATCGATGAATTCCGGCAAGGTATCTTCGCCCAAACCGAGTTCGGGCAGGACCTCGTTCTTCACCAGCAACCACTCCGGGTTATCGACCCGCTGATCGCGGTAGTACATTTCGATTGCCAGTTGCAGGATCGCCACCATCGTTCGCGAGGCATGCAGGCCAATCTCCCCGATATGATGATGATAGCGAATGGCGTCGCAGATGAAGTCGGGTAGATGCCAATGCTTGGCCACGATATACCCGACAACACAATGGTCGGCGTTGTATTTCTTGTCTTCATCCGCCAAATCGACCCAGCGGCCAGGCTCACCCAGGTGCATGTCGGCGCAGTAGGCCGAAAAGCGCTGACTCAGCAGAAGTACGCCGCAATCGTGAAAGATGCCGGCGAGATAGGCCTGATCCGGGAAAATGTTGCAGACCGAAATCCGATCATCGGCAATCAGCATGGCGAGTTGTGCCACCGCGTGCGACCGAGCCCAGAAGGCTTCGTAAACCTGCGGATTCTTGTTCAAGCCGACGCTTCCACCCATGGCCACCGCCTGCACCAGATTGAAGGTCTGCCGCACCCCGACTGCATGCAGGATCTGACCGACGGTATCGAAGGGCTGGTGCTGCTTATAGGCTGCACTGCTGACGGCCTTGAACAACATCGCGGTAATGCCCGGATCCTGATTGATCACCCTGGACAACACGCGGACATCGAACTCTTTGCGTTGCAGGTACTTACGCAACTCCTCAAGGACCCGGGGTTGCGCCGGAATCTTGACACCCCGATCGATCAAGCTTTTCATTTTCCGGGCACCATCCGGACTCAAGGTCGCCACGGCTGCGCCTACCGACATTCCATTCACACCATCACCTCATCAATCAATTCTATCCAGTGGCGGACCGGCAACACGCTGCCCGCCTGCAAATGCGTCATGCAACCGATATTCGCCGTCGCGATCCATGCCGGCCCTCCAGCATCCAACGCTGCCAGCTTGTTGACCCGCAAGGTATTCGACAAGGTCGGCTGCAGCACCGAGTAAGTACCGGCCGAGCCACAACACAAATGGCTGTCCGCCACTGGCGTCAACTGGAAACCAGCCGCTACCAGCAGACCTTCGATGACGCCGCGAATTTTCAACCCATGCTGCAAGGTGCAAGGCGAATGAAAAGCCAGCTTGCCCTTATCGCTTGGCAGGGCGGGCAGCAAAGCCCTTAGCGCCGAGCCCTCGGCAGCCAGGATTTCCGAGGGGTCGCGACATAAGGCGCTGATCCGCTCGGCCTTGGCCGCGTAAGCTGCATCGTCGGCCAGGAGATGACCATATTCGCGCACTTGAACGCCACACCCCGACGCTGTCACGACAATGGCTTCGATGCCGGCCTCGACGTGAGGCCACCAGGCATCGATATTCCTTCGCATGTCGTCACGCGCCGTCGCCTGGTCATTGAGGTGAAAACGCACGGCACCGCAACACGCTGCCTTACGCTCCTCGAACAAGCTGATGCCGAGACGGTCGAGGACCCTGGCGGTCGCCGCATTAATATTCGGTGCCAGCGTCGGCTGAACGCAGCCCGCCAAGGCAAGCATGCGCCGGCTATGCGCCGACTTCTCAGGCCATGGCCGGGCAGTACATTTCCCTGCCGGAGGCAATTTGTCAGCCAACGCGGAAGGCATCAGCGGCCGCAGCATCTGACCCAGCCGGATGGCCGGTCGAAATACTGCCGGCCGCGGTAATGTCTGGCGCAGCACTTTGCGCAGCAAGGCCTCCGTTCCCTTGCGTGGCAATTTCGCCTCGACCACCTGACGGCCGATATCAAGCAATCGGCTGTAACGAACGCCGGATGGACAGGTCGTCTCACAAGAACGACAGGTTAAGCAGCGATCGAGATGCAGGCGGGTCTTTTCAGTCACCGGCTGACCTTCAAGTACCTGCTTGATCAGGTAGATACGCCCGCGCGGGCCATCCAGTTCATCGCCCAACAACTGATAGGTCGGACAGGTTGCGGTACAGAATCCGCAATGCACGCACTTGCGCAAAATTTCTTCTGCTTCCTGGCCGGCACGGCTATCGCGGATGAAATCGGCGAGTCGGGTATCCATCGACGCAGCTTTCAGAGTTCGGCGTAAAGGCGGCCGGGATTGAAGATCCCCTTCGGGTCGAAAGCCTTCTTCAGCCGTCGATGCAAGGCCAGCATGGCGGGCGGCAATGCGGTAAAGGCGCCCTCCAGACAACGCAAGGACTCAGGCGCCCGGTACAGCACGGCGTGCCCACCCAGGCGGGAAGCCGCCCCCCGGATCGCCCCCTGTTCTCCGGCATACCAACGCAAGGCACCACCCCACTCGATGGCGACCAGGCCATCCAGCCCCGGCTCGACAGCCGTCGACGGCAGCGCCAAGCGCCACAACACCGATGCAGAAAATGCGGCATGGCTTTGTTCGCGTACTGAATGCCAGAAAGCGTCTGCCGCTTCGAGCGGCGTACCGCCCAGTCGGCGGCACGCCGCCTCAACCGCTGCGGCAGCACCGGAAAGACGGAGCGCCAAGCGTCCCTCATGCCAGAACGAAGCCGAAACAGGCAATGGCTGAGCGCCCCAGGCATTGAGACGGGCGATTGCCTCCGCTTCGTCAAACTCGAACAACAGGGTTTGTTCGGCAACCGGACGTGGCAGGACCTTCAGCGTGACCTCGGCAATCAGGCCGAGCGTGCCCAGACTCCCCGCCAAAAGGCGCGACACGTCGTAACCGGCGACATTCTTCATGACTTGGCCCCCGAAGTTGAGGGCCTGCCCCGTTCCATCGATCAACTTAGCGCCCAGCACGAAGTCGCGTACCGCCCCGGCCTGCTGGCGGCGGGGTCCGGAAAGCCCGGCCGCGACGCAGCCACCGAGCGTTGCGACACCGAAACGCGGCGGTTCGAAGGCAAGCATCTGCCCCTGTTCCGCCAAAGCATCCTCGATCTCGGTCAATGGTGTGCCGCAACGGGCGGTCAGATAAAGTTCGGTGGGCTCATAGGCGACGATGCCGCGATAGCCCCCTACCTCAAGCACATCGCCGGCCAGCATGCCGCCATAGAAGTCCTTGCTGCCAGCACCGCGCACACGCAGCGGAAGACGCTGCGCATACGCCGTACGGACTGCATCGACGAGCGAATCCAACTGCATCAGAAACGCTCCAGCTCGGGGAATTTCAGAGCGCCCTGATGCACATGCATGCGCCCGTATTCGGCACAACGATGCAAGCTGGGCACCGCCTTACCGGGATTGAGCAACCCCTCCTCGTCGAAAGCCGCCTTGACCCGACGAAAAACCTCCAGTTCCGGCGTTGCATACTGAACGCACATCTGGTTGATCTTTTCGATACCAACACCGTGCTCGCCGGTAATCGAGCCGCCCAGCGCCACCGACAACTCCAGGATTTCGGCGCCGAAGGCTTCCGCCCGCGCCCACTCGCCCGGTTTGGCGGCGTCATACATGATCAGCGGATGCAGGTTGCCGTCGCCGGCATGGAAAACGTTGGCGCAGCGCAGGCCGTATTTCTGCTCCATGTCGGCAATGGCGGACAGCATTTCGGCGAGCCGCTTGCGCGGGATGGTGCCATCCATGCAATAGTAGTCCGGCGTAATGCGCCCCACCGCCGGGAACGCCGCCTTGCGCCCGGCCCAGAAGCGCAGGCGTTCGGCCTCGGATTGCGAAACGCGGATCTCACTGGCGCCGGCAGCATTGAGTACGGCAATCACCCGGGCAATTTCCTCCGCCACCTCTTCCGGCGTGCCATCCGATTCGCAAAGCAGGATGGCAACGGCATCCAGGTCGTAGCCCGCCTGCACAAACGGCTCGACTGCGGCGGTTGCCGGCTTGTCCATCATTTCCAGACCGGCCGGAATGATCCCGGCGGCAATGATCGCGGCCACCGCTTCGCCCGCCTTGCCGACGTCATCGAACGAAGCCATCACCACCTGGGCCAACTCGGGTTTTGGCACGAGTTTGACGGTCACTTCGGTCACCACGCCGAGCATCCCCTCGGAACCGACGAGTAGCGCGAGCAGGTCGTAACCAGGCATATCGGGTGCGGCCGAACCGATTTCAAACACCTCGCCTTCGATACTGACGACGCGGACTCGCAGCACGTTATGAACGGTCAGACCATATTTCAGGCAGTGCACACCACCGGAGTTTTCGGCAACATTGCCGCCTAGCGTGCAGGCAATCTGCGATGACGGATCGGGAGCGTAATAGAGTCCGAACGGTGCAGCGGCCTCGGAAACGGCCAGGTTGCGCACGCCCGGCTGCACGACAGCCAGACGAGCTTGCGGGTCGAGTCGCAGAATCCGGTTGAACCTTGCCAGGGAAAGCACCACGCCCTGTGCATGCGGCATGGCTCCACCCGACAAGCCGGTTCCCGCCCCCCGGGCGACAACCGGCACCCCCAACTGATGGCAGGTCCGCAATACATCGACGACCTGCGCCTCCGTTTCCGGCAGACAAACCGCCAGCGGCATTTCACGATAAGCCGTCAGTCCATCGCATTCGTAGGGGCGCAAATCTTCGTCATCGAGCAGCAGACAATGCGGCGGCAGGATGCCGCGGAGTCGACTGGCCAGCAACGCACGATCGGTCTGAAAACGGGATTGTTCGGGAGCCATCGTCACATTCTAAACCCGAGGCGGCCCCCCGGTAGATGGCCGCAGGGTAAAGCAGCGCATATTTTTTCGCCCGCAGCCCCGAAAAATTCCAAAGGAATATCAGCCAGTTAGCTGCGACAGCCAAGCCAAACCGGCTTCGGTCGTCGTTGCCGGTCGGTACTCGCAACCAACCCAGCCGTCGTAACCCAGGCGGTCGAGCAAATCGAACAAATACGTGTAGTTGATTTCCCCGCTGCCCGGTTCATGACGCCCGGGATTATCGGCCACCTGGACATGACCAATACGATCGATATTGCGCGCGATCGTCCGGGCCAAATCACCGGCAATGATCTGGGCGTGATAAATGTCGTACTGCAGGCGAACGTTGTCGCGCCCAATCGAGTCGAGCAAGCGCAAGGCTTTCGTGACGTCATTGAGCCAGTAGCCCGGCATATCGACCTGGCTGTTGATCGGTTCGATCATCACCGTGGCGCCGATCGACGCGCATCGATCGGCTGCCAAGCGCAGATTGGCAACATAGATCGCCTCCAGTTCCGCCTCCTCGGCCCCCGGGGGACGCAAGCCGGCCAGGCAATGCAGGCGACGACAATCAAGCGCCACAGCGTACTTCATGGCAAGTTCCACGCTGTCGGCAAACTCGTCCCGCCGTGTTGGCAAGCAGGCCAGGCCTCGCTCTCCGGCAGCCCAATTGCCCGCAGGAAAGTTGAACAGCGCTTGCTGGAGATCATGCTGGCGCAACCAGGCCGCGATCTCGGCCGGTGCATACTCGTACGGTGAAAGATATTCGACACCTTTGAAGCCGGCCGCCGCAGCTCGTCCGAAACGCTCCGGGAAAGGCTGTTCGGTGAACAGAAAACTGAGATTGGCGGCGAACTTTGGCATGTCGATGACAGTCAGGGAAACAGCGCAAAAGTATAATCCGCCGACACAAAGGAGAACCTAACGTGAGCGAGACCGAAATGAATCAAGAGCCCGAACGCAAGGGCAACCGCCTGTCGAAGATTGTGACCCGAACCGGCGATGCCGGCACCACCGGCCTCGGCGACGGCAGCAGGACGACTAAGGATAGCCTGCGGATCGACGCCATTGGCGAGGTGGACGAACTGAACTCCAGCCTTGGCCTGCTGCTCTGCGAAGACCTGCCGGCTCTCGTACGCGCTGCTCTGCTCGACGTTCAGCACGACTTGTTCGACCTCGGCGGCGAACTTTGCCTGCCCGGCATGAGCATCATGAAAGATGCCCAGGTTGCCCGCCTCGAAGAACTGGCCGACGAATTCAATCGCGATCTGCCGATGCTCAAGGAGTTCATTCTGCCCGGTGGCACTCGCCCGGCCGCACTGGCCCACCTGGCGCGCACGATTTGCCGGAGAGCAGAACGATCGATGGTGCACCTGCATCGCAGCGAACCGCTCTCGGATGCTGCTCGCCGCTACATCAACCGGCTATCCGACCTGATGTTCATTCTCGGCCGTGTCCTCAACCGGGCAGGAGGACGTGGCGACGTGCTGTGGCAGAAAGGCAAGAACGCGGCATGAGCGCCTGTGTCATTGGCCACATCAGCATCAAGGATGCCGAGAAATGGGCAGCCTACCGGGCGCAGGTGCCCGCCACGCTGGCGCCCTGGGGAGCCGAACTCCTGTTCCGGGGTGGCAATGCCCGCCTGTTGAGCGGCCAGCACCGGCACAGCGATACCGTCGTCATCCTCTTTCCGGATCGGGCAGCGGTCGACGGCTGGTACCAGTCAGCCGCCTATCAGGCGCTGATTCCATTGCGCCAGGCAGCCGCCGAGGTCGATCTGATCGAATTCAGCGACTGATCCGAGGCGCTTCGCCTCAGGCCGGACTTGCTTCGACTGCCTTGACCTCTTCCTCGACAACCGGCACCCAGCGCGCCAGCGTCGTCTGCAAGGCGTCCTGGGAAATCGGCTTGGACACGTAGTCGTTCATCCCCACCTCCAGGCAATGCTCCCGATCACCCTTGACCGCATTGGCGGTCATGGCGATGATCGGCAGGTGGCAGCCCTTCTGCCGCAAAGCAGCGGTGGCCTCGTAACCGTCCATTTCCGGCATCTGGCAATCCATCAGAATGGCGGCAAAAGTCTCTTCGCTCACCTTTGCCAATACAGCCAAGCCATCTGCCACCACGGTGACGTCCTTGTAGCCCAACTTGGCCAACAAGCGCAACGCAACCATCTGGTTGACCGGGTTGTCTTCGGCCAGCAACAAGCGGATATGTTCCGAGCGAACCACGCGTTGGAGCGTAGTCTCCTGCGTACCGGCGACCTCGACGGGCGCAACACCCAGTTCTATCGGCAGACTGACCCAGAAACAGGAACCGCTCCCGGCATCCGAGCTTACGCCAATCTGCCCGCCCATCAACTCGGCTAATTGTTTGCTGATGGCCAGTCCCAGCCCTGTGCCCCCGAATTTTCGCGTCGTCGACACATCGGCCTGTGAAAACGCCGAGAACAGCCGTTGCTGGGTCTCGACAGAAATACCGACGCCCGTGTCGGAGACCTCGAAACGCAAGCGAACTTGATCCGCGCTCGATTCGAGGGGCTGGACGGCGAGACGAATCTGACCGTGCAGGGTGAATTTGAGCGCATTGCTCAGGAAATTATTCAGAATCTGCCGCAAACGCGTCGGATCGCCCTTGACCCAAACCGGCACATCCGGCGCGATCACCTTGTTGAAAATCAGGCTCTTTTCACTGGCCCGAATGGCATACAGCGAGGCCAGATCGGCTAGCAACTCATGCAAGTTGAAATCGATCCGTTCGAGTTCGAGCTTGCCGGCCTCGATTTTGGAAAAATCAAGAATGTCATTGATGATCGACAGCAGCGATTGCGCGCTATTGGCAATCACCTTGGCGTTATGTCGCTGCTGTGGCGTCAGGTCACCATCGAGCAGCAGTTCGGTCATGCCGATCACGCCGTTCATCGGGGTCCGAATCTCGTGCGACATGGTCGCCAGGAAATGGCTCTTTGCCACATTGGCCGCCTCGGCCTGTTCCTTGGCGCTTTCCAGCTGGAGACGAACGGCTTCGAGCGTCGCCAACGAACGCGACAACATGGCGAAGAGCAACAAGGCAAACAGGCTGATCGCTGCTGCCACGCCCAACACCGCGCGGCGATGTGCCTGGTAAGGCTGCAAGACGGCATCGACGGCCTCACCGACGACAATGATCAAACCGTATTCGGGCAGCTTGTAATAGCCGTAGATGCGCTCGACGCCATCGGCCTGCGACAGGTAACGTACATTGCCGCTTGCCGGCGAATCAGCCTCGAGATAACTGCGGCCGGTCAGCGCCTTGCCATAGACCGCATCATCGACCGGATAACGTGCCTGGAATTCGCCGCTGTTGCGCACCAGCGACATCACGCCGCCATCCCGAATCTGCAGCTTCTCGGCAAACTGAGAAAATAGCTCCGGGCTCACCGACACGACCAGCACGCCATCGAAAGCCCCGTGCTTCAGAATCGGCCGAGTGAACTGGATCGACCACTTCCCGGACACCTTGCCCTTGAGGGGTTTGCTGATAAATAGCCGATCGACGCCAGCGGCATCCCGATGCACCCGGAAATGCTCGCGCTGGCTCAGGTCGGTACGATCAGATGGTTTGGCAAGATTGGAGAAAGCTAGGACACCGTCGCGGTCGATCACCGCCACCTGGAAGGTAAGATCCTCGATCGTCTGCTGCCGATGCCGGACAAGCTCGGCAAAACGCGCCCAGTCCCCGTCCCACTGTCCCCGGGTATCCTGGATCAACTCATCGATCCGGCGCAGGGTCGATTTCGAGTATTCGGCAAAGACTTGCGCCCGCCCCAGGGTACGTAATTCGGCTTCCTGAAGGTGGATTTCCTGGCTGCGCCCCAATTCGTAAAACGCCACAGCCCAGACCAGAAGCAAGCAGGCAAGAATACCCAGCGTCATTTGAGTGCGAAGAATGCGACCCGATCGATTCATGCTGTCCTTGCTTTAATACGCGTCCAAAAGGGCGGCCCATCGCGCAGGCGAGGAGCCAGTTCCATGTTGCTACCAAATGCGCCGAGCGGCAACCATCAAGACAAAGGGCCTGGCCGTATCACGACCAGGCCCTGGCTACCGGAGCGGGACAACGAATCAGGCCGCCGCCTCGGCGACGCGACGAGCGCGCACAGCGGCCGCCAATTGCTCCAGCACCGTCAGGCTGTCATCCCAATTGATGCAGGCATCGGTAATGCTCTGACCATAGGTCAGCGGCTTTTCGGGCGAGAGGTCCTGCCGGCCTTCGACCAGATGCGACTCGACCATGACGCCGACAATCCGCTCCTCGCCTGCCGCCAACTGGGCGGCAACCGAGTCGCTGACCTCCATTTGCAACTTGTACTGCTTGCGACTGTTGCCATGGGAGAAATCGACCATCAGACGGGCCGCCAAGCCAGCCTTGGCAATTTCGGAACAGGCCGCCTCAACGCTCGCCGCATCGTAGTTCGGCTCCTTGCCGCCCCGCAGAATGACGTGGCAATCCTCATTGCCGACCGTCGATACGATAGCCGTATGGCCGGACTTGGTCACCGACAGGAAATGGTGCGGCGAATTGGCCGAACGAATGGCATCGACGGCGATACGCATATTGCCATCGGTACCGTTCTTGAAGCCGACCGGGCAAGACAATCCGGAAGCCAGTTCGCGATGCACTTGCGACTCGGTCGTCCGGGCTCCGATGGCGCCCCAGGCAATCAGGTCTGCGGTGTATTGAGGCGTGATGGTATCGAGAAACTCGGTCGCGCAGGGCAGATCCATCTCGTTGATTTCGAGCAGGATCTTGCGGGCCAGACGGATCCCCTCGTTGATGCGGAAGGTATTGTCCAGGCGCGGATCATTGATCAACCCCTTCCAGCCCACGGTGGTGCGCGGCTTCTCGAAATAAACGCGCATCAGCACCACCAGGTCGTCCTTGTGCTTTTCCGCTTCCTTGGTCAGTTTGCGGGCGTAATCCATGGCGGCGTCGTAGTCATGGATCGAACAGGGACCGATGACCACCAGCAGCCGGTCATCCGCACCGTGCAGGATGCGATGGATGGCCTGCCGGGCGACATAAGTGGTCTGGGCGGCACGATTGGAAACCGGATACTCACGAAAAACGTGGGCCGGCGGCACCAGCTCCTTGATTTCCTTGATACGGATGTCGTCGGTATTCGGTTTGCTTTGCGGCGTCATGGCCAGCCCCATTCAAAATGTACTGAAAAACCGGCATTCTACCGGATGACTATGGAAGATATCGACCTCGCACCATCGCCGGAGCTTCCGCCACGGCCCATCAAGGGGCGCGGCGCGATGAACAACGTGCCGCACAGGTTCAGCCGCGAAATCCGGCAGGCCGTTGATGACGGCTGGACAGCCGAGATGGCGCCGCACCCGGCGACGCGATTGCACATTGATGAGGCAAAGTCGATTCTCAGCCGCAACGACTCCCCTGACCTGAGTTTCGAGCAATCGCTCAACCCCTATCGAGGCTGCGAGCACGGCTGCATTTATATACGTTTAACAGAAAAACACTACATGTAAAATTTTTTGGATACCATCAAACTTATACGTGATATTGGCTCCACTATATGAACTACTGCTACAAGGTTGTATATCCAACTACCGCCTTCCTTGCCGAAGCCGGCTATGCAAAGGTGGCACATTTGCCTTGCATTTTTGATTCTCGCCCTGGCTACCACCGAGTTGGATCGCAGTTCCTAATTGATCGAGGCTTAGGGTACTGGGACCCCAAGCATCGAGGAAAGGTGCAACTCCCAATACCACCAACGGCAATAAGCATGAAGAACTATGCTGACCGACTTGCAAATTTCCTCGAATGGTGCGACCGCAGGGGACTTGATCCCTTGATGGTCGAATACTCCTGCGACCTAATTGGCCGCTATCAGCAGGAGATGCTGAAAGGCATATGGTCTGCAAACAATCGGCGCCTATCGGAAAACACGATCAACCAGCGGATTGAAACTGCGATTGACTTCGCAACCTGGGCGGCGGACAAAGGACTTCGGGCTGAATTTACGGTCCCAAAGATTACACGCACTCACATTGCCCACAGTGCTTTCAGTTCAGTCGGACATGAACTGAGGCATGTTGAAGTGAGAGAGGGCAAGCTGCGTGAACCCAAACGGAGACTAGGATTTCCTTCCGAGTCAGAAATTAATGCCTGGCTATCCCGAGTCTATGCAAAGCCAATTACTGGCACTACCGAAGGTTTAATCTGCGAGACGATTTTAGAAACAGCACTTCGCCGGGAAGAAGCAGCTTGTCTGCGAGTTGACTCGCTGCCGCTAAAGAAATCTGACTGGATAGTGCCAAATCCTGAGGCAGCACCAGAAAACCAAGCGGTATTGGTGAAAATTAAATATGGCGTGAAAGGTAAGGAATACGGACGCGATCACGGCACCAAGATTGGGCCAGTAGGTGTAATTCGAATGCCAATGCCTTTGGCTCTCAAACTTCACGAATACCGCAAGATTGACCGCGCAAATGCTTTAACGATAGCAATTCAAAAAGGACGTACGTTAGCCGAGCAACGAATGATCCGCAGCGAGACTGTCAATCTGTTTCTAGACCCGCTCACTGGTCGGCAATTCACCGGCGCGAAGATTTATGAAACATGGCGCAGCGTCGAGCGCCCCAAAGGCTGGTGTCCACATTTAGCCCGGGATTTCTGGGCCTGTTCACTGCTCTGGCGCCGCATGGAGGCGCAACGCAAATTGCTGGAGCTTGCTTTACGTACCGAGGTCGATAAAACCACCCTTCAAGCACTACAAATGAATGCCCAAAGTGTCATTGAACTGGAGATTCAGCCACAGCTCAGGCATAAATCACCTGATACCACGCTGATTTATCTCCAATGGCTTTCAGACAAACTAAACATCAATCTCAACTTGCATCAGAACTTGGTAGACGAGCTTGAGAACAACGGTGATGAGGTTGAGTGTTAATGAGCATTCGTAAAATCGTAAAAGATCACCTGAAGGAACATGCGGGCGTCGTCTTGGCATCCCCAGAGTTACCGCCGCCCCCTGATCATGAAGATCCTCTCAAGTTCTGGACGCTACATGAGACAGACAACGCATTGATTGATCTTACCGTTTTTGCCGAAGGAGAATTGGAGCCACCTGGAAACCAGCGATGGGCAGGCCCTTTTAGTGGCCGCCCTGCGTTGATTCGCCAGTTAGCGCCAGCTATTCAAGCCACTTGCAAGGGCCTTACCAAAGGCTCTGCGCGAGGCTATACCAACTCGTTACGAATGTGGTGGCGTCTGTTGGATGCGGTTGAGAAGGATGCTGCAGACGTCGGAAAATCCATGGATCGCGTCGAAGACGCTCGCAGCTTAACACGCATGCATTGTGATTATGCACATCGCCGCGGCATGCGACTTGATGTGTTTTGCTGCTTCACAAAGATCGTGAATGCGACACTTACAGCCCTTCGAGCACCGGTCCTGTACTGGCCAAGACCTGAAAATCCAGAGCCTATTCGACACCTGCCGCCAGAAGATCAAGTCAAATTGATTCGGATCGCACTCAAGCAAGACTGGGAAGCTGTTAGACGACGCTGGTCCCAGACAGACCGTGTCCGTGCCCCTGGTTTTGAGCCGAAAACCAAAGAAGACGTCAATCTCGTCAAGCATTGGAAAGTTCTCAGTAAAGCGCAATGCGCTACCGATATGGCCCTGCCATCTCGCGATCAGATAGCAACTGCAAGTGGTTACAAGAGTACGGAAGCCGCTCGATTAAATCTTACTACGTTACGAACGCTCACCTTCGCGGATCGAATGGAGGCTGATATAGCGTTCCACCTGTGCCTTGCTAATACAGGCTGGAATCCGGCCGTTTTGTATTCCCTTGACGCCTCTGAGGAATTTCTCCGTACTCACCCGAAAAATCCGAACCAATACCAATTAATAGGAAATAAAGCGAGAGCGGGGGGGACGGAACAGTTCGTTAGCGGTCTTTGGAAAAGCACGTCAGGCCCCGGGTACATCATTAAAGCGTGGCTTGAGCGTACCGCTTCGTTACGTAAACAGTTGGTGACCAATCTTGAGGAGCAGCGCGCGCATTACCTGAATCTAATACAACAGGGCGCTTCGCTAGACGATCAAGTTACCGAGTTGGCCAAAGTACAGCGCCTCGAAGAGGGATGCCGCTGCGTGTGGCTCTACGTCGAGACAGGTGGCGACATTGGTTGGCTCAATCAACGCACGACCAACGTTCTCAATCTGAATGGGAAACGCTCCACCTACCTAGAGATATTACTTGATCGACTCAATCGTGAACGTATTGCACGTGGCGAGCCCACTATCCCATCAGTGACGGCATCGGACTTCAGGGACATTTTTGCCTTGTACGTTTGGCGCATCAGCAGCGGAAACATTCTTGCAGTCAAGCGCGCCCTCAACCATGCTCGTCTAGACACTTCAGTGCGGTATACCAGCAACAACATTCTAAATTCGGAACGTGACGAGGAAGTGAGAACATTTCTCGACCACCTATTTGCAGAGCTTGGTCAAGGGCGCATCGACATCACGATCCTTGCCCATCTCCAGCGTTACGGGAAAGTTACCGACGAAATGGAACAACGCTTAACTGACTACCGTGCACTTGAACGTAGTCGAGTAGGGGTGGCATGCAAAGACCCGTTTAATCCGCCAAAAAGCATGCAGCCTGAATCTAGCATCTCGCGGATTTGTAGCCGGCAGCGTTGCCTTCTATGCAAGGAGCACGCAGTCATTCTTCCAGAGTCACTTCCGGGCATCGCCATGCGTATGGAAGAGTTGGAAGCTATAAAAGGTGCCACGCCTGCGGGGGATTGGTTCAAATCACAGTTCCCTGACGAATTCAAAAATGGTCAAGACGTTCTCAGGCTGTTTCCCGCTGATGCCGTACGGGCAGAGCGCCTACGTTGGGCTCAGGCAATTTCCGATGGATCACACCATGTGCCAGGATTAAACCTGGTAAGTAATGAAAGGGGCATTACGTGACTGAAGGAACAGGAAATACAAAAACGTTGCGTACGGCTCCCAGCACATCGGACACGGACAAGGGCCACGATGAAGCGCGCCTTCTCTTTCCTGCAGAGTCGTTGCAATACCTTGACCCAGAAAGAGCAGCCCAATGTCAAAAACTGCTCGGCCACGGTGACAGGTTTGGTTTTTGGGAAACGCCGCCATCTCTTGTAGGACGTCGCAATTGGAATTCTTCCCAACGCTGTGTAGACCTTCGAAAGCGTCTGACAGACTTTCTTCCCAAGGACATCAGACCGTCAACTGCACTAAATGCCTTACTCGACGAGGGCGTGCTTTGGATAACTCGCTATGCACTGCTCCTGCGTTTAGAGCCGACAGCCAATCGCCGCCCTCTTGATGCCACCACGATTGGCAACATTGCCTATACAACAGCGCCTCGAATGCTCGCTCAAAGCATTCAATGCAAACTCAACGAGCAGGATAACAATAACGAAGGACTGACAAGTCTCCTAACCCCCGAATGTATTCGCCATTTAAGCACCGACCTAAGGATTACACCAGAAGTTAATCGAATGCGGAGGCTAGTGGATCGCGGGCTATGGAATGACGCACCTCCAAAACCTAATATCGCTCAAACAACCAGTCCCAAAGGCCAAGCAATCCCTCGTCAGCCCCAATACACCCCGACGCCTTTCCCCCCGATTCCTGACGACTACTTGGCTGAGATGGGACCGAGAGTTTTATGGCTAATTCAAGACCTAGGGCCAAATCTTATTCATCTCTTTGAGGCCATTCCGGAACTGTTCAGTGGCATCCAATTTGGCCCTGACAAAAATCCCTACATGGTCATGCGTTCACGCTTAGGCCGCTACTTTAGCGAGACTACCTGGACTGATGACACTGGACAGCCAATCATCGCGCCCCCATTTAAGTTCAAGATTGGGTTAGGCCGCCTAGGAACAGATCCATATGCGTGGCCACCGAGCATCTGGGAACACGTTAAAGTATTGGCCACGAGCTTACAGGCCGCCCATCTCTGGGTCGCTTTACTGGCAATGGCTGGCCGAATTAGCGAAATTGATTCATTAACTCGTGGCTGCACCGAATGGGCACGAGACGGGAAGCCGTATGCCAACGGCAAAACTTACAAGCTAAGCGCAAATTTGGCCGGAACAGACCACGAGTGGCCAGCGCCTGAAGTGCTTGTACAGGCATTGGCTCAGCAGTCGCGTCTGGTTTCAGCTTGGGAGCAGATCGCTCGTATCACAAAGGGCGAGTCAGACGAAGACATACTGACCGCTGAAGGCGATCATTTGTGGGCATCGATGGGTCTTGCGGGATCAACCGATCCTGAAGTGGCACTCAATACCTTTGGCTCAGCCTTACAGATGCTCGCAATGCGCATCGGACTTTCACCAAAACCAGGCGGCAAAAATCTGCATCCTCACCGGTTCCGGAAGACAATCGCACGTCTAGCGGGACTAGCTATCGTCAATAGTCCCAGTGTGTTGATGAAGCTTTTCGGGCACAAAGACATCGCGATGACTTTGCATTACATCCTGACCGACAAGGCACTTCAGGTGGAGATCAACCAGGTGGCGCGAGAATTACGCATCATGCGCTGCCAGGACTTGATTGAGGATATTCACATGTCCCTGCACGCTCCCGATGAACAAAAACACGGGGGCTACGGTGGTGGTGGCGCCCCGATTCTGACTGAGATGGTCAAGAAGCGCGAGGAGGAGCTTCATCAGAAGGGCAAGCAATGGGACGCCGATTCGGCCTACGAACTCTCGGTTATCCTAACTGGCAATGGTCAATATTTCCGCCAAACCCTTCCAGGGGTACTGTGCCTGAAGGAGTCCAAAGAGGCAGGACTCTGCACCTGCGACTCGACGTGCGTTAATCGAATCGAAGAAAAGACAGCCAGGCGAGATGTTCGAAAAATCATTCCCATCTTGCTTGAGGATGGGATACGCGCGCTGGCCGAAAATCATCTGCTTCTGGTCGCTGATAAGCTCCAGCAACTTGAGGAAGAACTGCTGCGATTCGAGGACATCCAAGCCGAGTTTAACGATCACCCAGATCTATCTGCGCTTAGGGGGGCAGTAGCATGAGCGACAAGTATGTAGAAGCAGCCCTCCAGCGCGGTGCAGTACGATCTGTAGAAATTGAGCAAAAGATCAGGACGGCTATGGATACTATCGAGGCAGAGATGAATGCCAACGATGGCATCTATCCTATGAATGGCGGCGCGGTCAGCAAAAACGAGGTAGCACGACGGGCGGGCATCGGCATCACGACCTTATTCAGCCCAAAGCAGAAGAAATTGGGCAAAAAGGTCGACTTATGGCTGATCACCCTAAAGAAAAAAGAGACTGTGGGGCGTGAGCGCGTCAGGCGGACCTACGCCGAGCGTGCCGAAGACTGGAAAGAACGCTATCTCGCACTGCAAGATAGCCACGTCAAGACCGAACTCGACCTTATGGAAGCCCTGGCAGAGAAAGAAAAGGCTGTTACCGAAGCCCAAAATCTACGTGATGAGAAAGCTCTTCTGCTTGAGCAGTTACGTCTGGCTGGCGCAAAAAACGTCACCGCATTCCCGAAAGAAAAACACTGATGGCACGTCCGCGTTATCTAGCCTTAGCTTTACCGCTCCACTTCCTTCGAAATAGCACTGGAAGCTAATTGTTCGGCTCTGGCCACGAGAACAGAGGCAGGAACAACCAACGCATCAGAGATTGCAAAAA
Source organism: Rhodocyclales bacterium GT-UBC (assembly GCA_003583745.1). Lineage (GTDB taxonomy): Bacteria > Pseudomonadota > Gammaproteobacteria > Burkholderiales > Rhodocyclaceae > Azonexus. The sequence goes on along the minus strand of QXPY01000009.1, from coordinate 105,934 downwards.
GGGAATCAATTGCTAGCTTGGTAGCTGCCCTTTCAACCAATCCGACAAAATTCCGATGAAGAGACGCAAGCTCTGCCAGTTTTTCCTGGGATAGCTTTTGTTTGAGTCGAGCCTCTCGTATTGCTGCTCCCAACGCTTCCAAGCGATTCATAGTCCTTCCGGCTAGTTGTTGGCTGGAAGTTACTGGGTCAGACTGGGTATAATCTACACAATATATTGTGCAAAAAAGCCAAATGAACACAGCCCAAAGTACCGTACTTTCTCATGCGAATAACGAGGTCAGCCCCGCCAAACCTGATCGTAACGAATCAGGTGTCCATTACTGGAGGGTAGTAGAGATCCGGGGCGAGCGATGGTTCCAGATCGAGTCGTGCACTCATTCATCTGGAGAAGCAGCGATAAAAACCTTCATCTTCAAGGATTTTTCGAACGCAATGGCATTGCTTCACAAGCTACGAGATAGCACTTGGATTAGCCTAAGGCTCTATACAAGGGCACCACTGCTGAGACCAGCGGGTTTCGTGTTTGAAGAAATTGAAAACGTTTTTGAGCTAAAGGACGGAACACTCTTGTTTTCACTTGAGTCTGGTACAGTTTTTTCAGAACGAAAGCTTGGCATGCTCGGTATACGCGGCCCTGAACCGCTACAAGACGCGAAAGAAATTTATTCCAGCATTAGGCACGGAACGTAATTCGGATATCTGTTCTGCTGAGTACCAAATCAAATCCGACCTGACCGGCTCAATTCGCCCCAGCTAAGTCATTTACACTTTCGGGTATTCAACGATCGGATCATGCTGTTAAGTATGCGTTCTGATGCGGAGGTCGGCAGACGTTCTCGTGGTTGCCCACTGTTGTGAATTCACGGCAGCTATGCCGTCGTTGTACACGGCCGGGTTCGGCTCAAGAGCACGCATCGTGACGAGGACGACAGCCCGCTGCGGTTCAAGCCGGGGTGCCTCGCCGGCTCGACGCAGCAAGTCAAGATAGAGCCGAAAGCGTTTTCCTGCCTTCCCTCGCGCGAACGTTGCGCGATAAACCTTGACGGGTGACCACTTGAAGCCATGGTCAATCATGGCCTCCTCATAGAGATCTGTCTTATCCGGTGAATCAAGCGGAAGTATGCTCTTGTGATGAAGTTCTCCGTGTTGGTCTGGATCGTAGGTACCAAAATGGGCATTGACGTTGGCACGAACGTATTCGGAGTTGTGCCGGCCATCGACTGGTGGCGCGTAAACCAAGGTGAGGATGATTTCTCCCTTGAAGTGATCGCCGTTCGGATGCAGGCAGGAGGGAATCGGGAAAGGCGTTTTTTCCCAGATTTGGCCGTCGAACAACTCGACATCGAACATCAGCGTAAAAGTTTCCGGCGTGCAGAACAGGATGTCGGCCGTCGATTCGGGAACACCGAAGCCGTAATAGTTGAGTTCGTCGGGCGTTCGCTTGGGGGAGTTGAGAGCCGCCGCGTGGATCATCATGGCCTTGATGATCTCTGGGCGAACCGGAATTTGCTGGCGTTCGAGCGCGCGCCATGCATTGGCAGCCATAGAGCTGGCCAGTGGCGTTGAAAAGCTGGTGCCGATTGACTCGCCTAGGCGATCACCAGGGACGATCGATCGAACGCCTGCGCCGTCAAAGGCGCCGCCAGTCGTACAATTCCCACCACGATGAGTGATGTCGGGCTTCGGTGTTTTTGCTGGTCCGGGACCACGGCGGCTGAAGGGCGAAGGATCGCCCGGGGCTACCAGCGCCGGCAAATGGGCCACAGACCCTACTGTTAGCGCTCTGACTGACTCGGCGGGTTGGGAAATCCGATCGTCGCCATGCAATGCCTGAGGGGTAGGCCAACACCGCATCGGTGGGGTCTCATAATTGCCGGCAGCAATGACAAAAAGGACGCCGTATTTGTCGGAGAAGCTATCGAGTTCTGTCGCCATCTTCCCAAAATAGTCGATGCTACCGGGTGTCTTGGAGCCAAACGAACAGTTCCAAACCTTGACGTCAGGATGCCGCTTGATGCTCTCCTCAATCCGGTTAAGCATGTCGTCCATGGAAGTGCTGGTACCTACTCCCAAGGCAGCCACATCCAGTACCTTGGCCTGACAGTCCGGGAATTCCGGCGCATTACCATTCATTGGGCGCCCTGCGGCAATGAGGCCGGCGACGAAGGTGCCATGAAGGAAATCGGTGTCTGGCGGCAGAAGATATGCTTCGCGATCTACGACCCAGGGCGCAATGGTGGTATCGCTGGGCGCCACGCCCGTGTCGACGACGGCGACAGTCGGCAGGTCATCGGACGGAGGCGGGATGGTGACATCGGAGATAGGGCCAACGACGTTGAACCATTGAGGGGTGATTTTGATTGGGGCGAATTCCGTCGCCCGCAGGAGCGAACGCACCGCAGGTGAATCCGCCAATGCTTCCAACTGCTTCAATCCGAACCCACTGATCAGGCGGAAAGTCTTGTGAGCACCACGGGATTCTGGACGAATTGTCTCTACGCCATGCTGCTTGAGCAGTAAATTTATATGCTCGAAAATGTTGGCGTCGACCTCCGCATCGTCGCTCGCGAAGCGCTCCAGAATCACGGGCTTTTTCTGATCGAGCCACTCCTGCATTTCGTCTGCAAAGTTGCCATATTCCTTGCCATGAATGACGTCATCGGAGGAATAAGGGGAAAACTCCTCTATCGTCGAGATATTTGCCTTGATCTTCTTAGCGTGGTTGTTAAGGATTATTCGCTGTAGATTGGCGAGGCTGTGTGCAGTAGCCGGTAATAGGAGTTCACCAAAATTGCGGGTGCCAATCGGGTGCATACCTGCCCGTTCGAGCAGATCCATTGGGCGGTGCGTCTTGGCAAGTGCTTCTGGGCGCAGTTTCAGGGTGATGACGCAGGGAATTTCCGGGAATCGTTCAAGCTTTCTGGTGCTGGCTTGGAATACTTGGTGGATTTGCTCTGCCAACTGATCACGCAGGGCTTGGTTGACCGCGACAATTTCCTTGGGGGGGCCGAAGCCAAGAATTTCCTTTTGCTGAAGATCAGATTCACGGGGATGGACGATCAGAATTGGGTTTTCTGCGCTTCCTGCCATGGCTCTCTCCCTTGTCGGCGTTATTCACTTGTCTTTGAGAGATGCCATAGTAATTTGCCAGTTTTCGGATAGCAAGGAGCCTCGGCGCCCACTGCCGCAGGAATTCGATCTCCTTTTCCTTGGTTTCGAGCATGATGCCATTGTTCATGGCAACTACAAGGCCGAGTCGCCGGATAAGATCGACGGGATCGATTTGCACATGGTCATTGAGGATGGCGTGCCGAATTGCGTCATGGGCGACATGTTCGATACCTGCCCCAGACAGCCCCACAGACAGAGCGGAAAGCTGGTTTTCATCCAGCTCGTCGTTCCAGTATTGGCCGATCTTCTTTTTCCACAGCATCTGACGCAGGTCATCATCCGGAAGTCCCAGCGTAATACGCCATGCAAAACGCCGCCATACAGCTCGGTCCAATAATTCTTCGTGGTTAGTAGCTGCTACTAGAATGGTTTCCGGTGAAAGTGCGTCGATGTTTTGTAGCAGCGCGATGACAATACGTTGCAACTCGCCGACTTCTCGTTCATCAGCACGAGACTTCGCCAGGGCGTCAAATTCATCAAGAAAGAGCACGCACGGACGGCTTTCCGCATGTTCGAAGACGCGCCGTAGATTACGGCTGGTCTGGCCCAAGAGCGATGAGACCAGGGTGTCACAACGAACTGTTAGCAGAGGAAGCTCAAGTGAAGCTGCAATCATGCGTGCCGCTTGCGTTTTGCCGCAGCCCGGAGGACCGGAAAAAAGCAGGCGAGCTGGGTGGTGGATGCCTGCTGCAGCCAGCTTTTCGGCGGCGAAAATCGAGCGGACAAACTCATCGACACGCGTTGCCGCATTCTCGGGAAGCACGAGATCGATGTCGGCAACGATTGGGCGTTCTTCGTCGAGTGTGCGTAACTGGCTATCGGAGTCGACAGGCAAGGCGACCTGCGCAGCGGCGGCAGGCGACAGCGTTTGCATTGGGGCTTTCGCCAAGCGTTGGCGAACCATACCGGCCTGCCGGAGTTCGCCATCCTTTTCTAGCTTCTCCGCCAGCAAGCCAGCATAATCCGCTGCCTTTCGGACGTTGTGCTGAAGCGCGCCTTCAAGGATTTTCAAAACTTCTGAAAGATGATCCATTCCCCCTCCAATTGAACCGAGATGGTAGCACATTGATCCAAATTTATGCCGTTTTGTTCCGTTATTTCGCCATTTTGATCCGGTAATTCGCGACCGATGTTCACCGGAGCAAAATTAGTCGAATTCATGGCTCCTCACCCCGCCCTCACTTTTGGCACCCCTGCCCACTCTGTCGTATACCGTGGCGACAGATTTTCCCGCCGCATCTGCCATGGCCTCTCCATGCCCTCGGCAGCATGCCTAAGCATCCCGCGCCCAAATCGCCCGTTAATGGCATCGAGCGCCCCAATCAGACGCTCATTGCGGCTTCTGGTTACCTCATCCAGCACAAACAGCCCAAACTGCTGGTTGGTTCTGGGCCGAATGTCCAACAAGGCAATGCCAGCCTTGTGATAACCGAACCCAGCCCGATAGATTCGCCGCGCCATCTGGACCGTCCAGTGGGTCAGGATACGGGTATCCGCCGTCGCTTCCGGGAGTGGAACCGTCACCGCCTTCTGGTACTGCGGGGCCTCGGGCTTAAAGACATTGGTCCGAATCATCACTTGAACTGCACCCGCCAATGAGTCCTGCTGGCGCAGCTTTTCGGCCGCCCGGGCGGTGTAACTTGCTACCGCCTCGACCAGATCTTCAAGGTCATACATCAGGGTGCCGAATGATCGGCTGCTGATGATCTGCTGGCGGTCAGATACGGTCTCTTCCAAGTCCAGGCAGGAGACGCCCCGCAGCTCCTGAACCGTGCGTTCCAGCACGACCGAGAAACATTCCCGGATCATCCGGGTACTCATTAATGTCGAGGCGCTGGTCTTCGTAGTCCGCCGCCGGACTGGGAAAACCCGCCGAGATGCGAACCTGGTCCCAAGGTAGCGCCAGACGGGACGCGTCGGGCAACGGAACGAAGATACACGCCGGCACACCGGCTTACGTTTCTGCTGACATCTCAACCAGGAGGGGCAGCGTTATTCGGTCCATGGCGCTGCAAAAGGTTGTCAGCACCTGAAACTGAACCAACAACCTACCTATCCATGAGAACCAAAATGCAAGTTTCCAAAATCCTTATTGCCCTGACTGTTGCCGCTGGTTTTACTTCCGCCTCCTTCGCACAAGGCGTAGCCGCCGCCCCGACCACTCCGGCGGCATCGTCCTCAAAGATGACCGCCCCGGCCCCGGCTGCGGCCGAAAAGAAGGTCGAAGCACCCAAGGCGGCTGAACCGGTCAAGGCTGCGGTGACGGCCGAAGCCAAATCGGAAGCGGCCAAGCCGGTGAAGACCTCGCACAAGACGAAGAAGGCTGAGCACAAGGCCGCCAAGGCCGAAGGTACGACGCCGGCCCCGGTGGTCACTGCCGCCTCGACCAGCAAGTAAGGCTCCTGGCAGTAGCTCAGCCCCCCCCGGCCTCCAACCCCGGGGGTTTTGCTATGCAGGGTACTATGTGCGCTCATTTCGATCCGGTCATCCAGCCGCAACGGCTCAACACCTACTTCGGCGTCGATGATCTCCTCCTCGATCTGAAACCCAGCCTGTGGCCGGGATATCTCGGACCATTTGTGCGACGGCATGAATTCGCCGACGTCGGCGATGAGGCCGTACCCAAACGGGAATTGTTGGTCGGTTCTTTTGGGCTGATTCCCCATTGGTCGAAGGATGAGTTAATCGCACGGCGGACCTATAACGCCCGTTCGGAGACGGTCCATGAGAAGCCCAGTTTCCGGGATGCTTGGCAGCAATCGCGCCATTGCATCATTCCGGCCGAGGCGATCTATGAGCCAGACTGGCGGAGTGGTAAATCGGTCTCGACCCGTATTGCCCGTGCGGACGGTCGCCCGATGGGGATTGCCGGCTTATGGAGTGAGAGGCGAAATCCCAAGGGGGGGGGCGCATCCACAGCTTCACCATGCTGACGATCAATGCCGATGCCCATCCGGTGATGCAGCAGTTTCACAAGCCAGACGATGAAAAGCGGATGGTGGTGATTCTGGCAGACTCGGCCTACGATGCCTGGCTCCAGGCGCCGTCAGCGGACAGTCGGGATTTTTTGAGACCTTTCCCGGCCGAGGCGCTAGTGACGGAACAAGCACAGCGTGGACTGATCTGAGTTTCGACGTTATCCCCTAAATCTGGGGATAAGCTTGTGGGTCTGGCCTGAGCGGAATTGCCAACTCCCTGAGACGACAGGTAAATCACCGTCATGCTCAGAATATAGGCAATCCGTGATTAGCGTCGGATTGGGATTTAGCCAGAGTCCAACCTGCTGCAGAGCAATCACCACGGTCTCGCTGTAGCTGTAGCAAATTTTGGCATTCGCCTCAGTCACAGTGCTTCGGGGTCGGGTGCTTGGCAGACAGCGCGAACCTGTCCACGGATTTTTCGCCAGTCTAGGAAGTCGTCCCAGCCCGCGAAGTACCACCTTTGGCCGCAGTTGTCGCGATTGGCAGCGGCGTAGCCACGCGTATCGCTTAACAGGCGGCTTTCGGCAATCTGCTGGGCGCACTCATCGATCAGCCCTCGGTCTGCATTGAATGACAGCAAACGAGCGTTGTAGACATCAGAAATGAGGCCGCGGTCGCAGCCTTTTAGTTTTGCGTACTCGTCGACACCGGCACGGTCGAAGTAGGCGAGGTCACGGGCCATTGAGAAGACGATGTGTTCGACAGATTGATCGGTAGCCTGGATCATGCTGGGCTTGTCAGTGCCGAACAAATCCATCATGACGGCCCGAATCTTGAGCTGTCGTTTGGATTCGGCTTCAGCTTCCTTGTCTGCCTTTATGTGGTCTGCTCGGCGCTGTGCAACCTCAAAGTCCTCGGCCAGTTGCCCCAACAGGCGCGATGCCTTATGCAGGGTCTCTATGTCCTCGTCGACCAACTGGCGGCTCTCCCCCTCAAAGCGGCTAAAAAGTTGGGCTGTTTCACGGGCTGCTGTCGAAGCACGCTTAAGATTGGTGCGATAGCGCTTGGCGTTGGTGCCGCCGTAAAACTGGGCCAGGCTCGCCCAGTGGGCGATGATGGCTTCAAGACGGGTTTTCATTGTGGCCATTTCTGTTGTCTCTTTTGGGGCGTGTCAATCAATGCAGTAATTTCACCGCATTGCCTTCAGCTTCTTGATAATCGACTCCACGTCGCTCTCGGTAAGCCCTGTTTTAGAGTCGGTCATGTGCAACTGAAAACAGGGCAACCCATACCAGTACGCAATGTCATCCAGGGCGATCCAAGGGATGTCCTTCTTCCAAAACGGAAACCGAGACCGATTGGCTTCAATCCATAGGAGACATTCCTCGCGTCGATGCCCTAAGTCCCTTTGTTCCCTTGAAGCTTTATCGACTGCTGGGGTCATCCCAATGAATCGAGGCAAAAAATACTCGCCACCATCCTGCGTAACAAGAGCGATAAGTTCGGCGAGGGTATGAGATTTACGCCAGGAGGTAGTGAACACAACCTCCACCTCGGGCACCTCCCGGAGAATGCGCCACAGGAGAGGAAGATGCTGAAAATCGACCCGTGTTGAAAGAGGCGTTTCTGGATGCAAAACGCCGTCGAAGTCGAGGAACAGTATCATTGCCCGCCCTTCGAGCGATTCTCCAATAAGGCCGTCAGGGCGCGAAAATGGTGATCTAGTTCGGTCTTAGAAACATGGCCGTTGTCCGCTCCTTCCAATCTCCTTTGCTCGCACTGGTCACAAGCGACATGTATCCAATTTGTTCGTCTCACCGTTCCCGGTTTGCCGCATTTTTCGCAGGTTTCATTTGCAACTTGTTCGGCTAATGAAAGGTCGCTATCGATACTATTCGGCAGCTTATCCATGTAATCAATATGGACTTGCAACTGACCAAATTTTTGTTTGATTTGAGCCGCACGAGGACACTCATCAAGCGGAAGACCACCCGCAACCAGATCAGTGATCGCCAATTCAAGTTTTGCTGAAAGACGATCAAGAAGCTCGAACCAGCCATCAGCGACCTCGATGCCCCAACAATCAATAGGGCACTCGCTTAGTTCGTCACCGGCTTTGCGATAGAAGAGGGGGTAGGATCGGAATAAGCGCTCTTGGAGTATGAGATTCATTGTATAGCCGCATAAATCGACAACAGTCTTAGCGTTTCTGGGCTCATCAAGAGCACGATCTGCAATGCCATTACCACCACTCCCAAGTAGCGCCATGCCTGTGACAACCGTCGCATAGAGGCTCGTACTGATCGTTGCGCATCATTTTTCCACTTCTCGTTTGTTGCCTTGTGTCATCGAACACTCGAAGGATTTTTAAACCATCGAGGTGGGCCAGATCTGAGTGTGGTCGTTGCGTCAGAATGGAAGACTGCAAGTGCCGCACGTTTGATGCGTCAAATATAGGCCAAAACTGGAAAACCACATAGATGACGTCAAGATATACAACGTCATCGATTCAATGGGTTACATCGCTTTTTTGTTGGATAGCCTCCCCTCGCTAACACTTCGAGAAGTGCTAGACCTGGACCCTTTTAAGATTCAATTTTTGGGTTTCGCAAACTCGGAAAAGCTGGTTTCTAAGTTGGCGTTGCGAATCGATGTTCTGGCAATGCCCATAAGCAATCCTTGCTTTTATATAGATCGTTTATCCCCGGAATCTGTGGATAAGCTTGTGAGTTAGCACAGGGGACTATCGGCAAGTTACTGAGAGGATGGGGATCTACATGCATTGCCCAATAATTAGGCATTTACCTTTGCTGTTAGTGTTATCTGCCGGATTGTCGGCTGCGCAAGCTAAGCCAGGGCCTCATCCACCTTTTGAGACCTCGGAACGGTGAATCGCCCCGGAACCAGTAGACGCTCCGAAGCCTTAAACTTAGGCAAAGGGAGAAGTCATGAGCAGCAAGCGTTATCCGGAAGAATTCAGGATCGAGGCGGTCAAGCAAGTCACGGAAAGAGGGCATCCAGTCGCCGAGGTGGCGAGCCGGATCTGTGTTTCGCAACACAGCCTGTATGAATGGCTGAAACGCTATAGCCTCCCACCGGCCGAGCGGAACGAATTGCAGGGCCAGTCTGCGGAGATCCGGCGCCTGAAGGCGGAGTTGAAGCGAGTCAGCGAGGAGCGCGACATCCTAAAAAAGGCGGCAGCGTACTTTGCCAAAGAGTCCCGGTAAGGTACGCGTTCATCCAGGCGCACGAAATGCAGTACCCGGTGCGCCGGCTCTGCCATGTCATGGCCGTCCATCCAAGTGGCTATTACGCCTGGAAGTCGGAACCCGCGTCGCTTCGCCAGCAGGATGATCAACGGCTACTTGGGCTGATCAAGCAATCCTGGCTGGAGAGCGGTGGCGTCTATGGTTATCGCAAGATTGCGCATGACCTGCGTGATCTAGGCGAGCGCTGCGGCAAACATCGGGTTTATCGTCTGATGAGGCAGGAAGGACTACGGGCACAGGTGGGCTACCGTCGTCGGGCCGGCCGCTACGGCAAGCCGGCGGTCGTGGCTGAGAATCAGCTGGAGCAGAAATTCGATGTCGAAGCGCCCAACCGGGTTTGGGTGACAGATATCACCTATATCCGAACCCACGAAGGCTGGCTGTATCTGGCGGTGGTACTGGACCTGTTCTCGCGTCAGGTAATCGGGTGGTCGATGCGCTCGCGGATCGATAGCGAGCTGGCGATCAATGCCTTGTTGATGGCGGTCTGGCGGCGAAATCCCACGGCGCCCGTGATCGTCCATTCGGACCAGGGATGCCAGTACAGCAGCCACGACTGGCAAGCCTTTCTGAAAGCCCATGGTCTGGTGGCCAGCATGAGCCGACGGGGAAATTGCTATGACAACGCTGTCGCCGAGAGTTTCTTCCAGCTACTCAAACGGGAGCGAATCCGCCGCAAAACCTATCTCGACCGCGAGGAAGCTCGCCGGGATGTCTTCAATTACATCGAGATGTTCTATAACCCGAAACGTCGCCATGGCTATGCAAACGACGTTTCTCCGGTAGAGTTCGAAAATCAGTATTTCAACCGGCTACGGAGTGTCTAGAAAAGCCGGGGCGATTCAACTGCAGCTTAACTCTTTTCCTAACCACCCACCTCCGCATGCAATATCAATAACACATTTCGGGTTATTTGCTCTCAATATATCTAAAACAACTTTTCTATACAATTTTCCATTTCTTTTCATACAAAATCCTAAATATACGCATATCTTTACCTGAAATTATTAATTGTGGCGTTCTGAATCCATAAATCTAATAGCAAGCATCAGCAAAAAAATCTAAGTCAGTGGTGAATTTAATTAATCAAAAGCACCAACAGTCCTTTCAAATCACAAAATTCATCAAAATATCAATCGATATTAAACAGATACATTACAAATAATTTTCAACCACTTATTGTTGATCTACATATATATATCAATATTATTTCCATCGCCGGAATCGTGCTTTGGATAATCAAATTTCAAATCACCAAATCAGAAAAAATAAAACGAGAACTACAAACAAAAACTCCCCATGCTATTTCAGTGATTGAAATAGCTCTTTCATGTCCTTGAACTCACCACCAACCCGATCAACGGAGAATTGATACATCAATGAATTCTCTGCGAATTTCTGACGCTCAACATCCATTTCAACGGTATTGCCGTCAGCCGCAGTCTGAGTGGGAACATGGTATTTCAGGCTTGCGGGTGGCGACTGCCAATATGGATTGCCCTTCAAATGCCCCGCCGAAGAGGCATTTAATTGAAGAGGCGGAGATCGCTCGCCATCTGCGGCCTCAGTAATATCAATATCCATCGCTTTGTAGCCAGGGGTGTCAGCGTTGGCGATATTGGACGCAAGAACTTGCTGCCTATAGGCTCTTATACCAAGCATTTTTTGTTGGAAATCCTCGTTTTTCTTGCCTAAGCCGTTCTCGTTCGCTGGTAAGTGAGATGTATGGGTTTTGCCAAGAGTCAATTTCCCGGAGGGGTCGAGATTGTCGCTTGGAGCAACATTGGCAGCCGCCGAACGTGCGACGGCGCTTTCAAGGATGCTAGAAAATGTTGCCGAGCTTTGAGTTTCACCTGCATCGGCGATGCGAGGCGCTGGATTTCCAATATCCCACCCCACCCTTACCGGGAACAAAGCTGAAATCTCAGACATAGAAACTCGTTGGATGAAAGGCGGCCGCGGGAGCTATTGGCTGTGTCCTATTTCCTAAGGGGTATGGTCGTCTCCGGCGGATGCCAGATTGACGAGGGACGTAAAGATTAAAACGGAAAGAGCAGTGAAAAGTTTCATGAGAGCTCCATGTCTGTTGATAAATCGGTTAATGAAAATTTCAGTTATCGTTGCGCACGGGTGTGCTGACGACGTAGCTGCAACCTTCCTGTTGGTGTTCACAGGGTTCTATTTCGCATTGCAGCGTCGTGTGGACTACCTTGAAGCGGTTGGCCAACACCGTCTGTAAGGCGGGCATCAAATCTTTCTCAGGGGAGTAGATCTGGTCGTAAACCACATGCGCGGTCAGGCTGGACTTGCCGGTCGTTAGCGCCCAGAGATGCAGGTCATGGACGCCGAGCACGCCTGGCACGGCCAGCATGGCCTGCTCCACCTCACCTAAGTCGATGCCCTCGGGTACGCCTTCGAGCAGGATGTTCAGACTGTCCTTCAGTAAGATCCAGGTGCGTGGCAAAACCCAGAGGCCAATGGCTACTGCCACAAGCGGATCTACCCATGACCAGCCTGTTAGCTGTATCACCACTGCACCCACGATCACGCCGATTGACCCAAGAAGGTCGCTCCACACTTCGAGATAGGCCCCCTTTACGTTGAGACTATCTGACTGACCTTCTCTCAGCAGACGGATGCTGATCAGATTGACGACGAGACCGATACTGGCGATCACGAGCATCCCAACCGATTGAATTTCGGGCGGAGAGGTAAGCCGCTGGTAAGCCTCAACCAGGATGTAAAGCGCTACAGCAAACAGCAACAAGGCATTGAAGGCTGCCGCCAGAATCTCAAAGCGGTGGTAACCGTAGGTTCGACGACGATCGGCCGGGCGACGGGCAACACGAATGGCCGCCAATGCGATAGCTAGCGCGGCAGTATCGGTAAGCATGTGAGCGGCATCCGAAATGAGGGCCAAACTGCCAGTCAACACGCCGCCAATAACCTCGGCAATTAGAAAGCATCCCGTCAGAGCCAATGCAAAGCGCAGGGCGCGCTCATTATCAGCGCTCGGGATACCGTGTGTGTGGCTTTTACTCATGCGACCCGCCCTTTATCGTTGTGGTGGCGGTGCTTCAATTTTTGCCTCATCGCCAGGAGTCGTAACTGAAGGTTTTTTGAATACTTTGGTGTCTTTTGGCGCCGCTCTTCCCGCCAGCAAAACCATACGTAAAGCACCAAGAAAGTCAGCACCAGCCCAAAAGAGAGCAGGAGGAGTTGAAAATCGAGGTGGCTATGAATCAAATGCTTAACCATGAGAAGCGCCGCACATCAATTCAGGACTGCTGCGACTTGCCACAATTCGGGCAAAACTTAGTACCCGGGGCGAGGTTTGCGTTGCAGTCCACACAATTGCCGGGCACCAAGGCTGTGCCACATTGGGCGCAGTAGCGTCCCCCTGGGTTAGTCGCAAATCCGCACTTCGGACATGAGGGGCCACCGGTAGTGCTATGGGTGGGGGGCGCTGAATTTGAGGGGTAACTGTTCCCCCAGCCGTGATGACTGGTCCGGTCACGTCCATGATGACCTCCGCCATGCGAGCTGGCGGCTCCGCGCAATAGTTTTTCAAAGAACCCCATATCAACCTCCGTAGGTGAGTGAGTCAAAGAGTGACCGACAGTTTTTGCCGCATCTGGCGTAAACCCCCGGTCACGAATTGAAAGCGTTAAGCCTCAGATGGCCGGTCTGCTGATTTAGTGAAGTCTTCCTCTTCGGCATCTTTGCCGTGAGCAAGGCGATATAGAAGCGGCAACACGAGAAGCGTCAGCGCAGTAGAGGACAGGATTCCACCAATCACCACTGTAGCCAGCGGGCGCTGGACTTCCGCGCCGGTACCTGTCGCAATGGCCATAGGGACAAAACCGAGCGAGGCAACCAATGCCGTCATTAGCACAGGACGAAGTCGAGTCAGCGCCCCTTCGTGAATGGCATCATCCAGAGAGCGCCCTTCTTCACGTAAATTACGGATGAACGAAATCATCACCAGGCCATTCAGCACCGCCACGCCGGACAAGGCGATAAAGCCGATACCTGCCGAGATTGAGAGCGGAATATCCCGGAGCCAGAGGGCGACTACACCACCCGTCAGTGCAAATGGAATACCAGTAAAGACCAGCAGTCCATCCTTGACGTTCCCAAACATAGCGAACAGCAGCGTGAATACCAACAGCAACGCCACGGGCACCACTATCTTGAGGCGATTCGAGGCCGACTCCAGTTGTTCGAAGGTTCCGCCCCAGGCCGTCCAATAGCCGCTTGGGATCTTGACCTCCGCTAGACGGCTCTGAGCTTCGCCAACAAAGGAACCGATATCTCGTCCCCGGACATTGGCACTGACTACGATGCGACGCTTACCATTTTCCCGACTGACTTGGTTTGGACCTGGTGCAATCTCAAGACTGGCGACTTCCCCCAAGGGAATATAGGTCGTCCGCGCATCAAGACCATTGCCTGCTGAAGCTCCCTTCGGCAAAGCTATCGGCAACCGCTTTAGGGATTCGAGATCTGATCGAAGGTTATCTGGCAATCGCACGACAATATCGAAGCGTCGGTCACCTTCAAACATGGTTCCTGCTTCTCGACCACCAATTGCAGTCGAAATTGCATCCTGGACGTCACCAATATTGAGTCCATAGCGTGCCGTTTTCTCTCGGTCAATATTGACGGTCAGCATAGGCAAGCCTGTCGTCTGCTCAATTTTGACCTCGGATGCACCCGGAATTTTTTCCAATACAGTAGAAATTTTGCTGGCGGTGTCGTTCATTACATCCATATCGTCCCCAAAAATCTTGATGGCGACATCGCTACGGACACCTGAGATCAATTCATTGAACCTCAACTGTATCGGTTGAGAAAACTCATAAGTATTTCCCGGCAGTTTTCCAACCGTTTTTTGGATTGCTGCCAGCAATTCGTCCCGGGATTTGCGTGGCTCTGGCCATTGCGATTCTGGTTTCAACATGATGTAGCCATCCGAAATATTCGGTGGCATCGGATCTGATGCAATTTCGGCCGTTCCGGTTCTCGCAAAAATCCGGTCGATTTCTGGATACTCCGCCTTGAGCTGCTTTTCCACCTGTTGCTGCATCGCAACTGACTGAGAAAGGCTGGTTCCAGGAATACGCAACGCCTGAATCGCAAAATCGCCTTCATTCAGACTCGGAACGAACTCACTTCCCATCCGTGTAGCAACTAAGCCCGAGAGAAGGACCATAACCACGGTAAACACCAGCACTACCGGCTTATTAGCCATGACGCTAGCGAGAACTGGCTCATACCAGCGCTTGGCTGCCTGCATCAGGAAGTTCTCTTTTTCATCCACCTTTTCACCGATGAAAAGCGCAACTCCTGCAGGAATAAAGGTGACAGAGAGGATCATGGCACCTACAAGCGCTGCGACCACGGTGAAGGCCATGGGGTGGAACATTTTCCCTTCAACGCCGGTCAGCGCGAAGATTGGCAAATAAACAATCATGATGATGAGCTGCCCAAATAGCAGCGCTCGGCGAGCCTCTTTTGAGGCTGTAAACACTTCGTGGAAGCGCTCTGTCCGGGTCAACGGTCGCCCGTGGTGGGCCTGGGCATGGGCCAAACGGCGAACACAGTTTTCTACAATGACAACTGCACCATCGATGATGATTCCGAAGTCGAGAGCACCGAGACTCATCAGGTTGGCACTAATCTGGTAAGTCACCATTCCCGAAAAGGTAAACAACATAGCGAGTGGAATCACCATTGCGGTAATGACAGCCGCCCGTATATTTCCGAGGAACAGGAAGAGGATGACGATGACTAGAATCGCCCCTTCCAGAAGGTTCTTCTTAACGGTGTTAATCGCTTTGTCCACCAGGACGGTACGGTCATAGACTGTCACGGCCTTAATACCCTCAGGCAGATTGCGGTTAATTTCGGCCATTTTCTGGTCGACCGCCCGTGATACCGTGCGACTGTTCTCACCGATCAGCATAAACACTGTGCCGAGTACAACTTCACGCCCGTTATCGGTAGCAGCTCCGGTACGCAGTTCTCGACCAATACCGACCTCCGCCACGTCGCGGATACGGATTGGGACCCCCTGGACGTTGCCAAGGATGACGTTTCGAATATCTTCGATGCTACGCACTTGGCCTGGCGCGCGAATTAAATACTGTTCTCCGCGCTTTTCGATATAACCGGCCCCGACGTTGCTATTGTTACGGTCGATAGCAACAACCATTTCCTGAAGCGTCAGCCCGTAAGAGGCCAGCTTTTCGGGGCTGGGTGCCACCTGGTACTCTTTGGCAAAGCCACCAATCGAGTTGATTTCCGTAACACCAGTAACGTTCCGTAGTTGCGGCTTGATGATCCAATCCTGTATCTCGCGCAAATCCGTTGGCGTATAAGGAGTGCCGTCCGGCTTTTTCGCGCCATCCTCTGCTTCTACCGTCCAAAGATAGATCTCACCCAGCCCAGTAGAGATTGGCCCCATGGCGGGGGATATCCCTTCAGGAAGCTTTTCTTTGGCTTCCTGGATCCGCTGATTGACCAATTGGCGGGCAAAATAGATGTCCGTTCCATCCTTGAAGATCACC
Organism: Rhodocyclales bacterium GT-UBC; assembly: GCA_003583745.1. Lineage (GTDB taxonomy): Bacteria > Pseudomonadota > Gammaproteobacteria > Burkholderiales > Rhodocyclaceae > Azonexus. The sequence continues at coordinate 89,999 of QXPY01000009.1, read as the reverse complement.
GTAACCTGAGACAAGCCATAACGCGACAGTGAGCGCGTTTGTTCCAGATGAGGCAGGCCAGCCATCACCGTTTCGACCGGATAGGTCACCCGTTGCTCGACCTCCAAAGGTGAATAACCAGGTGCGGCAGTGTTGATCTGGACTTGGACATTCGTGATGTCGGGCACGGCATCAATCGGCAGGCGCTGGTAGTTATAAACCCCCAATCCGGCGATGCCGAGTACAGCCAATAAGACCAGCCAACGATGTTCGATGGCGAGGCGGATGATGCGTTCAAACATATGTACTCCCTCACCTTAATGGCTGTGCTCGGCACTACCCTTGCCGAGTTCCGACTTCAGGACGAAGCTGCCCGACGCTGCGTAAGTTGTTCCAGCTTTTATCCCTTTGACCACTTCGACGTATTTCCCATCGGAGCGCCCCAACTCAACCGGTTGTGCAACAAATCCGTCGGATACCTTGACGAAAACGATGCTCTTGTCGCCAACAGTTTGGATAGCTTCGGCGAGCACACTGACAGGCACTTCGGCTTCGCCAGAAATAACTTCTACATTCACGAATAGGCCGGGACGCCAAGCCATCTTGGGATTGGCCAAAGTGACTCGTGCTTTAGCTGTACGCGTATCTTGTCCGAGCAATGCACCAACGTAGGAGATGCTGCCTTCGGCCTTCGAATCGAAGGCTGTTGCCTTAACAACCACCTTTTCACCAACCCGGATGACGTTCAAATCTTTTGCAGGAACGACAATCTCCGCCCACACGGAAGACAAATCAGAAATCGTGAAAATACTGGCGTCTTCCTTCACTGCCTCGCCAAGCGCGATGTGTTTCTCAACAACCATCCCGTCAAAAGGGGCACGGATTTCGTAGCGATTGAGGCTCCCCGAACCTGTAGTGCTGGCGCCGAGGGCAATCAATTTTTGCTGGCTGTTCGCAACGGCAATTTCCGATTCTCTGAATGCTTGTTGGGCTTGTAGATAGTCTTGCTCGGCAGAGATTTTTTCTTCCCAGAGCTTCTTCTCACGTTCATAGGTCGCTTTGGCGAGTGACAAACGCTTCTGGGCTGCCAGAAGTTCGCTGCGTTGCTCCGAAAGACCAGTGCTGGCTATCACAGCCAGTACCTGGCCGCGCTTGACCGTTTGCCCCAGATTGGCAGGAACGCTCTCCACAACACCGGCAAGACGAGGCACGACATGCGCAGTCCTGTCTTCATTGAAGCGGATTTCTCCGGGTAACTGTGCGGCAGTTTTAATTTTTGCAGGAGTAGCTTGCTGCATTCCAATTGCAGCGGCCTTAACTTGCTCAGCCGTCAGTTCAATTTTTCCTTCTTCCCGGTTATAGATGAAAAGGAAAGGAGTGTTTCCCATCAACACCGATATGGATGCCTCAAAAACATGCGGCTCGGCAATTTGGCTTGAGCTCTTCAGGTAGTCCTTCTCGGTTGAAAATTGAATCTCCTGCTTCTCGCCACCCGGCCGGACCAGAGTTATCGAAACTTTTGCTGCAGTTGGTGAAATTGGCTTTCCTTGCTGAAACAGCCACACACGGAAGCCCGGCTCGCCACCGTCCTCAGACAGCAGCAACTCCAAACCGAATCCATCCTCGGCAAAAAGCTTGCCACCGTGTGGCCCTGATTTCAGTTCATTCTCATGGTGCTCTGTATCACCATGTTCTTTGGCATGGTCGTGTCCATCGCCAGCTTTACTGCCGTGATGCTCAGCATCGGCATGCTCCTTGGCTTCACTATGGCTGCTCTGTTCACGTTGTTCTGCTGCTGGCTTTGAGGCACTAGCACTCAGTATCCAGGTTCCTGCAATCACGCTGGTAGCGAGAATCAAGGCGATGGCGATCCCCTGTCTTTTTGTGAGATTGAAGGCGCTTTTATTGAAATTGATTTTCACGACATGCTCCTACGGACGACCGGGTTCGGTAGATGGTGTCAACTCGATGGAGCCAAGGACACGCTCCAGATCTGCAGCTGTCCGATGAGCATCGGACAAACTCCTCAGGTATTGGGATCTCGCCTGAAAGAAGGTACGTTGGGCGTCCAATACTTCCAGAAAGCTAAATTTTCCCAGTTCAAATCCTTTGCTGGCGGCCTCATAGGCACTACGGGCGCCCGGCATAATTTCGCTTTGCAAGGCTTGCGCTTCAATAAGCAAGGCTTTTAGTCGTTCCTCATTTTGTGTTACCTCTGCACTTAAACGAACTTCGGTGACATTCAGCTCGTCCCGCGCTTTGTCGGCTCGACGCTGCGCCTCAAGTACATTGCCCTGATTGCGATCGAATATCGGAAAGGGAATTGAGACGCCCACAATGGTTTGGTTGCGCCCAAGTTCTTCAACCTTTTTTGATCCCAGGCTGACGGTAACGTCGGGAATTCGGCGAGAACGCTCCAAGTCCGCGAGAGCAGAAAAGCGATCAACCTCATGGCGAGCACGAAGAAGTGCCGGAGATGCATTCAAGCGGCGGGTGATTTCTTCCGAAGAGCGGAGCTGCGGCAACAAATCGGTACGACCTTCTGCACGCTCGAAGTGCGGCGTTGAACTTCCCCAGCTTGCGGCCAAAAGCTTTCGGGCCGACACTAGCTCTCGTTGTGCCTGATTTAACTCCACGCGTGCGGAAGCTTCAGCTACACGGGCTTTTGTCTCCTCAACCGGTGAGATTTTTCCTGCAATTACGCGTCGTGAAGCCGCCTGGCTAGCGCGTTGGGCCAGGCCGAGCAAGTCCTCTGCTTGTTGAATACGTTCCTGAGCAACCAAAACGTCAAAGAAGGCCCCGATCACGGTTGCACGTATATCAAGGCGTTTGGCTGCGAGATCAGCTGCTGCTACATCAACGCCCCGCTCGGCAGATGCAATGCGGGCTGTGCGCTTTCCACCCAGCTCGATCCGTTGGCTCAGCTGGATCGTTGTGGTCCGGGTAGCCTTATTCTGTGTATCCTCAACGGAAGTGGAAACCTCCGGATTAGGCAAAAGCCCCGCTTGGATTACAGCCCCTTCGACCGCACGCAATTCATTTGTCGCAGCAGATAAAGCTGGATTAGATCTGAGGGCGAGATCAATGGCCGAAGATAGCGTCAGGATTCCATTCGGCTCCTTAACGACAGCAGGTGCGAACGCAGTCGGACCCAGCTTGTCTTGAGTCTGGGCGTTGAGATTGGTACTGGCCAACACGGTGAAGCCGAAAAGGGTTCGGAGCAGCAACGTGACAGCAAAATTTTTTGGGTACATCCGATTCTCCAGTGATGAAATTCACGCAAGGGAATCGGCGGGACGCCATCTGAACGTCAGAGTGGCATGGCAAGCGACCTAGGTCGCAGCATACAGATGTGGAATGCCCAAGCCCCGCCGATTAGGCGGAGATGAGCCAGTTGGGGCGTTCAGGCTGTTCGTCGATATGGGAAACCCAAGGCCGGATTGTCCCCAAATCATCTACAGCAGCACCAAGCTCCGGCAGATAAATGCCAAATGCGGTCAATGCCGCAACACAGCCTGCATGGCAGACTGCACAATCATTATCGACGTCAGAGACAGAACCTTTAGCTAGCATCTCGCCATCTTTAGCTTGATGCTTGTGGTCGTGATGTCCGATGTGCTGCGTTGATCCTGTTTCGTGCTGGCAATAGGTCGCTGCTACCGCCCAGGAAATCTGGAGCGGCAAAACAATCAGCAGGAAGATGGATAGCCAACGACGCATGGGAAGAATGGTATCAGAACAAAATGTGTTTAAGCAGAAAGTCTGCGAAGCGTAACGTAGGAAATGTCGGATTGACGATGACCAGAAATTTCCTGGTCATCATCCTGTGGGCAACGTATCCGTCTTCAAGGTGAATTAACCCGGTTGGTACAGCGCCTCACGTTGCTTCTTTTCTTCTAGCGTCATTTCCATGGATGGTGCAGGAGTATTGTGCTGGAGGTTATCGACATGCAGCCATTTTCCATCACGGTAAGCATATTCGTGAGGAATCAGCGCCCAACCTTGATCACCACCGACATAGCGATATTGGCCATCTGCACTAACCGGATTACGCTTGAATTCCTCGAACTCCTGCTGTACCTGCTGGACCGATTTGCTGCCCGAACCGTGCGCCGGGTAGAATTTTGTCGCACCCGCCGGCGTACTGTGCATGACCGAGTCGGCCAACACCTGACCTGAGAGAAGCAAGCCAGCACAAAGTACAGGAATGGAAAAAATTTGCTTGACGTTCATGATGTAACTCCTTTTGTGATGTTTCGTTCATCAGTTTCTGATGTATGCCGAACAACTGAACGGCATGGATGAACTATAAAAAAACAGCACTGACAGAACGCCAACAGGAAGTTTACAAAATTGACATCTTTGGCTGTAGGAAGAAATGAAACTATTGGTTGTCGAAGATGAGCAAAAGCTTGCCCAATACCTGCAAAAGGGATTGGGTTCTGCAGGCTTTGTCGTTGACCTTGCCCATGACGGTGTAACCGGACTCCACATGAGTCTGGAGTTCGATTACGCGGCCATCGTCCTCGACTCCATGCTGCCCGGCATGGATGGACTCGCCTTGCTGGCTGCCCTGCGTACTAAAAAACAAACCCCGGTCTTGATGCTGACAGCACTGGGTAAAGTGGAAGACCGGGTCAACGGTTTGCAGACTGGCGCGGACGATTATCTGGTCAAGCCATTTGCCTTTTCTGAACTGATCGCTCGAATTCAGGTTCTGCTGCGCCGGTCAGCCTCGCATCAGCCAGAGACCACGTCAAATCGTCTAACACTGCACGACCTTGATATGGACCTGGCGCGCCGTAAGGTCTCCAGAAGTGGTCAGCGTATTGACCTCAGCGCTAAGGAATTCCTACTGCTATCGCTGTTTCTCAGGAAGCAAGGTGAGGTACTGTCCCGCACTGAGATTGCAGAACAGGTCTGGGATATGAATTTCGACAGCAACACCAATGTCGTCGAGGTCGCCATAAAAAGGCTTCGCGCCAAGATGGATACACCCTTCGACACTCCGTTGCTACATACCGTACGAGGTATGGGCTATGTCCTTGAAGTGCGTGAATGAGACTAGGCAACGCGCCAAATTTCACGCTGAGCGGACGGTTGATACGCTGGCTGGCCTCATTGAGTCTGGCCGTTCTCGGTTGTTTGTGCCTAGGGGTCTTTTTCTCCGTCAAAGCGAACCTAGAGAATCAGCAAAGCCTACGTCTTCAAAAGCTCAGTGATGCCGTTCAGCATTTGATCGCAGAAACACCAGTGCATCAGCAGTCAGGTTCGCTTGAGCACGATCTGGAAGACCTCCTAAAAATCAATCGAGATTTGCATCTCAGATTACTGAACCAACAAGGCAAAGCGGTTTTTATATCGAGTCCGGTGGCATGGCCGTCAAAAGCCCGTACCCACGCCTTAACCTTCCCAGAAAAGACGATCCAGGCAAATTACTCCCTTGCCGAACTGGCCCTAGATACATCTCCCGACGATGCAATCCTGGACCGCCTGGCAGCAATTCTTTGGGGAGCTGCATTGATCGGTAGTGCCGCAATTACTATGGGCGGCTACCTAATCGTTTATTTTGGCCTTGCCCCGGTTCGAACACTGGCTGAACAGACGCGGAATCTTGCGATTTCGTCGCTTGATAAGCGACTGGAAACAGGGCGCATTCCAGCCGAATTGAAAATTCTCGTAGACCAGTTCAATGGGATGCTGGACCGATTGGAAAAAGCCTATCAACAGCTTGAGGGATTCAATGCCGACGTTGCGCACGAACTTAGAACCCCTTTGGCAAACATCATTGCCAGTAGCGAACTCGCGTTGCGCAGCAATGAACCCAAGGAGCATCTCCGAGACTACATTGGCTCAAATCTGGAAGAAATGCGACGGCTATCCGGCATCGTCAGCGACATGCTGTTTCTCTCCCAAGCCGACCGGGGCGCCCAAGCCAGGCGCAAACCTATTCAAAGCCTCGCTCAACTCTGTGGCGAAGTTGTTGATTACTATGAAGCGGTACTGCTTGATGCAGACCTGAGCTGGAAAATAACGGGGGATGCATCCGGCCTGTTCGATACCGCCCTACTAAGGCGCGTGCTCTCGAATCTTCTCAATAATGCCACCCGATACGCATACCAAGGAAGTCGTATCGAAATTCGGATAGCGCGAGGCCCAAACGGACAAGTCAGTATTGCAGTTGCAAATCGCGGTCAAACAATCCCTCCAGAAAATCTGCAGCAAATCTTCGATCGATTTTTCCGGGTTGATCCCTCGCGCAATGATGGATCTCAAAATCACGGCCTTGGACTAGCGATCGTCAGCGCCATCGCGAGGATGCACAACGGGGAGCCATTCGCTAACTCGGCAAATGGCGAGACCGAAATTGGTGTGCGACTGGCCTCTTAGTAATTTTGGGCTGATTACCGGAGCAGACCACAGGCATCTGCTTAGCTGGAAGCACCAGCGCGCAATACGCGCAATCCGTTTGCAACCACCAGCAGGCTTGCTCCCATATCGGCAAAAACCGCCATCCACATGGTTGCATTACCAAAGAGTGCCAAACCCAAAAACACCACCTTGATACCAAGCGCTAGCAAGATGTTTTGCCACAACACAGCATGTGTCCGGCGGGATAGTCGAATCGCTTCCGGAATGCGGCGCAAGTCGTCATTCATTATCACGATATCCGCTGCTTCCATGGCCGTATCCGTCCCGGCAGCTCCCATGGCCACCCCGATATCGGCCCGTGCCAATGCTGGTGCGTCATTGATCCCGTCACCGGTCATCGCCGTTGATCCGTATTGCCTTCGCAGTTCTTCGATGGCAGACAGCTTGTCCTCTGGCAAAAGATTGCCTCGCGCATCGTCAATTCCAGCCTGTGCTGCAATTGCGCCGGCTGTGGCCACATTGTCCCCAGTCAACATCATCGACACGACTCCGAGTCCATGGAGTTCGGTGATTGCCTCCCGCGAGCTTTCCTTGATGGTATCGGCCACCGCAAATATCGCCAGGACGCGATCTTCGTTCGCCAGCAAGGTTGCAGTTCGCCCCTGATTCTCATGCACGGCTAGGCGTGCCTCGATCTCGGGGCCACATAGACCTCGATCTTCGATCAGTCGGTGATTTCCGAGAATCAGCTTGCTTCCGTCCAAACGAGCCTCAATGCCACGGCCAGGCAGTGCGGTAAAGTCCGTAAGTCCGTTTTCAGGGAGATTCAGTCCTGCGGCAATCGCTTTCGAAACGGGGTGATCCGAATGACCTGCCAGACTGGCAGCCCAGGAAAGCACCCTCGCTTCGGGCTCTAGGGTTGTGATGACCTCGGTGGCCACCAACCGAGGCCGGCCTTCGGTAATTGTGCCGGTTTTATCCAAGGCAACAGCGCGCAACTTTCTAGCCTCTTCCAGATAGACCCCACCTTTGATCAGGATGCCGCGACGTGCTGCCGCAGCAAGGCCGCTGACGACCGTCACGGGGGTTGCGATAACCAATGCACAAGGGCATGCAATGACCAGCAGCACCAGTGCTTTGTAGATGGCCTGAATCAAAGTCCAGCCAAAGAACCACGGCCCCAATATGGCGATCGTCAGCGCGATCACAAATACGGCCGGCGTGTAATACTCCGCAAACTGATCAACAAAACGCTGAGTTGGTGCGCGTGTACTCTGAGCCTGTTCAACGGCATGGATAATGCGGGCTAGCGTCGTGTTGTTTGCAGCCGCTGTTACCTCGAACTCCAGCATCCCAGTTTCGTTGATGGTGCCAGCAAAGATAAGATCGCCAGCGGCTTTGTCTACCGGGATGCTCTCGCCCGTCACGGGCGCCTGGTTTACTGCGCTATTGCCGGAGATCACCCGACCGTCCAGCGGGATACGGCCGCCGGGTTTGACCCGTGCCCAAGCCCCAATGGTGACTTTTTCTGCCGGGGTTTCCTGCCAACTGCCGTCGCCCTGTCGTATCTCTGCTGATTCCGGCGCCAAAGCGAGCAGCCCCTGAATGGCGTTTCGTGCCCGATCAACAGATCGTGCCTCGATCAGTTCGGCGATTGCATAGAGCGCCATGACCATCGCTGCTTCTGGCCATTGTCCGATCACAAAGGCGCCAGTGACCGCGACTCCCATGAGCGTGTTCATGTTCAGTTGCCCGCGGCGCAACGCGGCCATGCCCTTGCGATAGGTAGAGAACCCGGAGAACGCGATAGCAGCAGCTGCCAGTGCCATGCCAACGCCCTTGAGCGGCAGGGAATCGGGTGCAAAAAAATCAAGCGCTTCAGCACCGATGGCCAACGTTAAAGCTAACAGTGCCTTGCCAAAATCACCAAGACCAAAAGTAGCCGGTACTTGCGTGCTCACTTCAACTGACTGGACTTCGAATCCTAACCGGCGAATTGCTGCAATCGCATTTTCCCGGGCAGCCAGAGGTGCATTGATCGTCAAGGTACGGGCAGCCAACTCGAAACGCAACGACTGGACACCTTCGATATCTGCCAAAGCGTTACGGATATCGTTTTCTTCGCTTGAGCAATCCATGGCGGGGATGCGGAATGTAGCGATGTGTCCGCCTGACACCGGTTCGCTGGATAGTGCTGGAGGGGTGTCCAGTGAGGATTTTGAAGCGCATCCGGCCGTGCAGCCGCCATGTCCGAGATTTGCAGAAGGTACTTGGTCATTGAGAGGTTTCATCACAATCTCCTGTTCATGGCACTATTTAGAACCTTGTAGTCACTATAGAGTCAACACACAAAACCAACTCTTGGATGAGTGCCCATGAAAATCGGTGAATTGGCAAAGCAAGCAGGTACGACCGTGGAAACCATCCGTTACTACGAACGTACAGGGCTTCTTCCGCAAACAGGCCGGAGTGAAGGAAATTACCGCATCTACTCGCCAGCGCATCTGGAGCTTCTAATATTTATACGGCATTGCCGAAGCTTGGATATGACGCTCGATGAGATCCGTATCCTGCTACATTTCAAAACCTCCCCACGCGAGAACTGTGGGGAAGTTAATCACTTGCTGGATTTACATATCGAGCATGTCTCAAGTCGAATTGCCGAACTTCAGGAATTGGAACGACAGCTTCGAGAATTACGCCAGCGCTGCCTGGAAGACAAATTGGCACAGCATTGCGGCATCTTGGAGGGGTTATCGCAATCGGAAAATAACGGCGAAGTACGGACAAGCCATATTTCTGGTGTTCATCCTGCTGTTTGAGTTTTCTAAGCCAAGCACCTCGGCCTCAACCCTACCAATGCGGATACCGCCGTTCACAGCGTAGATCTCCCAACTGCGGTCGGATGTAAAGTCGGTAACCCGGCGAAATCGGCTAGAAGCAGAGCTGCCGGCAGTAGTAGCGCTTTGATAGCATCTCCTTATTCAGGAAATCGCCATTCCCAATTGTTGGTCCTGTGCGGTCCTATCGAAAATAAGAGCATCTACCACGACCTTACGAGGTGTCGCCATGTCCCGAACAGTTACCAACATGCTCAGGAACAATCCGCTCAGGCTCACCATCGGTTTCGTGATTAACCTGAGCGGAATGCTCGCGTTAGCTTCGCACCTGTGAGTCGCTACTAAAAGCCGAGAGACTCCCCTGCGCCCAGGAGAGTAGCAATCCCGAGGATGGCAAAAATTCCGGCGGCAACTGAATGAACAACCCGGACAGGCATTTTGTGGGTAATCTTATCCCCCAAAAGCACAGCGGGCACATTAGCTATCATCATCCCCAAGGTAGTGCCAGCAACCACAGAGAAGAATGCGTGATACTGCGCAGCCAGCGCAACCGTGGCCACTTGGGTTTTGTCGCCCATCTCGGCTAAAAAGAATGCAATGAGCGTTGTTCCGAATACGCCGTACTTGGCTAGCTTAGCCTCATCTTCATCGAACTTATCCGGGATGAGGGTCCAGATAGCCATCCCCAAGAACGAAAGACCAAGTACCCAGCGCATCGTTTCCGGGGCCACCATGGAGGTAATCCAGGAACCCAAGGCACCAGCAAAAGCGTGATTGGCTATTGTAGCGACCAGGATACCAACAATGATGGGGATAGGCTTGCGGAACTTTGCCGCCAGAATGAAGGCGAGCAATTGAGTCTTGTCGCCAATTTCAGCGAGGGCAACGATGCCCGTCGATACGAGGAAAGCTTCCATTTCATAGTCCTGGCCGGAGATTTCCAATTGACCACGCCACCTCTCCGGCCTTGGGAGGTAGGGTGATCAATGGTCTTGCCAAGTACAGGAACCGCTTACGCCATGCCGTGGCCGGCAAGTGTGTTGACGTAAACCTCTTCAAAGCGAAGAGAGGCTACTCCCCAGTGACGGTGCGCATTATACCCCGACCACTATAACTGTAGCGGCCATCGGAAAATAACTGCTTAACTGACACCTTACCAGCAAATTCCCGTTGAACTCTGGCCTGAAGCAAGCGCTCTGCGCCTGGTGGATAGTTCGCTTACCCCAAATCGCAAAGCAGTCATTGGGTAGGTTCTAGGTTTGAACAGCAGCTATACGCCTACTTTCGGACCTAATCAGCCAGATAACCGAACGGCCGCAAAGGCCGAACATCTGCCTGTTGTCGCTGGCATTTGGCTGGATTTCGGTGCCATAGCCGACCTGAGGCGCCCCCGGTTTTAGTGCCAAGGGCGTTTTACTAAAAGTCCTCTAAGTAAAATCGCGTAAAACCTCCATCAATTGCGATATCTAAATAGGTTGGAAAGGGAGGAAGTCCAGCATTGGATAGTAGATGTAGCGCTATACGCAAGAAGTCGTCGGTGACCCCGATATATCTACCATATAGCTATTGATCACTATTTATAATACAATTCTTATTAAATACAGTAAATTGCGTTTTTGACATAGTGCTTCGCAACTCATACGCCTTTACTGTTATGCGCGGCCGACCCATGCCTGGCTCGGGCTCTCGCCCGGCCTCGACTTCGAAACCCGAATCTTCCAGAAGCCGGACGCCGCCAAGCTGCTTCGCGAGGCGCTCGCCCGTCCCGGCTACCGTTGCTCCACCATCGTCATCGGCAGTGCCACCGATGCCTACCAACCTTTCGAACGTCAGACCGGCCTGACCCGCAGCCTGCTTGAAGTCGCGCTCGAAACCGGCCACCCGGTCAGCGTCGTCACCAAATCGGCGCTGATTCTGCGCGACCTCGATCTGTGGTCCGCCTTGGCCGCCCGCCAGCTGGCCCATGTCGGCATATCACTGACGACACAAGACGGCGCCCTCGCACGCCAGCTGGAACCACGCGCCAGCGCCCCGCACGCCAGACTCGATGCGATCGAGCAATTGACAGGTGCCGGCATCCCCGTCTCTCTTTTCGCCTCGCCGCTGATCCCCGGTCTAAACGACCATGAACTGGAGAAACTACTGGGCGCAGCGCAGCAGCGGGGAGCCGGCAGCGCCAACTACACCTTGCTGCGCCTGCCCCACGAAGTCGCCGGGTTGTTCGACCAATGGCTGAAACAGCATGCGCCCGAGAAAGCGGCACGTGTCATGGCCGTGCTCTACGACATGCGCGGCGGACGCGACTACGACGCCCGCTTCGGTTTCCGCATGAAGGGACTGGGTCACTTCGCGGAACTCATGCGCCAACGATTCGACCTGGCTTGCCGGCGCTTCGGCTTGAGTTGCGAGATGCCGCAACTCGACCATAGCCAGTTCAAACCGCCCAAGCTTGCAAACCAGCCCCGGCAACTCAATTTGTTCTGATCACTTGCCCAGCTTCTCGTACTGCGCGACGACGCCTTCCATTTCCTCAAGAATCCGTTCGCTGCTCGTCGCCACCGCCTGTTGCGGGCGCTTGTCGCCATTGCTGCGTTGGCCCAATGCATTCTCGAAAAAGAACCATTGTTGCTTGACCAGATCCAGACTACCGGCCAAAGAAGGATTGCTTGCCGCTGCGCCAGCCAGTTCCTGGTGTGCCGCCGAGAACTCCTGGCGGGCTTTGCTCAACTCGGCCGCACCCGCAGCATCGCCTATCCCCCAGGCTTGAGCCTGGTAAAACTTCGCCATGCGTTGCGACAGCATGCGTTGCCGACCTGAAAGATTGACCAGGCGCCCGGCGTGCCCGGGTGCCAGCTTCTCCAACTGAACGGTTCCCTGCTGTGCCTGTTCGAGCACCTGTTCGGAAAGATCGAGCACCTTGCGTCCGGTCGTCGGCGAGGGCGCGGCGCCGATCAACACATCCTTGTAAGCCAGCCAGCTCTTCTCCAGCTTTTGGTAGGTTTCCCGCACCTCGGGTGAAGGCGCGAAATTCTTCAATTCGACCAGTTGCCGGTCGAATTGAGCCACCGAAGCATCGAGTATTTTTTTCGAACGATCGACGTCGACCGATTGCGCAATCTGGAAATAGGCCTTGGCCATGCGCTGCGACAACATGCGCTGGCGGCCGGCCTTGTTGATGGCCGAATTGAGATCGGTAATCTGGGCCTGCGCCCAAGCGCTGGCAAGGCAGAGCGCCACAAGCAGGAAACAATGCGAAAACTTCTTCATCGGACGACCACCGCGTTTTTCGGAAGGCGTCCAAATTACTGCTCAGCAGGATGAGCAAACCATGATATGCATCAACACTATGACAAAACAGCGACCGGCCGGTGTAATCCGGCGCGGTCGATGCAAGCGTGTCAGGGTATCTGGGTCAGGTAATTGGCTATCGCGACGATGTCTTCGTTTTGCAGACTGGCCGTGGCGATCGACATCAACTGATTGTTGCGCACACCGGTCTTGTCGCGATAGCGGGTAACGGTAATTTGCAAATAGGGAATCTTCTGCCCGGCCAGACGCGGAATGGTCTCGTTACCACGTGCCTGCTCGCCGTGGCAACGCATGCACAGTTTGCCGTACAACTCCTTGCCGCGCGCAACCTGCCCGGCATCGGCCTTGGACGGCGCAACCGGCATGCTGGCGTAGTAGGACGCAGCCTGCAGGCGCTCCTCATCCTTCAGCACCTTGATCAGGCCTTGCATGAATTGATCCTTGCGTTCGCCGGCGCCGAACTTGCGGATCTGCTCAAGCAGGTAAGCCGGATTCTGGCCGGCCAGGTTAGGCACTTCGGGCAACTTGCTGATCCCGTCTTCACCATGGCAATTGGCGCAGAAGAAGGTCACCTTCTTGCCGGCATCCACCGCCCCCCGCAGGGCGGCGGGGTCGGACTGCAAAGTCTTGAGGCGTTCCTGGGTTGTCTGCTGCGCCTGCACCAAACCGCATGTCATGAACAAGCCAGCCGCTAGAATCCATCCCCGCATCGAATCACCCTCCATTTGAAGGGGATAATTATGCCGTCCCGCCCACCGTCAGTCCATCGATACGCAAAGTCGGTTGTCCTACGCCGACCGGGACGCTCTGCCCATCCTTGCCGCAAGTCCCCACCCCCGGATCGAGGCGAAGATCGTTGCCGATCATCGAAACGCGGGTCAGCGCATCCGGCCCATTGCCGATCAGGGTGGCGCCCTTGATCGGCCGCGTCACCTTGCCGTCCTCGATCTGGTAGGCCTCGCTCATCGAGAACACGAACTTGCCGCTGGTGATATCGACCTGGCCGCCACCGAAATTGGCGGCATAGATGCCTTTCTTGACCGACTGGATGATCTCCTGCGGATCGTGTTCGCCGGCCAACATCATGGTATTGGTCATGCGCGGCAGCGGCAGGTGGGCGAAGGATTCGCGCCGACCGTTACCGGTCGGGGCAACGCCCATCAGGCGGGCATTCAGGCTGTCCTGGATGTAACCCTTGAGAATGCCGTCCTCGATCAGCACATTGCGCTGGCTGGTGTTGCCCTCGTCGTCGATGTTGAGCGAACCGCGCCGGTCGGCGATGGTACCGTCATCGATCACCGTCACCCCCTTGGCGGCGACGCGCTGGCCGATGCGGCCGCTGAAGGCGGAACTGCCCTTGCGGTTGAAGTCGCCCTCCAGGCCGTGGCCGACGGCTTCGTGCAACAGGATGCCGGGCCAGCCGGAACCGAGCACCACCGTCATCTGACCGGCCGGCGCCGCTTCCGCCTTGAGGTTGACCGAAGCCTGATGCACCGCCTCCTTGGCATAGCGCATCAACACTTCGTCATCGAAATAACCGAAATCGAAACGCCCGCCGCCACCCGAGGCGCCTTGCTCACGCTTGCCGTTTTCCTCGATGATCACCGAGATCGAACAACGCACCAACGGCCGGATATCGGCGGCCAACCGGCCGTCCGAACCGGCGACCAGGATCACTTCGTACTCGCCGGCCAGCGAAGCCATGACCTGCACGACGCGCGGGTCGAGCGCCTTGGCAAACCCCTCCAGGCGCTCCAGCAGCTTGACCTTGGCTTCAGCCGGCAGCGAAGCGATCGGGTCGTTCGGCACATACAGGTTGCGCGCGGCAGCGACATGCTTCAAAGCCGGCACGCTGCCGTTCTGCCCGGCCGCGGCAATCGCCCGTACCGCCGAGGCGGCATCGCCCAGCGCCCGCGAACTGATGTCGTCGGAGTAGGCAAACGAGGTCTTCTCGCCGGAAATAGCGCGCACGCCGACCCCCTGGTCGATGTTGAAACTACCCGATTTGACGATCCCTTCGTCGAGGCTCCAGGCCTCGGAACGGGAATACTGGAAGTAGAGGTCGGCATAGTCGACCTGATGCGTCATGATCTGGCCGAAGGTACGCGACAGGTCGCTTTCGCTCAGGGCGAAAGGCGCCAGCAGCAGGGATTCGGCTTGCGCCAGTGCGCTGTGTTTACTCATTGAAACTCCATCAAAGAATGCGGTGGGCGAGCGCCGGCAGGCTCTCGCGGATTTCGGCGATGCGGGCATGATCGAGATCGGCGATGGCAATGCCGGGGCCTTTCATCTTGCGGTCGAGGATCTCGCCCCAGGGATCGACGATCATGCTGTTACCGTGCGTCATGCGGCCATTCTCATGCCGCCCTCCCTGTCCGACCGCCAACACATAACATTGGTTCTCGATAGCGCGGGCACGGAGCAGCACTTCCCAGTGGGCACGACCGGTGGTGTCGGTAAAGGCAGCCGGGACGAGAATCAGGTCAACCGGCGACAAGGCACGGTAAAGCTCGGGAAAACGCAGGTCGTAGCAGATCGACAGGGCAATCCGACCGAAGGGCGTATCGACGGCCACTGGCGTATTACCGGCCTCGATGAAGGCCGACTCGTTGTAGGACTCGTCGCCTTTCTTGAATCCGAACAGATGGATTTTGTCGTAGCGCGCCACGCAATCGCCGCCGTCGTTGAAGACCAGCGAACTATTGCGCATCAGGTGGGGCTGGCTGGCCTTCAACGGAATCGAACCGGCGACGATCCATACCTCGTGACGCGCCGCCGTCGCTGCCAGCCAGTCCTGGACCGGACCATTTCCTTCATCCTCGCGGGCTCGTACCCGATCGGCGTCGACAGCGCCGATCACGGGAAAATACTCCGGCAGGACGACAAGTTGGGCGCCTTGATCGACCGCTTCGGCCACCAGCCGCCCAGCAACCTCCAGGTTGTCGGCGACGCGCGGGCCGGAAATCATCTGCAGGGCGGCAATGCGGCAATTACGTTTGCTCAAGGTTGGCTTTCCTCTTCTGGCTTGGTTTTGACATCCGGCAAGAACTCGCCGGCCTTGTCGACCTTGGGGTCGCTCCAGCTCCCCGTGACATGATAGCGATAGCTGAACAAACGATTCAGCGGCTTTTGCAATACGGTGTTGGCGACCAGCGCCGCCGCCCCCGCCACCGGGTTGATCAACGCCGCCGTCCCCACCGCCGCCAGGCTGCCGACTTCGGGCCGGACCAGCACGCTCAAATCCTGGGTTTCGTTTTTCAGGTCGGTCTCGCCGCTCATTTCGACCTGAACAGCCGGCCCGTTGATGCGCAGGGCGTCGACCGTGCGCATGATGCCCTTGCGTACCGTCAGCTTGCCGTCGATGCTGTCGAAAGCCAGGCCATCGCTAAAAATATCCCGGAAATCGAGGGTCAAACGCCGTGGCAGGGATTGCAGCGATATCAGGCCGAGCAACTTGCCGACCCCCGGCTCCAGTTTGTTGAACTGGCCTTTTTCCGCACTGACCGCCAATTGGCCAGTGAGCGACGGGTAATGGATATTGGTCAATGGACCGGCCCATTGCAGGTCGCCGCTCAGCGTCGCCGTGCCACGCCTTACGGCGTCGGCGTAGCCCAGGCGGTCGAGCAGTTTGCCGATATCGCGGGCATGCAGTTCGAAATCGAGACGGGTCTGATGGCGGCCGGCATTCAGCCAGGTCCCCTTGCCCTTCAGACTGCCATCCGGATTCTGCAGGCTGAGCGTATCGAGGTTCCAGGCGCCCTTGTCGTTGCGCGCCCGCAGTTCGAGCTTGCCAAGCGAGCGTTCGCCGACCCGGAAGTCGTCCACCGACAGGCTCATGCCGGGCAAGGAATTGAGCAGCGTCGAATTGGCATCGCCGGCCTCGGTCGCCTGGCGAATGTACAGACGCTTGAAATTGCCTTCGACCCAGCCTTCACCGGCGCTACGCCAGAAGATGTCGCCCACCGCCTCGCGGGTATTGAGGCCGATCTGCCAGCCGCCATCGCGTGGCCGCAGGCTGGTCTCGACCTGGCTGTAATCCCGGCCGAACAGATGCAGCGCACCGGTTTTCAGGGTCACGACACTGAGCGGCATGGCCTCGCCCGCCTCCCCGCCCGACGCCGTATCGGACAGGAAGTTGCGCCAGACATCGGCATTGATCTGCGGCGTCCCGACCCGGATGGCCAGCCCCTTCTCCGGCAGGCGTGCCTCAACGTCGCCTACCGCCAGCACGCCACGTTCGAGACTATCCTGGCGCCGCACGATGATGCCCTGGGCCAGCTTGCCCAGACTGATCCGGTACTGCTCGCGGCTGGCATCCGGTGTCGTCCGCTCGACCCGCAAAGGCAGGATGCTCGCCGCATTCTTGTTGAGCGGCTCCGGCAGCGGCGAACTGACGCCCAACAGGTCCGAGGTCACCACCACTTCGGCATTGCGCCGCCGGATGCCGATATCCGCCTTCCAATTGGCGTGGCCGCTCAGATGGTTGAGCAACGGCCAACCGAAATGGCTGCTGACCTCTCCCACCTGCGCCGTCCCGCCGGCCACGACCGCGACCTTGTCGCCGACGCTCTTCACCTGCACCTTGAGCGGCCCGCCAAACACCTTGCCGCTGATTTCCTGTGCGGCAATCGTGTTTTCGGTCAGGGCCAGGCGACCATTGACCTGATTGATCGGCGGCAAGCCCGGCACCACCTGCAACTGGTTGTTCTGGATGTGATAGTTGCCGCGCATCCGGGTATCGAGCGGATGACGCAGCGGGATATCGAGTTCGAGATCGAGGCGACCGTTGCCGACCGCCTTCATGCCATCGGTGAAGCGATCGATCTTGTCGCCGACCGGACTGCGGTCGATGAAGCGGAAAAACTCGCTGGTCGGTCCCTGGGCCGCACCGCGTACGAGGAGCATTTCCTCGTGCGACTCGAAATCGGGAATCGATACCGTAACGCCCGAAAGCCGGGCGCCGAGGATACTGCCCTTGCTCGCTTCGACCTTCATGCCGATGCCGAAGCTCATGTCGCCATCGATACCTTCGATGGTCGGCCAACCGTCCGCGTAATCGATCCGGGCATCCTTGGCCTTGGCCGTGACCAAAAACTTGCCGGTACTCGCATCGCGGAACGGGAAATCCTTGAGATTGCCCTTCAGGGTCAGCCGACCGTCGTAGCCCAGACCGCCGACGATGCCGCGCCGCAACCAGGCCCGTGCCTCGGCATTGACCGCATGCGGCATGTAGCGCCAGACGGCCCGCCCCTCGCCGCGATCGACATTGGCCGTCAGGTCGATGATGCCCGGTCCGTCACCCGTGTAAAGATAGGTCCCGCGTGCCGATCCGGCTGCGTCCGGCCCGGCAAACTCCAGCTTCTCCAACTTGACGTCCAGGCCGTTGCTGCCGTTTTTCCAGGTCGCCCGCGCCTTCAGCATATCGAGCGCGATATCCGGCTCGGGGAACACCGCCGGCAAGGACAGGCCGGAGGCTGCCGAAGCCAGGGTCAGCTCGCCCCCCTTCTCGCTCAGGTCGATCATGCCGGTCAGGCCGCTGGCGCCGGGGAAATAGCCGCCGGCGACAATGCCCATCTGGTCGAACGACGCCTTCAGCGAGTAGCGTTTCAGTGCATCCTCTTCCAGCCCCCAGCTAGCCCGCAACTCGCTGATCCGTCCCTGCGGCTTGTGCCGTTCGAGCAGTTCGCGGCTGCGCGGGTCGAGCGGCATGTAGCCGGCCAGCCGACCAAGAATGCCCAGATCGAGGAAACTGGCGCTGGCCGTACCGAGCACGGCATCCGTACGGGGATCCTGCCGCCAGTCGACCTGAAAGTCGGTCGGCGCCACCCGCATCCCATCCCGCGTCAACAATTCGACCTTGTGCCCGGACAGGCGCCAGGCATCGGTCTTGTAACTGGCTTCCAGGCGCCCCCGCATGCTGGCCAGATCGAGTTCGGGCAGCTTGCGACCAAGACGCAGGCGAAGCTCTTCGAGCGCCACATCGGCCGTGACCTTGCCGCCCCCATTTTGCATGTCGCCCCAGATCCGCAAGGCGCCCCGGCCTTGCGGCAGATAGACGGGGTAATCGACCCAGTTCCGCCAACCGGCCAGATCGGCGTAATCGAGCTCGACGAATATCTTGCCTGCCAGGCTGTCGAGGGCCTCCCCGATATCGCCCTTGACCTCGCCGCGAATGTCGATGCGGGCCGCCAACGCCGCCGGCGGCGCCGCCGAGAGACCGAAGCGATGGCGCCGGCCACTGTTGTCGAGGCCGAATTGCAGGTCTTCGAGAACCAGTTGCGGCGCGTTGCGCAGGCGATCCTCCCAGACGATGGTGGCATCGCGGATACGAATATGCTTCTGCTCCAGTACCCAACGCGCAAAAGCCGGATCGCTTTCGCCTTCGGTTGCCATTCCGGCAACGGTGATCCGGCCATCGACATCCCTTCGGACATGCAGCACCGTGCCGTCAAAAGCCAACAGGGACAAGGTCGGACGCCAGCGCCACAGGGTCTGCCAGGACAACACGCTTTCCACCCGCTGCAGCGAAAAAGCCGGTTGCCCCTGGCGGTCGAGGACCTGCACGGCATCGAGTACGAGATCGGGGTTCAGGCCGCGCCAGCGGGCCGTGATCTTGCCGATCCGGACCGGTTGGCCGGCGGCTTCCGACGCCATGCGCTCGATCTGCGCCTGATAGTCGCCGACGCGGGGCAAGACGGCGTAACGCAATGCAAGCAACAGACCGACGAAAAGCAGCCAGGCGGCGAACAGCCCCCAAGCCAGCAAACGCAAGCCGCGCCGGACCGCCGGCCGGGCCAGCCAGGGCCACAGCCAGTAGAAACGGTGATAGACGGCCGAACGGACTTCCTGTCGGCAAGCCGGCTCAATCACGCGTCAAACCGCTTTGCCAGAAAGAGTCATAGATCACTACAATCGAAAATTCGCCAAAACGCTAATTCTATCCTTTTCGGCAAAGCAGCCGCCCGGGGAATCCCATGGAACATACGCTCGACCCACGCTGGCAGCCGGCCCTCGCCCTCAGCCGCTATCTCTCCAATCTGCTGCAGGCGCGCCCGGCGCTGATTCCCGAACTCGCCGCGACCTGGCAACAGCCGCTTTCGGAAGACATTCTGCTGGGCGCCCTGCGCCGCGAATTCACCGACGACGAGGCGGTCAAATCGGCCTTGCGCTGCCTGCGCCAGCGCGCCATGGCCCACATCGCACTGCGCGATCTGTGCGGTCTGGCGCCGCTCGCCGAGGTCGTCGAGAGCATGACCCTGCTCGCCGACGTGACGACCAATTTCGCCCTCGACTACTACCACCGCCAACTCGCCGCCATGTATGGCGAGCCGCTCGACAAATCCGGCCAGCCGCAAAGGCTGCTGGTGATCGGCATGGGCAAGCTGGGCGGCCGCGAGCTCAACGTCTCGTCCGATGTCGACTACATCTTTGTTTACCCGGAAGAAGGCGATACCAACGGCAAGAAAAGTATCGAGAACTACGACTTCTTCACCCGTCTCGGCAAACGGGTCATCAGCGCGCTGGGCGACCTGACCGCCGACGGCCAGGTTTTCCGCGTCGACATGCGCCTGCGGCCGAACGGCGACTCCGGCCCGCTGGTCTGTTCGCTCGACGCCCTGGAAAACTACTTCATCACCCAGGGTCGGGAATGGGAACGCTACGCCTGGATCAAGTCGCGGGTCATGAACACCGGCGCCAACGCCGAGGGCGCCGCGCTCGGCGGCTGGATGGAGGCCCTGCGCCGGATCTCGCGCCCCTTCGTCTTCCGCAAGTATCTCGATTTCGGTGCGATCAACGCCATGCGCGACCTGCATGCGCAGATTCGCCGCGAAGTCGCCCGCAAGGACATGGCCGACCACGTCAAGCTCGGCCCTGGCGGCATCCGCGAAGTCGAATTCATCGCCCAGGTCTTTCAGTTGATTCGCGGTGGCCGCGATCCGGCCCTGCAGATCCGCCCGACGCTCTCGGTCCTCAAGCTGCTGGTCGAGCGCAAGCTGATCCCGCCGGAAACCGAGCAGGAACTGCGCGATGCCTACGTCTTTCTGCGCCGCCTGGAACATCGCCTGCAATTCATCGAAGACAAGCAGACGCACATGCTGCCCGGCAATCCGACCGACCAGGCCCATATCGCCAGCAACATGGGCTTTGCCGACTGGCCGGCCCTGCTCGTCGAACTCAATGCGCATCGCGCCAAGGTCAGCCACCACTTCGAGGCCATCTTCTCCGACCCCGAAGCCGGCGAGCATCCGCTGACCGGCCTCTGGCTCAACCAGCTAGACGAAGACACCGCCTTCGAGGCCTTCGGCAACCTCGGCTTCCGCAAGCCGGGGGAAGCCATCAGCCGCCTCAACGAATTGCGCGCCTCCAGCCGTTACCTGCAATTGCCGGCCAGCAACCGTTCGCGCCTCGATGCCGTCGGCCCGCGCCTGATCGAAGCGGCCGGCGCGACGGCCGACCCAGATATCACCTTGCAGCGCGGCCTACATTTCCTCGAAAGCATCGCCCGGCGCGGCGCTTACCTGGCGCTGCTGCAGCAATACCCGATGGCGTTGCGCCGTGTCGCCGACATGATTTGCGCCTCCAACTGGGCCACCGACTACCTGAATCGCCACCCGCTGCTGCTCGACGAGTTGCTCGATCCTCGGCTCTACGACGACGCCACCGACTGGGCCGGCTTCCGCCAGGACCTTCGCCTGAATCTGGCCGACCATGCCGGCGACACCGAGCGCGAGATGGACATCCTGCGCGAGATGCACCATGCCCAGGTCTTCCGGCTGCTCGCCCAGGACCTGGCCGGCCTGCAGACCATCGAAAAACTGTCCGACCACCTGACCGAACTGGCCGACACGCTGGTCCAGGAAACCCTGCCGCTGGTCTGGAATACGGTCAAGAAACGCCATTGCGAGACGCCGAAGTTCGCCATCATTGGCTACGGCAAGATGGGCGGCAAGGAACTGGGCTACGCCTCCGACCTCGACATGGTCTATCTCTACGAAGACGACGACCCGGATGCCGAGGAAAACTACGCCCGTCTCAGCCAGCGCCTCAATACCTGGCTGTCGAGCCAGACCCCGGCCGGCATCCTCTTCGAAACCGATCTGCGCCTGCGCCCGAACGGCGACTCCGGCCTGCTCGCCGTTTCGGTCAACGCCTTCCGCGACTACCAGTTGAACAACGCCTGGGTCTGGGAACACCAGGCGCTGACCCGGGCTCGTTTCTGCGCCGGCGATCCGGCCGTCGGTGCCCGCTTCGAGGCCATCCGCTGCGAAATCCTGCGCCAGCCGCGCGACCTCGCCAAGCTGCGCGAGGAAGTCGTCGCCATGCGCCAGAAGATGCTCGACGCCCACTCCTCGAAGAGCGAAACCCATTTCGCGCTGAAGCACGATCCGGGCGGTATCATCGACGTCGAATTCATCGTCCAGTACCTGGTACTCGGCTATGCCCACCAGCATGCCGAGCTGACCGGCAACCTGGGCAACATCGCCCTGCTGCGCATCGCCGGCGAACTCGGCCTGATCGACCCCGGCCAGGCGGCTGCGGCCGGCAACGCCTATCGCGAATACCGCCGGCTGCAGCACGCGCAACGCCTGTCGGCAACGCCCAAGGCGCCAGTCGACCGGGAGCCGGTGGAATCGCACATCGCCGCCGTGCGCGCCTTGTGGCAAGGGGTATTCGGCGGATGAACGGCGCCCGTCGGTGAACCGCCTCTCAACGCCCGAATCCGGGCGTAACGGGCCATGAATTTTCTGGCCCATGCCTTTCTGGCCGGCGACGATCCGGCGTTGCGCGTCGGCGGCGTCGTCGGCGACTGGATCAAGGGGCCGCTGCCCGGCATCCTGCCCCCCGATCTGGCGCACGGCGTGGCACTGCATCGCGCCATCGACAGCTTCGCCGAGACGCATCCCGCCTTCTGCGCCAGCCGCAACCGGGTCAGCGCCGGACGGCGGCGCTACGCCGGCATTCTGGTCGACATCTTCTACGACCACCTGCTGGCCCGCGACTGGCCAACCCACCATCCCGAAGCGCTGACCGAATACTGCACGCGACTCTACCGGCAGATTGACGACCGGCTAAACGCCCTGCCCGACCACGCCCGGCCGGCCATGCAGCTGATGGCCGGTGAAAACTGGCTACACAGCTACAACGGGCTGGACGGCATCGCCGATGTGCTGGCCCGCATGGCCCAACGCGCCCGCCAGCCCAACCCGCTGGCCGGTGGCGAAGCCGAATTCTCGACGGCCCCGGATGCCTTCGCCGCCGACTTCCGGCATTTCATTGATGACGCGCAGGACTTCGTGACCGCCTGGATCAGCGAACAACACAGTCAGGGGCGATAGGAAGGGCATCCGGAATCACGTGCGGCAAGGCTTGCCCGGATAGTGCTGACTTGATTGTTGAAACGACCGAGATTTTCTGCACCCAACCGAAGACTGATACGTGCCCTTAGCAGTCGGACGGCTTTTCAATACCAGACACTCAGCCGAAGATTTAGCTGTCCGAAGGGGGCAAATTCTGCTCCCTGCCAATCTTAAATATATAGAAGATAAAGACCGCTGCTAGCGAGAGGCCCAAGCGTAAATACATGTTCATTTCCTGCTCAAGATATAACTCGTACATACGCCTACTGTCGTCATCGGTTACGACAGAATGTCCTTGTGCCGTTACGAAAATTGGCCAAATGACGTTGGATGACAACTCATAGGCAAGTACTTTAACTGGGTGCTTGATGCCTGCTTCTTCAGCACAAACAAATGGTATAGCGAGACAATCTGTGAAAAACTCAGTGCCGCTCTCTGTTGTCAGCCGTATGCGTTTAGTACCTTTGGGGGCACTGAAAGAAATGGCGGTGGCAGTAAGCGGAAGCAAGTGAGCGTCTGCACTAAAAACCACGTCTGCAGTTGGCTTCTCTTGAACGTAAAGAAGCAAGGTGCCGCCCAGCGTGACAGCGGTAAGGAACAGCA
Organism: Rhodocyclales bacterium GT-UBC; assembly: GCA_003583745.1. GTDB lineage: Bacteria > Pseudomonadota > Gammaproteobacteria > Burkholderiales > Rhodocyclaceae > Azonexus. The sequence goes on along the minus strand of QXPY01000009.1, from coordinate 66,538 downwards.
AGATGATGCGTATATTCATAGGCCGATAGCATACATGTCCAGTATCTTCTCGTCTGCTATCAGGAACGTTACGGACTGTCCGCTTCTGGCCGGACTCAGCCGGTCAAAACAACCCAGCCAACTTTACGTTATGTACTTTGACAGTTAGCTGCGATTTTTGCAGGGCAACCTGGCTGACCTGACTAACGGTTATTCCAACGGTGAATCCCAAATCCCCAACAAAAAAGCCGCCCGGGGCGGCTTTCGGGGGCTGCGGGTTCGCTTACTTCTTCAGCGAATCGCGGATTTCGCGCAGCAGCACGATATCTTCCGGCGTCTGCGGCGCCTCGACCGGTGCATCGGCAGCCGGGGCTGGCGTGCGCAGGCGGTTCATCTGCTTGACCATCATGAAGATGATGAAGGCCAGGATGATGAAATTGACCAGGATGGTCAGGAAGGAGCCATAGGCGAAGACGGCGATACCGGCTTTCTTCAGGTCGGCCAACGTTGCCAGGTTGTTCGGGTTGTCGCCGAGCACGATGAACAGGTTGGAAAAGTCCAGCTTGCCGACGATACGACTGACCAGGGGCATGATCAGGTCGCCGACGATCGAATCGACGATCTTGCCGAAGGCGCCGCCGATGATGACGCCGACCGCCAGATCCATCGCATTGCCCTTGACGGCAAATTCCTTGAATTCCTGAATCATTCCCATGATTTTCCTCTGTTGAACGTTATTGAATGGCCGGATTATTTGCGCCGCCGCCAAGCAGCGTCAAGCCAATATTCATATCCCGGGCTTATTTTGAAAAGCCGCGACGCAGTCGCTCGGCCGCTGCCAGCAGGGTTTCCTCCTTCTTGGCAAAGCAGAAGCGCACCACCTTGTCGTCGCGCCCATCGGCATAGAAAACCGAAACCGGGATCACCGCGACGCCGATTTCCCGCGTCATCCACTCGGCAAAGGCGCGATCCGGCAATTCGGACAGCCCGGCGTAGCTGGCCAGCTGGAAATAGGTGCCGCGACAGGGCAGCAGCTTGAACGGCGTTTCGGCCAGCAGGCGGCGGAAGAAATCGCGCTTTTCCTGGTAGAAGGCGGCCAGGCCGAGATGTCGCGAGGCGTCCTGCATGTACTCGGCGAGCGCCAGTTGTGACGGGCCGTGCACGGTGAACACATTGAACTGGTGCACCTTGCGGAACTCGGCCATCAAGGCGGCCGGGCCGACCACGTAGCCGATCTTCCAGCCGGTGATGTGATAGGTCTTGCCGAAGCTGGAGACGACAATGCTGCGCGCCGCCAGTTCGGGATGCCCGGACAGGCTGGCGTGCGGTTCGCCGTCGAAGACGATGTGCTCATAGACTTCGTCGGAGAGTACGACGATATCGGTGCCACGGATCAGTTCGGCCAGCTTGTCCAGATCGGCCGCTGGCAACAGGCTGCCGGTCGGATTATTGGGCGAATTGACGATGATCATCCGCGTCTTCGGCGAAATCAGCTGCGCCACCTGCGCCCAGTCCGGGGCGTAATCGGGAAACTGCAGTTGGGCGTAAACCGCCTTGCCGCCGACCGTTTCGATCGCCGGCACGTAGGAGTCGTAGGCCGGCTCGAAGATGATCACCTCGTCGCCCGGCCGGACGAAGGCGGCAATCGCCGTGAAGATGGCCTGGGTCGCCCCGGCCGTCACCGTCACTTCCGATTCGGCATCGAAGCGCGTGCCGTACAGCGCCGCCACCTTGTCGACAATGGCCTGGCGCAATTCCGGCATGCCGGCCATCGGTGCGTACTGGTTGCGACCAGCCAGCATGTGTCGGTGCAGGCTGTCGAACAGCACCGGCTCGGCCTGAAAGTCCGGGAAGCCCTGCGACAGGTTCACGGCACCGCACTCCGCCGCCAGGCGGGACATCACGGTGAAAATGGTGGTTCCCATGTTCGGGAAGCGCGAATCGATCTGGATAGGAGTTTGCATGCTGCTGGCGCTGAAAAAAGAATGCCGATCTTGCTGCAAGCAGCACCGATCGGCAAGTATGTTCAGAGGGGGAAAACTAGAGCTTGGCGGCCATACCCTGCAAATGATCGAGGCGGCCGAGCAATTCGTTCAAGGTCGCCATGCCGGCACTCAGCTCATCGACATTGGTCAGGCTCAAGGTCACCTGCTGATGTTCGCGCGCTGCATCGGTGGTCATCTGGGCGATCTGCTCCGAGGCCTGCTCGCTCTTGACGATCAGCTGATTGATCGAACCCAGGGTTTGCTGGGCGATCTGGCGGATATCGGTGATCGTCCTGACTGCCTCTTGAATACTCGAAGCCGTCGCATCGGCCTGGTTCTTGGCCGACTGGGCCAGCTTGCGCACCTCGTCGGCGACCACCGCGAAACCACGCCCCGCCTCGCCGGCACGGGCGGCCTCGATGGCGGCATTAAGGGCCAACAGGTTGGTCTGGTCGGCAATGGCGCTGATGCCGCCGGTAATCGAACCGATCGCCTTGGACAAACGCTCCAGGTCATCCAGCCCAGCGCCCAGGCTGGCTTGCGAGCTTTGCGAGGACTTGGCCGAGGCGCCGACGTCGGTCATCAGCGACATCGCCCGGTTCAGCGTATCCGCTTGCTGCCGGAAGCCATTGGCCAAGGAGGGCAAGGTCGCGACGACCGGCTCGACCGTCCGCTCGTAATTGACCACCTGATCGACCATGCCGCGCTGGATGTCGTTCAGGGTGATCCAGCGCTGCAGGGCGCGCTGCGTGTAATGCGTCGAGAACCCGGCGTACTGCACCGGGAAGGCGCTCATGAAAGCATCTTTGTACTGTTCGGTTTCGCGGAAGAAGACCAGGGCCGAGAGGGTCTGGTTGATCGGAATGCCGAGGATTTCACCGAAGGTCGAAAAGCCGGCGGCCGGCGTATCGGCAAAGAACTTGGCGCGCCCGAGCAGTGCCGTATTGCCCAAGCGACGCAGCACGCAATCATTGAGCAGCATGGCCAGCGGCTCGCCCTTGCCAGACAGGAACTGTTGCCAGTCGCGCTGCGTGGTTTCGATAAAGTCGGTCATCTTGAGCAGATGCAGACAATCGCCGAACTCGATGTCGCAGAAGAAGGCGGTCTTGTCAGCCCCCAGCGTCGCCACCGAACGGATGAACATCTCGTCATTGACCGAAACGGCGAAGGTATGACCGACCAGCTTTTTCTCGACCTCATGCTCGGCGCAGCCGAAATGCGCCGCCAGGGCTGCAAGGAAGCCGACGGTATGACCATCACGCCCGAAGACGCTGCTGACAGTCCGGGCGATCGGATCAGCGTCGGCGACCAGCCAGCTCTTGCCGGCGGGAACGAAATTCTGCGTCTTGAACGGCGAAAAACGGATGCCCTTGCGAACCTTGCAAAAAACCAGCATCGCCCGGCCGCTCAGAACGCGCTGCCCGTCATGAATGTAGGTCGCCGAGAAATCGAGCTTGCCGCCCGCCGAGCCGCCGATGGCCAGGCAGGGGAAACGCTGGCTCTCGTACCAAGCGCGCATCAGGAAACCTTCGGAGGCCGACAGGCCATCGCAGAAGACCAGGGCGAACGTATCCTGGGCATTGATCGCGAAGGAAGGATGCACGCCTTTCAGTTCCTGGGCAATCTTGCTCACCCGCTCGGCAACGGTCACCCCCTGGCCGACGCGCAGGTCAATCGAAAAAACCTCGCTGCGTTCGATGACCTCATCCGACAACCAAAGAAAACTGCCTTCACGATCGCTCGCTTCGGCGCCGCAGTAGGTCGTCTCCCCACCGCTGCACAAGGCGCCGCTTGAAGACAGCGCGGCAAAGCTGGTCTTGCCGTCGGCGGCGACGCAACGGCTAAGGCCGTCGGTAACCGTCCTGAAATCGGCATAGGGCGGTACGAAACCGATAAAGATGCCGCCCGCGGCCGGCAGACCGAGCGCCTCGCGATTGCCGGGCAGGCGCTCGGTATTGAAGCGTCCTCGCAAGGCCATCGTTGCGCCGGCCAAGGAACCGGATTGTGATGGCGTTAGCGCGCGTTGATTCGACTTGAAGAACGAAAACATGTTGTGACCCCCAAAAATGGCTGGAGCGGGCAATCCAGACCGGAGCGCTTAAGCGCCTATAGTTTTTTTCATTTTTGAAAATTTTATACACCCAGTCTCGTCACATCAAGCACTGTGTGCAGGATTATCGGGCGCAGTGCTTCCTTGCCCGGTCGAGGACCGGCACAATGGCGGCCGGGCTGATTTTCAACGTCCTCAGCCCACTTTCCAGGCACTCATCCCCATGAATATCGACGGCATTCCGACCCGCACCCTGCGCGCCCATCCCGAACAGCGCCTCATCGACATCATCGACCAGACCCGGCTGCCGCATGCGCTGCACTGGGTTCGCGTCGTCACGCTGGAACAGGCTGCCCACGCCATTCGCGCCATGCAGGTGCGCGGCGCACCGCTGATCGGTGCCACCGCCGCCTACGGCCTGGCCATCGGCCTGAATGACGAGGCCTCCGACACACAGCTGGCACATGCCGTGGCCCTGCTCGGCACCACCCGGCCGACCGCGGTCAATCTGCACTGGGCGCTGGCTCGCATGCAGGCCGTGCTCGCCCCGCTACCGGCCGGCGAACGCTGCGCCGCCGCCTGGGCGGAAGCAGCCGCCATTGCCGAAGAAGACGTGGCGCAGAACGCCGCCATCGGCCAGCACGGTCTCGGCCTGTTCCGCCAATTGCCGCGCCAGCACGGTACGAGGCTGAACATCATGACCCACTGCAACGCCGGCTGGCTGGCCACGGTGGACTGGGGCACCGCGCTGTCGCCGGTCTATGCCGCCTACGATGCCGGCCTGCCGGTGCATGTCTGGGTTTCCGAAACCCGGCCACGCAACCAAGGCCTGCTCACCGCCTGGGAACTGGCCCAGCACGGCGTGCCGCATACGGTGATTTCCGACAACGCCGCCGGCATCCTGATGCGCACCGGCCAGGTCGATGCGGTCATCGTCGGCGCCGACCGCATTGCCAGCAATGGCGACGTTGCCAACAAAGTCGGCACTTACCTCAAGGGTCTGGCCTGCGCCGACAACGCGATCCCTTTCTACGTCGCCGCGCCGCGCTCAACGCTCGATTTCGCCTGCCCCGACGGCGCCGCCATTCCGATCGAAGAACGCGACGGCGACGAGTTCCGCCTGGTGCATGGTCTCGACAGCCGCGGCGTGCCTTCGGCGCTGCACCAGCTGCCCGCCCACGAGGCGGTGGCCAATCCGGCCTTCGACGTCACGCCGGCCCGCCTGGTCACCGCCCTCATCACCGAGCGCGGCGTTTGTCCGGCCAGTACGGCCGGCCTGCTCGGCCTCTACCCGGAAGAAGCACGTGCCTGATTCCCGCCAAGCCTTGATCGCCGTCGCCCAGGCGATGGCCCCGGCCGGGCTGAACCGCGGCACCTCGGGCAACGTCAGCGTACGCAGCGGCGACGGTTTCTACATCACGCCGACCGGCCTGCCCTACGCCAGCCTGAGCCCGGACGACATCCCGCTGATGGCCCTCGACGGCAGCCACCAGGGGCGGCGCAAACCGTCCTCGGAATGGCGTTTTCACCGCGACCTGTACGCCGGCCGGCCGGAAGTCGGCGCCGTACTGCACGCCCATTCGCCGTTTGCCGTCAGCTTGGCCTGCCTGCGCCGCGACATCCCGCCCTTTCATTACATGATTGCGCGCTTCGGCGGCTCGACCATACGCTGCGCCGAGTACGCGATTTTCGGTTCGGCTGAACTGTCGGCCGCCGCCATGGTCGCAATGGATGAGCGCAAAGCCTGTCTGCTGGCCAACCACGGCTTGCTGGTCGCTGGCCGCGATCTCGACGAAACGCTGGCCCTGGCCATCGAACTGGAAGAATTGTGCGAGCAGTACTGGCGAGCCTGCCAACTCGGCCAGCCCGTCCTGCTCGATGCAGCGGAGATGGCGGCCGTCATGGAGAAATTCGCCGGTTACGGACAACAATGAATCAACACGATCTTTCCCGCTGGCTGCACAACCACCAGTTCAGCAACGGTAACGCCGGGGCCGAGCGCAGCACCCGCCGGGTGATGTGGATCACCCTCGCCACCATGCTGGTCGAGATCGTCGCCGGCTGGTGGTTCAACTCGATGGCCTTGCTCGCCGACGGCTGGCACATGAGTTCGCACGCCCTGGCCATCGGCCTGGCCGCCTTTGCCTACGGTGCCGCCCGCAAGTATGCCGACGACCCCAGCTTCGCCTTCGGCACCTGGAAGATCGAGATCCTGGCCAGCTACACCAGTGCCATCGCCCTGCTCGGCGTCGCCGGCATGATGGTGCTCGGCTCGCTCGAACGCCTGTGGTCGCCGCAAACCATCCATTACCCCGAGGCGATCGCCATTGCCGTCCTCGGCCTGCTGATCAACCTCGCCTGTGCGCTGATTCTCGGCCATTCGCATGAGCACGCCGGTCACGACCATGGGCACGGCCATGCGCACGGCCATGACCACGAACACGCCCATGAGCATGGCCATGCCCACGACGACCTCAACCTGAAAGCAGCCTACATCCACGTCATCACCGACGCCGCCACTTCGGTGCTCGCCATCGTCGCCCTGCTCGGCGGCTGGTTCTACGGCTGGGCCTGGCTGGATCCGGCAATGGGCCTGGTCGGCGCCGTACTGGTCGCCCTCTGGTCGAAGAACCTGCTCGTGCAATCCGGGCGCGTGCTGCTCGACCGCGAGATGGATCATCCGGTGGTCGAGGAAATCCGCGCCGTGATCGCCGCACTCCCGGCCGCCGGCCAGACCGAACTCACTGACCTGCACGTCTGGCGCGTCGGCAACGGCGCCTATGCCTGCGCCCTCAGCGTCCTCACCCACGATGACGCCTTGCAGCCGCTGGACATTCGCCAGCGCCTCGCCATCCACGAAGAAATCGTCCACGCGACGATCGAGATCCACCGCTGCGACACCTGCGGCCCCCTTCCCGCGACCATTTGATGCGCATTGAAGAAATCCGCCGGCAACTGCGTGCTGCCGGCGCCAAGACCTGTCATGAAGAACGCGTGCTGCGCGGCTGGACCCAATGCGTCGGCCTCGATACCCGCCATCGCAAGGCGGAGGATTTCCTGCCGCTCGCCGTCCGCAACCTGTTGCCGACGCTCGACGCGCAACTGAACGGCCTCGCCCGCCTGCGCTCGGAACACCCGGGCGAAGACGGCTCGGCCCGGCTGCTGGTCGAACTGGCCGACGGGCAAAGCGTCGAAAGCGTGCTGCTGCCACGCGACGGCCTGTGCGTATCGACCCAGATCGGCTGTGCGGTCGGCTGCCTGTTCTGCATGACCGGGCAGGAAGGCCTGCTGCGCCAGGTCGGCAGCGCCGAGATCGTCGCCCAGGTCGTCCTCGCCCGGCAGAAGCGCAAGGTCAGCCGGGTCGTTTTCATGGGCATGGGCGAACCCTCGCACAACCTCGACAACGTGATGGAAGCCATCGAAACGCTGGGCACGCTGGGCGGCATCGGCCACAAGAACCTGGTCTTCTCGACGGTGGGCGATTACCGAGCCTTCGAACGGCTGCCCCAAGGGCCGGTCAAGCCGGCGCTGGCCTTGTCGCTGCACACGACCAAGGCCGAACTGCGCGCCCGCCTGCTGCCCAAGGCGCCGCGCATCGCGCCCGACGAGCTGGTCGAACTTGGCGAACACTATGCCCGGAGCACCGGCTACCCGATCCAGTACCAATGGACGCTGCTGGCCGGCGTCAATGACAACGACGAGGAGCTGGAAGGCATCATCCGCCTGCTCAAGGGCAAGTACGCGATGATGAATTTCATCCCCTACAACACCAACGAGGGCCTCGGCTTCGAACGCCCGTCCTGGGAGCGCGCCAGCGAGCTGGCCGGGCGTCTGCACCAGAGCGGCATCCTGGCCCGCCTGCGCAACTCGGCCGGGCAGGATGTCGACGGCGGCTGCGGCCAGTTGCGCGCCCGTGCCGAGCAGGGGGGCAAACCATTGCAGCGGCACGCCCCGAAGCGACAGCCAGTCGCCCCGGCGGACCCGCCGGACCAAAAATGACATCGGGTTTGGCTTTTCACGCTAAACCCATGAATTAGATCGACTAAATCACACACTGCGACATTCTGCCGCGCGGCAACATGTCACATTGTCTGTCACTACAGCGAAAACTAGACTCCCGGCCGATTCGTCCAGGCGTCGCCTGGCCAACACATTGTCGAGGCCCCCATGTTTCCGCTCACCCCGATCAACAAGCAGCTCTCTCTCATTTTTGCCCTTGGCCTGCCCTTTGCGCTGCAAGCCGCCGAAGACGATCCCCGGTTGAGCGAAATGGTGATCACCGCCACCAAGACCGAGCGCAGCATCAAGGACATCTCGGCTGCCGTCACGGTCATCGACAAGGAACGCATCGAAAAGTCCGGCGCCACCACGGTTGACCAGCTCCTGCAGGGCGTACCCGGCGTTTATGCCGCCCGGATGGACGCCTCATCCCCCAACCGGATTGCCCAGACCTACACCCGCGGCCTGCCGGGTAACGGCCGGACCCTGGTGCTGGTCGATGGCATCCCGATGAATGTGCTCTACGACAGCCAGGTTGACTGGTCGCAACTCGGCACCATCGATGTCGAGCGGGTCGAAGTCGTCCGCGGCGCCGGCTCGGCGCTCTACGGCAACCACGCCATGGGCGGCGTGATCAATGTCATTTCCAAAACGATTGCCCCCGGCCTGCATGGCCGCGTCGAGGGCGACTACGGCAGCCTCGACACCAAACGCGGTGCCGGGCTGGTTTCCTACCGCGGCGAACGCAGCGGCTTTGCGCTGTCGGCCAGTTACCTGGAAAGCGACGGCTACGACATGTGGCGCCCGGACACCTCGCAAACGACGATTCCGCTGTCCCAACGTGCCAAGACCGGCACCGAGAAGACCAACGTCGGCGCCAAGTTTTTCTACGAAATCGACAACTCGAACCTGCTCGATTTCAATTTTTCGTATTTGCGCGACATCACCACCGGCCTCTACAACATCCCCGGTTACAACGCCCAGGACCGCCAGCAATACCTTGGCTCCGGACGCTACCGCCATTTCGGCGACAACTCGGAAACCACCATCGTGCTGTACAGCCGGATCGGCCAGATGGACGCCGACAGCGCCAATGCCCCCAATGCAACCAGCCCGGACGTCACGGCGGCCGGCGTCAAGGGAGCCAGCCGGATTGCTTATCGGGGCGATTTCGATGACCGGGAAACCGGTATTCACGCCCAGACCAGCCACCGCCTGGGATCGCACCACAACCTGACCTTCGGCGGCGAATACGCCGATGGCGAGATGACCATGACCAACCGTTACCCGGCGGAACCCGGACGCGTCCAGGTGACCAAGGGCAACGTGACGCGTAGCGGCGTGTTCCTGCAAGACGAAATCAGCATCGACCGTTTCAACGTCAATCTCGCCGGACGTTGGGACAACTGGAAGACCAGCGGCAGCTTCCACGACACCAAAGCGTCCTTCCCCAATCAGGGGAGTTGGTCGGATCGCTCGGAAACGGCGTTTCTGCCGAAGGCCGGTGCCTCCTATCGACTGCTTGACGACCTGATCCTGCGCGGCTCGATCGGCAAGTCTTTTAACGCCCCCGACGCCTCGCAACTCTATGGCAACAGCCGGCGCGGCACCGTCACCGCCTACGGCAACCCACTGCTCGAACCGGAAAAAGCCCTGTCGCGCGATATCGGCCTCGACTACTACTTCGGCAAAACGGCCTATGTGAAATCGACCTATTACTACACCACGGCGGAAGACTTCATTTCGACCATACAGCGCAGCGGCGCCCCGACCGGGACGACCGACAAGGTCAATTACGACGGCGTGCGGGCGCGGGGCTTCGAACTGGAAGGCCGGTGGCGGGCAACGGAATGGGTTTCGCTGCAGGGCAGCTACACGAAAAACGATTCGGTGATCACCAAGTTTGCCCAGAACCGCAGCCTGGAAGGCAAACAACTGACCAATGTGCCGCAACATCAGGCCTACCTGCGGGCCGATTTCAGCCTGCCCTTCGGCCTGACCGCTTTTGGTGTCGCCAACTACGTCGGCACGCGCTACTCGAACGAAGCCAACACCACCACCTACAAGGCTTACACCACCTACGACGCCGGTCTGAGCAAGACCTTGACCAAGGATGTCAGCCTGCGCCTGACCCTGATCAACCTGGGCGACAAGAAGTATGAAGGCATCGGCTATATCGCCCCCGGTTTCACCGTCAGCAGCGGCCTGATTGCCAAGTTCTGATCTGCCAGGAAGATACGCCATGCGAGACCAAGCCTTCGCCGAATTGCGCCGGGCAGCGCTGCGTCTGCTCTGCCTGAGCATGATCGCCTGCGGCGCCCAGGCGCATGGCGACGCTCCGGCCTCTTCCCGACCGGAAGCTGCCGACAGCCCGCCGTTCTGGAGCACGCTGCCGGCCATTATCCCGGGCGGAGCACGAGCCGAACGCGGCAAGGCCAGCCTGGTCGCATTCAATATCGCCAGCACCGACCTGCAGGTCTACAACCCGAACCAACCCGACTCGCCGGTCAAGCAGGCGCAGGAAGGTAAGCGCTGGCTGGTCGCCCCGGCCAGCCCGGACAAGGGCGGACATCACTGGCTGATGGCCCGGGAAACGCGGGGCAACGAGACGGTTACGGCAACGACGGCATGGACCTTTCCGGCCAAGGGCGATGCCCCGACCCGCTTGCTGCAACAAAGCCGCGGCGGGCTGGAAATCACCCCGGACCGGATTCCGGAACATGGCGGCATGCGCGAGGGCGAGGACTGGAGCTTCCACGTCCGCTTCGACGGGATGCCGCTGGCCGGTACCACGGTCAGGTTTGAAACCGAGGCCGGCACCCGCTCTTTGGTGGTGACCGATGCCCAAGGCATTGCCCGCGTCGCCTTCCCGCGTGACATCAATCCGGCTGACATCGACCCGCAGGCCGGCGCTACCCGGACACGCAAAGGCTTCATCCTGGCTGCCGAACACCAGGCCAATGGCATGCGCCACCTGAGCGCCTTCAATTTCTACTACTACCCGGACCTGATGCGCGAGCGCAGCCTGAGCGGCGGCTTCGGCTTCCTGGCGCTGGGCATGCTGCTGGCCTTACCTCTGCTGCGGCGCAAGGAGACCGACCATGCCTGATGTTCTCAAGAGCCTTTTCCCGACGCTGTCGCGCCTGCGTTTTGTCGTCCAGATCCTGACCCTGTTCATCACGGTCTGGGGCAGCACGGTCGTCGGCTACTATGCGGCCGAAAAGATATCGACCGCCCTGCCCTCGCTGTCCTGCGCCTACGACAAGAACAATGGCGGCTACTGCGTACTGATCCCGCTGCAGCACCAGATGCACCACCGGATCGGCGAGTCGCTGGTCAAGGCGCAGCAGATCACGCAACAGGTGGTGCTGCCGACCTTGATCGCCCTGGGCAGCTTCCTGATCTTCTTTGCCATCCTCGGCAAGGCCTTCTGCGGCTGGGTCTGCCCGCTCGGCACGATTCAGGAATGGATCAACAAGCTGGGCCGCCGCTTCAACCGGCCGCAACACCAACTCGACAACACGACGGCCAAACGGGCGCGCCCGGTCAAGTGGCTGATCCTGCTCGGCCTCGTCTTCCTGGTCCCGATCCTGGCCGGGATGGGGATCGCCCCGCATTCGATGGGCAATCCCTATTGCGACATTTGCCCATCACGCATCGCCACCACGCTGCTCACCGGCGATCCGGAACAGATCGCCCTCAAGCAGACCTCGACCGGCAGCATGATACTCAGCGCCATCGCCAACCTGCTCACCGGCTTCACGCTGATCGGTGCGCTGGCCATGCGTCAGCCCTTTTGCCGAATCTGCCCGATGCTGGCGATGAACGCCACCTTCCGTCACCTGTCGCTGACCCGACTGGTCAAGATCGAAAACGAGAAGTGCGACAAATGCGGCATCTGCACCAAAGCCTGTCCGATGGACATCCCGGAAATCCACCACCGGCATGGTCGCCAGGCTTTCAATGAAGACTGCACGCTATGTGGCCGCTGCGCCGAGTTCTGCCCGGATGACGGCATCATCCAGGTCAAGTTCGGCCCGTTTGCCCTCTTCTCGTCGCGTCGCGACTACTACAAGAATCGGGTCAAGGTCGAATCCCCGGACGGCATGCCGAAACCACTCAAATTCGTGCGCAAACCGGTCAGCCATGGCGATGCTGGCTGAAGCAGAGGTTTCCGCCTTCTCGGTCTTCCTGCTCGGGCTGTCCCTCGGGCTGACCGCCTGTGCCGTTACCTGCCTGCCCTTTATTGGCACGCTGGCGTTCGGCAAGGCGGAAGGGGCGGCCAGCGGACTGCGCGATGCAGCGTTCTTCCTCGGCGGACGCCTGCTTTCCTACACCCTGCTTGGCGCGCTGGCCGGCGCTTTGGGCGCCTGGTTCGTACGTGAGCTGGCTTCGGGCATCGGCAACCTGCTGATCGGCCTGAGCAGCCTGTTCTCCGCCATCTGGCTAAGCTGGCCCGGCCACCGGCGCTGCAACTCGGTCCGGCAGCTGCACGGCCTGTCTCCGGCCCTGCTCGGTATCGGACTGACACTGATTCCCTGCGCCCCGCTGGCAACACTGCTGGCGGCCGCAGCACAGGGTGGCAGCACCGGCCAGGGCGCCTGGTTCGGCCTCCTCTTTGGTACCGGAACCTTGCTGACACCAATGCTGGTGCTGATACCCGCTGCTGCCGGTATCGGCCACATCCTCCATCAGGAAAATGCCTGGCTGATCAATTGGTTACGCCATGGCGCGGCCCTGGTCATGGGCCTGCTCGGCATGCAGCGCATCGACCTGTTCATCGCAGGAAGCGGCCTGCCGCTGCTGCTCGCCGGCGGCCTGCTGGTGCTGCTGGGATGGCAGCGCCGCCAAGGCCTCACCCGGCTCCGGTCGTCTCCGATCCGAATCAAGATCGAGCCGCGCTAAAGCAGGCTCAAAGCAGCTCGCGGCGTTCCCGCTCTAGCCGGTCGATATAACGCTGGATGCGGTTCTCGTCACCGCTCGACAAATGGTTGAATTCCAGCCCGACCTGCCAGAAGCGGCTGCCCGTGCGCGTCTCGCGCTCCTGGATACGGCGTACGGTGGCTTCGAGAAAGAGCTCCTGCGCCTCGCCAGGCAACATGAAATGGCAGTTTTTCAAGACTTGCTCGACGGCCAGGCTTTCCGGCAGGCTATCCGCATTCAGGCCGATGCCCGATACCGAAATGTCGTGCGACGGCAACTTCAGCAATTCGCCGCTTGGCAGACGGCCGAAGAACATCAGGGGCTTCAGGCGCGGCGTTTCGACACGGAAGTGTTCGCGCCGCTGCAAACGCACCAGCTTGTCGGGCAGCGCCACGGCAAAGGCCTTGCTGCCTTCGTAAGTGATGTCGCTGGCCGGACCGCAGGAAAATTGCACTGGAATACCACCGGGATGACCGACAAACTGGCAATGGGCGCTGCCGAGAAACCGTCGATTGGTTTCCGCACTGCCGCTGCAATCGAAAATCAGGCGCTCTTTGTCCGCTTGTACCGCAAGCAGGGTCGTCAGGTACATGTCCTGCCCCAGATTGAAATGCACGGAAAAGGATTCGCGAGCACGGGCGTAGCCGGCCAGGGTGAACTGGATGGCCGTTTTCCCTGCAACGTGAAAACGCTCCTCGATTTCCGCCTCGGACAATTGCGCGATCTGCGTCATGCCGACTCCAGAACCCGCAGCAGCGAAGACGTGTCGTCCCGCCCCCAACCCTGCGCCATCAGCGCATTGAGCTGCTGCCCGACCACGGCGGCAACCGGCGTCAGCGAGCCGCAACGCCGTGCGGCATCAAGCAGCAGGCCGAAATCCTTGTGGTGCAGGCGCGCCTCGATGCCGGCGGAGAAATCGCGGCTGACCATGCGCCCGCCCATCACATCCAGCACGCGCGATGCCGCCGACCCGCCAGCCAGCGCCTGGCGCACCTTGCCGCAATCGACGCCGGCCGCCGCGGCCAGACGCATGGCTTCGGCCGAGGCCTGGATGGCGGCAACCATGATCATCTGATTGCAAGCTTTGGCGACCTGACCGGCCCCGCTCGGTCCGACATGAACGATACGCTTGCCCAGACATTCGAGCAGGGGCTGCACGCGTGCCAGGACCTCGGCCTTGCCGCCGGCCATGATGGCCAGCGTGGCGTCGATGGCGCCTTGCGCCCCGCCTGACACCGGCGCATCGAGCATATCGATCTGTTTTTCGCCCAGGCGGGCGGCAATGCGTCGAGCCGTCTCGGGCGCGATGGTCGAGCAATCGACCACCACCGTCCCCGGGGCCAAGCCTTCGATCAAGCCCGCCTCGCCAAGACAGATGTTTTCGACATCGGCACAGGCAGTGACCACCGTGAACACGACCTCGCAACGCCGACCGAGTTCGGCCGGACTGGCGCACAGTGTGGCCGGGATGCCTTCGGCGCTGGCCGGGCGGCGGGACCAGACGAACAGGGTGTGTCCGGCACGCTGCAGGTGCAGCGCCATCGGGCGCCCCATCACCCCGAGGCCGATGAAACCAACGTTCATGCTTGCCCTGACAAGCGTTCGAGCAATTTCAGCACAGCGATCGAGTCTTCCTCGCCCAGGCCGGAGCCAACCATGGCATTGAACATTTGCGCCGTTGCCGCCGAGGCCGGCAGGCAAAGGCCGAGCTGATGCGCCGTCTGCATCACGATATTGAGATCCTTCTCGTGCATCCAGCTCTTGAAGCCCGGCTTGAAATTGCGGTCGAGCATGCGTTGGCCGTGGTTTTCGAGAATGCGCGAAGCGGCAAAACCGCCCATCAGGGCTTCCCGCACCTTGCTGCCTTCGACCCCGTTCTTGGCGGCAAAGGCCATCGCTTCGGCCACAGCCAGCACGCCGACCCCGGTCAGGATCTGGTTGGCCGCCTTGGTCACCTGGCCGGCACCGCTTTCGCCGACATGGACGATATTCTTGCCCATGCACTCGAAAGCCGCTCTGGCCTTGGCGAATGCCGATTCGGAACCGCCGGCCATGATCGACAGCGTGCCGGCAATGGCGCCAACCTCGCCACCGGAAACCGGTGCATCGATGAAGTCGATGCCGGCCGCGGCCAGTTCTTCGCCGATCTGGCGTGCGGCCGCCGGCGCGATGGTGCTCATGTCGACCGCGACCAAGCCGGGTTTGGCGCCGGCTGCCACGGCACGCATCACCTCGGCGACATCAGGCGCATCAGCCACCATCGAGATGACCACTTCGCTGGCCTGAGCCACTTCGGTCGGATTGGCCGCACCGCGGGCGCCTGCATCGAGCAGCGGCTGCATGGATTCGGCGCGGCGCGCCCAGACGGTGACGGTGTGGCCCCCCTTAAGTAGGTTGAGCGCCATGGGGCGCCCCATGATGCCGAGGCCAAGAAAGCCGATATTCATGGTGAATCTCCGATTCGTTGAGGCTCAGATTCTAGGCAGCATCTGCCCGCGGTCAAGCACAGATGCAAGAATCAGGCCGATTTGACGGTCTGACGCAGGTTTTCGCAGGCTGCCACAACATCTTCGGCCGGCACCGGGCGACAGAAGTGGAAGCCCTGCACCCGCTCACAGTCCATACTGCGCAGGGAGTCCACCTGTGCCGAATTCTCGACCCCTTCCGCCACCAGGCGCAGACCGAGGGAACGGCCCAGCGCGATGATCGAGCCGACCAGCGAGGCGGCATCGGCATCTGATTCGAGATCGGCGACAAAAGTACGGTCAATTTTCAGACGGTCCAGCGGAAAACGGCGCAAATACGACAACGAGGAGTAACCGGTACCGAAATCATCGATCGCCAGCTTGACCCCCATCGCTTTCAGTTCCAGCAGCGTGGACACCGAAGAGTCGGCACCGTTCATCACCGTGCTCTCGGTAATCTCGAGTTCGAGACGCTCGGCCGGCAAGCCGGTTTCGACGAGGACGCTGTGCACAGATTTGGCGAACTCGGGTTGCTTGAACTGCTGGGCCGAGATATTCACCGCGATCTCGCCCAAATCGACGCCCTGATCCAACCAGGCGCGGGCCTGCCGGCAGGCAGTCAGCAGCACCCAATGTCCCAAGGGCAGGATCAATCCGGTTTCTTCGGCAACCGGGATGAAATCGACCGGTGAAATCATGCCGCGCTGCGGATGCTGCCAGCGCACCAGCGCCTCGACACCAACAATACGGCCGCTCGGCAACTCGATCTGTGGCTGGTAATGCAACAGCAACTGGTTGTCCGAGAGCGCCTGCCAGAGTTCGCTTTCCAGATGCAGCCGCTTGGTCGCCGCGACATTCATCGGTGCCGCGAAAAACTGGTAATTGTTGCGGCCATTCGATTTGGCGTAGTACATCGCCGTATCGGCGTTGCGCATCAGGGTCTCGGGACATTCGCCATCTTCCGGGAAGAAGCTGATGCCGATCGACGGACTGGTATGCAGTTGATGACCGTCAACCTCGCAGACCGCGCTGATCGTGCGCATGATCGCCTGCACCCGTACGATGACCGCTTCAACCTGGTGAATGTTTTCGACAAGCAGGACGAACTCGTCGCCCCCCAAGCGAATCAGATGCTCGCCATCAACCAGGATGTGCTGCAGACGACGGGCGATTTCGCACAACAGCAGGTCACCGGCATGATGCCCCAGCGAATCGTTTACCGTCTTGAAGTTGTCGAGATCGATCACGACCACGCCCAGCCGGCTTCCCTGCCGGCGAGCCGAGTCCAGGGCGGCATCGAAATGACTGCCGAGCGCCACCCGGTTGGGCAAGCCGGTCAGTGGATCATGATGCGCCAGATATTCGATGCGGGCTTCCTGGGCTTTCTGGGCCCGGGTATCGGTAAATAGCGCCACATAGTGGCTGGGCCGGCGAATATCCCCCAGTGCCTTGATACGCAGTTGCCGCGGCGAAATCTCACCGTTCTTGGCGCGATTCCAGATTTCCCCTTCCCAGGCTCCAGAACCGAGCAAACTCTGTTTCATGGCCTGGAAAAATGCCGGCGAATGGCGGCCGGAGTTGAGCAAGGAAGGGGTTTGTCCGATCAGTTCCGCGGCGGAATAGCCCGTCGCCAGTTCAAACGCCCCGTTCACGGCCAGGATGCGCTGCGTGGCGTCGGTAATCATGATCGGTTCCGATGTGTGGGCCACCAGTTGCCGATGCAGATCGAGTTGCGCCTCGGCCTGCCGCAAGGCGCGGCGCACCAGTACGATGGCGGCGAGTGCCAGGATGGAAAACAGACCTGCAAAAAACACGGGAAGGGCGACGCTACGCTCGCCGCCGGGATTCAAGCTGGGCAAAACCTCGGGCAACGGCTCGCCGAGCAGGGCATAGCCCGTCACAGACCAGACCAATGCGATCGCGCCCAGCGAGAACAACAGGAATTTGCGACCTTTGACAGCCTGATTGTGGACCAAGATAAACAGCTCGAAAACGATAGAAACGGATTTTCGGGCGGCAGTTTAACTGAGGCTCAACAATGTTTCAGTGCGAAATTTCACGCTTGATCGGCGTAATTAAAAATCATAGATAACAAAAGCTTAGCAAAGCTGCTTAGGTCTTGAAATCAAATAACTTATTACTTTTAGCCTATTTACAACACCCCTCGCCAGAACCGGACTTAAGCCCCATTTTGCGCATCAATATTTCCGGCGGGCAAAAACCGGTGAAACCACTTTGCAACAAATTGAAGCCGACAAATGCGGTAAAGGCGAGAAACCAGCGCGAGACGAAAATCGGGCTTTCCTCGACCCCAAGGGCCAGTGAAAGCAATACGAAAAATCCCGCCATGATGCGGATGGCACGTTCGGTGGTCATGCGTGATGCTCCTTCTGGAAAGCTGCGAAATATAGAACCGGGATCACCACCAGGGTCAGCAGCGTCGACACCATGATGCCGAAGATCAGGCTCAGGGCCAGGCCGTTGAAGATCGGATCGTCGAGGATGAACAACGCGCCCAGCATGGCGGCCAGCGCGGTCAGGGCAATCGGCTTGGCGCGCACGGCGGCGGACTGGATCACCGCGTCGTGGAAGTTGATACCTGCCGCCACCTGCTGCTTGATGAAATCGACCAGCAGGATCGAATTGCGGACGATGATGCCGGCCAGCGCGATCATGCCGATCATCGAAGTAGCGGTGAATTGCGCCCCGAACAACGCATGGCCGGGCATGACGCCGATGATCGTCAGCGGGATCGGCGCCATGATGATCAGCGGCACCAGGTAGCTGCCGAAATGGGCAACGACCAGCAGGTAGATCAGGATCAGGCCAACCGCGTAGGCAATGCCCATGTCGCGGAAGGTTTCATAGGTCACCTGCCATTCGCCGTCCCATTTGACGCTGTAGCCGGCGTACTGGTCGGCCGGCTGGCGGATGAACCACTCGCCCAGCGTGCCGCCTTCCTTCAAGGCCATGCCGCGGATCGCGCCCCGGATGTCGAACATGCCGTAGAGCGGCGAGTCGAGCTTGCCGCCCATATCGCCGAAAACGTAGACGACCGGCAGCAGGTCCTTATGGAAGATGGCCTTTTCGCGGCTGACGTCGCGTACCTCGACCAGTTCGGAAACCGGCACCAGTTGCCCGTCGCGCGAACGGACGCGGAGTTTCATCAAGGCGTCGAGCGTCGACTGCTGTTCGGCCGGCAGCGTGATGCGCACCGGGATTTCGAATTTCGAGTCGGCATTGTGCGCCGGCGTCACGTCCTGCCCGGCCAGCCCCATGCCGACCACCTCAACGATGTCGCCCTGCGCCACCCCGAGCAGCGCCGCCTTGCTCTGCAGCACATGCAGCACGAACTTGCGGGCATCGGCCTCGGTACTGTCATCGACGCCGACGATATCGGCCGTCTTTTCGAAGGCGGCCCGCACCTGCTTGCCCACCGCCATCTGTCCGGCGCTGTCCGGCCCGTAGATTTCGGCAACAATTGGCGACATGACCGGCGGTCCGGGCGGCACTTCGACCACCTTGGCCACCCCGCCATTGGCCTTGCCGATCGCCTCGATGCGCAGCCGCAGCGCCACCGCGATCTGGTGGCTCTGCCGGGAACGTTGATGCTTGTCGGCCAGGTTGACCTGGATATCGCCCTTTTCCGGCGCCGCCCGCAGATAGTACTGGCGGACCAGGCCGTTGAAATTGATCGGGCTGGCCGTGCCGGCATAGGCCTGATAGTTGGTGACATCGGCCTCGCCGGCCAATTCGGCGCCGATCTCATGCAGCACGCGCGCCGTTTCCTCAAGCGGCGTACCGACCGGCATGTCGAGCACAATCTGGAATTCGCTCTTGTTGTCGAAGGGCAGCATTTTCAGCACGACGAGCTGGAAGTAAGCCAGCGAAACCGAGCCGAAAATCAGCAGGCCAATGCCCAGCCCCAGCTTGCGGCGCATCGCGCCCCCCCTGGCCGGATCGAGGAAGGGCGTCAGCAGGCGGCGGAAGCTGCTGTCGAGGCGGGCGTCGAGCTTCGACGGCCCGGCTGCACTGTGCGCCGCGCCATGCGGCCGCATCAGGTGGGCCGCCAGCCAGGGCGTGACGACGAAGGCAACGGCCAGCGAGATGGCCATGCCCATCGACGAATTGATCGGGATCGGACTCATGTAAGGCCCCATCAGGCCGGTCACGAAAGCCATCGGCAGCAAGGCGGCGATCACCGTCAGCGTCGCCAGGATGGTCGGCCCGCCGACTTCGTCGACCGCGCCCGGAATGATCTCCAGCAAGCCCTTTTCAGGGTACAGCCCCTGCCAGCGATGAATGTTCTCGACCACGACAATCGCGTCATCGACCAGGATGCCGATCGAGAAGATCAGCGCGAACAGCGACACCCGGTTGAGCGTGAAGCCCCAGGCCCAGGAGGCAAACAACGTCGCCGCCAGGGTCAGGGTGACGGCAATGCCGACGATCACCGCCTCGCGCCGGCCCAGGGCAAAGAAGACCAGCAGCACGACAAAGGCGGTGGCGAAGATCAGCTTGCCGATCAGTTTCTGTGCCTTTTCGGTCGCCGTCGCGCCGTAATTGCGGGTGACGCTGACTTCGACGCCCTCCGGAATGACGCTGCCTTTCAGGCTGTCGATGCGGGCGATGGCGGCGCTGGCGACATCGGCTGCATTGACGCCGGGCTGCTTCGACAGCTGCAGCGTCACCGCCGGGAACTCGCCTTCCTTGCTGCCGAACCAGGCATAGGCCTGCGGTTGATCCGGCCCGTCCTCAATCTTCGCCACGTCGCTGAGAAAGACCGGCGTTCGCTTGCCGGCCTCGCCGCGCACCGCCACCACCAGTTGCCGGACATCGGCCGCCGATTCGAGATAGGTGCCGGTCTGGACCAGCAGGTCGCGATTGCCAGCGGTCAGCTTGCCGGAGGCCTGCAGCGCGTTCGATACCTTCAAGGCGGCGGCGATGTCCTGAGGCGTGACGGAGTAGGCATTCATCCGCTCGGCATCCATCAACACGCGGATGGCGTGCGCCGGGCCGCCCAACGTCGACACGTCGCGACTGCCCTTGATCCGCTTCAACTCGATCTCGACGGCCCGCGCCACCTGCTGCATCTCGAAGGCGGAACGGCCGCTGTCGCGGGTCCAGAAGGTTAGCCCGAGGATCGGCACGTCATCGATGCCGCGCGGCTTGACCACCGGTTCCTGGACGCCCAGATTGGGCGGCAGCCAGTCGCGATGCGAATGCACGGTATCGTAGAGGCGCACCACGGCGTCGTTATATTTGACCCCGACTTCGAACTGCACGGTGATGACGGCCATGCCGGGCCGCGACACCGAATAGACGTGCTCGACCCCGTGCAGGCGCGACAGCACCTGCTCGCCGGCCCGTGCCACCAGGTTCTCGACATCCTTGGCCGAAGCCCCGGGAAAGGCGACCATGATGTCGGCCATGGTCACATCGATCTGCGGCTCTTCCTCGCGCGGCGTGACCAGGGTGGCGAAGATGCCCATCAGCAGGGCAACCAGGGCGAGCAGCGGGGTCATCCGCGAGGCCTGGAAAGCGGCAGCGATACGCCCGGAAATTCCGAGCCGGGTTGCGTGATCGGCCATCGACTATTGACCCGACTTGAGCTGGATACCGGCCTGCACCGGATCGTTCACCACTCGCTCGCCACTGGCCAGACCAGCCAGCACCTCGATTTCGCCCTGCCCGACCCGTTCGCCGAGACGCAGCTGGCGCAAGCTCAAACGCCCGTCCGCCGCCTGCACATAGACGGCGGCCACTTCACCCCGGCGCAGCACGGCGCTGGCCGGTACGGTCAGCTTCTCGGCCTGACCGATGACGAAATGGACGCGGGCGAACATCCCCGGCGTCGCATCCGGAACGGCCGGCAATGCCACCCGCACCTGCGAGACGTGGGTCGAGGCATCGGCCGTCGGCAAGACATTGACCGACTGCGCATCGACCCACTTGCCGAGTTCGGGAAACTCGACGCGCGCCGCTTTGACGCCGCGCATTTCCTTGAGCCGGTATTGCGGCACGCTGGCGGTCACCCGCAGGCTACCCGGTTCGTAAATGGTGAATAGCGGCTTGCCGGGGGTGGCCATATCGCCCATCTCGGCATGCCGGCGGGCGACGATGCCGCTGATCGGCGCCAGGATGCTGGCATGGCTCTGCCCGGCACCGGCCGCCGCCCGATTCGCACTCGCCGCATCAAAATCCGCCCGCGCCTTGTCGAGCGCCGCCGGGCTCATGAATTTCTGCGCCACCAGGCTGCGCGTCCGCTCGAAACTGACCTTGGCGTTGGCGTACTGCGCCTCGGCCGCCCGCATCGCCTCCTCGGCCTCACGGCCGTCGATACGCATCAGTAATTCGCCCTTTTTCACCCGCTGCCCGGCATCAGCTTTCACCTCCAGCACTCGTCCGGCCACCTGGGCGCCGACCGTGGCCTGCTGCACCGCCTCAACCAGAGATTCGGCCGGAAAGCTCAGATCGACTGCGTGGACGCGAACGACAGTCGTTGGCAGGGCCTCGGTCGCATGTGCCGAAACGGCCAGAAAGATTGCCGCCAGGAACGTGCGGGAGAATAAATTTGTATTCATGTATATAAGAATACTCTAATTTAGATACTTACGCCAAGGCTGCCACTTTCGGCACTGCCCTCAAGCAAGTAATCAAGGCATTTTCTGGCGAAAACTCAGGCGACGCGAAACAGCCGACCAAACTGGACGGTATTCAGGACGGCGAGAATCGTCGCATTGCAATTCAACAAGGCAACCGAACACCCCAGGCGCAACGCCCTGTCGCGCAAAATCAGCAGCATGCCGAGCCCGGAACTGTCGAGATAATCGAGTTCGGAACAATTCACATGCACCTCCCGACCGGTGACCTGATGGAGAAAGCGCTCTATCCAGGCCGCGAATTCGTCGCGTCCGGAAAAATCGAGGCGGCCTGCAATGCGCAGGACCGGCGTGCCGTCTTCGCTATGATGACAATCGATCCGCAATTTCGTCTCCGCTCAATTTGCCCTGTTTCGCAGGTTGAACCTGAAGTTCCTATGCGCCATCAAGCCATTTCGATCAGCAAGGTCTCGATTTCCATCCGGCCAACCGGACTGGCCATGGCAATCAACATGAAGCCGGGCTTGATCAGAAAATCCTTGTCGGGATTGAATTGCCAGTCGCCATTGCGTTCGCGCACAGCAAGAAGAACGTAGTTGGCGCTGCGCAGTTTCAAGGTCCCGATCGGCTTCGGAATGAACCCGGCAGGGACAGGCACCTCTTCAACTCGAAGGTTCTTCTCCGACTTGAGCATCTCATCGAGGAAGGAAACAACATGCGGCCGGATCATCGCCGAGGCGATACGCATACCGCCGGTAAAATCGGGCGAGACAATGGCGTCAGCTCCAGCCTTGCGCATCTTCTCCATGTTGCGCGTTTCCTGGCATCGGGCCACGACGCGTAATTCCGGCTTCAGTTGCTTGGCGGTGAACACAATCATCAGATTGCGCGAATCGTCCCCCGTGACGGCAAACAAGCCTTTCGCGTCCTCGACATTGGCAGCGGTCAGGATATCGTCATCGCTGGCATCGCCATGCAAGTACAAGAGACCCGGCGTCTTTTCCTTGTAATCCTGCAAGCGTGCCATGTCCTCGTCGATTGCGACGTAGTGACGGTTAGTCGCCTCCAGTTCGTGCGCGATATTGCGTCCGACCCGGCCAAATCCGCAGAGGATGTAATGTCCCTTGAGCTTCTTGACAGATTTTTCCATGCGTTTTCTCTGCAAAGTTCCATTGAGATCGGTTTCAAGCAAAGCGACCGTCACCACCGAGAACAGCATCGACAAGTTGCCGGCACCGAGAATCCCGATCACGACAGTCAATATCCGAGCCGGCTGGTTACTCGACATGTCGATGATTTCACCGAAACCGATCGTGGCAACGGTAATGAAGGTCATGTAGAAGCAGTCGAACCAGGAATACTTGCCCTCGGTCAGGACCATGTAGCCGACCGTGCCGAAAATATGTACGGCAAACAGGGAACCGAGCGCGAAGTAGAGCAGCCGGAAGATGTAGCTGATCTGCGAAGCGGTAATCGAATTACTCAAAGCACCCTCGACCTATTCGCTGACCGGTACCGACTGGGTAGTGAAAATCACCGCCTTGCCGCCATCCATGTTGGCATGCAAGGCTTCAACCAACGGCGGGTTGATCGCCGCCTCGGCATCCCATTTGACAACGAAATTGGCGCCCGAACCGCCCGAAGCGTCGTTCAGTTCGACAAACAGCTCCAGCGTCCCCAAGGGCGGCACCACCACCGGCGTGCTGACACGTTCACCAAGCAATTTGCCCTGGGTATCGAAATATCGAGCCGACAGAACGCGCAAGGAACGCTTGGCATCCACGTTACGGATACTGACCAACGCCGAAAGCAGAACATAAGACGCCTTGCCGCTCTTACCCAGATTGCCGTAGAGCATGTGAGAATAAATCGGCAGATAGACCGTTTGCGCCTTGACCAACGGCCTCGACTCCTGGGCAACAGCCCCCTGCAGCACACCTCCGGCCACCAGACCGAACAATGCCATTCCGCAACAAGCAGACTTGAAACGCATGATGCCCCCCATCCTGGCCGGCGAGCCGATGTCGCCGTCTATTCACATGGGAGAAATCATACCTGTTCGCGGGTGCCAGGGGACAGCCACATACTCTCGGTCAGGCCCTTGCATGCAAGGAAACCGGGGCAAGCCGGTGTTACGCAACGTACCCCAGTTTGATTAAATCAGCAGGATTTCGACGATCAAGCCGCCAGCATCGCCGTTTCTTGCAGAAATTTTGCCATTGAGCCCTTCGATCACGCGCTGAGCGATTGCAAGCCCCAATCCATAGCCATCGCCGGACGAGGCGCCACCACCACGAAAAAAGGGCTTGAACAGGCTCGTCAACTCACTCTCCTTGACCCCCGGACCTTGATCGATGACACGCACGAAGAGGTGCTCGCCCCGCACACCGGCCTCGATGCGGACGAGGCCATGCTCAGGAGAAAAACGTAATGCGTTGCGGACAACGTTCTCGATCGCCCGATGCAAGAGTTCCGGATTGGCCTGGACTTCCCGCAGGGGACCCCGCGTCAATTCGACCCCGATGTGACGACTTGCCCCCTCGTAGCGGGCATCCTCAGCCAGATCCTCCAGCAAATCGGCCAAATCGACTGCCTCATTGCGGCCACCGACTCCGGCCTCCAAACGCGAAAGGGTCAGTAACTCGCCGACCAGCAGGTTCATTCGCTCCCCCTCGCGCTCGATGCGTTGCAAGGAATCCTCCAGCCGCCCGGGTTGCTGACGAACCAGTCCGATTGCCGCTTGGAGACGGGCCAGGGGCGAACGCATTTCATGCGAAACATCGTGCAAAAGACGCTTTTGGCCGTCGACCAACTGGTCGAGGCGGCCACTCATCCGGTCAAAGTCGCGTCCCAAATCGGCCAGTTCATCCCGTCGACTGCCCATGCTGTCTCCGACCCGCACGCTCAGGTCGCCATCGGCAGCGGCATCGAAGGCACGACGCAAATGGCGAATCGGCTTGGAAAAATACCAAGCCAGCCCCCAGGCTGAACACAGACTGACCAACAATGCCGAAATCAGGGGCACCAGCGGCAAGGGGGTGTGCCGATGCCCTCCCGGCAAGAGTCGCTGCGGCGGTCGGTCATCATCCGGTGCACGATGCGGCCCGGGCGGGAACTCGCGCGGAGGATGGGCGCCATTGAAATCGGGCGGCCCTCTTTCATCGTCCGGCGGCGGGCGATCTGGTCGCGATCGGTGTGGAGGCCCCTCGGCCAACCATTGCGCCTCCATTTGCTGCCGTTCTATCCAGAAGAACGTGCCGACGCCGGCAATGCCGACCAGTTGCACCAGCCAGATGAAGAGAAAGAACTTCCAGAATAACCGGCCCACGCCGCGCTACTCGCGAATCAACTGGTAACCCTGCCGGTAAACGGTCTGAATGCAGGAGCGGCCATCGGCCAAATTGCCCAATTTATGGCGAATGCTCGAGAGATGTACATCGATACTTCGGTCAAAACGGGCCAACGGCCGCCCGAGCGCCTGCTCGGAAAGATCGCTCTTGCTGACCGGACGCCCGGCA
Source organism: Rhodocyclales bacterium GT-UBC (assembly GCA_003583745.1). Lineage (GTDB taxonomy): Bacteria > Pseudomonadota > Gammaproteobacteria > Burkholderiales > Rhodocyclaceae > Azonexus. The sequence goes on along the minus strand of QXPY01000009.1, from coordinate 41,017 downwards.
TTGCGCGCCAACACTTCCAGCAAGTTGAACTCCGTGCTGGTCAAATCGACCGGCGCCCCCCCCCATTCGACACGCCGCTGCTCAGGCAACACACTCAAGGCGCCAACTACAATCGGCGCCCCTCCCGCCGTCTCGGCCGACAAAAGCGTGCGGCGCAGGATAGCGCGCAGGCGGGCGGCCAATTCGCGCGGCAGGCAAGGCTTGGGCACGTAGTCGTCAGCCCCCAGTTCCAGGCCGACTATACGGTCCATATCGTCACCCTTGGCCGTCAGCATCAGGACAGGCACGCTGCTCGCCGCCCGAATGCGCCGCAAGGCATCAATACCACTAACGCGCGGCATCATCACATCCAGCACCACCAGGGCATATTGACCGGTCAGCGCCTCGTTGGCTCCGGTTTCGCCATCATGAACGGCCGTCGCGGCAAAACCTTCCTGAATCAGGTAATCGCGCAACATCCCGGCCAATTCGACATCGTCGTCCACCAACAAGATGTGTGGATTGGCAGCATGGTTGGCGGAGGCATTCATCGCGAAGGGAAATCGAGGGAAACAGATGCGTCGATGATAGCGAAGGCAGCGCGCCCCAACCAGCCCAAGACCGTGACTTTACAGAGTTTTACCGAAGCGCACCGCCTTCGCCAGAAGCACTATCCCAACCCGACCAAACTCCCTGGAAAAACGCAGACGACAAATCCGGATGGAATTGCCGGATGGTCTCCCAACCCACGAAAGGATGCCATTTTCCAGGCGACCGGCAGATTTTGCCGGCCTGCAGATTTTGCCGTTCGCGCCATAAAACTGAGCTTTTCGAAGCAATACGACGCAAACTTCCCGGATTCCTTAACAAAGCTTTACTCCACTTAACGCAAAACGCCGCCAATTTTTTCGATTTCGGGCCGAAATATTGCTCAAGAAGGGAAACCCGCACCGGGAATTCACTCGTTAATGCAATTTTCAGGAGGAAATCATGGTCAGCAGCGTCAGCAGCACCTCGTCAATCAGCCAACTCTTCGCCAAACTTGATACCAAGAGCCAAGGCTATATCGAGAAAAGCGATCTCGCCACAGCCTTCAGCAAGATCAGCTCAAGCAGTTCGTCGGACAGCACCTCGGTAGACGAGGTCTTTACGGCACTGGACAGCAACAGCGACGGCAAAGTCACCGAAAGCGAGTTTTCGACAACCCTGTCCAAGCTCAAGGAAGAGCTCGACAACCAGTTTTCGAGCATGCGGATGAATGGCTTTGGCGGCACCCAGGGCTCGGGCGGCATGTCCGGCATGCCACCCCCGCCGCCCCCGGGCGATGACGAAGGCTTCACCCAGGAAGAACTGAGCAGCCAGCTCGACGAAATCGGTAGCAGCGACAGCGAACGCAGCACATTCATTTCGAATATCGTCAGCAATTTCTCGGCGGCCGACACGGATGGCAACGGCAAGGTCAGTTTCGCCGAGGCACAAGCCTACAACGACAGTTCGAGCACGACATCCAGCACATCGAGCAGCACCACTTCAACGACCAGTTCTGCAACGACAATAAGCAACACTGCGACCAGCAGCATCGACAGCGATGCCCAGCTCCTCAAGAAGATCATGCAGTTGATGCATGCCTATAACACGTCCAGCCAGGATCAACAGACAACCTCGCTCAGCAGTTTGCTCTCGACCTCTGCCTGATCGCCCCCAGCCCCTCCTTGCCATCGGTCTTCCCAAGGGGGGGCGTACCGCTGTCTTGCGCACGGCACAACTCAGGATGCTTGTGTGGACGGTTGCTTGCGCGATGAATCTCTGGTTCGCGACGCCGTCTCCAAAAGCACCAGCGCCTCCTCGAAGGCAAATCCCTCCAAGGCGCGCCCGAACGCCTCCATCCGGTCCTGCAGAACCGGACGAAACAGCTCCGGATTCTTGCCCCATAGCGTCTGTGCCCGCATATCGCTCTCGCAGAGCAATTCACGAAGATAGGCCACGGCGTCATTGAGCTGTTGCCTATCCACTCCATCCAGTTCCTCCGAACTGGACGCCAGTTCAGGTTGTAGCGGCACGCGAAACCAGAACGTACTACCTAAACCAAGCCTAGACTCGAAACCGATATCCCCGGACATCAAGCCGACAATCCGCTTGCTCAACGCCAGCCCCAGCCCCGCCCCACCGTAACGCCGGCTTGGCGAGTTGTCGCCCTGATTGAACAACTGGAACAAGCCCGACTGAAGCTCCGGGCTGATACCAATCCCCTCGTCCTTGATCTCGAAGCGGATCGAGGTCTGTCCGGCCCCGCTTTTCTCGACGCCGGCGCGCAAGATGACCTGCCCGCCCTCTTCGGAAAACTTGATGGCGTTTTCGAGCAAATTGCCTAAAACCTGCCCCAGCCGAACCGGATCGCCTCGCAAACAGTCCGGCACATCGCCATCGATCACGCGCGTCAAGATCACGTGCTTGGTCAGGGCTGCGCCATGCAGTTCACGGAATGCCTGATCGATCACCCGTGGCAAATCGACCTTCAGGTTGGCGAGCCGAAGGCGACTGGCCTCGATACGTGAAATATCGAGAATATCGCTGATCAAGCCAAGCAGATCGTGCGCCGCCTCGATGATGTGCAGCAAACGGGTTCGCCCCGGCTCGGCGGACACATCCCGCTTGAGCAGCGTGGCGAAACCGACGATGTGATTGAGCGGCGTCCGCAACTCGTGACTCATGTTCGCCAGGAAGGCACTCTTCGCACGATTGGCCGCATCGGCATCGTCCGCCCGAATGGCCAATTCGGCGTTAAGCTGGTTTCGCTCAGCCAGCAACCCCTCCAATTCCTGACCAATCCGCTTGCGCTCCACCAACTCGCCCTGCATGCGGCGAGCACCGCGATAGACCAGCCAGGCAGCCAAAGCGGTAATCAGGACGGCGAATCCGGACAACCCGGCGATCATCAGCATGCTGTTTCGCCAACCACCCAGATAGTCGTCTGTCGCCAGACCGACTATCACATAGAAGGGGTAACCATCGATCCGACGATAGGCATTGCTCCGCTCGATACCATCCAGCGCGGTCGCCGCTACATACTCACCGCCAGCGGGATGCGCCTGGATCATCTCCTGCAATTCTTTCGAAACCTCCCGACTTCCCACCGCCCCCTTTCCGCCTGGATGGCGATGCACAAGGGCCAGATCGGTCGTCCGAATGGTCGCCGCCCCGAAAGGTCCCAACGCCACCTTCGAAAAAACCTGCGCAAACTGGGTGACCGAGATATTGGCGTACAACACGCCATCGAAATCACCTTTCTCCGTCTCCAGACGACGAGCCAAAATGATGACCCACTGCTTGGAGATGCGTGCCAGGGTAGGACCGGAAATGATCAATCCCGGCTGGGCGCTGTCTCTGGCACGAATGAAATAGTCGCGATCGGCCAAATTGATCGCTTGTCCGGACGGCAAGCCTTGACCGAAGCGGACCAGACCATTTCGATCCAGAACACGCAGGCTGAGCACTTCCGGCAACTGTCTTTCCAACGCGAGCAACTCCGCGTTCAATCGCCGGGCATCCTGACGCCCTTTCTCGCCACTTGCCCGATAGTGGTAGACAAATGTCTGCAGGACCACATCGATTTTGTCGAAGACATCCCCGATATGCTGCTCCAGCAATTGCACCACATTCTGCGTCGCCACCGAAGCCCGCTCGCGATAGCGCTGCCGCTCCTGCCACAGTGCCAACGAGGCCAGGCTGACGACCAACAAAGCGATCACCAAAACGACGAGCGAATAAGGCAACCAGGCAGGTTGTCGTGAACTGGAGGCAGGGGGCGTTACACCATGAAGAGGCATGCGCAAATCCCGTTATTCGATTGGCCAGGGCGAGTATAAGCGCGAACAACCAGAGATCGCTCGCGCCCGGGCGATTGCTCAGCCATCGCGCAAGGCCTGCAACTTGCGATACAAGGTTCGCTGACTGACACCCAATTGATTGGCCAGGACGGCGCTATCGCCGCCCGCGCGCATCCTTGCCCATTCGAGATAACGCCGCTCCAATCCGGCCAGATCGACGACCTCGCTCACCTGGAATCCACCGCGAAGCTCGCGCCCGGCAGGCAAGACATCGTCTGCCATCTCGGTCAGATGCACCAGATCGATGGTTTCGCCATCAGCCAGTAGCGAAGCCCGCTCGATGAGATTGCGCAACTCACGGATATTGCCGCTGAACCGGCGCCCCGCTAGCCATCCCAGGGCCGCAGCACTCAGTCGCCGCCCCGGCTTGCGATCGACCCGCTCCAGCAGTGACGCGGCCAGCAAGGGGATATCGTCCGCCCTCTCGTGCAATGCCGGGGTGTGGATCGGAAACGTATTAATCCGGAAATACAGATCTCGGCGAAAGGTTTCGGCCTGCACCATCGCCCGCAAATCGCGGTGTGTCGCGCAGACCAGGCGGAAGTTGGCGGGCAACCAATCGAGGCCGCCAACCCGGCGGTAAGTTCCGGTTTCGAGCAAACGCAAGAGTTTGACCTGAAGAGCCAAGGGTAAATCGCCAATTTCATCCAGGAACAAAGTGCCCCCCTCGGCCGCTTCAACCAGGCCCTGCTTGCGATGCGTCGCCCCGGTGAAGGCGCCCTTCTCATAACCGAACAATTCACTTTCGAACAGCGTCTCGGTCATGCCCGCACAATCGACCGCGACAAAAGGGCCATCATCGCGGGCACTCGCTTCGTGAATGGCGTGAGCCACCAACTCCTTGCCGGTCCCCGTTTCGCCGAGCAAGAGCACTGCCGCATTCGAGTCGGCCACCCGCATGACCTTTTCCAGCATCCCGACGAAAGCGGGAGAACGCCCGACCAGCCCCTGCGCTGCCGGACGACTGCTGGCCTGGCGCACCACCCGCATGGTCTCGACAAAATACGCAACCTTTCCTTGGTCGTCGCGGATCGGCGTTGTTTCGACAGCGACATGCTCCTCGCCACGCGGCGTATGGTGCAAATGCAAGACGCGTTGCGGCGCGGCGGCTGCCATGCTTTGTTTGAGCGGGCATGATTCCCCTGCCTGATCGCAAGGCATCTCGAAGTGATGGGAAACCTCATAACAGAATCGCCCCGCCACCGGACGACCGTCCGAGAAATCCCGCAAGTAAGCCGCATTGGCGGCAATAATCCGGTAATCGGCATTCATCACGATGCGCGGCTCCGGCAAACCATCCAGAAAAGAGAGCAATTCGCTAAGAAAATGAGCCGTCATGTCACCGCTGCCACATATGTCAATATAGTCCGCCAATTTTGACACAGACTATTCAAAATGCGCAGCCTGGTGTATATAAGCGTCTGATTTTGAAGATACATGGACAAGATGCCTTGCAGGCACGCATCTTGTTAATGAGATTCCCTGGAACCCGGCGAGATCCGCGCCACGGAGTCCCTTCGCTGTCACCTCCAAGGATTTTTGTGTCGCCGCTTCGAAAACAGGTCCATCGCATCGCTCAATGCTCGCCCCGCAGGCACGCTTTGGTGCCCTGGCCTGTCGCCGTCGTCTCCGCCGGTTTCCACCTTCTATCCCTGTTACGAAAGCCGCAATGAACCAGCCCGTCGAGAAAACCGAAGAATTGAAACCCACAGGAGTTTCCTTTTACGAAAAGCGCAAAAAGATATTCGCCAAGAGTGTTCGCGGCCTTTTCGACAACTGGCGAATCGCCCTTGTCATTCTGACGCAGGCCTTGTTTTATGGCGGTCTTTGGCTCGAGTGGAACGGCCGCCAAGCCATCCTGCTGCATTTGGTCGAACGCAAGTTCTACATTTTCGGCATGGTCTTCTGGCCGCAGGATGTCATCTACCTGACAGCCTTGTTGATTGTCTCCGCCTACGCGCTCTTCCTGGTCACCGCGATCGCTGGCCGCCTGTTCTGCGGCTACGCCTGTCCGCAAACGGTTTACACCCAGATTTTCATGTGGATCGAAAACTGGGTCGAGGGTGACCGAAACGCACGCATGAAACTGGAAAAAGCCCCGATGGATGCGCGCAAGCTGCGCATTCGCGCCACCAAACATGGCCTGTGGCTGATCTTCTCGCTGTGGACGGGCTTCACGCTGGTTGGCTATTTCACCCCGATCACCGAGCTCATCGACAACGTCAAAACTGGCAATCTCGGCCCGTGGGAAACCTTCTGGATTTTCTTCTACGGCGGTTTCACCTACTTGATGGCCGGCATGATGCGCGAGCAGGTTTGCAAGTACATGTGTCCTTATGCCCGATTCCAGAGCGTCATGTTCGACCCCGACACCCTGATCGTCACTTACGACCCGGCACGAGGAGAACCGCGTGGCGCTCGCAAGAAGGGGGCTGACACCAGCAAGCTGGGCGACTGCGTCGACTGTGGCCAATGCGTTCAAGTCTGTCCGACCGGGATCGATATTCGCAACGGCTTGCAATACGAATGTATCGGCTGCGCCGCTTGCATCGACATCTGCGACCAAGTGATGGACAAGGTCGGCCTGCCGCGCGGCCTGGTCCGCTACTCGACGGAAAACGCACTGGAAAAGCACTTGAGCCGTAAAGAGATCCTGGCCCACATCGTGCGTCCACGCATTTTGCTCTACACGGTCATCCTCACCGTCATCATCGCCCTGACCGCATGGTTCCTGGCCCACCGCATCCCGCTCAAGGTCGACATCATCCGCGACCGTTCGACGCTAGCGCGCGAAGCCGACGATGGCCGCATCGAAAACGTCTACACGCTGCAAATCATGAATACCGAAGAGCAACCTCACCGCTACAAGGTAACGGTCGATGGCCTGAACGGCGTCGAAGTGGCCGGGAACAATGAATTCGAGGTGCCGGCCGCTAGCCTGCAAGGCTTCAGCACGGTCGTTCGGGTCGAACCCGATGCCGGCAAACAGGGCGCCAACCAGATTCACTTCGAAATCGTCGCTGCCGACAATCCCGATATCAAGGTACGCGAAAAGGCTTCGTTCATGCTGCCTTAACCCCCTCGTTTTTACCTCAAGAAAGCGGGAGTAGATCTCCCGCTTTTTTTTCGCCCGGAAATTGCAAAACCACCGCTCCTTGCCCCGCCCAAGCGGTCGAGCCACCAAGCAAAAGCGCTATACTGGATCAAAATATATTGAGGGGGAGAGACGATGCCAAGCATCAGCCAATGCACCCGCCCATGGCCGGAACGACTGCCTTCGCGGCACTGAGTGGCCATTAATGGACACGCTGCTCATCCTCGCCATTGCCACCGTCTGTATAGTCCTCGTCTTCGACTACACGAACGGCTTTCACGACGCAGCAAACATCGTCGCCACCGTCATTGCCTCACGCGCCATGACACCGGCCCAGGCAGTGATCATCGTCGGATTCTTCGAATTCCTCGGCCCGCTGCTTGGCGGCACCTCGGTCGCCAATACGATCGGCAAATTCGTTGCGCTTGATGACATCGCCCCCGTACTGTCGCTCTCCATCCTGCTCTGCGGCCTGATCGGGGCCATTGTCTGGAATCTTGCGACCTGGTATTTCGGCATCCCTTCATCCTCCTCGCATGCACTGGTCGGCGGGCTGATCGGCGCGGTCACTGTAGCAGTAGGCAGCGAGCATGTCGTATGGGGCGTCACTGAATTGGCCAACGGGCATCTGACCGGCATCGTCAAGGTCCTGGCTGCCTTGCTGCTCTCGCCATTGATCGGTTTCTGGGCCGGCTACCTGATTCACCGCCTATTGACCGTCGCCTTGCTGGCTGCCAAGCCGGCGGCCAATTCCCGACTACGGGCCGCTCAATTCCTAACGGCGGCCGGACTCGCTTTTTCGCACGGCGCAAACGACGCGCAGAAAAGCATGGGTATTCTGACCCTGGTCTTGCTGCTCGGCGGCTTCATCGACCGCTTTGAAGTTCCCTTCTGGGTCATGCTGGCTTGCGCTTCATCAATCACGCTGGGGATCATGTCGGGCGGTTGGCGCATCGTACGCACTTTAGGATTTGCCATCTACCGGGTACGCCCGATTCATGCTCTCGGCTCGCAACTCACCTCGGCAACGGTCATTATGGCTGCTTCTGCAGTCGGTGCCCCGGTCTCCACCACGCATGTCGTCGCTACCTCGATCATGGGGATAGGCGCATCCGAACGCCCCCGAGCGGTGCGCTGGGCAAAAGCCAAAGATATCGCGCTGACCTGGATCATCACCATCCCCGGCGCCGCGCTGGTTGCCATTCAGACCTATGCTCTGGTCAATCTATTCATCGGAGGCAAAGCATGAGTGAAGAGATCCGCCCCCAGCCCATCTTCCGCCGCCTGTTCGAGCGCGTCTTTCCGAAAATGCCCGATTTTTTCGCGCTACTCACCGACCAATGCCAGCATGTCGCCCATACCACCGGTCTCCTCGTTGAGTTCATGGAAAGCGGCGACCCATCGATCGGACAGATGATCCGTCGCGATGAACATGAAGCCGACCACATCAAGGTTCGCAACCTGCACACACTGAACGAGGCATTCTCGACACCGATCGACCGCGAAGATCTCTACCGAGCCATCATCGACCTGGACGAAGTCGTCAACTATTGCAAAACCACTGTCAGCGAAATGGATGTACTCGGCCTGGCCCCGGACAAACAGTGCCTGGAAATGGCCATGCACATCAAACTGGGGACTGACGCACTGGCGCTGGGCTATGCAAAACTGGCCAAACAGCCCGCTGATGCTGCGGCCGATGCCGATAGCGCACGCAAGGCCGAACGCAAGGTTGAGAAAGCCTACCGCCGGGCCATTGCCGAATTGTTTCAGGGTGACGACTACATCCACATGTTCAAACGCCGGGAAATCTATCGCCACCTTTCCAACGCCGCCGACCGGATGGCCAATTGTGCCAACACCCTGCACGACATTGTTGTGAAAATGTGTTGAATACCACGCTGGACATCCGGCGAACTGGTCTATCATCGCCCCCGTCCTGAGCGCGCGGCTAAGCGCGGCAGAGCGTAATCTCAATCTCGGCGAGGAGCGCGGCGCGGCGTATGACGCAGAAACAGAAGATTCTGCTGGCTTTCATTCTGCCTGCCATCTTGGCACTGGCTTGCATCGCCTTTGTGCTGCAGCGTTCTTTTCAGCACCTGGCAATTGAACGCTGGTCGGTTGAACACAAGGCCCTGGTTCGATCGATCTCCCAAGCGATGCAAGATCAGGTTACCGAAGCGCGCTCGCTGATGACTTACACCAGCCAGCTTGAAGAGTTTTCTCAGCTGCAGGCGGTTCCGGCAATTGATCGGGCCCTGAACGGAATCCCGTCCAACGTCGAAGGCGGGAAGCGCCAAATGCTCGACGCGCTGCTCACCAAGACCAAGACCATCTCCACCGTCTTCATATTATTGCCAAATGGCGACCATTACCTGTCTCACCCATACGACATTCAACTCAGACTGAAGAAATACAATCTGGCCGACCGGCCGTATTTCCAGGAGGCCGAACGAACCCATCTGCCCACCATTTCAGACAGCCTGATCGGTGCCGATGGCAGCCCGGCGATTGTCGTCGATGTCCCGTTGCTCGACGCACAAGGCAATATTTTCGCTCACCTTGGTGCCGTCGTATTGCTTCGACACCTCGCCAATCTGGTTGAAGCCGAACGCATCGCCCCCTTTGACAGCGGCATTCTGGTCGACCGACAAGGGAAACTGCTCGCTCACACCGACCCAAGCCAGATCGGTACCGAAAGCCAGTTCTTCGCTTACCAACACCCCCTTCTCCCCACCAACCCGGACAACGGGAATAGCGTGCATTTCGGCAGATGGACCGACAGCCAGGGCATCGCCTGGCTGAGCTTCACGCAGCGCCTGGAAAATGGCTGGAGCCTTGTCCTTCAGCGCCGCCTCGATAGCGTACTGTCGGAGTATCAGGATGCGGTGTGGCAAAACATCCTGCTGGTAGCGCTCATTCTGCTCGCCAGCGGCAGCATCGGCCTGAGCACGGCCTTCATTATCGCCCGCCGCTGGGAGGCTGCCGATCTGGCGCTGAATACGGCACGCAACGAACTGGAAAGTCGGGTTGCCGAACGGACCGCCGAACTGGCGAGCAGCGAAAAGGAGGTCGCCCGCTCACGCGACTTTTACCTGTCGGTACTGGAGAGCTTCCCGGCGCTGATCTGGCGCTCCGACCTGGAACTGCGCTGCGATTACTTCAATCGTACCTGGCTCGACTTCACTGGCCGCGCCCTCGGCGAAGAACTGGGCAATGGCTGGAACAAAGGCGTACATCCGGAAGACCGCGCACTACTGCAAGAGCGTTTCGGAGAAAGTTTCAAACGCCGCCAAGCCTTCTCGCTCGAACACCGCCTGCGTCGCCATGATGGCGAATACCGCTGGCTGATCAACATTGGCCGCCCTTTCTACGACATCAACGGTGAATTCATCGGTTACCTGGGTGCCTGCTTCGACGTATCGGAACGGCATGCCGCCGAAGAGCAACTGCGCCTGATCGCCAGTGTTTTTTCGCATGCCAGAGAAGGCATCATCATTACCGATGCCCGCACCCGAATCATCGATGTAAACCAGGCTTTCACCGATATTACCGGCTACAGTCGCGAAGAGTGCATCGGCCGGAAGCCGAACTTCCTGCGCTCAGACAACCAAACCGATGCCTTTTACGAAGCCATCTGGCGCGCACTCGACGATACCGGGTACTGGCAGGGCGAGATATGGAACCGCCGCAAGAGCGGCGAACTCTACGCCGAACTGCTGACCATTTCCTGCGTCCGTGACGGCAATGGCAACCTCAACCACTACGTCGGGATCTTCGCCGACATCACGCTGCAGAAAGAACACGAGCAGCGCCTGGAAAAGCTGGCGCATTTCGATCCCTTAACAGAACTCCCCAACCGGACCCTGCTTGGCGACCGTCTGCACATGTCGATTGCCCTGGCCCAGCGCACGCAGCATCAACTGGCGGTCTGCCTGCTCGACCTGGATGGTTTCAAGCAGGTTAACGACCGACTTGGCCATGCCGCCGGCGACCTGCTCCTTATCGAGTTCTCCCGCCGGATGCGCCGCGAACTTCGCCAATCGGACACCCTTGCCCGACTAGGGGGCGACGAATTCGTCATCTTGATCAATGACCTCGAGAGCTACGAAGAGTGTATCGACGCCGTTCGCCGCATCATCGAAAGCGCCCGCAAACCCTTCCTGCTCAATGGCGAAAGCGCCAATATCTCAACCAGCATCGGCATCACCATTTTCCCCGACGACGGCGCCGACCCCGATCTGCTGCTGCGCCATGCCGACCAGGCCATGTACATTGCAAAACAAGGTGGCGGCGATCGCTATTTCATGTTCGACCCATTCAAGGACATTGCTGCGCGTGCAGAACGCAACGCCATTGATCGCATGGAACAGGCCCTCCATGCCGGTGAATTCGAACTGCACTACCAGCCGAAGGTCGACATGCGCCAAGGTACGGTGATCGGTGCCGAAGCGCTGATACGCTGGCGCCATCCGGAGCGCGGCTTGGTCATGCCGAGCGATTTTCTGCCTCTGGTCGAAGACACAGATTTCGCGATAACCCTGGGCAAATGGGTCATCCGTAATGCCCTCACCCAACTCGATATTTGGTATCAGGCCGGCATCGAACTATGTATCAGCGTCAATGTATCGCCGCGCCACCTGCAACTGCCGGACTTTGCCATCGGACTGGCCGAGCAACTTGCCGCCTTCCCGAGCCTGCCGAACCAGCTGCTGGAGCTTGAAATCCTCGAAACCACGGCATTACACGACACCAGCCACGCTGCGGAAATGATTGCGGCCTGTCGCCGCCTCGGTGTTTCATTCGCTCTCGACGACTTTGGCACCGGCTATTCCTCGCTGCTATACCTCAAGCACCTGCCGGCCGACACCTTGAAAATTGACCAATCCTTCGTCCGCGCCATGCTCGATGACAGTGAAAACATGGCGATCGTCAAAGGGGTGATCGGGCTGGCTCAGGCCTTCAACCGGAAAGTGATCGCTGAAGGCGTTGAAAGCGTACGCCACGGGCGGGCATTGCTCGAACACGGATGCGCCCACGGCCAGGGCTACGGCATTGCGCGCCCGATGCCGGCCTGCGACCTGGCGGCCTGGATCGACGCCTGGCGCGCCCCGGAAATCTGGCGTGCTTACAGCGACTCTACCGCTTCCACGACCTTGCAATAAGCCGTCAATCAGGCCTCGGCAACCAGTTCGATCGTTTCGCCGGCGAAGAAAACTGTCTGACCCGGCCGCAACTTGGCCCGCTTGCGGGTATCGACCACGCCATCGACCTTGACCAGGCCGTCGGCAATCGCCGCATGCGCCGAACCACCGGAGTCGGACAAACCGGTTGCCTTGAGCAACTGATCAAGCTGGATGTACTCGCCGCGCACGGCAAACTGGATGCTCATGCGACCGCTCCGATCATGATCAGGTGAACCCGGCACGGGCCATGGGCGCCGAGTACGATGGTTTGTTCGATATCGCCCGTACGCGACGGGCCGGAAATGAAATTGATCATTTGAATCAACACGTTAAATTTTCTCAATTGAACATTGTAAAGCGTTCTGTCCATCGCTTGTCCAACTGGAGGGCGCATGGCATCAATCAGAGAACGCAATGGGCGTTGGCAAGCCCGCGTTACACGCAATGGCTTTATGCCGGAAACAAGGAGCTTTGACTCTCACGACGCTGCGGTGAAGTGGGCGCGCGCTATCGAAGCTGAGATAGACAAGGGGGTATTCGTCAGCCTGAAGGAGGCGGAGCGTACGACATTGAAAGACATCCTTAACCGTTACAGTGATGAAGTCTCACCACTCAAACGGGCGACCAAAGACGATCAAGCCAAGCTACGCTGGTTGAGCGCTCAGAAGATTGCGTGCCTCAGCCTGGCGAATCTCACCCCCAAAGCTATCGCGCATTTCAGGGACGCACGCTTGTCCAAGGTATCGGCTGGGACAGTGCTTCGTGACTTGGCCGTACTACGTTCGGTCATCAACCACGCCCGGAGGGAGTGGGGCATGGCGATCGAGAACCCAGTAGAGAAGATCAGGAAACCACCTGCGCCCCCCCACCGTGACCGGGTTCTGAACCATGACGAAGAGCAACGCCTCCTTAATGCCCTGACCCCTAGCGAGTTGCGCGACGAGGCGGGACGATTTGCTAAGGGAACCCGCGACCCTTGGCTAAAGCCTATGGTCATTCTGGCAATTGAATCAGCCATGCGCCGGGGTGAATTGCTGGCTTTGGAATGGCGTCACCTCGACCTCACTCGCCGAACGGCATTCCTACCCACCACTAAAAATGGGCACTCTCGGCATGTACCGCTCAGCAGTCGGGCAATACGCACAATCCAGGAATTGCCCCACTCGATTGACGGCAGGGTGTTCCCTATTGCCCGCTGGACGGTGGAACAGGTTTTCGAGCGTGCCACCAAGATAGCTGGATTGACTGGGCTTCACTTTCACGACCTTCGCCACACGGCAGCGACCCGCTTAGCCGAGAAGGTACCGAACGTCATAGAACTCGCTGCAATCACCGGCCATACAAACGTGGGCATGTTGAAGCGTTACTACCACCCTGCTGCTGAAGCCCTCGCCCGGAAACTCGGCTAACCATCCCAACCCATAGGAATCAAAAACATGTTCAATACTCACTTCACGGCTGCCCAACGTGACAGCCTCCTGGTCAAAATCATCGAACAGGGCGACTTTAGTCAGAATATAGGCTTCTGCCAGGGCTTCTTTGCAGGCAGTCAGTCCAACCCCCTGAAGGCCTTCCGACAACTGACAATCCTCCCAGAATCGGGCTTCTCCATTGACGCCGAGGTACTGGCGGACCTTACTGGCGTACCGGCTGCTGCATTCGAGGCCGAAACGTTGAATCTGCCAGAGGATCAACTCCTTACCGCAGTTGGCAAGCTGGCCTTGATTTGGCTGGAGTCTGTCCGGCGCGAGCTACTGAGCGAATATATCAAGCTGCCAGTCATAGCCAGGGCTGACGACCACATCCCGGACCTCTACACACAGTTGATACAGACGGGGGGCCTGGTAGCGTAGGTCGAGCCGCAGTGGGCGCTCTTTAACAATCCGAATCTGGCTTGGCCCTGGGCCGAATGGGAGTTAAGGGCCAAGCCTCCAGTTTTACTAACCACAAACCCGCAGGTTATATTTGCTTGGGCTAGGTCGGCCACCGAAAAGCACTTCCCTCCAAGTGCCTGCCCAATTTTTTCCTGGGGGATGGCTGGAGGGCCTGTGCGCAAATCAAACCCCATCTTTGACACCGTAACGCCGGCCGGTAGCCAGGCAGCATCAAGCCTGCAGCAAAAAATCTGGCTGTAGCACATGGCAAGGAACTCAAGGAACAAGCAGGTAGCGATAACGCCTCGCCGCCGGTTCGAACGAGAGCTAGTCGAAAATTGCAACGAGACTCCCCCCGCACCTCAATGGCGATACACGCAAGGCAACGAAGCTGACTTCGTTTTTGTTCTGGGCCTCCACGGTTTTTCAATCAGTTCAATTGATGACTTCATCGAGTGCAGACAAGGAGTTGATGTCTCGCCAGAAATTGCGGATCAGCTTTGTGAGATGCGTGAAGCTGCCCTTCAGGCCCACACGGGCAATAACTTCGAATTGATGCTGGCGCATGCTCGCGCACTGACCTGGGCCTGCAGATTCTACGGGTTTCGATCTGCCGTGATACCGGACGCTAGGCGGGGCCGGAAGGTTAAAGACGGTTCAATTTCATCCGGAAGAGGTAGGAGAGAGGCCCGACCTTTCAATGAGGCCGATACCCTTGCCGCCTTTGAGTTGGTTATTCAAAAGCTGAAAGCAGAAGGGGGGAGACTGCCGCAGCAGAAAGCAATAATTGCAAGAATAATTGAGGAGCTAACTCAAACCCACCAGTTGGAGAAGCCTCCATGTGAGAAGACCATCCTAAATCACATCCCCAGATTAAAGGACAAGACACGAGAAAAGTGGTATGCCAATTAGCTAAAAAAGGAAAGAGACGGCCACTTTCCATTCCAGCTTCCAAGACCATGTAGGCATACCGATACGCACCAAGCGTTACCGGGGTAAACAGGAGCCCTACATGGCACAACAACTAAAAACAGCACTGACCATCCTGCGCCGCCGCCAGGTCGAAACCAAGCTGTCGCTCAGCCGTACGGCGATTTACGACCGCTTCAACCCGAAATCTCCCAGTTATGATCCAACCTTCCCGAAGCCGATTGAACTCGGCACGGGAAAGAACCCGCCCGTGGGCTGGATTGAAGCTGATCTCGACGCTTGGATCATGAGCAAAGCCGTAATCGCTGCAGACAAGGGGCCTAAGTAATGAACGCCCGCGAAAAAGCAGAGCATCTGAAACGGCTCGAAGCACTCGACAGCCTTATTCAGGCCGTCTACAGCCTAGAGAATCATGCATACCTTGTGGCTGAGTTGCAGTCCCTTGGGACAGACAGGCAGCGCCAGATCATCCAGGGTCAGGTCCGGAACCTGCATCGCGTTCTCAAGCAACTGGGGGATAACTGACATGGTCCCAAACCAAAGCAAAACCCGCCAATGCACCTTGTTGCTCGAAGCCCTCAAAGAGCACGGCGCTCTTACAACGATCGACATCCGCGAAGGCCTGGGCGTAATGCACGTAGCTGGTAGGGTCATGGACCTCAGGAATACCGGCCACGCCATCACAACCAAGATGGGCTGGCACCCCGACAGTGCCGGCAAGTTGCGCCGCCAGGCCCTCTACATCCTGGAGGTCGCGGCATGACCACCGGAAAATTGACGCTGGTTACTTCCCGCCAGCCTGCACACCTGGGCAAGACATACCGCCTGACCGCTTCGGGGCTGGAGAAGCGTACCGCCGGCCAGATGATCAACGGTAGCTTTGAGGTTCTGGCGTTCGCTGACGTTCAAGGCCTGGCTCAGGTCCTGGGCCAGGTCAGCACTAGCCAGGCAATCTCCGCTTCATTGCCAAAGAATGGCTCGCTCCAAGGAACGCTGGTCACCAAAGCTGAGAAAGTGAACCATCACGGTGCCCTGGCTCGCTCCAAGGATGATTTCGTTCTGGCTGCGGGACAGCCAGGCGTGCTTATCCTCGATTACGACCCGCCGGCCGGCGTGGTGCCACTGGACCGGGAACAACTGTGGGAAGCGCTGCTTGAAGTGGCGCCGGGGCTGGCTTCTGCGGGTGTGATCTGGTGGTGCAGCGGCTCCAGCCTCATCTATCACGGCCAGGACCAGATTCAGGGATTGGTCGGTCAGCGTATCTACGTCCTGGTTCAGGACCTGGCCGACACTGAGCGCTTCGGTGAGGTCTTGTTCAAGCGCCTGTGGCTGGCGGGGCATGGGCGCGTTGAAATCTCGAAGGCAGGGTCCCTGCTCTCGCGTTGCCTGTTTGACCAAGCTATGCACCAGCCCGCCCGCCTCGATTTTGGTGGTGCAGTGTGTGAAGCCCCGCTCGAACAGAGGCGCGGCCAGCCGGTCATTCTCTCGGAGGGTGGCTTCCTCGATACCCGTGCAGCGCTGCCGGGGCTGACCGATGTTGATCAGGCTCGCTTCGAGGACATGCTTGAAGCCGCGAAGCTGAAGGCCGCCCCCGAGGCCGAAAAGATCAAGGCTCTGTGGCAGTCTGAACGTGTGCCGGCATTGGTCGAACGACTGGTGAAGGCTGGTGTGTCGACGGACCAGGCTACCGAGAGGGCGGAGCGCACTCTGGCGTCTGCTCAGCGCGGCGTCCTGCTGGGGGATTTTGAAGTTCAGCTCGACAGCGGCGAAACGGTAACAGTCGGTGCCATTCTGGACGACCGCGCTCGCTTCCATGGGCATTTGACCAAGGACCCGCTGGAGCCAGGCTACCAGAACGGAAAAACCTGCGGGAAGCTCTACCTGTTCGGCTCCTCTCCCATCCTCACGTCCCGCGCCCACGGTGGGAAGACGTTCAGGCTAATGCGCCAACCTAGCCGCCTCTATCTTCAGAAAGGGGGCAAGGCTGGGCTTGTTGATCAGATCATCGATAGGCTCGGGCATGAACCTGACCTCTTCTTAAAGGGTGGCATACCTGTTCGCATCGAGAACGGGGAAGCACGCCCACTGTTCAAGCATGCCCTCTCCCACACGATCCAATCCCGTATCGCCCTCTTCTCTCGCAACGACAAGGGCCAGGATATCCCCGTTGATCTGCCTGGGGACGTGGTTGAAATGGTTATGGCACTTCTCGGAGTCAACTAATTATGAAAACACTAAAATCACTATGCCGCCTCCCCTTTGTCACTGCCTCTGGGGAGATCATCGCCACCCCTGGCTTTCACGAGGAGAGCGAGGTTTATTCCCACTTCGAGGCTGACGCGCTGCCGCCACTGCCTGACAATCCAGACCGGGGCCAGATCGTGGCCGCGATCAAGACCGCCATGCAACCTTGGTCCGGCTACCGCTTCGCCACCCCGGAAGACCGGGCCGCGATGCTGGCGGCCATCATGACTGCCGTTTGCCGCCCTGCGCTGGAACTCGCCCCGGGTGTCTTCTTCGATGCGCCTGTACAAGCCTCAGGGAAGACAAAGGCTGCTGGCGCTCTTGGGGCATTAATGAAAGGACGCAGGGCGGGTGTTACCCCCTATGTCAGTGGGCAAAACGCAGAGGCCGAACTCTTGAAAAAGCTGGTGGCCGTTTGTGTGGCTGGTGAGACGTTCATGCTTTTCGATAACGTCGTGGGCACCTGGCGTTCAGCCGTACTCGCAGCCATGATCACGGAAGGGCAAATCAATGAGCGCCTGCTCGGGGCTAACCAATGGCACCGGGGCGCGGCTCGCATTATGGTATGTGCCACCGGCAATAATGCCAGCCTTGACTTGGACCTGGGGCGGCGCTTCCTGCGCGTCCGCATAGACCCCGGCGTCGAGTGCCCGCAGGCCCGCAGCTTCACCTTTGACCCGGTGGACGCAGCACTGGCCAGCCGCCTGGCGATTGCCCACGCAGTCCTGGTGTTGGTGACTGCCTACCAGGCGGCAGGGTCCCCGACCCTGGGTCGGGGCGATGCTGGCTTTGCCGACTGGAACCGCCTAGTCCGCCGTGTGGTGCTGTGGGTGCAGGCTGAGGGCTATGCAGAGGAGGCCGGCTTCGGCCCGATGGGGGACCCTGCCCACTCGATCATGGAGGCCGCCGCAGCCGATGACCCTGAGACGGACGCCGCCCGCATGCTCATCCAGGGGTTGGGGGAAACCTTCCACGCCGAGTGCTTCACCGCCCGTGAGGTCTATGCGCTGTACTTATCGGGACGTGGCGAAGTGTTCGAAGCTCTGCACGCCATCTTAGGGCGACGTGATATCAGCCCCGTCAGCGTGGGGCGCGTCCTGCTGAATCGCCGGGACAAGATTGTGGGCGGTCTGGTCTTGCGGCGTGTCGGTGAAACCCGGCAGGGCGCTACATGGATGGTTGCTCCTGGCTAGCCTGCCTGCGGGGTTGAGGGGTTGGAGGGGCACTTTTCAGTACTACGCATATATAAATAAAAAATCTCCAATCTTTGGGTAATAGGGAAATAGCCCTCCAACCCTGCAACCCCGCAGATTCACCTAAAAGACCCGGCATATAATGCGAACAGTTCTCATTTAGAAAAACAAAAAAAAGGAGCAAGCATGCAAGCAACACCTCACCAGACCATGGAAGAAGTTCCACCTCAAACCATTCAAGCGCTGCACACCGCTTTGCGCAGCGCAGCGGCAGAGAGAGCGGCAGGGACTCAGAAGCCCCCTGTCCCGCCCCTGCCCGCTGCCCCTGATTTTGCTGCCGGGTGTACGCTGGCTTTGATCCTGGAGGGTAGGCAGACCGCCTTCTCTACCGACATGTTCGAGGAGTTGATAAGGCGTAATCGGGCCATCGTGGACGCGCCTCGCTCTGAAGTCCTGGACACATTAGCGAGACAGATTTCGCTCTTGGAGGCGACAGCCTTGAGGCTGTTCGAGAAAGCAGCCCTGGAACCACACCCAAGTGCTGCGGCCGAATATACAAGGCTGGCCCTCGCTACGAATCGGGTCCTGATCCAAGCCTTGGGCGCCGTCCACCAGATGAACCAGGACCGGGTTCCGGCCCTGCCCGAGGCCGATCAATGAGCCCGGAAGCAAGGGCACGCCTGGCGGCCCGGAACCGGGCCGTCAAGCAGTGGGAGCTTGCCACCAATACCGGCCCGAAGACGCCGGAAGGTCGGAAGCGGGTCGGGCAGAATGCATTGAAGCATGGCGCACGGGGCGCGAACATGCGGGCGCTGGCTCAGTGGTTGTCTAGCGTAAGAGCCTTACTTACCTAGCCAGCGTTGAGTTAGTTCAGCGTGAAGACTGTCGGTAACGCAAACAAGAGTTGAAGACTGCAGCCCGCTGTTCATTCACTTCCAGTGCTCTCACCAGGTCATTGCGGTTATTGCTCGATACTGCCGCTTTACGCGCCTCAAAGTCGCAGTAGTCACGGTCTGCCTGGGAGGCGCTCTGGTAGTTGATGCGGGCCGCGTCCTGCTCCGGGGCAATGCTCATGCAGGCATGTAGAAGAGGAAGTACCAGCAATACGAGGTATTTCACGTGACCACTCCATCTGAATAAAGTATGAAATATACATCAACGGAACATCCCTATATTCAAACTACATAGCGAAACCCACTCCTAGTGAGTCCGGACGCAACTAACCACAGGCCGTGACGTGGTCTTCCATGTTTTCCCAGAAAGCGAAAGTTTCAAAACCTCGCCCGAACCCACAAGCAGCCTGGGCTATCAAGCCACCAACATCGATAGAAATAAGCTATGGCGTCACTCTGCCAATAGGTAAATATCATGGCCAGGACATGAACCAGAACGTGAACAGGCTGGGATAATTTGAGACAGACAAGGACCAGAGGCAAGCTCTGGTCCTTGTCCAAATTCTGTCCAACTCAGATGGACAAAACGCTCTTTTCAGTGCCTCTTGGGCAAATTAACTAACGTTGATCAAACAACCGGGAACCCTTGCTACGACTGGGCTCCGATCATGATCAGGTGAACCCGGCACGGGCCATGGGCGCCGAGTACGATGGTTTGCTCGATATCGCCCGTACGCGACGGGCCGGAAATGAAATTGATTGCCCGCGGCAACTCGCCCCGCTCGGTCCGAACCAGCGCAAACGCTTCTTCCATCGTCGCTACGATACGTTCGACCTTGATCAGGGCAATGTGCGTTTCGGGCAGCAGACTGACCGTAGCCGGCGTTTCCGGCGAGGAGAGCAGCATGATGGTACCGGTCTCGGCAATCGCGCAGAAACAGCCGGTGATGCCGACCTGATCGGCATCGACCGCCGGGCGCGCCACCACCTCCAGACCGGCGCCAGCCCATGCCAGACCGACTACATCATGGGTCGAGACGGCTGTCGTCGGCAGCGTCTGACGCGCCAGATAAGCCGCCACGGCAGCCGGAACCGCCGCCGCATCGGCGACCACTTCCACCGTGCTGGCCAGGCTTTCCGCCTTGCGCTGGAATCGCGCAGCCAGTTCCTGACGGGAAACGTCCATGACCGGCTGCGGACCGCGTCGTTGCGCCGCGATATACGCCTCGGCCTGCGCCCGACGGGTCGCGAAGTCGCCCTTGGCCAGACCGCCGCGAACCCGGCCGAGAATTTCGTCACGGGCGGTCATGCGACACGATTCCGTGGAGAGCCGGCGACGAAGGCTTCGATATTGTCGATCAGCTGGTCGGCCAGGGTCTGCATGGCGGGACGGCTGGCCCAGGCGACATGCGGGGTCAGCAGGAAATTGGGCAAAGCAAGCAATTCGGCAGCAAGCATGGGATGTCCTTGCGGTGGTGGTTCGGCGGTGATGACGTCGAAGCCGGCGCCGGCAATCCAGCCCTCGCGCAGGGCCTGGATCAGCGCCATCTCGTCGACGATGCCACCGCGTGCAGTATTGATCAGCAGGGCGGAACAGCGCATCGCTTGCAGCTCGGCGACGCCGATCAGTCCACGGGTCTGTTCGTTCAGCGGGCAATGCAGGCTGACGACGTCGGCCTCGGCGAGCACGGTCGCGAACGGCGTGTAGCCCGGACGCAGCTTATCCGCCCCCTTGTGTTCGGCGCGCAGCACGCGCATGCCGAATGCCTCGGCCAGCCGAGCCACGCCATTACCCAGGCTGCCGCTACCGATCAGGCCAAGCGTCGCGCCGTGCAGGTCACGAATCGGGTGATCGAACAGGCAGAACTGGTCCGACTGCTGCCAGCGCCCGGCCTGAATGGTTTCCCGCCAGGCAAACAGATTGCGCGACAAGGCCAGCATCATCGCCAGCACGTGTTCCGGCACGGTGTGCTCGGCATAGCCCTGGATATTGGAAACGACAATACCGCGTGCCCGACAGGCGTCGAGATCGACGATATTGGTTCCCGTGGCGGCGACGGCAATCATCTTCAGATCGGGCAAGGCCTCGATCACGGCAGCCGGCATCGGCGCCTTGTTGGTAATGGCAATGGTTGCCCCGGCCAGACGTTCGGCAACCTGATCCGCTGGCGTCGCCGGATATTCGATCCAAGAATGTTCGAAAGCCGGACGCCGAACCTCGGCGATAACCGACTCCCTTTCAAGATAAACGAGCTTGTGCATCAGTGCGTCTGCGCCACGAAAGTCACCGCGGCGGCCTCGGCCAGCTTCCCGACCTGTTCGCCCAGCGCAGGGTGACCGCGATAGACCAGACGGTCGATCCCGGCGGCACACAAGCCCTCGAGCGCAGCGCTGTCACCCTGCAGCAGGTTGAGCACGCCAGCCGGCCATTCGGCCCGCGCCGACAGCTCGCACAGGGCATAGACCGCCCCCGGCGCCTTCGGACTCGGCTTGACGACCAACGTCGCACCAGCCAGCAAGGCGGGAGCCATGGCTTCGGCAAAGGCAGCCAGCGGCCGTTCGGCATCGAGCACCAGCCCGAAAACGCCAGTATCGCCGACCGCCATACCGCGCAATGCCGCAATGGCCGCCGCCACTTCGGCCGTCGTCGCCACTTCCTCAGCACCGGTTTCCTGGCTCAGCAACTTGGCGAAATGACCGGCATAGCGCTCCAATGCCTCGGCCAGACCGGCGAGACAGACGCGACGCGCCTGCAGGCCCATCTCCGCCCAGGCCGGTTGCGCCCCACGCGCCGCAGCAACCGCCTCGGCCGCCTCGGCGGCACCGCACAGCGGCACGCGGCGGACGACTTCGCCGCTGACCGGGTTGGTGACATCGAAAAAGGCATCATGCACGGTCAGGAAGGCATGGCCGTTGACCCACATGGGGATGGCCGAAGGGCCGTCGGGGGTGAAATTCATTTCGAAGCTCGCTTTCTTGCTGCGTATTGTTCGTGGAAGGACTTGCCCTGCGGCGCCACCAGGTCGCGCCCGACGGTCCATCCCGGCGCCATGCCAAGCACCTGGATCCTGCCCTTGTCGTCGGCCAGCCAATGCAGATAGCCAATGGCCCGCCGCACCAGCCAGCGATACAAGCGTGGCTTGCCGGCCACCCAGGCCCAGGCTTTCAGGCCCAGGCGCTCGGACCAGGGCCGCAAGCCCATTTCGTTCTGGTCTTCGCGCAGGCGATGCATCAGCTTGGGCAACGGGATCTTGACCGGACAAACGCTGCCGCACTGGTTGCAACCTGTGGAGGCATGCGGCAGATCGAGCGCATTGGCGATGCCGGTGTAGAGCGGTGTCAGCACCGAACCCATCGGACCGGGATAGACCCAGCCATAAGCATGGCCGCCGAGCGAAAAATAGACCGGGCAATGGTTCATGCAAGCGCTGCAGCGGATGCAGCGCAGCATGTCCTGGTAGGCCGAGCCGAGCAGTGAGGCACGACCGTTGTCGACCAGGATGAACACCGTCTTTTCCGGACCGTCGCTATCACCCGGACGCTTGGTGCCGGTCAGCAGCGAGACGTAGTTGGAGATGGTCTGCCCGGTTGCCGAGCGCGGCAACATACGCATCAGGGTGGCGAAATCCTCCAGCGTCGGGACGACTTTCTCGATGCCGGTGATCACCACATGCACCTTGGGCAGGGTCGTCACCATGCGGCCGTTGCCTTCGTTGGTGACCAGGCTGGCCGTACCAGTTTCGGCAATCAGGAAGTTGGCACCGGAGATGCCCATGTCGGCGGTCAGGAAATGCTCGCGCAGCACGGCGCGCGCCTCGCGGGTCATCGCCGGGATGTCCTCCGAGGTGCGTTGCTCGATCGGCCGGCCATGCTCCTTGGCGAACAATTCCTCGATCTGCTCGATGGTCTTGTGCACGGCCGGCGCAATGATGTGGGACGGCGTCTCGCCGGCCAGCTGAATGATGTACTCGCCGAGATCGGTCTCCACCGGACGAATGCCGGCGGCCGACAGGGCGTCGTTGAGGTGCGCCTCTTCCGAGAGCATCGATTTCGACTTGGCGACCTTGCTCACGCCATGGCGGCGCGCCACGTCGATCACCAGATCGCAGATATCGTCGCCATCACGCGCCCAAAGCACTTCCGCACCATTTGCCTTGGCTCGCTCCTCGAAGAGAGCCAGCCAGACATCGAGATCGTTCAATACCCGATTGCGAATCTCTTCGCAGGCGGTACGCAGCGTCTCGAAATCCATGCCATCGTCGGCCAGAGCGACCATCGCCTGGCCACGCTTGCCGGAAAACAAGGGCTTGGCTTTTTGCAGGGCACGCTGCAGCACCTTGTCACGCACCTTCTCGCCGGCCCGCGCCTGGAAAAACATTGCCTGGGAATGCCGCGTGGTCGCCATCAGGACTCCTCCTCGCCAGCCAAGACCTCGGCAACATGAAGGACACGAGTGGTTTCATCACCACGCCGCCGCAAGCGGCCTTCGATGTTCATCAGGCAACCGAGGTCACCGCCGACCACGGCATCCGCCCCGGCACTGGCAATGGCGTCGCACTTGCGATCGACAATCCGCGTCGACACCTCACCGTACTTGACCGAGAAAGCACCGCCGAAACCGCAGCACTCTTCGCACTCGCGCATTTCCTGAAGCTTCAAACCGCGCACCTTGAGCAACAGCTCGCGAGGCTGACGCTTGATGCCCAGACCACGCAAGCCCTTGCAAGAATCGTGATAGGTGACGCTACCGGCAAACTCAGCAGGCATTTCGGCCAACTTGGCCACGTCTGCCAGGAAGCTGGTCAGCTCGTGACAACGGGCCGCCAAGGCGCTGGCCCGCGCCCCCCATTCCGGATCGTCGGCCAAAATCTGCGGATAGACGTTCCGCACATGCTCGGCGCATGAACCGGACGGAATCACGACATAATCGTAGCCCTCCAGTTCGCCGATCGCCTTTTTGGCCAGATCGATCGCCAGGGGACGATTCCCCGAACTCCAGGCCGGTTGGCCACAACAGGTTTGGCCTTCCGGAACAATGACTTCACAACCGGCAGCCTCGAGCAAACGCAGGGAGGCAAAGCCAACCGAGGGTCGCATCAGGTCTACCAGACAGGTAACGTAGAGAGCTACGCGCATGCTAATATTGCACCGCACAAGAAAATAAAGTGGCTAATGCTACTCAAACAGCACCAATAAAGGAATCCAGTTGTCGCAAGCTGCCATCGACTCCACCAAAGAGTCGGCAAAAACGCCCGGCTCCATCCAAGTTATCGAGCGCATGATGTCGCTGCTCGATGCGCTGGCCGCTGCCCCCGAACCGGCCAGCCTGAAGCAGCTTGCCAGCACGACCGATCTGCATCCGTCGACCGCACATCGCATTCTCGCAGCAATGACCAATGCGCGCTTTGTCGAACGTCAAGATGCCGGCACTTATCGCCTGGGCATCCGCCTGCTCGAACTCGGCGCCATCGTCAAATCGCGCATCAACCTGCGCGAGGTCGCCTTGCCCTTCATGCAGGAATTGCATGAAAAAATCGGCGAGGCGATCAATCTTGGCGTCCGTCATGATGACGAAATCGTCTATCTCGAACGCACCTCGTCCGGCCGCTCCCTGGTCCGCGTCGTCTATCTGGTCGGCGGTCGCGCCCCACTGCATCTGACCTCGCTCGGCAAGCTCTTTCTCGCTGCCGATGGTGCCCAGAAGGTTCGCGACTACGCAAAACGCACCGGCCTTCCCGGCAAGACGCCGCGCTCGCTGACCACGCTGACCTCGCTGGAAAAGGAACTGGACAAGGTGCGCCGCCATGACATCGCCTACGATGACGAAGAAGCCGAAATCGGTCTCAAGTGCGTTGCTGCCCCCATTCGCGACGACGAAGGCAACATCATCGCAGCCCTGTCGGTCTCAGCCCCGGCCGACCGCCACGATCCGAACTGGATCACCCATCTAAAACAGACGGCCGATGCCGTCTCGCACGCACTGGGCTACATCATCCCGAAAAAATAAAGGCCGCTTTCACGGCCTTTTTAGTGACATCAGCTACAGCCATCAGGCCGGACGACGCTCCGTCACCAGGCTGGCGCTCTCCATCCAGCGCTTGATCCGGTTGGCATCGCCAACCCGGGTCATTTTGCCTGCCGAGTCGAGCAGAACGATCACCACCGGCTTGTCGGCAACCCGCGCTTGCATCACCAGGCAACGCCCGGCCTCGGAGATGTAGCCGGTTTTCGAAACACCGATCTCCCAGTTGTCGCTGCGCACCAGCGCATTGGTATTGTGGAAGTCGGTCAGACGGCCATTGAGTTCGACGCGAGCCTCCGCCGTCGTCGAGAAACCGCGAATCTCGGGATAACGCGCAGCAGCAGCAACCATCCGCGCCAGATCATGGGCTGTCGATACATTGTTACTGGATAGGCCGGTCGGTTCTTCAAAGCGCGAATTGGCCATACCCAAAGACTGGGCCTTGCGATTCATGGCATTGACGAAAGCCGGCATTCCACCGGGGTAATGACGGCCCAAAGCATGCGCAGCACGATTTTCCGAAGACATCAGGGCCAGCAGCATGGCTGTTTCGCGCGTCATCGTCGTACCGACGGGTAGGCGAGAACGGGTTCCCTTGAGACCATCCACGTCCTCCTCGCCAATCGAGATGACCTCCTGCAAATCGAGCTTGGCATCGAGCACCACCATCGCCGTCATCAACTTGGATATCGATGCAATCGGCGTCACTGCCCCCGCATGCTTCTCAAGCAGGGCATGACCGGTATTTTGATCAATCACCAAAGCCGAGGATGAATACAAGGCCAATCGACTAGGATCGATATCGGCCAGAGAAACCTTTCTTACCGGCTTTTTAGGCGTCTCGACAGCCGCATGCAGCGTCTTGCCGCGAGCGGGGGAAACCGACTTGGCTGATTTGGCTGGCAGCTTGTTTGGACTTGCTGCAACTTTTTTCGTTGCGCCATGCTTCGCCGCAGCCTTTTGCGTCGAATGGGATTTTTTACCAGCATGCTGCGCCGGCTTTTTTGCCGTCGCGGCGAGCGTCGGGTGGGAAAACCCGATGCTCATCAGGGCGCCAACCAGCAGGGCGGCCTTAAATTTTTGCATCATTCACTATCTCCTGCTAACACCGGGAAATTGTAGCCCAGTTTAGCAGGAGACGGCGAATTTTCAATAAAAATAAATAGATACAACAATAACTTAAAGCAACATTTTATACAGCATCAACCACTGTAAGCGCCGTCATATTGACAATCCGACGCACAGTAGCGGTCGGGGTCAGGATATTCACCGGCTTGGCTGCACCAAGCAAGATCGGACCGACCGTCAGGTTGTCGCCCGCCGCCACTTTCAAAAGGTTGAACGAGATGTTCGCAGCATCGAGCGTTGGCATCACCAGCAAATTTGCCTGACCTTTCAACCTCGAATTCGGGAAGGCCTTCAGACGAATTGCTTCGTCCAGCGCGGCATCGCCGTGCATTTCCCCCTCCACCTCGAGATCCGGCGCCCGACGATTGAGCTCGGCCAGAACATTACGCATTTTCTCAGCCGTCGGCGTCAGGTCGGTCCCGAATGTCGAGTGCGAGAGCAGCGCCACCTTCGGCACAATACCGAAATTACGGATTTCTTCGGCCGCCAGCAAGGTCATGTCGGCCAACTGCTCAGCACTCGGATCGTAATTGACGTAGGTATCGCCAATGAATACGGTCCGTTCCGGCAACATCAGCAGGTTCATCGCGTAATAGCGGTCATGGTTCTCACGCAGACCAATGACACTTTGCACGTATTCGCGATGCGTTTCGTGACGCCCGAAGGTGCCGCAGATCAGGCCGTCGGCGTAACCGAGATGGACCATCAGGGAGCCGTACAAGGTATTGCGCCGGCGCACCTCGCGACGAGCGAAGTCGGGCGACACGCCCTTGCGCTCCATCAGACGGTGATAGGTCTGACAGAACTCCTCGTAGTGTTCGTCAAAGAAGGCGCAATTTTCCGAATGCACGACTTCGAAATCCTCACCCTCGCGGATACGCAGTCCTGCAGCCTCAATGCGACGTGTGATTTCCTGATGACGGCCGATCAGCACCGGCCAGGCAATACCTTCGTCGCGAACCACCTGCACGGCACGCAAAACCCGCTCATCCTCGCCCTCGG
The DNA here is from genome assembly GCA_003583745.1 of Rhodocyclales bacterium GT-UBC. Taxonomy (GTDB): domain Bacteria; phylum Pseudomonadota; class Gammaproteobacteria; order Burkholderiales; family Rhodocyclaceae; genus Azonexus. Next base: position 13,585 of record QXPY01000009.1, on the reverse strand, counting down.
CAAAGACAATGCGCTTGGGCGCCAGCTTGGCCTGCGAGAAGACCGGTTTCATGATCAACCCGGAGTGGTAGACAAATTCGTTAAGGCCTTGCAGATAGGCATCCCAATCCTTGATCGGACGGGTGGCAACCCCCGAGTCCATGCCGGCCTTGGCCACCGCCGGGGCGATCTTGACGATCAGACGCGGATCGAATGGACGCGGTATCAGATACTCCGGGCCGAAGCCCTTGACCTTCTCGCCATAAGCCGAAGCCACCACTTCCGATTGCTCGGCGCGTGCCAATTCGGCAATGGCCTTGACTGCCGCCATCTTCATTTCTTCGGTGATCGTCGTCGCCCCGACATCGAGCGCACCACGGAAGATGAACGGGAAGCAGAGCACGTTGTTGACTTGATTCGGGTAATCCGAACGACCGGTACACATAATGGCATCGTCACGGACTTCTTTGACCAACTCGGGGAGGATTTCCGGGGTCGGATTAGCCAGAGCCATGATCACCGGCTTGGCGGCCATTTTGGCAACCATGTCCTGCTTGAGGACGCCGCCGGCGGAGAGGCCGAGGAACACGTCGGCACCGTCGATCACTTCGCCCAGGGTCCGGGCATCAGTACGCTTGGCGTAACGCGCCTTGATCTCGTCCATCTCCTCGACGCGACCTTCATAAACCACGCCCTTGATATCGGTCACCCAGATATTTTCGACCGGCGCGCCAAGCATGACGAGAAGATCAAGACAGGCGAGCGCTGCCGCCCCGGCGCCAGAAGTGACGATCTTGACCTTGGTCAGATCCTTGCCGATCAGATGCAGGCCATTAAGGATGGCGGCACCGACGACAATCGCCGTGCCATGCTGATCGTCATGGAAGACGGGAATTTTCATGCGCTCGCGCAGCTTCTTCTCGATGTAGAAGCATTCGGGTGCCTTGATGTCTTCGAGGTTGATGCCACCGAAAGTGGGCTCCAGCGAAGCGATCGTGTCGATCAGCTTGTCCGGATCGCGCTCTTCGATTTCGAGGTCGAAGACATCGATGTTGGCGAATTTTTTGAACAGCACGCCCTTGCCTTCCATCACCGGCTTGGCAGCGAGTGGGCCAATCGGCCCGAGGCCGAGGACGGCAGTGCCATTGGTGATGACACCAACCAGATTGGCGCGCGAAGTCAGCGTGCTGGCTTCGGCGGGGTCGGCGACAATTTCTTCGCAGGCAAAGGCGACCCCCGGCGAGTAGGCCATGGACAAGTCGTATTGATTGGTCAATTGCTTGATCGGGGTCACCGCAATCTTGCCCGGCTTCGGGTGACGGTGATAGTAAAGCGCGGCTTCGCGCAGTTGCCTGGGATCCATGTCTGCCTCCGTTTTATATGGTGAAACGCGATTTCAAATCGCGGGATATATTAACATGTCTTAGCGCAAGTTCGACTAGCGGAAAACACTTAGTTCGACAAAGTCAAGTAGATGTTTACCCTGAGTTGATGCATAATTATGGGCTTCCCAGCCGACGGCTTTTGGCCGCTCTAAGTCTAGGTGGCAGCTCCGGCGACTGGCGTGAAAACTGGCAACTTCAGATACTTAAAGAGAGAGACACCGCCATGACCGCACCGCTGAATGCACCTGACTACGTCAAACACGAAGGCCTGAAGAAATGGGTCGCCGAGATTGCAGCGCTGACTCAACCGGATCGTATTCACTGGGCCGATGGCTCGCAGGAAGAGTATGACCGTCTCTGCGCCGAAATGGTAGAAGCCGGCACCCTGATCAAGCTGAATCCGGAAAAGCGCCCGAACTCCTACCTCGCCTTCTCCGACCCTTCCGACGTCGCCCGCGTCGAAGACCGCACCTATATCTGTTCCGCGAAGAAGGAAGACGCCGGCCCGACCAACAACTGGGAAGAGCCCGCCAAGATGCGCGAGACCCTCAACGGCCTGTTCAAGGGCTGCATGAAGGGTCGCACCATGTACGTCATTCCGTTCTCAATGGGCCCGCTCGGTTCGCCGATCGCCCACATCGGTTTCGAAATCACCGACTCCGCCTACGTTGTCACCAACATGCGCACCATGACCCGCATGGGCAAGAAGGTGTTTGACGTGCTCGGCACCGACGGCGAATTCGTGCCCTGCATCCACACCGTCGGCGCTCCGCTCGAGCCGGGCCAGCAGGATGCCAAGTGGCCGTGCAACCCGACCGTCAAGTACATCGTTCATTACCCGGAAACCCGTGAGATCTGGTCCTACGGCTCCGGTTACGGCGGCAACGCCCTGCTCGGCAAAAAGTGCTTCGCCCTGCGCATCGCTTCCAATATGGCGCGCGACCAAGGCTGGCTGGCCGAACACATGCTCATTCTCGGCGTCGAGTCGCCGGAAGGTGAAAAATCCTACGTTGCTGCAGCCTTCCCGTCGGCCTGCGGCAAGACCAACTTCGCCATGCTGATCCCGCCGAAGACCCTCGACGGCTGGAAAATCACCACCATCGGCGACGACATCGCCTGGATCAAGCCGCGCGTCGATGCCGACGGCGTTACCCGTTTCTACGCCATCAACCCGGAAGCGGGCTTCTTCGGCGTTGCGCCGGGCACCAGCGAGAAGACCAACTTCAACGCCCTGGCCACGCTCAAGGAAAACATCATCTTCACCAATGTCGCTCTGACCGATGATGGCGACGTCTGGTGGGAAGGTCTGACCAAGGAAGCCCCGGCTCACCTGATCGACTGGCAAGGCAACGATTGGACCCCGGCGGATGGCAAGGCCGGCAAGAAGGCAGCTCACGCCAACTCCCGTTTCACCGCCCCGGCCAACCAGTGCCCGTCGGTCGACAGCGCATGGGAAGACCCGGCAGGCGTGCCGATTTCCGCCTTCATCTTCGGCGGCCGTCGTGCCACCACCGTGCCGCTGGTTTACCAGGCCTTCAACTGGAACTACGGCGTCTACATGGCTGCCACCCTCGGCTCCGAAACCACCGCAGCCGCCTTCGGTCAGCAAGGTGTCGTCCGTCGCGACCCGTTCGCCATGCTGCCCTTCTGCGGCTACCACATGGGCGACTACTTCAACCATTGGCTGAAGATGGGCAAGACAGTCGATGCCACGCCGAAGATTTTCTGCGTGAACTGGTTCCGCATGAATGAAAAGGGCGAATTCATGTGGCCGGGCTTTGGCGACAACATGCGCGTCCTGAAATGGATCGTCCAGCGCTGCAAGGGTACCGTTGGCGCCAAGGAAACCACGCTGGGCTGGATGCCGAAGTTCGAGGATATCGACTGGACTGGCCTCGACATCAACAAGGCTGATTTCGAGGCCCTCAGCACCATCGATCCGGAAGCCTGGAAGGCCGAACTGGCCGGCCACAAGGAGTGGTTCGACAAGATGGGCGAAAAGATGCCGCGCGAACTCGTATTGAAGCGCGAACTGTTTGAAATGGGCATCTTCAAGGATGCTGCCTGAGCATCGTTTCTAAGCGATAAGCAAACGGCCACCGCGGTTGCAAGACCGGGTGGCCGTTTTCCATTGGAGCACCACATGTATCACCCTGCCGCACGCCTCGCCGAAATTGCCCCCTTCCACGTCGTCGAATTGCTGACCCGCGCCCGCCAACTGGAAGCAGAAGGGCGCGACATCATTCACATGGAAGTCGGCGAGCCGGACTTCCCGACCCCGGAGCCAATCAGCCGGGCTGCCTGTGCCGCAATCAGCGAAGGCCGCACGCTTTATACTCAGGCGCTAGGCCTGCCCGAACTGCGTCAAGCCATTTCCACCTTCTACCAAACACGCTACGGCGTCCACGTACCAGCCACGCGCATTGCGGTGACCAATGGTGCCTCGGGCGCCCTCAATCTGGCCTTTGCCTGTCTCGCCGATCCAGGCAGCGAATGGCTGCTGACAGACCCCGGCTACCCCTGTAACCGCCATATCCTGCGCGCCTACGAAGGGCAAGCCGTCGCCTTGGCGGTCGGACCAGAAAACAACTTCCAGCCAACGCCGGCGCAAGTCGATACGGCCTGGAACGAACGGACTGCCGGCCTGCTGCTGGCCTCGCCAGCCAATCCGACCGGTACGCTGCTGACCTCCGAAGAAATTGCGGCGCTGGCCGACACCTGCCGCCGGCATGGCGGGCATTTCCTGGTCGATGAGATCTACCACGGGCTAACCTATGAAATCGATGCGCCGACCGCCTGCGCCACCGGCGAAGACATCTGGGTCATTCAGAGCTTCTCGAAATATTTCCAGATGACCGGCTGGCGACTTGGCTGGATGGTCATCCCCGAGGCGTATGTCCGCGATGTCGAGAAACTGGCCCAGAATCTGGTGCTTTGTCCGTCGACGCCAGCGCAATATGGCGCACTGGCTGCCTTCGCCCCCGAGACCCTGGCCATCCTCGAAGCCCGGCGCGCCGAATTCAGGCGCCGCCGCGACTTTCTGGCCCCGGCTCTGGAGCAGATCGGCTTTCGCGTCACAGCACGCCCGGAAGGCGCCTTCTATCTTTATTGCGACAGCTCCGCCTTGGCCGAGGACAGTTTCACGCTGGCCAAAGACCTGCTGGAAAAAGCCGGGGTCGCCGCCACCCCCGGTCTCGATTTCGGTAGCAATGCACCGGAAAAGCACATCCGCTTCGCCTACACCACCGATGTCGAACGGCTGGCCGAAGCAGCTCGCCGCCTAACCGACTATTTCGGACGGTAAACGCAAACCGGGGTAACGCCGACGCAAAGTCGACCAGTCGAAAAATGGACCGGGGTCGGTCTTGCGCCCGGGAGCGACATCGCTATGCCCAGCCAAATCGGTAATCGGGTAGCGCGCCAGCAAGGCATTGAGCAGGGGCCACAGGGCGGCGTATTGCACGGACTCGAACGGCTGGAAATCCGAGCCTTCCAACTCGATGCCGACCGAGTAGTCATTGCAGTTGTCCCGTCCTTGCCAGCAGGAACGCCCGGCATGCCAGGCGCGGTCATCGCAACCGACGAACTGCACGATCTGCCCATCCCGCCGGACATAAAAATGCGCCGACACCTGCAAATCGGCAATCTCGGCAAAATAGGGATGCGCCGAAGCATCTAGCCGGTTGGTGAAGAAATCCTCCACCCACTCACCGCCGAATTGCTCAGGTGGCAAACTGATGTTGTGGATGACGACCAGGGATACCGGACAAGCGGCCGGACGCTCGCCAAAATTGAGGGAAGACAGATGCCGGACGCCATCCAGCCAACCACCTGGCAGCCAGGTCATCATTCGATACCCAGACGCTCGAGCCGGTAGCGCATCGAACGGAAAGTCACGCCGAGGAGACGTGCCGCCGCGGTCCTGTTACCCTCGGTCTTCTGCAAGGCCTCAAGAATGGCCTGGCGCTCCAGTCGATTGAGATAGTCATCGAGCGTTTCACTGCCCCGCCCCTGCGCTTCACCTGCAGCCTCTTCCGGTTCGAGATGAAGATCATCGGCCTCGATCTGGTCGCTCGAACACAATGCAGTCGCCCGCTCGAGAATATTCTCTAGCTCACGGACGTTACCAGGGAAAGGATACTGCTCCAGTGCCTTGATGGCGCCCGACGACAACCTTGGCGGAGCATCACCGAACAGACGGTGCAAAATTGCCTCAACCAATGGCGGGATGTCTTCCAGACGTTCGCGCAACGGAGGCATGCGCAATTCGATCACGTTCAGACGGTAATAGAGATCCTGACGAAACAGGCCCTTATCGACACATTCACGTAAATTGCGATGCGTCGCGCAAATGATGCGGACATCCACCGGTTCCTCGGTGACGCAGCCGACTTTACGCACCCGCTTTTCCTGAATGGCGCGCAGCAGTTTGACTTGCATGGCTAAAGGCAAATCGGCAACTTCATCAAGGAAAAGTGTGCCGCCGCCCGCAGCTTGAAAGAAGCCTTCCCTGTCGCCGTCCGCCCCGGTAAACGCGCCCTTCCGATAGCCGAAAAACTCGCTTTCCATCAAGTTTTCTGGGATTGCTCCGCAGTTGACCGGCACAAAGGGACCGGCATTCCGGGCGCTACGCAGGTGGATCAAGCGGGCCGCCAGTTCCTTTCCACTCCCCGACTCCCCCGAAATGTAGATCGGTGCCTGGCTACGGGCCAGTTTTTCGATCATGTCGCGTACCTGCTGCATGCTCGGCGAATCACCGATCAGCGACTGCAGCGGGTTCTCCTCAACACTCCCCTCGGGCAGACGCAAGGCCGATTTGACCAGGGCCCGCAATTGTTCCAGTCCGACCGGCTTGGAGAGGTAGTCGAACGCGCCCGCCTTGAGCGCGGCAACCGCGTTCTCGGCACTACCGAAGGCGGTGATCACCGCCACCGGGGTTTGCGCGTGCTGCTCGGCGATGCAACGTACGATATCGAGCCCTTCCCCATCGGGTAGACGCATGTCAGTCAAACACAGATGGAAGCGCTGCACAGCCAAGGCCTGCCTGGCTTCAGCAACGCTGCCAACGCATTCAGCCGCCAAACCCATGCGCGACAAGGTGAGGTCGATCAACTCACGGATATCCGGCTCATCATCGACGACCAGCACCCGAGGCAACTCCCCACTCGGCCGTCTGTCACTTCTGGCTACTGACACGTATCGCTTCTCCCGATAAGAATGAAATGGCCGCCAATCGAATCTGTCGCCAGTTCCAGAACAGCACCATTCGCCCCGCACAACTCCCGGGCAATGAACAATCCCAGGCCTGTACCCAAGGTGTGCGTCGTAAAAAAGGGCTCGAAAATCTGCTCGCGAATAGACTCCGGCACACCCTCACCATCATCCAGAACGTGTAATTCTACTAGCCCCAGAGCTGCCCCCTGTACAACTTCGACCTGAACGGCTGCCGCACCTCGTGTCGAATGCCGCAATGCATTTCCCAGCAGATTCCATAGCACTTGGTTCAGATGGGATCGGTCGAAACAAAGCTTTGCCTGAGGTGGGCAGGAAAACAGGACGACATCGCTGGGCATGCCTTCGGTGACGAGAAACCGCTCGATAAAACCAGAACAAAAATCGGCAATGTCGAGCAGCTCCGGCTCTGCGCGATTTTGCCGCCCCAATTCGAGCACATCGCCAACGATGCGGTCCAGTCGGGAAACATTGTCATGCAGAATACGCAGCAGGCGATCCTGCATCTCGCCGCGCCGCTCCTCGCGCAACAGCTCTCCTGCATGACTGATCGCCGAAAGCGGATTGCGAATTTCATGCGCGATGCTCGCCGTCAATCTACCGAGCGATGCAAGTTTCAATTGCTGTGCCCGCTCCTTGACCCTGCCAACATCGTCGAGAAACACCAATACTTCACCATCGGAACTATCCGTCTGCTCAAAACGGGCCCGCAACGTCAGGCCTCCCGGCCCGACAAAATGAACCGAATCCGCACCAGCGGCATCCCGCCAGGCTCTCAACCCCGAGTCGAGCGCATCCGTGACGCTGGCAACATCGACGATGGATTCATCCGCCAAGAGCAGCATCGTGGCGGCAACCGGATTTCGTCTAAGAATCCGGCCATCCCGAGCGACCACAAGGATTCCATCCTGCATCCGCTCGACGACCCGCTGACTAATCCTGATCTGATTATCCAGAGCCTCCCCCCGGCGTCGAGCCAAGTCTTCGTTGACCATGACTCGCTGGCCAAGGAGGCGAGCCAGGATCGCTGTGGCAAAAAAGCCTGCTGACAAAAGGCCACTCTGAAATACCGTCGCCAACTCGAAACCGCGAACCAGTACCCCAACAATTTGACTGAACAATACCGCCAGCGTCGTCACGGCAGCATAGAAAAGAACCAATCTCCCTCGTCCGACCAGGCTCGCTGCAGCAAGAGAAACCAGCAACAACACACCTATTCCCGAGCTGACACCACCTGCCGCATACATGAATAGACTGATTGCAGTTGCATCCACAAGGACCTGCAAGGACAACTGGAAATTGAAGCGCTTCTGCCAATGCATCGAAAGCAGCAGCCCTCCCATGATGGCAAGCAAATAGGCTACAGCCAGTGAAACCAGAGCGGGCGTGGGTGACAGATCGAAACGCCCGGTCCAGTCATGTGGCAAATAGATGGCCAGAAAGAACAAGCCAGCCAGGATGAGACGGTACAGATTGAAATACTGGAAAGGCCGCCAGTTAGCCTCCCAAGTAGAAGAAAGCCAGTCAGTCATTCCGTGTTACCGACTGCGCGGCATGCTGATGTGCAACCGAACAATAGGCCCGACCAGCAAATTTTGTCCCTTCACCCTCCGGGAAATACACGCCGCAATGCTCGCAAACCAACATTCGTTCAGCAGAAGGATTTGAGCGCGAACGCTCTCCTCGCAGCCCTCTCCGATTTCGAGCACGCCATAAACGCCAAATCACATAGAGGAATACCAACAGCAACAGATACTTCATTTTGGCTCCACGCACCGCCGCGTATGCATTTAAAGGGAAGGCAGAAAGACTGCGATGCGGCATTGTCAGGATCAACCATTTGCCGAATACAAACCATCTCTACTCATCAGCAACGCAAATAATAGCCTAGCAGTGCTAACCCACCAGGTTGTTCATTGCGGCCTGGCGAGAGATTGGCGGCGGGTAGATGACAGGCATGCGTTCTGTACCAGTTGCGTGACGCAGCCAGATGGAAAGATCCTTTAGGGCAACAACAAAAACCAAAAGCCCCAGTAAATCGATGATTTACTGGGGCTTGAATTGGTCGGAGTGACAGGATTCGAACATGCGACCCCTGCGTCCCGAACGCAGTGCTCTACCAGGCTGAGCTACACTCCGAGTGCCGCTGAAAGAGATCAGTGATTTCTCTCAACTGCGAAGAAGGTCAATTCTAGCAGAGCTTTTTTGAATTGTGAATCCCCCAGACACAGAATTGATGTTCTGGCGAGTTCGGCCTCCTGCTTGGCGCGCTCGCGAGCATGCGCCAAAGCACCGCTATTTCGGATTGCATCCAACACCAACGGGAAGTCATCGCGCCCCCCCTCTTCAATCGCTTTGCGAACACAAGCCGATTGTTCGGGAGTGCCGTGTTGCATCACATAGATCAAGGGTAATGTTGGCTTGCCTTCCGCCAAATCGTCTCCTAGGTGCTTACCGGTGTCGGCCTCTTGGCCGGAATAGTCCAGTACATCATCAACCAACTGAAATGCCGTACCCAAGTGCATGCCGTAAGCGGCCAACGCTTGTTCAACCTCGGGCGTGGCATTACCGAGAATGGCGCCCAACTGTGCAGCCGCCTCGAACAACTTTGCAGTTTTGTAGTGGATAACTTGCATGTAGCGCGCCTCATCGACATCAGCGTCATGGCAATTCATCAACTGCAGCACTTCACCCTCGGCGATGATATTTGTGGCATCCGACAAGACCTGCATCACCCGCATGTCGTTAACCGCGACCATCATCTGAAATGCGCGGGAGTACAAAAAATCACCGACCAATACACTGGCTGCGTTACCAAACATTGCGTTGGCGGTATCGCGCCCACGTCGCAAAGCGGATTCGTCAACCACATCGTCGTGAAGCAAGGTCGCGGTATGAATAAACTCGATTACGGCAGCCATTTCATGGTGACGCAATCCGCGATAGCCCATCGCGCCAGCGGCCAACAAGACCAATGCCGGACGCATGCGCTTGCCGCCGCTATTGATAATATATTCGGCCACCTGACGCACCAGAACCACTTCGGAGTAAAGACGGTCGCGGATGACCGCATCAACGGCCTTCATATCAGGCCCGATAAGGGCGTAAAGCTGATCCAGTGTCACGGTAGCAAGTTCTCTAAGTAAGCGCGGAATCTTAGGTGGCGAAGGGGGTCCAGTCAAGGCCGTGAAGAGGGTGACAAGCGCTGATTTGACGGGAGTTTGGGCTAAACTCTCGGTCTTAGAACAAACAGGGGGAGACTGGGATGGATATTCGCTCGATCAATTCGCCGATCATCCAAGACCGTGAGGCACTCGAAGAATTTGCCGACGTTCTTAGCGATCGCGCACCTCAGGTTGAAAACGATGTCGCCCGCCTGAAAAAAAGCCCTACTGACCGGGATGTCACGGCGGACCTTTTTCGCGCAATCCATAACATCAAGGGTGATGCCTCTTTGTGTAAATTCGAATTGGGTGCAGCGATTGCCCACCCGATCGAATCGATCATGTCGCGTTTCCGGGACGGTGAAATTCCTTTCTCCGATCTCCTGGCTGAATTGATCCTTCTAGCCATCGACCGTCTCGAACTGGCCACAGATGCCTTGCTGCACCACCGCTCGCTCGACAATTTGCATTTAGCCGAACTCATCCAGGGCCTGGACATGCTGGCCCTTGCCCAAACTGATGCGGTCGACGAAAAATGTGCCGAACTGATTGAGTTGGTAACCGGCTTTCCTTCGGTAATTGGCGATATCTCTAGCCGAGCCCCCCGCGTAGCGACGCCTAAAAGCGAGCAAAAGAACGCGCCCACCGACCTGCAATTCTTCCGTTCACTGGCCCTGCAACTGGAAAGCCGCTCGCCGCTTTTTAAAGGCCGAACCATGCGCATCCTGCGCCTGGCACTTGAGACCAACAAGGCGACCGGTCACACAGTCGACCCCATTCAACTCGAAGCGGCGGTATATCTGCACGACCTTGGAATGATGTTCCTACCTGAAGCCATTTGGCTCAAGGTCGGCAAAATGACTGCTGACGACAAGCAGGCGCTACGCAACCACCCTGGCTTTGCGGCCGGACTATTGCAACGCATGCAAGGCTGGGAAGCCGCTGCGGAAATGATTGCGCAACATCACGAGATGCCGAACGGCGAAGGCTACCCCAAAGGCCTAATCGCCCCGGAAATTTGTGCTGGCGCAAAAATCCTGGCTATTGTTGATGCATTTGAGGCTGTCATGCTGAAGCATATCCATCGCGGGAAAAATCGCTCGGTATTGCGCGCAATTGCCGAGATCAATGCCTGTGACAAACAATTTGCACCGGAATGGATCGCCCCCTTCAACGCAGTAATACGTAAGACTATCGAAAGCTGATGTCAAACGATTTAGAAAGGCGCTTTGGAGGCGTCGCCCGGCTTTACGGGAACGAAGGCGCCTGTCGTTTACGCGAGGCCCATGTTTGCATCGTCGGCATCGGAGGCGTTGGCTCTTGGGTGGCAGAAGCCATGGCAAGAAATGCCGTGGGTGAAATTACACTCATTGACCTGGATATGGTCGCTGAATCGAATACCAATCGACAAATTCATGCACTCGGCGAAATTTTCGGCAAAGCGAAGGTTGATGCGATGGCAGAACGAATCATGGCGATCAATCCAGCCTGCGTTGTCCACTGCATCGAGGATTTCGTCACCCCAGACAATGTCACAGAGACACTTGGTCGCGGCTATTCAGTCGTGGTCGATGCAATCGACCAAGTTAAAACCAAAGCATCAATGATTGCTTTTTGTCGTCAGCGTAAGCTGCCGATCATTGTCGCCGGTGCCGCAGGCGGACAACTCGACCCCACTCAGATTCGAATCGACGATCTGAGTAAAACCATTCAAGACCCTCTTTTAGCCAGACTCCGGTCTATTCTTAGGCGCGACTACGGTTTTTCCAAGGATGGCAAGAAAAAGTTTGGTATTCCTGCGGTATTCTCAACTGAACCACTACGCTATCCCCAAAAAGACAGCAACTGCGATATCGGGCGCGGTCCGTCTGGCCTCAACTGTGCAGGATTTGGCTCGTCGGTATGCGTCACCTCGGTATTCGGCATGGCTGCAGCGGCACATGCCCTCAATTTACTAGTAAATCAATCCACCCCAGCCACGACCTCTCGTATCGTTTAACGATTTCTGGCAACAACTCATGCATTTAGGCTGTCAAGCCAAACACCAAGTCCCTGCGCGTTGAGTTCGATATCGGTCTCCCAGATTGCCATCAAATCATCTTCAGAGAGCAGGCAACCATGCTCTTTGATGGCATCAAGGAGATACCTAGTAATTGCTTGCTTGATATCCATATGGCGCGATTTACCAGTATTTTTACGCGCTAGCGCCAAATCTACCAATGCATCAAGGTGGCGAAGCAACTCTTCTCCCTGATGGCCGACATCGGGGAGTCGGCTGTAATGCGTCAAATACATTGCCTCAGGGTTCATTGACAGAAGGCGTTGAATTGATTGTCGCATCTCTTCCGGTTCGAACTGCGTGGGCGTCGTCGTTGGGAAAATAAATTGACGTCCATCGACATCCAGTTCTCGATAAGACAGGCCGAACATGTCGCCAGTGAAAATACCGGTGGTCGTATTATCGACGATACAGATATGGTGTCGGGCATGACCGGGAGTGTCGAGACAGCATAACTCTCGCCCAGCCAGTGACAACGTCAAGCCATCAACCGCCTCGATGATTCGATCCTTTGGAATTGGCAAAATTTCACCATACACTCGCTGAACGTATTCGGCACCGTAAACCGCCGTTACGCCGGCAACCAATTTCGAAGGCTCCGCCATATGGCGTGCTCCCCGACTATGGACCACCAGCTTGGCGTTGGGAAAATAGGACATCATCCTTCCAGCCCCACCAGCATGATCGAGGTGGATATGAGTGAGGATGACGAAATCGACCGACGCTTCGTCCAACCCGATGCGTCGAAGTGCCGCCAATGCATTGTTAAGAGAGTCATTGCTGCCGGTGTCGACAAAGGCCACCCGTCCATTTTCGACGATCATGTGGATCGCTGCCAGGATAGGGCGTACATAACCTGCATCAAATGCAATGATGCCATTCTCGTAATCTCGCCAATCAAACATAAGCAACTCCTGCACAGTAAACGGCGGATTATACTTGCCCCTCCTTATTCGAAATGCGTGTTATGCAGCACTTCATCGCCGATGATGGCGCAAAAATCTTCCTCCGGATATCGGGGCATGGAACACCGCTGATCATGCTTCACGGCTGGACATCAAGCCATCAGGAATGGTTACCCTTCACTTCAATATTGAGCGAGCGCCACCGCGTATTTAATTGGGATGCACGAGGCCATGGTGGACATGCACTTTTAAAAAATGCACCGCCTACTGTCGAACGAATGGCAAGAGACTTGGCCAATCTAATTGAACACTATCGCTTAGAAAAGGCGGTAGTAATTGGTCACTCCATGGGAGCGCTGACGTTATGGCAGTTCATCCGAGATTTCGGACTGGGGGCGCTGAGAAAAATTTGCATTATTGACCAGTCTCCGAAACTAGTAACTGATGACCATTGGGATTTGGGAATCTATGGCAATTTCAATCAGAATCAGGCCGCAACAATGATGCAAAAACTCAATGAGGATTTTGCCGAGACGGTTCTCCGACTAACGGCGTTTGGACTCAATACCAAAGCCAGCGAAAAATACTTAGCCGGCACATCAGGGTGGGAACGCTCTCGGATGGCACTGCGAGCCCAAAACCCTGCGCCGCTCATCAAATGCTGGGCAAGCCTAACTGCTGCCGACTATCGTGATGTGCTTGCTAAGATCACCGTACCCTCGATGCTGGTCTATGGTGGCCAAAGCAACTTTTACGGACTGGGTACAGCCAAATACGTAGCTAAGCAAATCCCAGATGCCATTCTGCACATATTTGCGGATTCCGATCATTCGCCGCATCGCTGCGAAGCGGGCAGGTTCC